>NZ_JACVWI010000001.1:0-2019723 GCF_020658455.1 Clostridioides sp. ES-S-0005-03 | reverse complement strand
ACCCCAGAAAGACTATCTGGTTGATAGGTCGAAGGTGTAAGTGCAGCAATGTATTTAGCTTATCGATACTAATAGGTCGAGGACTTGACCAATATTTATTTGATGTTCATTAATTAAAATATATATGCAGTTTTTAGAGTGTTAATTTAACTCACAATAGAATAAGTGTGCTGGTGTGGCTCAACGGTAGAGCAGCTGACTTGTAATCAGCAGGTTGTAGGTTCGATTCCTATCACCAGCTCCAGTAAAGACTATGTTTTTAACATAGTCTTTTTTATTATATAATATATTTATTATTTTATATAGTTTATAGAAATAGACAGGAAATTGATAAATTTAAGTAAAAAATAGCTATTAAGTAAGAAATAGCTATACAGATTAAAATAATTATTTTAATCTGTATGTGAATACCTTAACGCAAAAATTTGATTATTTGTGTAAGAATTGTTAAAAAGACATGTATATTTAATTTGAAACTAACTTGCCATGGATTACCATTCTAGCATCATCAAATTCATAAGTGCATGTAGAAAGTGTAACTATCTTATCTTTACTACTTACTTTCATATTTGATTTATGTAATGATTTGGAAGTAATAGCATCTATGTATTTTTGATAGTCTGATTCGCTATTAAAGCTTGTTTTTAGATAATCATAATCAGATTCTACAATATAGGCAGAAAATACTTCATATAATAATTCTTTTCCATCCATAGTGATTTTTATTTGATTGTTTTCTTTAAAGAAATCATCATCTTTAAACTTATTTAGATTATTAAACATTGTTTTGTTTTTCATATTATGTCCATATACTATAACATTTTGGTCATCCAGAGATTTATTTCTATAATCCATGAATAATGTACCTGAGATAGATTTTTTACCATAAAAGTCTTTGTCAAGATAATAAGAATTATCTTTAGATTGTACAACTGGATAATTTATATTTGTATTATCAACAGAAAGCCAAAACTTAAAATCTTTGTTTATTTTTAATAAGTCTTCTTTTTTATTTTCTTTTTTCTGAAGTTGAGCAGATACTTTAGTATCATGGCTGTACTTGCTAAGCTTTAAGCATATATTAAATCCACTATAGATTATTACTAATATTAATATAATATTAATTATTACTCTATATAATTTTTTCAACATTCCACCTCAAATCATAAATAATAGTTTATATACCTATATTACACTATTTTTGAAGAAATTTAAATTTTTAGTATAATATTACTTTGACATACTTAAGTATTTATGATAATATAGCTAAGTAAAATGAATATTAAGTAAGCCAGATAATCGCATGTAATTTTACATGAGGAAAGTCGGAGCTCCATAGAGCAGGGTGCTAGGTAACACCTAGTGGGAGCAATCCTAAGGATAGTGCAACAGAAATAAACCGCCACTTAAGTGGTAAGGATGGAAAGGCGAGGTAAGAGCTCACCAGCAGCTAGGCGACTAGTTGGCTATGTAAACCCCACCTGGAGCAAGACCAAGATAGGAATAAAGAGTGCTGCTCGTACTCTCCGGTAGGTAGGTCGCTTGAGCTTATTGGTGACAATAAGCCTAGAAAGATGATTATCTAATACAGAACTCCGCTTATAGACTTGCTTAATTTTTTCGATAGGTGAAACATCAGTTTAAACTGATGTTTTTTTATTTGCAAATTTGTCTAATTTACTTTCAAAATTTTGTGGAATATTGTAATATAAGTTAGTACAGATATTAAAAATGGTATAATATAAGATGGATATAAAAAGAAAAAGTAAAATGATGTAAATAATATGATATGATATAAGATGTAGTAAATTTAGTAACTAATTATTAAAATATCATAATCAAATTAGTAATTTTACATAATGTAAATATCACAATAAAATAATTGATTTAAGGAGTGAAGGTTTTGAGTGAAAATAATATAATAAGAAATACTGTTTTAAATGTCACAGCAAGTTTTTTAAAACAAGAGTCTAAGATAAATGAAAAATTAGAAGGTGTTTTAGAAAAGAAATTTGAAAAAGTAGAATTCAATGAAGCAAAATATGCTGAGCTTTTAAAATTTAATATATTGTTTTATAAAACATTAGCAAGAAATACAGAACCGCTTATCGGGAAATGGATAGTAGATAAATACATACCTGAAATAGATGAATTAGAGAAAGAATTAGAATTAACTACAGCTAAATGTAGAAAGTATGTAAATAAGGCAATGAAGGATGGTTTAGACTGTCTAAAAGCCAACGATTTAAGTAGTTTTTTAGCTTATGATAAAATGGACCTATTAGAGAGACGAAGACGTTTAGAAAAGGATTATAAGGTTCTAAATCTATATAAAGACCTTCTTAATATAACACTTAGAAAGATAAGTTTAGAAAAGAAAGATTGTGCAAGTTTATTTCTTAAGAATCAAGCTGATGCTAAAAGAGAACTAAAAAGAGAAATAATATTCTGTGTAAATAAGATATTAGCTAGTAGCAAAGAGGTAGTACCTAAAAATATAGAAGAGAATTCTGAACAAAGCAGTGAAGATATAAAAGCAACAGAAATTGAAGATTTACAATTAGGTAAAGATAATTCAGAAAATGATGTTTTATTAAATTCAGTTAAAAAGTCAGAATTAGGAAAAGAACCGCAGATAAATGATGTAGAAGCAAAGTTTATGGATAAACTAAATAGTTTAAATGATGAAAGTATATCTCAAACTGTATATAATGAATATAAAAAATTATGTGGGTTAGAAGAACTTCCTTATGTTGAAGGATATGGCTTTGGTGGAGAAGTTATTAAAGACTTTGTTTGTGCAACAGTTGCATTAGAATTTTTGAAGAGAAGAAATAGAGACCTTATAGAAGGTGCGATGAGATTAACTATAATTGGAGAATTTGGTGCTGAAAATTTTAAGGAATTCATAGATTATGTAATTAAAAATAAAACAGAAATTAGTGAAAATGTTTGGGAAGAAGCACACATTGTTCTAAAAGATAAATCTTCTGAATTAGAAAATCACGATATTGTATCAAAGAGAACTAGAAAAAATAAAGACATTGATATTGAAGAATATATTTATATGATAAAAAATGCAGATAAAGATGTTTGTTTTAGAAGTAGCATTTCTATAGAGGAAGATACTAAAGAAGAAGTAATTAATAAGAATGAAAATGTAGAGAATGCTATAGAAAATAAAGAAGATATTGAAAAAGATCATGATATAAATAAAGAAGAAATAATTGAACCAGAAAATAAGAAGAGTAGAAAAAAAGATAAATTATTTGGATTTATGAAAAAGGAAAGCAAAAAAGAGGATGTGCTAGAAGAAACTGAAAAGGAAGAGATTGGATTAGATAATACTTCTGATACAGTTCCAGGTGAAGCTGATGAATCTATTAAGGAAAATATAGAAAACTTAGAAGAAATAAACCAAAGTTTAGAAGAAGAACGCAACATAAAAATAGAAAAACCAATAAATAATGATGAGTTAGATAAAAAACTATCAGCAAGTAATGAGCCTAAATCTGAAAAAGAAAGTAAGGGATTAGGTGATGAAATGCCAAAAGAAGCAGAAGAAAAAAAGGTAGAAAGTGAAAAATCAGTAGTAATACCTATTAACAAGAAAGAAAAAAATAGCAAAAAGTCTAAACATTCTTCTAAGTCTAATTCTAAGGAAAAGAAAACAGAAATAAAAAATTATGAATCAAATGAAGAAGATTCTATAGATGATGAAGAGGTTGGTTCTAAAAAAAGCAGATTAAAAGAGACTATTATAGCTATAGTTATAGTGGCAATTGTTGGTGTAGGATACTTTATAACAGTAGGCAATAACAAGAAAAATGATAAAGACACGACACCTCCAAAAGCACCAACTCAGCAACAAGCCAACAATAAACAAACAGAAGAAGAAAAGAAAGCAAAAGCTGAAAAAGAGAAGAAAGAAGCAGAAGAAAAGGCAAAAGCAGAGGAAAAAGAAAAAGCTGAAAAGAAAGCAAAAGAGATGGAAGCATATAAAGACGGTAAAGGTGTATATTATACTGTCTATGCAGGTTCACTTAAAGTTGAAGCAACAGCAAAAGAAACAGCAAAAGAATATGAAGCTAAAGGTATTTCTTCAACAATAGTTCAAGAGAATGGATATTATAAAGTGAAGATAGGTGATTATTCTGAGTATGGAGAAGCACAAGAAAAATGTAATGAATTAGCTAAGAAATCTATTGATACATATATAGCGATGTATGATAAGTACTATGATTACAAATTAGAAGATTTGAAAGAATCAGCTCCTTCATTAAGTGCTGAAGAACTTAGACAAAAATATGAAGATTTAAGAAGTGAGTTAAAAAATAAATCTGGATATCGTGAATATGTTAAACATTTAGATAAACTTTATGAAGAAATAGTTGAAGGTGCTTAGGATATTTATTAAATAAGGACGAATTATGTCTCAAAATAAAAAGTATTAAAAGATATTATTTATTTTGAGACATTTTATTCACCTTTAGAAAATAATTATAATTTTGTTTAGGCGGTGAAGGTATGTTGAAATTAGGAGAAAAAATTATATATGAGCTTTCAGATGGATTTGAGCTTAGTGGTATCAGTAGATATTCAAAAGAATCTAAGAAACTTCATATAACAAATTTAGGTAATATTATAATCAGCAAAGCAGATGAAGCTAATGATGAATCAGGGGTAAAATATATATATAGTTTTTCAGATAATAAAAAAAAGTTAGAAGCAGTTTTAGAAGGTTCTCAAATAATCATTTATGGAGATAACTTGCCTTTTTATATAAAAAGTGAGAATTCAAGTAAGAATGTTACAGCAAGTTTAACTATGAAAATAACTTTAGATGAATATGATTTAATTTGTAAGAACCAAAGAGAATTTATATTTTATTTAAAAGACAACATGACTATCTTGAGTTTAGATGATAATAAATTTTATATGGGTGGAATTAATAAAGATAATGAAAAGTTTATATTTATCAGTGGAAAAAATAGATTTGAAATAAACTTTGATGATATAGAAAGATATATTTTAGAAGATAAGAGAGTTTCTCTAAAGGGTTATTTTCATATGGAAAGAGAAGGTCTTATAGTAAGGTCTATTTCTATATTTAATAATAATGTAGAAAATATAGTTCCAGCCGATTTAAGTGAGAGAGTTAAAGATAATAAGAAAATAGGAAATCTTCCTAAAGATTGTGAGATAGTATTCTGTAAAATATCAGGAAATATAGATGGATTTGATTATAAAAATACTAATATGCTTTTAGTAAAATATCAGGATCAACTTATTTTTATAAATAAGAAGTCTAAAAAAACTATTGTTAAGTCAACAAAAGATAATTGTTCAAAGTTAATTTTAGGAGAAGACATTATATTATATGATAATAAAAATGTATTTAACTTGCACATAAATGATAAAAATAAAGAAGCTATGCAAATAGAGGATTTAAAAGATATAGAAAATGAAATAGTAGGATATACATTAAAACATGCCCCATTTTTTATCCAAGAAGATTTTAATAGTTTAACAATAATGAAGTCTTTCCAAAAAGAAATTATATCTATAAAAAATAGTGATGTTAAAGATATTGTAATTAATAGAGATATTGAAAGTAAAAATTCTGATTTTGTAGAAACAGAAATAAAATTTAATAATCAAAAAATAATTTTAAATTTAAGTAGAAGTATGGTTCAAAAACTTATGCAAGATGTCTTTATATATGCAAAAAAACCACTACTTAAAGACGTTTCTGTTGAGATTTTATATAAAAATTGGTCTAAAGCTATGAATGATATGATAATATTTAATTTCTTTGGAAATATTTATTACATGAAATCTGAATTTGATAAAGTATTAGAAAGAGAACTGAATGATGAAATAAGAATAGAAGTCATAAATGCACTTTATAATCAGATACAAGAACAGAGAAATAATTTAGACTTGATATCAGCTTATACTCCAAGAATATTAGAAAATCAAGATATAGAGTTATTTGAAAAGTATAATGCAAAACTTGATGTACAAGTATTTAGACAGATTAAAAATTTATTCTTTGATTTATCATACAATATAAGTAGTTATTTAGATGGAGTTGAAAAAAGTTTAGATAATATTATATTTGTAATATCAGGTGAAGATAAGAAGCGATACAATTATAGGATGTTAAAGGAAAGTGAAAGTGCAAACTTGGATGTATTTTTAAAACAAGCTATATCAAGATTAAATCATTTAGTAGAAAATATGTATCCTTACTATGTGGATGAAACTAGTAGAGAGATGTTTAAGTTATTTGAAGTTTTATGGAAAAATTATAAAAATATTAATGATGATAGTATAAAAGAAGTATTATTCGAGAGAATAACAAATACATATGTATTTAGACAATTGACATTAAATAATAATACAAATGAAAGAAGAAAAGACATAATTGAAAAAATATATAATTCTGTTGATTATGGAGCCAATAAGCTAGATGAAAATATGTTTTTCACAGGAGGAATGAAGTATGTCAAGTAAATACAATGTATGGAATTTTAATTATGAGTTTTTAGGTCTGAATTCAAGTGATGAAAAAAATAATGAAGTTTATTATGAGATTGATTTAGATGAAGTCTTGAATGAAAACTATATAAGTGAAGATATAGATGGAGATTTAGATACTGATGGAAATAGCATCTTAGGAGAATTAATATCAGAAATGGATATAGATGAAGATGTAAGTGTTGACATGACATATCAAGAATTAGAAGTGGATTTAGAAGATTTAGATTCATATTTGGATGATGATATAGATAGTGATATAAAGGGTATTTTGGATGAAATTTAGTACCTATGTGAGTTTTAGGTAGAATATAGACAATATAATATATTAACTTATAAAAACTAAAGGTAGATGAAATTTCATCTACCTTTATGTTCTTGTAATGTTAAGAATTGGGATAATATAGAGTTTGAAGAAAAAGTATAAATATGGTATATTAATTTGGTACAAGAGAAAATTTACGAAGAAGGGTGAAAAAATGCAGATGACAGTAAAAAAAGCGATAATACCAGCAGCAGGGCTAGGAACTAGATTTTTACCAGCAACAAAATCACAGCCCAAAGAAATGCTTCCTATAGTAGATAAACCAACTTTACAGTATATAATAGAAGAAGCTATAGACTCAGGAATTGAAGAAATTCTTATAATAACAGGTAGAAATAAAAAATCTATAGAAGACCATTTCGATAAATCAGTTGAATTAGAGTTAGAATTAGAACAAAAAGGTAAGACAGAAATGCTAGAAATGGTAAGAGATATATCAAATATGGTAAATATTCACTATATAAGACAAAAGGAGCCAAAAGGTCTTGGACATGCAATTTACTGTGCAAAAAGTTTTATAGGAGATGAACCTTTTGCTGTATTATTAGGTGATGATATAGTAGACTCAGATGTGCCTTGTCTAAAGCAATTAATAGATACTTATAATGAATATAAAACAACTGTACTAGGTGTTCAAAAGATAGCTAAAGAAGATACAAACAAATATGGAATATTGGATATAAAACATATAGAAGATAGGGTTTATAAAGTTAAAGATATGGTTGAAAAGCCTGCAATTGAAGAAGCACCATCAGACATAGCCATACTTGGAAGATATATAATAACTCCTGCAATATTTGATATATTAGAGAAACAAACACCTGGAAAGGGTGGAGAAATACAGTTAACAGATGCACTTCAAACTCTTGGAAAACAAGAAGCTATCTATGCTTATAATTTTGAAGGAAGAAGGTATGATGTGGGAGATAAGATTGGTTTTTTAGAGGCGACAATAGATTTTGCTCTAAAAAGAGAAAATCTAAAAGATGATTTAATGGCTTATATGAGAAAAAAAGTAAGCGAAAAATAAATTTAGAAAAGAGGTAATTACTATGGCGGTTTTAGTAGCTGGAGGAGCAGGATATATAGGAAGCCATACAGCAATAGAACTTTTAGAATCAGGTTATGAAGTTGTTATAGTTGACAATTTAAGTAATAGTAACTCAATAGTAGTTGATAGAATTAGAGAATTATCTGGAAAACAAGTAAAATTTTATAATATTGATATAACTAATAAAAATGAAATGCACACTGTATTTAAAGAAAATAATATTGAATCTATTATACATTTTGCAGCTTTAAAAGCAGTTGGAGAATCAGTAGAAAAGCCAATTGAATATTATAGCAATAATCTAATAAGTACATTAAATTTATTTGAATTAATGAGAGAATATGGTGTTAAGAAATTTGTATTTAGTTCATCAGCTACTGTATATGGAGATCCACATACTTGTCCGATATTAGAAGATTTCCCGCTTTCTGTAACTAATCCATATGGAAGAACTAAGCTTATGATAGAGCAGATGTTAGTGGATATATCAAAAGCAGATGAGTCATTAGATATAGCACTTTTAAGATATTTTAATCCAGTAGGTGCTCATAAGAGTGGAAGAATTGGTGAAGAACCAAATGGAATTCCAAGTAACTTAATGCCTTATATAACAAAAATAGCAGTGGGTAAATTAAAAGAACTAAGTGTATATGGAAATGATTATCCAACTCATGATGGGACTGGAGTTAGAGATTATATACATGTATTAGATTTAGCTGCTGGTCATGTAAAGGCATTACAAAAATTAGAAGAAAATCCAGGACTTGTTGTTTACAATTTAGGAACTGGTAAAGGATATAGTGTTCTTGATTTAGTTAAAGCATTTTCTAAAGCCAGTGGAAAAGAGATACCATACAAAATTGTTGGAAGAAGAGCTGGAGATGTAGCAATGTGTTATGCAGATTCATCAAAAGCAGAGAAAGAACTTGGATGGAAAGCTAAATATGAACTTGAAGAAATGTGCCAAGATTCTTGGAGATGGCAAAGTATGAATCCAAATGGATACGAAGCATAAAATGTATATTAAAGGGGTAAATGTAACAAATTTGTAAATACAAGATATTGGTAATTTTATGTTATAATTAGAGGCGTGTAGTTATGTTTCTAAAAGAGGGGGAAGTTGTAGTGAAAAAAAGTCTAAAAAAGTATTTAGTACTAGCAATGACTTTAGTTTTAGTATTTGCATGTGGTGTACCAGAATCAAGTGCAGCCAGTAAACATGTAATTATAGTAAACTCAAGAAAAAACACTCTGGGATATTTTGTAAATAGCAAGCTTGTAAAAGAATTTAAAGTTGCAACAGGGAAAAAAGGTTCAGAGACACCAACAGGGAAAACAAAGGTAGTTAACAAGATAAAAAATAGACCATATTATAAAGGAAATATACCTGGAGGAAGCCCAAAAAATCCATTAGGAGATAGATGGATGGGATTAGCACTAAAAGGAACTTATGGAGATACATATGGGATACATGGAAATAATAATGAAAGTTCTATAGGAAAACACATTTCTGGTGGATGTATAAGAATGCACAATAAAGAGGTTAGATGGTTATTTGACCAAGTTCCAGTAGGTTCAGATGTAATTATAGATTATAGTAATGACAGTTATACTAAAATAGCAGCAAAATATAAGATAAATTTAAACCAAACAGGATGGAAAACAGAAAATGGTAAGAAGTATTATGTAAAATCTGATGGAACATACCAAAAAAATAGTTGGTTAAAAGTAAATGGAAAAATGTATTATTTTGATGCTTCAGGAGTAATGCAAACAGGATGGAAGACAATTAATAACAAAAAATATTACTTAGGAACTGATGGAGTAAGAGTATCTGGATGGAAGGTAATTGATGGAAAAACTTATTACTTTAATTCAGATGGAGTAATGCAAACAGGATGGCAAGAAAAAGATGACAAGAAATACTATCTAGGAAATGATGGTTTATCAGTAGTAGGATGGCAAGAAATAGATGGTAATAAGTATTACTTTGATAAAACAGGAGTAATGCAAACAGGATGGCAGCAATTAGAAGGTAAATCTTACTATTTAGACAAAGAAGGTAAAATGCTAACAGGAACTCAAAAAATAGATGGAAAAGATTATACTTTCAATGAAGATGGAACAATAAACCCTACATGGAACACAGTTGTAGGAGCAAATAGATTTGATACAGCTAAAAAAATAAGTGAAGTTGGAAATTGGGGTGCTGACAGTTCAGATACTGTTGTATTAGTAAATGGAAATGCAATAGCAGATGGAATAACAGCAACGCCTTTGGCAAGTAGTTACAATGCAACAATATTACTTACTAATACAGATAAATTACCAACTGAAACTGTTGCAGAAATGAATTCATTAGCACCTAAAACAGTAATTTTAATAGGTGGAGAAAATGCAATAAGTTCTAAATTAGAGCAAGAAATAAAGAGTACTTTTAATGCAGAGACAAAGAGAATATCAGGTCAAGATAGATATCAAACTGCTGTAAGAATAGCTGATGAACTTGGAAACAGAGAAGAAATAAAGACAGCTTATATGGTTTCTGGAAATGGAGAGGCAGATGCTCTATCTGTAGCTTCTAAAGCTGGAGAAGAAAAACAACCTATAATACTAGTTAAGAAAGATGGAATTACAGAAGAATCTTATATTTGGCTAACAGAAAGAAAATTAGAAAATGCATATTTTATAGGTGGACCAAATGCAATTAATGATTCAACAATAGCTAAGATGAATGAAATAACTACTGAAGATGTTTCAGGAAATAGAATATATGGAAATGACAGATTAGATACTAATGCTAAAGTTATAGAAAAATTCTATGGCGATACTGATTTACAATCTGTGTTAGTTAGCAAATCAGATGCTTTAGTAGATGCTTTATCAGCTGGACCATTAGCTGCAAAATTACACTCACCAATAGTTTTAATGGATAATTCAGGATTATCAGCAGAACAAAATAGAGTATTTGCAAATAAAAAAGTTGAAACTCCTTATCAAATTGGAGGAGGAGTATCTTATATAGGTATGGATAAATTAATAGATATTCTTAGAAAATAATAAAACTATATAAATAATGTATAAAATGAAATTGAGATGTAAAATTCAACAGCCTAAAGCTTTGATTGTTTATATCTCAATTTTTTTATTACAAAATTAAGTTTAAGTTATCTAAAAATCTTGGAATATTTTCAAAACTCATATAAAATAAATATAGGTGATATCATCATATGTTAAGAGGGTGAGTGAAATTATAAAGAAGAAGTATATAATGTTTATTGATGAAAGTGGGAGAGCTGATATAAATCATGAGGACCCATTTACATTAACAGGAGTAATTTTTGAATATAAATATGCAGTGAGTCAAGGTGATTATGTCTGTTGTTTAAGGAAAGAGATGGATGCCTTTAAAGATTATTGCTTTGGAACTAGTAATATAGGAATACACTTGACTGATATATCCAGAAAGTCAAGAGCATTTGAAAGGTTTGATGATTCACAAATTAAGTTATTTTATGATGAATTACCTTTATTTCTATCTAAACTAGAGTGCACCATAATATCAGTAACAGTAGATAAGGCTAGATTAAAAAAATACTATGCACCTTCAAAGGAACCTTATGTTGTAGCTTTTATACATGTGCTTCAAAATTTCTATTCATTTGTAAATAATGAAAATGTAGAGTCTGCAAGAATCGTTATTGAATCAAGAGATGATGTTTCAAATTTAAAAGTACAAAAGGCATTTTTTGATGTTTTTAATAATGGGACAATATATTTAGATATAGATGAAGAGTTAAGAGACAAGGTAAAAGGTTTTATAATTGCCAAAAAGGAAGATGTAGATTACAAAGAAGGTTTAGAAATAGCTGATATTCTATGTAATCCTCTTAGTAGAGCTAGAAGAGGATTAATCGAAGCAAATCCAAAATGTGTGCAATATGGAGAAAAAAATAAAATATTTAAATCTGTAAGAAGTAAAATATACACTCCAACTAGTTTAAATGACATAAGAAATTGGGGTTTTAAAGAAGTTCCGATTGTAGAGCCTGTTGGACCATGGCTTGAAAAAATGAGATAGATAGATTGACAAATTTTTAGAAAATTGATATAATATAAATAACTTAGTTATTCAGGAATTGAAATACAGTTGCTGTTATATAACGCTTATTACTGAGACTCGGATGCCGACTGTCAGTTAAGAATCTATACTTTTAGAAGTATAGATTTTTTTATTTTGGAAGAAACCCTAAAAAAGAGACTATTTAAAAATAACCTCTTTTATTAATACTTATAATTGAGCATTTTTAATGACAAAGTTTTTGAAATTTTTAATTGCAGGAGGCAAATATCTATCCTTTATAACTGCTAAGTAAAAATTTCTTTCCCAACTTGGGTAAACGATTTGAATTACTTTTACTTTTGTAAACTTAAGCATAGGCATATTTGGTACTACAGCTATACCGAAATTTTTTGCAACTAATCCAGCAACTACCTGGTCTTCTTCTACCTCATGAACTATGTTAGGTTGTTGATTTATTTTTTTAAACATGTCATCAATTATATATCTAAGTCCACTTCTTTGATTAAATACTATTTGAGGATAAGGTATTGTCTCTTTTAAATCTATAGTATCTTTTGTAGCCAGTGGGTGGCTATATGGTACAATTAATACTAAATCTTGTTTGGATACAGGTATAAATTCAATTCCCTTCTCTTTTTCAAGTTTTGAGCAAAAAGCAATATCGTATTTTCTTTCCTTAAGACCTTGGATAATATCAGTAGTTACACCTGTATGAAATTTAAAGTCAATTGATTTATCAGGATTAGATTTTAAGAATCTATGAACCATATCAGGTATAAAGTCTGTACCAAGTGTTCTAAGGAAAGCTAAGTCAATTTGACCTTCACCAGTACCCGTTATCTTTAGTGACTTTACACTTGAGTCTAAGATTTCTAATGATTTTTCCACGTCTCTTAAAAATATTTTACCATATTTAGTTAAAACTATATTTCTACCTTCCTTTTCAAATAGAGACACTCCAAGTTCACTTTCTAACAAAGAAATAGCATGACTCAAACTTGGTTGTGTTATAGATAAATTTTCTGCTGCTTTTGTATAGTGCTCTAAATGTGCCAATGTAACAAAATAGCGTAAGTGATATAAGTTCAATTTTTGTTCATCCTTTCATGAGTATCGTATTTTTTATTTGTATGTATTTAAAGAAGTTGACCTTAAAGAAGTTTTTCACATTTTTATTATATATGATTACAGCGTAATAATAAAAGCTTTTAAAGAAATTTATCGTTTTTTGTCTTAAATTTTAGATAGATAGAGTTAAGGTATATATTAATAAATTATATTATCAATAAAATCTATAAACAAAATCTATGAATTGATAGGAAATTATCAATTTGTTATTAATAAAGTCTCATGATACAATGAATTTATAAAATCTAGATAAAGATAAATCAAAAAAATATTTTTATTTTTAAAGTAAAATAATGCTACTAGTAGAATAAATAAAAAAATAAAATCAAAAAAAAGATTAATTATAAAGAAATTAAAGGGGGCATATTTAAATTATGAATAATCAAAAAAATATTAACATTCCAATTACTATTAGTTCTTATACATTAGGCACAGAAGTTTCATTCCGTGATAGAGTGCGTATTGCAAAAGAAGCTGGATTTGATGGCATTGGATTACGTGCTGAAAATTATGTGGATGCAAAAAACGCTGGAGTTACAGACGAAGAAATGCTTTCAATTCTTGATGAATATAATATGAAAGTTACAGAAGTAGAATATATAACTCAATGGGGGACTAAAGAGGATAGAACAGAAGCTCAACAAGAAAAAGAACAAAATGTTTATCATATGGCTCGTTTATTTAATGTTAAACATATAAACTGTGGTCTATTAGAAATGGTACCAGAAGAACAAATTATAACTGCATTAGGAGAATTATGTGATAGAGCAGGAGAACTTATTATAGGACTTGAGTTTATGCCATACAGCGGTGTGCCAGATTTAGCTACTGCTTGGCGTGTTGTAAAAGGATGTAACCGTGAAAATGCAATGCTTATATTAGATACATGGCACTGGGCTAGAGCAAAACAAACAGTAGATGACCTTGCACCTGTTCCAGCAGAAAAGATAGTATCAATTCAAGTTTGTGATGTTTTAGAGACACCTTATGAAAAACTTAGAGATGAATCACTACATGACCGTGTAGCTCCAGGTGAAGGATATGGAAATACAGAAGAATTTGTAAAAATAATCAAAGAACATAATATATCACCAGAAGTTATAGGTGTTGAAGTAATATCTGATTCTTTAGTAGCTAAAGGATTATCAACTACAGCTGAGACTGTATTTAAGGCAACTAAAAAAGTATTAGATAAAGCATGGCCAGAAGTATCTCCAAAATAAAAATAGACTTATTCGATATTAAAGTATATAAAGCATAAAAATATAAGAAAAAAATATAAAACTTGAAAGGAAGGAAAACCTTATGAAGATTAGTTCTATGTTTACACCTATAAAAATTGGTTCAATGACAGTTCCAAACCGTTTTGTAGTTCCTCCTATGGGAAATAATTTCGCAAACACAGATGGTACTTTAAGTGAAACTTCTAAGGCTTATTATCTTGAACGTGCCTTAGGTGGTTTTGGATTAATAACTATAGAATCTAGTGTTGTGGATAAGAAAGCTAAAGGAGGACCTCGTAAACCTTGTTTGTATGATGATAGCACAATAGATAGTTTTAAAAATGTAATAGATGCCTGTCATAATGCAGGTTCAAAAGTATCTATACAATTACAACATGCTGGTTCTGAGGGAAATGAAAAAATTGCAGGGTATCCTTTAAAAGCTGCTTCTGCAATACCTGCGTCAAATGGACGTAATACACCATTAGCAATAACAACTGAAGAAATATATGAACTTATAGAATCTTATGGAGATGCTGCGTTACGTGCAAAAAAAGCTGGTGTAGATGCTGTTGAAGTTCACTGTGCTCATGGATATTTAGTTAGTAGCTTTATATCACCAAGGACAAATAAACGTGTAGATGAATTTGGTGGATGTTTTGAAAATAGAATGAGATTACCTCGCCTTATAATTGAAAATATACGTAAAAAGGTAGGTAATTCTATAGCAATACTATGTCGTATAAATAGTACAGATGATATTTTAGGTGGAATTGATGTACATGATAGTTCAGTAATCGCAGCTTATTTAGAAGATTGTGGAGTAGATGGACTTCATGTTTCACGTAGTATACATATACATGATGAATATATGTGGGCTCCTACAGTTCTTCATGCTGGATTTAGTGCAGATTTAGTTACAGAAATAAAGAAATCTGTTAGTATACCAGTAATAACTGTTGGTCGCTATACAGAGCCACAATTTGCTGAATTAATGGTTCGTCAAGGTAGATGTGATTTAGTAGCATTTGGTAGACAAAGTTTAGCTGACCCAAGTATGCCTAACAAAGCTAAAAATGGGAAGTTAGATGAAATGATACCATGTATTGCGTGTCTACAAGGTTGTGTGCCAAATATGTTCCAAGGTAAGCCTATAGCTTGTCTTGCAAATCCGATATTAGGTCATGAATCTGAACTTAAACCAGCTGAAACTACAAAAGAAGTTCTTGTTGTTGGTGGTGGTGTTGGAGGTATGCTTGCAGCATGGGTATGTGCTGAGAGAGGGCATAAGGTAACTCTAGTTGAAAAATCTGAAATGCTTGGTGGTCAAATGCGTTTAGCTGCATATCCTCCAGGTAAAGGAGATATTACTAATTTAGTTCGTAGTTATATTTCAAAGTGCAATCAATATGGTGTAAAAATATACACTAATACAGAAGTTACAGTAGAGTTTATAAAAGAAAAATCACCTGATGCAGTTATTGTAGCTACTGGTGCAACTCCACTTGTACTTCCTATACCAGGAATTAATGAATCAGGATTAATACATGCAGTGGATCTTCTTGATGGAAAAGAATCTTGTGGAAAGAAAGTTCTTGTTGTTGGTGGTGGAATGGTTGGTTGTGAAGTGGCAGCCTTCCTTGGTGAACAAGAACATGATGTTACTGTTATTGAATTAAGAGAACAAGTTGGTGCAGATGTAATTTCTGAACATCGTAAATTCCTTATGGATGATTTTGAAAGTTACAATATACATACTGTTACTGGTGCTAAAGTTGCTAAATTCTATAACGATGGAGTTGACTATTCACTTGCAGATGGAACAGAAGATAATTTAAAAGGCTTCGATTCAGTAGTACTTGCTATGGGTTCTCGTAATTATGACCCATTAAGCGAAGAAGTAAAGAAATTTGTGAATGAAACTTATGTTGTTGGGGATGCAGTAAAGGCTCGTAGAGCATTGGATGCAACAAAAGAAGCTTTTGAAGTAGCATTAAATATATAGTTGAAATTAAATAGATGTTTCTTTGCAAATAATTAAATAGATTATTTGCAAAGAAATTGATGATATTGGGAGGATATAAAATTATGGAAATTTCAGGAAGAACAGGGTTATTCGCATTAATAGGTACACCAGTGGGGCATTCTAAATCACCACTAATGTATAATTATAGTTTTGAAAAATTAGATTTAGATTATAGATACTTAGCTTTTGATATTACTGTGGACAAGGTAAAAGATGCACTTTCAGCTATAAAAACGTTCAACATAAAAGGAGCAAATGTAACAATGCCATGTAAAACTGCTGTTACAGAATATATGGATGAACTTTCTCCAGCTGCTCGTATAATTGGAGCATGTAATACAATTGTAAATGAAAATGGAAAGTTAATTGGACATATAACAGATGGTGTTGGTTATGTTCGTAATTTAAAAGAAAATGGAGTTGAAGTAAAGGGTAAAAAACTTACGATTATGGGTGCTGGTGGTGCGGCAACTGCTATACAAGTACAATGTGCATTAGATGGAGCAAGAGAAATATCTATTTTCAATGCTAAGGATGATTTTTATAAAAGAGCGGAACAAACAATTGAAAATATAAAGAAAGAAGTACCAGAATGTATTGTTAATTTATATGATTTAGCAGATACAGAAAAACTTTATGAAGAAGTATCATCAAGTGATATTTTGACAAATGCAACGCTTATTGGGATGAAACCTCATGATAATGAAACTAATATAAAAGATGTTAGTGTATTAAGAAAAGAGTTAGTTGTAACAGATGTTGTTTATAATCCAAATAAAACAAAAATGATTGAGGATGCTGAAGCTAATGGTTGTAAAGCTATTGGTGGATTAGGAATGTTATTATATCAAGGAGCTGAGGCTTTTAATCTATACACTGGATTGGAAATGCCTGTAGAAGAAATTAAAGAATTATACTTTAAATAGACGAAAAAATAATACTTTAATAATATAGAATATATATGTATCTCAATGTTTTGATATTACTTTACAAAATATTTTGATATTACTTTATAAGTTGTCATAGTGGGTTTTGTATCGGTGGTATAGTTAAATGTAAAAGTTTAGCTATTCTTTAAACCCATTATGGGAATACGTTTATTGTATATAAAAATGTTAAGAAATTAACAAGAATGGGAGAATAACTATGAATAATAAAAAATACTATCCTACTGCCATAGCGTTGTATTTTTCATATTTTTTACTTGGTATTGGAATTTCAATTTTAGGACAATATAAACCAGAATTTGCATCTATGTGGGGAGCTAAGACACTATCAGATGGAACTCTTGATGTGAGTATTGTTTTAGCAGTTATTGCTGCATTAGGGTTAGGTAGACTTATATCATATCCATTTGCAGGCCCTATTTCAGATAAATATGGAAGAAAGGTAAGTGGACTTATAGGTAATTTTCTACATGCAATTTTCTTTATTGGAATTGTATTTTCACCAAATTTTTACATAGCGTATATATTTGCAGTAATTGGAGGTGCAGCAAACTCATTTTTAGATACTTGTGTAACACCTTCTTGTATGGAGATATTTGCTAGTCTAGGAACAATAGCAAATATGTTTACTAAATTCACAATAGCTTTAGCGCAATTTTTACTTCCTTTTATAATTGGATTTGTTGCAGCAAATTCAATATCATTTAAAGTTATTTTTATAGTAACAGCTGTTCTTATTATTGTAGATGCAATTTTAATAGCTATATTGCCATTTCCTCCAGCTAACAATGTTATTGATAATAATGGAAAGACTGTTAAGTCAGAGAAAATGAAGTTTACACCAACAAGTATAGCTCTTGTTTGTATTGGATTTACATGTACATCTACATTTGTACTATGGCTAAATTGTAATCAAGAATTAGGTAAATTATATGGTATGGCTGACCCTACAAAAATTCAATCTTTTTATTCAATGGGAGTAATCTGTGCAGTATTAATAACTTCTGTGCTTATAAAAAAATATGTTAAGCCAATAAGAATACTTGTTATCTATCCTGTAATAGCTTCAATTATGTTATTAATTGTGTATTTTGTTCAGTCTCCAACTATTTGTATGGTAGGAGGATTTGTAATAGGTTATTCAGCAGCAGGTGGTGTGCTTCAATTGACTACATCGACAGCAAATGAAATGTTTCCAACTAATAAAGGAAAAATAACATCTATAGTTATGATTGCATCTAGTATAGCTAACTATGTTATTTTAAATATAGCTGGATTTATTACAAAATCTGGTGGAGTAAATGGGCCAAAATATGTTGTACTATTCAATGTAGCTATAACATTTGTTGGAATTTTACTTGCATTGTTTGTAAACATGAGATATGAAAAAGAAAAAGTACATGATTGTAATATGTAACATTAGTATAATATAATTGTAAGTATTTTTAATTTTAACATGTCTGAAAGAAGAGGTGTGACAATGGAAAATATAGAAAAAATAAGAGAAAAAATAGACTTATATGATGATGAGCTGATTGATTTACTTGAGAAAAGAATGGAATGTATAAAAGGTATTATTGATATTAAAAAGGAAAAAGGTCTTCCCATTTTACAGCCAGACTATGAAAATAAAAAAGAAGTAGCATTAATTGAGAAGCTAAAAGGTCATAAGTTTGAAGATGAAATTATAGATATTTTCAGATATGTAGTAAAAAATAGTAAGAAAATACAGGCTAAAAATTTATTCTCTTACAATATAATGCTTGTTGGATTTATGGGGGTCGGAAAAAGCACTGTATCATCATACTTGAGTCATTTATTAGAAATGGAGCAAGTAGAAACAGATGCATATATAGTTGAGCATCAAGGGATGAGTATTTCTGAAATATTTGAAAAACGAGGAGAAGAATATTTTAGAAATCTTGAAAGCCAAGCATTAATAAATTTACAACAAAGAGAAGGACTAGTCGTTTCCTGTGGGGGAGGAATCGTACTTAGAGATAAAAATGTAGAATATATGAAAAAAAGTGGAAGAGTTGTTTTATTAACAGCAAGTCCAGAAACTATTCTTCAACGTGTTAAACATAGTGATGAAAGACCAATACTTAATAATAATATGAATGTTGAATTTATATCTGATTTGATGAAAAGACGAGAAGAGAAATATATGGCATCAGCAGATATTATTGTAAATACAGATAATAAAACAATAAAAGAAATTTGTGAAGAGCTGGTCGTAAAGTTAACGGAACTTGATAAATAAATTCTAATTTAACAAAACCATTGTTAAGCGATGAAACTTTAATATTTGTACAATTAGTATTACTGGAAATTTTAATTTCTAGTAATATTTTTTTATGTGTAAAAATGTAAATTCATTAAAATAAGTAGTATAATCAATATAAATTATAATAATGTAAAGGAGGATAATTTAGTGGGTAGTATTTTTAAGCAACTACAAAAGATTAAGGATTATGATGGATATAAAGAATCATTTGAAATGAATTATTTATGTATATACGAAAAGATACCTTTAAGAGAACAAGTAGAACTTGCAAATAATTTGGTAGAGAATATTTTAAATATTTATAGAAGTGAATCTAATAAAATTGACCTGTTAGAAGAGTATAGTCATAAGTCTCTAATTTGTTATTTTGAAATTTTTATGAAAAAGATAAACACTCTAATAAAAGAGCGAATAATTGATGAAAAGTGGTTATATCAGCTAACAGAGGATTTAATATATACAAGTGAAAAAGATGAGTATGTAAAACTTGGGCTTGTTTTAAGTGAAAATTATTTAGATGTAGATAATATAAGAGAAATAGTGGATACATTTTCTAAATCTGGAGAATACATATTTTACTTAAGTAATACTATTAGAAAACTTGAGTTTTACAATACATATTTGTTTAATCTATCTAGAATATCTACAGGCTCAATAAAAGTATTTGCCATTGTCAATATGGAAAATCTAGATTCTGAAATAACCTCTTATTTAATTGAAGAAGGATATAAAGATAAAAAATATGAAGGATTACTAATGAACTATATTATTTCTACAGTAGATTTAAGCGAATATCTTGAAAGACGAGATTTAGATAAAGATAAGGTAAACAACTTAGCATATCTTATATGCAATTATTTGTTAAGTGTAGAATTTAAATATATAGGGAATAAAGTGGAATTAGTGAATCAATTTCTTCCAATTGTAGCAAGCTATGGGACTAACTTTGATAGTCTGTATTCTATTTTTTTAATAGCAGTAGGTGTTTTAGAGGATGACAAAGTAAGTTGTGATAAAGTTGAATTTAAGAAAGAAATGAATAATGTTTTACTTAGTGAAAAGTGGAAAAGTATATTCTTTAAAGCATTAAATGAAGCTGATGGAAAGACAGAAGATATGATAAAAATGTCAGAAATCTATGATGTACGTTTATCTTTTGATGATTTATTACCATATTTAAATAAAGATATTCGAGATTTTGAGGTATATTGGCATATATCTAAAAAGGGAAGTGCAAGCTGTAAGTTGAAGTTATTAGATTTTTTTGAAAAAACATTTAAAACAGAAGCGTTAATTGGAAAAATGGAAGATATAGAAAAAAATAAATTAACACAAGAATATTATGATGATATGTTATTTTTCATTGTCCTTAAAGGTAGTAAATCACTGTACCCTAAAGGGAAAAATTTATCTTTAAAAGGACTTTTTGGAAACATAAATGAAGTACGTAAGGAATCTATAAATATTTTGAAGAGGTATAGAGAGAGACTTTCTCTTAAAGAAATGCAAATAGTTAAAGAAGCTTATGAAAAAGAAAAAAATATCAAATTAAAAGATGAGTTAAGACGATTGTTATATGAAAGTAATAATTTAAAAAAAGAATTTGTAAATACTAAAAAGCTGAAGGTAAATGAGCATGGTAAAGACATTTATTTGATTTCAGTAGCTGTTGCTGGCTCAAGGTTTAGAAATAGAGAATATTTAGAAAAGGAATTGGAGAAGAGTAAGATATACTATCTAAAAAGAGAGAAAGATAATTTATATGATGAAAATGCTATTAAAATAGTTGGAGAAACTGGGTATGTAATAGGTTATGTTCCAAGAAAAGATAATTATATTTTGAGTAATTTATTAGATGGAGGAAAACTTTTGTATTGTAGAGTAACTGAATACAATTTAGATGAAGATTATATTTACATAAACGTATATTTAAGTTATAAAGACGTGATTGAAACTGTTGAAAATTCACTTAAAATGGTATTAGATAGAAGTAAGGTAAAAGTTATAAACTAAATAATATTATGAATTATATGAAATTTAAACTGTAATCAATCTTCACTTGATGATGGGTTATATAAAATTTTGAAAGTACAATGGATAGAATCTATGTCACAATGTACAATCTTAGATGAGGGCGAATTTAGTGGTTATGTAGGCTTTGACGAGTGTAATGGAAATAGATTTTGGACAAAAGAGGAAATAGAATCCTTGACATTTATACCAGAAATATATAAAAGCAGTTATGGATAATTTGAATTAATGGACTTATGTGATAAACAAGAATACATATGAGCTTTTATTTATAAATCAAAACATATTGAGTATAGCTCCAAACACAGAGATAAATCAATTGTGTTATAAGGTATTTTAGAATAGAGATAAACCATGTGAAGTTTGTCCAATGAATGAACAAAAAAGTGCGTGCCTAATGTGTTGTAATGATATAACTAAGTATAAAAAAATGAATCTAAATCTGAACCTAACTGTTAGTGATGTATTTATAATATAATAGCTATTTTTATTTTAATAAAATATAGCATAAAGAAACCAATTGTTTTGTAAGTAGACTATACAAGTTTACTTGAACCTGTATCTCTACAAAACAATTGGTTTTATTTTATTTTATAATTTTAAATTTAGAAGGAATTTTAACTTCTGATTTTTCTTTTATTTTAGAAGCTTGTCTTTTAACTTTTTCCAATAACTCAGATTCGTTTACAACTAATACCTTTCTTTCTTTCATAAGCCACTTTCCATCACAAATTGTAGAATCTACATTTTCGCTAGTCATAGAATACACTATGTTTCCAATTGGATTATGCATTGGTAAGCAATGAATTGTATCTGGATTAAGAATAATCATATCTGCTTTTTTGCCAACTTCAAGACTGCCAATTTCTTTTTCAAGTAAAGCACATTTTGCTCCATTTATAGTAGCCATTTCTAATATTTGTTCAGCTGGAATAACTGTTGGATTTAAAGTTCTTCCTTTATGTATTAATGAAGTTAAATACATATCTCTCATTAAATCCATTCTATTATTTGAAGGAGCCCCATCAGTACCAATTGAGACTGGAATTCCTTTTTCTAGCATTTCAGGAATTGATGCAAAACCTAGTACTACTTTCATAGCTGCACCAGGGTTATGAGAAACTTTTACATCATGTAATCTGAATAAATCAATTTCTTTATGTGTAAGCCAAACTGTATGAGCAGCTAAAAGGTTTGGCCCCAAAACGCCTAACTTATCAAGATATTCAACTGTTCCAACTCCAGTATTTTGTTTTACAAATGAAATTTCATCAGCTATTTCAGCTACATGCATATGTATACCTGTGTTGTATTTGTCAGCTAATTGTTTAGTTCTAACAAGTAAATCCTCAGTTGTATTAAAAATAGTTCTTAAAGCAAACCATATTTTAATTCTTTCATTAGATGTATTATTAAACTTATGATATAAATCTAATTGAGTGTTGATTTCTTCATCAGTAGTTTTTTGCCATGCTTCAGGAAGACCATCTCCTGTATCCATAACTGATTTAGCTAGACATGCTCTAATTCCAGTTTTATCAACAGCTTCAACCATAGCATCGACATATTGACCACCAGACTCTAAAAATGTAGTGACACCAGATTTTATTAGTTCTACACAACATGCAGTAGATGAGATTAAAGAATCTTCGTAATTAAAGCTACTTTCATATGGCCAGATTCTTTCTCTAAGCCATGTTAAAAGAACAACATCATCAGAAAGACCACGACCTAATTGTTGAGATAAGTGAACGTGTGTATTGACTAATCCTGGCATTAATATTTTTCCATTAGCATCGTATATTTCAGCATCTTTATCTACAATATTATTATCAAATTTCCCAACTTTTTTTATAATATTGTCTTCAATAAGTATACTTCCATTCTCATATACTTCTCTATCTGTATTCATAGTGATTAGATATGCATTTTTTATAAGTAATTGTGACATAAATATCATCCCTTTTCTATGTATTTTTCTATCTATATATTATGATAATAAATTTTATATATAAAGTTAATAGCAAAATCAATTTAGATATAAAATTGATTTTGCTATTTTTAAATTAAAAATAAATAAGCTTTTAATATATCAAAATTAAAATACTAACTTAGTACTAAGTTTACAACTGCAAGTATACCTATAACCCAAAGTGTTATACTAATCTTATCAGTTTCTTTAGCTACAACATGCATTATTATATATGAAATAAATCCAAAACACAAACCAATACTTATACTATAAGTTAGAGGCATCAATAAAACTGTAACAAAA
This sequence comes from Clostridioides sp. ES-S-0005-03, assembly GCF_020658455.1. NCBI lineage: Bacteria > Bacillati > Bacillota > Clostridia > Peptostreptococcales > Peptostreptococcaceae > Clostridioides > Clostridioides sp. ES-S-0005-03. Next base: position 1,995,803 of record NZ_JACVWI010000001.1, on the reverse strand, counting down.
GCAGGGACTGCTATTTTACTATCAGCAAAATCGATTTGTTTTATACTTTCAAACATAAATACACCAACCATGACAAGTGCAGGTGCTGCAGCATAAGTAGGAACTATACCAAGTAATGGTGTAAATATAAGTGTAGCTAAGAATAATGCCGCTGTTACTACAGAAGCAAGTCCAGTTCTTGCACCTGCTGCTATACCAGAAGCAGATTCTCCAAATGTTGTAACTGTACTAGTTCCTAAAAACGAACCTATTAAAGTAGAAGAAACATCTGCATATAACATTTTTCCAAGGTCCTTTATTTCTCCATTTTCATCTTCAAGACCCATCTGTTTGCAACAAGTGATAAGAAATGCTAACGAATCAAACATGTCTATAAACATGAAAGAGAATATAGGTCCAATTAATGAGAATTTTAACGCTCCTATAATATCTAATTTAAAAGCAATTGGTGCTATACTTGGTGGTGTTGAGATTATTGCTGTTGGTAATTCTACAAATCCACATATAATAGATATTACTGTTGCGACTACTATACTTATTAATATTCCACCTTTAATTTTTTTGTATTCTAATATTGCCATTAAGATAAGTGCAAAAAGAGCTATTAAAACTGTTGGTGTAAAATCTGCAAGTGAAACTATTGTATCTGGGTTTGCAATTATAACACCCATGTTTTTTAAACCAACAAAAGCAAGGAAAAGACCTATACCTGCTGAAGATGCTACTGCTAATTCTCGAGGAATTGCATCAGCAATTGTCTTTCGTAGACCTGTTACTGCGAGTGTGAAGAATACACATCCAGATAGGAATACAACTCCAAGACCTGTTTGCCATGGAATTCCTGCTCCTATAACCAATGAATATGTGAAGAATGCATTTAGACCCATACCAGGTGCTAGTGCAAATGGTGCATTTCCTAAAATTGCAAATATCAGTGTACCAATGGCTGTAGCTAATATAGTAACTGTTATAAGTGCTGCTTTATCCATGCCAGCTTCAGATAATATTGCTGGATTTACGAAAACTATGTATGCCATTGTTAAGAATGTAGTAACCCCACCTATTACTTCTGTCTTAAGGTTAGAGCCACGTTCGCTGAATTTAAACATCTTGTCTAAAAAGCTTAATGATGAATTATTTCCATCTGGTTGTACATTATTAGTGTTTGGTACCATTTTTACCTCCAAAAAACTTTAAAATATAAACAAAAAAATATATATTCATATAGATAGAATAGAATATATATTAAAGTTAACATTCTATTCATAGAAAACTCATTTAAGGTGAGTTTGTAGAGACTATTAGACCATATTACTAATATTATATGAACATTTTCTATTTGTTTTTCTGTTGTATTATATCGTAATATTGTATTATTTACAATAAATTTAAAGAAATTATTCGTTTTTTTGTCGATTTTATAAAAAACCGAGGTCATTTTTTATGAAGAATAATTATTTCTAAAGATAAATGTTACAGAAGTATAATAAATGTTATACTTCTGTAACACTTATGCTATTAATGGAAATTCATTATAAATAAGTTTGTGATATAATTATAAATGTACTGAATACAAGAATATTTCGTAAAAACTTTTTAATATATTGAAATTACATATAATAGCTTAATATAATAATAAAAACGAGTTTAAAAATAATATAATTTATAGTGGAGGAGAAAATGACTAAGATTATTAAAGTACAAAAGCCTAAATTTACAGGGGAATTAGAAAATGTTGAAAATATTGAAGTTATATTAGATGATATATTCAATGATGAAAAAATATTTAATAAAACTATAGAAAATGAGGTTATAAGTGATTTAGATATTACAGGAGCAAGTTTTGAATCTTGTATATTTAGAAATGTATCCTTTGAAAATTGTAATTTAAAAAAGATTGACTTACTTGATGTAGTATTTGAAAACTGTAATTTATCCAATACGTCTTTCTATGGAGGAAGTATATACAGAGTTGAATTTAAAGACAGCAAATTAATAGGAGTTAGATTGGATGATTGTATACTTAAAAACGTATTGTTTAAGGATGTTTTAGGTAGATATTCTAACTTCTCGTTTTCTAAGTTCAAGATAGTTTCTATTTTAGATTCAAATTTTGAAAGTTCTGTGTTTCAGGAAGTAAAAAGTGAAAATTTAGTATTCGAGTATACAAATTTAAAAAAATCGAATTTTAATGGAACTAAACTTTCTGGAGTAGATTTTACCACTAATAATATTGAAGGTATTGAAGTAGGAATAAATGATATTAGGGGAGCTTGTTTTGATGTGTCGCAAGCAATTGATTTAACAAAACTGATGGGAATTATCATAAAATGAAAATTATATGCAAATATTAAATTGGGAAAACGTTAACAATATGAGAATTTTTACCAGATTGACATTTTTATGAAAATAAAGTAAGATTATCTTAATATTCAAAATATTTTCAAAGGGGGTAGTTTGGTGTGAGTAAGCAGATGAGAGATATTTTTATAGTTGGTTTTGCTTTGTTCTCTATGTTCTTTGGCGCAGGAAATCTTATGTTCCCTCCATTTTTAGGAATGGAATCCGGTAAAGACTGGTTAATTCCTCTTGTTGGCTTTGTTGTTGCAGATGCTGGTATAGCAATGCTTGTTATCATAGCAACAGCAAGATGTAAAGGAAGCATGGATGATGTACTTAGAAGAGCAGGTAAAGGATTAGCAAGAGTAATGAGTGTAGCTGCTCTAGCATGTTTAGCACTTCTTGTTATACCAAGAACTTGTGCAACAACATATGAAATGGGTATTATACCTATATTTGGAGACCATGGAACAGTAGCTAAAGCAGTATTTTCAGTAATATTCTTTGGTTTGACTTTAGCATTTACGATTAGGTCTTCTAAAGTTATAGACATAATAGGTAAATATTTAACTCCAGCGTTATTATTAGTATTATTTGTTCTAATTGTAAAAGGGATAATATCTCCAGCAGGACCTATGAGTCCAGAACATATGATAGATAAAAATCTATTTGGTGAAGGTATATCACAAGGTTATCAAACAATGGATGCTCTAGGTGCAGCGTCTATGGCTACTATAATGTTAATGTCTATAGTGGCTAAAGGATATACATCAGATAAAGACCAAATAGGTATGACTATTAAAGCTGGTTTTGTAGCCTGTGTATTCCTGGCATTAGTATATGGTGGTCTTACTTATCTAGGAGCAACAGCTTCAACTTTATATGATACTAGCATACCTCAAGCATCTTTATTGGTTGAGATAACTAGTATACTATTATATGGTCAAGTAGGAAAGATAATTTTAGGTGTAATTGTAGCACTTGCCTGTTTAACTACTTCTACAGGTCTAACAGCATCAATTTCAACTTATTTTGAAGGAATAAGTAAAGCAACTTATAAACAACTAGTTATCGGTATATGTGTGGCTAGTATGCTTATATCTAATTTAGGTGTTGATGCTATAATAGCTATATCAGTTCCAATTCTACAAACTATATATCCTGTTTTATTGGCAATAGTTATCATGGAATTAGCTGGTAAGCATATAAAAAATGATAATGCATTTAAGGGTGCAGCATATGTTACATTACTAGTTAGTGTATTATCAGCTGTAAATGGAATGACAGGAGCTGTTCCATTTATACAAAGTTTACCACTTGCAGGTTTGGGCTTTAACTGGGTAATACCAGCTATATTGGGTGGAATAGTTGGGAACTTCATAAAAAGCAAAAAACAAATAGCATAATAATTTATAATTAATTTAATTTTATAATATATAATTTTTTTAGTACTATGGGTAGATTTAATCAAAATCTAATCTACCTATAGTACTTTTTAGATTGGATTATAATAGTTAGCATATAATTTTTTTATAATATAATTTTTCTTTGAAGTATGATAAAATTAGTAATAGTGATAAGAAAGTACAAATTTAGGAGGTTTTAACTAATGCTTAAAAAAATAACAGCACTTATGCTATCTATATGTTTAATTATTGGGATTACAGGGTGTAGTTTAGTTACAGGCAAAAATGATAAAGAGAAAATCATTGATGATTTCAAAGTTGCAGTAGTAACTCAGCCATTATCTGAAAATAAAGTACAATACAGTATAGTAGAAGATTTAGCAAAAGAGTATAAGGAAGCTAATGAAACTGATAAAGAAAAAGATGGTGAAGCTAGAGTTGAGCGAACTATAAAACATGTTGTGTTGCCAGAAAACTTTACTTCTAATATAGATAAGTCTATAAATGAAATAGTAAAATTGACTGATGATAAAGAAATTCAGGCGATTGTAGTATCAACGGACCAAGTAGGTCTTTTACCAGCATTACAAAAGGTAAAAGAAAAGCGTCCAGAAATAATAACTATCTCAGCTCCTATGGGAGAGGACAAAAACCAATTGAGTCAATATGTAGATGTAAATCTAGGAGTTGACACAGAGGAAAGAGGAAAGTTATTAGTTGAACGTTCAAAGGAACTGGGAGCAAAAGCTTTTATTCATTATGCATCTAAGGATGATTTGAAAGATGCCAATATAGCCAAAAGACTGGAAAAAATTAAAGAGACTTGTAGAAGTTTAGGAATGCAATTTGTACAAGTTGATACACCAAATGTAAATACAGAAGAAGATAAGGGCAAAATGAAGCAATTTTTAAATGAAGATATAGACAAACAGGTTAAGAAGTATGGAAAAGATATAAATGTATTTGGTGTAAATGAGTATATGGATGAAGTTATATTAACTAAAGCTTTAGAGTTAAAATATATAGTTGCAGAGCAAAGTAATCCATCACCAACAGATACATATCCTAGCATTATGGGATTTAAAATAGCTAAAAAAGATGCTCAAAATTATGACAAGATAAATGATATGATAAGTGAAAAGGCTAAAGCTGCTGGCATGTCAAATAGACTTGGTGGATATCCTATGCCAATGGACGCTTTTATACCATCATTAGCGACTTATCTTGCGACTGAAATGGTACTTCAAGATTTAACACAGGAAGATGTATGTGACCCAGACTATTTAGAGGCGTTTGCAGAATTAAAATTTGGGATTGGTTCAGAGTTTATACCTTTAACAGATACACTTTATAATTATCAATCAGTAATATTAAATCAATTAATATATTAATATTAAAAGCTATGAAACTAATAATAAAAATTATTACTTCATAGCTTTTTTGCTGAAGGTATCTTTTATTATTTTATAATAAGTTATAGTAAAATAAAATTTATGATTATAAATATAAATTTTGAGGTAGTAAATTTGAATTAATATAAAACTAAAATATATTATTTTCTATAATTTTTATACCTTTTTCGGTGATAGAGCTACCTTTTCTTCCTTTACCAGGAGTTAAATATTCATTAGATGTCAAATATTCTAGCATACTTCTTACTTCATATTCTGTGACATTATGCTCCATAAATTTCATGAGTTTTGATCTTCCCATTGGCTTTATATATAACGATTTTAGGATAGAAACACATATATTTTTATCATATTGATTTAAATCATGAAATATAGAGGTATTTCCTAACATATGATGATTATTTAATTTTGAAGATATATTTTGTGGCAAGTCATTTATCGTAAGTTGATTAGAACCCATATAAGCCATATATTCAATACAATTTCTCAATTCTCTGATATTGCCCATCCAAGTATAAGAATTTAAAGCTTTTAATAGATTTTTATCGAGTTTAATATTTTTATATGGAAGTTCTTTTAAAAACGATTCTAAAAGAAATGGTATATCTTCTAATCTATTTCTAAGAGGAGGCAACTCTAATGTGAACATACTTATCCTGTAAAACAAATCCATTCTAAATTTATTTTCTAAAATTAATTTTTCTAGGTTTTTGTTTGTAGCAGCTAGTATTCTTACATCAATTGGAATAATGTTTGTACCACCAATTTTTCTAATTTCCTTTTCTTGTAAAACTCTTAAGAGTTTTACTTGTAAATCATGTGGCATATCTCCTATCTCATCTAAAAATATGGTTCCAGTATGAGCTAATTCAAATAATCCTTTCTTTCCACCCTTTTTTGCTCCAGTAAAAGAACCATCTTCATATCCAAACAGTTCACTTTCAAGCAATTCACTTGGAAGTGAAGCACAATTTATTGCTACAAAAGGTTTATTTTTTCTAGGAGAATGGTTGTGTATTGATTGAGTAAAAGCTTCTTTACCAGTACCTGTTTCACCAGTTATTAGTATAGGGTTATCTGTAAGAGCCATTTTTTTTGCTTTTTTGATACAGTCTTTTATAACAGTGCTATTTCCAATTATATTATTGAACTTATACTTGGCTATATAACCTCTTTTAACAGAGTCACTTCTTATTTTTTGTTCTAGTATTTCTATCTTGCTTACATCTTTTAATGTAATTAAGCAACCTTCTATATTTTTATAAAGATAAAATGGTTTTTTTGATAGTATAAATTTTTTGTCTATTTCATCTATGTATATAATCATATTATCTATGTTTAGATTTTGAGTGATTTTATCCAAAAAACTCTTTGGTAAATATTCCATTAAAGAAGGTGATTTTATGAGCTTTTCATCTAACTCCAACATACTTAGTAAAGATTTATTTACAAATGTAACCTTGTTGAATGTATTGAAAAATATTAATCCATCTCCAATTTCGTCAATAGTCATATAGAGTATAGTTTTTAATTTAGATATATTATCTAATGATGTATTTAAAAAATCATGACTAAGTATTTCCTTAGATAGCTTGTATAGTTTTTCTATAAACTTCTCGTTTTTTAGCTTTAATACTACTAGTAACGACATATATGTATCTAATGAAATTTTTCTCCAACCTAAGTCAACGATATTTTTTATATATTTTGGTATAAATCTAGTCTGACCTGGTGTTATAGCTGTATCTAAATCATATATTTCTTCACAGTTTGGGTATGTTGGTACAAAATCGATATGATTTATTCCTATTTTATATAAATAAGTAGCCATTTCAAACGCTGAAGTTTTATTGGTAGTCATAAGTAATGATTTTGTACCTGGAGGTAGTTTCATCATTTTCTCATATCCAAGCTTTGAAAGTGCCTTTGTTCCATGGATAATTTCAATATCTTCCTTGAAATGCTTTATTAAAAAATTACTAGTTAAAGGTGATAGAGAAAGAACTACATCACCCTCTAAATTCTCTCTTATACCATCAAGTATGTTTTGAGTTTCTATACTTATTTCATCTCCAAAAAAGCTTATTAACTCTTCTTTGTAGTGGTCAGCATTTAATTTATCATATGTTATAAGGATTAATTTTTTTCTGTCCATTTTATTTCTCCTAACTAAGGTAATATTTAGTTTGCTTTTTTAAGAGCAGAACAAGTTATATTATACAACAAATAACATGATAAATTTATACATTTAGCTAAATAATAGGATTTTATAGGTTTTTATCCTATAAAATCCTATTTATAAAATTAGTTTGAAAAATTATATAGAAAAATCTTTATAATATAAAGCTTTTTCTACTGCATGACAATAAAAGATGTATAAATATAAGTTTAAAAAGTTAGTAATTTCAAGCAATTTATATGATGTAAAAAATTAACAATAAAAAAACAAATGAAAAAATATTATTATTAAAGTATTGGCATGGGTTTTGCTTAATGAAAAGGTGTACTAATAAAATTTATTTAAGCAGGAGGGAGAATTTATATGAGCAAGTTAGAATCAACAACAGAAAAAATAGAAGTTAAATGGTATGGGTATGTAGCATTAATATTAGGAGCATTATTCTTTTCAGGAATATTTAAAGATGCACCTGGAGCATTAAAAGTACTAGATTTTAATAATGTATTAGGAAACTTTGGTTCACTGGGGACAGTTAATGATGGTGTAGGTACATTAGCTGCAAACTTCAGAGGGGATGGAGGGACTGGTCCTCGTGATGGATGGCTATATGCATTAACTTTAATACCATCAGTTATGTTTGCACTTGGAATAGTCAGAGTTATAGACCACTTAGATGGTATGAAAGCAGCGCAAAAACTTCTTAGTCCACTATTAAAACCATTACTAGGATTACCTGGATTTGCAGGATTAACTTTAATAGCTAGTTTACAATCTACAGACGCTGCTGCATCTATGACTAAGGAACTTAAAGATGATGGGTATATAGATGAAAAGCAAAAAGCTGTTTTCTGTGCATTTCAGTTTTCTGGAGCATCTGCAATCACAAATTTCTTTGCTTCAGGAGCAGCATTGTTTCCATTTATAGGCGATGTTCCAATATTTATACCACTTGCCTTAATCTTAATTATGAAATTTGTTGGAGCAAACTTACTTAGATTATACTTAAATAAATTCGAAAAGGAGGAAGCTTAATATGAGTGATATAGCAAAAAAAGAGGTGAAAGTTAAAAAAGGAAATGTGATAGATGCATTTATTGGTGGAGCTAGAAACGGGTTTCAAATAAGCACAAATTCAATGGCTCCAAATGTTATATTTGGTTTTGCTATAATTTCTATATTCAATTTAACTGGTCTTTTGGATATAATAGGAACAATTTTCACACCTGTAATGAGCATATTTGGACTTCCAGGTGTTGCAGCAACTGCAATAATGACAATATTTATATCAATGGGAGGAGCTTCTGGGGTAATAGCTGGCTTGTTTACAGCAGGTCAAATAAATCAAGCACATGTTGCAATACTTTTACCAATGTTATTACTTTCAGGAGCTCAGATACAGTTTATGGGTAGGTTGTTAGGAACAGCCGAATTAAAAACTAAATACTATCCACATATGTTTATAATAGCAACTTTAAATGGATGTATTGCAATGCTTATAATGAATTATTTTGTAGTATAGACAACATATGGAAAAGAGTAATATAAGGTAAAAATTAAAATTTATGGAGGTATTATATTATGGAAAATAATAAAAGTTATATTGACTATGTACATAAGGTGTATGATTATTTACATACAATTCCAGAAAAAGGATTTGAAGAATACAAGACATCTACATTTATTTTAGAAGAACTTAAAAAAATGGGATTTGAAAATATAGATGAAGGTGTTGCAGGAACTGGCATTATAGTAACAATAGACTCAAAAAAAGAAGGGCCAGTATTTGCGATAAGAGCAGATATAGATGCATTAGAATTTATAATAGATGGAGAAAAGAAAATGATACATGCTTGTGGTCATGATGGTCACACTTCCATGCTTCTAACAGCTGCAAGTTTAATAAAAGAGAGGGACTTAGTAAAAAAAGGAAAACTTAAAATAATTTTTCAACCAGGTGAAGAAAAACTTTATGGAGCATTAAGAGTAATAGATTCTGGTTTATTAGATGATGTTGAAGAGATGGTAGGTATGCATTTAAGACCTGGGCAAGATTGTAGATTAGGAAAGGCCATACCTGCAATGTATCATTGTGCCAGTTGCATAATGGAATTTACTATTAAAGGTATTACTTGTCATGGTTCTAAGCCACACTTAGGTGTAAATGCAGTAGATGCTGTATGTTTAGCAGTAAATGCAATAAATGCAATAAGAGTAAATCCAGCTGTTCCAAATTCTATTAAAGTTACAAATATATCAGTTAAAGGTGAAACATATAATAATATACCAGATGAAGCTTTTATGGCTTTAGATATAAGAGCAGAGAGTAATGAAATAATAGAAGAATTAAAAGAAAAAGCTATTCATGCTATAAAAACCGCTGCAAGTTCTATAAACGCAGAGGCTATATTGCTTTCGAAAGATGGAGTTCCAGCAGCAGAGTTTGATGAAGGTCTTGTAAGTTTAGCTGAAGAGACTATTAAAGATGTACTTGGTGAAGATGCATCTATAGGTGTATTTAAAAACTCTGGTGGTGAAGATTTTCACTATTATACTCAAAAACTAAAATGTAAGACTACATATATTGGACTAGGTGCTGATGCTACACCAGGATTCCACAATCCTAATGTGACGTTTGATACTAAGGCTTTAGAATATGGAGTTGATATCTGGTGCAGACTAGTTGAAAAGAGATTAGGATAAGATTTTAAGTTAATTGATTTATATTTAAAATTTTTTAAACTTATGAAAAGAGGTTTTTTATGTTAGTTGTAATATTATTGACGTAAATAGTCTCTTTTTATTTTGTTGTAATGAAGTTGTTTTTACAATATCGAAAAAATCTATTGTAGGAAAAATAGGTATATTTTAAATCTATTAAACCAAAAAGTATTATTATTATAGTGTGTAGAGTGGTAAAATGTCCTTAGATTACAAGTAGTGACAAATTTAATATTTATAGAATTTATATTTTTAGGAGGCTTAAATGAGTAAATATAATTTTGATAGAGTTGTAGACAGAGTAGGAACAGACTGTGTAAAGTGGGATTTCAGAACTAATTGTTCACCAAAAGCACAAAAAGATGGTTTACCTTTTTGGATTGCAGATATGGATTTTGAATGTGCAGAACCAATAATAGAAGCATTACATAAAAAAATCGACCATAAAATATTTGGGTATAGTTCTAATAATAGTGACGAATACTTTGATGCAGTTTGTGGATGGTATAAAAGAAGATTTAACTGGGAAGTAAATAGAGAAGATATTGTTTTTAGCCCTGGAGTTGTACCTGCTGTAGCTATTTTAGTAAGAATATTAACAAACTCTGGAGAAGGAGTAATAATTCAAAAACCAGTATATTATCCATTTGAAGCAAAGATAAAAAGCAATAATAGGGAAGTTATAAATAATTCTCTAATATATGAAAATGGAACTTATAGAATGGATTACACTGATTTAGAAGAAAAAGCTAAGTGTGGCAATAATAAAGTACTTATTCTTTGTAGCCCTCACAATCCTGTTGGTAGAGTATGGAGAGAAGAAGAATTAAAAAAAGTCGTAGAAATATGCAAAAAATATGACTTGTGGATAATAGCAGATGAAATACATTCTGACTTAATTCGAAAAGGATTTAAACATATTCCTTTACAATCATTATGCCCAGAATATAAAGAGAAAATAGTCACATGTATAGCTCCAAGTAAGACATTCAATTTAGCTGGAATGCAATTATCCAATATAATAGTGAATAATAAAGAGTTAAAGAAGAAGTATCAAGATGAAGTTACAGCTGTTGGAGTTGGTACTTCACCAAATCCTTTTGCTATTGTAGCTACTATAGCAGCATATAATGAAAGTGAAGACTGGCTTGATGAATTAAATGAATATCTAGATAATAATATAAAATTTATTGATGAGTACTTAAAAGAATACTTACCAAAAGTTAAACTTGTTTACCCAGAAGGGACATATCTAGCTTGGCTAGACCTTACTGCTTATGGATTAAATGAAGTAGAACTTGAAGATTTAATGTTTAAAAAAGCCAATGTATTATTTGATGAAGGTTATATATTTGGAAAAGAAGGTATTGGGTTTGAAAGAATAAATGTAGCATGCCCACAATCTCTATTAAAAGAATGTATGGATAGATTAAAAACTACATTTGAAAACTTATAAAACATGGGTAAAAATGTATAAAGTATATAAAAAATAAAAAATAATAAACTTGACAAAATTTAACTAATCACTTATCATACTATTATGAATAAATAGAAAACATAAAAGTTAACTTTTATTAAAGTAAAAATAAAACTTTAAAGACATTGAAAGGAAGAGTAGGTATAGAATGTAATTAAAGCGAGTTGGTGATGGTGTGAGACCAATATGAAGTCTATAGTGAAGAACATCCTGGAGTTGCTAACTGAAATTTTAAAAGAGTAGGCTTAGTCGGAACCAAACCGTTATCATATTGGGATGTATCGAGTAATATCTGTACATTATGAGCTGGGTTTGAATCTATTTCAAACTAATCAGGGTGGTACCGCGGAAAAGCAACCTTTCGTCCCTTTTTATAGGGATGAGAGGTTTTTTTAATGGAAAAATATATAGAATATAGGGAGTGAATAGTATGAGTACAATAATACCAAAAGATTATAAAAGCAGTCTAAATGTAATTGATACACAAGTAGCCATAAAAAAATTAAAAGATTTCTTTGAAATGAGATTGAGTAATGAGTTAAATCTAATAAGAGTTTCTTCACCACTATTTGTATTGCCTGAAACAGGTGCAAATGATAATTTAAATGGAGAAAAAGCAGTAAGCTTTGATATACCATTTATGGATAAAAATGCAGAAATTGTTCAATCACTTGCAAAATGGAAGAGATTAGCTCTTAAAAAATATGGTTTTGCAGTTGGAAGTGGTTTATATACAGATATGAATGCAATAAGAAAAAATGAAGAACTGGACAATATACATTCTTTATATGTAGACCAATGGGACTGGGAATTAGTTATAGAAAAAAGTAGCAGAAATGAAAAAACTTTAGAAGACGTTGTAAAAAGATTATATGGAGTATTTAAAGATACTGAAATATTTGTGTGTAGTATGTATGAAGGTATAAAAGAAATTTTACCAGAAGAAATAACATTTATAACATCACAGGAATTAGAAGATATGTATCCAGAGTTATCGCCAAAAGATAGAGAAGATAAAATTGTAAAAGATAAAAAAGCTGTATTTATAACACAAATAGGAAAGACATTAGTATCAGGAGAAAAACATGATGGAAGAAGCCCTGATTATGATGATTGGGAATTAAATGGAGATATACTATTTTATAACCCTGTTCTAGATTCTGCATTAGAATTATCATCAATGGGAATTAGAGTTGATGAAGAATCACTAGATAGACAGTTAAAGCTTGCTGGATGTGAAGATAGAAAAGAATTTGATTATCATAAAATGCTTTTAAATGGTGAACTTCCATATACAATTGGTGGAGGAATTGGTCAATCAAGAATCTGTATGTATTTCTTGCAAAAGGCACATATAGGGGAAGTACAAGTTGGAGTATGGCCACAAGATATGATTGAAAATTTTAGAAATGCAGGAATTGAATTGTTATAATTAAAAATAAATTAATATTATTGTAAAAATTATAAACAATTTAAAATACTTAAGTTATTATATAACTGTCCATATGTAATCAATACAATTTAAGTATAAACTAATTAATAAAATTTATATCTAAAATATTCATCAAATTAATTATATCGGTTATAATGTAGAGTAACCTATGATTATAAGAGGTGATAAATATGGAACTTTTAAAAAGATTTATTGATATAATTTTAGATACTTTAAAAAAAATTTTAGTAAGATTTAAAAATGCTAAGTTTGGATTACTTTTTATATTTGATTTACTTAAACTACCAGATTTTATGACAGATAAAAGAATAAATATAATTGATAAGGTCAAAGTAGTTTCTGTATTAGTTTTTACTGTATCCTACTTTGTATCTGGTATTGATATAATACCTGAAATGCTCGCTGGAGCATTTGGATTTATAGATGATGCTATAGTATTAATTTGGAGTATAGGTATTGTGAATGAAGAAATTAATAAGTACAGAATCATTGCAAAACAGGATAAACATTCAAATATAATTGAAAATGTAGAATCTTCTATAAAAGATGAAGAAGAATAACATTTTATAAGTGTTATGCTTAGATATTATACAATATTAAGTGCTGCTAGATAGTAGTAAAATACTGCTTTTTACTACTGTCTAGTAATAAATATTTGACTGACATCTAACTGACAAATAAAAAAATATATGATTAACTGACATCTTACTGACATAGAACTGACGATTATTTAAACAAGATTTTACTTAAATTATCAGAAGCTTCTTTGTCCATTTCTTCTAAAACATGAGAGTATTTATTCATAGTTATTTTTATATCTGTATGACCTAATCGTTCTGAAATAGTTTTTATGTTAGTGCCAGATAATAACATCAAAGTTGCATTTGTATGTCTAAGTTCATGCAATTTTATATACCTAAGATTGTTGTTCTCTAATAATCTTTTAAAAGGTTTAAAAAACATTTGTTGTGTCCAAGGTTTAAATTTTGAATTTAGACATACTAAATCTAATTCATTTTTTAGTATCCCTTGTAATTTTAATTTACTTTGTCTTAACTTTTCATCTTTTAACAAAATTATTAACTCAGTTGGTGCTGTCAATCTTCTTTTAGATTTATCTGTTTTAGGTGATTTAAAAGTTACTTTTCCATCAACATGAATCATTGTTTGTTTTACATTTATAATACTTTTATTAAGTTCAACATCACACCATCTAATTCCTACAGCTTCACCGAAGCGTAGACCAAGTCCTAACATTAAATAGATAGGTATAGCTAAATCAGTATCAAGACACCTTTCTAACAGTATCTGAGCCTCCTCTTTGGTATAAAAATTAGTTGTAGATGCATTTTCTTTATTTGGAGTTATTACAAACTTAGAAACATCTTCTTGTATTTCTCTAAGTCGATAAGCTTCATGCAATAAAGCATTTAAAAAACTAATCGAATTTTTTGCGGAATTCAAAGAATATTTTTTATATATTTTATTGACATATGTTTGTAAAAGGTTTGGACTAATATCAATTAATTTTATATCTTCAAAAAAAGGTTGGATGTGATTTCTAATTATACTTTTTCTGTTTCTTAAAGTATATGGAGAAAAGTCATACTTTTTTTCCTCTATGTATCTATAGCATCTGTCTACAAGCGTTACAGTGTTTGGAGCAACAAACTTATTATTGTTTATAGTAGTTTTTATTTCAATTAAATGTTTTTCAGCATCCTTTTTCTTTTCATAACTTCCATAACTTTTCTGTTTCTTTTTGCCAGTTTCTTCTTCCACATACTCCACATATACATGAAATTTTTCACTTCTTTTTCTTATGAAGGCTGACTTAATATCCATAAGAGCACCATCCTTTGAGTTGATTTAAGTTGATTACTTAATTATATTTTATAACAAGTAAAAAAAAATTTCAGAGTTTATTAAAAAAATATTTTATTTTTGTATAATTATAAATTGGTACAAATATTCAAAAGTAATCTATTTATGATATAATAAAGATATATAAATTTTGCAGCGTTCGATTTTTCTGTTTAAGTATGGTTTAACAGTTGAAATATAAGGCATTGAGAAGGTTTGATAAGTGTTATCAATTGCACTACTGGTCGCTCACTGCAAATTTGAGAAGGTTGTATATGTGCAAGTATTGGAAATGCTAAGTTTATTTTGGGGTTTTATATTAACTATGTGGTATGTAAAGCAAATCAATAAACATAGACATCTTATCGCTTACTGCGTTTTATATTAACTATGTGGTATGTAAAGTTTAATTCTTCTTTGGTAGGTATACGCTTAATTGCCTCGTTTTATATTAACTATGTGGTATGTAAAGCCAATAAACTTTAGAATAGGTATAGAAAATGCTATTAGTTTTATATTAACTATGTGGTATGTAAAGAGGCAAGAAACCTAAAAAATTTACAGATAAAGAAATGTTTTATATTAACTATGTGGTATGTAAAGCTTTTTATGTGTACTTTTAACTTTATATTACTAATTGTTTTATATTAACTATGTGGTATGTAAAGCACACTCATCTTAAATGTTATAATGCTGCTAAAACTGGTTTTATATTAACTAAGTGGTATGTAAAGAAGGAGAAATATGATGTAATCATTACTAATCCTCCAGTTTTATATTAACAATGTGGTATGTAAAGGCTTATACTTCTCAAATATGTTCAGAATGTGGTCATGATTTTATATTAACTAAGTGGTATGTAAAGAAAAATACAAATATCTTATTCATTATATTTCTCCTAAATTTTATATTAACTATGTGGTATGTAAAGGCAACAATATTAGAAACCACTAAGCTTGTTACAAATACATTTTATATTAACTATGTGGTATGTAAATATGCTTTTGTAAGTGCGGCTAATATAGCAATAAAAGGTTTTATATTAACTATATGGAATGTAAATTTTACACATGTTCTACTTAAAAACAAGAATAATTCTGGTTTTATATTAACTAAGTGGTATGTAAATTATCTTTTACAATCTGATTAAATAGTTGAAAATATAGTTTTATATTAACTATGCGGAGAAAAACTAAATAGAAAAAGAAAGCACTTACTTAAATAGTAGGTGTTTTTTTATACAAAAAATCAAAGGAAGTGAATATATGGTAAGAAAACTGCGGTGTAATGTTAAAAAATACTTTAGAAAGGAAGTGATAACTTGGTAATAGACATATATCTAAAAAATGAAAAAGAAAAAATAGATTTCCATTTTCCAGTTAATCCACAAGATTCTTTATCTATAAAAAAAGAAAAAAGATTTGAAACTATTGATATAGTAAATCTAGGTGAATTTGACATTAAAAAAGAAGGAGAGAAGATAAGAGAAATATCATTCAAGACATTCTTACCTAACTTATATGATGCTTCTTATTGCAGATATAGCGAGTTAAAAAATCCAATCGAAGTAGTTGCAATGCTTGAAAAATGGGTAGACCAAGACGAACCATTACGCTTAATAGTAACTGGTTTTGGTTACAATGGATTAGTTACAATATCTAATTTTAGTAATACTCAAACAGCAGGAAGAGAAGAAGATAGAGACATTGAGATAACATTTAGAACTTACAGAGAACTGAAGATAGAGACATTAAAAAAAGAAACTAAAAGTAATACTAAAACAGATTTAAAAGACAATAGACCCAATACTCAATCATCAGCAAAAATATATACAGTTACATCTAAAGACACTTTATGGAGTATTGCAAAGAAATTTCTAGGTAAAGGTTCAAGGTGGCAAGAAATTTATAATATACCTGAAAATAAAAAAGTTATTGGTAAAAATCCAAATATTATTAAAAAAGGACAAAAGTTGGTGATACCTTCTAAATGAAAATAATACTAAATAATAAATATGACATTGCAAATTTCAATGAAGGAATAACTCTTTCAGAAGCTATAGATGGAGTTGCATATAAGATGGATGTATCATTAGTAGAACCTAAGCAACTTCAAGATATAGGAATTAAAAAAGGTGATAAAATAGTTCTAATTGACATTGCATATGAGAGTAAAAAAGAAGAAATAATCTTTGATGGAATCATATGGGAAACTAGAAGAAGTGAAAAGAGTAAGAAACTAACATTGTCTTGCAGAGAAAGAACAGTCTATATGGAAGAATCAGAAGAACAATATAGTTTTAAAGAAAATATAGCAACACAGAGGATTGAATATTACTGTAAACAATGGAATATACCTTACTACAATCTAGCTAATACAGGGAAGAAACTTGCTAAAGTAATACATAAGACAAGTATACTAGATATGATTAAAAAGGATTTAAAGGAAACAGCTAGTAAGGGTGGAGATTTATTTAGAGTAAGAATGGATAATAAATTAAAATTATTCAAGCTTGGTACTAATGCAAATGTATATAAATTAGATAGTATATTAGAAGATGCAAACTTTACAAGTAGTTTTAATGATGCAGTAACTTCCGTAAAAGTGTTAGGTAAGAGTAAAGATGAAAATACAAAAGCACCTATAATTGGAACTTATAAGAAGGACTCAGACAAATATGGAACTCTACAAAAGATTAAACAAGATGAAAAGATAACTAATGCTAAAGAAGCTAAGAAAGCAGCAGAAGCAATGTTTAATTCGGGTGAGGAAACAATAAGTGTAGATTGCGTAGTAGACATAAACAGAATAAGAGCAGGTGACAAGGTATCTCTAAAAGGAAAAGAATACTATGTTATAGATGTTACTCATACATTAGACTCTGCGCCAAAAATGAAATTAAATGTTGGGACACTAGATTATATAAGGAGGAAATTTTATACTAATGACTGATGCTAGATTTAATGTGGTTGCTAGAATATTAAAAGAAAATATGAGTAAAAGTGTAGCAAATGGCACTTTTGGAGTGGGTTGTGAACTTGCAGAAATAACAGCAAATGGTCTTAAAGTAAGTGGCTATAAAGATGAAATACAAGATTATTTAGTATTAGAGAATTTAACCTTGCAAGAGGATTATTTTACTCTTTCAGATGAAATGTTAGGTGCAGAATATAGACATAAACATAAAATAGAAACTCCAGAAGAATTAAAGCCACTAGATATAGGTGATAATGTATTAGTAGCTATTATGGGGGCTGAATTTGTAGTAATTGGGAGGGTTGTAAATGCCAAACCTATTTCCACAAAATGAAACTTTTGAAACTGTAGAATTAAAAAATAATAATGAAAATGAACTGGACCTAAAGGGGTCTTTTTTATTTGATTTTATAAAAGGTGAATTTGTCAAAAATGCAGATGGAACATTAAAAAGATGTAACAAGGTAGAGGCATATAAACAATGGTGTCAAAAGGCTATATTAACACCTAGGTACAAAAGGTCAGCTTATACAAACGTTATGGAAGTGAAATAAAAGATTTAATTGCCAGTAACTTATCCCAAAGTGCTAAAGAGCTTGAAATATCTAGGTTAATAAAAGAAACTATTTTAGTTCATCCATATACAAAAGAAGTGAGTAATTTTATATTCAATTGGCTTGAAAATAGTAGGCTTGTTAATTACGAATTTGATGTACTAACAATAGATGATGAAAATATAGTGATTGATGGCAATATAAAAAGGTAGGTGATTATATGGAAAGAGAACTACCTATACCAGTATTTTTGACAGAAGATGAAGAAGTAATACACGAAAGGATGTTAAGCAACTTTCAAGATGTGAGCACACTAGAAGGGGACTTTATTTATGATGCAACAAGACCTACGGCAGAAGAAGTTGCACAGTTAAAACAATTAGGATTACAAAATAATTTAAAGATTGCATTTCCTCAGACCTCTTATGGAACTTATTTAGAATGGCTAGGAGAATGCAAGGGAGTGTTTAAAAATCAACCAACTAAGGCTACTGGAGTTATTACATTTACAGGTATGCAAAGAACTATCATTACAAAAGGAACTATTGTTACAACTATAGCTACAGATGAAAAACAAAGTATAGAGTTTGAGCTTCTTGAAACTAAAACTATAGGAGAAAATGAAACAGTAGATATTAAAGCAGAATGTAGAGAAACTGGAAGTATAGGAAATGTATCTAAAGGTAGTATATCTGTTTTATTAGGTTCCATTAATGGGATTAAATCTGTTAATAATAAAGAAGATTTCAAAGGCGGGACAGATATAGAAGACGAAGAACATTTTAGAGAAAGAGTCCTTGTGTCAGAACAAGAGGACCGATTAAGTGGAGCTAGTTCAGATTATATAAGATGGGCTAAAGAAGTAGATGGAGTTGGATATGCTTATGTAGTTCCCGAATGGAATGGAGCGGGGACAGTAAAAGTATTAATACTAGACAAAAATAGAAAAGCAGCAACACAAGAGTTGATAAATACAGTTCAAGATTATATATATCCATTAAATATATCAGAAGGAGAAAATAGGGATGGGAAAGCTCCTATCGGGGCTTTAGTAACAGTTGTAACACCCGAAACATTACTTATTAATGTAAAAGCTAGTTTTATATTTAGTAACAGTTTTAGTGAAGAAACAGTATTAAACAATTTAAAAACTAAGATAGACAAATATTTAGATAAAATTGATTTAGGTGGAACGGTCTCATACAATGCTATACAGGCTATAGTGGGTTCTATGATGTTGACAGACGAAGGTATACAGGACTTTTCTAATCTTACTATAAATGATGTAAAAGAAAATATAAAATTGCAGGACCAAGTGGTCGGAGTAGGGGAAATAGTTAACGAGGTGGTTGGATGATAGCTTCTAAAAAAGGTAGAGAAATGCTTCTTACATTGTCAACAATATATGAACAATCTATCATAATGCAAAGCTTATATGAAGCTATAGGAAGCGAATTTGATAATTTAGAGTTATTAAATAAAGAAATAGAATTACAATTATTTCCTCAAAGTGCAACATGGGGTTTAAGTTTTTGGGAAAATAGAGTAGGTTTAGCTACTAATCTAGATGAAGCTATAGAAACTAGAAGAAGAAAAGTCATTGCTAAGCTCCAAAGCAAATATATTATGACACCTAAAAGAATGTCTATGATACTTCAATCTTATACAGGTGCAAATATAAAAATAAATGAAAACATATCTCCATATACTTTTGGAGTTGAATTAACTAGTACTCAAGGTTTTCCTCGAGATTTAGAAGATTTATATAAGAGAGTAAATGTTATAAAACCTTCTCATTTATCTGTAAGTTATAAGTTAGTATCTTTATTAAAAAGTAAAACTTATTTTGCACAAACAACAATTATGAGTGAAGAAATAACAGTATATCCTTATTCAAGTAAAGAAGTAAAAGCTAATGTCAAAGCTAAGTTTGCATTAGCTCATAACATGAGTTCAGAAATATTAACAGTATATCCAAAAGGAGGTGGTATAAATGGCTGATGAACAATTTTACACTATACTTACAAATATAGGTAAGGCTAAGATTGCTAACGCAGGAATGCTAGGTAAATCAGTAGTACTAGAGAAGATTCAAGCAGGTGATGGAGGAGGAAGCTATTACAATCCAACAGAAGAGCAAACAGCATTAAAAAATAAAGTTTGGGAAGGTAATATAAATGCTTTTGACAAGGATGAAAATAATCCTAATTGGATTATTGCAACAGCATGTGTACCTGGTTCAATAGGTGGGTTTACAGTTAGAGAAATGGCTCTTATAGATAATGAAGGCGATATGATTGCAATTTGTAAAAGTCCTGAAACATATAAGCCAAAAGTTGGCAATGGAGCTATGAAAGATTTGTATTTGAAGTTTATCATAGAGGTATCTAATGTAGAGAAAGTGACCTTAATTGTTGACCCAACTGCAATATTTTTAACTAAAAAAGATGAAGAAAAAATATTAACAAATATCAATAAGTTAGACACTAAAATAGATACAACTAAAACAGAGTTAACAAGCAACCTAGAAACTGCTAAGACAGATATTAATAATAAAATAGGGGATACAACTACTCTTAGTACAGTAAACAAAAATAATACTGTAAAAGCTATAAATGAAGTAGTAACTAACTTAGGAAATAAAGCATCTTTAACAACAACTAACAAAAGTAATCTTGTAAATGCAGTAAATGAGGTAAAAGCTAGTTTAGATAGTATTCAGATAACAGCAGAAAGAGCAACTATAAAAGACATAGATAATCTATTTAAGAGTAATAATGTTGAAGGAGCACTAAAAGAATTAGCAACAAAGCAAAATTTGTTAAATGCAGAAGTAAACGGACAAAGGGTAAAAGGAATTACTATAGTAAATAATTTAATAGATATGATATAAGCGAGGTGAAAATATGACAACAAAGTTAACTGATAATGCTAGTTTAGAGGAACTTATGACTACATTAGAAAATGTACAAGCTGATTTTCAAACTGGCAAAAATAATATATCTAGTGCATTGGGTAATCCTTTTGCTGGTACAGATAAATTGGAGACAACTAAAACAAAAATAGAAACATTAAAGAGTTCTTTAGCAGTAAATTTAACAAATAAAAATGTTTCTGCAAATGAAATTGAAAGCATACAAAGTCTAATAAATAAAGTTAGAAATATAAAAATATCCAATTATGCTACAGGAACAACATCTGTTGTAAGAAATACTAGTTTATATGCTAAAACATTCTATTTAAACAGTACAAGTAATCCTAGCTATTGGATTAATATTACTAATCTAAGTTTTTCTCCTAATGTTTTTATTGCTGAGTGTGAATACACAACAAGTGATAAATGGAATAAATATTATGTTATTGCTATAAGTTCTTTTCCTTCATCAGCAGTTATACTAACTGATTTTGTATTAAATGTATCCTTTAATTGTCAATTTAGTGCTAGTACTTTAAACAGTGGTACTTCAAATTTATATGAAAATAATAAAAGAGATGTCTACATTAGTGGAGGAGGCATTAAATTACCAGCCTTTACAGAGTCTAGTTCTACTTTATCCTCTTATAAATGGTATGCTCTTAAAATACAATAAATTAAAAATGAGGTGATAAAATGAATAGAGCAAATAGAATAATCTATGACCAAACCGGGAAAATACTGTTGCAGACAGGAGAAGCAACTGGAGATGTATTACCACATGATACAATAACTGAATTACATGGTATTGATATTCCATATGGAAGTATAGATTATACAAGAAATAGAATTACAGGCATAAATATAGAAACTAAACAACCTATTATAGAAGAAATACCAACATATGTGAGTGAAGAACAAAAGAGAATACAAGAGTTAGAAAATCAAATATTGATTGCAGAAAATGAGAAAGTAGGAGGAATTTTATAATGAATATAAATAATGTTGTAGTAAGAATATTAGCAGAGAGAATATTAAATAAAGGGCTAAACCCTTTAAAAGACAGACCTTTTAAATTGGATGATGTTACTAACACAGAGTACAGAAAGGCTGTAGAAGATTATATAATTATAGAAAGTGGAGTATTAGAAGGAACAGAACCTACAAAATAGGTAATGTTCTTTTTTTATTCCTAAAAATATATAAATTCATTTACATTTTGCCTACACTTCATCTACACTTTGCAGACGTTTATGGTTTTAAAATTAGGTACAATAAAACCATAAATTAAGAAAGAGGTGGATTAAATGGCTACAGTTTATGAATTTAATTATACAGGAAGTGAACAACGTGTTACATTAAAACCCGGCAAGTATAAATTAGAATGTTGGGGGGCTTGTGGTGGTAGATATAAAGCTGATGATTTTACTACTTGTGCAAAAGGTGGTTATGCAAAAGGTGAAATTATATTAAAAGAGAAAACTAATTTTCGTATTTGTGTTGGTCAGTCAGGTTATGAAAAAGTTCTATCTACTTCTTCTTTTACTAGAACTGGTTATAATGGCGGTGGTGCTGGTGGATATTCTAGTTTTGCTCCTTACAAATGGTCATTTGATGGTGGTGGTTCAACTGATATAAGACTTTCTAGTGGTAATTCTTCTTGGGATGATTTAGAAGGTTTGCTTTCACGTATACTTATAGCAGGTGGTGGCGGTGGTGCTAGTGAATCTTCTGTTAGTAAACTTGGTCATGGTGGCGGTTTAAATGGTGATAACGGAATTGGTTATCAAGGTAATTTCGCAGGTGGTGGCACACAATATCAAGGCGGTATTAATAATAGTTCAGATTTTGATGGTTTATTTGGTAAAGGTGGTAGTTATAATAAACATATAGGTGGTGGTGGTGGATGGTTTGGTGGTGCAGGTTGTGTTACAACTCAAAGTGCTGCTGGTGGTGGAAGCGGTTATGCACTAACTAAAGATAGCTATAAGCCACCTGGTTATATATCAACCTCAGAATATTGGTTAGAAAATGTGGTCATGACAGCTGGAGGAAATACTACAAGAGCAGATGGTTACGCTAAGATAACATTACTTCAAGCATTACCACTTTTAACAGTATCATCTTATAACTATACACAAGCAACATTCAAAGCAGACCACACAGACCCTGCACTACTAACTAAGATAGAAATATTTATAGATGATATATTAAAAGAAACAATCACAACCGATTTAACAACAGAAAAAACAATAAACTATGAACTTACAGACAATGCACTACACACACTTAAAATAGTTGTTACAGACAGCGCTAATTCTACAGCTGAAAAAGTTGTAAGTATTAGTAAGAATATAATGCCATTAGGTGATGATGCGAGTCTACAAGATATAGCAAGTAAAATTAGTGAAATGAAAGAAGGTTTAAAAAGTGGAAAAAGAAGTATTGTAAATGTATTAGCATTAAAAGATATAGATGCAAGTTTGAACAATACATTTGTTGAATTATCTGAAAAGGTAAAAGATTATTTTGATGGTGCAGATTATTTTTTCCAAGAGGCCAACAAAGGGAAAGAATTAATTGCAACTACCATTGGTTTACCTGCAACAAAAGAAAATACTTATCAAGAATTATCAAGTTATATAACTGGATTTAAAAATACTATAGGTACATTGACTACTCAACTTGAAAGTGCTAGTAATAAACTGTCAGACCCTTATATTGCAAAAGTGAATAGCAAAGGTACTCCAAATACTTTTACAGTTGATTTTCGAATGTATCATCCATCATCATCATTTACTCGCAGAAGCACTTGTATCTATGTTGATGTTACTTTTATTCACTATACTACACCAGGAGATATGAGCACAGGTGTTCATAAAAGTGTTAAGTATGTTAAAACTGATACTAAAGATTTGAATAGTTATAGAATATTTTATGATGGTGATGGAACTCTTAGCTTAACTTATGAAAATGATTCTGTGAGAGTTGTTATACAAGGAGGTTATACAAATTCACCTGGCAGAAAGAAGTCTGATGTTTATTCTTATAATGTTCGTATGGTAAATACTTATTGGGATTAATGAAGATATTAAAACAAGTATAGGTGTTTGTATACAAATAGAATTAAATAAAAAGAGCTTAGACAATTCTAAGTTCTTTTTTGTGTAAGAAATAAGGAGGGTATATGGAAGAAATAAGCATAAATCTATTATGTGCAGTAGCAGGAGTGATAATATCCTACTTAGCATTTAGAAATAGTTCAAACAAAAAAATACAAGATGAAACAGAAACAACGACTAAGTTAGAACAACAAATAAATTTTTTATGCGAGAATGTAAGAGATATAAAACATGATATAACTAAGTTTAATGCTAGTTTTCTAGATATAAGCGAAAGAGTTGTAAAAGTAGAAGCAAGTACAAAACAAGCACATCTTAGGATTGATGAACTTGTAAAAAAAATAGGAGGATAAGAGATGGATAATTTAATAAGTTTTATACCAGAGCAGTTGTTAATTTTAGTTGCTGCTCTTTATGTTATAGGAGCAGGATGTAAGAAATATAAACAACTAGATAATAAATATATTCCAGTAGTGTTATTGATACTTGGGATAGGTTTTTCAGTATGGATGCTGGGATTAAATGCTGATGCAGTCTTACAAGGTGTAATTTGTTGGGGTATATCAATAGGTATAAATCAAACTTACAAACAGCTAAAGGATGGTGAAAAGTAATGAAAATATGTATAACAGTAGGACACAGTATTTTAAAAAGTGGTGCATGTACTTCTGCTGATGGAGTGGTTAACGAGTATAAATATAATAAATCTCTTGCACCAGTATTAGCAGATACATTCAGAAAAGAAGGTCATAAGGTGGACGTAATAATATGCCCCGAAAAGCAGTTTAAAACTAAGAGTGAGGAAAAGTCTTACAAAATACCTAGAATTAATAGTGGAGGATATGACTTACTTATAGAGTTGCATTTAAATTCAAGTGGCGTAGGAGCTTTTGGAACAGAGGTATTTTACTATAGTGAAAAAGGGAAGGAATATGCACAAAGAGTAGTAGATAAACTATCTAAACCTTTCATAAGAAAAAAAGGAGATAAAGAAGTAGGTAACAGAGGTGCTAAATTAGATAAAAGTTTATATATTTTAAATAGTTCCAAACCTACAGCAATATTAATAGAAAGTTTCTTTTGTGATAATAAAGAAGATTATGAGAAGGCTAAGAAACTTGGATATGAAGGTATGGCCAAATTAATTGTAGAAGGCGTATTGAATAAAACTATAAATAATGTAGAGGTGGGCAAAATGTATAAACACACAATAGTGTACAGTGGTGATGATAAGGTATCAGCAGACATCTTAGGACTATATTACAAGAGGTCAAAAGAAAGTTATTTAGTAGTAGACATAAAAGACTATAAGCCGCATCAAACACAAAATTTGCATGTAATTGGTGGAGTAACTTGCAATAAGATGAAAGAAATGAGTAAGACCACAGGAGAAAAGTTTACTCAGATATATGCTGATGATGTATGGTCTACAATGGATAAGGCTAGAGAATTTGTAAAAGAAAAATTATAAGTTTTAAAGTTTTATTTAAACAAGTATATAGATAAGAAAAATTTATATCAAAGTTTTTCTTATCTATTTTTTCTTATAAATATATTTATTAAATTTATAAAAACATATATTTCTAGAAAAAAATATGTTTTTTGACTATTTATGCGTTTTTGATGACTAGTTAGACAGCAAGTGTTGAATATTTTGAATATTTAATTTATTATTTTAATAAATAATTATATATAAGTACATATATAATTATTTATTAAAATAAAATTAAGAGGTGATTTTATGAATTTAGATTTTCACTATTATGGTACATATCTTGCAGCTAAAATAGCTGGTTATAATGATTCTGATGCAAATACAATAGCTTATGCTGCTCAATATGTGGATGAATCAACTAAGAGTATGATTCTTGAAGATGTAAATTTTACACTACCTACAGTACAGACAACTTTAGAATTTGAAAAATATTATGCAGATTTTACTTCATGGGGCTATAAATGGAATCTTGATAGTTTGAATGAAATAAGAAAAGTATGGATACCATTTCATTTTTTACCTGGAAATTTGAACAACCAATATGAATATAATGGAGTTAAAGAAAGCACAGGACTTACAACAAACTGGAAATTTAAAGATGGAGATGAGAGAAGATTTAGATTAATGTGTTTACCAAATAGTGAAACTGTTTCTTCTATTATAAATGACCTTATCTATTTTCATAGTACTGAAGAATATAAATTACAATTTATTGGAATGAGAATGCATGTACTTGCAGATACATGGGCACACATGTATTTTATTGGAAGACCTGAATGGTATATTAATGATGTTAAAGAATTTATAGCAGAAGAAAGTAAATACATAGAAGAAACTAAATGGACTAAAGCAGAAGAATATCGTAATGGTAGCTGGCATGCTATTAATGTTTTTGGTACTCCTGAGGTTGGTGGATATGAAGGAATTGCATATCTTGGACATGGAAGAATGGGTCATATACCAGACTATGGATATCTTAATTACAGATATGTTCCAAATTGGAGTTGTACTGATGATAAAGTGAAGATACAAAAAAATAATCAAGATAATTTCTTTAAAGCATTTTGTCAAATGGTATATGCACTAAAGTGTATTAAGAATGGTACTGATTTTAGCCTAAATCAATATGAGAGTTTAACAGAAAATCAGAAAACAGAAGTTATAAAAGTAATAACAACTAGAAAAGATGACCAGTCAGATGCATGGGAAAAAGCAATAAAAGCTTTAGGATATAGTTCTTTAGATAAATTTGATAAAAACAAATGGAAAAATGAATTTGAAAAATCTTCTAATAAACAAAAAACAAACTATTATTATTTTAATCTAGTAGCCAAGAAACATATAGATTATGTAAATAATTTCTTAGAAGAAAATAAATTAAAATTAGATGAAATGTGTAGTGAATATTGTGAATTCAAGACTTTTGATGATAGCCAATTTGCTAAAAATAGAAATAGAGTAACAAAAATTATACTTAGAGGAGCTTTTATAGTTGATGCTATACAGTTTGTGTATGATGGAAAATATAAAACTCAACTACATGGAGAACCTTTTGGAGGTAGCATAGTATCTATGGATTTAGATGCAGATGATTACATAATTAAAATAAGTGGTTCTATAGGATGGTTTACTGGTTTACCTATACCAGCTAGAACAATAGGTAAAATAACTTTTTTAACTAAAAAAGGAAAAACTATAACAGCAGGAGAAGAAAGAGCATTTAAGAAATATGGAAACTTTACTCTGGAACCAGAATCTGGTAAACAA
Source organism: Clostridioides sp. ES-S-0005-03 (assembly GCF_020658455.1). Lineage (NCBI taxonomy): Bacteria > Bacillati > Bacillota > Clostridia > Peptostreptococcales > Peptostreptococcaceae > Clostridioides > Clostridioides sp. ES-S-0005-03. Next base: position 1,968,127 of record NZ_JACVWI010000001.1, on the reverse strand, counting down.
ATATTTGCCCTTCAGGGCTCATACTCAGTATATAAATTTAGTTCAGAGTATAGCAAGAGATATTTAGACTGTTTAGGGATTGCTTGTATGAAATAATTATATGAGCGAATGTTTAAAAGACATATTAGAAATTTTTATCTAATAGATAGATTAAAGGGTAACAACTATTGTTCAGTTGCTACCTTTTAAAGCGTAGGTATATAGGAAAATAGGTATAGCAATTTTCCAAATATCAATGATAGTATAAAGCCCGAAAGAAATATACCTAATATATACCATAAAAAAGTATTTAGATTCTTTTTCATAAATAACCACCAACTCATATTATATTTAATCTTCTTAATTAAAGTATATCAATAATAAGTACAAAGGGTATATAAAATATTACAAATATTAACAGGATACATAAAACTATAGCATAACCTGTAATAATAAAACGAACGAAAATTATCATACTAAAACATAAGACATTTTATAATTGTATTAGATATATACATTAACATACACCAAAGCACTCTTTTTATAGGAGTGCTTATTTTTTTTGAAATACATTAAGGTATAAAACTGTCAAGAACATTACTCAATACACCTTAAAATTGATTTAAATAGTTCTTTTTAACAACCTAAATTATGTGATATAATAAAAAAATAGAAGTGTACTACGAATACACTTCTATAGTTGCAATTAAGCATTCTCATGGACGGGAGTGCTTTTTTTATTTTTCCAAATAATTTTGTTTTTTTCATCTGTAATTATTAAATCAATCTCATTTTCTTCTAATATTTCTTTTGCAGTACAAATAAGATTATCTAAATCAAAACTTCTTGTAACTTCTAGTTGCTTATTATTTATAATTCTCTTTAGTATGGAAATTTTAAAAGCACACATATTATAATCCTTTCTTTTAGCAACAGTTTATTTTAAATTGTAGATAAAACTAAAAAGGGTTATTCTAGAAAACAAATTCCATTTAATTATACCTACTTATCAATATCATCACTTGATGTAGGCAAGATTCTACCACATTTTCTCCGTACTTTAGTATAAAATCATTTAACTGTGTATCTATAAAATCACAATAATCATACGAATCACCTATATAAGCGGTTAATATGTGTGTACACATATCCATTTTTCCCATATACATTGTTCACCTCCCTAAAAACAAAAAGAATATATCTTTTTGGCAACTGGCTGACATAACTTATAATTAATTTTATAAGTTTTAGTCCCTATAGCTTTACGTCACTAAATTTCTCTAGTTTTGCTGATTTAGTTTTATTCTACAATTACAATGATACATTAGAATTAATTATTATTCAACATACCTGTCAGAAAATTAAAAATTTTAATAGTTATCTTAATAATATGAAAATTATTTCGCCTTAAAGAACAAAACAAATGGGTTGAATATATGGTAAATTTTACCTGTAGTTTTTGTATAAAAAAGCTCCTATTATTAATTTAAGCTAGATTGAATTTGAGGAAGTGACATAAAAATGGAGCAACAAGAGGTAATAGACAAACTACGTAGAGGAGAATTGATATTGATGGAATATGTGTGGAGGAAAAAGTCTATTCTATCTAAAAAAGAAATAATATTAGCAATGCAGGAGAGGTATAAATGGAGGAAAAGCACTACAGAAATTTTACTTAAAAGATTAGTAAAGATGAAAGTATTAAATAAGAAAAGAACAGGTTTTAAATTAAATTATAAGGTACTAGTAACTAAAAAAGAATATTTAAGTGCTAGAAAAGAAGAAAGAAATACAAGTAGAGATAATAACTTTTTTATAAGAATATTTACAACGATACATAAAATAAATAATGTTATAGAAGAAAAATTAAAAAGATTTATAAAAAATATGCAAAATATAGTAAAAAGATAATTTTATGTTTATATAGAAAGAAGGGAAATATTATGTTGAATAAAAAATTACCAGATGCAGAATTGAAACTCATGAAATTTATTTGGAATTCTGGTTATAAAACTGTAATATCAAAAGATGTTGCAGATGAGACAGAAAAAACGTATGGCTGGAAACATACAACTACAATTACACTTTTATCAAGATTAACTAAAAAAGGTTTTTTAATATCTCAGCGAATTGGAAAACATGTACACTATACAGTATTAGTAAAAGAAAAAGAATATCTAAAATTGGAAGGTAAAAGAATTTTTGGAGGTTTACATAACAATCCTCTATCAGAACTGATTTCAAAATTACATGATGGAGAAGAAATAACAGAAGACAAAATAACAGAAATAGGGGACTGGATAAAAAGTTGGAAGGATGAAGATTAATAGATACAAAAAGGTAGCATCTATATAAATAGTTGCTACCTTTTTTATTGCTGTGGATAGTTGTGTTGATAAGTTGTGGAAAACTTATATAAAAATTGTGGATAAAATATTTTACTGACATCTAACTGACAAAAGTTAAAAAAATAAATAGTCTGAACATTAAAAAATATTGAAAAATAGCCATATATAAAAAATAAAATAAATAAAAGTAACACTTTATAAGTGTTATTCTTTTTATTATTAACAAAAAATGGTTAAAATGTTGACGGAGAGATAAAACTCTATTATCATAAGAAGTGGGGGGATTCAATGATTGACAAAGTATTCAATGTACAAGAATACTTAATCTAAAAAAATTTATGGAGGGAAAAATTATGAGTAAGAAAAAGATAGGTTTAGTGCCTAAACTAATCATCGGTATCATAGTCGGTATTTTAATCGGAAGTTATGCACCAGAAATAATAGTTCAAATATTAGTAACAGTTAGTACTTTATTCTCAGCATTCTTAAAGTTTGTCATACCATTTATAATTATAGGATTTGTAACAGCAGGAATAGCTGATTTAGCAACAGGAGCAGGAAAGTTATTAGGAATAACTACAGGAATAGCATATGGTTCTACTTTAATTGCAGGAGTATTGTCATTTGCAGTATCTATGTTAATATTTCCAAATTTTATTGATGCAAGTGTAGCAAGTCAAATTGGAGACCCAGAAGCAGGAATGTTAGCACCAATATTTACAATTCCACTAGAGCCTATGGTAGATGTAACAGCAGCAATAGTGTTTGCATTTGTAATGGGACTTGGAATATCAGCTTTAAGAAATCATGGAAAAGGAGAAGTTCTATTTAATTTCTTCCAAGAATTCCAAGAAATAGTAACGAAAACGTTGTCAACAGTAATTATACCTTTATTACCATTATATATAGCAGGAACTTTTGCAAATATAACTATAGCAGGACAAGTATGGACAATATTAGGAGTATTCTGGAAAGTTTATTTAGTGGTAATACCATTACACTTTGTATACATGGCATGTCAATTTACAGCAGCAGGAGCATTCTCAGGGAAGAATCCAATCAAAATGTTAAAAAATCAAATACCTGGATATTTAACAGCTATAGGTACTCAATCTTCAGCAGCAACTATACCAGTTAACGTTGGTTGTGCAGAAAACAATGGTGTAAGTAAACAAATAAGAGAATTCGTTGTACCTCTTTGTGCAACAATACATCTATCAGGTAGTATGATATCTATAACTGGATTTACAACAGCAGTTTTAATGATGAATGGTATGCCTCATGGAATCAATGTATTATTCCCTTACATTGCAATGTTGGGGATAGCAATGGTTGCAGCACCAGGAGCACCAGGAGGAGCTATAATGAGTGCACTTCCTTTCTTACCAATGGTTGGAATACCATCAGATGGTGGTCTTGCGAGCTTAATGATAGCTTTATACTTAACTCAAGATAGTTTTGGTACAGCATGTAATGTATCAGGAGATAATGCAATAGCAGTAGTTGTCGATAAAATAAATGATGGAATGAGTAAAAAAGGAAATAAAGAAAAGCAAAGTGCTTAATTTCTTAATAAATAAAAATGAGTTATCTCAAAAAGAGATAGCTCATTTTTTTATAATTATAAGTCTTTCGTAATTATATATTTTTGTATTCTTTATGCTAATCTGTATCTAGTATTTTTCTATTTAAAAACTGTTTTAAGAGATGATATTAATAATTTATTTTCATCAGGCTTTAATATACATACTCTAAAAAAGTATTCATCTAAACCTTCAAATGAATAACAATCTCTTATTATTATCTTTTGAGGAATTAGTTTCTCACGAAGAGCTTTAGCAGTAAATTCCTTTGTTTTAATTTTACATAATATAAAATTACCTTGAGTATCATATACATCTAGGCTGTCTATGCTTTTAAGCTCCCCAAGTAAGTAATTTCTTTCAGTATTCATTAAGGAAATAGTACTAGAGATAAAGTTTGAATCTCTAAACATTATTTCTCCCATCTTAGAGGCTATTATGTTGATATTCCATAAATCTAAGTTGTTATTTATTTTATTCTTAACAGCATTATCAGATATAAGTCCATATCCAAGTCTTATGCCTGGTGTTGAAAAAAATTTTGATGTTCCTCTTATAACAAATAAATTAGAATAATCATCGACTAATTGAGTAGAAGAGTATATATTTGTATCAGTAAACTCTACATAAGTTTCATCAATCATTAAAAATTTATTTGTGTTTTTTAATATTTCTTTTATTTCTATTTTGTTAAATGCAAATCCAGTTGGATTGTTAGGATTGCAGATTACAACTAAATCATAGTCTTTAGAATTAATAGTATTTATAAGATTTTCTAATTTTATATGAAAATTATCTTCTTCATTAGCAAAATATTTATCTATAGAACAATTAATTTTAGATAGTTCTTTTTCATACTCTGAATAAGCAGGAGAAAGTAAAAGAGCTTGTTTAGGGTTAATTGTATGTATAAAAGATGAAATTAATTCTGTAGCTCCACTACCAAGTACTATATTATCTATAGAACACTTACAGTAGTTAGATATAGAAGTTTTTAAGTCTATGTAATCAGGGTCAGGATACATAGATACTATATCTATATTGTTTACAATGTATTGTTTGGCTAAAACTGATGTACCAAAAGGGTTTATATTAGAACTAAAATCCATAAATTCTTCTTTTGAAAAGCCATACTTACTAGATAAACTATATAAATTAGCTCCATGATTTGTGCTCATAAAAGTACCTCCAAAAATAAAATTATATAATTAATAAAAATAACCGATTAATATATTTACATATAGATTATAATACAAAGGAATATTTATTCCAAATTTTTAAGAGAAAAAGCAAAAAAGTATGGATAAGCTGTTAATTTAGGTTTAAAAATGATGAAAAAGATTTTAATTGATATTTCAGTATGCTATAATATATAGGTTAATAGATGGAAAGCGGGAGGACTCAAGATGTACAAAGTTACAGGAAAAATGTTGACAGAAGAACAGATAAAAGCAAAAGTTTATGAATTAGGTAAAAAAATAGAAGAAGATTTTAAAGGTGAAGATTTACTAGTAGTAGGTATACTTAAAGGAGCTAGTGTATTTGTTTCAGATTTAATAAGATGTATAGATTTAGATGTAAATATAGATTTTATGAGTGTTACAAGTTATGGAAATTCAACAGAATCTTCTGGTACAGTTAAAATATTAAAAGATTTAGATGTAGATATTGAAGGAAAGAATGTGTTAATTGTAGAGGATATAATAGATTCTGGTTTAACATTAAGTAATCTAGTTGCAGCTTTAAAAACTAGAAATCCAAAATCTCTAAAATTATGCACTCTACTTGATAAGCCTCAAAGAAGAAAAGCTAATATACCTGTAGACTATGTTGGATTTGTTATAGAAGATAAATTCATTGTTGGTTATGGAATAGATTATGCTGAAAAATACAGAAATTTACCTTATATAGGTATAGTTGAGGATGTAGAATAGACTTAAATGTGAATTAAAAGCACTAATCTCTGTAGGAGTTAGTGCTTTTTAATTAAGTATATAAAATTTTAGTAAAGGAGACATCGGTATGGATATTCAATTGAGTATATTATTATTTTTCCAGAGTTTAAGAAATCCAATTTTAAATTTTATATTTCTTGTATTTACAGTAAGTACAGAAGCACCATTATTGATATTAATTACAGCAGTTATATATTGGTGTATAAATAAAAAATGTGGACAAAAAATGTTGTTCGCGATAGTTGGAAATTTTATTGTGAACCTAGGTATTAAAGAATTTGTAAAAGCTCCTAGACCAATAGGTATAAAAGGTCTTGAATCACTGAGAGTTTCTACCGCTGGAGGATACTCTTTTCCAAGTGCACATACTCAAACTGCAACTACATTTTGGGTTAGTATTATGACTATATTTAAAAGAAACTATATACGTTTGTTGGGTGCAGTGATGGTTTTAGGAGTAGGATTATCTCGACTATATTTGGCTGTTCATTGGCCTATAGATGTAATTGCTGGTTGGATACTTGGCATATTTTTTACCATTGTATTTGTAAAAGTATTTGACTATATCGATGATAATAAAAAATATATTTTTCTTGTAGCATTACTCATCCCATTTATATTAATAGCAATATTTCTAAAAAGCCCTGAATATTTTGAAAAATTTGGTATTCTAGTAGGATTTATATTTGGGTATATAGTTGAAGATAAGTTTGTTAAATTTACTACAGAAAATAATAATAAAAAGATTAATTTTAGTAATAAAAATAAAAAGAGCAAAAACATAGTATTTTCGAGAATATGTAGGTTTTTGATTGGAATAGTCACAATAGGAATTTTATATGTTGCTATTAAAGTGTTGATTTCAATATTAATAACGACTTTAAATATAAGTGACTCTAGTATGAGTATAATTTTCATGAATTTTATTAAGTATACATTGGTTGTTTTTTATGGAATAGCAGGAGCTCCTGCATTATTTAAAATTTTGAAATTAAATTAATTTAATTTGTACTATTGTATAGAGACTAATTTAATTTTAAGAAAATTTAAGGGTAGAAAAGAGTGATTATTTGAAGAAAATAGTAGTAATAGGCGGTGGACCAGCAGGGATGATAGCAGCCTCAACTGCATCTGAAAGAGGGTTTGATGTAACTTTAATTGAAAAAAATCATAAGTTAGGCAAGAAGCTTGCAATAACAGGAAAAGGTAGATGCAATATAACTAATGATTGTGATATAGAAGAATTAATAGAAAATGTTCCTACAAATGGTAAATTCTTATATAGTGCTTTTTACACTTTTACAAATGATGATGTAATAAGTATGTTTAATAATCTTGGAGTAAAAACTAAAACAGAAAGAGGAAAAAGAGTTTTTCCAGAAAGCGATAAAGCGTTTGATGTTGTAAAAGCTCTTGAAAAACAAGTAAGAAGCAAAAAAGTAAATATATTATTAAACTCTAAGGTAGAAAAAATAATATCTAAAAATAATAAAATTGAAAAAGTAGTTCTAAGCAATAAAAAAGAAATCAAGTGTGATTCTGTCATAATAGCAACGGGTGGATTAAGTTATCCACTTACTGGTTCTACTGGTGATGGATATAAATTTGCTATTTCGCAGGGTCATACTATTGTAGATACAAAACCATCTTTGATTGGTATGGAAGTTCAAGAAGGTTTTGTAAAAGATTTAGAAAAATTATCATTAAGAAATGTTGAGATAAGTGTGTTTAATAGTAAAAAAAAGAAAGTGTATAATGATTTTGGAGAACTTGAATTTACTAAATTTGGTTTAGATGGACCTATAATAAAGTCTGCAAGCTGTAGGATGAAAGATACAACTAAAGAAAATTATACTATACTGTTGGATTTAAAACCTGCATTAGATGAAGAAAAATTAGATAAAAGAGTTCAAAAAGATTTTCAAAAATATACAAATAAAAAATTTGAAAAAGCATTGGATGACTTGCTTCCTAAAAAACTTATACCTATAATAATAAATTTAAGTGAGATTTCTCCAGATACAGTTGTTCATCAAGTTTCTAGAGAACAAAGAAAAAATTTAGTTCATTTACTAAAAAATTTGAAATTTACAGTAAAAAGATATAGACCTATTGACGAAGCCATAATAACTTCTGGTGGAGTAAAAGTGAATGAGATAAACTCAAGTACAATGGAATCAAAATTGATAGAAGGTTTATTTTTTGCTGGTGAAGTAATAGATATAGATGCGTACACAGGAGGATTTAATTTGCAAATAGCTTTTTCGACTGGATATTTGGCAGGTTTTAATTGCTAAAAATTACCTGAATTAAAAATGTTTAAAATCACATAATATTATCAGCAACACAAAATAAATTAAACAGAAGGAAGGTAATCAACATGGCAAGTAACAATAACAACAACAAAACAGTAGTACCAGGAGCAAAAGAAGCTTTAAACCAAATGAAATTAGAAATAGCTAATGAACTTGGTATGAGTAATTATCAACAAGTTGATAAAGGAAACCTTACTGCAAGAGAAAATGGTTATGTAGGTGGATACATGACTAAAAAATTAGTTGAAATGGCTGAACAACAAATGGCTGGAAAAAACAACAGATAGTTAATAAATAATTATTTATAACTATTAGGCTATTGTTATAGCTAGAGCTATCTCAAATATAGAAAGTAATTTCTAAATTGAGATAGCTTTTTTTTATTAAGTTTTATATGTCGATATTTTTATGTAATAAATTTTAGAAATCTGGATAAAATAGTACAAATGAATATATTACATAAGGAGTGATGTAAAATGAGTAGTGTAAACTTTGAAGATTTAAAAAATAAATTTATTAATAGTGATTTAGATGAAAAAATAAGAATATATACGACAACAGAAGGATTATCAGTAGAACAGTTTAAAGAACTATTAAAATATTATCCAATACAACACTTATCTAAATTAGAAAAAGCTCTTGGATAATATCATATAGAAATAAAAATTAAAAAGGCAATTTGTTTAATATAAAAAAATAGATTTTATATTAAATAAATTGCCTTTTTATAATAAATTTATTTTATTATGCTTTTGATATATAATTATATATTCTTTCATTTCCAAGTTCAATAGACCCAGTATTGATAAGTGTAATAATACCTTCTATATCCTTAGGAGTCAGGTACTTGTATGGAATTGATAGATTATAACCAGTATCATGTAATAAATTTTTCAATTGAATTATTTGAGTGATATTAAAACTTTTTATAGACTTAGTAGATTTTTTTCTTGAATTAGACAAATTTTCATTTTGTATTTTTATTAAAGTTTCAATATAGTCTATATAAGATAACTTAAATTCATATTCACTTATTATTTTTTCATCAAGTATACTATTTATAAAATCTTGAGATAATATATTATCTGCAAATTTATCTGCTGTTAATTTTCCAGATATAATACCTTTTTGGTATTTTCTAAGAATTTTTTTTGTATAGCAGTATATTTTATTTCTTGTTTCTAAATCGAGTTGTTCTATTTGCACAAAAACACTTCCTTTTAATTGTAAGAATATTTATTTTGAAAAATTTATACTTAGTCTATAAAGTTTTAATAATTTATTTACAATAAATACTAAATTATAAAATATTTGTTATTTTTTATTATTACCAAGTATAAAAAATATTATAATTGTAAAACTTACAAATATATGTAAAATATTTAGGAGTGATGAAAATGTTAAATGGGATAATAAAACTTTTTTATTCTGAAATTGTAAAAACAAAGATTAATAACTTAGATTCAAGTGGATATTCATTAAGGGATGAATGTAAAGAAATCAGAAATATAACTTTAAAGATAGACAGTGTGTTTTTTAAACTTTTAAAGTTAGTTTTTGGTTCAATACTGCTTATTGTAGCATTTAATCTAAATTGGATATTAGGTATAGGAGTATTTCTAGTTGGAGTGGTATACATTCTTTATAAGAGAAATATGGAAGAACAAGTGAAGGAACATATAAACAATGTAAAAAATAATATCGACATCTCTAAGATAACTTTTATGGATGAAAAGGGAAGAACAGGTCTAAATGCATTGATTACATTACTTCTTATAGGAATATTGACAGGATTTAACTGGATATTAGTTCTTAGTTTTGTCGTTGTTTTTGTTTTTACTATAAAGAATGTATGTTAAAATACTAATAAATAGTTTAATATATAGGGGGAGAAATTGAGTATGACTAATGGCAATTATAAAATGAAGAATTTAGTGGAAATATCTGCTATGGTGACTGAATCTACAGATTTTTTTAATATAAAAGATAAAATAATAGAAAAAATGTTAGAGGTTGTTCACCCTACAAAGGCATGTGTAAATCTATTTTATAAAAATGATTCTAAATATGCCTATTTAGTATGTTCACAAACTTTAGAATATGTACCTCAAATTTTTCCAATCAATAGTCTTAAAGGTGCAAAAATTGATTTTGACACATATCCAGAATATATCCATGAAGCTGTAAATGAGAAAAAGATAATATATGTAAAAAATGTATTTGAAGATTCTAGAGCAGAAGGGGAACGAGATTTAGCAAAATCTGAAGGTTACATTGGTAGAATAGTTTTTCCTTTTATCATAAATAATGAAGTAGTTGGATTTATGACTTGCTTTTTGACAGAAGAAGATTTTCTAACAGAACAAGATATAGACTTTATATCTTCTGTTGCATCTCTCTTAAGTTTATCAATAGAAATAACTAATAAAAATAATAATGTACAAATTTTGGTTGATAAATTAAGAGGTTCAATAAGTGCTATAAATGAAGCTACTAAAAAATTATATCTCAATAAAAGTATAGATGGATTTTTAGAAAACTTAAGTAAACAGGCGTGTAATATCACTAATAGTAAAGAAGCTTTGATAATTATAACAGGTCATGATAATAAAGATAAGATATTTAGCTGTTATAATACAGAGCATAAGAAGAAAACAAATTTATATCCTATGTTAGACAAGTTTGTAAATAAAGAATCCTTAGGAGGATATTTAAATAATTTAAAACCATGTTCACAAAAAGGGATAAACTTGGAAAGTTATATATATTACAAACTCCAAGATAAAAATGAGACTATAGGATGCATTGTTTGTGCAAACAGCAAAAACTACACTAGTGATGATTTAAATATTCTTAGTATATTATCTAAACAGGTTTTGGTTGGTATGCAGTTATATGAGCACAATGAAAAAGAAGTAAAGCACAAGGTTCTTGAGAATGAGTTAAATGTATTAAATAAACAGCAACAACTTATTATGGACAAAGGTAAAATGGATTGTAATGATGAAAAAGAACTTTATTTTTATCATAAACCAGCAAGAGTAGTAGGTGGAGATTTTTACTATGCTACAAAGGTAGATTCTGAACACATAGTTTATATTGTTGCTGATGTAATGGGTCATGGAATGGTTTCGAATTATGTTGTTGCAATGATAAAAGGTGCTTTTAAAGTGTTATGTAATCAGTATAAGACACCACAAGAAATAATGACAAATTTAAATAGTATGTTATATGATGAATTTGACAAGATGGGAGTATTTACAACTTGTTTGATTGGACTTATAGATATTAAAGAAAATATGATTACAGTATCTAATGCAGGACACTATAGCCCTGTAGTTGTAAAAAAAGATGGAACAATAGAAACTAACTTAAATTGTAAAAAGGGAATACCTATTGGGGTAATGGAAGATGCAACATATGAAAACAATACTCTTTCAATGGAAGACTATGCAATGGTATGTATGTATACTGATGGAATTTTAGAAATAAAAAATAAATCAAAAGAAGAATATGGTATAGATAGATTAGAAAACTTTTTAAAAGAAAATTTTAGATTAAATCACCAGTTGATAGTAGAAAATTTAAAATTAGATTTAAGAAACTTTTCATCAAAAGATAATTATGATGATGATATTTTAATCGTTATGTTAAAGGATAGGTAGATTGATTATGGATTTAAATAATAAAATAGAACTTGAAAGTCCAGAAATTATAATAATAAATGGAAGTCCGAGAAATAATAGAAACTGTAGTTTTATAGCAAATGAAATAAAACTTAAATTAGAAGAGAGTGGACTTAGTAGTAAAATATTCAATATATATGATATGTATATTGAATATTGTACAGCATGTGGGTTTTGTAATAAGACAGGGTATTGCAAATTTAATGATGATATGAAACCTCTATATAAAATGTTTGATAAATCAAAAGGAACTATAGTAATAAGTCCTGTACATTTTGATTCAATATCAGCTAAAGTAAAAACTGTTGTTGATAGAACTCAAGCTATCTATGCGAGTAAGTATATATTAAATAAGCCTTCAATTGATAGGAATAAAAAGCGTATAGGTATGTACGTTGCAGTAGGAGGTAGTAAACCTTATGATTCACAATTTAAAGGTGGGCAAATAGTTATGGACTTTTTCTTTAAGAGTATAAATACTAAACTTTTACACAATATATATTTAAACAATACAGATAATATACCCTACAGAGATAATCAAGAGTTTAAAGACACTCTGTCGAAGAGTCTAAAAGTTTATATTGATTCAATATAATTTGATTTTGTAAGTAATATTATGTATAATTGTATTGCAATAATTTAAAAATAATTAAAGGAGGGAATTTCAATGAAATTACCAATAGCATTATCTAATAAACATGTTCATTTGAGTCAAGCTGATATAGACGTATTATTTGGAGCAGGTCATGAATTAACTAAATTTAAACCATTATCTCAACCAGGACAATTTGCCTGTGAAGAAAAAGTTGATTTAGTCGGTCCAAAGGGGACTCTAAAAGGAGTTAGAGTTTTAGGACCAGCTAGACCTCAAACTCAAGTTGAGATTTCTTTAGCAGATGGATTCCCATTAGGAGTAAAAGCTCCAATAAAAGAATCTGGTGATATAGCTGGAACTCCTGGTGTTAAATTAGTAGGACCAGCTGGAGAAGTTGAAATGAAAGAAGGAGTTATAGTTGCTTCTAGACATATACATATGAGCAATGAAGATGCTGCTAAATTTGGTGTAACTGATAAACAAATAGTAAAAGTTAAAACATCTGGACCAAGAGCATTAGTATTTGAAAATGTATTAGTAAGAGCTAGTGATAGCTTTAATTTAGAAATGCATGTTGACATGGAAGAAGGAAATGCAGCAGGTGTTAAAAATGGAGATTTAGTAGAATTAATAGTTGATTAGTTTTATGTATGAAATTTATGCTAGTGAATATTTTATTTACTAGCATATTTTTTAATGTAATAAATTTCTATATTATAAATTTAATCTAATAGATTAATTTATAATATAAAGGGGTATTATGAAAACTATAATAAAAACTTACAAAAATATGATATAATATGGTAAAATTAGATATATAAAATTTATATATGATAAAGAAGGCTCTTTTACTCCTAATACCAATATATGCAAATAGATAAAAAAGTTTGAAAAATCTAACTTAATTTATTATATATTGTATACAAAATTATGAAAAAAACTTAACATATTTAATTTAAAAAAAAATCTACTTAAATATGTAATTAATTTACAATTTTCAAAGGAATTTTATCCAATCTGTAGTATTATATTAGAAGATAGAGTATTTGCGCGACTATGTGTGTTTATATTTTTGTTGTGTAAATTATATGTAAATATAAAAAAATAGACTTGTTATAAACAAGTACAATTGTAGCTATCAAGGAGGATACATATTATGGCTAAGTTTATGAAAACACTTGATGGGAATACAGCTGCAGCTCACGTTGCCTATGCATTTACAGATGTAGCAGCTATATACCCAATCACACCATCTTCAACTATGGCTGAAGTAGTTGATGAATGGGCGTCACAAGGAAGAAAAAATATATTTGGACAAAAAGTTAATGTTGTTGAAATGCAATCAGAAGCAGGAGCAGCAGGAGCATTCCACGGTTCTTTACAAGGTGGAGCTTTAACTTCTACTTTTACAGCATCTCAAGGTTTATTATTAATGATACCTAACATGTATAAAGTTGCAGGGGAGTTATTACCAGGAGTATTCCATGTAAGTGCTCGTGCTTTAGCATCTCAAGCTTTATCAATATTTGGGGATCATCAAGACGTTATGGCTGCTAGACAAACTGGATGTGTATTATTAGCTTCTGGTTCAGTTCAAGAAGTAGCTGATATAGCGCCTGTTGCACATTTAGCTGCAATAGAAGGTAAATTACCATTTATACATTTCTTTGATGGATTCAGAACTTCACATGAAATCCAAAAAGTGGAATTATTAGAAAATGAAGATTATGCAAGTTTATTAAACTTTGAAGCAGTTCAAGCATTTAGAGATAATGCTTTATCTCCAAATCACCCAGTTACTCGTGGTACTGCTCAAAACCCAGATATATATTTCCAAACTAGAGAAGCTTCTAACAAATACTATCAAAATATAGTAGGTATAGTTGAAAAATACATGGAAAAAATGAGCGATTTAACAGGTAGAAAACATAGTTTATTTGATTACTATGGAGCAGAAGATGCTAAATCTATATTAATTGCTATGGGTTCTGTAACAGAAACAATAGAAGAAACTATAGATTACTTAAATGCTAAGGGAGAAAAATATGGTTTAGTTAAAGTTCATTTATATAGACCATTCTCAATGAAACATTTCTTAGATGCTGTGCCATCTACTGTTGAAAGAATATGTGTACTTGATAGAACTAAAGAGCCAGGTTCAACTGGTGAACCATTATACTTAGATGTACGTGATGTATTCTATGGAAAAGAAAATGCTCCTATGATAATAGGTGGAAGATACGGATTAGGTTCAAAAGACACTACTCCTTCAGATATAAAAACTGTTTTTGATAACTTAGTTTCAGAACAACCTAAGAATGGATTTACAGTAGGTATAGTTGATGATGTAACTAATACTTCTTTAGCTCCATCTGAATCAATTAAAATAGCTTCTAAAGGAACTATAAGATGTAAGTTCTGGGGATTAGGTTCTGACGGTACTGTTGGAGCTAACAAACAAGCTATAAAAATAATCGGTGACCACACTGAAAAATATGCTCAAGCTTACTTTGATTATGACTCTAAAAAATCTGGTGGTATAACTATGTCTCACTTAAGATTTGGTGATACTCCAATAAGAGCTACTTATTTAATAGATGAGGCTGACTATATTGCCTGTCATAAACAATCATATGTTTATCAATATGATTTATTAAAAGGTCTTAAAAAAGGTGGTACATTTGTACTTAACACTATATGGGACCAAGCAGGAATTGAAGAAAACTTACCAGCTCATATGAAACAATATATAGCTAAAAATGATATAAAATTCTATACAGTTAATGCTGTTAAACTAGGACAAGAAATAGGTCTTGGAAATAGAATAAACATGATAATGCAATCTGCATTCTTTAAATTAGCTGAAATAATACCAGAAGAAGATGCTGTTAAATACTTAAAAGATTCTATAGTTAAAGCTTATGGTAAAAAAGGTGAAAAGATAGTTAACATGAACTATGCTGCTGTTGATGCAGGAATAAATGCTTTAGTTAAAGTTGAAGTTCCAGCTTCTTGGGCAAATGCTGTTGATGCAGATAAAGAAGAAGTTAAAGAACCAGAATTTATAAGAAATATATTAAGACCAATGACTGCACAAGAAGGTAATAACTTACCAGTAAGTACATTCAATGGTATAGAAGATGGAACATTCCCTTGTGGTACTTCAGCTTATGAAAAACGTGGTATAGCTGTTGATGTTCCTGAGTGGGTAATGGATAACTGTATCCAATGTAACCAATGTTCTTTTATATGCCCTCATGCATGTATAAGACCAGTTTTAGTTACAGAAGAAGAATTAGCTAATGCTCCAAAAGGATTTGAAGCTAAAAAAGCATTAGGTAAAGGATTAGAAGGATTAAAATATAGAATCCAAGTTAGTCCACTAGATTGTACAGGATGTGGAAACTGTGCTGACATATGTCCAGCTAAAGAAAAAGCTTTAGTTATGAAACCAATAGATACTCAACTTGATACAGAGTTAGATAACTGGGCATTTGCAGTAAATCCTGAAGAGGTAGCTCCAAAAGTTGATGTTATGCCTGCAAACACTGTTAAAGGAAGTCAATTTAGACAACCATTAATGGAATTCTCAGGAGCATGTGCTGGATGTGGAGAAACTGCATACATCAAGTTAGTTACACAATTATATGGAGATAGAATGATGATATCTAATGCTACTGGATGTTCTTCTATATGGGGAGCTTCTGCACCTTCAACTCCTTATACTTGTAACCATGAAGGCAAAGGTCCATCTTGGGCAAACTCTTTATTTGAAGACAATGCTGAATACGGATTTGGTATGTACACAGCTGTTAAACAAATAAGAGGAAAAATAGTAGATGCTATGACAGAATTAGTTTCTATGGATATCTGTGAAGATGCTAAAGCAGTATTTACAGAATGGTTAGATTCTAGAAATGATGGAGAAGCATCTAAAGTAGCAAGTGCTAAAGTTGTTGAATTATTAGAAAAACCAGCTTGTGATTGCACAGATGAAAAAGCTAAAGAATTAGTAAAAGCTATAAGAGATAGAAAAGATTATCTAGTTAAGAGATCTCAATGGATACTAGGTGGAGACGGTTGGGCATATGACATCGGTTACGGTGGATTAGACCATGTTCTTGCATCTGGCGAAAATGTAAATGTACTTGTATTTGATACAGAAGTATATTCAAATACAGGAGGTCAAGCTTCTAAAGCTACTCCAGCTGCTGCTATGGCTAAATTTGCTGCAGCAGGTAAACAATCTAGAAAGAAAGACCTAGGTATGATGGCTATGACTTACGGAAACGTATATGTAGCTCAAGTTGCTATGGGTGCTGATAAAAACCAATTTATCAAAGCTGTTCTAGAAGCTGAAAAACATGATGGACCATCTTTAATAATAGCTTACGCTCCATGTATAAACCATGGATTAAAAGAAGGTATGGGAAGAACTGTAGCTAACGAAGCACAAGCTGTTGCTTGCGGATACTGGCATTTATACAGATTCAATCCAGAAGTAAAAGCTGAAGGTAAAAACCCATTCACTTTAGATTCTAAGGAACCAACTGCAAGCTTCAGAGATTTCATACTTGCACAAGTAAGATACTCTGCTATAGCTAAACAATTCCCAGAAGAAGCTGATGGATTATTTGCAAAAGCTGAAGCTGATGCTAAAGAAAGATACGAAGGATATAAAAAATTAGCTGAATAATAATTAAAATATTATAATGCTTATTTAAGATATGATTTGATAATAATTAGGGATACTATTAAAAAATAGTATCCCTTTTTTATTTATATCAAACTGTGAGAATTAAGATTTTGTTTCGGTATATTGTCTATGTTTTTTAGGAGTATTTTAGGAAGAAACATACCTGTTTTGTTGCGATAAATAATATAATTGTTTCCAAATTCATTTATCATGTCTTTTTCTTCTTTTTTTGTTAATCTATAATATACAATTACTAGTATAGGCCACATAATTTTTCAAAACTGATGTTATTATTTCAAAGTTATATAACATCAACAGTTGAATCTTCAATTGATGAATATCTTCATCAACAATTTAATGCTTCAATCCATGAAAAATCTCTTGCAGAAATACTTACTTCACTTTCTACTATTGTTGCAGAACTATTTCAACAAGGAGTGGAAGAAGGCATATTTAAATGTGAATATACTTTAGAAGTATCAGAGATAATTTTATCTGTTTTTACTTTTTTACTTGACCCAGGTATTTTTTATTGGAATAAAGAGGAGAAAAAACGCAAATTAGAAGCATTAAGTTTGATTTTAGAAAGAAGTCTAATGGCACTAAAAGGAAGGTTTTATTTTTTTATAATGGATTTTTAAATTATTTAATTATTAAATAATATTTATAATATAGGAATTTATATTTTATATTCAAATATAAGTATTCAGTTTTGTGATTTAGCTTTAAATCTATCATTTTAAAAGAATCTATATTTAGTATAAAAAATATATTAAAGATAAAACACTATATAATAGTATAGATACAAAAGAGTATCCCATTTATGATTTTTAAAAATCATCTTGAGATACTCTTTTTGTATATATAGAAAAAGAGTATTTTATCCTACAAAGATTTGTGTCCAGTAAATTGAACCACCACTTTTTTGTGCTACTCCAACACCTATTTTACTGTAATTTGGATTTAATATATTTTTTCTATGACCTTCAGAATTCATCCAAGCATTTACAACTTCTTTTGGTGTTTTTTGTCCCATTGCTATATTTTCACCAGCTGTTTTATAGCTTATCCCAAACTTTTTCAACATGTCAAATGGAGAACCATAAGTTGGAGAATTATGTGCAAAGTAGTTGTTGTCAATCATGTCTTGAGATTTTTTTGTAGCGACATTTGATACATCAGCATCAAGAGTAAGTGGATTTAATCCAGCTTTAGATCTCTCTACATTTACTAAATCAACAACTTCTTTTTGGTAAGCTGAAAAATTTCCAGTTGTAGAGCCTGAATTGTTATTATCTTCAGGTTTATTAGATTCTGAGTTATTATTGTCTTCAGGCTTATTATTAGATTCTGAATTGTTGTTGTCCTCAGGTTTATTAGATTCTGAGTTATTATTGTCTTCAGGCTTATTATTAGAGTCTGAACTGTTGTTGTCCTCAGGTTTATTGTCCTCTGGTTTATTACTATCTTCAGGCTTAGTAGAGTCTGAGTTATTATTATCCTCAGGTTTATTAGTAGAACCTGAATTATTGTTGCCATTAGGCTTGTTAGTAATATTACAATTCTTGTCATTGTGATTCTTATCTTTACAAGAATTATCTTTGTCAGGTTTAAGTTCTGGTTTTACAGAACAATTTGGTTTTGCTGAAAACTTAAATTTAGCATTAGTATATACTAAATTTTTATTACTTATATTCATATTATTTTCAAGTGACGAAGCACTTGCAGTAACAGCACTGGAAGCTGTTGCTAAGGTTAACACTCCTAAAGCTAGTATAGTTTTTAATTTTGTTGGTATATTTTTTCTCATTATAAACACCTCTCAATCTAAAAATTCTAAAAATGTTACTAAATTGTAACCTTTAGTGTAGGGGGTACCCGTGCATTTATACTAACATAGAATCAAGTGTTTTTTTACTGTAAAGATATGTAAATAAAATATACCTGGAATAAATAGGTATATTTTATGATGTTTGATAATTTTCATCATTAATCTGCATAGTATGGCATAACTGCTTTAGAAGAAATAGTGTTTTTATAATAATTCTATGATGTAAAATTCTGGTTGTGGTAAATTTTTTTTATAGTTAGTGATATTTATTTAATATATACTTTGAAAATCAGTAAAAAAAGTATCTTTAATTAGATTCTTGAAAATAGAAAAGCCATCTATCATAAATAGATGACTTTTTATATAATAAATTGTAGTTTGATTTAGTTTAATACATTAGTAATCCTAATGTAATTACAATGATTTCTGCTATTAATGAACCAACTGCAACCACAATAAAAGTTTCTTTAAAACCAGTTTTATGTGTTAATTTAGATAAACTCAAGAATGTAAGAAACACACCACTTTGAGGTACTATTGTTAATATATTTGAAGCAATTGTAGCAACACGATGGATTAACTCTGGGTTCATACCAGTACTTAGATAATAATCTGCAAAGTTCGGCATTACTATTCCCAAAGCCCCAGAAGAGGAGCCTGTTATTGCGGACATTGTTGAAGTTAAAACAGTAAGACTTATAAGTGGACTACCTGGTATTGACATGATAAGTTTACTGAATATATCAAAGCCTGGTGCAGCCATTATTACAGCTCCAAATGCAACAGCAGAAGATGTTGCAAAAATAGGTCCTATAGAACCACTAGCACCAATACTCAATGTTTGTATTTTTGATGATAAAAATTTACGGAATAGAAAAGCAGATAAAACAATTGCAACTATTAAAGCTATGTAAATTACATTTTTTTTCATAAACTCTGAACCAAAAGTACTTCCAGATATTGCTATGACTACAAGTGACAATAGAGGAAAAATACTTGCAAAAAATCCTGGTAACTCTCTATCTAAAGATTCTTCTTCTACATCTGAAGTGTAAGTTGCATAAGTTTCTCCTTTCCTAAGACTCTTGTTTAAAGTATATTTCATGTATACCAGACCAAATACAGCACAACCTATACTTCCTGCAATACTTGGTATAGCTGCTGCAGTAAGAGATGTGTTTAAGTACTGAATAGGAATAACATTTTGAATAGCTGGTGTACCAGGAATCATAGTCATAGTAATTGTTGCAATTCCAAGCCAAAGAGGTATCTGAATAAGATTCCAAGAAATATCAAGTTTTTTAAATAGAGTTCTTGCAAGTGGAATAACTGCAAACATAACTACAAATAAACTTATTCCACCATATGTTAATATAAAACTTACTATAAATATAGCAACTAAAACTCTATAAGGGTGATTAGAACCAAATTTATTTAGAATAAAATCAGCTATAGATACAGTAGCTCCACTTTCCTCCATAAACTTGGCAAGTATAGAACCTAACAAGAATATTGCAAAGTAACTCATTATATAGTTTCCAAGTGCTCCCATATAATTATTTTTGTCAGCACCCAGCATTGATGTCACGACATCCATTTTATTTAAGAGAACAACTATCAAAGTTGCTATTGGAGCAGCTATAGTTATATGAATTTCTTTAACTGAAAAATATATAATAGCTATAATACCAATAATTATACCAATTGGTGCGATAATACTCATAAATATCCCTCCTTAGTAGAAGGACCTGAAGAATAAATTCCTCAAGTCCTAAATATGTAATAACTACTGTGCAGTATATCCTCCATCTAGTAGGCAAGCTTGTCCTGTAATTCCTTTAGCCTTATCACTAGCTAAGAACATCGCATAATCAGCAATTTCTTGAACATCTAGTAGACGTTTTTGAGGTACAAGTGGATATAGAACTTCTTCTAATACATTTTCTAGTGGTACATTACGAGTTTTTGATAGGTCATTAAATTGACCTCTAACAAGTGGAGTATCTACATATCCAGGGCATATAGCATTAACTGTTATACCTGAGTCAGCAGCTTCAAGTGCAGCAACTTTTGTTAGACCTATAAGTCCATGTTTAGCTGAATTGTAAGCAGCTTTACCAGCAAATCCAATTACACCATTGATTGAAGCCATGTTTATTATACGACCAAATCCTTGTTTTTTCATTATAGGGAATACTTTTTTAGTAGCTATAAAAGGTGCTGTTAACATTATTTTTATCATAAATTCAAATTTATCAGTTGGGAAATCTTCTATCATAGCAACATGTTGAAGACCAGCATTATTTATTAGTATGTCTAATCTTCCATATTTTTCTATAGTTTTATCTATTGCATGGTTAATTTCTTCTTCTTTAGTTACATCACACTTTACATTTGCACAATCATAACCTTCTTTTTGTAATTCTGATGTAACTTTATCTAGTGCTTCTTGATTTATATCAGAGAATACTACCTTAGAACCATTCTTCAAGAATGATTCAGCTATTTGTTTACCTATTCCACTTGCAGCTCCTGTTACGAATACAACTTTGTCTTTAACCATTTTTATTTCCTCCAATTTAATTTTATTTTTATATTAATTTTTTGTATTAATATTTTACATCTTTTAAATTTATTTTCTGATGTAATTTTGATTAATTTTAAATAATCGATGCCTCTTTATTTAATGAATCTGACAATATTAAAGGTGCTTCAGTAGCAGAAAGAACTTCGTCTAATGTGAAGATAGGATTTATTTCTATAAGAAGGAGTCCATCTGTAGTTACTTCTATAACTCCCATCTCAGTTACAATTAAATCTACAGCATTGGTTGCAGTAAGTGGGAGAGTACAGTTATTTAATATTTTTGCTGAACCTTTTGAAGTGTGTTCCATTGCTACAATGACTTTTTTTGCTCCAGTTACTAAATCCATAGCTCCACCCATCCCAGGAACCATTTTACCTGGAATCATATAATTTGCTATGTTACCATATTTGTCAACTTGGAGTGCTCCAAGAACAGTTATATCTACATGACCTCCTCTAATTATTCCAAAAGAAGTGGCACTATCGAAAAAACAACCTCCAGGAAGGATAGTAACTGGCTGACCACCAGCATTTACAATAGTTTCATCACTTGAATTTCCACTTTCAGCTGGTCCTAGACCTAGAAATCCATTTTCAGATTGTAAAATAACGTTTACCTCATCTGGAATATAATTGGCTACTTTGGTTGGTAAGCCTATACCAAGGTTTACAACAGCTCCATCCTTTAATTCCTTAGAGACTCTGTTTGCAATATATTCTTGTATTTCTAATTTATCCATTATAAATTACCTCCTTCAACGATGTAATTCACAAAAATACCTGGTGTAGTAACTTCATTTGGGTCGATATCACCTATTTCAACAATTTCGCCTGCCTCGACTATTGTAATATTAGCAGCTGAAGCCATTAAATTATTAAAGTTATTCATAGAACCTTTGTAAACTAAGTTACCTGCTTTATCTACCTTTGAAGCAAATAAAAGAGCAACATCAGCATGAATTGGTTTTTCAAGAAGATATTCTTTACTATCGACAACAATCTTTTGCTTTCCTTCTTCTATAAGAGTACCAATGCCAGTTGGTGTTAGTATTCCACCTAAGCCATAACCAGCTGCACGAATTTGTTCAGCAAGAGTTCCTTGAGGAACTAATTCGACACATGTTTCATTATCATTCATCTGTCTTCCTGTTTCTTTGTTTAATCCTATGTGAGAGGCAATTATCTTTTTGAACTGCTTATTAACAACCATCTTTCCAACACCCTTGTCAATAAAACCAGTATCATTACAAACTAATGTTAAATCTTTTATACCTTTATCACATAAATAATCAATTAAATTTTCTGGGGAACCATTGGCCATGAATCCACCAACCATTACTGTATCTCCATCTTTGATGTGAGATAGAGCCTCATCAATGCTAACTATTTTATTCATATTTCCTCCTATCGTGAAACTATCATCGCTATTCCTTGACCACCACCAATACAAAGTGTTGCAAGGCCAGTTTCTACTTTACGTTTTTGCATTTCATAAATAAGGGTTACAAGTACTCTAGCTCCACTTGCTCCTATTGGATGTCCTAGTGCTATTGCACCACCATTTACATTTAGTTTAGACGAATCTATTTGAAGTTCATTTTTAACTGCAAGTGCTTGTGCTGCAAATGCTTCATTCGCCTCTATCAAGTCTATATCGTTAATATTAAGACCCACTTTTTCTAGTGCTTTTTTAGTTGCAGGAATTGGACCAGTTCCCATTATTTCAGGTTCTACACCAGATGATGCATATGATTTTATTGTAGCAAGCGGCTTAAGCCCAAGTTCATCTGCTTTTTGTTGACTCATTAGTATCATCATTGCTGCACCATCATTAATTCCTGATGCATTTCCAGCTGTTACAGTACCATCTTTTTTAAAGGCAGGTTTAAGCTTGGATAGTATTTCAGATGTCATGCTTAATTTAGGATATTCGTCTGTATCAATAGTTTTAATTTCTCTATGATTTATCGCAGCTTCTACTGGAACAATTTCGTCTTTAAAACGATTGTTTTTTATAGCTTCTTCAGCTTTATTTTGGCTTTCTAGTGCTATTTTATCTTGCATTTCCCTTGTAATTCCAAATTTATCAGCAACATTTTCGGCAGTAATTCCCATATGATATTGATTGAAAGCATCTATAAGACCATCTGTTAGCATACTATCTACCATAGTAACATTGCCCATTTTACTACCAAAACGAGCAGTAGGAATAATGTAAGGTGATTGACTCATATTTTCAGTACCACCTGCAATTACTACATCATTTTCACCAGCTATAATTGATTGAGCTGCTAGTTGAATGCTTTTAAGTCCTGAGCCACATAATTTATTTACTGTGTAACTTGGTACAGAACTTGGTATACCTGAGTTTATGGCAATTTGCCTAGCAACATTTTGTCCAAGACCTGCTTGTAGAACATTTCCAATTATCACTTCATCTATCTCAGATAAATCAAGTTTTATACGTGATATAGCTTCCTTAACAGCTACAACTCCAAGTTGAACAGCAGAAGTATTTTTAAATACGCCACCAAAGTTTCCTATAGGTGTTCTTACTGATGATACAATTACTACATCTTTCATATTTAATAGTTCCTCCTTGAATGATTATTTGAAATTTTCTGAATAAAAAACTTTGAAGAACACTATAATAAATTACTTATAATACAAACTTGTTTTTAAGTAGTTTAATTATTTTTATTCCTAATGCCTTAGGTTTTCCTCTTTCTAACTATAGATTACGGCTAAAAATGTGTTTTGTCTAAGTCTAATTTTTTATACAACATATAAGGAAAATTTATAGGATAAAAATTTAGAATATATATATAGGAATATTTTGTTAAAATATTAATGAAATTATTTCGCTTTTCTTATAAAATGTTCTTATAAGAAAAAATATTAATATCAACTATACTTGTAAGAAAGGTGGTTTGAAATGGATATAAAACAGTTAAAATATTTTGTTGAAATAGTGAAATCTGGTTTTAATTTATCAATTGCATCAAAAACTCTTCACATATCTCAGCCAGCCTTAAGTCAAATTATAAAAACCTTTGAAGAAAATGAAAATGTGTATTTATTTGAGAGATATAAAGGCAGGTTAAATGGCTTAACTCCAGCAGGAGAAAGATTTTATGTAAATGCAGAAAATATTATAAATGAATATAAAAATATGATGGAGGATTTGCGAGAAGATTCTGTTCAGTTTAAAGGGAAAGTTAGAATAGGAATACCACCACTTATACTTGGAATAGCTTTTTCTGATGTAGTTGCACAATTAGTTGCAAACAATCCAGACATAGAATTTGATATAGTAGAGAAGGGGGCATACGATTTAAGTAGAATGCTTATTTTGCAGGAATTAGATTATGCAGTTCTTTTACATCCACATAAAATTGATAGGGGTGTAGTAACAGAACATGTACTTCAAGAAGACGAACTTACAGCATTTTTAAATATAAATCATCATCTCGCAAAGAAAAATAAAATAGATTGGAATGATTTAAATGAAGAACTGCTTGCAATATTTAATCCTACATTTATGATACATCATAAATTAATGCAAAAATTTACTGATGAAAAAGTTAAACTTAAGAGGTATATTATGTCTGGTTCTTGGGATTTCTTGTTGTTGTCAACTACAAATTCTGACTTTATAACTATTTTACCATCACCAGTACACGATTTTTTTGAAAATAGTCAAATTATAGAAAAACCATTTAATGACCCTATCACATGGAAGGTTGTGTTATGTAGACCTAAAAAAGAGCGCTATAGTCATGTAGATGAACATGTATTTAAATTTATTATAGATTTCTTTAGTAAAAAGAATCTATGATTTGTTATTTTAATAACAAATCATAGATAAAATAATTAAGTTCAATTACAATAAACTATTAGTTTTTCAACTACATATTAATTAAGGGAAAATAAATTTTATATAATATATAAATAATTTAGAAGGTTATTAAAGTTACTTAATATATAACTTCATTAAATTCTATAATATATAAAATTTTTATTTTGAAATATATAAAAAGCAGTGAGTGTATTTATACACTCACTGTAAAATATTTTGTATTTTTATTTTAAAGTATTGATATTATCAAGTGTTATTAGAGAACTTTTTACTTATTATAGTTAAACTCATAACTGTTAAGAAGATAAGTAAGCCAGGAAATACAGCTAAATATAACTTATCAAAAATATGTCTTTGAGCATCTTGAAACATGTTACCCCATGATGCAAGAGGTAACTGTATACCAAGTCCTAAAAAACTAAGTGCAGATTCAGTTAAGATAGCATTTGCAATATTTAATGAACCAGCAACTGTGATAGTTTCTTTATAGAAGCCTTAGGAGCTAGATAAGTATTTAATACAATTAAAACTAAAAAACTTGGAATACTCATAAGCATGTCCACTAATCTCATCAATAACTGGTCTAGTTTCCCACCAATATAGCCACTAATAACACCTATAGTAGTACCAAATACTATAGAAATAAGCATTGATAAGATACCAACACTAAGTGAAATTCGTCCTCCATAAAGTGTTCTAGCAAAGTAATCTCTTCCTAGTTCATCTGTACCAAAAATATGTTTTAACCTAGGTTCTTGAAGTTTAGTAGTAGTATCATAGAGAGATATTCCATCTCCAACAAACCCACCATCTGGATGTAAGTTCCATACAAGATGTCCTTATTGTAAGGAAATATGTAAAATATAAGTACCAGCTTTAAAGGAAATCTCAAAAAATCATATGGTTGCATGTCACTTAGTATAGAGGTTTTCAAAACTAAATTTGGCGTATATAATAAGAATAATAGATTAAAGTAAATATTTTATAATTACATGTAAAGTGTAATACTATCAATATTAAGATAGTTAATATATAAGTCTAATCTATAAATTATATATTGAAAAGAGAGGTAGCTATGTCAATTTTAGTAACTTTATTAGGTTTGTTGGTCTGTACAATAATTTCAACTATACTTAGTAAAAAATGGAGCAATATTCCTCTTGCAATTTATCAAATTGTATTAGGTGTTTTATTGTCTATTTTACCATTTAAATTTTCCTTTTCGTTTAGTCCAGATATATTCGTAATATGTGTCATAGCTCCACTATTATTTAGTGAAGGTCAAAATGTATCAAGAAGAGAATTATTAGAACTTAGAAGACCAATTTTACTTCTTGCATTTGGACTGGTTTTAACAACAGTATTTGCAGGTGGGATTTTTATACATTTTCTTATTCCTGAAATGCCACTATCAGTTTCATTCGCTTTGGCAGCAGTAATATCTCCAACTGATTTAGTAGCAGTAAAATCAATTACACAAGGTTTAGATTTTCCTAAAAATATGATGAATATACTTGAAGGAGAATCGCTATTAAATGATGCTGCAGGAGTAGTGGCATTTAAAGTTGCAGTACTTGCTACCGTTACAGGCTTTTTTTCAATAAAAGAAGCAAGTATTCAATTTTTGATTACTGCATTTGGAGGAATAATAGTAGGAAGTATTTTAGGATATATAATTATAAAAATAAGACTTAATTTGCACAAGTGGAATTTAGAAGAAATACAAATGGTAATAGTCATACAGATAATGACTCCACTTTTTGTGTATTTTGTGTCAGAAGAGCTAGGGGTATCTGGAATTTTAGCAGTTGTAATGGCAGGTATAGCCCATGGAATCGAAAAAGAACATTTACAAAATACAACAACTAAATTGAGAATAATATCAGATAATACATGGTATGTTTTGGAGTATGTACTGAATGGGTTTGTCTTTACATTACTTGGTTTTTTGTTGCCAGGTATATATCAAGGAATTATCACTAACAACGAAGATATAGCATTAAATTTAACTTTTATTGCTATTTTAATTGTAGTTATATTATTTATTATAAGATTTATATGGGTGTATTTATGGCACAGTTCTTTTATAAAAATCAAGAAAAATCCTTTAAATAATTTCTTTACAGGTTTTTTAGGATTTAAGAATGAAGAATTTGAAAAAGATGATACTTCTAGATGGAAATATTCATTAATAGTTGCTACTTGTGGTGTTCATGGTACATTTACACTTGCAACTGCTCTATCTATACCATTTTACCTAGACAATAAAGATATGTTTCCAATGAGAGATATTGTTTTGTTTATATCATCAGAAGTCATACTTATAAGTTTATTACTCGCAACAGTTTTATTGCCAGTACTATTAAAAAAGAATGTACAAAAGTCAGAAGACTTATTGTCTGATAGAGAGGCATATAAATTAATTTTAAAAGAAGCTATTTTAAAACTTAGCAATGAAAAAGCGCAAGAGGTACAGCCAGTAATACATGATTTAAATGAGCAGCTAGTAGATTTAGAAAAGGGTATATTAAATATTCCAGATAACAAAATTATAAATATGATGATTGCAGAGGCAGATAATCAAGGCTTAATAGCTGTTCATAAATTATTGAATGATGGAAAAATTTCTGGTAGAGCATTTGAGTTATATAGATTTTATATTACAAAATCGAGAAAATCTGTCCAAAAATCAATATTTAAGATTGTAAAATTAAAAATAAGTATGTGGATTATAGATAGAAAGGTAAAAACAGAAGTAAAAGAAAAGATTACAAAAATAATATCTGAAAATAAGGAACTAATTAAAGAGTTTCACCATGCATATGCACTTTCTACAAAGACAGCTATATCATTTATAAATAAAAATATTAATGAAGATAATAGGCATGAATCATTAATAGTAATTAGATTTTATAATCGTTATCTAAATTGGCTAACTAGAAAAATTCATAATGATGAGAAATTTGAAGCAAAAGTAGTATACTATAGATTAATGGCAATACAAAGTGAAAGAGATAGTATTCAACAACTAGTTGAAACCAAACAAATATCAAGAGACGTAGCTAAAGAACTATTGGAAAATATTCTCTATGATGAAATGATGATGATAGAATGAAAAAAATAAACTGTATAGGATTTAAATTTTATTGGTACTAAAAAATAGGAAACAGTTTTCAATAATTGCTTGACATAGATATCCATTTATAATAGAATAAAGCTATAAATTGAATACAATATTTATGAGCGTTAACAAATTGGATTGTTACTGGGAAGCAGGCAATACCTAAGTTAGGATATACAGGTGAATTGTATCTTAATTTAGGTGTTTTTTTATGAATAAGGGAAATTGTATTTTGGGAGAGATATTGATTATGATTATTCAACAAATTTACAATAATAATGTTGTGTTAGTTTTAGATGAAAACCAAAAAAAAGAATTAATACTAACAGGATGTGGAATAGGATTTCAAAAAAAGAAAGGTCAAGAAGTAGATAAAAGTAAAATTGAAAGAACCTTTGTAACACAAGATGAAAGTTTTATAGATAAAATTGGAAAATTAGCAAGCCAGGTTGATGAGAAGTTTTTTGAAGTGAGTACAGAGGTAATTGCTCATGCAGAAGGCATTTTAAATACTGAACTTTATGAGTACATATATGTAGCACTTACTGACCATATTGCATTTGCAATTAAAAGATATCATGAAAATATAAATATAAAAAATGATTTACTACATGAAATAAAAAGAATTCACAAAAAAGAATACGAGATTGGAAAATGGGCTGTAGATTATATAAATAAAGAATTTAATGTAGAGTTTCCTTTAGATGAGGCAGGATTTATAGCTATGCACATAGTAAATTCAAATTATAAAGGCAGTTCAAAGGAATCCTTGTTAATTACTAAAATTGTAAAAGACATACTAAATATTATAAGATATTATTATAGAGTTGAGTTTAAAGAAGATGATATAAATTATGATAGACTTCTTACACACTTAAAATTTTTTGCAAATAGATTAGTAAAAAGAGAGGAACTCAATGATACTAATAATGATATTGTAGATATAATCAAGATAAAGTATGAAAAAGACTATAATTGTGCATATAAAATAAAGACACATGTAGAGAAAAACTATGAGTACTATGTAAGTCAAGATGAATTATTATATTTAACACTACATATTAAAAGAGTCATATCTGTGTTGAATTCATGATAAACATACTAAATAAATATAAATTCAATATCGGTGTTTAAGATATTATGTAAAATTTAATAGCAATATAATAATTTTAAAACATTAAGATTGTTACTGATAATGCAGGCAAGACTTAGGTTTATAAGAAAATTATAACAGTTTATTTTTAATTCTAAAATTAGGTTGATATAGGTTTATTTATATTAACATGAGGTTTATTTTTAGGATTAAAGCTACTAGTGTAATTTTTTATAAACTTAAGTCTTTTTTATTTAAAAAATATAAAATAATAAGGAGAGAGAAGTAAATGAAAAAAATATTTGGTGTTTTACAAAAAGTAGGAAAATCTTTAATGTTACCAGTTGCATTACTTCCAGCAGCAGGTATATTGCTTGGTGTAAGTAATGCTTTAGCAGGAGATGCGTTACTTGCTCATTTTCCAGCACTAGCAAATCCTACATTCCAACTCATAATAAGTATAATGGAAAGTTCAGGGCAAATAATATTCAATAACTTGCCACTTATATTTGCAGTTGGTGTAGCCGTGGGTCTAACCGAAGGCGAAGGTGTAGCAGCATTGGCAGCTATAGTAGGTTTTTTAATCCTTAATACGTCTATGGGTGTTATGGCAGGTGTCACAGAAGATATGATAGATAACTCTATGTATGCAAGTATTGTTGGAATACCAACAATTCAAACAGGTGTATTTGGTGGTATTATAATAGGCATAGTGGCTGCTTATCTTTATAAAAAATTTTATAAAATTGAACTACCTCAATATTTAGGTTTTTTTGCAGGTAAAAGATTTGTGCCTATTGTTACATCATTAACAGCAATAGTAATAGGACTCATATTATCATTTATTTGGCCACCAATACAAGAAGGATTACTTAGTTTTTCAAAAAATGTTATAGAAGCAAATCAAACATTAGCAGCATTTATGGAAGGGTCTTTAGAAAGGTTATTAATACCATTTGGTTTACATCATGTTTTCCATAATCCATTCTGGTATCAATTTGGAGAATATGTAAACAAAGCAGGTGAACTTGTAATGGGTGACCAAAAGATATTCTTTGCTCAACTTAAAGATGGAGTAAATTTCACAGCAGGTACTTTTATGACAGGTGCGTTTCCGTTTATGATGTTTGGTCTTCCAGCAGCAGCACTTGCTATGGTACATGAAGCAAAGTCAGAAAAGAGAAAATTTGTAGCAGGAATAATGGCATCAGCAGCACTTACATCTTTTTTAACAGGAATAACTGAACCAATAGAGTTTGCATTTTTATTTGTTGCACCAGCATTATTTGTAGTACATTGTTTATTTTCAGGTTTATCATATGCAGTAATGCAACTATTAGGAGTTAAAATCGGATTCACATTTTCAGGAGGATTAATAGATTTCTTACTATTTGGTGTACTTCCTAATAGAACTCCATGGTATCTAGCTATTTTAGTAGGTATTGGATTTGCAGTATTATATTATAGTGTGTTTAGATTTATGATAAGAAAGTTTAACCTAAAGACGCCAGGAAGAGAAGATGAATCAGAGTCTAATGTGGAGACTAGTGAGATTTCAAAAGATGAGTTAGCATCAGAAATACTAATAGCTTTAGGAAATAAAGAAAATTTAAAAAGTTTAGATGCTTGTATAACAAGACTTAGATTAGTTGTAAATGATATAGATAAAGTGGATAAAGAAAAGTTGAAATCACTTGGAGCAGCAGGTGTAATGGTTATTGGAAACAATGTCCAAGCTATATTTGGTCCAAAATCAGATGCAATAAAATCTAATATAAAAGATATAATAGAGGGAAAAGTAAAGATTGAAAATACTGATATTAAAAATATAGATAAAAAGAAAATGGAAAAAAATAATAACACAGAAAACACTAATATAGGTAATACTTTGGTGGAAGAAGAAATTTATTCATTGACAAATGGAGAAATCTTAGGTATAGAAGAAGTTCCAGACTCTGTATTTTCAAGTAAATTAATGGGCGATGGTTTTGCAATTAAATCTGATGATGGATTAATTTATTCACCAGTAGATGGAACTATTGGAGTTGTATTTCCAACTAAACATGCAATAATAATCAAATCTAAAAAAACTGGAGTAGAAATACTTATACATTTAGGTATAGAGACTGTAAACTTAGAAGGAAATGGGTTTGATGTATTTGTAAATGTAGGAGATGAAGTTAAATCGGGTGATAAACTGGTTAATATGGATTTAGAATATATTGAAAAAAATGGTTTATCAACAATAAGCCCAGTAGTATTTACTAATTTAGAACAAAATCAAAAACTAAACATTAAAAAGGGAAAAGTCACAGCAAAAGAAAGTAATCGTGTAAGTATATTAAAAGAGAGTATTGAAAAAATAGGATAGACACATCAGTATGTATACTTAAAACTTGTATGAGTTTTAGTAATTATATAAGCATAATTTTAATTTATATATTTTAGTTTAATTAATAAAAATATATGATTTATATTTCAATCAACTAGAGGTACTAGTATGTCTATTTTACTAATACCTCTAATTTTTCTTGAAATAAAATCTATAATAATTATTTATTCATCTAACAAATTACTATCTAAAGGGCTTTTATTGTTTAGATAGTTTTTAGGAGATACACCATAATACTTTTTAAATGCTCTTACAAAGCTAGAATAATCATTAAATCCACATTTACTACAAACTTCACTCATAAGATGTCCATTGGTTATTAATGATTTAGCTAAAATCAGTCTTTTTTGAATTATATAATTGTGTATGGATGTTCCAGTATGAGATTTAAATCTTCTCATGAGATAATATTTGCTTATAAAAAATTCAGATGCAATGCAGTCTATAGAAAGTTTATTCTCTATATTTAAGTTTATATAGTTTAATATTTTTTTTATAGTTTCATCGTAAAATACATCTTCTACAGATTCTATGTTCTCGTTTTTTAAGAAAATTCTATTTAAAAATATCATAAGCTGTATGAACAAGGTATTTCTCAGTATTTCATTTCCAAATTCATTACTAGATTCAGAAATATTTATTTGCTCAATAAAAAGTTTGAGTGATTCAATGTCATGTATCTTTAAACGCAATAGATTACATTTATTTTCTGTGGCTGTCTTAAAACATTTTTCTAAATCACTAGTATTATCACTGTTTTTTTTCATAAATTCTGGGCTAATCCATATTGCAATTCTTTCATAAAATACATTTGAATCTATAACTGGTTTGTGAATTTCATTACTACTAATAAAAAGTATGTCCCAAGGTTTTAGTTTATATGGAATTCCTTCAACAAAATAAGTTACATTTCCATCTATAAATATAATTATCTTATTAAAATCGTGATTATGGTATTCAAATTCTATGTCTTTTTTATCTCGGATACTAAATATTTTAAAATTATCATTTAAGTATCCAATTTTATTGTCTGTAATTTTCATAAAAGACCTCTCTTAGATTATATTATAGAGAATTATAGAGCATTTTTTACAATATTTCAAGCATTTTTAACCATTCACATAGTAAAAAATTCTTAATATAATATTACATGAAGTGTAATTTTAGCAAAAAGAGTTTAAAGGGAGGAAAGCATTTATGAAATTAAATGATATTATACAGGGGTTGGATATAATCAGTGTCAAAGGTGAATTAAATATAGATATTAATAGTGTACAATATGATTCAAGAAAGGTTACAGAAGGTACATTATTTGTATGTATAAAAGGATTTGTGTCAGATGGTCATAAATATGTAAAAGATGCTATAAACAAAGGAGCAAAAGCTTTTATTGTTGAAGAAGATGTAGATATAAAAGGGTATACGTTTATAAAAGTAAAAAATACAAGAGAAGATATGGCAAAGATAGCTGACAATTTTTATAATCATCCATCACAAAAATTTAATGTTATAGGAGTTACAGGTACTAACGGAAAAACTAGTATAACTACTATACTAAATGAAATATTAACTTTGAATAAAAATAAAGTTGGTCTTATTGGTACTATAAAAATATTTGATGGTGAAAAAGACATTATTTCTAATTCAACAACTCCAGAAAGTATAGATTTACAATATCATTTTAATAATATGTTAAATAATGGATGTGATTACTGTGCTATGGAAGTTTCATCACACTCATTAGCACTAAATAGAGTTGATGAAACAGACTTTAAACTAGGAATATTCACAAACTTAACACCAGACCATTTAGATTTTCACAAAGATTTAGAAGACTATAGAAAAGCTAAAGAAAAATTGTTTTTTAAGACTACTATGGCAAACATAATAAATATAGATGATGATGGTGGTAAAAAGATATACGAAAATATAAAAGATATAGATGTCCCTTGTTACACATATGGAGTTGAAACTAATGCTGATTTTATGGCTAGAGATATAAAATCAGATTCAGATGGTGTATCTTATAGATTAATAACTCCTTCTTATGAAGAAGTTATATTTATACCAGTTCCAGGAATGTTTACAGTATATAATACTTTAGCTGTTATAGCTGCTTGTTATGTACTTGATATACCTAAACCAGTATATAAAGAAGGTCTTAGACTTTCTAATGGAGTATCAGGAAGGTTTGAAACTGTACCAAACGATAAAGGTATAAGTGTAATTGTTGATTATGCTCATACTCCTGATGCACTTGAAAATGTATTAAAGACAACACAACAATTTGCAGAAGGAAAAATAATTTCTGTATTTGGATGTGGTGGAGATAGAGATACTGAAAAGAGACCTTTAATGGGTGCTATTGGACAAAAATATTCTGATATATGTATTGTAACTTCTGATAATCCAAGAACTGAAGAACCAGAAGCAATAATAAAGGATATACTTGAAGGAATAGATAAGGAAAAGAAAAATTATCATGTTGTTGCTGATAGAAAGCAAGCTATAGAAGAAGCTATAAGTATGGCAAAGAAAGATGATGTTGTAATTATAACAGGTAAAGGGCATGAAAATTACCAAATAATAGGTAAGGTTAAGCATCATTTTGATGATAAAGAGATTGCTAATGAATGTTTAAGTAAAATGTAAGGTGAAAATTTAATAAAATATATATTTTAAGAATATAATATCAAAATTATTTTGATATTATATTCTTTTTATGTAGTGTACATTAATGCAAATTATGTTAGTAACCTTTAATATAGATAATATAATTTATTAAAATTGTATTATCTATATTAATTAATTTTTTATTGTAATAAAGTTGATAATTTTGTATAATTACAGTAAATATGGAAAAATAAGTATTGTCGCAAAATTGTTAAAATAGTTGATATAAAATAATAATTGTATACATATAGATTCCAGAAAGGCAGGAAGCGTGATGTTGGGTGATGCAAAAAATAATAGGCAGGGTTTGTCCATAATTGCTATCATAAGTATCTTAGTAGTTACAATTTCCTGTTTGATTTATGGTTCAAAGTTGAATAAGACACTAGGTGAGGAAACGAATCAATATCTTTCAGAAATAGCAAATCAAAGTGTCAATGTGTTAAAAAAACAAATTAATGGCGATATAAAATTGTTACAATCAATTTCAATATATATTGAAGGAGAAGAATCTTTTGAATTGGACAATATTATTTCAATACTTAAAAGAGAATCTGTAAATAGTTCATTTAAAAGAATGGGTGTTATTCTACCAGATGGTATGGCATATACTACAGATGGTTATGTAGAAGATTTTTCTAAGAGAGATTATTTTTCCAAGTCAATGCAAGGAGAAGTAGTCATAACAGGTAAGTTAAAAGATGTAATAAAAGATCATAAAGACATTAATGTGTACTCTGTACCAATTTATAAGGGGAACAAGATTATTGGTGTTATATTTGCTACACATAGTACAAAGTTATATGAAAAGATACTCTCTGTACCAACTTTTAATGGAAAAGGATATTCTTATATAGCTAATAGTAATGGTGATATTGTTTTAAATCCAAGTAGCAAAAACGCAAACTCTAATATGGAAAATTTATTTTCATATATAAATAAAAGTAATGCCTTATCAAAATCTACTCTTAATGATATGAAGTTAAATATAAAAAATTCTAAATCAGGTTCATTAAGTTATAATATGTCTGGAAAAGGATATTATTTAAGTTATGCTCCAATAGGAATTAATGATTGGTATCTTTTTTCTGAAGTTCCTAGAACTGCTGTATCTGAAAAATCCTATGCTATTATAAAACTTACACTATCAGCATGTATAGTTTTAATTGTGATATTTACATCATTAATAATTTATATATTGATTATGCAAAAAAAGAGTAAGGAAAGGTTAGAAGAATTTGCGTTTAAAGACAGTATTACAGGAATTGGAAATTCAAATAAATTTAATCTGGAAGGTGGTAAATTTTTATCCACTCATGAGAAAAAAAATCTAGTTTTAATTTATTTTGATATAGATAAATTTAAGTTAGTAAATGATAGATTTGGATATGAAGAGGGAGATAGAGTATTAAGAAAAATTGCAAAGATGATTGAAAATATGTTTAAAGAAGAGTCTGTATTTTCAAGAATTTCAAATGATAATTTTGCTATAATATTTGAAAAAAAGAAGGATAAAGAATCAGTTATAGAGATATGTGAAATTATGCGTAAAAAATTATCTATGATAAAAACTAGCTTAGATGTAGAACTTAATCTGATACCATCTATAGGAGTGTATTTTATTGAAGAGGGAGAAACAAATATATCTACTTGTCTTGATAAGGCTATGATTGCAAAGACTACAGTAAAAAGAAAATACTTAAAAGTGTATGAAATTTATGCTGAGAATTTAAAGGAAACTCTTATAGAAGAACGTGATATTGAGCAAGAGATGCACGATGCTTTAAAAAATGAACAATTTAAGGTGTATTTGCAACCTAAAATTGAATTATCTACAGGTAAAATAGTAGGTTCTGAAGCTCTTGTACGTTGGCAACATCCCAAAAAGGGATTAATAAGTCCAGGCGTGTTTATTCCTATTTTTGAAAAGAATGGTTTTATAACAGAATTGGATATGTTTGTATTTATTCAAGTTTGTAAAAACTTTAAACGTTGGGAAAATGAAGGCTTACCTAGATTTCCTATATCAGTAAATTTATCAAGAGTACATCTTGAAAATCCAGACTTTATAGAAAAGTTTGAAAACATTGCAAAAGAATATGATATTGAACCAAATTTAATTGAAATTGAACTAACAGAGAGTGCAATATTTGATAATACAAAAATGTTATTTAAAATAATGCAGAATTTAAAATCTGTAGGATTTAAAATATCTATGGATGACTTTGGTTCAGGTTATTCTTCTTTAAATATGCTTAAAGATATGCCAATTGATGTATTGAAATTAGATAGACAATTTTTTATAACAGTAGAAGATACAAAAAAGAGTCAAATTGTGGTTTCAAGCATTGTTCAGATGGCAAAGCAACTTGATATAAAAGTTGTTTCAGAGGGAGTTGAAACCTTAGAACAAGCAGAGTTTTTAAGATTTATAGGATGTGATATGGCTCAAGGCTTTTTATTTGCAAAACCAATGCCAATAGAAGAATACGAAAAGTTGATATTAAATAGGAATGATATTGAAGGTATGAGTACAAATTAAAAAACTTAGTACAAAATGAAATAAAGATTTGTAAGAAGAGTGAACTTTGTATAGTCAAAGTTCACTTTATTTATGTAAAAATACTTTGGTATAAAAATATGAATTAGGTTTAGAGTATTACTTTACATTATATGGAGCATATAATATTTTCTAAAAGAGATATAATTTTTCCGTGGCTAGAAGTTTTTAATTTGAGTGTAACAGTTTGTGAATATAAGAATATCAGCAATTATGCAAGTACTTAAGGGAGGAAAATTTTTGAGTAATATAACAATTAGGGAAATGGTAAATGATGAAAGAAAGCTTGTTTTGGTGGAAAGCGTATTTGGGATTACAGTAAAGTACTGTCATTGTTGACAATCATAATTTCTGTGGGAATACTATATAGTTTTTAAAAACCACAAACCTTTAATTAAAAAAGAGAGCTTCTACTATGATTTTCAAAAATCATTTAGAAAAACTCTCTTTTTTATAAAATCTAAATAGCTATTATAATATAATAGAAGTTTCTATTATTCTAATTTTTTTATTGTAATACAATAGTTAAGATTGTAGATAAATAAGCATTTTAAACATTAAATCTAAATAATATTACGTCTCCATCTTTAACTATGTATTCTTTACCTTCTAATTTAACTAATCCTTTTTCTTTTGCAGCTGCCATAGTACCATGTTCAACTAAATCATTAAAAGCAATTGTTTCAGCCCTGA
This sequence comes from Clostridioides sp. ES-S-0005-03, assembly GCF_020658455.1. NCBI lineage: Bacteria > Bacillati > Bacillota > Clostridia > Peptostreptococcales > Peptostreptococcaceae > Clostridioides > Clostridioides sp. ES-S-0005-03. The sequence continues at coordinate 1,930,162 of NZ_JACVWI010000001.1, read as the reverse complement.
TAAATCCTCTTTCTATGTCAGAATGTATCTTTCCTCCTGCTTGAGGTGCTTTACTTCCAATCTTTATAGTCCATGCTCTGACTTCTTTTGGACCAGCTGTTAAGAATGAAATTAGACCAAGTAAGGCATAAGATGATTTTATAAGTTTATCAAGCCCTGATTGTTCAAGCCCTAATGTTTCTAAAAATTCTTTCTTTTCTTCAGCAGAATCAAGTTCAGAAATTTCTGCTTCTATTTGTGCACATACAACAACAACTTCAGCATCTTCTGTTTCTGCAAATACTTTAACTTGTTGAACATACTTATTACTTTCTCCATCATCTGCCAAATCATCTTCTGATACATTTGCAGCGTATATTACAGGTTTAGATGTAAGTAAATCTAATGAATTTACAAAGCTTTGTTCATCTTCTGTAAATTGCATAGTTCTTACACACTTACTATTTTCTAAAGTAGCCATGATTGAATTTAACAAATCAAGCTCAGAAACTAAAGTTTTATCAGCTTTAGCGGCTTTTTGAGTTTTATGAATTCTTCTTTCAAGAATCTCTATATCAGAGAAAATTAATTCTAAATTTATAGTTTCTATATCGCGAAGTGGTTCAACAGAACCATCTACATGTATAACATTTTCATCTTCAAAACATCTGACAACATGTACGATTGCATCAACTTCTCTTATATGTGATAAAAATTTATTTCCTAAGCCTTCTCCTTTAGAAGCACCTCTAACTAAACCAGCTATGTCACAAAATTCTATAGCAGTAGGAACTATTTTTTCAGAGTTGTACAATTCTTTTAGTTTATCTAATCTTTCATCTGGAACAGATACAACTCCAACGTTTGGGTCTATTGTACAAAAAGGGTAATTTGCAGATTCTGCGCCTGCTTGAGTTATTGCGTTAAATAGTGTGCTTTTACCTACATTTGGTAAACCAACTATACCTAATTTCATATTAATCGTCCTCTCTCTTATTCTTTTTATATTCTTTATATAACTTTAAACAATCAATCTATGGGATTGTAAAATTGTTTTAATTATAGACATACATATTGATTATACATCATATATATGAAGCTTGTAAACTAGACTTTAAAGCAGACTGCTCTAAATAACTTTATATTTAAATTTAAATAAAAATATTACTTTTAGAAAATAATAAAAAGGATATAATTAAATAGAAGGTTTTTATATATAAGTATATACAATCAAAAAATGAATAAATTTCAATTTTAAAATTGATGTTTAAATAAAAAATAGGAGGTACATATGGTTAATACTAAGAAAATAATAAATTTAGGTAATAATATTAATTTGACTTTGATAAAAACAGAAAAGTTTAAATCAAATCTTATAAGTTTGTATGTTCAGAGATTGTTGGATAAAAAAGAAACTACAAAAAATGCTTTGATACCATCAATAATAGCAAGTGGAAGTGAAAAATATCCTAGTGCCAGAGCAATATCCAATAAACTAGATGATTTATATGGTTCGTCTATGGGAGCTGATGCTGTAAAACGTGGAGAGCGTCAAGTACTAAGTTTTAAAATAATTAATATAAGTGAAAAGTATTTAGATGAAAATATATTTGAAGAAGTAGTAGAATTTTTTAATGAAGTAATAAATAATACACTTGTTGTAGATGGTGGATTTAAAGAAGAATATTTAAATATTGAAAAAGAAAATTTAAGAGATAAGATACAATCAATAATAAATGATAAAAAAGAATATGCACAAGATAAATGTATAGAAGCTATGTGTGGAAATGAAAGATACAGTATAAGTGAGTTTGGTTACGAAGATGAAATAGATAACATAACTTCAAAAGAGCTATATGAGCATTATAGAAATATACTTAAAACATCTCCAATAGACATAGTTGTAGAAGGTAATTTTGATGAAGATAAGGTTGTAGATATAATAAGTAATAATTTAAAATTCGAAAGAGAAGATATTATAGATATACCAAAAGAAGATTTCATAAAACATGTAGATGAAGTAAAAGTAGTAGACGAAAAAATGGAAATAACTCAAGGTAAATTAGTTATGGGGTATAGAGCAAATGTAGATTATGCAGATAATGATAAATATTATGCCCTTGTGGTTGGAAGTAATGTATTAGGTGGTGGTCCACACTCTAAACTATTTGTGAATGTAAGAGAAAAGGAAAGCTTATGCTATTATATTTTCTCTTCAATAGAGAAGTATAAAAGTATTATGCTTATATCATCTGGAATAGAAACTAAAGATTATGATAAAGCTGTAAAATTAATAAAAGAACAATTAGAAAGTTTAAAAGCAGGAGATATATCTGATGAAGAGTTAGAAAATAGTAAGCTTGCTTTAGTTAACTCTATGAAATCTATAACAGATAATATAGGTGGAATGTCTGATTTTGCTTTTTCTCAGTCTATGGCAAAGACAAATTCTGAAGTAGAAGACATAATATCTAGCATAGAGAAAGTTACTAAAAAAGATATAGTTGAGGCTGTAAAAGATATAGAACTTGATACTGTATACTTTTTAAGAAATTAATGGAGGAGATGTCTATGGAAAAAATAGTTAATGATATATTAAGAGAAGAAGTTTATTATGAAAAATTACAAAATGGCTTAGATGTATATTTTATGCCAAAGAGAGGCTTTACAAAAAAATATGCTATTTTAGCTACTAATTATGGTTCAAATGACTTAGAATTTATTCCAATAGGAGAAGATAAAAAGATTAGAGTAAATGAAGGAATTGCACATTTTTTAGAACATAAGATGTTTGAACAACCTGATGGAGGAGATGCTTTTGAAAAATTTTCTAAATTAGGTGTAAGCGCAAATGCATTTACTAACTTTACAATGACAGCATACTTATTTTCAGCTACGGAAAATTTTTATGAAAGTTTAGAGCACTTAATTGATTATGTTCAAACACCTTATTTTACAGATGAAAATGTTGAAAAGGAAAAAGGTATAATAGCACAAGAGATAAAAATGTACAATGATGATCCAGACTGGAATGTGTATTTTAATTGTCTAAAGGCTATGTATGTAAATTATCCTGCTAGAATTGATATAGCTGGTACAGTAGATAGTATATATAAGATAACTAAGGAAGAACTATATAAGTGTTACAATACTTTCTATAATCCAGGAAATATGGCTTTGTTTGTTGTAGGTGATTTGGATGTAGAAAAGGTAATAGATGTAACTAAAAAAGCAAACAATTATGATGTGGATAAACTTTCTAAGAATATAGAAAGATTTTATCCTGAAGAACCAGCAACTGTAAAGGAAAAAGAAGTTATAGAAAAGTTTCCTATATCTATACCTATGTTTAACATAGGTTTTAAAGATAATAATGTAGGTGTAAAAGGAAAAGAACTTTTACGTAAAGAAATTGTAACTGATATACTTATAGGTATGTTATTTAAAAAGGGCAGTAAACTTTATGAAGATTTGTATATGCAAGGTCTAATAAATGAAAATTTTGGAGCTGGATTTTCATCTCAAGTAGACTATGCTTTTAGCGTAATTGCTGGAGATTCTAAGGAACCTAAAAAAGTAAAAGAGATAATTCTTGAATATATAGAAAGAGCTAAAAAAGAAGGATTATCTAAAGAGGAGTTTGAAAGAACTAAAAAGAAAAAAATTGGTTCATTTATTAAATGTTTTGATTCTATAAACTTTATAGGAAATAGTTTTATATCTTATATCTTTAAAGATATAAATATATTGGATTATTTAGATATTATTAAGGATGTTGCTTTTGAGGAAGTTGAAGAGAGATTAAAAGAACACTTTAAAGAAGAGTATTGTGTTATTTCTATTGTAGAACCTAAGTAGAACGTTTGAATATTACAAATAAGTAGCTAAAGGCCAAATAGTTAATTTTGATACTTGTTTTATTTAGGTAGCAAGTGATTTTGTTGAATATACTTATACAAATTAAGTTAGTAAAAATTAAATATTATTAATAAAAATTTGTAGAGAGATTGGTGTATAATATACACCAATTTCTTTGCTTGTAAATAATTTATGCATAATTTTGTTGAGACAGCATGTATAATATATTTTAAGTATTTGTAGAATCAACATCAATATGTTTTGTAGAATTAACATTAATATGTTATCATAATTTAGTATAATTACAATTAATTGTAAACATGGTGTATTGCTTTGGAAATATTTTAATTAAGATAAAGAGGTGGAGTTATGGATAGAGTCGCATTTACACTGTTTGGGATAGACATAATGTGGTATGGAATACTTATGGCTAGTGGCATGATTTTGGGAACTTTAATAGCAATAAAAGAGTCGAAAAGAGTTGGGCTTAAAGAAGATGATGTATTAAATATAGCTATCATAGCAATTCCTGTTGGATTAATATGTGCAAGAATATATTATGTTATATTTAATTGGAGTTATTATGCTCAAAATCTATTTCAAATACTTAATTTCAGAGGTGGCGGACTTGCTATACATGGAGGGTTAATAGGTGGAATCTTAGCTGGCTATATATACACTAAGGTTAAAAATATTAATTTCTTAAAAATGGCTGATACTGTCATACTTGGAATGCCTTTAGCACAAGCTATAGGAAGATGGGGGAACTTTATTAACGGAGAAGCTCATGGAGGTACAACTAATTTACCATGGGGAATAATGGTTGATGGAGTAAAGGTTCATCCAACTTTTCTATATGAGTCTATATGGGATTTTGGAATATTTATAGTTTTATTATTGTTTAGAAAAAATAAAAAATACGAAGGACAAGTTATAGTGACTTATATAACCCTTTATTCAATAGGAAGATTTTTTATAGAAGGACTAAGAACAGATAGTTTAATGTTAGGACCACTTAGAATGGCTCAAGTGATAAGTTTAGTTGGTGTTATTGGTGGTATAATAGCACATATTTATTTATCAAAGAGAAATAAAAGCAACAGTATTGAAGAATAATTTAAATAGTAAGTTTGAAGGAGGTAGTTATGGAATTTCATCATGTATCAGTTCTTTTAAATGAATGTATAGAAAATTTAAAGATAAAACCAGATGGAGTATATGTTGACTGTACTATGGGTGGTGCAGGACATTCCAAAGAAATAGTAAAAAAATTATCAGATAAAGGATTATTTATAGGGTTTGACCAAGATAAAAATGCTATAAATACAGCAAGAGAAAGATTAAGTGAATATGAAAGCAGAGTAAAATTTGTTCATAGCAATTTTGAAAATATAAAAGAAGAATTGGAAAAAATCGGAGTTTATAAGATAGATGGTGTATTAGCAGATTTAGGAGTTTCATCTCATCAACTTGATGAAGCTGAGAGAGGATTTTCTTATATGCAAGATGCACCACTTGATATGAGGATGGATGTTAGGTGTGAATTTTCAGCATATGATGTTGTAAACACTTATGCAGAAGATGAGCTAGCTAAGATAATTAAAGATTATGGTGAAGATAACTGGGCTAAACGTATAGCTAAATTTATAGTTGAGGAAAGAGTGAACAAACCAATAGAAACTACAGGTGAATTGGTTGATATAATTAAAAAAGCTATTCCTAAAAAAGCTAGAATAGATGGGCCTCATCCAGCTAAAAGGACTTTTCAAGCTATACGAATAGAAGTAAATAATGAACTTGGAGTAATTACAAAAATGATAAATGATGCCTCTTCTATAATGAATGAAGATGGTAGAATTTGTATAATAACATTTCATTCGTTAGAAGATAGAATAGTAAAGAATGCATTTAAATATCTCGCATCAGATTGTATATGCCCACAGCATTTACCAATATGTCAATGTGATAAAGAATCTGAAGTAAAAATAATAACTAGAAAACCAATATTACCTAGTGCTGAAGAAATAGAAGTAAATCCACGTTCAAGAAGTGCTAAATTGAGAGTAGCGGAAAAAATATAATTTATATAGTTTGAGAGTAAGGACTAGCGATGTAATAAAATAATAAACTTCTTAATTATAGTTAAAACCTATTATAGTTTTTATTAGAATAGAAAACAACTATGATATAATCGACAATATAGAAAAATATTTTCTGTTATAATATAACTAAAGTAGATATTAGGAGTGGAGAAAAATAGAGAATAAGCATAAAAAATTATTAATAAAAATTTGTATTATATTGGGGGTATTTGGTATTTACTTTTTTATACCTCCTGTTAAAAAAATGGTAAATCAGATGATATTTTATCTGAGTATGTTAAATCTAGATGCAATTAAGGAGTACATATTATCATTTGGAGTTTGGGCACCGATAATATCATTTGCACTTATGATATTACAATCAATAGCTGCACCTCTTCCTGCATTTTTAATTACTTTTGCAAATGCAGCCTTATTTGGATGGGTAAATGGTGCTATACTGTCATGGATTAGTGCAATGGCAGGTGCTGCAATTTGTTTTGTAATTGGAAGATTTTTAGGTAGAGATGTAGTTGTAAAACTTACAAGCAAATTTGCACTAGAAAGTATAGATGGTTTTTTTGATAAGTATGGAAAACATACGATTTTAATTGCAAGATTGCTTCCTTTTATATCTTTTGACCTTGTGAGCTATGCAGCAGGTCTAACATCCATGAGTTTTATATCTTTCTTTATAGCTACTGGAGTAGGACAATTACCAGCAACCATTGTATATTCTTATGTTGGTGGTATGTTGACTGGTGGAGCTAAAGTCATGATGACAGGACTTTTAATATTATTTGCTTTAAGTGTATTGATTTATATGTTAAAGAAAATATATAGTGATAAAAATAAATAAAAATTAGTGTAAAATCTATAGGTTTGAATTCAAGAATTAGTGAATCTATAGATTTTTTGTTGTGTATAGAAAAAATTACAAATAGATTGTGTAACAGTGTATTAATTTAGCGATGAAATTTTAAAGGAAGAGATATGATTAATAACAAATATAGTATAGAGGAAAATCTAAAAATCTATATTATCGGGGTGATAATTTGAAAAAAAATTATAAAATACATAATCTAAATGAATATAAAAATAAAAAAAAGAATAATTATAAAAAGAGAATTAATAAAAAAATAGGGGCTAAATGTATTTTATTGATTACAACTTTCGTAGTAATAATATTGAATCTATGTGGTTATTCAAAAATTTCAGAAATGAAATATGATATTCATTATTTACAAAAAGATTTAAGAAAAAAAGAGATAGTACTAGAGGAACTAAAGGCAAAAGAAACTGAAAAAACATCAATAAAAGAAATTGAGTTAAAAGCAAAGGAATTGCTCAATATGGACTATCCAAAAGATGGACAAATAAAGTATATAAATGTGGATAACTAGGGGGAATAGGTTTGAGAAAAGTAAAAAGGATAAGCAAAAAAAGACTGGTACTTGTTCTTGTTTTAGCATGTGCACTGTTTTTTTGCCTTGTTATTAGGACTGGATACCTACAACTTATGAAAGGTAATTGGTTGAGTACAAAAGCATTAGAACAACAAACAAGAGATATACCTATAGAGCCTAAAAGAGGAACTATATATGATAGAAACATGAAAGAATTGGCAGTAAGTGTAACTAAATATACAGTTTGGTGCAAACCTGTAGAAGTTGAAGATAAAAAAGAAGCGGCTGAAAAAGTGGCTGAAATTTTGGACGAAGATTATAAAGATATTTATGCTTTAATAAGCAAAAAAAATATGGCTCTTGTAAAGGTCAAAAGATGGATAGATGATGATAAGGCAAGTAAAATAAGAGATGCTAAATTAGGTGGAATATGGGTAGCAGAAGACAATCAAAGATATTATCCTTATGGAAATTTTGCACCATATGTAATAGGTCATACTTCTTCAGATGCAACAGGGATATCTGGTATAGAGATGCAATATGATAAAAAATTAAAAGGAAAAGCTGGAAAATTAATAGTAAGTACCGATGCTTCAGGTAGAGAAATTCCACAAGGTATGGAAAAATATTATGAACCTGTTCAGGGGAATGGTCTTGTATTGTCTATAGATGAAGTAATCCAACATTATACTGAAAAAGCAGTACAAAAGGCTTATGAAATAAATAATGCAAAGAAAGTCACTGCAATAGCAATGAATCCTAAAACTGGCGATATACTTGCTCTAGCATCAAAACCAGATTATGACCCTAACGACTCAAGAACGCCAATATATCCATATTATCAAGAAGAACTTGAAAAATATAGCGATAAAGACAAAATAAAGGGTTATTATCAAATGTGGAGAAATCCAGCAGTAAGTGATACATATGAACCAGGTTCTACATTTAAACTTATTACATCTTCCAGTGCTCTTGAAGAAGGAGTAATAAAAGATGGTGAGAAATTCACATGTACAGGTAGTGTAACTGTAGGAGGAAGAAAGATTAAATGTTGGAGACACTATAGACCTCATGGAACACAAGAGTTTAAACAAGCAGTACAAAATTCTTGTAACCCTGTGTTTGTTGAATTAGGAAGTAGATTAGGTGTTGGTAAAATGTATGATTATATAGAATCTTTTGGTCTTATGAATAAGACAGGTATAGATTTACCAGGAGAAGCTAAAGGAATATTGTATAATGAAAAAAATGTAGGTCCAGTTGAGTTAGCTACAATATCATTTGGTCAATCAATATCAGTAACTCCAATACAACTTATAACAGCTATATCATCAATAGCAAATGGTGGAGATTTAATGCAACCAAGAGTAGTAAAATCTTATACTGATAACAAAGGTAATATAACTGAGACAGTAAAACCAAAAAAAGTAAGAAATGTTATATCTAAAGAAACATCTAAAAAAATGTTAGAGATTGCAGAGTCAGTTGTAACTGATGGTGGAGGAAAAATTGCATATATACCAGGATATAGACTAGGTGGGAAAACAGGTACAGCTCAAAAGGTTATAGATGGTAAATATGCTCAAGGAAAATATATATGTTCATTCGTGGGAATAGCACCTTGTGATGACCCACAAATTGTAGTTCTTGCTATTGTTGATGAGCCAACAGGAGTAAGTGCATTTGGTAGTACTACAGCAGGACCTATAGTAAAAGAAATAATGAATGATTCTCTAAAATATTTAGGGGTCAAACCAGTATATAAAGAAGAAGAAAAAGCTGAATATGAAAAGAAACAAGTCAAAGTACCAGATGTAAGAAATTTAAAAATTGGGGATGCAGTGAAAGCATTAGAAGATGCGAAGTTAAAACCAAATTTAGATACAGATATAGAAATTCCAAAGGATACAAAAGTAAAGGATGTTTTTCCAAAACCTGGAATAAAAGTTAATGAAGATTCAAGTATAACACTATATTTTGAAAACTAAAAAGTAACAGATAATTAACATATATCCATAAACATCTTCAAAAAAACAGAAATATAGTATATAATTATAAAGTTAAGAGTTATCGTAGGCAATGTATATGTAACGGTATACATTGCCTTTTGTTGCTAAGATAATATAGCTAATGTTTTATAAGGAGGAGTTTGAGAATGGAGTGCTTAACAATAAAGGAGTTAGTACTTGCAACTAATGGAAAGTTAATATATGGAGATTATAATGACTGTGTAAGTGATATAGTTATAGATAGCAGGGAAGCAAATGCACAAAATGCATTTGTAGCCATAGTTGGAGAAAATTTAGATGGGCATACCTTTATAAAGTCTGCATATGATAGTGGATGCAAAACTTTTATAAAAAATGAAAGTAATGGAATAAAATTAGAAAGTTCGGATATAAATTTAATAGAGGTAAAAGATACAACTTTGGCTCTAGGAAATATTTCCAGATATTATAAAGAAAAATTTGACATTCCATTTATAGGTGTTACAGGTAGTGTAGGAAAAACAACTACTAGAGATATGATATATGCAGCTATTTCTGCAAAATTAAACATCTTGAAAAATGAAAAGAACCTAAATAATCATTTTGGGGTTCCTTTGACTTTGTTTAATTTAAATAAAGAACATGAGTGTGCTGTAATAGAAATGGGAATGTCTGGATTTAATGAAATAAAGTATTTGGTGGACATAGTAAATCCTAAAATTGCAGTTATATCAAATATAGGATTGTCACACATAGAAAACCTAGGTTCACAGGAAGGGATTTTAAAGGCAAAGCTGGAGATTGCTTCAAATTTTGATGATACAAATACTTTGATTGTAAATGGCGATGATAAATTTTTATCTACATTAAAAGAAAAAGAGCATGTATATAAGTTAAAAACATTTGGATTTAAGAAAGATAATGACATTTATTGTGAAGATTATACTATGGAAGAAGATAGTTTGACATTTACGTGTGTCATAAATGGAAAAAAAGAGGAAATATTTATACCAACAATAGGAGAGCATAATATATATAATGCTATGTCGGCGATATTAGTTGGCATGAGTTTAAATATTTCTTTGGATTGTATAAAAACAGGTTTAAAAAACTTCAAAGGGACAAAAATGAGATTAGATATAATAAAAAATGAAAGATTAACAATAATTAATGACTCATATAATGCCAGTCCAGATTCTATGGAAGCAGCCTTGAAAATACTTGGTAGATATAAAGGTAGAAAAGTAGCAATACTTGGAGATATGCTTGAGATGGGTGAAATTTCAGAGTATGGTCATAGATTAGTTGGAAAATCATCTATGAATAATACTGATATCATAATAACTATAGGTGAAAACTCAGTGTTTATTGGAGACGAAGCAAAACGATTAGGATTCGATTCATCCAATATATATCACTTTAAAAATAGAGACGATGTATTTAATCGATTAGATGAATTAATAAAAACAGGAGACACTATTTTAGTGAAAGGCTCAAGAGGCATGAAATTAGAAAAAATAGTTGAATATCTAAATAAATAAGCTTAAACTAATGAGTTGATTGACAAGGGAGAGGAGTTTTATGATGTTAGGAATAACAGAGCTTACGTACACCGCATTGATTGCGTTTTTGATAGTAATTATAATAGGACCAATATTTATACCAATGCTTAGGAAATTTAAATTTGGTCAGACAGTTAGAGATGATGGACCTCAAACACATCTAGCTAAGAATGGAACACCGACTATGGGTGGAATTATAATGATTGTTGCAATTCTAATAACTGGACTTACAAGAGTAAAAGTTAGTCATGACATGGCAGTAGGTCTTATATGTATTGCTGGTTTTGGTTTTATTGGTTTTTTAGATGACTTTATAAAAATAAAGCTAAAAAGGTCACTTGGACTAAAAGCATATCAAAAAATAATCCTTCAAGTTGCATTATCTTTTTATGTTGCTTTTTATCAGTATACATCGTCATCAAGTGCTTCGCAACTTATGATACCATTTACAGATTTTGTAATAAATGTTGGAATACTATATATACCAATAATGATGTTTATAATAGTAGCAATAGTAAATGCTGTAAATTTAACTGATGGTCTAGATGGTCTAGCATCAGGAGTGACTTTAGTTGTTTCTGTATTTTTTATGTTGTTTGCAAGTTCAGTTGCAGGCAATACAGAAGTTGCAGTTTTAGCAGCAGCAACTGTTGGAGCATGTCTAGGCTTTTTAGGATTTAATTCATATCCAGCTAGAGTGTTTATGGGAGATACAGGTTCAATGGCATTAGGTGGTGCGGTTGTAGCATTTTCAGTTTTAACTAATTCAGTGCTTATAATACCTATAATTGGAGGCATTTATTTTGCAGAAGCTCTATCAGTTTTAATTCAAGTTGGATATTTTAAAGTAACTAGAAAGAGATTCTTTAAGATGGCTCCAATACACCATCATTTTGAACAATGTGGTTGGCCAGAAACAAGAGTTGTATTTGTTTTTTGGATTATTACAGTTGTTTTAGCTTGGATAAGTATAATAGCAGTATTTTAGGCCTAGGGGGAATAAAAAATGGACTTAAATGGAAAAAAAGTTTTATTAGTAGGGCTTGCAAAAACTGGTATATCTACAATTAAACATTTAGATAAATTAGGAGCAAGTATAATTGTAAATGATATTAAAGATGAAAATAAATTAAAAAACATACTTGATGAATTAAAATCTATAAATGACATAGAATACATATTAGGATGCCATCCAGAGGCTGTAGACGATGTAGATATGGTTGTAGTATCTCCAGGAGTACCATTAGACTTGCCATTTATTTTGAAGCTAAAAAATTCAGGCAAGTATATAATTGGTGAGGTAGAATTAGCTTTTAAATTGTCAAATAATCCAACTTTTATAGGGATTACAGGTACAAATGGTAAGACAACTACAACTAGCTTAGTAGGAGAAATTTTTTCAAGTGCCAAAAAAGATACATATGTAGTTGGTAATATAGGGAATCCTGTAATAGATACTATAGAAACTTCAAATGAAGAATCTATACTTGTAACTGAACTGAGTAGTTTCCAACTTGAAAGTGTGGATGAATTTAGACCTAAAGTAAGTGCAATATTAAATATTACAGAAGATCATCTAAATAGACATCATACTATGGAAAAGTACATAGAAGCTAAATCAAAAATATTTATGAATCAAAATGATGAAGATTTTTGTATATTAAATTATGATGATGAAATAGTGAGAGGCCTAGCTGATAAATGTAATGCCAAAGTAATTTACTTTTCAAGAACTCATAGAGTAAATGGAGGAGTATATTTAGAAAATAATGACATAATAATAGATATAGAGGATAAGATTAAGTTTCTAAATAAAGATGATGTAAGTTTGCCTGGAGGCCATAATTTAGAAAATTGTATGGCAGCAATAGCAATAGCATATGTTTGTAAAGTAGATTTAGAAGTAATAAAAGATGTATTGATGACATTTAAAGGAGTTGAACACAGACAAGAGTTTGTAAGAAACTTAGATAATGTAATATATGTAAATGACTCAAAGGGAACTAATCCAGATTCTACTATAAAAGCTGTACAGTCTTATAATAGACCAATAGTGCTTATAGCAGGAGGAATGGATAAGGGAAGCAACTTTGATGAACTTCTTGAAATTGCAAAATCATATGTCAAATCATTAATCTTATTAGGAGAAACTGCACCAAAGATAGAAAATTGTGCTAAAAATAAAGGATTTAATGACATACATATAGTAAAAGATATGGAGGAAGCAGTTAAGACTTCTCATGAGATTTCAAAAAATGGAGATATAGTGCTTCTTTCACCAGCTTGTGCAAGTTGGGATATGTATGAAAGTTTTGAAGTAAGAGGAAAAGACTTCAAAGATAATGTAAACAATTTAAAATAATCTCTTACCTCTAAACTTACTTAGATGGAAGAATGGAGGTAGATTAGTTGGATGCCTAAAGAAAATTTGAAAAAACAAATTGACATAAGGATGAAGACTGAATTTGATGGAGTAGTATTTTATACTACTATGCTTTTAGTATTTGTAGGAATAGTTATGGTGTTTAGTGCAAGTTTTATACAATCTTCATTTAAACACAATGATGCATACTATTTTCTAAAGAAAAATGTAATATATGCTATACTAGGATTTATAGTTATGATTATTACATCTAGAATAGACTATAATTTTTGGAAGAAAAATGCTACAGCAATTGGAGCTATAGCAGTAGTATTATTATTGTTGGTTTTAACTCCTTTGGGAATAGAAGCAAACGGAGCAAAAAGATGGTTAGGGATAGGTGCTTTAACATTTCAGCCTGCAGAAATTGCAAAGTTTGCTACAATAATATTAACTGCAAAATTGATTGAGAAAAATTATGATAAAATAAAATCTTTGACAAAAGGTGTTGTACCACTTCTCGTAGTTCCAGGAATATTTTTTGCGTTGATAATACTTCAACCAAATTTGTCAACAGCAGGTACTGTAATTCTAGTTACATTTGTAATGATATTTGTTGCTGGAATGGATATGAAAATTGTATTTGCTATGATAGGAAGTGGGGCTGCTTTATTTGCTGCATTAGTAATTGCTGAACCGTATAGACTTAGTCGTGTTACATCTTTTTTAGATCCATTTCAAGACCCACTTGGTAAGGGGTATCAGGTAATACAAGGTTTATATGCATTAGGTTCAGGAGGACTGTTTGGTTTAGGCTTAGGAAAGAGTAAGCAAAAGTATTTTTATATACCAGAGCCACAAAATGACTTTATATTTGCTATAATAGGAGAAGAGTTAGGATTAATTGGTTGTATAATAGTTATAATGCTATTTGTAGCCTTAGTCTACAGATGTGTAAGAATAGCTTTGAAGACTTCTAATGTATTTGCTTGTATGGTTGTCATAGGTATAGGGGCACAAATTGGAATACAAGCAGCTTTAAATATAGCAGTTGCAACATCATCAATGCCAGCTACAGGTGTAGCACTACCATTTATAAGTTATGGAGGTACCTCACTCACCATCTTTATGGGGGCTGTAGGTATAGTGTTGAACATCTCAAAGCATGTCAAAATTAATTAACAGGAGATGATGATTTGATGAAAGTTTTATTATCAGGCGGTGGAACTGGAGGACACGTATATCCAGCTATAGCTATTGCTAACAAAATAAGAGATGAACATCCAGACGCCGAGATAATGTTTGTTGGGACGGAAAAAGGAATAGAATCAGAAATAGTTCCTAAGTATGGATTTGAATTGAAAACTGTAACAGTACAAGGATTTAAGAGAAAAATAGACTTCGATAATGTAAAAAGAGTTTTTAAGCTTTTTAAAGGATTGGAACAATCAAGAAAAATTGTTAAAAAATTTAAGCCAGATGTAGTCATAGGAACTGGTGGATATGTCAGTGGACCTGTTTTATTTAATGCGTCTATGGGAAAAATACCAGCTATAATACATGAGCAAAATTCTTTTCCTGGGGTAACTAATAAGATTTTATCTAAAACAGTTACAAAGGTACTTACAAGTTTTGAAGATTCACATAAAAGATTCCCTGAGGCAGCAGAAGAAAAATTAGTTTTTACAGGAAATCCAGTTAGAAAAGAAATTTTGTTATCAAGAAAAAATATCGCAAGAAAAAATTTAGGAATAAGTGAAGAGAAAAAAATGGTACTTTGCTACGGTGGTAGTGGAGGTTCAAGAAAAATAAATGATGCAATGAGACTTGTCATTAAAAATATGGTAAATGAAGATATAGCTTTTATATTTGCAACAGGAAAAAGCTATTATGAAGAATTTATGGAAAGTATCAGTAATATAAATCTTAAACCATACCAAAAAGTAGTACCTTATTTAGAAGATATGGCAAATGCACTTGCAGCAAGTGATTTAGTTATAGGTAGTGCAGGAGCAATTTCATTAGCTGAAATAACAGCTCTTGGTAAACCTTCTATAATAATACCTAAAGCATATACTGCTGAAAATCATCAAGAGTACAATGCTAAGAGTATAGAGAAGCAAGGGGCAGGGATTGCAATCTTGGAAAAAAACTTAACTCCAG
This sequence comes from Clostridioides sp. ES-S-0005-03, assembly GCF_020658455.1. Lineage (NCBI taxonomy): Bacteria > Bacillati > Bacillota > Clostridia > Peptostreptococcales > Peptostreptococcaceae > Clostridioides > Clostridioides sp. ES-S-0005-03. The sequence goes on along the minus strand of NZ_JACVWI010000001.1, from coordinate 1,914,763 downwards.
AAAGCCTGAATACAGCCGTATTTAAACTTTTAGGAGATAGAGAACTTTTAGTTGATATGGCAAATGCAAGTAAAACTATAGGTAGACCTGAGGCTATAGACCTTATATATGATGAGATAATAAAGGTATATAACTCAACACAAAAATCAACAGCTAAAAAACCAAAAAAAGAAAAAGCTATTGAGGAAGTAAAGAAAGAAGCAGCTCCAAGTATAGAAGGTCAGGCTAAAGTAATAGGAATAAAGAAACGATAAATAAATATTTACCCCTAATTTATAATATATTAGATTTTCTAAATTATTCTAAATTAGGGGTTTATTTATGTGTATATAAGTTTTAAGTTATAAAATACATATAGTATTTTATATTTATTTTGATGAAATATCAATTTAATCCTCTTTTTTAATGTTTTATTAGATTGTTTTGTAAGAAAATGAGAAAATTTGACTTTAAATATTATATTTTTTTTGTAGGGAATATAAACTCGAAAGGTGTATTTATTAACCAAAGGGGTTGATTGTATTTGAAGAGGAGAAAGAAGCTAAATACGAATAATGTTATGATAGTTTTAGTTTTTATACTTATGCTATCTTTTGGGATATGTATTATTGTAGGGAGTGATTTATTTGATGTAAATAGGATAGATGTGATTGGAAATAAAAGAGTCACCAAGTCAAATATAATGAAAGCGTTAAATGTAAGTTCACATGAAAATATATTTGCATACAATTTTAAAGACATGAAAAGTAAGCTTATGAAAAATCCGTATATAGAAGATGTAGAAATAAAAAGGAAACTTCCAAATAAGATAATTATAAGCTTAAAAGAAAAAGAAATTTTTGCGGTATTAAAGGATGAAGATAACTATTGTTATATAGATAAAAAAGGGAACTTATTAGAGGAATTAAAAGGCACTAATGAAAGTAAAAATGATTTGATAGTGGAAGTAGATTATAGTATTAATGATACAAAATCAATAAAATTTAAAAATTATAAAACTAAAGAGAGTGTATTTAAGACTTTAAATTATTTAAAAGAAGAAGGTATTTATAGAAAAATAAATTATGTAAACTTTAAAAAAGAAGGGAATGTAGATATGCTTACGAGAAGCAATATAAAAATCTTACTTTCTAATGATGATAACTTAGATTATAATATATCTAGGGTAAATAAAATTTTGATTGACCTGCAAAATAAAAATACCAATGGTGGGACTATAAATCTAAATTATGGAAAGCTAGCTGTATATAGTCCAGAAGGATAGACAATTGTAAGGAAGTGATATTTTGAAAAAAAGGTTTATAAATAAGAGTATAATTATAGGAAGTATTGTATTGGGAGTTCTCGTTAGTTTACAACTAAAAATTATTAATATAGAAAATAGAGGAATGACGACTTTTAAGAGAGGCGAGCAACTTACAGAAGAACTTAAATCTCTAAAAAAAGAAAAAGAAAATCTTCAATCAGAAATTAATAGTGTAAAAAAAGATATAGAGACATATAGAGGTAAAAGTGAAAAAGGAGAGCAAGATATACTTAAATCAGAAATAGAAAAATATGAAACTTTAGCTGGATATACAGATGTAGAAGGAAAAGGTATTGAAGTTGAAATAAATTCTACAAAAACTTTAGGAAGCTTTGATAAAAATGACAGTATACTATATAATTATGATTTATTACTGTCAATGATAAATAAATTAAATTCAGCACAAGCAAGTGCCATATCTATAAATAATCAAAGAGTAGTTTCAAATACATATATGTATTTGAAAGAAGATAAACTTTATATGAATGACACTGTTATAAAGGAGCCAATTACAATAAAGGCAATTGGTGATTCTGATACATTAGCTTCTGCGCTCAATATAAAGTATGGTATTGTCTGGGAAATAGAAACGTATTATAATGCAAAGGTAAAAGTAATTAAAGATGATAATGTAAAAATAAATGGACATGGTGATACAGATAAAGTAGAGAGGAAATAATAGTATGAAAAAGAAAATGATTATATTAGGAGCATTCATATTAGGCATTTTCATATCAACTTATATAAAATCACTGAACCCAAATAAAGTGTATATAACATTGATCCAGACTAAAAATATTGAAAGTGAGATAGAAAATACAAATAAGGAAATAAAAAATCTAAAAGAAGCTCTTAAAAGTAACAAAAAGACTTTAGATGAATATAAGCAAGCAGAAAATAATGGAAATGAATCTATTCAAACATTGATGAAAAAAGAACTTGAAGAAGTTAAAGAGTTAAGTGGTTATTCAGCTGTCACAGGTCCAGGAATAACTATTACTATGAAGGATAGTGAAAGAGAATTAAAAGATGGACAAAATCCAAACGACCTGATTATACATGATATTGACATTCTAAGAGTTTTAAATGATTTGAAAAAAGCAGGTGCAAAAGCAATATCTATAAATGGAGAAAGAGTATTGTCAACAAGTAAGATAAAATGTTCAGGAGCAACTATTACAGTGAATGATACTACATATGGACAACCATTTATAATAAAAGCTATAGGAGATATAGATTTATTGAGTGCAGCTATAAATTCTCCAGAATCATATGCTAAATCTCTAAAGGATATATATGGGATTAATATAAAAATAGAGGAAAATAATGGAAATAGAGTGAATTTATTTGCAAAATAAAACGAAAAATACAAAAAAATAAAGAAAAAATAAAAAAAATTAATAAAAAGGATTGTAATATAGTTGTGTTTCAAAGTAAAATAAAGAGGTGAGGATTTATGATATGGATTTTAGGAGGATTGGCATTTGGTGTGGTAGTAGGTTACTACATTCCATTTACATATTCTATGGATTATTCGATATATATGTCAGTAGCTATTCTTGCAATAATGGATTCTATATTTGGAGCTATAAAATCCAGTTTTGAAGATAACTATGATAATGTAATTTTTGTTACTGGTTTCATAGGTAATGCTATCTTGGCTATATTATTGACTTATATAGGAGAAAAGTTGGGAATTTCACTTTACTATGTGGCAGTATTAGTTTTTGGGATGAGACTATTTAATAATTTATCTATAATTAGACGTTATATCATTGCCAATATTATGAATAAAAAACATAAAAATTAAAGAACTTTTGAGATATACATAAAATATTTTATACTTAAAGAGTAATATTTGACAATATAAGTAAGAAAATTAAAAAGGAAAATTTACGTTTTTGTGGAATATGTTACTTAAAGGTTAACAAAATAAAAGAAGAAAATGATATAATTAATACATACGATAACTTTGAATCATGAGATAAGGGGGTTTATGATGCTAAACTTTGACGTAGAATTAGAAGAATGTGCACAAATTAAAGTAATAGGTGTAGGTGGCGGTGGAAACAATGCTGTCAATAGAATGGTAGAAGCTCAACTTAAAGGCGTTGAATTTATATCAGTAAATACAGATAAACAAGCTTTATATACATCAAAGGCTGAATATAAAGTTCAAATAGGAGAAAAATTAACTAGAGGACTTGGTGCAGGAGCTAATCCAGAAGTAGGAAAAAGAGCTGCAGAAGAAAGTAAAGATGAAATAGTAAAACTACTTCAAGGAGCTGATATGGTATTTGTTACAGCTGGAATGGGTGGTGGTACTGGTACAGGAGCTGCCCCAGTAGTTGCAGGCCTAGCTAAAGAAATGGGTATCCTTACAGTAGGTGTAGTTACAAAACCTTTTGCATTTGAAGGTAAGATAAGAATGAAAAATGCTGAAGGTGGAATAGCTGAGCTTAAGTCAAAGGTAGATACTCTTATAACAATACCAAATGATAGACTTTTACAAATAGTACAAAAGAATACTTCAATGCTGGATGCTTTTGCAGTTGCAGACGATGTGTTAAAACAAGGTATACAATCAATTTCTGACCTTATAGCAGTTGAAGGATTAATAAACTTAGACTTTGCAGATGTTACTACTATAATGAAAGATAAAGGTCTTGCTCATATGGGTATAGGTAGTGCTAGTGGAGAAACTAGAGCTATAGATGCTGCTAGACAAGCTATCCAATCACCACTTTTAGAAACATCAATACAAGGAGCAAAAGGAGTACTTCTTAATGTTACAGGTGGTCCTAACTTAGGATTATTTGAAGTTAATGAAGCATCTACTTTAGTTATGGAATCTTGTGACCCAGAAGCAAATGTTATATTTGGTGCTTCTATAAAAGAAGATTTAGGCGATGAAATAATGATTACAGTAATCGCAACAGGATTTGAAGGTTTACAAGGTGGGATTTTAGATTTGGATACTAAGCCTAAATCAAGTATAAGGTCTTCTCTGAATACAACTGTAAAACAAGTTGTAAAAGAAATAGAAGAAGAAGAAATTGTGGTTGAAGAAAAGATAGAAGCTCCTAAAAAGGCAAGTATAATAGAAGAAGATGATGATGAGAGCATGGAAATACCTACATTTTTAAGAAGAAGAAGATAATATGTAAACTTATAAAGAAGTCAATAGACTTCTTTTTATTTTTTGTACTTTAATCTCCTATTTTTTTTAACATATTTTAATATCAAAAAAAATAAAAAAGTAAAGTTTTTTCTACTGAGTATAGAAAAAAATGATAGTTATATAAATGGTTATAGTTTTTTATAATTAGACAATGACATTTTTATTTGGTAATATTAAACCTGAATTGAATTGTAAAAATTTGAGGAAAAAGAGAAATTAAAGTCTGAAAGGGGATTAAGTATGATTAAGCTAAAAAAAATTCTTTCTTTAGCCATGGTTGCTATTTTGTCAACATCACTTCTTGCTGGATGTACAAAAAAAGAAGAATCTAAAGGCAAAGATGGCAAAGAAAAATTAGTTGTATGGTCTGCACCGTTAACAGATCATGATGCAGATGCATGGAAACCAGTACTTGAGAAATTTGAAAAGGAAAATAACTGTGAAATTGAATTCCAAATAGTACCATGGGATAATTATGCAGAAAAATATGCTACTGCAATCAGTGCAGGTGAGGGGCCAGATATAGGGTATATGTATGCAGAAATGTTTCCTCAATTTATAGAAATGGGAGCAGTTGAAGATTTAACTCCTTATTTAGAAAAATCAGGAACTTCAGATAATTATTTATACTTAGATAATGCAAAAATGATGGGTGGAATTTACGGTTTACCTATAGAAGCTGCTAATCCAGGTGTATTATACTATAATAAAGATATACTAGAAAAATTGGGAGAAAAACCTCCTAAAACGTGGGAAGATTTTAAAAGAATATGTGAAAAAGCAACAGAAGATACTGATGGAGATGGAAAAATAGACCAATGGGGTCTTGCACAAGGTTGGGGTTCTAAAGTGTTTGGTAGTTTGAACTGGAACTGGTATCCATATCTATGGCAAGCTGGTGGAGATATATATAATGATGATTTAAAATCAGTTAAATTTAACAATAAAGAAGGATTAAAAGCTGCAAACTTTATAAATGATATGAAAAAATATATACCAGATAATGCTTTATCAAAAGACAGTAATGAGATGGTTGAAAGTGTATTTGGACCAGGAAAAGCTGCATTTACTATAATGCTGTCTTCTGCTGCTACAAGTACTTTTGATAAATCATTCCCAGACTTAAACTGGGGATATGTAACTTCATTAGAAGATAAAACAGTTGGTAGTTTTGCCTCAGTAGATGATTTAACTTTAATGTCAGCGTGTAAAAACAAAGAACTTGGATTTAAACTTCTTGAATATATGTTAAGCAAAGATTCAATGGAAGCTTTCCATAAAGAGATACCAAGAGCACCAGTTGCTAAAGGTGAAAAATATCAAGGAGACCCAAGATTTGAAGAAATGGTAACAAAAGATAAAAATATGTACAGACCATTAACAGTTGGACCTCATGGAGTAGAAATATATGAACACTTATGGAAACAACTTCAAATGATGATAGCTGGAGACAAAACTCCAGAACAAGCACTAAATGAATCTGCAAAATATGCAAATGAATTGTTAGCACAATAATTTAATTTTATATTTGATTTATAGACTATGCAATTTAATTTTATACAAGTAAACGATTTACTTGCTATATTATTAAGTCGCATAGTCTTTTTTTATGGAAATATTCCAAAGGTAGAGTTGAATAACTTCTACCTAGATATATTGAATTCTACAAAAAAGTCTATTTCTTTGATGCTAAAAAAATATCTTTTGACGACATAAAGTATAAGACATATATCATTGTTATTTTTAAATAGAATTTGTTTTGGATTCGACTGTCAAAAGTGACATAAAATTTTGTACATACTATCTTATAATATGTTTAAAGGTTTTAAGGGGGGATACATGGTGTATATTGAGTACTATGTTATAGAAAACCTAGTAATAAATTATATTATTATAAGTTGTACTTCTATTCTTACTAAAAAATATAATCCTAGAAAAAATAAGTTGCTGGGGGCTAGTTTAGGAGGAGCCTACTCTGTTGCTTATTTATACCCATCAATGGATATACTATTTACAGTGCCATTTAAAATAATAATCATGAGTATTATAACTTTAATTTCATTTAGGACTAAGAGCAAGAAAGATTATGCTCATGTAGCATTAGTTTTTTATTTAGTAAATATTTTTATTTCTGGAAGTACTTATTTTGTAATTTATTTTACAGGAATAAGCCATTTAAAAATATCTTTTTTAATTGCATGTACTTATGTAAGTTGTGAACTATTAAAGTACATTTACAAAGACTTGAAGATGCTTAAATACATCAAAGAGCTTACGAAGACCATAAATATAAACTTATTAGAAAAAAGCTTTTGCTGTAAGGCATTAGTTGATAGTGGAAATTTATTAAAAGACCCAATAAGTCAAAGTGATGTAATAATAGTCAAATCAAGTGTATTAGAAGGATTGATTCCAGAAAATCTATTAAATATTAACTATGAAGATATAGATATGAAAAAAGCTCAGGAAATTATATGTAGTTTAGATGACAGAACTTCAGGGAGAGTTAGAATAATACCTTATAAACATGCTGGAAGTAATAAGACAAGCATAATAATTGGTCTAAAAGCTGATTATGTAGAGGTAGATGAGCAAAAGATAGGAAATATAATACTTGGTATTTCAAATTTTAATGATAGAGAATATGGGGCAATAATGAATCCAAATATATTGCCTGGATTCTAGCTAAAAATTTAAGGGGGACAAAGGATGTTACGATTAAAAGAAAGAATCATAAGCTTTATTACGATGTTAGGTATTAAATTAAAAATAATAAAGCCAAAAGGAATATACTATATGGGTGGAGCCAATATTCTTCCTCCACCACTAAAACCAGCAGAAGAAATGGAACTTTTGCAAAAGCTAGAAACTGATGAAACCGTAAAATCAATTTTAATAGAAAGAAATTTGAGATTAGTAGTCTACATATCAAGAAAATTTGAAAATACAGGGATAGATGTAGAGGATTTAATTTCTATAGGGACTATAGGTTTGATAAAGGCAGTCAATACTTTTAAATTAAATAAAAATATAAAATTAGCAACCTATGCTTCGAGATGTATAGAAAATGAAATACTAATGTATCTAAGAAAAAATAATAAAAAGAAAACGGAGGTATCATTTGATGAGCCTTTAAATATAGACTTAGATGGAAATGAACTTCTATTATCAGATGTTTTAGGTACAGAAAATGATGAAATATATAAAATAATCGAAGAAGAAATAGATAGAGATTTATTGGTTATGGCACTTGACAGATTAAGTGACAGAGAAAAGCAAATTATGGAATTAAGGTTTGGACTTATAGATAAAGGTATTGAAAAAACACAAAAGGAAGTTGCTGGAATGCTTGGAATATCTCAATCCTACATATCTAGACTTGAAAAGAAAATAATTTCAAGATTACAAAAAGAAATGAAAAAATTTGTATAATGCTAAATTAATTCTTCTTAAAAAGTATAAAAAAATTGGAAATGTAAATAATTTCAATAGATGAATACTTTTTGAGAGAGGACTGAAATGTATGCAAGTTAATAAGGTTGAAATATGTGGTGTTAATACATCTGAACTTCCAGTTCTTAAAAATAAGCAAATGAAGGAACTTTTATTACAAATAAAAAGTGGTGATGAAGAAGCCAGACAACAATTTGTAAGAGGAAATTTAAGGTTAGTCTTGAGTGTAATAAAAAAATTTAACAACAGAGGAGAAAATATAGACGATTTATTTCAAATAGGTTGTATTGGTCTTATAAAAGCTATAGATAATTTTGATTTAAGTCAAAATGTCAGATTTTCAACTTATGCTGTTCCTATGATTATAGGAGAAATTAGAAGATACTTAAGAGACAATAATCCAATCAGAGTTAGTAGATCATTAAAAGATATAGCATATAAGGCACTACAAGTTAGAGAAAGATTAATTAGAACAAATTCAAAAGAACCAACAGTATCAGAAATAGCAAAGGAATTAGAATTAGAAGTAGAGTCAGTTGTAATGGCACTTGATGCTATACAAGATCCAATATCTTTATTTGACCCAGTATATCAAGATAATGGAGATGCCATATTTGTAATGGATCAGGTTCAAGACAAAAAAGATACTGATGAAAACTGGTTGCAAGAAATATCACTTAAGGAAGCTATTAAAAAATTAAATAGTAGAGAAAAGTTGGTATTAGATTTAAGATTTTACAAAGGAAGAACTCAGATAGAAGTTGCTGATGAAATCGGTATATCTCAAGCACAAGTATCAAGAATTGAAAAAAATGCTTTAAAAAATATGAGAAAGTATGTATAAGTAATCCATGGAATGTAAACATAATTTTAAATTTAAATGACCTATATAGGTCATTTTTTTTTATCCAAATACATATTTATTTTTAAAGGAAGGGTGAGTATAATATGATTAGAGTTTCTGATATAATGGAAAAAGAAATTATAAATGTAAAAAATGGAAAAAGGATGGGTTTCATAATCGACATAGATATGGATATTCATGAGGGAAAAGTAGTCTCATTTACCATTTTTGGAGATGGAAGTAGAAGTTTTTTTTCAAGAGGAGGGGATGAAGAAGTTATATTTTGGAATGATATACTTAAAATAGGTTGTGATACAATAATAGTAAATATAGGTTCAGAATTAAGCTTAGATGAATTTGATATATAGCTAAACAAAGGAGGAATACAGATGCAATGTCCTTATTGCAATTATAAAGAATCAAAGGTAATAGATTCTAGACATACAGATTTAAAATCTATTAGAAGAAGACGTGAATGTGAATTATGTAAAAAGAGATTTACTACTTATGAAAAAATAGAAACTACTCCTTTAATGGTTATTAAAAAAGATAATAGTAGAGAGTATTTTGATAGAGAAAAAATAAAATATGGACTATTAAAGGCATGTGAAAAAAGACCTGTATCTGTTGAAGATATTGAGAATATAGTTGTACATATTGAAAATGAAATAAATAAATGCTTTATAGAAGAAATCGAAACCAAAAAAATTGGTGAAATGGTAATGGATAAATTGAAAGATTTAGATGAAGTTGCCTATGTAAGATTTGCTTCTGTGTATAGACAATTTAAAGATATAAATACTTTTGTAAATGAACTTAAAAGTATACTAATAGAAAAAGGAGACAAATGATGAAAGATTATATAAATCTAAAAAGTGTAGAAGATATTAAAGAGTATGTTAACTTAAGTAGCAATTGTAAAGAAATTGATAAAAAATTAAATTCTATAAATCTAGTTATAACTTGTAAAAATATAGATGCAAAAAGTAAAGAAGACATGTTAAGGGTTTGCAAGGAATGCGATTTAATGTTTGAAAATTTAACTAGTAATTCTCAAATACATTCAGACATAGTTAACATAGTTAGTAGAGAGAATATAGGACAAAGAATAGAAGGAGATGCACTTATAACAAACTTAGAGAAAGTACCACTTTTATTGTTTACAGCAGATTGCGTACCTATATCAATTATAGATGCTAAAAATAAAGCCATAGGACTGGCACATGCTGGCTGGAAAGGTACTTTTAGTAATATAGGTCACAAAACAATAAAATTGATGTCTGAGACTTATAAAACAGCTCCTGAAGATTTGATATGTATAATTGGACCATCAATTGGACCTTGTTGTTATGAAGTTTCTGAGGAGTTAGTAGAAAAATTTAACACAATTCTTACAAATAATGATGAAAAGTTCTATATAATAAAAGAGGGAAGTTACTATTTAGATTTATGGAAAATTAATGAGTATATGCTGAGATGTAGTGGAGTCAAAAAAGAAAATATAATAAATTTAAATCTATGCACTAGTTGTAGAGCAGATGAATTCCACTCTTATAGAAAACATAATAAGGCATCAGAGCGAATAGGAACGGTACTACAGATAAAATAGAGAGGAGCTTTTTAATGAATACTAAAGTGCTTGTTATAGACGATGAAATGCATATAGTTGAGCTATTAAAATTCAATTTGGAGGTGTCAAACTACGAAGTTAGTTATTCATATGATGGATTTGATGGATTTATAAAAGCTAAGGAAGTTAAACCAGATTTAATACTTTTAGATTGGATGCTACCAAATATAAGTGGAATAGAAGTATTGAGAAAAATAAGAAGTGATAAAGACTTGAAAAATATTCCTGTTATAATGCTTACTGCTAAAAATATGGAAAATGACAAGGTTGAAGGGCTTGAAGTAGGTGCTGATGATTATATAACCAAGCCATTTAGTATAAAAGAATTGTTAGCTAGGGTTAGCTCTGTTTTAAGAAGATATAACTTAACTAGTACAGGCGAAGAAAATAATATACTTACCACAGGTAATTTAAAACTAGATTTATCAAAACATGAAGTTACTAAAGGTTCTGAAAAGATAGAGTTAACACTTAAAGAGTTTGAACTGTTAAAATTATTAATTCAGAATAAAGGTAAAGTACTTTCAAGAAACTATCTTTTAGATAAAATATGGGGCTATGAATACTATGGAGAAACTAGAACAGTAGATGTCCATATAAGATATTTAAGAAAAAAAATAGAAGATGAAGATAAATCAGAAAAATATATAGAAACTATAAGAGGTGTAGGATACAAAATAGATTAGAAAAAGTTATATTTTAGGAGTGTTATCTTGTGGAAGAATTAAATAGCATATATTTTTTTATTGTTATGTTGTCTATAGCCATTGTAATATTGTCTGTAAGATATACAGTAACACTAAGAAAATATTTAAAAGAGTTTATATACGTTTCAAAAAAAGTAAGTAACAAGGAATTTCATGCTAGGTTGAATATATCAGCTAAAGGCGAATTAGGCGAATTAGCCAGAAATTTTAATCATATGATAAAAAATATGGATGATACATTGGAAGAAGTACAATATAAACATTTACAATTAAGGTCTATATTAAAGAGTATATCTCATGGAATTTTAGCTATAGATGTAAATGGAAACATATTATTGATAAATGATGAAGCTAAAGAAATGATAAAGAGTGAACCAAACAAACTAGTTGAAGGACATAATATCAATGCTGTAATAAAAGAAGAAGAAATATTAAAGCAGATACTTCAATTTATAGGTTCTAAAGAAAATGAAACTGCAAAGATTACTACTAAAGATGATATAGTATACAAAATAAAAGTGGATCCAGTTTATCTTCAAAATACCAATAATGTAATAATTGGCTCAATAGTAAACATAGAAGATATTACTAAAAAAGTGAAGCTTGAAAATATGAGAAGTGATTTTGTTGCTAATGTAAGTCATGAACTTAAAACACCACTTACATCTATAAGTGGATTTGTTGAAACATTAAAATCCAATGAAAATATAGATGCAAACACTAGAAATAGGTTTTTGGAAATAATAGAAAGTGAATCAGACAGATTAAAAAGATTGATTGACGACATATTATTATTATCATTTGTAGAAAATAAAGACACTCTTCTAATGGAAGATGTTGTAATATACGATGTATTTAGAGAAGTATATGAAATAACTCAACGTTCAGCTAGTGAAAAAAACATAGAAGTTTTATATAAATGTGATGATAAATCAATAAACATACTTTCTAATAGAGATTATATCAAACAAGTATTTTTAAATTTAGTTGATAATGCTATAAAATATACTCAAGATAATGGTATTGTACAAGTGGTAGTTTTAAAAGATGAAGAAAAAATAATAATCAAAGTTATAGATAATGGTGTTGGAATACCAAAAGAAGATGTAGAACGTATCTTTGAACGCTTCTATAGAGTAGATAAAGCAAGAAGTAGAGATGTAGGAGGAACGGGTTTAGGATTGGCTATAACGAAGCATATAGTCAAATCATTAAATGGATGTATAAAAGTAAAAAGTGAACTTGGTATTGGTAGCGAATTTATTGTTACAATCCTACAAAAAAAATTTCCTTAAATAGAAGGAAATTTTTTTTGTTTTTTGCACAAACTATATAAGAGAAGGAGCTGAGAAAATGGAAGAAAGCTTATTAGGTGCCAATTTATTTAGACACTCTTTTATAGTAGCAGTAATTATAGGAATATTATGTAGAGGATTAGTTTTAAGAGTTACAGACAAGCAATACCCATCGAGACCACAAGATTATTTAGAGCAAATAATAATATCAGGGCTTTCAGCTTCATTGGGTGCAATAGCATTACCTGCACTTATAGATAAGGAGTTTGCAGCATTAACATTTTTTGCAGTAGCGATACAACAATTTCAAGGTCTTGCAGAGCAGGAAAGAATAACATTAAAAAATATAGACAATGAAGAATTAGTACCAAAGGGAGATGCTTATGTAGAAGAAATAGCATCTACGTATGAATCTAGAAGTTATATCAGTCTTTTTTCTGCATTAGTATCTTCTATAGTTTATATTACTGTTTCAAAACGATATGACCTTAGCTTTATTTATTGTACAATACTAGCTGTTATAGCAGGAGCTTTGGTTGGTTTAATTTTTAGAAGGTTTCTAAGACGAAATAGTATAGCAGATATAGCAGATATAGTTCCTGCTGAAGTAAGTTTTGAAGGGCCTATTTTAAAAGTAAATGGTGTAATAATAACTAATATAGGTTTAGAGAATACAAGAGAAAAATATAAAAATGAATGTTTAGCTATAGAAATTATACCAAGAGATTTGGGTGCATTTGGGATAGTAAATGATATAGGACAAAGACAAGCTATAATACATAATCTATTTATTCATATGGGTATAGATAAAGATGTAGATGAGGTTGATATTGTAGCTATATCTAAAACTAACTTAGAAAAAAGCACTGTGGTTATACCATATATACCAATAGTCAAGGATATAGATGTAATGATAGATGTAGTAAAAAGTACTCCTATCATAGAGACATCAAAAGGAAAACAGAGTGATTTTTCTAGAAAGACTTTGTAGATTTATAAGTGAACATTTTATATTAGATATTTTAGGAGTGATTTAATGGATAGAGTATTTTTTGTTGCAGTTATTATTGGTATAACATCAAGAGTTATAATGTTGAATTTAGACCAAAAACAGTATCCTACACAACCAAATGTTTTACTATCTCAGCTCATATTAGCCTTTGTTGCTTCGGCATTAGGAGCATTACTAGTTCCAGCTCTTATAAATCGTTCTTATACATCGATAACATTTTTATCTTTGGCAGCAGAACAGTTTAGACAAGTAAGAGCAAATAGAAGGAATACATTACAAAACTTAGAAGAAGTTCAACTTGTAAAAAGAGGAGCTGCATTTATAGAAGAGATAGCTAGAACTTATGAAGTAAGAAATTATATGTGCATAGTTACATCTTTTTTAACAATAGGATTATATTATGTAATTATTGAAGAAACTAAAATAAGTGAAGGTATGAGTTTGATAATAAGTTCAATTTGTGGTTTATTATTAGCTTTCATACTTAAAAAACTTCTTACTAGAAAAAGTATTGGAGATATAGCTGATGTAATGCCTGCTGATATTAGCTTCGTAAATGAATCTATATTGAAGGTGGGAGATTTAAAAGGAATAACAAATATAGGTCTAAAAAGTGATAGAGAAGTATATATTAATAGAGGTGTAGGAATACAAATAATTCCTAAAAATAGAGATTATGCTAATGCAGGAATATTATTTGATTCGGGTCAAAGACAAGCTATAGTATACAATATATATTCAAGATTAGGTTTATATGGAGATTATGAAGAACCTGCATTTGTACCATTACCTAGACGAAATAAAGATGATGAAAGTATAATGATTGCTTATTTACCAATAGATAGGAATGTTGAAAAGGTAATGGAAGCTGTAAAATCATGTCCAATACTTTCAAGTTCTAAAGGTAAAAACTTATCACTGAAAAACTATAAAATAGGAAAGAAAGGAAGTGCATAAAATGGGAATGGATATAGGTCTAAATGAATATACCCTAGCAATAGTTACACTAGATAAAAATATGAGAAATGGTGGAGGTTGTCCAATATTTTATGCAAATGATGAAAAAGACTTGCAAAATAAGGCGATGCTCATGTCAAAGTGTGTAGGTGGAATGGTTCACGATATGACTAATGGAACATTAATAATAGTAAAGCATTAAAACGATAAGATACTTTTAAGAGCAAATAATGTTCAAATTTATAAAATATTTAAATTTGAATATTATTTGTTTTAATCTTTTTATAGCTATTTACTTATATTGACTATTAGAATTAAAATGTGTTATTATGACATGAAATGTTTAAAAATGCTATTGTAAAATATAATAAAGTAATAAACTGTATATGAAAATATATTATAATAAATATTGATGAATATAAAAGAGTGGTGAAAAAAATGGAAGTAAATGTAAAAAAAATAAATAATATTATAAGTAAAGTTTACAAAGATAGTATTGCAGAAGAAATAGGTATAGAAGTAGGAGATTTACTTATATCTGTAAATGAACAGCCAATACATGATATAATAGAGTATAGATTCTTACTAAGTGATGAGTATTTAGAGGTAGAGATACAAAAAAAAGATGGCGAAGTCTACATATATGAGATAGAAAAAGACTATGATGAAGATTTGGGTGTTGAATTTACAAATCCAATAATTGACCAAGCTAAAAGTTGTAGAAATAAATGTATGTTTTGTTTTATAGACCAATTGCCAGAAGGAATGAGAGAAACACTTTATTTTAAAGATGATGACTCAAGATTGTCTTTTTTACAAGGAAATTTTGTTACACTTACAAATATGAGCGAAGAAGATATAAATAATATAATTAAATACAGAATAAGTCCTATAAATATATCTGTGCACACAACTAATCCAGAATTAAGACAAAAAATGATAAGTAATAAATTTGCAGGAAAATTATATGGTATAATGAAGAGATTGGCAGATGCTCATATAGAGATGAACTGTCAAATTGTTTTATGTCCAGGTATAAATGATGGAAAGGAATTGGATAGAACAATAAAAGAATTAGCTCAACTTTATCCATATGTAAATAGTGTTGCTATAGTTCCAGTTGGAATTACAAAGCATAGAGAAAATTTAGTAGAATTAAATATATTTGATAATAAGGGTGCAAGTAAAACTATAGAGCAAATACATGAAATACAACAGATATATCTTGAGAAAATAGGAACTCGATTTGCATTTTTATCAGATGAATTTTATATATTATCTAGTAGAGAATTGCCTGGATATGAAGAGTATGAAGGATTTTTACAGTTTGAAGATGGTGTAGGTATGATACGTAAGTTAAAAACAGATATTGAAGAGTATCTAAACACATTGTCTGAGAATATTCTCAAAAGAGATAAAAAGGTATCAATAGCTACTGGACATTCTGCATATGAATTTATACAAAGTATGGCAGATGCTATGATGGACAAGTTTAAAAATCTTCAAATAGATGTTTATGAAATAAAAAACAAGTTTTTTGGAGAAACAATAACAGTATCAGGCCTTTTAACAGCTAAAGATTTAAAAGAGCAACTTGAGCATAAGGAATTGGGAGAAGCTCTTTATATAACAAGAAGTATGTTAAAAGCAGATGAAGAAATTTTCTTAGATAATATTGAACTAAATCAGTTAGAAGAACTTATGAAAATAAAAATTATCCCATGTTTAAATGAAGGAAAAGATTTTGTGGATAAAATTTTAAAATAGAAAACAAAAGATGGAAGGAGAAACAACATGAGTATAAGTAGGCCAGTTGTAGCTGTAGTTGGGAGACCAAATGTTGGTAAGTCTACAATATTTAATAAATTTGCAGGAAAAAGGATATCAATAGTTGAAGATACACCAGGAGTTACAAGAGATAGAATATTTGCAGAAGTAGAATGGTTAGATAAATATTTTACATTAGTAGATACAGGAGGTATTGAGCCTGATAGCGAAGATATAATATTATCTCAAATGAGAAATCAAGCTATGCTTGCAATGGATATGTCACATGTAATACTTTTTATAGTTGATGGCAAGGCTGGAATAACAGCTGCTGATAAAGAAATTGCTCAGATACTTAGAAAAACAAAAAAACCAGTAATTTTAGTGGTTAATAAAATTGATAGTCAAAGTCAGTTTGACAATATATACGATTTTTATGAATTAGGTTTTGGAACTCCTTTTGGAGTGTCAGGAGCCAATAGTATGGGATTTGGAGACTTATTAGATGAGATAGTTCAAAATTTTCCAGCAGGATTAGATACAGAGTATGAAGAAGATATAATAAGAGTAGCTATAACAGGTAAGCCAAATGCAGGAAAGAGTTCTATACTTAATAAGATATTAGGAGAAGAAAGAGTAATTGTAAGTCCAATTGCAGGAACTACTAGGGATGCAATAGATACTTATTTTGAAAAAAATGGACAGAAGTTTCTTCTTATAGATACAGCAGGGCTTAGAAGAAAGAGCAAAATATATGAGACGATAGAAAAATACAGCGTAATAAGAGCTATGAGTGCTGTAGATAGAGCAGATGTTGTGTTAATAGTTATAGACGCTTTGGAAGGCGTTACAGAACAGGATACAAAAGTTGCAGGTATAGCACATGATGAAGGCAAGGGATGTATATTTGTAGTCAATAAATGGGACTTAATAGAAAAAGATAATAAGACAATGAGTAATTACACAAAAGATATAAAAGAAAAATTCCCATTTATGATGTATGCTCCAATAGTATTTGTTTCTGCAAAGACTAATCAAAGAATGAATAAAATATTAGACACAGTTGAATATGTATCAAATGAGCATTCTAAGAGAATATCAACTTCAGCATTAAATGAAGTAATTGGAGAAGCTGTAATGTTAAATCAGCCACCATCTGATAAAGGTAGAAGATTAAAAATTTACTATGGAACTCAAACAGACATTAGACCTCCTAAAATTACTTTATTTATAAATGACAAGAACTTAACTCACTTCTCATATCAAAGATACCTTGAAAATAAGATAAGAGAAAACTTTGGATTTGAAGGAACTTCTATAAAGTTTGAGTATAGACAAAAAAATAAAAAGTAAATATCTAAAATATAACTAAAGGGGGTAAGTTCAGTGGAAATATTTAGTTATATAATTATTGCTGTAATTGCATACTTATTAGGCAATATATCAACTTCGTATATAGTTGCAAAGCGAATTGCTGGGGTTGATATAAGGACTCAAGGTTCGGGTAATGCAGGCTCGACAAATGTACTTAGAACACTTGGGAAAAGAGCAGGAGCAATGACTTTTTTAGGTGATGTTTTTAAAGGTGTAATTGCTGTTTTGATATCGGAAATTGCAGCAAAGTTGGTTGGTATAGATACTCTTTTAGCTGGATATCTAGCAGTTATATGTGTTGTAGCAGGTCATAATTGGCCAGCAGTTTTAGGATTTAGAGGGGGTAAAGGTGTTGCAACTTCACTAGGTGCAATGCTTGCTGTAAATCCAGCAATAACATTAATGTGTTTGGCAGTGTTTATATTGGTGGTAATTATAACAAAATATGTCTCATTAGGTTCTGTTGTTGGTATAGGTTGTTCACCAATATTTATGATTATAGCAAAAAATAAAGCAGGGTTAGTTGTAGCTTTGTTTTTAACCATATCAGTAATATATAATCACAGAGCAAATATAAAGCGATTATTAAATGGGACAGAAAGAAAAATTGGTCAAAAGAAAGAATAGTAAATATATTATACTCAGGTGGTGTTAAACATGGAGAAAGTATGTGTATTAGGTACTGGAAGTTGGGGAAGTGCATTAGCTTTAGGCCTTGCAAATAAAGGTAATGATGTTAGCATGTGGACTCGAAAAGAAGAACAAGCTAAAAAAATAAACAGGACTAAAGAAAATACAGACTATTTACCAGGAGTATTATTTCCACATAATATAACTATAAGTACTGATATAGAAAAAACTATAGAAAATTGCAAAGTAATAGTTTTAGCAGTTCCATCTCAAGCAGTAAGAAGTACTTGTGAAAAAATAAAACCCTTTGTAAAAGCTGGACAGATTATCGTTAATGTAGCAAAAGGTCTTGAAAAAGGCACTGGACTTAGATTGTCTCAGGTATGTGAAGAAGAATTGCCACAAAATCCATATGTAATACTATCTGGCCCATCTCATGCTGAAGAAGTAGCAAGAAATATACCTACTACAGTAGTAGTAGCCTCTAAAGAATTAAAAATAGCACAGAGTATACAGGATTTATTTATGAGCCCTAAACTTAGAGTTTATACAAATCCAGATATAGTTGGAGTTGAACTTGGAGGAGCATTAAAAAATATTATAGCTTTCGGTGCTGGTATATGTGATGGTTTAGGGTATGGTGACAATGCAAAAGCAGCTCTTATGACAAGAGGAATTAGTGAAATGAGTAGACTTGGTACTGCTATGGGAGCTAACATGTCTACATTTGCAGGCCTTTCAGGCATTGGAGATTTAATAGTTACTTGTACAAGCATGCATAGTAGAAATAGAAGAGCGGGTATACTTATAGGACAAGGTATGAGCTTAGAAGATACATTAAAAGAAGTAAAGATGGTTGTAGAAGGAATAACGGCTACTGAAGTAGCACATGATGTTGCTGAAAAGCTGAATATAGATATGCCAATAACTAATGCTATATATTCTGTGATAACTAAAGGTGCAAATCCTAAAGAAGTTGGAATAGAGCTAATGATGAGAAGCAAAAAGCACGAAATGGAAGAAGTAGTTTTAGGTGATGATATATAAATTTATTGCATAATAAAATAAAAAAATAATAGACGTGTTTTAGCCCTCTTTATATAAAGAGGGCTATTTTAATATTACTTAGCATGTTTTATTATGTATTCAATAGAAGAAATCATTTTCATAGTTAATTCATCATCATTAGAATTTTTTCCTGTGTTCTTTTTTAAGAATAATAGATTTTGATAAAAAGAAATAATTATATCATTGATTATGTCTAAATCTTTAGCTGGTATATATCCAGTATCTACAAGATTGTTCAACAGTATTTTATTTCTTTCTTTTATACTTTTTCCTGTAATCATTAAAGATATATCACTGTCATGAATACCTAAATCTTCTGGAAACATATCATAATATTGTTTTGTTATATAACTAAGCTCATCACTGGACAAGTTAAAAAATACCTGATAAAAAGCTTGGGCATTTTCAAAAGAATGTTTACAAAATAATTTCCACATAATTATATATTTCTTATATTCATCATTTACATTCTCTATACACCTCGAAATATTCAAGTTATAATCTTTAAAATATTTTATAGATGCAAATGATATTAGATGGTCTAAATTTTTAAAGTAGTTGTATAGGGTTGAACTGTTATAGCCAGCCATATCTGCAACCTTACGAAGTGTAATATTTTCTATTCCTTCATTTTCCATAATGTTTTGAGCAGCTTCTATGAAATACATCAATATCCTTTTCTTTTGTAACTCTTTATTTGTCATTTTATTCACCTACAAATAATCAATATAGTTTATATAATCGTGATTTTATCATTAAATTTACCATAAATCAAGAATAATATTCCAAAATATAATGTATACTTGTTATATTTTAGATAATTTAAAATCATAATAATATAAAAAATATTTTAAAATTAAATCATGATTGACAAAATAATCATGATTATGATAAAATAATCACAAATAAATTTAATTTACATACGAATACAACAATTAATAAAAATGTTAATAATTTTAAAATAATATGTTTATCTTTGTTGTGTTGAATAAATTATCTAAATATTGAGAAAGAGGTGCACTATGTCAAATAATATGAGACTAGAAAGATTAAGAAAGTATATGAATGAAAAAAACATCGAAATTGCCCTAATATTTGAACCAGACAACCAATTTTATATTAGTGGATTTAAAGCAATAACTTACTCTAGACCAATTGTAACAGTAGTAACTCAAGATAAAATAGAATTAATAGTACCTGGATTAGAGGAGCTACATGCTAAAGAAGTTGCAAAAGTTGATAATGTATATGTATATTATGAAATACCAGAGATGAAAGAACATGGAATATCACATAAACATTACTTAGATATAATTTTAAATAGATATCCTAAAGGAATAACTGTTGGGATAGAAAAAGATATAGTATCTGCAAGCTTTTCAGAATATATAACTGAGAAATCATTTGCTATTAAAGATGTTGGAAGTAAAATATTTGAAATGAGATATGTAAAAGATGCAAGAGAGATAGAATTTTTAAAGATAGCTGGTTACTTATCTGATATAGGAATAAAAGGTTCTTTGGAAAATGTTAGAGTTGGGATGAGTGAATTGGAATTTGACGTTGCAGGGGATAATGCTTTACTAAAATATGTATCTGAAAATTATCCTGATACATATATCGGATTTGCAAACTGGACTTGTTCAGGCATCGATAGAACAGCACAACCACATTTAGACTCCAATACTAGGATACTTCAAAGAGGAGATATAGTAATACATAGTAGACAGGTTTGGTATGAAAACTATAGAGCAGAAAATGAAAGAACTTTTATTATAGGTAAGCCAACAGAAAGACAAAAGGAAGTATTTAAGATTGCAGTAGAAGCTCAACAAGCTGGATTAGATACAATAAAAGCTGGTATACCAGCAAGAATGGTGGATGAAGCAGCAAGAGCTGTTGTTGCAAAGCATGGTCTAGAGTTATATTCAAATCACAGAATTGGTCATGGTTTAGGTTTATCAGAACATGAGGAACCATATTTAAGATTTGACAATGAATTAATATTAGAAGAAGGAATGGTATTTTCTATGGAACCAGGAATATATATACCTGGAATTGGAGGATTTAGACATTCAGATACAGCAATAGTAGGTAAAAATAGTGCTACAATTATAACTAATTATCCAAGAAGTGTTGAAGAGCTTATACTTGATATTTAAATTAGTACATATGTATGAATTTAAGTAAATTTGAAATTGGAGGAATTACAGTGAAAAAGAAGATTGGATTTTGGGATTTAGTATTTATGAATATATCAGCATTATTTGGGATTAGATGGATAGCTAAATCTACTGCCTCTAGTTTTGGGTTGGGTCTTGGTTCGATACCAGTTTGGTTATTGTTTGCTTTTATATTCTTTGTTCCAGCATCACTTATATGTGCAGAGTTGGCTGCAACATATCCAAAAGATGGTGGACTTGGAGAATGGGTTAAACAGGCTTATGGAGAGAAGTGGGGATTTATGGTGTCATGGTTAAATTGGACATCAAAGATATTTTGGTATTCCTCATTCTTGACATTCTTAGCTATAAATATTGCTTATATGCTTGGAAATCCAGCTCTATCAAACAATAAGATGTTTATTTTAGTGCTTTCACTCATAATATTCTGGATGTTATCCTTAGTAAGTACTCGTGGAATGGCATTTGGAAAATTCTTTACAAATACAGGAGCATTAGGTTCTACAATTCCTGCTATATTACTTATAGTGATGGCATTTATGTCTGTAGTTATTCTCAAAAAAGCTCCATCAGCATCTGTATATACAATCCAAAATATAATACCAAAGATAGATGCTAATTCACTAGTTTCTATATCTGCTATAATATTTGCACTATCAGGAGCTGAAACAACTGCTAATTTCATAACCGAAATGGATAATGCTAAGAAAAACTTCCCTAAAGCTATATTGACAGTAGCTGTTTTAATAGGAGGAATCTATATCCTAGGTTCAGTAGCAATAACAATGATACTTCCTCCAGATGAAATTGCAGCATCGACAGGAATACTAGATGCGCTAGCTAAAGTTGCACAAGATTTAGGAATAGGAAGCTGGTTTATAAGAGTAGTAGCATTTGGGATAACTTTATCAGTACTTGGAGCACTAATACTTTATATAGCAGGTCCAGTAAAGATGCTTTTTGGAAATGTAAAAGAAGGTGTATTTCCTAAGCAATTAACTGTTACAAATAAACACAATATACCATCAAATGCTGTAGTAATTCAAGCTATAATAGTGAGTCTACTTCTTATAGGAACAAATTTACTGCCGTCAGTAGATAATATATATAATGTCCTTGTAACTATGACAGCATTAACAGCCTTGTTTCCATATGTATTACTTTTTACGTCATATATAAGACTTAGAAAGACAAGACCAAACGAAGAAAGACCATACTCAATTGCAAAAAGTGATTCAGTTTGTATCAATATAGCCAGAATGGTACTTGTAGTGACTGTAGTAGGGATACTTTTCTCAACAGCACCAGTTATGGAGACTTTAAAGGATAATATAGTCTATGAGATTGAAATGATAGGTGGAGGTCTTTTTGTTATAATAACAGGTTTAATGATATGGAAGAACTATGAAAAGAAGGTATCTAATAATTCTGGAGATTCCTATAAATAAAAATATAATTATTTTAGTGAACTAAAAGCGTATCTCTTTAGTTCACTAAAAATTATGGATAAATTAACTTAACATATCAATAAATCTATAATATATTGAAATGTTAAAAAATCAATAATTAGTTGTCATAAAAATTTATGAGTATTTACATAAGGAGGAAATATGTCAGTTGAAGTGAATAAACCAAGCATTTGGAAAAATTTCAAAGTCTTGATAATACTCTTTGTAGCAGGAGCCTTTATATATGCTTTACCATATTTAAAGAATTATTACTATGACACTTTTGCACAAGCATTTAATCTTACAAATACACAAATGGGGAGTTTAGGAAGCATTTATGGTCTACTTGCAATGGTATCATACCTTTTTGGTGGTTTCTTAGCAGACCGTATTTCAGCCAGAAAACTACTTTCAGGTTCTTTAATTATTACAGGGGTATCTGGTCTTGTATTAACGCTTTATCCTCCATATATTGTTGTATTTTTAATCCATGCTTTATGGGGAATAACAACAATACTTACTTTTTGGCCAGCTCTTGTAAAAGCTGTCAGGATGTTAGCATCTGAAAATGAACAAGGAAAAGCTTTTGGATTTATGGAAAGTGGTCGTGGAATTACCAATGCAATTCATTTATCTATAGTCTTAATATTATTTGGATATATTTCATCAAAAGTAAGTGATAAATCTGGTCTTACAGCTATTATAGTACTGTATTCAGCTATAAATGTAATAGTTGGATTATTAGTATTTTTTAAGTTAAAAGATAATGAAAAAGAGGTATCAGCCAAATTTGATAAAGAAGCTTTCTTTACAGTAATAAAAATGCCTCATACATGGATAATAACAATAATAATGTTTTGTTCATATTCAGCTAATATGTCATTTTATTATTTTACGCCGTATTCAACTGAAGCATTTGGAGCTACTGTAGTATTTGCATCTGCAATATCAATATTAGCTCAGTACTGTAGACCAGTAGCATCAGCTGCTTCTGGATTGCTTGGAGATAAAGTTGGTTCATCAAAGATTATATCTTATGGATTTATACTTATGATTGCAGGACTTTTAGGTGTAATCTTTACACCAACGAAATCTTCTATGATTTATGTACTATTGATTGGATGTGTTGCAATATATGTATCTATGTATGCAATTCAAGGTTTACATTATTCATTACTTGAAGAAGGTAATTATTCACTATCAATATCAGGAACTGCTATAGGTATAGTTGCTACATTAGGATATCTTCCAGAAGTACTTTGTCCTCTAGCAGCAGGAAAGATATTAGATGCATTTCCAGGTGTAACTGGATATAAGTACTACTTCATTGTTCTTACTATAGT
Organism: Clostridioides sp. ES-S-0005-03; assembly: GCF_020658455.1. Classification (NCBI taxonomy): domain Bacteria; kingdom Bacillati; phylum Bacillota; class Clostridia; order Peptostreptococcales; family Peptostreptococcaceae; genus Clostridioides; species Clostridioides sp. ES-S-0005-03. The sequence continues at coordinate 1,890,565 of NZ_JACVWI010000001.1, read as the reverse complement.
AGCCATAATTGGATTGGTGTTTACATTTATATGGATGAATATGACTAAAGAAAGACGTAAAGAGCTTATTGAAATGAATAGTAAGTCAAATGAAAATACTACTAAAGTTAGTTAATATAATACATTACTATTTAGGCTAGCATTATAATTTAATTTACATTGAAATTTGCAAATTTCTATATGTAAACTAAATTAATATTGCTGGTCTTTATTTTTCTATTTTAAGAATATTAACCTCGAAATCTAAATATAATTTAATAAGATTAGATGTATAGGAGGAATAATATGAATAATAACATATACGAAGATATATCCAAAAGGACTCAGGGGGATATATATATTGGAGTAGTGGGGCCTGTAAGAACAGGAAAATCAACTTTTATAAGAAAGTTTATGGAAAAGTTGGTTATCCCAAATATAGACAATGAGTTCAAAAAAGATAGAACAAGAGATGAGATACCTCAAAGTGGTTCAGGCAAAACTATAATGACAGTAGAGCCAAAATTTGTACCAGCAGATGGTGTAGAAATTAAAATAAAAGACACAGTATCTTTAAAAGTGAGAATGGTAGATTGTGTTGGATACATAGTTGAAGGAGCTTTAGGTCATGAGGAAGGTGGAAAGCAAAGATTAGTATCCACTCCTTGGTCACAAGAAGCTATGACATTTGAGAAAGCAGCAGAGATAGGGACTAAAAAAGTTATAAAAGACCATTCTACAATAGGAATAGTTGTCTTGACAGATGGCTCAGTTACTGGTATTGATAGAAAAAGCTATGTAGAGCCAGAAGAGAGAGTTATACAAGAATTAAAAAATCTTAAAAAACCATTTGCTGTAGTTTTAAATACGTTAAGTCCTAGAAGTGAAGAAACAAGTCTGCTTAGAAATGAATTAGAGGAAAAATATGAGGTTCCAGTCCTTCCAATGAATATAGTTGAAATGGAAGATGAGGATATAGAAGAAGTTATGGAAACTGTACTATATGATTTCCCACTTACAGAAATAAGAATAAACTTACCTAAATGGGTGGAAGGTCTTGAGAGAAATCACTGGATAAAAAGCAGTATAATAACAACATTAAAACAGAGCATTATAGATATAGGTAAAATAAGAGATATAGAAGGAATTATGCAAGGTTTCTCTGAGTTAGATTTTTTAGATGATACAGGTGTTGACCATGTAGAGTTAGGGGAAGGTGTCATAAACATTGACTTACAAACAAAGCAAGATTTATTCTATAATGTCCTTGAAGAAAAAAGTGGATTTAAAATTGAAGGGGATTATCAATTACTTAGCCTGATAACTAGACTATCTAAAGTTAAAAATGAGTATGATAAGATAGAAAGCGCTTTAATAGATGCTAAGATAAAAGGATATGGAGTAGTAGCCCCTTCTTTAGAAGAACTTAGCTTGGAAGAACCAGAAATAATGAAACAAGGAAAACAGTATGGTATTAAGTTAAAAGCTAACGCACCATCACTTCACATTATAAAAGCAGATATATCTACAGAAGTTTCTCCTATAGTTGGAAATCAAAATCAAGGTGAGGAGATGATAAAATATCTTATGGAGGTATTTGAAGAGCAACCAGCAGATTTATGGGAATCAAATATGTTTGGGAAGTCACTTCATGATTTAGTAAAAGAACAGCTTCAAAGTAAATTGTATACTATGCCAGAGGAAATAAGAGTCAAGATGCAAAAGACTCTACAAAAAATTGTAAATGAAGGAAGTTCTAATATCATAACTATTTTGTTATAAAAATATAGCTACTTGTTAAAGTAAAATATTTGTTTACTTTAACAAGTAGCTTTTTATTTATAAAAATCAATAAAAGTTTTTATATAAATTGACAATAATTGATAATTGTGGAAAAATTATAATGAGTAAAGTATATTTTTAGACAAGGCTGTTTTAAGCTAAAAAAATTCTAGAGGTGTAGTATGAGAAAGTATGAGATATTTATTTTTGTAAATATAATATTTTTATGTTTTATAAGTTTTCCACATAAAGTCTTTGGACAAGAGGATAATTGCCTTGAAGATTTTAAAATATGGTATCAAGAAAATAAAAACAATACTGGAGAGATGGTCTACACTCTTTCTTGTGATATGGTGATAGATGAAGAATATAGGTTTTTCACTCCAGATGAAGCTAAACTCACAATAGATACTAATAAATATAAAATTTTAATAAAAGACCAAGGGAATTTTATAATTCAAGAAAATGAATTGAATATAGTAGGAGAGGGTGGAGAAGATGGAGTAATACATGTAGAAAAAGGAGGGAGATTAAATATAGGTATAGATAATATAATTGCTACCAACGGAACTGCCTTATATATTGAAGAAGGAGGTTATTTAAGATTTAGTTCATACTATGAAAGTATTGGAAATATAAGGGCAAATGGAAATAATGCTATAGGAATTTATTCTGAAAATGACATTAGAGTGCCATATAAGGATATAGAGGTAAGAGGGAAAAATGCTGTAGGAGTATATTGTAAAGGTGATATTGAGTTGGAAAGCACATCAGTAAGAGCTTATGATAATGACAACAAAACTAGATTATTAAGAAGTTCAGATAAAACTGTTAAATCAATTGTATCAAAAAGTAAAAATATTTATATAATTGATAGTTATAATGAGTTTATACCAGCCATATCTGAAGATTCTGGATATAATATTGTAAAATGTTGTCATAGGGGAATTAATGTATTTAGTGAAGAAATAAAAGTAAGTAAAGATGATAAAATAGAAAATATAAAATTTCCCAAAGATATGGTATTAGAAACATCTAGTAGTAATCAAATAGATATAGATGTAGAATGGGATTTTACTGATTATTATAAAAAGCTAAAAAAAGAAGAAAATTTTAGTATAACAGGAAAGTTTAAAACAGAAACATTAAATAAAGAAAAAATTATAATAAATGATGATGTTGTTCCTATTTTGAATATATCTGTTATAGAGAAAAAACCAATAGATAATTTGGAATTGGAATTTCAAAATACAAGAAATGGATATGTAGCTGCTTTGTATTATGACATGCCATATAGTGCAAGTAAAGTTTTTGTTGAATATTCAAGTGACGGAATAAATTGGATATCTGAAGAACAGGAGGATATTAGAGACCAAGCTATACTTTTCTTTGAAGATTTTAAGCTGCGTTGTTTTAGAGTAAGAGTGGAAGGAGGATTAAAAGAAGGGTATTCAAATATAGTTTTTAAACCAGGATTTATAACGGGAGGTGGCGATAGCCAAGAGACACCAGATGATGAACGGGAAAATGATGATATTGATGGAGACCGTGGTGGTGGCGGTAGAGATGACCCAGATAGAGAAGATTCTGAGATTATTGGAGATACAAATGACAATAATGAGAATGAAGCTATTGATAAGCAAAGACCTGAAGATTCTAATAAAGATACAGAATCTAATGATGAAGAAAAAGACAATAAACTTCAGCAAGATGAAAAAAATGATAAGTCAGATGAAAAAGATATTAAGACAGAGAATGAAACAAACAAAAACATTAATAATCAAGACAAAAACTTTAAGAGTAATGATTTAATCATGAAAAATAAAATTGAAAGTAGTTTAAAGGAAATATTAACAGAAAGTCATAATGAAAATTATAAATCTCCTCAAAATACATTTAATGACGATAATGCCTTAAATCGAGAAGATACTTCTGAAGTAGGTAAGTTTAATGATAAATTAGACTCTCCTTCTCAATCACAGAATAAAACTCAAAATTTTAATAGTGGAATCATCATTGGAATTGGAATTGTAGTTTTAATCATGCTATGTTCAATAATAGCAGTAAATCCTGGTATCATAAAGTATATAAATAAATTTATAAAATTTAAATAGTAAAATAAGTAAAATTGTTTAAAATAACTCAATTTTATTTGATAAGAGAATTAGTAGGAGAAAAATATGAGCAAAACAAACAAAGCTTTTATTCTTATAAATTTGTTAATTATGATTTTTGCACTTTTCCCAAATAAGAGTTTTTCCCAAGAAAATAATTGTCTGAATGATTTTAAAAGTTGGATTTTGAAAAATGAATATAATAATAAAAAAATAGTTTACACTCTTTCTTGTGATATGGTAATAGATGGTTATTTTGAACTTAGTATTCCATATGGAACTAAGATTACAATAGATACCAATAAGTATAAAATACTCATAAAAGATAAAGGGAACTTTTTTATCAATGGGAATGAATTAAATATAATTGGAGAAGGTGAAACAGACGGTGTAATTCATGTAGAACGAGGAGGAAAGCTAAGGATAGGGATAGATAATATAACTGCTTTAAATGGAACTGCTTTGTATGCAGAAGAAGAAGCTGATTTAATTATAGATACATATTATGGTGAGGTTGGAAACATAAAAGCAAGTGGAGAAAACGCTATAGGAATTTATTCGGAAAATAATGTTAGAGTAGACTGTAAAACGATTGAAGTTGATGGAGAAAATGCTATAGGAATTTATTCTAAGGGAGAAGTCGAAATAGAGGATACTTCAGTAATTGTCAATGATGATAATAAACAGCAAAGTTTAGGGTTAAGAAGTAACAATAAAAAAGGACGGTCAATTGTATCAGAGATCAAGAATGTCTATATTATAGGAGAGCAAAATACAATAATGCCAGATATACCTCAAGATGATGATTATAATATTATAAGGTGTAATTGCAGAGGTATTGGAGTCTTTGAAGAGGAAATAATGATAACAAAAGAAGATAAAATAGAAGATTTAAAATTTCCTCAAACTGTAACTTTAAAAACTTCTAGTGGAAAGTTTAAAAGGTTAGATGTGGACTGGGATTTATCAAATTACTATACTGATTTAAATAAAAATGCAGAGTTCGTGATAAAAGGAAAATTTAAAGAAGAATATCTAAATGAAAATAATATAGTGCTAAATCATAATGTTGCGCCTATTTTATATGTTCATGTTACAAATAAAGGACCTATAAACGATTTAGAAGTATCTTTTATAAACTCAAAAAAGGGTTATTCAGCTATTTTAGATTACAGTATGCCATATAATGCCAAGAAGGTATTTGTAGAATATTCTGATGATGGTATAAATTGGGTAAGCAAAGAATTAAATTATATTAGTAACCAAACTATACTTGATTTTGAAGATTTTAAATTGAGATGTTTTAGAGTAAATGTAGAAGGTGGATTAAGGGACGGATATTCAAATATATTTTTAAAACCAGGATTTGTGATGGGTGGAGGCAATGGTCAGATGACACCAGAAGATGACCGAGACGTTATTATAGATGGAGGTGATCGTGGAGGTGGTGGTAGAGATGACCCAGATAGAGATGGCAGTAGTGAAAATGAGGGTAATAACAATAAAAATAAAGAAGAAGATAATAATGAAAATAAAGAAAATACTGACAATGGTAGTAATGAAAATAATGATTCTAATGGAGGAAAACCAAATGATTCAGAAGATAACATAGGACCAAGTGCTGGTGGTGTCGATAATAAAAATCATCAAAATAATAAAGAAAATACTGATATAAATGCTGATAAAGAAAATGATTATGAGTATAAAAATAAATTTAATAGTAAAAATTTAATGATAGAAGATGATAGCAATTATAATTTAAAACAGAAATCAGTATTTAGCAATAATAATCAATATTTCTCTTATGGAGAGGCTTTTGTAAACGGAAATAAAGAAATAAACAATGAAAAATCAGGAGTAAATAATTATGATGAAATAGCAAATGACAATGAGAATCTTAAATCTATATTTAAAAAATATAATTTAAATAGAGAGATTTTCTTTTTACTTTGTATATTAACTCCAACTATGATTGTTTCTATATTAGCTGTAAATCCAAGTGTAAGAAAAAATGTAATAGAATTCATACAAATAAAAAAATAATTTTTAAAAAGGTATTATTTAGTAAATTATAAAGCTACTAAGTAATGCCTTTCATTATTATGAAAACTATATATAACTATTAATAAAATGATATATAATATACAGTTTGGTTAAATAGTATAAAAATAATAGAATATTGAAAAAAAATTGACAAATGAATATATAGGTATTAAAATATATTAAATATATACATAAAAAGTGATTTACCAACAAATAAATGAAATATATGTTAGCAACTAGTTCAATTTGTAAAAATGTAAGATTTATAAAAAAATAAGGGAGGATATTATTATGAGAGCAATTTTAACAGTGATTGGAAAGGATAAACCAGGTATAGTAGCAGGAATTAGTGATGAGCTATACAAGCAAAATATTAATATAGTAGATATTTCACAAAAAATACTTCAAGAATATTTTACAATGATTATGGTAGTTGATTTAGAAAAAGCATTAAATTCTTTTGAGCAAACGGTTGAAGATTTAATTGAAAGAGGAAAGAAATTATCAGTAGATGTAAAAATTCAAAGAGAAGAAATCTTTAATTCAATGCATAATCTGTAGTAAATAGTAAGGGGAGGTGATAACAGTGAATGTAGGAAATATACTTGAAACAATCAAGATGATAGATGAAGAACAGTTAGATATAAGAACTATAACTATGGGGATTTCATTACTAGATTGTATAGACCCTGATGGAGATAAAGCGAGAGAAAAAATATATAATAAAATTATGAATTCTGCTAAAGACTTAGTAAAAGTTGGTAAGGATATAGAACGTGAATTTGGTATTCCAATTGTAAATAAAAGAGTATCAGTAACTCCAATATCCATTATTGCAGGTGCAACAGATGAAGAAGATTATGTGAAATTCGCACAGACATTAGATAAAGCAGCAGAGGATTTAGGAATAGACTTTATTGGTGGATTCTCAGCATTGGTTCAAAAGGGATATACAAAAGGTGATAAGATATTAATTAAATCAATTCCAAGAGCTTTGGCAAGTACTAATAAGGTATGTGCTTCAGTAAATGTAGGTTCTACACGATGTGGTATAAATATGGATGCAGTAAAAGAAATGGGAGAAATTATAAAAGAAACTGCAGAAATGACAAAAGATGCAAAAGGATTTGGTTGTGCAAAACTAGTAGTATTTTGTAATGCAGTAGAAGATAACCCATTTATGGCAGGAGCATTCCATGGTGTTGGTGAAGCAGATAGAATTATCAATGTTGGTGTAAGTGGTCCTGGTGTTGTTAAGAGAGCTTTAGAAAAGGTAAAAGGAGAGCCATTTGATGTTGTTGCAGAAACTGTTAAAAAGACAGCGTTTAAAATTACAAGAGTTGGACAACTTGTAGCGAAAGAAGCTTCTAGTAGACTAGATGTTCCATTTGGAATAATAGACCTATCATTAGCCCCTACACCTGCAATTGGAGATTCAGTAGCAAATATATTAGAAGAGATGGGACTTGAAGTTGTTGGTACTCATGGTACTACAGCAGCACTAGCTCTTTTAAATGATGCAGTTAAAAAGGGTGGAGTTATGGCATGTTCACATGTTGGAGGACTCAGTGGAGCGTTTATACCAGTATCTGAAGATGCAGGTATGATTGATGCTGTTATTAAGGGTGCTTTAAGTATAGATAAACTTGAAGCTATGACTGCAATTTGTTCTGTAGGTCTTGATATGATAGCTGTGCCAGGAGATACTACAGCAGGTACACTTGGAGCTATGATAGCTGATGAAGCAGCAATAGGTATGATTAATAATAAGACTACAGCAGTTAGAATTATACCAGCACCAGGATGTGATGTAGGTGATATGGTCGAGTTTGGAGGTCTTTTAGGACGAGCACCAGTAATGCCTATAAATAAAAATTCATCTGAACTGTTTACTCAAAGAGGAGGAAGAATTCCAGCTCCTATACATTCATTTAAAAACTAAGTACATTACATATAATAATATTCAAATAAAGATTTATATGACAGAATTAAAGTTGTCTATGTGAGTCTATATATTGAAAGATTATAATTAAAATAATAAATTTTAAAATTTTTGTTGAGATTGTGATAACAACAAAGCGATACATAGACTTTTTAAAAGGTCATGTATCGCTTTTATTTTTTAATATTATTTAATTTTATTAAATAGAACTTTTTATGTACCTTAAAAGTTATGATATCTAATAGTAATAAATTATACTAACATTTATTTTTAATACATCAACTAAATAAAAAACTAAATAAAAAGTAAATTAAAAAAATAAAAAACTATCTAAATATTTAACACACATAATAATCATAAATAAATATAAAAATAAAACGCTTGCAATTAATAAAATTGCCTACAATATAAAACTTTATCATTTAAAATATTAACTTAAAATATTAATTTATAAATCTTATTATTTTTAAGCAATTTCTTTTTCTACATCAGTACCACGTATTTCACCAGCAGTAAGAACTTTAAAAGTACTGAATATTTTCGAGCCTAAAAATCCTGCAGCTACATTAAATAAGGCACATAAGCCAGCTGTTATGAGTACTTGATTAACTGGATTATAGGCAAACATTATAGCAAATCCAGCTACAGGTGTAGCTGTACCTGGAGTCATATTTACAAGACCCATCAAAGCTACAATGATACCAGAAAAAGCACCTCCAAAGAAATTAGTACAATATATAGGTATTGGATTTGCCGAAATTATGTCTGATTGAGTCAATGGTTCAATAGCAACAGATATAATATCTTTTTTAGATCCTAACTTCAATCTTGCAAATAATGTTGAGTTCATAAAAGCTGAACCAAAAGCACCTAATGCTCCTATTGCCATAGGAAGACCAGTAAGACCAATTATAGACGTAAGCGCCATTGAACTAAGTGGAGATGTACCAACTACTGTTATTAAGCCTCCTAATATAATTCCCATTACTATAGGACTAATATTAGTAGCCTCTATTAAAACTTGTCCGATTTGTAGTAGTGTACTATTAACTAATGGGTCTACATTTGATGCTATAAGACGAGATAGTGGTGCACATAGAAGGATTACAACTACTAAATCCACTCCAGGTGGTACCTTTTTCTCTATAAACTTAATTAAGAAAGAAACAAAGTATCCAGCAACGAATCCAGATAATATAGAAAAATCTAAACATGATAATCCTATTAAAACAGCATAAACTGGAGATACACCAAGAGCTAATGGCACAAGTATAGCAGCAGCAACTCCACCAAGGCTACCATTAGCGGCTCCAACACTTCTAAAAAATTCCATACCTAAAACGTCGCCAAGTAAAGAAAGATTGAATGCCTCGACTAAGAAAGTAGCACAAGCAGCACTTGCAAGAGCTCCCATAGCTTTCATACCATATGGAGCTTTGTAACTAAAAATTGTGAAACAACATAGAACCAATAAAAGTAAACCTGTTCCTAATAAAATTTCTGACATAAGAAAATCCTCCTTGTATTTTTTTTAGGACATAAACTTTTGCTTATGATAACGTTATCCTAATGTGTAAATAATTAACTAATTAATGACAACAGAACAAAAGTAATTTTAAATTTTAATTGGTTTTATATTGTATCTAAAAATAAAAATAACTATAAAGGTATATAAAGCAAGTTTAAAATCTAAGTTAAACTTATACTTTACAATATAATTATATATAAATAATACAATCTTGTATAGGAAGATTGATAAAAAATAAATTTAATATGAAAAAAAACAATTATTATCATATAAAAAAGGAATAAACCTTTTTTAGAAGAAGTATTTATAATGAAAGAAATTATATAGGGGGAGAGTCTTTGAAAAAGGTTAAATATACCAGATTAGTGATACTTGGTATTCTTATATATTTAGTATTTAATATTTTAGTAATGATTATTAGTAAGAATGTAGATACATTAGTATTAAAATCTGAAGTAGTCGATGCAAAAATTAGTACAGAAGGTACTCTAGAAAAAGACTTTAATGACCAGAGTAGTTATTTATCAATATATGTTGATAAAGAAGATTATAAAAGATTTGAAAAAAATCAAGATGTCGTAATTGAATATGACAAACAAAAAATAGATGCAAAAGTTTACAAAATATATAAAAATAATAATAAAATAATGGTAAAATTAAAAATAAGTAACCAAATTATTGGAAATCAGGATACAAGTGTCGAAGAATTTGATATAATATATAATCAGATGGAATGTTTAAAAATACCTAAAACTTCTATAAAAACAAAAGACAATAAACGTGGTGTATATGTAATTGATGAACAATCACAAAGTGTAAAATTTGTCATACTAGAAGGGATAACTTATGAAAATGAATCTTCTGTATTTGTGGATTATTATAAAAATGACATAAATGGAGTTAAAAGTGTTAATCTATATGACAAAATAATTTTAAGACCTAACAAAATAAACACAAATATAAGGATAAAGTAGGTGATAATAATGGGTTCTGTTAAAGAGAATTTATCTGAAATAAGAAGTAAAATTGATGAAGCTGCAAAAAAAGTAAATAGAGATAGTAAAGAAATCACTCTTTTAGCAGTTACTAAAACTGTTGATGTAGATTTAGTTAATGAAGCAATGGAAGAAGGAATTACTTCTGTTGGTGAAAATAAACCTCAAGAATTAGCTAGAAAGTATGATATTATAGGTGACAAACTAAATTGGCACTTAATAGGAACTTTGCAAACAAATAAAGTTAAGTACATAATAGATAAAGTTTGTATGATACATTCTTTAGATAGAGTTGCATTATGCGAGGAAATTCAAAAACGGGCTGAGCAAATAAATAGAGAAATAGATTGCTTAGTACAAGTGAATATATCTAAAGAAGAATCTAAACATGGACTTGACAAAGGAGAAGTTATAGATTTTGTCAAAGAAGTGTCAGAAAAATATAAAAATATAAAAATAAAAGGTCTAATGACAATGGCACCTTTTGTAGCAGATGAAGATGAAATAAGAGGTGTATTCAAAGGTCTTAAAGATTTATCAACACAAATAAAAGAATTAAACATATCTAATGTAGGTATGGATGTTTTATCAATGGGAATGAGTCACGATTATGAAATTGCTATAGAGGAAGGGGCTACCATTGTTAGAGTTGGAACATCAATCTTTGGAGAAAGAAATTACAATAAAAAATAATTACTCAAATCTGAATAAATTCTAAGGAGGAAGTTAATAATGTCAAATGGAATAATATCTAAATTTAAGAACTGGATAGTTGATGAAGATGAAGATTATGTTGAAGATGAATATGAAGGTGGTATGGAAGATATAGTTCAAGAGGAAGAAATAAATGGAGGATTTAGTGCTGCAAAAGCAAATAAAATTGTAAATTTACATACAACTTCTCAAATGAAAGTTGTAATAGTTGAACCTAAAGTTTATGATGAAGCTGCAACTATAGCAGACCATCTAAAACAAAGAAGGGCAGTTATAGTGAATTTGGAAGGATTGACTAATTCTGAAGTTCGTAAATCTATATTTAATTTTATGAATGGAGCGGTTTATGTTTTAGATGGAAGTATACAAAAGGTTTCTAAGTCAATATTTATACTAGCTCCTAATAATGTAGATATAGATGCAAATATGAAAAAAGAATTAGAAAGCAAAGCATTCTTCCCTTGGCAAAATAAATAGTAAAAAGGCGGTTAATGTATGGGAACAATAAGAATTGCACTATATTATCTTTTAGACATAATAGCATGGATGATAGTTATAAAAAGCTTGATGACTTGGTTTCCAAATGGAAGACAAAGCAAAATTTTTGAGATTTTAGAAAATCTTACAGAGCCAATAGAAGGTCCAATCAGGTCTATAATGTACAAATACACAAATGGGCCGATAGATTTTTCTCCTTTAATTGCAATAGTATTATTGATGTTCCTAAGACAATTAGTATTGGTTATATTCTAAGGTGATAACATGGACAAATTGAAATTGACAAATCACATAAAGGATGTAGACTTGAAAAATAAAATGTTTAAAGTAATAGACAAGGCTAATAGTTGTATAAAAAACTATGATGTTAAGTCTACTGAGTTTCTTAATCCATATGAAGTGAGAAATGCTGTAGATATATTAAATTCTACTAATGAAATAAAATACAGTGTGGATGGAGGTTATGAACAAGCTGAAAGAAGCACTGTATTTATTTATCCATTTTACATGGAATATGAGGATATAGAAGATACTCTTAGATTTTTACAAATAGAAGGAAATTTTAAATTTAAAAGTATATCTCATAAAGATTATTTAGGAGCAATTTTGAATCTAGGTATAAAAAGAGACAAAATTGGAGATATAATTATACATGATAGTTTTTGTCAAGTAGTTGTAAGTAGTGATATTTGTGATTTTATAATCATAAATTTAGAGAAAGTTTCAAGAAATAGTGTAATTGTAAAGGAAATTTCCAGAGAAAATATTGTTAATAGTTCTTCAAAATATAAAGAAGTATCATTTACAGTATCTTCAGATAGGTTAGATTGTATCATAAGTAGTCTTTACAATATATCTAGGCAAGATAGTGCAAAATACATAAATGGAGAAAAAGTCCATGTCAATTATGAAAAGATAACTTCAACTTCTAAAATAATTAAAAATGATGATTTAATTTCTATTAGAGGTAAAGGAAGAGCTAAAGTAACACAAATAGGAGATATTACTAAAAAAGGAAGAATAAAAGTTCAAGCAAAATTAATTGTATAAGGACTAATTAAAATTATAGCTGGGAGGAAATGTAATGCTAACTCCAATTGAGATAGAAAATAAAGAGTTTAAAAAAGGTTTAAGAGGTTATAGAGATGAAGAAGTGGATGAGTTTTTAGATATTATCAAAGAAGATTATGAATCTCTATGTAGAGAGAATACAGCTCTTAAAGAAAAATTAGGATTATATCAAGATCAAGTAAATAAATATGAAAATATTGAAGAAACACTAAAAGCTACTTTAATAACTGCTCAAAGTGCAGCAGAAGACACTTGTAGTGCAGCAAATAAAAAGGCTAAGATAATCGTTGAAGAAGCAGATTTAAAGGCTAGACAAATTATAGAACAAGCTAATAATCGTGTTATAGAGATAAGAAAAGAGTACGATGCTTTAGTTAAAGAATTTAAGATATTTAGAAATAAATTCAAATCATTGTTAGAAGATGAAATAAGAAGTGTCGATGAGATTTTTTATGATGTAGATGAAAAATGTGTAAATGCATTTGAAGGTACATCAGTGTATAATTATAGTAATGATGAAGCTGCTACAACTTTAGAATAAACAATAATTTTACTGGATTTTAGGTAGAATTATTGTTTAAGTTTGAGAATACTATAACAAAAACAAAAAATAGGATAAATATGTAAGAAAAATATAAATTATTATATTTTTCAAAAATATATTGACTATTCAAATTATTTGTTATAGAATTTCATATAAACACAGATAAATTTTTAAAAGCGTTGATAGAGACAATTATCTTTAGATAATTTTACAGAGAATTGGGTATGCTGAGAACCAAGGAATTTATAAAGATGAGAATCACTCTTGAGCTGCAGGCTGAACGATTAAACTTTATTAAGCTGTGCCGGTTAGTGCCGTTATACTATTAGAGTGTTATATGTGACTATTGTTAAGTTCACATATAGAATTAGGGTGGTAACGCGATTGATAACTCGTCCCTTTGTTTAAAGGGGACGAGTTTTTTATTATTCAAATTTACGTAAAAGAATAAAAACTTTGGAATTATAATAACTGTAGGAAAGGGTGATTTACATGGCAAAATTTAAGCCATTGGTGGACAGTTCTGTGAAACAAGCAGAAGCACAAGTTTTTGACTATTGGAAAGACATAGATATACTTGAAAAAACTCTAGAAAAAGGTAAAGACGACCCAAGTTTTGTATTTTATGAAGGACCTCCAACAGCTAATGGAAATCCTGGAGTACATCACGTTTTATCTAGAACACTTAAAGATTCTGTTTGTAGATATAAAACAATGTCTGGTTATCAAGTAAAGAGAAAAGCTGGTTGGGATACACACGGATTGCCAGTTGAAATACAAGTAGAAAAAGAATTAGGTCTTACTAGCAAGCAACAAATAGAAGAATATGGAATAGCTGAATTTAACCAAAAATGTAGAGAGTCAGTTTTCTCATTTGAAAAACAATGGAGAATAATGACTGAGAGAATGGCTTATGAAGTTGACTTAGATAATCCATATATAACTTTAGATAATAACTATATAGAATCTGTATGGTGGATATTGAATAAGTTCAATAAAGAAGGATATATATATGAAGGGCATAAAATACTTCCTTATTGCCCAAGATGTGGAACTGGTCTTGCTAGTCATGAGGTTGCACAAGGATATAAAGAAGTAAAGACAAATACAGTTGTAGCTAAATTTAAGAAAAAAGATGCTGATGAATATTTCTTAGCATGGACAACTACTCCATGGACTTTACCATCAAATGTTTCATTAACAGTGAATGCTGATGTTGATTACTTAAAAGTTAAAAAAGGTGATGAGGTATATTATGTATCTAAACCTTTAGCTAATAAAGTACTAGGTGAAGACTATGAAGTTTTAGAAGAAATGAAAGGTAAAGATTTAGAAGGCTTAGAATATGAACAATTAATGCCTTTTGTAGAAGTTGATAAAAAAGCATTTTTCATTACAGTAGGAGATTATGTAACTACTGAAGATGGTACTGGAATAGTTCATACAGCACCAGCATTTGGTGAAGATGACTACAATACAGGTAAAAGATACGATTTACCAGTTGTACAGCCAGTAGATGAAACTGGTAAATTTACAACTACTCCTTGGGAAGGTAGATTTGTAATGGAAGATGGGCTAGATGTTGAAATAATAAAATGGCTAGCTTCTGAAAATAAACTATATAGTAAAGAAAAAGTAGTTCATAATTATCCACATTGTTGGAGATGCCAAACTCCACTTGTGTACTATGCAAAACCAAGCTGGTATATAGAAATGACTAAGCTTAAGGATAAATTAATAGAAAATAATAATGGTGTAAAATGGTTCCCAGGCTTTGTAGGTGAAAAGAGATTTGGAAACTGGTTAGAAAATCTAAATGACTGGGCAATATCAAGAACTAGATATTGGGGAACTCCACTTCCTATATGGAGATGTGAATGCGGTCATACAGATTCAGTTGGTTCAAGAGCAGAATTAGCTGAAAAAGCTATAGAAGATGTAAACCCAGAAACTGTAGAACTTCATAGACCATATGTAGATGATATACACTTGAAGTGTGAAAAATGTGGAAAACCAATGACAAGAGTAACAGAAGTTATAGACTGCTGGTTTGATAGTGGAGCTATGCCATTTGCACAACACCACTATCCATTTGAAAACAAAGAAAACTTTGATGAGCTATTCCCAGCTGATTATATATCAGAAGGTATAGACCAAACTAGAGGTTGGTTCTACTCATTACTTGCAGTATCAACATTTGTATTAGGAAAAGCACCGTATAAGAGTGTCTTAGTTCCAGACCTTGTACTTGATAAAGATGGAAAGAAAATGAGTAAATCAAGAGGAAATACAGTAAATCCTATGCAGTTGTTTGATCAATATGGAGCAGATGCGCTAAGATGGTATTTACTATATGTTTCTCCACCATGGACTCCAACTAAATTTGATATGGATGGATTAAAAGAAATCCAAAGTAAATTTATAGGTACTATGAAAAATGTATATAACTTCTTTACTTTATATGCAAATACAGATGATATAAATCCAACTGAATTCTTTGTAGAATACAAAGATAGACCAGAACTTGACAGATGGATACTATCTAAATTCAATAATTTAATGAAAGATGTAGAAGAAAATTTAGAGATATTTGAATTAAATAAAACTTTAAGAATGATACAAGATTTCATAAATGATGATTTATCTAACTGGTATATAAGACGTTCAAGAAGAAGATTCTGGGCAACTGAATTAACAGAAGATAAAAAAGCTGTATACAATACAACTTATGAATTATTACATGGACTTTGCAGAGCTATAGCACCATTTGCTCCATATATGTCAGAAGAAATGTATAGAAACCTAACTGGAGAAGTATCTGTTCATTTAGCTGAATATCCTAAGTTTAATGAGAGTTTAGTTGATACTAAATTAGAAGAAAAAATGGATTTAGCTAAGAATCTAGTTACTTTAGGTAGAGCTTCAAGAGAAGTTGAGAGAATAAAAGTTCGTCAACCATTACAAAAAGTATTAGTAGATGGTAAATTTGAAGACACAATAAGTGATGTAGTTGATTTAATAAAAGAAGAGCTTAATGTTAAAGAGGTAGTATTTGCTAAAGATTTAGATGAATATATGAACTTTAGCCTAAAACCAAACTTTAAAGAAGCTGGACCAATATTAGGCGCTAAGATGAACTTATTTGTAGGAGCATTAAACAAGTTAAATGCACATGAAACTGCTAATAAACTTGAAAATGGTGAAACTTTAACAGTTGATTTAAATGGAGAAGCATTTGAATTTAATAAAGACTTAGTATTAATAGGTATAACTGCTAAAGAAGGATTTAATGTATCTGTTGAAAATAATCTTTTTGTTATACTAGATACTAAATTAACTGATGAGTTAGTTGATGAAGGATATGCTAGAGAATTTATATCTAAAGTACAACAATTGAGAAAATCTAATAACTTTGAAGTACTAGACAACATAGTAATAGATTACTGTGGTGATGATGAGATTGCTAAAGCTGTTGAGCATTTTGATGAATACATCAAGTCTGAGACTTTAGCTTTAGAAATAAATAGAGTGGATGATAAATCTTTAGAAGAACAAAACTTAAATGACCATATGACAGGTATAAAAGTTACAAGAAAATAAAAAATAACAAGCTGTTAATTAAGAGTCCTATAGAAAATGATTTGTAAATTTCTATAGGGCTTTTTTTAAAAAGATAGCTTATTTCTTTATTTAATTAATTGTTTTTGTACTTCAATAATTAAATGTTTTAATATTCCAAAATTTACAACAAATAAATTTATATAAATCATATAAATTATTTATAGCATATGATAAAATGTTAGTGAATAAACGTTTAAGTGAGGATGAATAATATTTTAGAGTGAGCTACTTCTGGTAAATTTATTTTTAAATTTATTGTGTATTATGCAGGGTGGTTTATTTATTATGCAAAGGGGTGCGTTTTGATGTATGGTGAAAGCAAAAAACTAAGTATTGATAATAACATATTTTTGCAATATGGTCTTATTATATTGGGAATGATTTTATCAACCTTAGGAATAAATTTATATCTAGCACCAGCCAAGTTGTTAAGTGGAGGAGTAGCTGGAATTTGTGTTATATTATATAAGTTATTTGGTATAAATCAGGGATTATCTAGTTTTTTGATGAATATACCAATATTTATTATAGCTAAGAAGTATTTTGATAATAAATTTTTGTTAATAAGTTTTGTAAATATGTTACTATTTTCTGTTGCACTTGGTTTAACACAAGATATTGCTAAATATTTTCCAATAGATGATACTATGCTACAATCTATTTATGGTGGTGTTTTAACTGGTATAGGTATGGGATTGACCTTTAAAGCAAGAGCTACTGCTGGAGGGCTTGATATAATAGCAGCTATAATGAAAAGAAAGTACGATATACCAATGAAAAATACATTTTTATTTATTAATTTCTTTGTAGTATGTGCAGGTGCATTTTTATTTGGAGCAAAATTGGTAATGTACACTCTAATTACTATGTATATAATTTCTTTTACAATGGATATAGCAAAAGATTGCTTTGATAGAAAAAAATCTATACTTTTAATATCAAATAGATATGAAGAAATATCAAAAGTAATAATGAATAAGATGGGTAGAGGAGTAACTTTTTTAGAAGCAGAAGGAGCATATACGCAGAATAAGAAAAAAATGATTTACTGTATCATATCTGCAAATGAAGTAGGTAAATTTAAGGATTTAATTTATGATATGGATAGTGAAGCTTTTATTTCTGTAAACAATGTAGAAGAAGTAAAAGGTGGAGGTTTTAAGGATAAATTTTTATAAGATATAAGTGTTAAAAAATACCATATATCTTGTTATTGTACCTAGTTAGATGTATACTGTAACTAATGGGGCACATGAAGTGCTCAATAATATACTAGGAGGTATAATAATATGTTAAGAGAGAGATTTGTAGTAAGAAATCATCATAATCCACATGCTAATGGATGCTGTGGAACTGGAGGAGAAGGATGCTGTGGGGGAGATAACCATCAACATTCACACGAGCATTCTCACAGTCATGGACATGAACATGAGCATGTAAATGGTGTAGGTCATGACCATAATCATGATGATGGATTTTCAGGAACTCATGAGCATGGGCATGAACATACACATATACATGGGCATGAACATTTAGATGGGCATACACATCAACATAAATAGAAGTATTTTAAATTAATAAAATGATTTTTATTTTGTTATTCCATGAAGGTTTAAATAAAAATTATTCATAGCAAATAAAAAAGTGAGCTGTTAAATTAAAAAACTTTAATAGTTCACTTTTATTAATTATTAAAATATCAAGTTTAAATCCAATGGTTAACTAAAAAAGAAGCGATATTTTCATAAGGCATTTTTTCTGTTTTTAACAAGCTTTGGACAACTAAACCATCAACTATAGACATAAGTAAAAAAGAAAAGGATTCAGCATCCTGTTCATTCTCATCACCACTATATTTTTCAAGAGATTCAATAATTTCAGATTTAAGGGTAGCTCGCCATTCAATATATTTCAATCTCATTCTTTCTTTTAAATCATCATTTGAAGTAATAGCTTCACAAATAAGATACATATGTACTCTACCACGACTTTCTATAGTAGATATTTTTTCTAGTATTAAGTTGACCATTTCTATTTGAGAATTTTTGGATTTGACATTTTTTACACAGTTTAATATAGCACTAGTTATAACTTCTAAATGAGTATCAGCAATGTCATATATAATATCATTTTTAGATGAGTAGTGATAATATAGTGTACCCTTACTTATATTCACATCTTTTGCAATATCAGCAAGACTGGTATTTTGAACTCCATTTTTTGCTATTAAATTAGTAGCAGATAATAAAATAGCTTGTTTCATATTATTTGTTTTCATAAAACCTACCTTTCTATGTATATTTATAACAAATTAATAACATTATAAGCTTATAGAAAATTATTGTCAATAAAGCAAGAATCTATATCTATTGACTTTTTTTCATCCAAAATATAAAATAATAATTAAATCGGTCGTACGACCGACTGAATAAACAAAAACAATATCTTATAGTGAGGTTAATATGGATAAAATAAAATTGATAGTAGACAGTGCATGTGACTTACCTAATCATATAATAGAGAAATACAATATTGAAGTTATTGGTTTAAATGTATCTTTTGGAGAAGAGAACTATATATCTGGGAAGGAAATAGATAATGAAACTTTCTACAGAAAAATGGATGAAAGTAAATTATTGCCAAAAACATCATGTCCTTCACCAGATAAGTTTTTAGAAGCATATCAATGCGAAGAGGAAAGTATATTAGTAATTAGCATAAGTTCAGGATTATCTGGAACTTATAATAGTGCACTTTTGGCAAAAGACATGTTCGAAAAAGAAGGAAATAATAAAAAAATTGAAATTATAGATTCACTTAGTGGGTCAATTGGCATAGGACAATTAGTATTAAAAGCGGCAATATTAATAAAAGAAGGAAAAGAACTTGAAGAAATTGTTTCAATAATAGATAGATATAAAGACAATCCACCATTTTATGGAACTCTAGAGACATTAGAAAATGCTATAAAAGGAGGTAGAATAAATCCAATAGCAGGAAAAATTATAAATACATTAAATTTTAAGGCTATAATACAAGTTGCAGATGGGATTGTAACTCCAATAGATAAGGCAAGGGGTGAAGGGAATAGCTTGAAAAAACTGATTCAGTTAGTAGAATCAAAAATTATAGATAAAGAAGAGAAGGTTTTATTTATAGGACATGCTAACTGCCCTGAAAAAGCTCAAAAAGTAAGAGAAGCTATGGAAAAAGATGTTAAATATAAAGACGTTGTAATCTGTGAAGTTGGTTCAGTAATGGGAACATATACTTCAAAAGGTGCAATTTTGATAACTGCAATATAAACAATAAACTAAAAAGCTAAAGCTGTATAAAAATGAATAAAATCATTTTTATACAGCTTATTTTGATGTTATTAAGTTAATCTTATAATTAACCAACCACACATATTTCTTTGTCATATTTGTTTAGTATTTCGCAACCATCTTCAGTAACTAGTACTAAATCTTCTATTCTAACTCCAAACTCTCCTGGTAAATATATACCTGGTTCTATAGAGAATATCATTCCTGGTTGTACAGTATCTGTATTTATAGAAGATACATCTCCCTTATCATGAACTTCAAGTCCTATAGAGTGACCAGTTCTATGAGTGAAGTATTGTCCATATCCTTTTTCAGTTATGTAATCACGAGCAGCTGCATCTATATCACAGAATCTAACTCCTGGCTTTACAATAGCTTCAGCTCTCTTATTGGCTTCAAGAACTATTTCAAATATTTCTCTACCTTTTTCAGGTATTTCTTTATAGAATACAGTTCTTGTCATATCAGCACAATAATTATCTTTTATGCAACCTATATCTAATATTATTGCATCACCAGGTTTTACAAGAGCATTTCCTGGTTCTCCATGTGGATTAGCTCCATTAGGACCAAATCCTATTATAGGGTCAAATGAAAATCCATCAGCACCTAAGTCTTCATATATTTTAGATAATTTACCAACAAGTTGTTTTTCTGTAAGTTCACCAGAAACAGTAGCTTTAAGTTGTTCCATACCTTTGTCATTTAATCTTGAAGCTATTCTCATTAATTCTTTTTCTTCTTCATCTTTACACATTCTTAAAGTATCTATTATATAAGATGAGTTTACAAATTTACTTCCTCCACCTGATTCTATTAAGCTTAATAAGAATCTAGCTGGCCAGTTTTTGTCAACACCCATAGTAGCGTTTTTGTCTACATGTTCAGTTACTATTTCTATTGGATTTTGAGTATCATTAAACCAAACCATTTCAACACCTAAATCTTCTGCAACTGGGAATAATTCATTTATAAATAATTTATTATTACCATTTAAATTTAAGTATAAAGCTAACAGTCTTTCACCTGGGTGGATTAGTAATCCTGTTAAATAAAATATTGAAGTAGGATCACTTACCAACATTTGAGAAATATCATCTTTTTTCATTTGTTCAAGTACAGCATTTAATCTTTGAGTCTTCATAATAATTTCCTCCTAATCAAAATTCGATACAAATCAATTTTAGCACTATTAAACAAAAATTAGTATACTTTTCTTCTAGAAATATAAAAAAATTTTAACATATATTTTTTATATTAAATTTAATTCCCTATTTTACATTAAAAGAAAAGTAAAATAAGTTTATATTGTGAAAATTTTATAAAAATAATAACTTGAATAAGTAAAAATATATATTTGAGATAGTTATATAATTATGAAAATTAATAAAAAAATTTTTATATTAAAATAATATTGAAACAATTTTAATAATTTAGTATCATTAAAGAGAAAGTGATAGAACTTTCAAAATTTATCACTTTTAGTAAATTTTGATTTCAAAATATCTAAATTTGAGGTATAAATATTTTTATTTAAAGTATTTTATAGGTTAAAGTTATTTTAACTGTTATGAAATCAATTTTTAATTAATAAAGAGAGGGGAAATTATAATAGGATGGAAAAGAAAAAAATAGGCCTATGGAGTTTGGTATTTATGAATGTATCAGCTTTATATGGTATAAGATGGATAGCTAAGTCGACAGCGTCAAGCTTCGGTTTAGGATTAGGTGCAATACCTATGTGGTTATTATTCTCATTTATATATTTCGTACCAGGAGCTTTAATTTGTGCTGAATTAGCTTCTACATATCAAAAAGGTGATGGAGGTTTATATGATTGGGTTAAGGAAGCCTTTGGAGAAAAATATGGCTTTTTAGTTTCTTGGTTAAACTGGACAGCTAAAATATTTTGGTATTCTTCATTCCTAACTTTTTTAGCAGTAAATGTTTCTTATACAATAGGAAATCCAGCACTTGCAGATAATAAGATATTTGTACTTATATTATCTTTAGTAATATTCTGGATATTATCTATTATAGCAACTAAAGGAATAAGCTTTACAAAAATATTTACTAATACAGGTGCATTAGGTTCAACAATACCAAGTGCTATACTTATAATATTTTCATTTTTAGCAGTATTAGTATTGAAAAAACATGATATGGCTTCAACATATACAATAGCTTCAATGACTCCAAAACTTAATATGGATGCATTTGTTGCTATATCAGCTATAATGTTTGGTTTAGCAGGAGCAGAAACTGCAGCTAACTTTATAACAGAGATAGATAAGCCTGAAAAGAACTTCCCTAAAGCTATATTAATATCAGCTGGAATAGTTGCTTCATTATATGTATTAGGTTCTATTGCAATAACAATGATAATACCACCAGACCAAATTACTGCTTCTAAAGGTGTGTTAGATGCGCTTGCAGCTGTTTGTGAATCTTTAGGAATAGGTTCTTGGTTAGTTCAATTGATAGCTTTTGGTATAGCTTTTTCAATATTAGGAGCAATAGTTCTTTATATAGCATCACCAATAAAAATGTTATTTGGTAGTGTTAAAAAAGGAGTATTTCCAGATAGTTTGGTAGAAGTAAATAAACACAAGATACCTTCGAAAGCAGTTATACTTCAAGCAATAATAGTTACTATAATATTATTAGTGACTACATTAATGCCTTCTGTTGATGCTATATACAATGTTCTTGTAACTATGACAGCATTAACTGCATTATTCCCATATGTATTGTTATATGCTTCTTATATTAAGCTAAGAAAAGAGAGACCAGATGAAATTAGACCATATACTATGGCAAAATCAACAGGTACTTGTATAGGTTTAGCGAAAATGGTTTTAACTGTAACTGTAGTTGGTATATTATTATCAGCAGCACCAGTTATGCCTACATTTGCTGAAAATATCATATATGAAATAGAAATGATTGGTGGAGGTCTTCTAGTTATCTTATCTGGTCTATGGTTATGGAATAGATATGAAAAGAGAACAGCTAAATAAAAATGTATTTTAAATATATATTTTGGATATTATTATATATATAGTTGACAATTTATATCATAAGGAATATTATAAAATAAAGAAATTAATAAATTAAATCCTGGGATAAGAAAGAGTAAATAAATAGACTTTTACACAGAGAATTAAGGGTGCTGAGAACTTAATAAAAAGTATTTATTGAATGGGTCTTTGAGGAGTAATGTGAAATGCAGTTTAAGACTGTAGATTATCTGATATCGTGTGTGCACGTTATAGCACATATTAAGATATATATATTCAGCTTTGAGTATATATAAATTTAGGTGGTACCACGGAAAATATATCCGTCCTATTGATTTAGGACGGATTTTTTAATATATAAAATTTAGGAGGAAAGATGAACGTAATAGGAATTATAGGTGCAATGGATGAAGAAGTAAGTATATTAGTGAATTTAATGGATATTAAAGAAATTGTAAAAAAAGCTAGCTTAGAATTTCATAAAGGAACTTTAGAAGGAAAAAATGTTGTTTTAGTAAAATGTGGTATAGGAAAAGTTAACTCTGCTCTTTGTGCACAAATATTAATAAGTGAATTTGAAGTTGATGCTATTGTCAATACAGGTGTTGCGGGGGCTTTAAATGAAAATCTTAATGTCAATGATATAGTAATTTCAACTGATGCGATACAATACGATATAGATACTACTGCATTTGGAGACCCTAAAGGTGTTATACCAAGAATGGAAACATCTGTATTTAAAGCAGATGAAAGACTCGTAGAAGCTGCTTATAAATCTTCTGTAGAAGAAACAAAAACGCATAAAGTATTAAAAGGAAGAGTAGTAACAGGAGATATATTTATAAACTCTAAAGAATTAAAAGAAGAGTTAGTAAATGATTTTGGCGGGTATTGTGGAGAGATGGAAGGTGGAGCTATAGCTCATGTATGTTACTTAAATAATGTTCCATTTGTCATAATAAGAGCAATGTCTGATAAAGCAGATGGAAGTGCTGGAGTTGCATATGAAGTATTTGTACATGAGGCCGCCAACAATTCTAAAGATATCGTATTAAGCATGTTAAAATCAATATAAATATATAAGGAGGTACAAATCATATGAGTGAAAAAAAGGTTATATTTAGTGGTGCACAACCATCAGGTAAGATGACTCTAGGAAACTATTTAGGAGCTATAAAAAACTGGACTGAACTTCAAGAAAATTATAATTGTTATTATAGTATTGTTGATTTACATGCAATAACAGTACCTCAAGACCCTAAAGTTTTGAGAGCTAATACTATAGAATTACTTGCTCAATATCTAGCTTGTGGATTAGATCCAGAAAAAAATACTATATTTATACAATCACATGTTAAAGAGCATGTTGAACTTATGTGGGTATTAAATACAATGACTTATATGGGTGAATTAAGTAGAATGACTCAATTTAAAGATAAATCACAAAAGAGTGAAGCAAATCTAAATGCAGGATTATTTACGTATCCAGTTCTTATGGCTGCTGATATACTATTATATCAAGCTGATTTGGTTCCAGTTGGAGATGACCAAAAACAACATTTAGAGCTATCTCGTGATTTAGCAAATAGATTTAATAATAGATTTTCACCTACATTTGTAGTCCCAGAAGGATACTATCCAAAAGGTGGAGCAAGAGTAATGAGTTTACAAGAACCAACTAAGAAAATGAGTAAATCTGATTCAAATGACAACGCATTTATATTATTGGCAGATGATTCA
This sequence comes from Clostridioides sp. ES-S-0005-03, assembly GCF_020658455.1. NCBI lineage: Bacteria > Bacillati > Bacillota > Clostridia > Peptostreptococcales > Peptostreptococcaceae > Clostridioides > Clostridioides sp. ES-S-0005-03. Next base: position 1,865,648 of record NZ_JACVWI010000001.1, on the reverse strand, counting down.
GATACTATAAAGAGAAAGATTAAGAGAAGTGTTACTGATTCTTTAGGTGTTGTAAAGTATACTGATGAACAACCTGGTATTAAAAACTTACTTGATATATATTCTAATTTAAGTAAAAAGAGTGTAGAAGAAATTGTAAACATGTATGAAGGTAAAGGTTATGGAGTATTTAAAGAAGATGTAGCTGAAGTAGTATCAGAAGCTTTAAGACCAATAAGAGAAAAATACGTTGACCTTCTTAATAATAAAGATTATTTAGAAAAAATCTATACTATGGGAGCTGAAAAGGCTGAAAAGCAAGCTAGAAAAACTCTTAGAAAAGTTTATAAAAAGGTTGGGTTTATAGAGAGAAGATATTAATTATATTATATATCTTCTTTAGTAAATAAATATTTAAAGTTATTAAAAAAGTATATGATAGGAAATAGAGAGGATATTATTAAGATAATATCCTCTTTAGTTTTGTAATAAAAAAAGATGAGCTTTTGCTCATCTCAAAGGGGTTAGATTATTCTTACTTTGGGGAAAGTAGAATAAAGGTAAAAGTTAACTGACGTTAACTTTGTTCTTTTTTGCATATCACTACTGAGCATAAAAAAATCAGAAAACCAGAGCCTTCTGAACTAACCTTGAACATACATCCATTATACTTTATACTCAATATGTAATTTATGAATTAATTTTAACTCTTATAAAGAAAATTGTCAATAATATATCAAAAAAACGTTTTAAAAAAATTTATATATATAATTAAATGAGTTTGATTTTATGTTTAACTGATATGATACAATAATTAAGGCAATTATTTTTTATGTATTTAATAAGCCATAAAAATAATACCAATAACATATGTAAAAATTATTTTAAATAGGAAAAATAAGAGGAAAAAACATGAAAACATCAATTTTAATAGCATTAATAGAAAAAACAAGCCTTATTGTAGTATTATTTCTTCTAATAACAAAGCTAAAAACATTTAAACAAATATTTCAAAAAGAAGAATATAGCTTAAATGATTTGATTTGTATATCTTTAGTTTTTACTTTTCTAGCTATATTTGGTACTTACAATGGCATAAACTATATGGGGTCAATAGTAAATACTCGAATAATATCTATAGTATCAGGAGGCGTTTTATTTGGACCAATTGTAGGTATTACAGCAGGGTTGCTATCAGGTATACATAGGTATTTTATGGATATTGGAGGTATAACATCCATGCCATGCCTTTTATCAAGTATACTAGCAGGTGTGTTATCAGGATTTTTGTATAAGAAGATACCAAAGAAGCATAGAGTGATATATGGAATACTAGTAGGTATGATTTCTGAAAGTTTTACTATATTACTTATATATTTAATATCACAGCCTCATTCTCTGGCAATTCAAATAATTAATGGAATATACTTGCCTCTAATTGTCGGACAAATTGGTATAGGATTTGTTATATCTATAGTTGAGGGAATTGAAAAAGATAAAAAGGATATAGAAGCAAGAAATAAAGCAGAAATAAAAGCACTTCAAAGGCAAATTAATCCGCATTTTTTATTTAATTCTCTAAATACAATAGCATCCTTTATAAGATTTAATCCAGATAAAGCTAGAGAACTCATAATAAATTTATCAACTTACTTGAGATACAATCTTGAATATAGTGATAACTTGATAGACATAAATAAAGAGATTGAGCAAGTTAAATCTTTTGTAGAAATAGAAAAGGCTAGATTTGGAGATTTATTAACTATAATTTATGATATAGATGATGTAAATATAAAAATTCCAAGTTTAATTATACAACCAATAGTAGAGAATGCAATTATACATGGAGTTTTGGAAAGTGGAAGAGCTGGTGTGGTAAAAATATCTATAAAAAAATTACAACATTCATTAGAAAATACTATTAGAATATCGATTGAGGATAATGGTATAGGTATAAGTGAAGAAGTTATAAATAATGTATATCAAGATAATATGCCAGAAAATAAGATTGGACTTTATAATGTTCATTTAAGACTTAAGCTAATGTATGGAAGTGGTCTTAATATGAGAAGAACTGATAAAGGAACTTTAATTATGTTTTACGTAAAGGAGTAAGAATATGAAAGCAATAATAGTTGAGGATGAGTTTCCAGCAAGAAAAGAATTGAGATATTTTATTGAAAATAAAAGCGAGATTGAGGTAGTAAGTGAATTTACTAATGGCATAGAAGTACTAGATTTTATTCAAGAAAATAAAATAGATGTAATTTTTTTGGACATAAATATACCTCATCTTGATGGAATGTTACTTGCAAAAACATTAAATCAATTTAAAGCAAGACCTAAAATAGTATTTATAACAGCATATGAAAATTATGCAGTAGATGCTTTTTCATTAGGTGTATTTGACTATGTACTTAAGCCTTATTCTGAGGATAGGATTACATCAATGTTGGATAAGTTAGAGAAAAGTGAAACAAATAGTAGTGAAATATCTAGTGATAATAATTATATATCTAGTGATAAAAAATGTATAATAAATCAAAATATAGAGGAAATAACACATAAAATTAGCCTTTGGAAAGGTGATAAATTGGTTGTAATAGATATTGATGATATATATTACTGTGAGGCTAATGAAAGACAGACATTTATATATACTGAAAAGGAAACATTTATACTAAAAGAGGGTATATCAGAAGTAGAAAATATAATAAATGATAAAACTTTTTTTAGAACACACAGGTCTTACATAGTAAATTTAACTAAAGTAAAAGAAATTATCCCATGGTTTAATAACACATACATATTGAAGTTAAAAGATAGTGATTATGAAGTAACTGTAAGTAGAAGTAGAATAAAAGAATTTAGGCTATTAATGCACATATAAAGTCATTTCATGTATTTAAATATGCACTTAATGTGATTAACATTTATATTAGTACAAAAAAGTATTACTATTTGAACTGGAAATAGTTTTCTTAAACTTATAAAAATTTATAAAGCAATTATAAAAAAACTAAGGGGATGAATTTATGGTAAGTTTTTTAGGTTCAATGGTGGTACTTATAGTAGGTTATTTTATTTATGGTACTTTTGTAGAAAAGGTTTTTGGAATTAATGATAAAAATCAAACTCCAGCTATAGCTTGTAGAGATGGTGTAGATTATGTTCCAATGAAATGGAAAAGAATTTTCTTAATTCAATTCTTAAATATCGCAGGTTTAGGTCCTATATTTGGTGCTATACAAGGTGCATTATTTGGGCCATCAGCATTTTTATGGATAGTATTTGGGACAATTTTTGCAGGTGGTGTACATGACTTTGCTTCTGGATATTTATCTATGAAGAATAAAGGTACATCTGCATCAGAGTTAGTAGGTCTTTACTTAGGCAATAGTGCAAAAATAGCAATGAGAATATTTAGCGTTATTCTTTTGGTATTGGTTGGAGTTGTTTTTATAACAGGTCCAGCAGGATTACTAAAAACATTAACAGGAGTAAATACACAAATATGGGTTGGAGTAATAATTCTTTATTATATAATGGCTACTGTTTTGCCAATAGATAAGTTAATTGGAAAAATATATCCTTTATTTGGAGCAGCTTTATTAATTATGGCAGTAGGTGTAGCAGGAGGATTAATAATAAAGGGATATAACATACCAAATATAAATTTACAAAATATGAATCCAAATGGAACACCCCTATTCCCATATTTATTTATAACAATAGCATGTGGGGCAATATCAGGTTTTCATGCAACACAATCACCACTTATGGCAAGATGTGTTGAAAGAGAAAGTGAAGCAAGACCAGTATTTTATGGTTCAATGGTTGCAGAAGGAATAATAGCTTTAGTTTGGGCAGCAGCAGCTATGTCATACTTCCATGGTATACCTCAACTTAATGTAATATTTAATGATGGTGGAGCAGCTACTGTTGTTAATACAGTATCTGTTGGATTGATGGGGCCTATTGGAGGAGCTTTGGCTATACTTGGTGTTGTAGCATGTCCTATAACTTCAGGTGATACAGCATTTAGAAGTGCTAGATTAACAATAGCTGATGCAATGAACTACAATCAAGATGCAGTTAAAAATAGATTTTTAATAGCTTTACCACTATTTGCAGTAGGTGTTGCTCTTACATTTATAGATTTTAATATAATTTGGAGATACTTCTCTTGGGCAAATCAAACACTTGCTATGATAATGTTATGGACTGGTTCTGCATATTTGGTTAAAGCAAATAAAAACCACTACATAACTACATTGCCAGCGCTTTTTATGACTGTAGTAACATTTAGTTATATAATGCAGGCAAAAGAAGGTTTTAGACTACCAGTAAATATATCTAATGGAATAGGTGTTGCTGTTGCAATAATTCTTGGTATTTTATTCTTTAAAAAAGCTAAAGATATAAAAGAACAAAATACTCATAAATTAGCAAGTTAATATAATTATTATAAAAAATAAAAATATAACATTTAAATGTGTTTTAAAAATTTGTAGGTGAATTTAAAATTTGCCTACAATTTTTTTTTGAAAAAATCAAATCTTACTTTTTATTGTATTTTTAATTTAGTTTTCCACATACTATTTTTATGATATAAATATTAAAATTAGAGGTGTTAAAAATGGATACTAAAAAATACAAAGATAAATTATTGAAAGAAAGAGCAAATTTGACTAATTTAGTGGGAGATATGAAAGACAATACTTTATTTGGAGATACAAATAAACATACCAGTGAAAAGTATTCATCAGGAGAGTTATCTAGTTATGATAATCATATAGGAGATATGGGAACAGATTTATATATGCAAAATATGCAAAATAGTTTAATAAATCATGAAGAAGGTAGATTGTATCAAATAGATATGGCATTATCTAAAATAGAAAATGGGACATACGGACTTTGTGATTTATGTCATAATAAAATAGATTTAGAAAGATTGGATATACTACCTGATACAAATTTATGCAATGAGTGTGCAAAAAAAGAAGAGGATTTATTAGGACACGCAAGTGAAACTCCTGAAGTGGAGGATTCTAATTTTTATTCAACAGACCTAACAAATTTAACTGATTTAAACAAAAACGGAACATTAAGAGATTAAAAAATTGACATCATATATTGTTAGAACGAATTAAGAAAAGAGGTAATGACATGAAAAAAGTAATGTGGGGTATATGTATATGTGTATTATCAATAGTAGGCGTATATACATATAGTCATAATACACATAATCAAAATAGCGTAAAAGAAGCTTATAGTCTAAATGACAATATAAAGAACGATTATGAAGATGTAATAATCAAGCAAGGAAATGAGGACGAAAAAATTTTAGCATTGACTTTTGATGATGGGCCAGATGAAGACTTTACACCACAAGTACTTGATATACTAAAGAAAAATAATGTAAAAGCAACTTTTTTTGTGGTTGGAGAAAAAGTTGCATATAACAAGGAATTACTAAAAAGACAGTATGAGGAAGGGCATGAGATAGGTAATCATACATTTACACATATAAATGTTGAAAAAAATAGTTATAATAAAGTAGAAAAAGAAATAACAGATACACAAAATGCTGTAAAGAGTGTAATTGGAGTAGAGCCCAAAATATTTAGACCTCCATATAGAGCTATGAGCAAAAGTGTATGTGATATTATAGTTTCTAAAGGTATGAATATAATTCTTTGGTCAAACTTGGACCCTAGAGATTGGTCAAATCCTGGCGTTGATAGTATTATTAATACTATTCTTACAAAAGTACAAAATGGAAATATAATACTTCTACATGATTATAATAATAAAAGAAACAATAAATCACAGACTATACAGGCTTTGGAAGTAGTAATTCCCAAGTTAAAAGAAAAAGGGTATAAATTTGTAACAGTATCTGAACTTATACAACATTTAGATAAAAATCAACAAGTACAAAAATAAAAGATATTTGTTTAAAGACTAATGATGCTTGTAAATCTAAAATACAAGCATCATTAATCTTTAAGCTATAAAATACACAAAAAGTATTGAATAATAGAGTATTTTGAAATTTTTTATACATAATAATGTAATTTTAAATTTGTAGCAATTTATAATATAGAAGGGTTAATATTATTTTTGATTAGTTTTACTAAAAAATTCAATTTTAACAGAGTTGCTCTTTATAGTATTTTTTTTGTATAATGGTAATAGTGAATTTCAATCAAAATTGATTTTTAAATAATTTATAGGGGGAAAAATCATTGTTATATGTGTTAATAATAATTCTGCTTATAGGATTAGACCAATTGTCTAAACTATGGGTGTTAAATAATTTGGTGAATGTATCTACAATACCAATAATAAAGAATGTATTTCATCTAACTTATGTTGAAAATAGAGGTGCAGCATTTGGACTATTACAAAATAATCAATGGATATTTATAATAGTTGCACTAATTGCAACAGTATTTGGGTTATATTATCTCAATACAAGAAAAGTACATACATCTGGAAAGTTGGGAATCATATTAATAATATCTGGTGCATTAGGAAATCTAATTGATAGAGTTAGATTAGGGTTTGTAGTAGATTATTTTGACTTTAGGATTATATGGGAGTATGTATTTAATGTAGCTGATGTATTTGTAGTTGTAGGAACTGTATTTTTATGTATATATGTTTTATTTTTTGAAAGTAAAAGTAGGTGATTTGATGGAGAATGTAAGAGAGTTTTTAGTGCTTGAAGAAGAAGAAGAGGTTAGACTTGATGTTTATCTAGCAGAACAATTAGGAGATATGTCAAGAAGCTACATACAAAAAATTATAAAAGATGGTAAAGTAAAAGTTAATAATAAAGTAGAAAAAGCAAAATATTTAGTTAAAGAAGAAGATAAGATTATTATAGAAATACCAGAACCTAAAGTTCTAGAGGTTGTAGCTCAAAATATACCAATAGATATTGTATTTGAAGATGATGATATTTTAATAATTAACAAGTCTCAGGATATGGTTGTTCACCCTGCTCCTGGAAATTATGAAAATACATTGGTAAATGGAATTTTGTATCATTGTAAAGATAAGTTATCATCAATAAATGGTGTTATTAGACCTGGTATAGTTCATAGAATAGACAAAGATACTTCTGGTCTTCTTATGGTAGCTAAAAATAATTATGCACATAATTTTTTAGCAGAACAATTAAAAGAGCATTCTATAACTAGGGAGTATGAATTTATATGTTATGGTGTAGTTAAAGAAGATAAAATAACTGTAGACAAACCAATAGGAAGAAATCCTAAGGATAGATTAAAAATGGCTGTAGTAAAAGATGGAAGAAATGCAGTAACTCATTTTGAAGTGGTAGAAAGATTTGATAAATTTACTCATATGAGAGCTAGACTTGAAACTGGTAGAACTCATCAAATAAGAGTTCATGCCTCATCTATAAATCATCCGCTTTTAGGTGATAGTGTATATGGACCTAAAGAAAATAAGTTTAAACTAAAGGGACAAACTTTACATGCTAAGAAATTGGGATTTATACATCCTACCACTAAGGAATATATTGAATTTGATTCAGAATTACCAGAATACTTTAAGGAAGTTCTTAGAAAAATTAAATAAAAGTTTGTATGATATTATAAATCATCTAATTAGATTTATACAAGTGATAAAATTAGTGAAGTTTAGCTAAAATATTTTATATTAAAGTATTTTGATTAAAAAAGCTTGAAAAATTTGAAATATAAATATATAATTTGAGTTAATGGAGTATAAAAATTATCTTTAAACGATACAGAGATATCGTAAGACAATTGCTGAATTAGACTATATATTTTTTTATATAAAAGCTTCTTGTCTTGTGATGAGAAGTTTTTTGTTGTTTAAATTGAAAATTTTAATAAAGTGGTTCTATAAAAATTTAAGAGAGAGGAGTAGATTTGTCAAAATAAAAGAGAATATATTTTTTTGACAATAGTTATGATATGGTAGAAAAAGCTCAATTAATGGATGAAAAGGCTATAGCAAGAGCAATTACTAGGATAAGTCATGAGATAATTGAAAGAAATAAAGGTGTAGAAAACCTAGTCTTAGTTGGAATAAAGACTAGAGGTGTACCAATCGCAAATAGAATATCTAAAAAAATAGAACAAATAGAAGGAACAAAAGTAGATACTGGTGATATTGATATAACACTTTATAGAGATGACTTAGAAAAAATTAATGTTGAACCAGTAGTCAAAGGAACATATCTAGATTTTAATGTAGATGATAAAACAGTAGTTTTAGTTGATGATGTGTTATATACAGGAAGAACTGTAAGAGCAGCACTTGATGCTATTATTGATATAGGAAGACCTAAATCAATACAATTAGCAGTATTAGTGGACAGAGGACATAGAGAATTGCCTATAAGAGCAGATTATGTAGGAAAAAATGTCCCTACTTCAAGACATGAAATTATATCTGTTAGTTTATTAGAAATTGATGGAGAAGATTCAGTTACAATCAAAGAATAGTGGTTTTTTAATATTATATAAAAGCTCAGCATTGTATAGTCATGGAGGAGGATAAAGCTTACATATATTGCACAAAATAAATAATACAAGTTTATTAATGTGTATATTAATGTAGTCTCTATTCTCCTTTATTTTGGTTTTCAATGTCGTAAAATGTAAAAAAATGATAGTTTGTACAGTAAGTATATAGAGATTAAAAAATAGAATCTAGGGAATTATAATTAATTAAAAGATATTAATTGAACAAAGGATTTATTCATATATAATAATTTTTGGAGGTTTTTATGAAAAAAACGATAATGTCTTTACAACATTTATTGGCCATGTTTGGAGCGACAGTATTAGTTCCCATTTTAACAGGCTTTAATCCATCAGTTGCAATTTTTTGCGCTGGTGTTGGTACATTGATATTTCATTTTTGTACAGAAGGAAAAGTACCTGCATTTTTAGGTTCAAGTTTTGCTTTTATTCCTGTTATACTAGCAGCTAAAGAAGCTTATGGAGGAGATTTGGCATATGCTCAGGGTGGTATAATAGTAGCAGGATTAATTTATATTATAATGTCAATTATAGTAAAATTAGTTGGGGTTGATAAAATTAAGTTATATTTTCCAGCACAAGTTACAGGAGCTATGATAGCAGTTATAGGTTTGAATTTATTACCAACGGCTTTTAATATGGCTTCAGCTAATTTTATAATAGCTTTTTTGACTTTAGCAATAGCAATTTTGACTAATAAGTTTGGTAGAGGATTTATAAAACAATTAGGTATATTAATAGCTGTTTTTTCTGGATATATAATATGTTTGGTACTAGGATTAGTAGATATAACTACAATTACAGAAGCAAGTTTACTTGCTATACCTGACTTTACAATTCCTAAATTTAGCTTAGGAGCAATTGTGATTATATCTCCAGTTGTTTTAGCTGTATTTATGGAGCATATAGGAGATATGACTACTAATGGTGCTGTTGTAGGAAAAAACTTTATAGAGAATCCAGGATTAAACAGAACATTACTTGGTGATGGATTTGCAACTATAGTAGCAGGATGCTTAGGTGGACCAGCTAACACTACTTATGGGGAAAACACAGCAGTACTGGCGATAACTAAAAACTATGACCCTTCAATACTTAGACGTACAGCAGTATTTGCTATATTGCTTGCATGTGTAGGGAAGTTTGGAGGATTTCTTCAAAGTATACCAGGTTCAGTTATGGGTGGAATCAGTATAATGTTATTTTCAATGATAACTTATGTTGGATTAAAAACTATAAAAGATAGTTCTTGTGTAGAAAGTAAAGTAAATATATTGATAATAGCAGTTATATTATTGATAGGTCTTGGAACAACTTACTTATCTAATAAAGGGATTTCTATAGGAATTCCTATAACAAGTACTGTAAAGATAACTGGTCTTAGTTTGGCTGCGATTGTAGGTATTGTACTAAATAGAATATTGAATAATCAAGATTTTAAAGTTGAAAAATAATAATTAATTAAGTATATATTATTTTAAATAATCAATTTTTTATAGACATTGGCAATCAATGTTGATATAATGATTAAAAATAAATAAAAGAAAGGGTAAGGTAACTGGGAAGATGAGAATATAATCTATTTTTTATAATTTAAAGTATTGTAAATTTTGAAAAGCCTATATTGGTGGCTTTATTTATAATGCTTAAATTAAGGAGAGTAGATTATAGTCTATACGTTTAGTTATTGTGCCTATTTATGTAAATCTCTCCTTATATTTAAGTATACCAGGGAGGGATTTTTTTATGATGTTAATAAAAGTAGAAAATTTAAAAAAATATTATGCTGATAAATTAATTTTGGATATAGATAAACTTGAAATATTAGAGAATGAGAGAATAGGTTTAGTGGGTTCAAATGGTCAGGGAAAAACAACTTTATTAAAAGCAATATTGGGTGAAATAGAAATTGATGAAGGTTGTGTTTATCTTACAGATAGCTATTCATATATAAGTCAGAGTGAAAATAATATTGAAAAATGTAATGATAGTAAAGAAAAAAGTCTATTAAATGCGCCAGATAAATTTGAAGATTATTTATCTGGAGGAGAAAAAGTTAAGCTAAAGATAGCAGATGCACTGAATAATAAGAAAAATATAATAATAGCAGATGAACCAACTTCAAATTTAGATAAAAAGAGTATAGATATTTTGGAAAATATGTTTAAGAGACATAAAGGAGCATTATTATTAATATCTCATGACAGACGTTTTTTAGATGAATTATGTACAACTATATTGGAATTGGAAGGTGGCAAATTAAAAGTTTATAAAGGTAATTACACTGATTATTTAGAACAAAAGGATGCGGATACAAAAAGATCTGACTTTGAATATCATGAATATATAAATGAAAAAAAAAGATTGGAGAAAGCTCTTTTAGGCAAAAAAGCTTTAAGTGATGGTATAAGGAAGACTCCAAAACGAATGGGGAATTCAGAAGCTAGACTCCATAAAATGGGTGGTCAAACAAATAAGAAAAAAATAGATTCAAGTGTAAAAGCATTAAAAAGTAGAATTGAGAAATTGGAAGTAAAGGATAAGCCTAAAGTTTGTACAAATATGAATATTAAAATACAGGATGGTATGGAAATAATCAGCAAAAACTTAGTGGAATTAAAGGATTTAAGTTTAAATGTGGGAAAAAAGCTTTTACTAGATAATATTTCTTTCAAGGTAAAAAGAGGTAAGAAAATAGCTTTATTAGGCGATAATGGATGTGGAAAAAGTACTCTGATAAAAGAAATACTTAGTAATAAAAATGATTGTATAAGGATAAATAACAAAGTAAAGATAGGTTATTTTGACCAAAATCAAGATTTGTTAGATGAGGAAAAGAGTATTTTGTACAATATCAAAGCAAATAGTTCATTTGCTGAGTCTTTTATAAGAATAAATTTAAATTTATTTGGATTTAAAGGTGATACTGTTTATAAAAAAGTTAAAGTTCTTAGTGGGGGTGAAAAAGTAAAGATAGCTTTATGCAAAATAATACTAGAAGATAATAATTTTTTAGTTCTTGATGAGCCAACTAATTACTTGGATATAAAATCTATGGAAGCATTGGAAAAAGCATTGATAAATACTGATAAAACTATGCTTATAGTATCTCATGATAGAGTATTTATATCTCATATTTGTGACTATTTTTTAGAAATAAAAGATAAGAATATAAAGGAGTTTGATTGTAACTATAGTGATTATATCATTAGTAGAAATAAAAAAACTTCTAGTAGAGAAAGTAAAGTTAAACAAGAAAATCTTTTAGTATTAGAAAATAGACTTACAAACATTATATCTATGCTGTCAATAGAAAAAGATAATGCAAAAAAAGAGTGTTATGAATTAGAATATAATGAGCTATTAGAAAAAATTAGACGTATAAAAAATAATGTTCAAAATTAAACTAATCGTTGTTTTTTTATAAAAATAGAAATTAATCAATTTAAATATAAGTATTGATTATTAAAAAACTAAAAATAAACAAATTTAAAAGTGGCATTCTTATACAATAAGAATGCCACTACTTTTAGTTAATATGATAAATATATTATTATTTACCAGTCAGAAATTTTTATATCTATGAGATATATTTTATTCGGATTTAATTTTAAGCTTAGCTACCATTTCTTCTTCAGGAGTAACATAAATAGTACTATTAGTTTCATAGATAACCATGCCAGGTTTAGAACCACTAGGTTTCTTTACATTTTTTTTCTTTGTGTAGTCCACAGGTACTTGAGAAGAAATCTTTGATTTGCTAAAAAATGCAGCTAACATAGCTCCTTCAAATATAGTATTATCAGTAATTTCTTTACCAGCACATTTTATTATTACGTGAGAACCTGGAATATTTTTTGTATGCATCCATAAGTCATCATTATCAGCAAGCCTTAATGTAAGATAATCATTTTGTTTGTTGTTTTTTCCAACCAAGATTTTAAATCCATCAGAAGAAATAAATTCATGAGGTTTTGTAGAAGGAATAGTGTCTTTTTTACTACTTTTCTTTTGGGCTTTGATATATCCAACTTTACCAAGTTCTTCTTTTATATCTTGTAATTCAGCCAAATTTTCACAGTTTTCAATACTCAAAATTATGTTTTCTAAGTAATCTATTTCTTCTTTGTTTAATGAAATTTGGTGAGATATTTCAACTTTGGCATGTTTCATTTTAGTATACTTTTTAAAATATTTTTGAGCGTTTTCAGATGGAGTCAAATTTTTATTTAATTCTATTGTTACATTTTTACACTCTTCATCATAGAAGTTGGCAACATCAACACTTTCCATCCCTTTTTCTACCATATATATATAAGATGTAATTAGTTCACCCTTTACTTTATAAATATCTGCATTTTCAGACTCTAATAATTCTTCTTCTTGTTTTCTAAGTTTGTTATAAAGTCTATCCAGTTTAACAGATATGCTTTTCTTTAAGTCAGATGAACGTTGATTGATTCTATCTTTAATATCTTTAGTTCTGTAGAAATCCTCTAGTATATTAGAGATGCTTTCTTTATTGATATATGATAAATCATTAAACAATGTAAGATTGACACAACTGAAATCAACGACTTTATCTAATTTTTTATCTATAACAATACAAGGTGAAAACTTATTAGAATTTATATCATTAAATAAACTACAAAATTCTTTGTATAAAGAATCAAACTGTTGACTAGATATATCTTTGCTAATAGCGTTTTGATTTACATCTGCTCTATAACAAATTTCTTTGGCGATAGTAGGGCTTATACCTAAAAATTTAGAATATATAGACTTAAAAATAGGTCCATCAAATTCATTTAGATTGTTAATAAAAGAATCTTTAGATATATTATCAAGAGGGTTAAGTTTATCTTGCTTTGGTGGCAATGAGTAACTATGTCCAGGTAAAACCTGACGAACTCTACTTATACTAAAAGGCACTCTTTTTATAGAATCTATAATTTTATCATCTTCATTATGAGTTACTATTATATTACTATGTCTTCCCATAATTTCAATTATAATATTTTTGATTGTCTTTTCTTTTAATTCATCTAAAGATTCAACACTGATTTTTATTATTCTTTCAAAACCAATTTGAGAAATTTCTATAATATTTCCACCTTGTATATATTTTCGAAGCAACATACAAAACATAGGCGCCTTTAGCGGATTTTCTTTTTTATAATTGCTTGTTAAATAAACCCTAGGATTTGAAGCACTTGCACTTAAAACCAATCTAAAATTTTCTTTGTTGTTTCTTATATTAAAAATTACTTCATCATCTTCAGGTTGATGAATCTTATCTATTTTTCCACCTGTAAGCTTTGATGATAATTCATCTACTATTGAATGTATAACTAATCCATCTAATGCCATGTATAGCACCCCTTTCTTTGACCAAAATAAGTCAGTAAATTAATTATACACATAATATATGCTCTATGACTAGGGGGAATTTAAACAACATGGATTAATGTGTAAATTTTATAATTATTTATACTTACAGGATATACTCACAAGAGAATAGGAAGTATATTTTTAAATTAATAATTTAAATTTGCTTAAATATAAAACAAATGTAGTATAATTAGTGTGTAAAGAATAACTTATAAAAGTATATAAACTTTACAAAGCTAAATAAATATTAAAGCTGTATAGTATATGAATATGAAAGAAGGTTGAAAAAATGAAATTTATTGATTTAAGAAGTGATACTGTTACTATGCCTACTGATGAAATGAGAGAAGCCATGGCAAAGGCTCCTGTTGGAGATTCAATCTTTAGAGATGACCCTACTGTAAATAAACTTGAAGAATTAGCAGCAGCTAAAGTTGGAAAAGAAGATGCTATTTTCCTTCCAAGTGGAACTTTTGGAAATCAGTTATCTTTGTTTACTCACTGCCTAAGAGGTCAAGAAATCATTATTGGTAAAGGGTATCATATTGTGACTCATGAAGTTGGAGCACCTGCTGTAATAGCTGGAGTTCAACTTAGAACTATAGATGAAGATGAAAGTGGAGCTCTTAATCCTGAGCTTGTTGAGAAGGCTATTAGGAGAGATGATATACATGAACCACAAACAGGTCTTATATGTGTAGAAAATGCATATTCAGGTGGAACTGTTGTAAGCCTTGACAATTTAAAAGAAATTAAAAAAATAGCTGAAAAACACAATTTACCAGTGCATTTAGATGGAGCAAGATTATTCAATGCAGCATTAACTTTAGGTGTAGAAGCTAAAGAAATTGCACAATGTTGTGACAGTGTTATGTTCTGTGTATCAAAAGGTTTAGCTGCACCAATGGGTTCTATTCTTGCTGGAAGTAAAGAATTTATAGCAAAAGCTAGAAGAAAGCAAAAAGTTATGGGTGGAGGCATGAGACAAGTTGGTATAGTTGCAGCAGCTGGTATAATTGCCATTGAAAAAATGACACTGAGATTAAATGAGGACCATGATAATGCAAAATATTTAGCTTGTGAGTTGGATAAAATTGAAGGAATTGAAGTAAATAACACTAGTCCAGACCTGAGTATGGTATTCTTTAAAATGAGTGAAGATGTAATAAAAGAAGATGTTTTAATAAAAGAGTTTTTTGAAAGAAATATAAAAATCAATAAAATGGAAAATGGGGAGTATAGATTTGTAACTCATGTAGATATTACTAGAGAAGATTTAGATTATGTTTTAAAAACACTTAAAGAATTAATAGGTGTATGCTAATTAGGTATGTTCAAAAAACTAAATAGAAGATGCTAAATATTTTATTTAAAAAATTCATATACAGTTTAAATAAACTATACATAAAATTCATATAGAAATATTATTATATAAACATAGAAAGAACTAGCTTAAAAACATAATATAATTACCCTAATTGTAATGGCAACTCTCCCTCACATCCTCAAATTATAGTTGTCATTACAAAACTTTTCCCATAAATTATAAGTTTATGGGAATTTTTTTATGTTATAATAGTTTAAGTGTTAATTTACAAAGGAGCGATACTTATGAAATTTTGGAAACTACATGGAATAGGCAATGATTTTATTGCAATAGATGGAAGATTTGACCAAATAGATTCATCAAATTATACTGTTTTAGCAAAAAAAGTATGCCATAGAAGATTTTCTGTAGGTGCGGATGGGTTACTAGTTGTAAAAAATTCAGAAATTGCAGATGTAGAAATGGTGTATTATAATTCTGATGGTTCAAGAGCAGCTATGTGTGGAAATGGACTTAGATGTTTTTGTAAGTTTGTTTATGATAATGGCATAGTTAAAAAAGAAAACTTTACAGTAGATACACTAGATGGTGTAAAAAATATAAAAATAAACACTATAAATGGAGAAATAAATACTATAAAAGTTAATATGGGAAAAGGAAGTTTTTTAGCTAAAGATGTTCCTGTGTTAACTGATGAAGAACGTTTTGTACAAGAAAATATAAAAGTTTTAGATAAAGAGTTTAAGATTACATCTATGTTGATGGGGGTTCCTCACACTGTGGTTATAGTGGATGAATTAAATGTAGATGAAGTTTGTAAATATGGAAAAGAGATTGAAAATAATAAAATATTTCCGAAAAAGACGAATGTAAATTTTGTAAAAGTAGAAGATAAGTATAATATACATGTCTATACTTGGGAAAGAGGTTGTGGATATACTTTAGGATGTGGAACAGGTATGACTGCATCAGCAATAGTATGTAATTTACTTGATATGGTAGAAAATAGTGTAAATGTGACTTCTCAAGGTGGAACAGTACGAATAGATATAGGAGAGTTTTCTTATATGACAGGTCCAGCAGTAAAAATATGTGAAGGTGTTTTGGAGGTTTAGGTAATGGCTATAAGTATGACTGGTTTTGGAAGAGGAGAATACAAAGACGACAACTATTATTTTTTAGTAGAATGTAAAACAATAAATCATAAATATTCAGATATAAATATACGTCTTCCAAGAAAAATTTCATTTTTAGAGGATAAAGTTAGAAATTTAGTAAAAAACTATGTAAAAAGAGGAAGAGTTGATTTATACATAAAATTTGACTTATTAGGCAAAGAAGATGTAAACTTAAATTTTGATGAAGGATTAGCATCTCAATATATAGATATCTTAAAGGAAATAAAAGACAAATTTGATATTATAGATGATATTAGTGTTATGAATGTTGCAAGATTTCCTGATATTATAAAAATAGAAGAAAAAGATGAAGATGAAGATTTACTATGGTCGATGTTAAATCAAGCTGTAGAAGATGCAATGATAAAACTAAGAGAAATGAGAAGTGAAGAAGGTAAAAAACTAGCTGAAGATATTACCATGAGATGTGACTTATTAAAAAATCATATAGAAGAAATTGAAAAATATTCAAGTAGTGTTGTAGAAGACTATAGAGAAAAACTAAATTCAAGAATAAGTGAAATGCTAGAAGACCCAAGTATAATAGATGAAAATAGGTTAGCACAAGAAGTTGCAATATATGCAGATAAAAGTAGTATAACAGAAGAGATAGTTAGGTTTAAAAGTCATATTGGTCAGCTTAAAAAAACTATATTTAAAGACGATTCTATAGGTAGAAAAATTGATTTCTTAATACAGGAGATGAACAGAGAAACTAATACAATAGGTTCAAAATCATCTGATATAAATATAACTAATTTAGTAGTAGAAGTGAAAAGTGAGTTAGAAAAAATAAGAGAACAAATACAAAACATAGAGTAAGAATACAATATTAGAAGGGGAATATTTAAATGTTTACAAAAAAAGGATTATTGCTAGTTGTATCAGGTCCATCAGGTGCAGGAAAAGGTACTATTTGCAAAGAATTACTTAGAGAGAATGATACAATAAAACTTTCTGTATCAGCTACTACAAGAAAACCAAGAGCAGGAGAAGTTGATGGAGTAAATTATTTCTTCATAAGTAAAGAAAAGTTTGAAGATATGATAGGAAAAGGTGAGTTTTTGGAGTATGCTCAAATTTATGATAATTTTTATGGAACTCCAAAAGCAGCAATAATGGAATGTTTAGAAAAAGGACAGGATGTGCTACTAGAAATTGAAATGCAAGGAGCAAAACAAATAAAAGAGGTTTGTCCAGAAGGAGTATTTATATTTGTATTACCTCCATCACTTGAAGAGTTAAAAAATAGAATTGTTGGAAGAGGTACAGAGACAGAAGAAGAAATAGAAAAGAGATTTAGTTGTGCATATGAAGAAATAAAAATGATTAAGGATTATGATTATTTTATATTTAATGAAGATGTGAAAACATCTGCTAAAGAAATAGAAGGTATAATATCATCTGAAAAGAATAAAGTTAGCAGATATAAAAATATTATAATAGAGAAATTTAAGGAGGAATTATAATTATGTTAAAACCATCTATCAATGAGGTACTAGAAAAAATAGACAACAGATATTACTTAGTAGGGACTGTTTCAAAGAGAGCAAGAAAGTTAATTGATGGAGACGAACCATATGTTCCAAACAAAGCTAAGGAAAAACCCGTATGTGTAGCTACTAAGGAAGTTGCAAGTGGAAAAATAACATATAGATTATTGACAGAAGAAGAAATAGAGATAGAAGAAGCTAGACACTACGCTGAGCAACATCAACAAATTTCAGAAGAGGAGTAAGGTCATGCTAAAAAATAAGACTGTTGTAATTGGCATAAGCGGCGGAATAGCTGCATACAAGGCTTGTGATGTTGTAAGTAAATTAAAAAAATTAAATGCAAATATCCATGTTATAATGACAAAATCAGCAACAGAATTTGTTAGACCACTTACACTTCAATCACTAAGTCAAAATTATGTAGTAGAAGATATGTTTGAAGAACCAAAATCTTGGGAAGTTGAACATATATCATTAGCAAAAAAGGCAGATTTGTTTCTAATAGTACCAGCAAGTGCAAATGTTATAGGAAAAATTGCAAATGGTATAGCTGATGATATGTTAACAACTACTGTTATGGCAACAAAAGCACAAGTTTTAATAGCACCAGCTATGAATACTAATATGTATGAAAATCCAATTGTCCAAAAAAATATAAAAACTTTAGAGGAATTTGGATATAAATTTATAGAACCAGAAAGTGGAAGACTTGCATGTGGAGATATTGGAGCAGGAAAACTAGCTAAACCAGATTTAATAGTAGAGGCAGTTTTAGCCAATCTTACGAAAGAGCAAGATTTGAAAGGTCAAAGTATAATAGTTACAGCTGGACCAACTGTAGAAAGTATAGACCCAGTAAGATATTTAACTAATAGGTCTTCTGGTAAAATGGGATATTCTATAGCTAAAGAGGCTATATCTAGAGGTGCTGATGTAACATTAATATCAGGTCCTACAAATCTCTCTATTCCACAAAACCTTAAAAAATTTGTACAAATAGAATCAGCACAAGATTTGTATGAGGCAGTAGTATCAAATTTAAAAGAAAATAAAATAGTAATTCAAAGTGCAGCAGTTGCAGATTATAAGCCAAAAACTTATTCTGACAAAAAAATTAAAAAGAATAATGATGATTTATCAATAGAATTAAGTAGGAATTATGACATTGCTTATGAAATAGGAAAAATAAAGGAAGATAGGATATTAGTTGGATTTGCTGCTGAAACTAATGACTTAATAGAACATGCCAAAGGAAAAATTGAAAAGAAAAATTTAGATTTTATTGTGGCAAATGATTTAACTAAAGAGGGAGCTGGCTTTAGAACTGATACTAATATTGTAAAAATAATAGATACAGAAGGAAATATTACTGAGTACCCTAAAATGAAAAAGGAAGAAGTAGCTAATGTTATATTAAATAAGATTAAAGTGTTACTTGAGAAATAAGAACTTTTTTAAATATGATATTTGTGTATTTTATCACAGCTAAAGTGGCTGAAAGCTGCAATTTACTTTTAGCGAGTAAAAACTCGCAAATGTCAGTTAAATTGTGGTTTTCAGCATTTATTTTGCTGTAAAGTATAAAATATGATTAATAGTTAATTATTAAGATATATCTAATATTAGTAATAACTTGAAACTTTTTAGATATGCTGAGATTTTTTTGATATGTTATGAAATGTGTTAAAATATGAGCAGTAGATTAATTTTAAGTAGGAGTTTTACAATGAAAAAATATGCAAAGGTAATAGTTAGAAGCAATACTATATACACAGACAATTTATTTACATATCAAATTCCTGTATTTTTAGAGGAAGTTATAAGTGTTGGGCATAGAATATTAGTGCCATTTGGAAGAGGTAATAAACCAACAGAAGCCTTTGTATTTCAACTTACAAATAATTTAGATGAAAAAATAAAGACTAAAGAAATCATAGATATATTAGATGAAAATCCAATATTTAGAGAAGAAGATTTAGAGTTGGTTTACTGGATGAAAAATAGATATTTGTGTACTTATATAGAGTGTATAAATTTGATATATCCAAAAGGATATAAACTAAATAATTACAAAGTAGTTTTACTAGGTGAAAAGCTAAATGGATTAAGTGAGACTGAATTATATGAAAAGATATCAAAGCTGAGTGATAAAAATAGAGAGATAGTAGAAAAAGTAGTTGGTAGTAAAGGAAAAATTAAGGTTGATAAGTTAAAATATATAGCGAATCTAAATAATTATCTATATACAATGAATAAAAATGGAATTATAAAATTATGTTGGGAATACAAAAATCATAAAAATGAGAAGAAAGTATGCTATGTATCTTTGAGTTTAGAAAATGATAAAATTGATGATTATATAGAACAAAATAAAATAAGCATAGGAAGCAAGCAAAAAGAGATATTAAATTTTCTTAAAAATAATGAAAATGTAGAGATAAATGATTTATTGGATTTATTAAATGCTTCAAAGCAGAGTATAAACTCTTTGAGTAAGAAAGAGTTAATAACTTTAGAATTTAAAGATTATTATAGAGAGCCAAAAAGTATTTACAAATCTATATCAAAAAGTATAAAATTAAACAATGAGCAACAACAAGCGGTTGATGAGATAAATTCAAGTATGTTTATAGATGATAAAAAGCCATATTTAATTCATGGTATAACTGGAAGTGGAAAGACTGAAGTTTATATGGAAATAATAGAATTTGCATTAAGCCAAGGTTTAGATAGTATATTTTTGGTTCCTGAGATAGCATTAACTCCCCAAACGATAGATAGATTAAAGAGTAGGTTTGGCGATTTAGTTGGAGTGTTTCACAGTAAACTATCTGAAGGAGAAAAACACGACGTTTATAAAGCTGTTAAAGCTGGCAAGATAAGAGTTTTAATTGGTGCTAGGTCAGCACTATTTGCTCCTTTTAATTCTTTAGGATTGATAATAATTGATGAATTTCATGAGTCATCATATAAGTCTGAAAAAAATCCTAAGTTTAACGCTATAGAAGTAGCTAGATTTATGACATTAAAAAATAATCTAACTCTTATTTTAGGTTCAGCGACACCTTCAATTGAAGAGTATTATAGAGCAAAAACTGGTGAATATAAACTTATAAATATAAAAAATAGAGCAAACAATAAACCACTTCCAAATATTGAAGTTGTAGATATGAAAGATGAATTAGATATAGGTAATAGAAGTATATTTAGTTTAAAACTTCAAAGAGAAATAAGTTGTGCGATTGAAGAAAATAGTCAGGTAATACTATTTTTAAATAGAAGAGGTTATGCAAATTTTGTATCATGTAGAAAGTGTGGCTATGTGTTTCAATGTGAAAATTGCGATATATCTTTGACATATCATAAAAAAAGTAATATTGGAAGATGCCATTATTGTGGATATGAAAGAGAAATTCCAAAAGAATGCCCAGAATGTGGAAGTAATTATGTTAAGCCATTTGGAGTAGGAACTCAAAAAATTGAGGAAGAGTTAAAATGTATTTTTCCAAATATAAAAACTTTGAGAATGGATAAAGATACAACATCAAAAAAGGGTTCATTAGAGGAAATACTAAATAAGTTCAAAGATAAAGAAGCAGATGTATTGATAGGAACACAGATGTTAAGTAAAGGATTGGATTTTGATAATGTAACTTTAGTAGGTATTTTGTCAGCAGACATGATACTAAATTTTCCTGATTTTAAAAGTTTTGAAACAACCTTTCAGTTGATAACTCAAGTTTCTGGAAGGGCAGGAAGAGCAGACAAAGAAGGCAAAGTAGTACTTCAAACATATGATACTGAGCATTATGCTATTAAGCATGCCATAGAGTATAATTATGAAGGTTTTTATGAAGATGAGATAAAGATAAGAAAGGCATTTGGATATTCTCCTTTTAATAACATGTTAAGCGTAGTTGTTAGTGGTGAAGATGAAAGATTAGTTATAAAAAATATAAAAAATATGCATGCATCTTTGATTTATTTATTAGAAAAAAGGGGTATAAACGACTTAGGGTTTATATTAGGACCCAATCCATGCTCAATATCAAAAATAAATCAAAATTATAGATGGCAAATACTCTTTAAAGATGAAAATATTGAAATTAATCTCTTAAAGGGTATAATAAAATATATATGTATAACAAAACGAGATTTGATATTTAATAAGAATATTAATGTATCTATAGATATTAATCCAAATAGTGTATTATAAATTTAGGAGGAAGTGTAATGGCTTTAAGACAAATAGTTCAAATAGGAGAACCAGTACTAAGAAAGAAATCAAAAAAAGTTGAAAAAATTGATGCAAAAATAATACAATTGTTAGACGATATGGCAGAAACTATGTATGATGCAGATGGTGTTGGACTAGCTGCACCTCAAGTTGGAATTTTAAAAAGAGTTGTAGTAATTGATATTGGAGAAGAACTTATAGAACTTATAAACCCAGAAATAATAGAAACATCTGGAGAACAAATAGATGATGAAGGTTGTTTAAGTGTTGTTGGAGAATCTGGAGAGGTTAAAAGACCAAACTATGTAAAAGTTAGAGCTTTAAATAGAAATGGAGAAACAATAGAGCTAGAAGGGGAAGAACTTTTAGCTAGAGCGTTTTGTCATGAAATAGACCATCTAGAGGGAATATTGTTTGTTGATAAAATAGAAAAATAGTAGGGGTTGATTTGATGAAAATAGTATTTATGGGAACTCCTGATATAGCAGTTCCTTGTTTACAAAAAATAATAGATGAAAAGTATGAAATACTAGGAGTTGTAACTCAGCCAGATAAACCAAAAGGAAGAGGTAAAAAACTTGGCATGAGTCCAGTAAAAGAACTTGCAATTGAAAATAATATACCTGTATATCAACCAATTAAAGCTAGAGACAAAGATTTTATAGATACAATGAAATCTTTAAAGCCAGATGTAATGGTAGTTGTAGCTTTTGGGCAAATACTTCCAAAAGAAATATTAGAAATTCCTAAGTTTGGATGTATAAATGTCCATGTTTCTTTACTTCCAAAATATAGAGGTGCGGCGCCTATAAATTGGGTAATAATCAATGGCGAAGAAAAAACAGGTGTTACAACTATGTATATGGATGAAGGGTTAGACACTGGAGATATGATATTAAAGACAGAAGTAAATCTTGATGAAAATATAACAGCAGGAGAACTTCATGATAAAATGATGAATATAGGAGCAGAAACTTTAAAAGAAACATTAAAGTTGATAGAAGCAGGAACTGCTCCAAGAGAAGTACAAAATCATGAGGAATTTTCTTATGCACCAATAATGAATAAATCACTAGGTAATATAGACTTTTCAAAAAATGCTAAGGAAATACACAATCTAGTTAGAGGTGTAAATCCATGGCCAAGTGCTTATACTACTTATAATGGTGTAACGATGAAAATCTGGAAAACTAAAGTATTAGAGGAAGAAAGTAACAAAGAAGCAGGTACAATAATTGAGGTAAATAAAGATGGCATAAAAGTAAGTACTAAAGATAAGGTACTTTTAATTGAAGAAATTCAGATGCCAAATAAAAAGAGAATGCTAGTTGGAGAATATATAAAAGGAAATACTATAGAAATTGGTGTAGTATTGAGTTAGGTGAAAAGTATGACAGATATAAAAAAGTATTTAACAAGTGTTGGTATCTTAGTCTTAATATTAGGGATTTTAATGGGAGTTGCAAACTTTTTTATAATTAGTTTGACTCAAATATTCTCCTTAGGAATAAATGCTGTAGTAATATCACTAATACTTATAATACTATGCTCAACAATAGTTACGTATAGAGTAATTAAAGGAAAAAATGTTAACTCAAATATAATGAAAATAAATTTTAAAATTGTTAGTGTATTATTTCCCATTATATCTTTTATTGCATCATCATTTGGTATGTCAAAAAGTGAAATTAGAAGAATATATATAAAGTTAAATAATGAATATATATACAGTAATAAATATAATTTTAATCCAGAGGATATAATAATTTTAATACCTCATTGTATTCAAGAGAATAGTTGCAAACTAAAAGTTACTAATGATATAGATAATTGTAAAAAATGTGGAAAATGCAATATAGGAGAATTAGCTGAGCTAAATAAAAGTGTTAAAGTAAAAGTATTTGTAGCTACAGGAGGGACTCTAGCTAGAAAAATTATAATTGACAATAAACCTAAAGCTGTTATAGCTGTTGCATGTGAGAGAGATTTAACATCTGGAATACAAGATATAAAAAAAATTCCTGTTTTAGGAGTATTTAATAAAAGACCTAATGGACCTTGTATAAATACTAATGTAGACATAGTAGATATTGAAAAAGCTATAAGTTTTTTAACAGGAAAAGAGATATTAGCTTGTAATTAAACTGTTTTTAAGTTATGTGAATATTAAAGAGGATGTATAATAAAAATATATTTTAGGAGAGTGTTATTTATGTACCCTGTATATGGCGGCTTTTGGGGATTTGACCCAACGATGATTATATTAATTCCAGCTATATTATTCACTGCATATGCTCAATTTAAAGTGAGCTCAACAACAAACAAGTATTTAAGAGTAAATACACGTAGAGGATATACTGGAGAACAGACAGCAAGAAGAGTACTTGATTCAAATGGTTTGTATGATGTAAGGATAGAAATGGTTAGAGGTCATTTAAGTGACCACTATGACCCAAGAAGAAAAACTGTAAGATTATCAGAAGATGTATATTATGGAACATCAATAACTTCTGTTGCAGTAGCTGCACATGAATGTGGTCATGCAATGCAACATGCTAAAGGTTATGCACCTCTTCAAATAAGAAGTAGTTTGGTGCCAGTAGTAAACTTTGCTTCAAGTATTTCTTGGTTTTTAATATTTCTAGGATTTATTATGGCTGGACCATTTCTAAAAATTGGAATACTATTGTTTTCAGCTTCAGTACTATTCCAAATAATAACATTGCCTGTAGAATTTAATGCTTCTAGTAGAGCAATTGTTCAACTTGGAAATCTAGGTATTATAGATGAGGGTGAGGTAAGACAAAGTAGAAAAGTGCTTTCAGCAGCAGCTTTAACATATGTTGCAGCAGCACTAGTTTCAATACTTCAATTACTTAGATTGTTACTAATAGCTCAAAGAAGAGATGACTAAAAATAAAGTGGGTTGTTTAGAAACAACCCTTTTTTATGTTTAATAAAAGGGAGAAATTTATATGGATGCAAGAGAAATTGGATTTAAAGTATTATGTGATATAGAGAAAAATAATAACTATTCAAATATTGCAATAAATAAGCATTTTAAAAACTTAGAAATAAGCGATATGGATAGAGGACTTGCAACAGAGTTAATCTATGGAGTAGTAGAAAATAAATATTACTTAGATTATATAATTAATAAACTTTCAAAAATAAAAGTAAAAAAAATGTCAACTTATGTTAAAATCTTTTTAAGAATGGGAACATATCAAATTTTATTTTTAAATAGTATATCAGATTATGCAGCAGTTAATGAAACTGTGAAGTTATCTAAAAAATATGATAAAAAATCTTCTGGTTTTATAAATGCTATTCTTAGAAATGAAATAAGAAATAAAGATACTATAATGGACATAACTGAGGAAGATAGTGTAAAATACTTATCTATAAAGTATTCTTATAACTCTTGGATTATAAAAAATTGGATAGAAAATTTTGGACAAGAATTTACTGAAGATTTATTAGAAGCAAACAATGAAAAGCCTAGTATTTATATAAGAACAAATACACTTAAAATTAGCAGAGAAGAGCTTATTGAAAAATTAAATGAAAAGGGTATTATGTGTTTGAAAGTCCCTATGGTGGAAGAAGCTATAAAAGTCGAAAAATTAAAAAATATAGAAAATAATGAGTTATTTAAGGCTGGTTTATTTACAATTCAAGATATAAGTTCTATGATAGTAGGGAAAGTAATTAATCCAAAGGAAGATTCATTGATTTTGGATGTATGTAGTGCTCCTGGTGGAAAATCTACTCATTTAGCCACTTTAATGAATAATACAGGTCAAGTAATAGCTAGAGATATTTTTGAGCATAAACTAAAGCTTATAAAAGCTACTGTAAATAGACTTGGTCTAAAAAATGTATGTGTAGAAGGATTTGATGCTTCTGAAATTGATGAAAATAGCATAAATAAATTTGATTATGTTTTAGCAGATGTTCCTTGTTCTGGTCTTGGTATAATAAGACGTAAACCAGAAATTAAATATAAGAAAGAAGAAGAGTTGGAAGATATTACTTCTATACAAAAGAAAATATTAGAAAATGCATCAAAGTATGTTAAAATTGGAGGAACTTTAGTCTATAGTACATGTACAGTTCAAGATATGGAAAACATAAATATAATTACTTCTTTTATTGAAGAATATAATAATTTTGAATTGACTCCAATTGACACAGTAAACGTAGATTTAGACAATCAAGATAAAGGATATTTAAAAATATATCCTAATATTCATGGTATAGATGGGTTTTTTATAGCAAAATTAAAGAGAATAAGGTAGTGAATAGAATGGAAGATAAAAAAATAGTATTAAAAAACTTTACTGAAGATGAACTCAAGGAATTTATGAAAACTATAGATGAAAAACCTTTTAGAGGGAGCCAAATATTTTCTTGGATATACAAAGGTGCAAAAACTTTTGATGACATGAATAATATACCAAAAAGTTTGAGAAATAAATTAGAAGAAGTTTCATGTATAGGTCATATAGATATAGAATTAAAGTTAGAATCTAAGGTAGATGGCACAAAAAAATATTTGTTTTTATTAGATGATGGAAATATAATAGAAACTGTGATGATGGATTATGACAGTAGGGTCACTGTTTGTGTTTCTAATCAAGTAGGTTGTAGAATGGGATGTAACTTCTGTGCATCTACAATGGATGGATTGATTAGAAACTTAGAACCATGGGAGATTTTAGACCAAGTTATTAAAATTCAAGAAGATACTGGAAAAAGAGTATCAAATCTTGTCTTAATGGGAAGTGGTGAGCCACTTGACAATTTTGAAAATACAAAACAATTTTTAAAAATAATTAATGAAAAAAATGGTCTTAATATAGGGTATAGACATATAACTCTTTCAACTTGTGGGATAGTGCCTAAAATGTACGAGTTGGCTGATTTGAAAATAGCTATAAATTTGGCTTTATCACTTCATTCACCATATGATGAAGAAAGAAGAAAGATTATGCCTGTAGCAAATGCATATTCTATTAAAGAAATACTAGATGCCTGTAGATATTATATAAAAAAGACAAATAGAAGGGTTACATTTGAATACTCTCTTATAAAGGGTGTAAATGACTCAGAAAATGAAGCAAAGGCATTAGCAAAGCTTTTAAAAGGTATGCTATGCCATGTAAATTTAATACCAATAAATAAGGTTGAAGAAAGAGAATATGAAAAGCCAGACAAGGCATTTATTTATAAGTTTAGAGATAGTTTAGAGAAAAATAATATACCTGCTACAGTTAGAATGTCTATGGGTTCTGATATTAGTGGAGCTTGTGGCCAATTGAGAAGAAAATACAAGTAATATGTAAGGAGGAAGTCGTATGGTTTATAGTTGTGCCTCCCATATAGGAAAAGTAAGAAAAAACAATGAAGACTATTGTGAGGGAGAAGTTATAGATACAGAACATGGTCCAATAGGAATATTTGCCATAGCTGATGGAATGGGTGGACATAAAAAGGGGGAAGTCGCCAGTAAGTTAGCAGTAGAAAATATAATTGATTTTCTAAAAGAAAACTTATTACAGCATGATAATGTAAAAATAGACTATATAGATGATATACTAAAACAGGCTTATAATAATGTAAACTCAATTGTGCACAAGAAATCTATGGAAGATATAGCATTTGAAGGAATGGGAACTACATTAGTTACAGCTATAGTGTATAATAATGTCTTATATGTGGCAAATGTTGGAGATAGCAGATGTTATTTGTTAACAGATGAAAAATTTGATAAAATAACTATAGACCATTCTGTGGTTGAAGAACTTATGATGGCTCATGTTATTACAGAAGAAGAAGCGAGAAGACATCCACAGAGAAATAGAATAACTAGAGCAATTGGAACAGATGATATGGTTGTTGTAGATATTTTTAAGAAGGAAATCAAAAAAAGTGATATAATACTTCTTGCAACAGATGGATTAACTGGGTTTATTTATGACGAAGATATAAGAAGTTTAATATTAGATTACGAATATGAGAGAATTAGTGATATAAGTGATGAATTGATAAGCATGGCCAATGATGTTTCTGGTAAAGATAATGTTTCGGTGATAGTAATAAAAGTATAATTAGGACGGTGATATTGTGGGAGATACAATTTTAGGAAATCGATATGAAATCATCAGGAAGATTGGTGATGGAGGAATGGCCTTTGTATATGAGGCTAAAGACAGATTATTAAACAGGACTGTTGCACTTAAAGTACTCAGACCTGAATTTGTAGATGACGATGAATTTTTAACAAAATTTAAAAGAGAAGCAGAAGCAGTAGCAAGCCTTTCACATCCAAATATAGTAAATGTATATGATGTTGGGGAAGATGGAAAAGTTCACTACATTGTAATGGAATTTGTAGATGGAAAAAATTTGAAGGAAATTATACAGGATGAAGGGATATTAGACGAATATACCGCACTGGATATAACAAAACAAATAGCTATGGCACTTAGTGCTGCACATAAAAAGGGGATTATACATAGAGATATAAAACCTCATAATATTCTCATATCCAATGAAGGAAGAGTAGTAAAAGTAGCTGATTTTGGTATAGCCAAAGCTGTCTCAAATTCAACTATGACTAATATTGGTAGTATAATAGGCTCAGTACACTATTTTTCACCAGAGCAAGCTAAAGGAAAGTTTGTAACTAATAATGCAGATTTGTATTCTTTAGGTATAGTTTTATATGAAATGCTGATAGGAAAAGTACCATTTAGAGGAGATAGCCCAATTTCTATAGCACTTCAACATATCAATGATGATATAGATTTTACATCAGAAGAAAAAGTTAGGATTCCTCAAAGTGTAAGAACTACAATAAAAAAGCTTACAGAAAAATCTAGTGCAGATAGATACCAAACTGCTGAAGAGTTAATAGAAGATATAGATTATATAGAAAAAAATATTGACTTAGATTTTATAAAGGAATACGATGATTTTGCAACGAAGAAAATTGATGAAAAAGAGATTAATAAAGCTGTAAATCCAGTACTTGCAAAGCCAGTTCCGGAAAAAGTAGTTAAACCTATAGAAGTTGCTGATTTAGATGAAGATGAAGATTATTATGATGATTTTTATGAAGAAGAAGATGAAGAAGATGAAGATGAGGAAGAGATAATGAGAGCTAAAAAGAATCAAAAACCTAAGAATACTCAAAGTAAGAGGGCTAAGAAAAAGAAGAAAAAACAAGAAAGTCCTAAAGCTAGAAAAAGACTAAAAGTAGTCGCGGCAGTTTTGATAGTAATCTTATGTGCACAAGTATTCTTAGCATATAAATTTTTATTTGCTGGAGGATTTGGTAGTAAAGATTTAACTGTTCCTAATCTTGTGAATATGACATTAGAGGAAGCACAGAGTGCAGTTGAAAAAGAAGGATTGTCCTTAAGTGTAAAAAGTGAAGAGTATAGCAGTGAGGTAGATAAAAATTGTATAATATCGCAGACACCTGAAGGTGGAAGTACAAATATTAAAAAAGGTGACACCATAAATGTCGTTGTAAGTAAAGGTGCAAACGAAGCTTCAGTTCCCAATGTAGTAGGTATTACTTTAACTAATGCAAAAAAAATTATAGAGGAAAATAAATTGAAAGTTGGAACTGTCAAGTATGAGTATAGTTCAGTATATAAAGAAGGTACAGTTTTAAGTCAGAGCCCTAGTTCTGGTTCATCAAGTGTTCAAGAAGGTGATGAAATAGACCTATATGTTAGCAAAGGCTCAGAGAAATCAAATACGCCAACACCAACAACACCAAATAAGACTCCAACAACACCAGATGAGAATGATACAACAACACCTGGTTCAAACTCAGGAAATAGTGGAGGAAGTTCAGGAGGTTCAAACTCAGGAAATAGTGGAGGAAGTTCAGGAGGTTCAAACTCAGGAACTAACGGAGGAAATTCAGGAAATAGTGGAGGAAACTCAGGAAATAGTGGAGATAATTCAGGAAATAGTGGAGGAAACTCAGGAAATAATGGAGATAATTCAGGAGACTCAAACTCAGGAAATAGTGGAGATAACTCAGGAGGTTCAAACTCAGGAAATAGTGGAGAAACTCCAGCAGGAACTGGTGGAAATATTGGTAAATCAGAATAAATAGTAGCTAAAAATAAAAAGCTGTCCTTTTATAGAAATTATTTTCTTTAAAGGGGCAGTTTGTTTTGTATAAAATATTAGATTAATTATAAGGGAGATAAATATTTATGAATAAAAACAATAAAACAGTTTTGGTAACAGGAGGCTCTAGAGGAATTGGAAGAGCAATATCTAAAATATTTGCAAAAGATGGGTATAATGTATTAATAAACTTTAATAAATCAGAAAATGAGGCTAAAGAATTATACACTGTATTAAACGAAAAGGGTTTTTCTGTAAAATTATTTAAAGCTAATATTTCAAATAGAGAAGAAGTCGAAAATATGATAGATTATTGTATAAAGGAGTTTGGAGGATTAGATGTACTTATAAATAATGCTGGTATAAGCCAAGATAAGTTATTTACAGATATAACTGATGAAGATTGGGATAATATGATGAATATTAACTTGAAAGGAAGTTTTTATTGTTCACAAATTGCTTTAAAATACATGATATCAGAAAAAAAAGGAAACATAATTAATATATCTTCAATTTGGGGTATATCAGGTGCTTCTTGTGAAGTACATTATTCTGTATCAAAAGCAGGTATAATAGGAATGACAAAGGCATTAGCTAAAGAAGTTGCTCCATCAAATATTCGAGTAAATAGCATAGCACCAGGAGTTATTAATACAGATATGTTATCTGAATATAATGAAGATGAGATAGATGTTCTTGTAGAGGAAACTCCTTTAATGAGATTAGGAACACCAGAAGATATAGCAAATTGTGCTATTTTTTTAGCATCTGATAAATCAAGTTTTATTACTGGTCAGGTAATTAGCCCAAACGGAGGATTTGTTATTTAAAAAAAATGTGGTATTATATAAAAATAGGAAAGAATAACACTATATACTACTCATAAACAGTATAGGTTTATATAATTTTATAAAGGGAGGTATTTGATGCTAGAAGGAAAAATTA
This sequence comes from Clostridioides sp. ES-S-0005-03, assembly GCF_020658455.1. NCBI lineage: Bacteria > Bacillati > Bacillota > Clostridia > Peptostreptococcales > Peptostreptococcaceae > Clostridioides > Clostridioides sp. ES-S-0005-03. Next base: position 1,834,386 of record NZ_JACVWI010000001.1, on the reverse strand, counting down.
TAAAAGGGATTAGCGGATTTTATTATGTAGATACAGAAAAAGGTCTTTATGAATGTAAGGCTAGAGGTATATTTAGAAAGCAAAAAGTAACACCTTTAGTTGGTGACAGAGTTAAAATAAGTGTTGTTGATGAAGATGAAAAAAAGGGAATTGTGGAAGAAATAGATAGTAGAGACACAGAACTTATAAGACCACCTATAGCAAATGTAGATAAGGCACTAATAGTATTTGCAATAAAAAATCCTAAACCAAACTTATCTCTTTTAGATAGATTTATAGTTTTGGCAGAAAAAGAAAATTTAGAAACTGTAATAATCCTTACAAAAGCAGATTTAGATGATGATAACATATTAGAGCATGTTAAAAAGATATACGAGCTTAGTGGATATAAGGTTATTCCTGTAAGTAATGTCACTAAGTTAAATATAGATAAAGTAAAAGATGAATTAAAAGAAAATGTAGTAGTATTTGCAGGACCGTCTGGAGTTGGAAAATCGAGTTTATTAAATGAAATAGATGAAAATTTTCAACTGCAAACAGGTGTAGTAAGTGATAAAATAAAAAGAGGAAAACATACCACTCGTCATGCTGAACTTTTAAAGTTGGAGTTTGGTGGAATGGTTGCAGATACACCAGGTTTTAGTTCACTTGCACTTGAAGACATAGAAGAAGTTGAACTTAAAGATTATTTTATAGAATTTGATAAATTTAATGATTGTAAGTTTGGTTCAAAATGTATTCATGAAAATGAACCTAATTGTGCTATAAAAGAAGCTGTTGCAAATGGAGAAATATCTAAAGAAAGATATGATAGTTATATACAGCTACTAAATGAAATAAGACAAAATAACAGTAGGAGGTATTAGAAACATGATTAAATTAGCACCATCAATATTATCAGCAGATTTTGCAAAATTATTAGAGGATGTAAGAAAAGTGGAAAGTGCAGGATGTGAATATCTTCATATCGATGTAATGGATGGACATTTTGTACCAAATATCACACTAGGACCACTTGTAGTTAAAAGTTTAAAAAAAGAGAATATAAATATGGTATTTGATGCTCATCTAATGATAGAGAATCCAGACCAATATATTGAAGAGTTCGTAAAAGCAGGATGTGATATAATAACTGTTCATCAGGAAGCTTGTACACATCTACATAGAACTATACAAAATATAAAATCACATGGAATAAAGGCAGGTGTAGTGCTTAATCCAGCAACACCAATAGATACTATTAAACATGTACTATCTGATTTAGATATGGTGCTTTTAATGTCTGTTAATCCTGGATTTGGAGGACAATCATTCATACCTTGTGTGTTAGATAAAATTAAAGAATTAAAAACACTTATAGATAGTAAAGGATTAAATATTGATATAGAAGTTGATGGTGGTATAAGTCCTAAAAATGTGGCTGAAGTTGTGCAAGCAGGAGCTAACGTAATAGTAGCAGGCTCTGCAATATTTGGAAGTGATGACATTCAAGAAACAGTTAATTTATTTAGAAAGAATGCTTCTCTTGAAGAATTAGTTTAGACTTAGGTATGAAAATCTGTATTGTTTTAAATGGTGAAATTGAAGATTATAAAATTACAAGAGATATTATACTTAAAGAATGTTATGACTGCATAATATGTGCAGATGGAGGAGCAAATCACACCTACAAAATGGATATAATACCAGATTATATTTTGGGAGATTTAGATTCAGTAGAAGAAGACAAGATAAATTTCTATAGAAATCAAGGTGTTAAATTTGAAAAATTTCCATCTAAAAAGGATGAAACTGATACAGAACTATGTCTTTTTTTAGCTAAAACTCTTAAAGCTAACCATATTGATTTTTTTGGTGCTTTAGGTGGGAGAATTGACCATACCCTTGCAAATATAAAGCTATTATATTATTTAAAAGAAGATGGCATATATTCTAGGATACTCTCAGATAAAGAAGAGATGTATATAGTTGAAAATGAAGAATTTACCTTGTTTGGAAACAAAGGAGATACTATTTCTGTAATAGCTGTAAAAGGAGATGCTAAAGGAGTAACACTTACTGGCTTGGAATATCCTTTGGATGATTATTATATGAAGTATTCAGTACCTATTGGAATATCCAATGTTATGTTAGGGAATTCTTGTAAAATTAAAGTAGAGCAGGGATGTGTACTTGTAATTAGAAATTTATAAAAATGGACTTTAATAATTGATTTTATATTACAGAGCAGATACAATCAAGTAAAATATATTTATAATTGTATCTGCTTTTTAATATATAATTATAAATAAATAATAATTTTTGACGCAAGGGGGATTTTTTGTGATAGACAGTATTATTTTTGATTTAGATGGAACTCTATGGGATTCAACTGAAGGAGTATGTAAGGTATGGCAAGAGGTCTTAGATAAACGTGAGGATATAGGTTTAAATGTTACAGTAGAATTATTTAGAAGTGTTATGGGTCTTTCATTTGATGAAATAGCAAAGCGTTTCTTTCCAGATTTAGATGAAGAAGAAAGAATGAATATATTAGATGAATGTTCTGCAAGAGAATGTGATTACTTATCTGAATATGGAGGCAAATTATTTGAAGACATAGAAAATACTCTTGAAGAATTATCTAAAAAATATAAATTATTTATAGTAAGTAATTGTCAAAAAGGATATATAGAATCTTTTTTAAAAGCACATAAGCTAGAAAATTACTTTATAGATTTTGAGTGTCCTGGAAATACTGGATTGCATAAAGGTGAAAATAATAAACTCATAATTGATAGAAATAAACTAACTAATCCAATCTATATTGGAGATACTCAAGGGGATGCAAATAGTGCTAAATTTGCTGGGATTCCTTTTGTATATGCAAAATATGGTTTTGGAAATGTGGATGAGTATGATTATTCTATAGAGTCATTTAAAGATTTGTTAGAACATGATATATTAAAATAAGGGAAGTTTAAAGTTTGTTTTTAAATTAAAAAAATAATCTACAGGGGGACTTAAAAATGGAATTACAAGATACTATTTACAAAAGACAAAGTGTAAGAAAATTTAAAGAACAAGATGTTTTAGATGAAGATATTTTGAAAATGGTAAAAGCAGCAGGGGCAGCTCCATCAGGTAAAAACATTCAAAACTGGCATTTTGTAGTTATAAAGCGTCGTGATTTAATGGAAAAGATAGCAGATGTGATAACTAAAAAACAACAAGAAATACTTGTAGAGATGGACAAAGTATCAGTAGAAAAAGCTAATAGATTTAGAAAATTTGTGCCAAACTTTACTTTATTTTATTTAAAAGCTCCAGTTTTGGTATTAGTTTTTACAAAGGTATACAACCCATCAGGCTATTATGAGTTAGAACTTATAAATGCACCTAAAGAGACTATAGATAAGTTATTTATAAGAAATCCAGGCATGCAAAGTTTAGGAGCAGCAATTGAAAACTTTACATTATCAGCAATTGAACTTGGGTATGGTTCTTGTTGGTTGACAAGTCAAAACTATGCAGCAGATGAGATAGAATCTGTTTTAGAGGCAGAAACAGGGTTTGAAAAAGGCGAATACTTCTTAGGTGCAATGTTAGCACTTGGAGTACCAGAAGACAACTTAAGAAGTCCATCTAAAAAACCAGTGGAAGACATATGTACATTTATAAAATAAAAACAAGAATTTTTATAAAAAGTAAATAAACTAAAAATAAGTATGCAAAAACTAAAAAGTAGATTTTATTGATATTAAATTTATGTTTCAGGTTGTTGATTTAATTAATACAATAATGCCTACTTTTTTTGTGTATATTAAAACAAGTAAATTTAAATCTTTAGAAAATCTTTAGAAAAGTATATATAATATCTTAAGTTTTTAGCTTTAATATTAGATATATAAATAAAGTAAAACAGTATTGAAGTTAAATTAAAGGGAGGGTTCTAAAATGGACATCAAAGATAAATAATTAGAATAGACCACTATAAATTTATAAAAAAATGGAAAAACTTCTATCATATTGTATAATCATATATGTAAAGGTAGTTTATAAATTAATTGATATAAAGGAGATTAAAATGAATTCATATAATATTTTGGTGGTAGAAGATGAAAAGGAAATAGCAGATGCTATAGAAATATACCTTTTAAATCAAGGGTATAATGTTTTTAAAGGTTACAATGGATTGGAAGGTCTTAAAATTATAGAAAGCCAAGAAATACACTTAGCTATAGTTGATATAATGATGCCTCAAATGGATGGAATAACGCTTACAATGAAACTTAGAGAAAATCATAATTTTCCAGTGATAATGTTATCTGCAAAATCAGAAGAAGTTGATAAAATAATGGGGCTTAACATCGGAGCGGATGATTATGTAACAAAACCTTTTAAGCCATTAGAGTTATTGGCTAGAGTTAATTCGCAACTTAGAAGATATACTAAGTATCTAAATATGATAAAAAATAAAGAAGAAAGTTCAGAAAATAATGAAGGTATATTTGTAATAGGTGGATTAGAATTAAATGAAAATACAAAAGAAGTCAGTATTGATGGAAATTATATAAAAACAACTCCTATAGAATTTAAGATATTAAGTTTACTTATGAGAAATGCAGGAAGGGTTTTTTCTGCAGACGAAATATATGAAAGAGTTTGGAATGAAAATGCTGTAAACACAGATACAGTTATGGTACATGTTAGAAATATAAGGGAGAAGATAGAAATTGACCCAAAAAATCCAAAATATTTAAAGGTGGTGTGGGGTGTTGGATATAAAATCGAAAAAATTTAAGGAAAAATATATAATCAGTGTGATAGTCTTTATACTTATGTTATCAGCATCATTAGGTATGATTAGCCAATATTCGACTATACAGTCAGCTGCTAAAGGTGGAGCTAAAAATCCATTTGAGCAAGAAGGATTTGTAGATAGCATATATAAAGGAAGTTATGTTTTAGACCACAATATGAAAGAAGAACAAGAAGGTAAGATGATACAACCTTCGAAGCTTTTTTTAAGTGAAGAAACTATAAATTATATAAAAAATACTAGTAAAGAGAAAAGCGCATATGAAGGTTCAGAAACCTATTACACTGATGAGAGTATTAATGCAGATTTTAATGAAAAATTTGATGAATGGGAATCTTTTATTGATAATTCAAGTAAAAACTTAAAATACTATTTAGTTGATAAAGAAAATAACTTTGAGCTTTTTAATGAGAATAAAGAGTTAAAAGCACTGGATACAACAAAAAATGACACTTCAAAAGAGGAATCTGATAAAAAGCAGCCTCAAGAGACAACTATGAATGATGAGGAAAGACAAGAAAAGATTAAAAATATAAAAGCAAATTATAGGTTTTACCTTGTGATGAATTTTGATAAAGATGGAAAAGTAAATATTGTAGACTCTTATGGAGTAGACCAAAAGATTATCAGCCAAATGTTATTATCTAAATCTAGAGAAGATTTGATGGAGACAGATTTAGGTGGAAATTCAATCTCATATAAATTATCTCCAATAAAAAATAAAACATTGGTATATGCGGTACCTAAAGTAATAAGCCAAGATAATTCATATAGCTCATATAATAATTATGGGATGATTTATAGTAGTGATGATATAAGTAGATATATAAATAATGTAGAGAATAATTCTTATTATAAAATTTCTGCAATGATTATAAAAATCATAATATCTATAGTTGTAATTGTAGCTGTAGCATTTCCATATAGAAAATCTAAAGAGTTATTAGGGTTTGAGATAATCACAAGAATACCGTTAGAGTTACTTTTTATTGCTATTGTTATTATACAGAGTATTGTAGCTTTATATCCTACTGATATAATAAGTAACACATTGAATGGAAATTATGTCGAGTATCTAATAAAAAATGATATAAGTGGTAAAATGGCAAATATATTAGTAAGCTCAATGAATTTAATTTATTGGTTTGTAATCTTCTCAATAATATTTGTATTTATAGTACTTTTAAAACATATTCTAAACGTTGGAATAAAAGAGTACTTTGTAAAAAATACTTTGACAGGGATGTTTCTAAAATGGTTTAAAAAATCAAGTAAAGTAGTTATTAATCAAGTTAGAATGACAAATTTAAAAGAAAAGCCAAATAAAACTATAGCTATAATTTTAGCAGTAAACTTATTAATTATAGTTATAATGTGTAGTATGTGGTTCTTTGGAATAATACTTGCATTAATTTACTCAATAGTTTTATTTAAGGTATTGTCAGATTACTCTAAGAAAACAATACGTGAATACAATCAACTTTTAGATGTTACAAAGAAAATTTCAGATGGAAATTTAGAAGCAAATATGGAAGATGATTTAGGGTTCTTTAATCCTATTAAAGATGAGCTTGGAAATATTCAATCTGGATTTAAAAAAGCTGTAGATGAAGAAGTTAAAAGTCAAAAAATGAAAACAGAGCTTATATCAAATGTGTCACATGACTTAAAAACACCTTTGACATCTATAATCACTTATATAGATTTACTAAAGGATGAAAATATAACAGATGAAAATCGTAAAATGTATATTGATACATTGGATAGAAAGTCACAAAGACTACAACACTTAATAGAAGATTTATTTGAAGTGAGTAAAGTAAATAGTGGAGATGTACACTTAAACATAGTAAATGTAGATATTATATCTCTAATGAAACAGACATTACTAGAATTAGATGATAAGATAGCAGAGTCATCACTGAAAATAAAAAATAATTTTTCTAGCGAAAAAATAATATTACCATTAGATAGTCAACGTACATTTAGAGTATTTGAGAATCTTATAATAAATATAAGTAAATATGCAATGCCAAATTCAAGAGTATATATTGATATTTTAGAAACAGATAGACAAGTAAAAATCATGCTTAGAAACATGTCAGCAACTGAAATTGATTTTAGTGTAGATGATATTATGGAGAGATTTGTAAGAGGAGATAAGTCACGTAATACAGAAGGCTCTGGACTTGGTCTAGCAATAGCAAAAAGTTTTGTAGAGCTACAAGGTGGTAAAATGAAGATAGATATAGATGGAGATTTATTTAAAGTTACAATTACTTTTAATAAAAACTAAGTTAGATTTTTATCACAGATTATAGCTATATAATTTGAAAAATAAAATTTTTTAAGAGTGCTATTTTAAAGTAGCACTCTTTTTATTACTTTAAATTGATTATTATCTTGTATAGAATACTATGGAATCTCTTAGAAACTTTGCTAGTCCAGGATGTTCTTTATCATAATATGATGTAAAACGTTCATCATCTACATACATCTGTGCTAAAGCGGCATGAGCTTCCTTAGAGTAGGCATTCCAAGTGTAACTCAACCATTTATGATGTAATCTCGCAACTTCTTGAGAAAGTTCATTAGATGCATCACCAGTTTTAAAAGCTTTTTTGAGTTTACTAATTATCTCAGTACTTAAATCCTGCCAGTCCTCATAATCTTTTTTAGACATATTTTTAAATTTTCTATTTGATTGATTGATTACATCTTCACCATATTTTTCCCTAATTTCAGTTCCATAATTTTTTTCATTTTCATCAATCATCTTTTCTTTAAAACCTTCAAATTTTTCTAAATCTGTCATAATATATTTTCCCTCCTTTAATGCTATAGTTTTAGTTACATTTTCTATCAGTAAGTCAATTTGTTTTCTTTTAGCTAGTAATTTGCTATGATGTTGTTTTAATGCACTTAGACTGTCAAAAGTTGGTGAATTTATAATGTTTTTTATATTTTCTAAGCTAATGCCTAACTCTCTATAAAAAAGTATTTGTTGTAGCTTATTAACTTCATTTTGACCATATATACGATAACCTGAGGAATTTATTTTAAGTGGCTTAAGAAGCTCGATTTCATCATAGTATCTAAGGGTTCTAGTACTTATACCAGCTATTTTACTTAATTTCTGAACTGTATATTCCATAAGTAATACCTCCTATAAATTAAATATACACTTTTACGCAACGTCAATGTCAATATATTAAAATATAAAAATTCATATCTTTTAATAAAAATATAAAAAAATATCTTTATTGGATATTTTAATCATAAGTGTCAATAATCACTAGTGAAAATTAAAAAATAAAATTTATAGATTATTTTTATCAAAAGATAGAGAATCTATAACCTGGGAGGAATTGTATGAATTTAAAAAGAAGCAAAGAAAAACGTGAAGAATATAGAAGGTTATATTCAGATAAAGAAAGTTTTTTAAGTTTGATTCAAAATTTTACAAGCGTCTCAATAGCAAAGGAATTAACTCTTAAAAGTATAGAGTTAGAAACATCTTTTATATGTGAATATAAAGGAAAGGAAGTAGATATAATTTATAAAGTTTTTTCTAAAAATCGTAAAATTTCACACTATATAGTGTTGGAGTTTCAAACAGAAATGGATACTGAGATTGTACCAAGATTAAAATCATACAGAGAGCAAATTTGGAAAAGCTTTATAATGAAAAAGAGTCTTGAAGAAATAGAAAGCAAAGATTTTAAACTCCCAAAAGTTATACCAGTAGTTCTATATAGTGGACCTGAAAGGTTAAGTAAAAAAAGAGGTATTTTAGATATTATAGAATCAGCATCAGAAGATAGTAATAATTCCAGTATAAAAAATTAAAATTACATAATGTATTTATCGGTCTAAAATAGGAACTTATCGCATAAACTTAAATATGAAAATATTTGTAGATACAAGTTCTATGTGGAGGTGTTCCATGAGAAATAACAAGTCTAAGGTATTGCTAGGAATACTGTGTCTAGCAACAGGAATGGCAGTAATTTTATCTATGTTGCTTCCTGGCTGGATTTGGTCAGCACTTACCGCATTAATACTTATTGGATGTGGAGCATTATTATTTTTTTGTTAAAATAATTTTAACTATAAAGTGTGGGGTGAGTATTGATGAAAGTAGTAACAATAAAGTTACCAAAATGGATTTCAAACATAGTTTTAAAATTTATGAGAAAGAGTAAAAATGATTAAATTTAAAAAGCCTACTTTCGGAAGTAGGCTTTTAAACGTGGCTATTAAGCTCTTTCAATTTTACCAGAACGTAAACATCTAGTACAAACTTTTACTCTCTTAGGAGCTCCATCTATAATCGCTCTTACGCTTCTTAAATTAGCTGACCATGTTCTTTTATTATGTTTATTTGAGTGTGATACTTGGTTTCCAGAAACCTTACCTTTACCACATACGCTACATACTTTTGCCATCTACGCACACCTCCTTAAAATGATAACTATTTAAAGACTAAAAACATATTTATATTATCATAAATAACAAAAATTTGCAATAGAAATATATATTTGCCTTACATATATTGAAGAATTTCTCATTATCATATAAAATTATATATATAATTTTATATAAAGTAAATATATTTGAAAAATAATTATTATTTTTCTTTAAATATATAGACAGTACAAGAAATTTTATCCAAAAACTTTTCTAGGTTTAAATTATACCATATTTATAGTATGATATGATTATAATTTTATATAATAAATAAGTAAAAATAGTAAAAAATAAATTAAGAAACATTTTTAATAAAAAAAACTTAAGGGGGTCAACCATGAGTGCAAAGGTAATGAATCAATATGGAAGTATAGAAATAGATAATCAAGTAATAGCTCAAGTCACATATAGAGCTGCAATGGAAAGTTATGGTCTAGTAGGTTTAGCATCTAAATCTAAAGGAATAGTAGAATTATTAAAAGGTGAAAATGCTACTAAAGGTGTTAGAGTAGAAGAAGTAGAAGAAGATGCCATAGCAATAGAACTTTATGTTATAATACAATATGGTACAAATATATCTACAGTTGCAAATAACATAATAGATAGAGTTAAATATGTAGTTGAAAAGATGACTGGTGTAAGAGTCACTAAAATTGATATTAATGTACAAGGAATAAGAGTGAAGTAATTTTATAGGAGGAAAGAAATGATTCAGTATATAGATGGTAAAAGGTTAAGAGAGATGTTCATTTCAGGTGCAAACAATCTCCAAAACAATAAAGATTTAGTTGACAAATTAAATGTATTCCCTGTACCAGATGGAGATACAGGGACTAATATGTCCTTAACTATATCTTATGCCTTAAAAGAGTTAGCGAAAGTAGACAATGATAATATATCAGACATCGGAAAAGCACTATCTAAAGGTTCTTTAATGGGTGCAAGAGGAAACTCAGGAGTTATACTTTCACAAATAATTAGAGGTATAGCTAAGTCTATAGAGGGAAAAAGTAAATTATCAACAGATGATTTAGCAAAAGCTTTTAAAAATGGTTCTGATACAGCTTATAAAGCTGTAATAAAACCAATTGAAGGAACTATACTTACTGTAGTTAGAGAGAGCGGAGAGTTTGCAGTAAAAGCTGCTAAAAAAGAAAAAGATGTAGTAAAGTTTTTAAGTATGCTTGTAAAGGAATCAAATGCTTCACTAGAAAGAACTCCAGACCTTCTAAAAAATCTGAAGGATGCTGGTGTAGTTGATTCTGGAGGAAAAGGGCTTGTACTTATATATGAAGGTATGTTGGCTTCTATGAAAGGTAACAATATAGAAATAAAAAATACTAGCCTAGACACTAATATTGCAACAAATATAGACTTCCCAAAGAATAGTACTGGCACAGATGATATAAAATACTGTTATTGTACAGAATTTATACTAGAAAGTTCTAAAGTAGAAGATACGAAAATACGAGATATAATGATGGCTTATGGCGATAGTTTAGCAGTAGTTGGAGATGATGGAGTCATAAAGGTACATGTACACACTAATGACCCAGGAAACGTGCTTCAAGAAGCTCTAAAGTATGGTCAATTATTAACTATAAAAATAGAAAATATGAAGTTACAACATGAAAATACAATATTGGAAGTAGAAGAAAAAAAAGAAAATGATAGTGAGCCTTTAGAAGAAGAAAGAGAATTTGGATTCATAGCTACTTCAATGGGTGAAGGATTAGCAAATATATTTAAAGACTTTGGTGTTGACCATATAATAGAAGGTGGTCAAACTATGAATCCAAGTACTGAAGATTTTATGAATGCCATAAAGGATATAAATGCTAAAAATATATTTATTTTCCCAAATAACAGCAATATAATAATGGCTGCTAACCAAGCTAAAGAATTGAGTGATAAAAATATAATAGTTATACCTACAAAAAACACACCTCAAGGATTTGCTGCATTAGTAACATTTAATGGAGAATTAAGTGAAGATGAAAATGAAGAAGCTATGATGAATGCTTTAAATTCAGTTAAATCAGGTCAAGTAACTTTTGCTGTTAGGGATACAGTAATGAATGAAATTGATGTTAAAGAAGGTAATATAATTGGAATTGCAGAAGGTAAATTATTATCAGCAGGGGATTATGTAGATGAAGTAACATCAAATCTTATTGAAAAATTGGTTGATGAGGATACTGCTATAATAACTTTATTCTTTGGTGAAGATGTTACAGAATCTCAGGCAAATGAACTTCGTACTTCTTTAGAAGAAAAATTTGAAGATGTAGATGTGGAATTATATTATGGAGGACAACCTCTTTATTATTACTTAATTTCAGTTGAATAATGATTATAAGAACCTGTATGACCATGTAGCTTTTATAAAGTTGGTTGTACAGGATTTTTGTGTAGTAGGTGATATATTTGTTGGATTTATATAAAGATGTTCAATATGTTAAAGGGATAGGACCTAAAAAGGCATGTAAGCTAAATAAGCTGGGTATATTCACATTAAAAGATTTATTGTATTATTTTCCAAGGCAATTTGAAGATAGAAACAATCTTAAGAAAATAGCGCAGTTGGAGAATGATGAAAAAGCTACAATAAAAGCAGTAATATCAAATATAAATACATTTAGTCCAAAAGAAGGAATGACTTTAACAAAGATTGATGTAAAAGATGAAACTGGTTCGGCTAAACTAGTGTTTTTTAATAAAACTTATATAAAAAATACATTTAGACCTGGAGATTCAATATTAGTTTTTGGAAAAGTTAAGAAAAGATTTAATAACTTAGAACTTACATCGTGTGAATTAGAGTACCTTACTAATTCACCTAAAAATACATGTAGATTTATGCCAGTGTATCAACTTACATATGGTGTTACAAATAAAGAGATTATGAGCATAATTAAGACTGTACTTGAAGATAAGGAATTAATTATACAAGAATATATGCCACAAAGAATTATAGAAAAATATAGATTATGTAATATAGATTTTGCAGTTAGAAATATTCATTCACCAAGCAATAAGGAATCGTTAAAAATAGCTTTATATAGAATTGTATTTGAAGAATTACTTATATTACAGTTGGGACTGTTTGTATTTAAAAGTGGAAGAAATAAAGAAAACGGAATAAAATTTACAACAAGTGAAAGTTTAAAGAATATAATAAGTTCTTTACCATTTAAATTGACTAAAGCTCAGAATAGAGCATTAGATGAAATTATAAATGATATGAATTCTGATAAAATAATGAATAGATTAGTTCAAGGTGATGTAGGTAGTGGTAAAACAGTAGTTGCTCTCTTAGCACTTGCAAATTGTGTCTTAAATGGTTATCAAGGAGCTTTGATGGCACCTACAGAGATATTAGCAGGACAGCATTATATTTCACTTACTGAAACCTTAAAAGATTTTGGTATAAATGTAGGTCTATTAATAGGTAGTCTTACAAAAAAACAAAAAGATATGGTATTAGAACAAATTAAAAATAATGAAATTGATATATTGATAGGAACACATGCATTAATTGAAGATAAAGTTGAATTTAATAATATTGGTCTAGTTATAACAGATGAGCAGCATAGATTTGGAGTTATGCAAAGAAGTAGACTTTCATTAAAAGGAATAAATCCAGATATACTGGTAATGACAGCAACACCAATACCAAGAACATTAGCACTTATACTTTATGGAGATTTAGATATTTCTATTATAGATGAACTCCCCCCAGGTAGACAGCCAATAGAAACACTTGCTATTGAAAAGAGCAAGAGAGATAGAGCTTACAATAACCTAGTAAGAAGAGAAGTTGAATCGGGAAGGCAAGTATATATTGTATGTCCACTAGTTGAAGAAAGTGAATCAATAGAAGCTAAGTCAGCTGTTGAATTAGTAGAGGAATTAAGAGCTGAATACTTCTCAGATTTAAGACTTGGACTTCTTCATGGGAAAATGAAATCAAGTGAAAAAGATGAAGTAATGAGTAACTTTAAGAATAAAGAAATAGATATTTTGGTTTCAACAACAGTTATAGAAGTTGGTGTCAATGTGCCAAATGCAACTCTAATGATAATAGAGAATGCTGAAAGGTTTGGACTTGCACAATTACATCAGCTTAGAGGTAGAGTTGGGAGAGGAAGCCATAAGTCATATTGTGTGCTAATTTACGACTCTAAAACAGATGTATGCAGGCAGAGAATGTCTATAATGGAAGAAACAAATGATGGGTTTAGAATTTCAGAAAAGGATTTAGAAATAAGAGGACCTGGAGAGTTTTTTGGGACCAGACAACATGGACTTCCAGAATTAAAAGTAGCAAATTTGTTTAAGCATATAAAAATATTAAAATTAGCACAGCAGGAAGCTCGATATATATTAGGTGAAGATAATAATCTACAATTGAAAGAGAATATTCCACTTAAAAAGGAAATTATAGATAAATTTAAAGATACATTGGAAGAAATTTCATTAAATTGATTTTAATTTATGTTAAAATATTATTGATGTAAGAATGTGCTGAAGGGAGATTGTCATATTGAGAGTAATTTCAGGAAAAGCAAGAGGATTAAAATTAAATACTCCAAAAAATGAAGATGTAAGGCCAACAACGGATAGAGTAAAAGAGTCTTTATTTAATATAATAAATTCATATATAATGGAAAGTGAAGTTCTAGATTTATTTGCTGGAACTGGTTCTTTAGGGATAGAGTGTTTGTCAAGAGGTGCCAAAGAATGTACTTTTGTAGATATTAGTAAAGAAAGTATAGAAATTGTTAAATCTAATATAAAAAAAGCAAGGGTTGAAAATGAGAGTTTTATTTTAAACCTTGATTTTAAAACTGCTATAGATAAGCTTAAGTTACAAAATAGTAAATTTGACATAATTTTTATGGACCCTCCGTATTATAAAAATATGTTTATAGAAGCTATTGAAAAAATTGATAATTCCAATTTATTGAATGAAGATGGAATAATAGTTGTAGAACATGATACTAATGATTTATTTCCAGATAAAATATGTAAGTTAGAAAAAACTAAAGATAAAAAATATGGAAATACTACATTAACTTTTTATAAGATGGAGGCATAAAATGGAAAATAAACCTAGAAAAGCTATATTTGCAGGAAGCTTTGACCCAATCACTAATGGACATTTAGATATTATTTGCAGGGCTTCGAAGTTATTTGACGAATTACAAATAGGAGTCCTAAATAATCCTAATAAAAAAGGTCTATTTAGCTTTGATGAAAGAGTAGAACTTATAAAAAAAAGTACAAGCCATCTAGAGAATATAAAAGTTGTAACTTTTGATGGGCTATTAATAAGTTACTGTCAAGAAAATGGAATTGGAGCATTAGTTAGAGGTGTAAGAAGTGGTGCAGATGTTGATTATGAGCTTCAAATGGCTCATATGAATAGAGAGCTTAATCCAGATATAGAGACTATAATTTTACCAAGTTGTACAAAATATTCATTTATAAGTTCATCTTTAATAAAAGAGGTTTTGCTCTTTGATGCTGATATAAAAAATTTGGTTCCAAAAATTGTTTTGGAAGAATTAAAGAAAAAAACTACTGGGGGTAATTGATATATGAAGATAGATTTAGAAATGATTGAACTATTTGATCAGTTAGAGGAGATATTTAGAAGTGCTTCTACAATTCCGTTTTCTCATAAATGCACTGTAGATAAGGATGAAGTTTTAGCAATAGTTAATGATATAAGAACTTTAATACCAGAGGAAGTAACACAGGCAGTCTGGATAAATAAAGAAAGAAATAAAATAATAAGCCAAGCTAAACAAGATGCTACAAACATAGTTGAACAAGCACAAAAAGAAGCTGAAAGAATACAGCAAGAATATCAAGAAAATATAGAAGAATTAAAGAAAAATTCTGAAGATGTAGTAAAAGCCTATGTAGAGTCAAGTGAACCTGTTGTTCAAGCAGACCAAAGAGCTAAGGATATAGTTGATAGGGCTGAAAGAATAGCCAATGAGATAAGAATTGGTTCAATTGAATATGCAGAAGATGTGCTTTCTAGTGTTGAGTATAATTTAAAAGAAATATTAGAAGAAATAAAAAGAGATAAAGCTGAACTTAGACCTAAAAAATAAACTTTTTTAAGTAGATGAAAACAGACCATATAATTATATGGTCTATTTTTTGTGTTGTAATTTAATAAAAGAGACTTTAAAATTAAAAATTTTACTAAAAGATTCTAGTTTATTTTAACTATATTTATTGCTATAAAAAATAAAATTAAAAATGGCACTATAGAAAAAAACTATAATAAAAAAAAATATATAGAAAAAACTGATTAGACAAGAAATACATGCTTTGATAATATTTTAAATGGAGTAAAATTATGTAGAATTACAATGAAAAAAGAAAAACCAAACAAGATGGAGGGAATTAAGGTGAGTATGTTGAAAAAATTGTGTTCACTAGCTATGGTGGCAATTATGACTACAACACTTATAACAGGGTGTTCAAGTGGTAGTGGAAAAGATGCAAAAAAGGATGGGGAAAAAGAAAAGCTAGTTCTTTGGATGCCACCAGTAGAAGATAATATGAAGGAAGTTTGGGACCCTATTTTAGATAAATTTGAGGAAAAAAATAACTGTGAAGTAGATTTACAGATAATTCCTTGGGAAAATTATTCAGAAAAATTTGCAACAGCCATAAGTGCTGATGAAGGCCCTGATGTTGGATATATGTATGCAGAAATGTATCCTCAGTTTATACAAAGTGGAGCAGTAGAAGATTTAACTGACTATGCAACTAAAGAGGATAAAGAACAATCTATTTACATAAAAACATCTGAAATGATGGGTGGAATGTATGGAATGCCATTCCAAGCAGCAAATCCAGGTGTATTATACTACAACAAAGATATTCTAGATAAAATAGGAGAAAAACCTCCTAAAACATGGGAAGATTTTAAAAGAATCTGCCAAAAAGCAACAAAGGATACTGATGGCGATGGAAAAATAGACCAATGGGGATTAGCTCAAGGATGGGGAGCTAAAACTTTTGGTAACATGAACTGGAACTGGTATCCATATTTATGGCAAGCTGGTGGAGATATATTTAATGATGATTTAAAATCAGTTAAATTTAATGATAAGAGTGGTTTAGAAGCAGCTAATTTCTTAAAAGAATTACAAGCATATGTACCTGAAGATTCTTTATCTAAAGATAGCAATGAAATGATAGAAAGTGTATTTGGACCAGGGAAAGCAGCCTTTACTATAATGTTGTCTTCTGCTGCAACAAGTGTATTTGATAAGTCATTCCCAGATTTAAATTGGGGATTTGTAACTGGTTTAGAAGACAAGAAAGCTGCAACTTTTGGAGCAGTAGACCATTTATCTTTAATGTCATCAGCAAAAGATAAAAAACTTGCATATAAATTAATACAACATATGTTAAGTGTTGAATCAATGACAGAATTCCATAAAGCGATACCAAGAGCACCAATAACAAAAGGGGAACCATATCAAGGTGATGAAAGATTTAAAGCAATGGTTGAAAATGATAAGGATGTATATAGACCATTGGTAGTAGGACCACATGGTGTTGAAATATATGAATATTTATGGAAAGAACTTCAAACTATGATTTCAGGAGATAAAACTCCAAAACAAGCGTTAGATGATGCTGCAAAATATTCAAATGATTTATTAGCACAATAAAAGTTTAAGGCTGTAAGATGTTATAAAATACTTTACAGATTAAAATTAGCATTGTATTTATAAGTACAATGCTAATATTTATATTGGAGAGGATAAAAATGAATAACTTAGTTAGAGAGTTTGAAGAAAATTCAACAAGAAAAAAATTAAAATTAAATATTAAACCATATATATACATATTACCATTGGGCATAATTTTAGTGGCATTTTATGTATTACCAATAATAATGTCAATATACTTTAGTTTTACAAAGTACAATATTATTAGTCCAGCAACATTTATAGGCTTAGAAAATTATAAAAAATTATTTACAGATGAGACATTAAAAGTATCTATTATAAATACGATTAAATTTGCTATTATAGTAGTACCTTGCCAGACTATTTTATCGTTGATTTTGGCAGTTTGGATTACAGGAAAAGGAAATAGTAAAATAGCTTCATTTGCTAAAGGAGCTATATTTATACCTGTATTGTCGTCTATGGTTTTGATTGGTATGGTATGGAGAGCTTTATTAAATGGAGAAGGTTCAATTATATATCAATTGTTAGGTGCTTTTGGAATAGAATCATCTAAACTTTTGGGAGATAGTAAAACAGCACTTCCTACGCTTATGTTTATATCTATGTGGAAAAATATAGGATATTTTATGGTAATTTATATTTCAGCTATAATGAATTTACCAAAACATTGTTATGAGGTAGCAAAGGTTGATGGAGCTACAAAACTTCAAGAATTTATGAAAATAACAGTTCCACTACTAAAGCCAACTACAATAATGGTTGTGTTTTTAGGAACAATATGGTCGTTACAAGTATTTGACTTGGTTTATACTGTGACAGGTGGAGGTCCAGGGATATCTACTATGAGTATAGTTATGCATGCATTTAACTTAAACTTTAAAAACTTCAATTCTGGATATGCAATGACTGTAGCAAATGTATTATTTTTGTTGATAGCAGTAGTTTCAATTTTACAAAATAAACTTGTAAAACGAGACAGTTCAGATTTTTAGAAAGGTAGGTATAATATGAAAACAACAAAGAGATTATTGAGTGATGGGTTGCTATTATTTATAGCATGTACAAGCTTAGTACCATTTATATACATGTTGATAATATCATTAAAGGTAACATATAATTCATACAATTTGGATATATCTTTTTCAACAGTAACACTTCAAAACTATATAGATATATTTACTAAAAAAGGATTTACGCAATATTTTTTAAACACAGCCATAGTATCTTTTTCAGGAGTACTGTTAAACTTAGTATTTAGTACATTAGCAGGGTATTCTTTTGCGAAGATGGATTTTAAAGGTAGTGATAAGTTATTTTTATTTATGATAATGACTTTAATTATACCATCTCAAGTTACAATGATACCACTTTATATAATAATGAAACACTTAGGATGGATAAATAGTTATTTGGCTCTTATTATGCCAATACCAACTGCATTTGGTGTATTTATAATGAGACAAGCTATTTTAGGAGTACCAAAAGAACTCTTAGAATCAGCAAAAATAGATGGTTGTTCAGACCTTAGAATTTTAGTACAAATAGTGTTACCTCTAATCAAACCAGCATTAATTACACTAGCTATATTTACTTTCATGGGAGCATGGAATGAGTTTATGTGGCCTCTTATAGCAACAACTAAAGATGCAATGAGGACATTAACAGTAGGGTTATCCACTCTTAAGACATTCCAGATAACAAATTATGGACAAATGATGGCAGGAGCAACAATAACATTTTTACCTCCATTTATTTTCTATTTAATTTTACAAAGTAAATTTGTTGAGGGTGTATCTTTATCTGGTATAAAAGGTTAAATAGTCTAATTTAAAAATACAAAATAAAACTATAGATGCGGAGGAAATCAAAACATGGAAATTTCATATATATTGAAAGATTGCACATTTAAACACAATAAATACTCAGTTATAGAAGCTGAAACTTGGGAACATAAGGATTTAAATATTGTAGTAGCTAAAGGTGAAAAATTTGCATTTCAAATTATGCTGAAAGCTACAGAAGAATTTAATTGCACAATTGATGGTAGTAGTACTATATCATGGAAAGGCTTGGGAAATAGAGTAAGATTAGGTCTAAATGTGCCTGATGGATTAGAAAATAATTTTAGTATAAATATATTAGGGTACGTTCAAGATGATACAAAAGCATTTGTAAATGATGCTATTTTGAGAGATAAAGATGTACTAGTGGAACAATATTTGCCTCAAACGTTTTGGATTGAAGGGCAAGTACCTGAGGATTTTTTAGGAAATAAGTTTAATATAAGTATTGATATATTCAAAAGTTTTGGTTATGAAGATGAAGAAAAAGTTTTTACAGTTGATGTGCCTATAGAAGTAAAAAATGTTGTGTTAAAGCCTTTGGACGAAAGTAAATTCTTTTTAGATTTATGGCAACATCCAAGTTGTCTAGCTAGAATGTATAAAGTTGAATTGTGGTCTGATATACATTTTGAGATAATAGATAATTATCTCAAAGAACTAGCATCTTTAGGAGAAAAAGTTGCAACAGTTATAGTTTCAGATTATCCATGGGCAGGTCAAAGTTGTTATAAAGTCTATAAAAATCCATCAAACTTATATGAATACAACATGGTAGGTGTCTCAAAAGATTTAGATGGAAATATCAAGTGTAATTTTGAAAGCATGGACAAGTATATAAGTATAGCTAGTAAGTACAAAATGGCTCAGGAGATAGATTTATTTGGTCTGTTAGGTAATTGGTGTGCTGGAGAGTTTGGAAACCCTATAGAGGGCTATAAAGACCCTATAAGAGTAAGATACTTTGATGAAAAAGACAAAGTGTTTAAATTCATAAATAATACAGATGATTTAAAAGAGTATATAGGATTAGTATTAAATCATTTAATAGAATGTGGTCTATGGGATAGCATCAGAATTATAGCCGATGAACCAAATAATCCAGAGGTTGTAAAAGAGTGTATCAAATTTATAAACTCTACTGTAAGTACTCATCAAGTTAAATATAAATCAGCAACTCATGACCAAAACTTTTTAGATAGAGCTAAAGATGAAGTTGATGACATGTCAATAAATTTAAAACTTACTATTCAAAATTATAAAGATATAGAAAATCTAAAGAAAAAAATGCATGATAAAGGTGGAATATTGACTTGGTTTGTTTGCTGTTTCCCAGAAAAACCAAATAGTTTTATAAGTTCTCCTTTTGTAGAAAATAGAATAATAGGGTGGTACACTTATTATTTTGGTCTTGATGGATTTTTAAGATGGGATTATAATTTATGGACAGAAGACCCTTGGAAAGACGCAAGTTACAAATTCCCTATTTGGAAAGCTGGAGATATGTTCTTTGTTTATCCTGGAAAAGATTTAAAGCCTGTTAGAAGTGTTAGAATGGAAAACTTAAGATTTGGCATACAAGATTTTGAGTTATTTACTATGTTAGAAAAAGAAAAGGGAAGAGAATATATAGAAGTTGAGCTTATGCAAACTCTATTAAATAAAAAAGAAAATGCTGAAATTAAAGGTTTCGGAAATATAGAGCTTGGATATTCACTAGATAATTTTGGATATGATAAGGTCAAAAAACAAGTTTTAGATTTGTTAGATAAGTTATAAAAAATATAAGGCATTATATCGAGAAATAATCAAAGTTATTTTAAGATATACTGCCTTATATTTTTTTAAAAGTATATTTAGAATAAAATTTATAAAGAAGCATAATTAGAGATAACATGATATAATTTAATTTGTTATAATAGGGTACTAATGATATTAAAGCTTCTATAGATAGACTAAAACTAGTAAAGTAATATTATACAAAAAATAAGTTAGGGGGAGAGGAACATAAAAAGAATAGGTATTAGTATAGCAGCCTTTTTGAGTATAGCTTTTATTGGATTTTATTTTATAATAAGAGGAGATAATGATAAAGTTACAATGCAACGAGGAATAAACATAGGTAATGCGTTAGAATCACCAAAAAATTTTCCTTGGGATGTTAAAATGTCAGATAAGTATTTTGATGATATAAAAATGGCAGGTTTTGATACAGTCCGTATACCAGTAAGATTTTCTGATTACACTTCAGATTCTAATGATTATAAAATTGATGAAGAATTCTTCAAAAAGATTGATGGGCATATAAAGTATGCTTTGGATAAAGAGTTAGTAGTTGTGTTAGATTTACATCACTTTGAAGACATTATGAAAGAACCACAAATTAATAAAGAGAAGTTTTTAAAAATATGGCAACAAATAGCTAATAGATATCAAAAATATGATAAAAAATTGGTTTTTGAATTATTAAATGAGCCTAAAGAAAGCCTATCTCCACAGTTACTAAATGAATACTTTAAAGAAGCTATAAATATAATTAGAAAAACTAATCCTAAAAGGACAATTATAGTGGGTCCATACAATTACTACCAAATTGATTATTTAAAGGATTTAAATATTCCTAAAAATTCTAATATAGTAGTTTCATTTCACTATTATGAACCAAATGATTTTGCATTCCAAGGAAATATCTATCATAAAGGGTTTGAGAACTTAAGCAATATTACTTGGGAAGGAACAAATGAACAACTTGAGTATCTAAAGAAAAGATTTGATACAGTAGAGAAATGGGCTAATAAAAATAATGTAAAAGTTTTATTGGGAGAGTTTGGAATAACAAAAGAGGCACCAGAAGCTTCAAGAGTAGCTTGGATAAAAGCAGTAAGAGAAGAGGCTGAAAAACGAAATTTTTCATGGGCTTACTGGGAACTTGCCTCTGGATTTGGAATATATAATCAAGTTGAAGGTACTTGGGATGAAGATATATTGAATGCACTAGTAGGAAAGAGGTGATTTGATGAAGAAAAATTCAAAAAAGGTACTTATAACCTTAACTATTATTACTAATATTATATATATATTGTGGAGAATTTTTTATACAATACCTAAAGAAGAAGGGATGTTTGCATTAATTTGTGCGATAATACTACTTTCAGTGGAGTTAATAGGGATGATGGAAATGTTTGTACATTACTATGGAATGTCTAATATTGAGTATCCTGAAAAGCCAATTATAAGTGAAGAACTTTATCCACCTGTGGATGTATTTATTGCAACATATAATGAGTCTGTTGACTTGGTAAGAAAAACAATAAATGGATGTCTTCATATGCAATATCCTGATAAGAAAAAGGTACATATATATATATGTGATGATGGTAATCGTGAAGAAATGCGTCTTCTGTCAGAAAAAATGGGTGTCAATTATATAACTCGAACAGAAAGAGAAGGAGCCAAAGCTGGAAACCTAAATAATGCAATGCAGCATACAAACTCTCCTTTGATTGCTACATTTGATGCAGATATGATACCAATGCATGATTTTTTAATTGATACAGTACCATACTTTTTAAAAAATGAACAGGCTAAAAAAGATGGAGAAAAAGAACAATACGAAAAGATTGGTTTTGTGCAAACTCCACAAAGTTTCTATAATCCAGATTTATTCCAATTTAATTTACACTCTGAAGGTAGAATTCCAAATGAACAAGATTATTTTTATAGAGATATTCAGTTAGCTAGAAATAAAACCAATTCTGTAATTTATGGCGGTAGTAATACAGTTATTTCAAGAGAAGCTTTAGATGAAGTTGGAGGATTTTATACTTTTTCTATCACAGAAGATTTTGCAACAGGGATTTTAATTCAAAGTAAAGGATATAGATGCTATGCTATTCCAGAAGTACATGCATCAGGATTATCTCCAATAGATTTAAAAAGCCTTATTAAACAACGTGAAAGATGGGCACGTGGATGCATACAGACAGGTAGACGATTGAATATTTTGTTTAGAAAAGGTTTAGGATTTTGGCAGAAAATAAGTTATATTTCTTCAATTACTTATTGGTATGCAAGTATAAAACGCTTTACTTATATAATGGCTCCCATTTTATTTTCAGTCTTTAATGTAATTGTTGTAAAATGCACATTACTTCAAGTATTAATATTTTGGTTACCTATGTATATTTTAAGTAGTTTATCCCTTAAAATATTTTCTCAAAATATAAGAAACACAAGATGGACTAATATATATGAAACTATAATGTTTCAGTCTTTAATGCCAGCAGTAATACTTGAAACATTTGCAATATCTAAGAATAAATTTTCAGTGACCAATAAGAGTAAAGCAGAAGAAAAAAGAATATATAAGGTTTTGCAAGGAGCACCATATTTTATATACATAGTGCTATCTATAATAGGAATCTTAAAGATGTTTATATCAATATTTAAAATGAATTCAATGACATACTCAGTCGTACTGTTTTGGTTAATTGGAAATCTTTTTAATCTTATTATGGCTATGCTGTTTATATCAGGAAGACAACAATTAAGAAAATCTGAGCGTTATGTTGCTGAAATTGATTTTAAACTAAAGCAAAATTCGTACATTCTTTCTTCAAAAACAATTGATATATCAGAAAATGGATTTGCGTTTTTATTGGAAAATCCAGAGTATATTTCTCCAGAAGAATTTGAGGTAGAGTTTAAAGAAAAATCAGGAAATGAAATATATATAGCTAGTATGAAGGCAAAGATAGTTAATGTTGTGGAAATAAACTCAAAGTGGAAGTATGCATGTTACATTACACACATTGAAGATAATCAATTTGATAATTGGATGTGTATTGTTCATGATAGGGTGCCGACTTTGCCAATGACAATATCTAATCAATTAGGTTTTTTTGATGACTTGCAAATTAATGTAAAAAAACGTATTGAAAAATCTAAAACTTTATCGAGAAGAAGTCCAAGAATTAATACAGATTTCCAAAGTGATATAGAAAATATAGGTAAGGTAAAACTGGTAAATTTTAATTATCAGTATGTATTACTAGGTTTTGAAAATAAAGATATTTATCCTCAAAAAATAGAAATAGAACTTAATGAAAATATTATACTTGAGTGTGATTTATGTGAAGGTAAAGCCGATATGAGGGGTGTTTTATACAAAGTAAATAATATTGATAGTATAATGCAAAATTTATTTTTAAGAGAGGAAATGATGGAGTGGATATTACAACATAAAACAATTATAATTTCAAAACCTAATGAAAAGAAAGACGAATGCACAGATGAGTTTGAGCCAATGAAATATATTTAGGAGAGATAAAATGAAAATTTTAAAAGTATTTTTGTGTTATTTAAAATATTTTATTTTAGTGTTTATTTTTTTTATAAACAGTACTTTTACAAGTTCAGGAATAAGTAATAAAAATTTAGATTTATCTTTTAAAAAGGTGGAAAGTAATTTAAGTGCTAACATTATACATGAAAATACAAGTATAAAAATAGAGACAGATAGTTCTAAAAATAATAAAGAACGTTATCTATATATTTATAAAAATATAAAAGATGACTGGAATGTATTCCATAATTTTTATATTGAGATTCAAAATAAGAATAAAAGTCCTCAGCGAATTAATTTAAACATACAAAGTAAGGATACGCTTGACTTTAAGTTAAAAGAAGGTAGCGAAATATTTATTGAAAATCAAAATATAATATATTCAGATAAAATAAAAGATGGATGCATAGATATACCAGGTGAGTTTGAAGGAAAAATTTATGTGAATTTTAGCAGTTTTATAAATGATAAAAATAATGTCATGTTAGATTCAGATGTTCTATCAGATATTAACGGGTGGGGAATCACATTTATTCCATCTAGTGAAGAACATAATGTTATTACTATAAGAAAAGTATCTTTACTTTTAGAGGAGCAACTTGAATCCTTGCATAATATTAAAATAATTGGCGATGAAGAAGTACAAATACCTGTATTGGGTCAAAGTATAAGTCAATATAAAGTGTCAGGACTGGAACAGAGTTCAAAAATTAAGTACTCATTTGTAGAAAAACAAAACAATGTAAATATATCTCAGGAAGGTAAATTAACATTAAATAATGAAGTACAACCTGGAGAAATTATTTTAAAAGTTAATGTTGATGACAAGTTTAAAGTTGGAAAGAAGATAGTATTGACTCAGTCTTGGAGTATTAATCAAAAAGATAAAGATGGTGTTCCGTATACCTTAGTATCCCCTAAACAATCACCAACCGTACAAAATATGAAAACAGTAAATGCTATGAATAATAGTGTAAATTTTATTCGCATTTTATTTATATCCTTATTAGCAATATGCTTAGGGATATACTTATATTGGAAAAAACACTTAAAAACTGAGTAAAGAGAGGAGGTATAGCATGTTATTTTCAAGTTTGATTTTTTTATTTTATTTTTTGCCAATAACTTTGGTATTATATTATTTATTTAGATTTAATCGGACAATCCAAAATATGATATTACTTATTGTTAGTTTATTTTTTTATGCCTGGGGAGAGCCGAAATTTGTTGTTATTATGATAGCTTCTATAATAATGAATTATATATTTGGTTTGATAGTAGACAGATATAGAAAAAGTAAAGTAAAAGTAAAGATTATTTTGATTTTGATGTGTATATATAATATAGGTGTTCTATTTATATTTAAATATCTAGCTTTTGCACTAAGAAATATTAGTTCGCTTATTAACACAGAACTTGCGATTCCAAGCATTGTTTTACCTATAGGTATTTCATTTTTTACCTTTCAAGGAATGTCTTATGTTATAGATGTTTATCGTGGACATGGAGAAGTTCAAAAGAATCCTTTTTATGTAGGATTATATATAGCTTTTTTCCCACAATTAATAGCAGGGCCTATAGTTAGATATGAAAGTGTTGCAGAACAAATTCATAACAGAAAAGAAACATGGAATAAATTTTCTATTGGAACATGTAGGTTTATAACTGGTTTAGGTAAAAAAATATTAATTTCTAATAATATGGCAATAGTAGCAGATTATATTTACACTATGAATAGTCAAGGTTCAATAGCTACATCGTTGGCTTGGCTTGGTTCAATAGCTTATACTTTACAAATATTTTTTGACTTTTCTGCGTATTCAGATATGGCCATAGGTTTAGGTCTTATGTTTGGTTTTAAATTTGAAGAAAACTTTAATTATCCATATATTTCAAAATCAATTTCTGAGTTTTGGAGAAGATGGCATATTTCTTTAGGAATGTGGTTTAAGAGTTATATATACTTTCCACTTGGTGGTTCTAGAGTTTTAAATAAAGACATTATGATTAGAAATATGTTTATAGTATGGTTATTTACTGGAATATGGCATGGTGCAGAATGGACATTTGTGATTTGGGGGATTTTGAATTTTGTTTTTTTAATTATAGAGAGATTTATAATGTTTGAAAAGATTGAAAATCATAATCTCATAAAACATATTTATACTTTACTAGTAGTAAACTTTGGATGGGTACTGTTTAGAGCTCCAAATTTAAATGAAGCATATAACTATTTTAAAGCTATGTTTGGTGCAAGTGGAGTTAT
Organism: Clostridioides sp. ES-S-0005-03; assembly: GCF_020658455.1. Lineage (NCBI taxonomy): Bacteria > Bacillati > Bacillota > Clostridia > Peptostreptococcales > Peptostreptococcaceae > Clostridioides > Clostridioides sp. ES-S-0005-03. Next base: position 1,807,931 of record NZ_JACVWI010000001.1, on the reverse strand, counting down.
GTGGAGTGACTATACATATATGTTCTTGAAAGAATATTTGATTTTCTTTATATTTGCATTTATTTTTAGTGTACCTATTGCAAAAAAAGTTAATAAATTTGTTGTTGAACAAGCTAAATACAGTACATTATTTAATTTATTTTATCCAATTTGTTCTATTTTATTGTTCTTTATTTCTGTGACATATTTAGTAACTGGAAGTTATAATCCATTTATTTACTTTAATTTTTAGCTGAGGAGGAAAAGTATGAATAGATTTTTTAAAGTAAGGCTAATAACTACAATTATATTCTTAGTTGTTTTATTCACCTTCTCTATCTCTAATATCTGTTATTCTGGAAAAGATATGATACAAGAAATAAAAAAATCAATTAATGATAAGAATAGTTTAAAGGATACTATATCGTCTATTGATAATACAGTAAATGACAAAGTGATATATAAAAATACTTTTATTGAAACTTATGGATATTTGCAAAAACTAATGGGTAAAAATGAATTTTCAAAGTTTAGTGTTGTGAAAGATACTTCTGGCAAAATGCATTACACATATTTTGCTAAATCTCCAAATCAAGTTGATGTATTGTCAGACAGAGTAAGTAAGTTCTCTAAGGAAATGGATAAACAAAATACTAAATTAGTTTATTTAATGACTCCAGATAAATATATAAAAGGAGTAACACAGTTTCCTAAAGGCATACCTTATTCCTATAGTAATGAGACAGCAGATAATTTTTTAAATGAACTAAAAAATGATAATGTTGACTATATAGATTTTAGAAAAAATATTTTAAAAAGTGGTATTTCAAAAGATGAGTTATTCTTTAAAACAGACCACCATTGGAAAGTAGAGACTTCTTTTTGGGCATTTGGAGAATTGATTGAACAGCTTAATAAAAAATATAACATGAAATTAGATGAAAATTATTATTATAGAGATAAAGAAAACTATAATTCGATTGTATATCCTAGGTCATTTCTTGGTTCTATGGGAAGGAAGACGGGAATTTTATATGGTGGAATAGATGATTTTACACTAATTTATCCTAAATTTAAGACGAATTATACATACTATACAGATTCTAAATCTCAAAAATTTGAATTAAAAGGAAGGTTTGAAGAGAGTTTGATATTATCATACCCTTTTAATGCTGACCTTAATTTAATGGATGGACAATCAGATAAATATTTTACATACTTATTGGGGAATCGTCCACTAGTTAAAATTAAAAATATAGAAAATCCAGAAGGATTAAAAGTGTTATTTGTTAAGGACTCATTAATTGTACCAACAGCAGCATTCTTTTCTTCTGTTTGTTCAACTATGGATATGATAGACCCTAGATACTATGATGGAGATATATTAGAATATGCAAAGTCTCAAGATTATGACTTTGTTTTTATATCTGTATATCCTCAAAACCTTACAAAAGAATTTTTTCCATTTTGTAAATAAAATAAAAAATAAATGGCTAACTTTGTACTATGTTAGCCATTTATTTTTATAATATTTTTTAAGAAATGTTTTTCTTATTGAATACTTCTTTATCAACTTTTCCAAGTGACTTACCTACAGTAATTGAAGATACCATAGCACCATTGACATTTATCATTGTACGTCCCATATCTAGTATAGGGTCTATTGCAAGTATTCCACCAACTAGTGGGAAATAAGAGCCAAGACCTACTCCAGAAATAACAACTGAAACAGCTATTGTAGCAGTTCCTGGAAGACCTGCTATTCCAAGTGAACTAATTGTTATAACAATTAACAGCATAACATAAAAACTGATATCCATATTTACTCCAGCCATATTAGCAAGAGTAACAGCCATTAAAGCAGGATATATGCCAGCACAACCATTCATACCCATGTTTGCACCTAAACTTGCTGTAAAGCTTGATACACCCTCATCAACTCCGTGATTTTGTACTAAACTTTCTATCGTAACGGGTAATGTTCCCAAACTAGAACGTGAAGTAAATGCTAGAAGTAGAGCTTCAGTTGAATTTTTTATATAAGTAATAGGATTTAGACCATTTAAAGTTATAAAAATTAAATGTATAACAAATAATATTGCAACTGATATATAAAGAGCTAATATAAAATATAAAACAGAAATTATTGAACTAATACCTTGTGAAGTTATTGTATTAGCAAGTAGTGCAACTACAGCATAAGGCATAAATTTGATAACAGTCATAGATACACTAACAATTATCTTGTAAGATGCTTCTATAAAATCTATAAATGGATTTATAGTTTCAAAATGTTTTTTACTTAGTCTCTTTACTGAGGTACCTATAAATGTAGCAAATATTATTGTAGCTACAATATTTCCATTTGCCATAGCCATTACAGGATTTGATGGTAATAATCCTCTTAAAGTATCTACAAGAGAGTTTATTTCCTTAAGCTCTTGATTTCCACCTAAACTGGATAAATCAGCTCCTACTCCTAATCTCATCGTGTTTGCAACAACAATTCCAACAATTGCTGCTATAGCCGTAGTAATAAGGAGCATTCCTAAAGATTTAAATGTCAAAGTTCCAAGGTTATTATCTTTCATGTTAATAATTACTTTTATAATTGATAAGAAAACTAAAGGTATTACTAACATTTTTAATAAGTCCATAAATCCAGAACCAAATAAACTATACCATTTGCTTACTTCTTGTAACCAAGTAATTTGAGTTGTATCAGTAGGAAAACCAGCAAAAGCTTGAATAATAATTCCCAATATAAGACCAATTATTGTAGCATATATTGTTCTCAATGAAAATTTGATTTTTTTCTTTTCAAATTGTCTAACAATAAAAAATATACCTATAAGTAATAATATGAAAAAAATCGTTTTAAAATCTGTAATCATAAGAAATTGTGATAAGAATGAGTTTTCCAATATTTTTTCTCCTTTGTCTAAAAATAAATTTTTCTAAGCTTAAATGATATCAATATATTAAAAAAATGTCAATATTATATCACAATTTACCGAGATAGAATAAAATAATTTAATTTATCAAAATATGATTAAATAGATGAAAAGGGGGTATAATATATGTTTAAAGACTTTGAATTAGATTAATGGATGTAAGAACAACTTTTATAAAATTTGATTTCAAATAAAAAGATGTTAAAAAAATAACTAAAATTATCATGAAAATATATACATAGAATAGATATTAAATGAAAAGTTTAAACTAAGTAGAGAAATTAATTAGACGTCTAAGGAGAGATAAAATGAGAGTAATAATAATTGGTGGTGTTGCAGCTGGTATGAGTGCTGCAGCGAAATTAAAAAGAATTAAACCTGAATACGAGGTTGTAGTTTATGAAAAAACTGAAATAGTGTCTTTTGGAGCTTGTGGGTTGCCATATTTTGTAGGTGGTTTTTTTGATGATGCTAATGATTTATTGGCAAGAACACCTGAAAAACTTAGAGAATCGGGCATTGATTTAAATATATTTAGAGAGGTTGTTGCAGTTGATACTAAGTCTAAGAAAATAAAAATAAAAAATGTAAAAACAGATGAGATATACGAAGATTACTATGATAAATTGATGATAGCAACTGGGGCAAGAAGCATTCTGCCTCCTATAAAAAATATAGATTTAAAAAATGTTTCTACACTAAAAAGCCTATATGATGGAGAATATCTAAAAAAATTATTAAGTGGAAAAGAAATAAAAAAAGTAACAATAATAGGTGCTGGATTTATAGGATTAGAAGCAGTTGAAGCATGCAAAAAATTAGGTAAAGATGTACATGTAGTTCAATTGGAAGAGAGAGTATTACCACAAGTATTTGATAAGGAAATTACAGATGTCTTAGAGGATGAAATAAGAAATCACGATGTAAAATTGTATTTGGATGAGATAGTTGTAGAATTGTCTGGAAAAGATAAAGTGGAAAAAGTAATAACAAATAAAGGTACAATAGATACAGATGTTGTGATAATTGCTACTGGTGTAAAACCTAACACGGAATTTTTACAAAATACAAATATAAAAACATTAAAAAATGGAGCTATAGTAGTTGATGAATATGGCAGGACTTCTGTTGAAGATATATATTCTGCTGGTGATTGTGCAACTATAAAGAATATAGTGAGTAATGAAAATGCATATATACCTTTAGCAACTGGAGCAAATAAATTAGGTAGGATAGTAGGAGAAAACTTAGCAGGTAAAGAAGTCTCTTATCAAGGTTCTCTATCCTCAAGTTGTATAAAGGTTATGGATATGGAGGCTGCCTCAACTGGAATTACAGAGAAACAAGCTAGTGATTTGGGATTAAACTTCAAATCCAAATTTATTTCTGATTATAATCAAACTCACTATTATCCTGGAAGAAATAAAATATATGTAAAACTTATTTACGATGCAGAGACAAAAGTTATTTTAGGTGGACAAGTAGCTGGTTTTAAAGATGCTGTTCAAAGAACTAATGTGTTGGCAGCTGCTATCTTTGGAAAAATGACCACAAGTCAACTTGGGATGTTAGATTTATGTTATGCTCCACCATTTGCAAGAACCTGGGATGTATTAAATGTAGCTGGAAATGTATCTAAATAATTTTATCTAAATAACTATTAATAATTAAGTAACTATTAATAAATTAAATAACAGTAATAAATATTAAAGGAATGAGTTTACCCTAAAATAATTTTATCTAAGGTAAGTTCATTCCTAAATTTTTATTAAGTATAATTTTTACTAAAGCTGTAAAATTAATTATTCATCAAAATTTAAGTGTAAGCTAAGTCTATCTTCACCAATAATCGTATTTTCAAAAACATTAGTAGCATTTTCTAAGTACATGTTAGGCATATCTAATGATGGGCTAAAGTGTGTCAATAAAAGTTGCTTAACATTTCCTAGTTTTGCAAGGTTTGCAGCTTCTCTAAAAGTCATATGCTTATTTTTGACAGCTTTTGAAATATCTAAATCATCACCATACATAGCTTCACATATAAATAAATCGCTATCTTTTATAAAGTTAGGTATTGAGTCTATAGGTCTTGTATCTGTTGTAAGACTTACTTTAACTCCTTTTCTTGGTTCTCCTAAAACCATGTCTGGAGTGTATTTTTTTGAATTTAAAACTACACTTTGACCATCCTGAAGATTTTTCCATATTGTTTTAGGAACTTTATTTTGAGTTGCTTTATTTATATCAAATTTAGGATTTCGTTTAAAATTAAAACTGTATCCTATACACTCTATAGAGTGTTCTAAATGGATTGTTGAAATCTCTATGTTTTTCAAATACTCATTATCTAAAGAAAAACTACCTTGAGGATTTTCTATAATTTTTAAAGTATAGGGTATGTATTCTACTAAATTTCTCATAGAACGAATACAATCAATTATTCCAATAGGACCAACTATAGTTAAATCACTTGTACGACCGCTATTTCCAATCGTTGATAGAAGCCCTAAAAGTCCAAATATATGGTCACCATGTAAATGTGTTATACAAATCAAGTCTATATCTTTAAAGCCACATTTTTTCAACTTCATAGATACTTGAGTGCCTTCACCACAATCAATTAGTATTTTTCTGCCTTTATAATTCATGAATACAGAAGACAAAAATCTATGTGGCATGGGTACATTTCCACCACATCCAAGTAAAGTTAAATCTATCATTTTTTCCCCTTTCTAAAATTAACACAAATCTGTTGTTTGTTTTTATTATGATATCCTATTATAATTATTTTAACATTAAATACAACAATAAATGTGCATTTGAGTCAAGAAATATTAGTAAATAGAAATTTTGTATAATAGTATACAAGAACTCTATAAGTATAACTTTGCATTTATTTTTGAAAAATTTATAGGAGGTAAATCTAATGAAACCGTCAAAGAAAATTACTATTTTATCATTGATGATATTGACTTTAGTTGGATGCAGTAATGGGGAAAGTAAAAAAACAGTTGAAGGTTCTAACCATATTCAAAATTCTAAAAAAGAAGAGCAATCTATCGTAGTACATAAAGATGAAAATATATTAAAAGATAGGTATGAGCCACCAAAAGGATTTAAAAGGGTTGATGTAGAAAAAGGTAGCTTTGAAAGTTTTTTGAGGAATACTAAGTTAAAAAATTATGGTGAGAAAGTTAAGTATTACGATGGTAGAACTAAGGAATCAAAAGGTATCTATGATAGTGTATTCGATGTCAATATTGGTGATAGAGATTTGCATCAATGTGCAGATGCAATTATGCTTATGAGAGCAGAATACCTGTATCAGAATAAGAGATATGATGAAATAAGCTTTGACTTTGTGGATGGTTTTAAGGCTAAGTATTCAAAATGGGCAGAAGGATATAGGATTTCAGTAAAAGATAGTGGTTCAAGTTGGTATAAAGCAAGTGAATATTCAACATCATATGATAGTTTTAGAAAATTTATGGATATAGTATTTGCTTATTCAGGCACTTTATCACTTGAAAAAGAATTAAAACCTGTGCAACTTGATGATATGAAAATAGGGGATGTTTTTATAGTTGGAGGCAGTCCAGGACATGCAAGTATAATTATGGATATGGCAGAAAATGAAAAAACCGGAGAAAAGGTCTTTATGATAGCTCAAAGTTATATGCCTGCTCAACAAACTCAGCTTCTTATTAATCGTAAACAACCAAATTTAAGTCCTTGGTATAACTTGAATTTTGAGGGGGATTTAACAGTTCCTCAATGGACTTTTAAAAGAGACCAGCTAAAAAGGTTCTAAAAAATACATATAAAATAAATGAAAATATAAGTGTGAAAAAATGTAACTAGATTAAAACTTGTTGGATATGGACAAAATTAAATTGATAGATAAATATTAAAATCGAAATGATTAACTTCATATATTCTAATATTTATCTAAAAAGCTTTATCTTAAAATAAGAGTCTTATTTTAAAGCTGAAACTAATTTTAGGAGGATAACTTATATTGAAAATTAGAAGATATTTAATTTTAGTAATTATAATTCTAATTACAACAGGCCAGAGTTTTATTTCTTATGGACTAGAGAGTTTTGAAGAAAGTTATAAAAGTGTAGAACAATTAAATAACTTTAAGCACAAAATAGAAAACTCATCTAAAGAAATAACAATTTTTCACACTAATGACATACATGGAAGATATGCTGAAGGTGATGAATATATACAAATAGGTAATCTAGCTACATTAAAAAAGGAAACTCCAAATTCAATTTTAGTAGATGCAGGAGATTGCTTACATGGGTTACCAATAGTAAATATGAATAAAGGTGAAGATGCAATTAAATTAATTAAAAGTGTTGGATATGACTATATTACTCCAGGAAATCATGACTTCAATTATGGAAAGGATAGATTATTAGAGCTATCTAAAATTGCTAATTCAGGAGATAAAACTTTAAAATTTTTAGCATCAAATATATTTGAAGATGATGAGAACATATTTGACAGTAATGATATAAAAGAAATAGATGGTATAAAAATAGGATTTTTTGGGCTTACAACCCAAGAAACAAAAAGTAAGACAGGCTCTAAAAATGTAGAAGGATTAGAGTTTAGAAATCCTATAGAAAGTGCAAAAGAGCAAGTAAATGAATTAAAAAGAAAAGGTGCTGATGTAATAGTTGCAATATCACATATTGGAACTAATAGTTTAAGTAAGCCAAATAGTATAGATATAGCAAATAAAGTTAATGGTATTGATTTAATTATTGATGGTCATAGCCATACTAAGTTTGAAAATGGTAAACAGGTTGGTGATACACTGATTGTAAGCACAGGGCAATATCTAGAACATATTGGTGAAGTAAAGTTAACATTGGATACTAATGATACAGAACATATAAAAATAGAAAATAAATCAGCAAGATTAATTGAAAAAGAAGAAGCATTAGAGTATAAGCTTGATTCTAACATAAGTGAAAAGATTGGTGAAATAAAGAAACAGCAGGAACAAGTTTTAGATAAAGTGATAGGAGTAACAAAAAATACTCTAGATGGCTCATATGAAAATGTAAGGACAAAAGAAACGAATCTAGGAAATTTAATAGGTGATATCTTATTAGATAAAACTAAAGCAGATATTTCGCTATTTAATGGGGGGAATATAAGAGATACAATTGAAAAAGGGGATATAACAATAGGAAGTATTGCAGATGTATTCCCTTTTAGCAATACTATAGTTACTAAAAAACTTACAGGAGAACAAATTAAAAGTGTTTTAGAACATGGAGTAAAACTGTATCCAGAAAAAAATTCAGCCTTTTTACAAGTGTGTGGAATCTCATACTATTTTGACCCAAAGCAGAAAGAAGGAGAAAAAATAACTGGTATTATGAAAGATGGAAAATCACTTGACATGAATAAAGAGTATACAGTTGCAACCAATGATTATATAGCACTAGGTGGAGATGAATTTCCTTGCTTATCAAAAGAACCAATCTTAGAAGATTTTGGAAGTTTAGAAAGCGCAGTAATTGAGTATATAGAGTATAAAAAAGAAATCTGCAAGAGTGTAGATGGAAGAATTAGCATTAAAACTAAGGAAGAATTGATAATTAAAAGTAATGAGAGTAACTTAGTATTAAATGGTGATGAAGATAATTTAAATGATAGTGAAGACAGTGCAAATAATGAGGATACTAAAAACTCAAATGAGAATAAACGTAAAAATTTAGATAAAATGAAAGCTAGAGAAAGTTCTAATATAAAAGCATCTAAAGCAGAAATTAAAGAAAAATCTCCTAAAACAGGCGATTTAGGTATCAAAGATAGTATGTTTATATTTGTAGCTTCGAGTGTTTTAATTTACTTATTCAATAATAATCAGATAAATTTAAAAAATAAAAAAGTAAAATAAAATTAGTAATAAAATCAATAATAAAATAGAATTAATAATTATTTATTGATAAATAGGTATTGATTATTATATAAAATACAAACCTAAGCAAAGGTAATTGGATGTTTAAATACTGGATTACCTTTGTTTTTTTATTTATGTATAGTAATATCGAATCAATAATTGTACCCTTGATTAAAAACAAATATATTATTAACTTATCATTGGTATGTTTATTTTATTATCTAAGTGTGTAAAATCTTCTTGATGATTAAAAAATATTTATAAATTGTCAAATAAAATGGCTTAGTTAGTATGATATAATTTAGCTAGTATACATAATAATGGAGGAGAAAAACATGAATAATATATTACTTTTAGAAGATGATAAATCTTTAAATAGAGGGATTAGCTTTAAATTAAAAAAAGAGGGATACAATGTTTTTAATACATTTAGTATAGAAGAGGCAAGAGGTATTTTTTTTAAAGAGGATATAAATTTAATTATTTCTGATATAGGTTTACCAGATGGAAGTGGGTTTGATTTTTGTGAGGAGATTAGAAAGAAAAGTGATGTTTATATAATAATGCTTACAGCACTTGATGAAGAAGTGGATATTGTTACAGGTTATGATTTAGGTGCAGATGATTATATTACAAAGCCATTTAGTTTGATGGTATTAATCTCAAAAGTAAATGCATTTATGAAAAGGGTAAATACAGTAAAAAATTACACTTTACTGGTTTGTGATGATTTGTTTTTTTATTATATAGAAAATAAACTGATTATAAAAAATGATGACAAGGAAGAAGAAATAATTTTAAGTAAAACAGAGACTAAACTATTAAGATATTTGATGGAAAATTCAATGCAAGCTTTGACCAAAGAACAACTATTAGAATCTTTATGGGATAGTAGTGGTAATTTTGTAGATGATAATACAGTTGCAGTAAATATAAGAAGACTTAGACAAAAAGTAGAAAAGAATCCTTCTGAACCTAAGTATATAAAAACAGTAAGAGGAGTTGGATATATATGGGGTGAAAGGAGTATAAAAAAATGTTAAAAGATATAAATACCAAAGAAAATTTTAGTATTAAAGAGGACTATATAATGAAAAAGGCTGTTATATATTCTATTTTATCCATGCTTGTGGTAACACTTGCATTTATATTTTTTGAATATAATAGACTATATGTTTTATATGAACATCAAATAAAAAATACTCAAAGTATGGCAGGTATGTTGATTGAAAAATATCCAGATGATGAGGTAGATATAGTAAAGTCTATTTATAATTTTGACTATAGTAATGCAGAGGTTGGAGAAAAAGCACTTGAAAAATTTGGATATGGGCTAGAAAATAAAATGTCAAATGATAAAAACTTTGGCATATATTTAAAATCTTTTTTTAAAGAATCAATTTTTGTTTTTTTAATAATGTTTATAGCCGTTACAGGAATAATATATTATTTTATAAGATACATAAACAAAAGATTAAGCAAGATTTATTTTATAGTGGAGCAAATGGCACAAGAAAATTATTTAAAAGAAGGTAGCAAGTTAGATAATTCTGGTTATTTGGTAGAATATAATGAGTATTTTAAAGAGGGTACATTTAGTAAGATTAACAATTGCCTGTATGAGTTAAATAGAAGTTTAAAGATAAAATTTATTAAATTAGAAAAAGAAAAGGAAAGTGTAAAATCATTAGTAACAGACATTTCTCATCAATTAAAAACTCCCTTAGCATCATTAAAATTATATAATACATTACTTATAGAAGAAGACTTAGACGAAGATGAAGCACATGAGTTTTTATTAACTAATAAAAATTCTATAAATAAATTGGAAAATTTAATAAATTCTTTAGTTAACATATCAAGACTAGAGATTAGTATGATAAGCATAAAAAAAGAAGATAATAACATAAAAAGTACTATTTTAAATGCTATAGAAAGTATAACTCCTAAAGCGAGAATTAAAAATATAACATTAAAAATAAATGAATTTAATAGTAGAATTATACCTCACGATAAAAAATGGACTGAGGAAAGTATTTTTAATGTATTAGACAATGCTGTTAAGTATACAGAAAGAAATGGAGAAGTAAATATATCCATAGAAGAGACTGTAAACTATTTTAAAATCATAATAGAGGATAATGGTAAAGGAATTGCAAAAAATGAATTTAATAACATATTTAAACGTTTTTATAGAGGAACAGATGAAGAAATTGAATCTATAGAAGGTAGTGGTGTAGGATTGTATTTAAGTAGAAAAATTTTGGAAGAACAAGGTGGTAATATCATGGTATCTTCTAATCTAGGAAAAGGAAGTAAGTTTTCTTTGTTTCTTACAACTATGTAATGTTTACTGAAAGGAGAATGTAATCCTCTACATATATTATATAAGTATAAACAGCTCCACAAATTAGAAGTAGATGATTAAGGAGCAACATAACTTAGAGTGAGGGGATAATTTTATGAAAATACTATATACTGAAAGTTTATCAAAACATTATGGAGAAGGAGAAAGTTTAGTAAAAGCTTTAGATGATGTAAATTTAGAAATAAATGAAGGTGAATTTGTAGCTATAATAGGTAAATCTGGTTCTGGAAAAAGTACATTGTTACATATGATAGGTGGTCTTGATATACCTACATCTGGCAAGGTATACATTGATAATAAAAACATATTTACATTGAAAGAAGAAGAACTTGCCGTATTTAGAAGAAGAAAAATAGGCTTTATATTTCAAAGCTACAATCTAATTCCATCTCTTAATGTATGGGAAAATGTAGTATTACCAATCGGTCTAGATGGTAGAACTGTGGATGAACAATTTATAAAAGACCTTTTAAAATCTTTGGGGCTTGAAAATAAACACGATGTTTTACCAAATACATTATCAGGAGGTCAACAACAAAGAGTAGCAATAGCAAGAGCTTTGGCAACAAGACCAGCCATAATACTTGCTGATGAGCCAACTGGAAACTTGGATTCCAAAACATCAGATGAAGTTATGAGTATACTAAAGTCTATGTCTAAGAAATATAGTCAAACTTTGGTTATGATAACTCATGATGATAGTATAGCTCAAATGGCTGATAGAGTTATATTTATAGAGGATGGTAAGGTGTCAAAGGTTGGTGACAAAAATGATTAATACTACTAAAATAGCAAAAAGTAATGTAAAACAAAATAAATCAAAAAGTATATTAATAATAATAACTATAATACTTTCAACATTGATGCTTTCATCTATAGGTATTTATATTGTCGATACAAGAGAATATCAAAAGGAAAATACAATAAAGTATTCAGGCAATTATCAAGGAGTATTAGCAAATGTAAATGAAAAACAAGCTGAAATATTAAGTAATCATGCAGATATTGAACTAGCTGGAAAAATGAATGGAGTGGGTGTTGAGAAGCTAGAAGATGATACAACCATTTCATTATCATATATGAATGAAGAGGGTTTAAAATTAAATAATTTTGAATTTATAAAAGGAAAATTACCAACAAAAGAAAATGAAATAGTACTAGATAGTGGAGCTTTAAAAGCATTAGGTCATGGTCAAAAATTAGGTGAAAAAATAAAAGTACCTTATGATGATTATAAAAGCGACAAAAGAATAGAAAAAGAATTTATAATAACTGGAATCTTAGAAACTAGTGAAATATATGAAGCAGGAAAGAATTATTCTGCTATTATATCAGAAACATATATGAAAAATACTAGAGATATGTCACAAGAAGATTTCAATATATATGTTAAATTAAAAGATAAGAGTGATTTATCTATAGAACAGGCAAAAGAAAAATTAAATAAGATTGCAAATGATATAGGATTAGATACTAATAATATACTTGTAAATGAAAATTATATAAATGCTTTAAAACCAGATAGTGAAACAATGATAGGAGGAGTTCTTATAGGCTTAGTAATTGTATTGTCTAGTATATTGGTAATATACAATATATTCTACATCTCAATAGTTACTAAAGTACAAGAGTTTGGAAAACTTAGAGCAATTGGTGCAACTAAAAAACAAGTAAAAGCAATAGTGTTTAAGGAAGGCTTTATATTAGCAGGAATAGCAATACCAGTAGGAACAATTTTAGGTTATGCACTTGCAAATATTATAATAAAATCATTTATGGATGTAGATGTAAAATCATCACAATTACCAGTGCTATTATTGGTTGTGGTAATAAGTTTTATATCTGTTGTTTTATCACTTTTGAAACCAATGAAAGTAGCTTCAAAGGTATCTATAGTTGATGCAGTAAGATATACTGGAAATGAAATAAGTGGTAAAAATGATAGAAAAGGACATAAAAATATAAATTTAAAGAATTTATCAAAAGCAAATTTAGAAAGAAATAAAAAGCGTACTTATATGACACTGACATCTCTTATGTTAAGTGGAACTATATTTATAACAGTATCTACTGCTTTAGAAAGTTTTAATGCTGAGAAGATGGCTAGAGAGCATTTTCCTTATGATATAGAAGTTAGATTTACTGGATATGAAATGGATAGCGACAAGAATCCTGAAAGTAATTTGAATATTCTACAAATGAATAATCCATTAGGTAAAGACTTTTTAAACCAAGTAAAGAGTATAGAAGGAGTCAAAAAAACTGAATTAGGAAATTCTGTAAAAATTGGGATGGAGGATTATAATGTTGAGTTTAAACATGACCTTTTACAGAGCATAAATGAAAATGATGTGAAGGATTTAAATAAAAACCTAATAGATGGAAAAATAAATTTTGAAGGGTTACAAACAGGAAACGAAATAGTCATTACTCACCTTGATACAGCAAAAGAAATGGGTGTAAAGGCTGGAGATAAAATAAAATTAACTCTATATGATGGAGATAAAGAGATAAAAAAAGAATTTAAAGTTCAAGCAATAGCTATGGGAACTCCAAGTTTTGGTATAGGAAAAGATTTTATAGATAGAGCTTTGAAATATGATACAACAAGTACCATTGGAATATATACTGAAGAAGGAAAATATCAAGAAGTTAAAGATGCTATAAAGAAAATTGCTAAATCTAATGGATATTTAGAAGCGGATTTTTTAGATAGTAGAATAGAATCAAATAAGATGATGATTTCATTTATAAAAATAATGGGCTATACTTTAACTGGTATAATAGGTGTTATTGGATTTATGAATCTTGTAAATACAATGATAACTAGTATAGTTACTAGAAAAAAAGAACTTGGTATGCTTCAAGCAATTGGACTTACTAATAGACAATTAGTAAAAATGCTTAATTCAGAAGCTATATATTATACTTCTAGAATGATGATAGGAAGTATTGTCTTTGGAGGTATATTAGGATACATTGCAGTTGTATTTTTAAGAAAAACTGGATTATCTTATGCAACATATGCATTACCAATAGTACCAATTTTATTTATGGTTGTATTTATCCTTATAGCTCAATTTATAACAACTTATTTAATAGGAAGAAGCTTTAACAAAGAATCTCTTATTGATAGAGTAAGATATAGTGAATAAAAATATATAAAAAGCTATATTTAATTTTTAAACAGGATTATAGAAGATATAAAAATAGAGTTAAATAGGTTAATAATATACAAATACAGGGCAAGTGGCTTAAATGTTCATATGTCCTGTATTTTGTTGTTTTTACTGTTATAAAATTCTTATTAATATAACTTATCAATTTAAGTTGTAAGTGATAGTGTGTTTAATGTTCAGAAGATTGTTATCAGAAAAAAATGTATTGGTACAATTCTAAAAAAATATAAAATTGTACCATGAAAAATGAAAATTTTGTATAATAATCGTATAGAAAATAAAAAGGAGCTGATATATATGAATAATAAAATTAATTATGCACCAGGACCAACAGAAACTAGAGAAAATGTAAGGCTAATAAGAGCAGAGAAAACAACTAACCCAGATATAGATGTTGATTTTGTTGAGTTTTATAAGAAGACATGTGAAAAGTTCGGAAATATAGTTGGTACAAAGAATGATATTTACATATTAAGTGGTGAAGGAATATTGGGACTTGAAGCAGCTTGTGCTTCACTGACAGAGAAGGGTGATAGAGTTCTTGTAATTGACAATGGTATATATGGAGAAGGATTTAAAGACTTTGTAAAAATGTATGGTGGAGAGTATGTGCTTTTTTCAAGTCAATATACAAAAAGTATAGATGTTGATGAGTTAAGAAAGTTTTTAGAAAAGGATAATAACTTTAAATATGCAACAGTGGTTCATTGTGATACTCCAACAGGTGTATTAAATGATGTAAGTGAGATATGTCCGCTATTGAAGGAATATGGAATCTTAACTGTAGTGGATTCTGTGGCAGGTATGGTGGGTGAAAGGTTAAATGTAGATGAATCTAAAATAGATGTAATATTAGGCGGTTCTCAAAAAGCTATTTCTGCACCTGCGGGTCTTACTATAGTCGGTATAAGTCAAGATGCAAAAAATTGTATAAAAAATAGAAAAACAGACATAGTAGGTTTTTATTGTAATTTAAGTATATGGGAAGGATATTACGAAAAAAAATATTTCCCTTATACAATGCCAATAAGTGACATAATGGGTCTTGATAGAGCCTTAGACAATATACTAGAAGAGGGTGTGGAAAAGGTATTAAGTAGACATGAGAAAATAGCTTCTAGTGTAAGACAAGCTGTTGAAGAATATGGTTTAGAATTGTTTTTAGAAGAAGGATATTCTAATACAGTGACAGCAATAAAAATACCTAAAAGTATAGGAGCATTAAAACTTACTGATTATATGCTTAAAAATTACAATACACTTGTTGCAACATCATTAAATCAATATATGGATGCTATTTTGAGAATAGGTCATATGGGGGAAAATGCTAGTCTTGATAAAATAGTTCACATATTAAATGTATTGGATAAAAGTTTAAAAGTATTAGAATTTAATACAAATGGAAGTTTAGTAGATTTATTTAATAAATATTATTTTTAGTCACAATATAAAAGGAGGATGTGGCATGGAAGCTACAGCTAAACAGAAATTTACAACAAAAGATTTGGTAGAAACGTCACTATTAATAGCGTTAGTATTTGTTGCAACCAAGTTTATAAATATAAGATTGCCAATATCTATAAATGGAGGTCTTGTACATTTAGGAACAGCAATGTTATTTATATCAGCAATAGTATTTGGAAGTAAAAAAGGTGCGTTATCAGGTGCTATTGGGATGGCTCTTTTTGATTTGATATCTGGGTGGACTCTATGGGCTCCATTTACATTTATAGTTAGAGGTATTATGGGGTATTTACTTGGAAAGATTGTATGGGCAAATGGCAAGAATGGAGAAAATTTTTTGATTAATGTAATAGGAGTAGTAGTTTCATCAATTTGGATGTTGTTTGGATATTATGTAACAGAGGTTATACTTTATGGTAATTTTATAATTCCACTTACTTCAATACCAGGCAATTTAATGCAGGTGTTAATAGGTCTTATAATAGCACTTCCTATTTCTAAAGCATTAAAAAAATGTATAAGATAGATATGGAATAGATTAAGTTTTTGATAGGATAAATTATATTGTATAATATAAAGATAAAGTATATAATGATAAAAAAATTTAGGATAGAGGTTAATTACAATGTTATCAGTTACAAGGTATGCAGTTAGAAATGTTCGTTTAAAACCCTGGGTAAAGTTTATTTGGTACCTTGAAACAAAATCAAATATATTGCTAAATAATAAGTTATTACCTACAGATAGTATAGATATTATCATTAATCTTTCTGATGTTATGGAATATAAGATTGAAAATCAAAATTATAATGCAAGTAATATACATTTTAATGGAATAAGAGATAAGCATGGATTTGTTATTCAACGTGGAAATATACGTGTGATGGGTATTTCTTTTTATCCATTTGGGCTCTATCCATTTTTAAAGATACCAATTTCAGAGTTTAAGGGTCAACTTGTTGACTTAAAACAAGTATCAAAAGGTTTTGTTGGGAAATTGGAAAGTACATTAAATCAAATATTATCAATAGAAGATATAGTTTTACATTTAGAAAAAATATTAGTATCTGTATTAGATGAAAATTTGGTTATAAATAAGATGATAAATCTCCTAGATTTATTTATATACAATAATCAATATAGCACTATAAAATTGTTTTGTGATGAGATGAACATAAATATTAAAACTTTAGAAAGAGCTTGTTTAAAATATACTGGGTATACACCTAAAATACTAAGGAAAATATATAGATTTAAAATGGTAAGTAATCAGCTTATTTATAGCTCTAAAAATAATAACTTTCTTGACTTAATTTATGAAAATGAATATTATGACCAAGCTCATTTTATTAAAGAATTTAAACAGTTTTCAGGAGTATCGCCAATTAAATTTATTAAAGAGAATAAAACTATTAAAGAAAACACAACGTACAACTATTTATAATTATATTGTCGATTTTTTACAATACCTTTAATTTACTTCTTGTTATGATGTAAGAAAGATAAATAGGAGGGTTTGTATATGAAAATTATTACAGAAATAGTAGAATTTAATGTGGAAGAGCATTTATCAAAAGATGCATTTGTAGAGATTGTAAATGATTTAGAAATAAATTTTCACTCTGTTCAATCGGGCTTTATTGATACTGAACTTTTATATGATGAAAAAACTCAAAAATGGATTATGATACAACACTGGGATTCTATAGAAAATCTTAAAAGTGCTTCTAGTAAAATGTTTAAAAATACATCTACTGAAAAATTTAGAAATGCTCTAAAGGCACAGACTGTTAAGATGAATATAATTCCACAAATTAAAAGTTGGAAGTTATAATGTCAGATATAAAAAATAATTAATTAGCAAGAAAATAAATCAGCCAAATAACATTTTGTATTAAAATCAAAATTGTTATTTGGCTTTTAGTAGTTATTTATATCTAGATAATATTATTTAAAAATACTATTGCTGTGAGAGATGCAATAGGTATTTTAGAAGATGGAGGAGTAGAAGTAAAATAGATATCGTAGTCTATTAAGTTTTCTGGTCTTGTTTTTCCTCCAAACTCTATCATATCAGTACTTAATACTGTCTTGTATTTTTTGTCTTGGAATTTTGATATGTCTACTGATTGCATCAGATTAGGATGGAAATTAAATATAAATAAATATTTACCCTTACTGTATACTAAAAGTTTTTTATCATTATCTATATGTATAAGTTCATAACTATTCTGTGCAAAAATATCACTGTATTTTGTAAGTTCAAGCATAGATTTATCAAAGTTCAATAGTTGTTTATATTTTAAGTTATCATTTTCTGAAAGACTCCATTGTCTTCTAGCATATTTATAACTCCAATTGTTTCCTTCACGTGGAAAGTCAATCCACTCAGGGTGTCCAAATTCATTTCCCATAAAATTTAGGTATCCTTCACCAGCTAGAGAAAATGTTGCTAATTTAATTAATTTGTTTAGAGACATGGCTCTATCAATAATATGATTATTTGAGTTTATTTCCATATTCCAATACATTTCTTTATCTGCTAACCAAAATATAATTGTCTTATCACCAACTAATGCTTGGTCATGAGATTCACAATATCCAATGTTTTTTTCACCAGGACGTCTAGTAGTAAGCTCGTACCACATTTTGCCTAAATCCCAATTTTCATCAGAAGATTTTGAGATAGTTTTTATCCAAAAATCAGGTACTCCCATTGCTAATCTATAGTCAAAGCCAATTCCACCATCTCTTATAGGTATACACATTCCAGGCATTCCACTCATATCTTCTGCAATGCTTATTGAATTAGGTTTGATTTCTTTTATTAATTCATTTGCAAATTGAAGATATGTTATAGCTTCCATATCCGTGTTTGCACTGAAATACTTTTTATAACTGTCAAATGAAACTCCAAGACCGTGGTTATGATATAGCATTGAGGTTACGCCATCAAATCTAAAACCATCAAAATGATACTCATTTAGCCAAAATTTTATATTTGAAAGTAAAAAATGAATTACCTCAGGCTTACCATAGTTAAAGAGTTTTGTTCCCCAAGCAGGGTGATTACCTTTTGAACCTGAATGGAAAAATTGATGTTCACTTCCATCAAATTCATTTATTCCCTCTAAAGTATTTTTTACAGCATGAGAGTGAACTAAGTCTAATAAAACAGCAATTCCCATTGAATGAGCTGTATTTATAAGGTTTTTTAAGTCTTCAGGAGTACCAAATCTAGATGAAATTGCATAAAAGTTTGAAACTTGGTATCCAAAAGAAGCATAATATGGATGTTCCATGATAGCCATAAGTTGAATAGTATTGTATCCAGCTTTCTTTATCCTAGGAAGTATATTTTCAGTAAATTCATTATAAGTTCCAATAGATTCTTTTTCAGTAGCCATACCTATATGACATTCGTAGATTAAAGGGAAAGTTATGTTTTTTAAATCAAATTCATTATCAGTCCAATTAAATGGAGTTTTTGGTTGCCATATCTGCCCATTAAAGCTACCAGAATCCTTTTGGATTACCCTCTTTATGTATAATGGTATGCGGTCAAATGTTTCCCCATTTGTAGTGACTTGTACCTTTACCTCAGATTTATGAGGTAAGCTGTTTTTATCAGGTATAAAAATTTCCCAATTACCAGAATCTATTTTTTTTAGAGGATGGGATTTTCTATTCCAATTATTAAAGTCACCAATTAATGATAAACTATCTGCATTTGGAGCCCACTCTCTATAAAACCATCCATCATTTGTTTGATGGAATCCATAATAAAGATGACCATTTGCAAAAGAATTAAAATCTTCACAGCTAGTTAATATTTTTGCTTTTACATCTTCATAGTGTTTCATCCTTTTTTTTATGTCAGACTCAAATGGTTGTAGATAAACATCAACGTCTAAAATTTTAAATCTTTCTTGACTTTTCATTTGATTTTCCCTCCATAATAAGTATTATATTTTAATAAAATAATACTTATCTCATACTATCTTCTCTATATAATTGATATATATTATATAATCCTAATAAAAAGCTTAAACCACCAATAATTAGTTTCATAATTTACCTCCTTAGTATATTTAAAAATATACTTATATATCAGATTCATCAAAATTTAAAAGTTTATTTAAAACTCTTTTAATAATATCATAATCAAAGCCTTTATAGGAAAGATGTTGAGAAATTTTTTGATATATTTTCTTTTTATCTTCTTTTTTTACCCTTTCATATCTTTTTTTTGCTAGATACATGGCATTTTCAAATTCAGTATCTTTGTCTAATTCTGATACTGCTTCATCAATTGCACTTCTTTCAATACCTTTATTATATAAATTTTGTTTAATTCTGTTTTTGCCACATTTGTTTAAATTAACATTGGTATTAACTATTTTCTGAGCCAATATATTGTCATTTACCAGATTATAATTTTTAAGAAAATCTATAACTCTATCAATTGTATCCTCTTCAAAATCTGCTGATAGTTTTTCTTTCATTTTTTTTTCAGACTGGTCAGCACGAGACAAAATATTTAATGCTTTATTTTTAGCTTTTATATACATCTCATCATCTAAAATGGATTTTAATTCCTCTTCATTTACTTCATTTCCTTTTTTTAAATTAAATGTATAAACAAGTTCTTTAAATATAGCAATAAAAAATTTATCATCTACATAAATATTTACTCTATCATCATTTCTTTTTTGTTGTTCTATTTTTGTAATTATACTCATAATTGCTCCTTTTTTATATGTAATTATATTAACAAAAGTAACTAATAAAATTTAATAAAAAACTTATAATTATAGGTTATATTTAATCTAAATTAAGACAAAATAATAAAAAGTTATTTTTATTAAAAAGTTAAGTGAAACTATGTTAAATAATTATTTTTTAAAGTGTTTTTTACCATATAAATATGATTATATACCAAAAAAAATAATTTATAAGCTTTAAGAAATAAAAAATAATGGTACAATAGTATTATAACATTAAAAGGAGACAAAATATGAGAAGTAAAAATCTAGTTCAGAAGGCAGAATTGAAAAATACTGAAAAACTAGAGAAATTTAATCGCCATAAAGGCAAAATCAAAATAGGTATATTAGGAGGTACTTTTGACCCTATACACTATGCTCATTTAGCAACAGCAGAGTTTATTAGAGATAAGTATGAGATTGACAAAATTATCTTTATACCATCAGGAAATCCACCACATAAACTAGGTATCACTACAAATAAGTATGATAGATACAATATGACACTTCTAGCAACTGAAAGCAATGAAGATTTTTTAGTTTCAAAAGTAGAAATCGAAAGAAATAAAAGGACTTATACAATCGATACATTAAAATATTTAAAGAAAAAATACAAAAATGCTGATATTTACTTTATAACAGGGGCAGATGCTATTTGTAGTGTTGAAGAGTGGAAAGATGTAAAGAAAAACTTTGAGTTAGCTACTTTTATAGCTGCAACTAGACCAGGTATTAGCTTATTAAGGTCACAAGAAACTATAGAGAAACTGACTAAAAAATATAATGCTGACATTATAACAGTTTACGTTCCATCATTGGATATATCATCCACATATATAAGGGAACAGCTAAATGAAGGAAAGTCTATACGTTACTTAGTACCCGAAAATGTAGAAAATTATTTGTATGAAAATAAACTATATCAATATGGAGATGATTAAATGAACTTAGAGAATATTAACCAGAGATTAAATCAAATGCTACCAGTAGGAAGGCTTAGCCATTCAAAAAATGTTGCAGAATGTGCTGTAAAATTGTGTGAAATTTATGGATGTGACAAAGAAAAAGCCTATATAGCGGGGATGATTCATGATTGTGCGAAATACTTAAGTGATAAAGAAGTAGAGGATTATGTTAATAAGTATGAAATATACTTAGACCCAATAGAAGATGGAAACCGCTCTCTATCACATAGTGTGATAGGGTCATACATATGTGAATATGAGTTTGGTATAGAAGATGAAGATATTATAAATGCAATTAAATACCATACAACAGGAAGAGAAGATATGTCTCTTTTAGAAAAAATAATTTACATAGCAGATTTAATTGAAGAAGGAAGAAAATTTCCAGTTGTAGATACATTGAGAGAATTAGCCTATGAAGGTAAGCTTGACGAAGCACTTTTAACTTCATTTAATAATACTTTAATGTTTGTTATTAATAAAAAAGAAGAAATACATCCAAGAACTGTTATGGCAAGAAACTACCTAATTAAAGAAAAGTTATTATAAAAATCTTATATAAAGGCAAACATATTAATAAAATTAAAGTTGACTATGTTACAAAATCGTATTAATATGTTAGAATAACTAAGTGTATTTAAATTAGGAAAGTGAGGAAATTTTATATGACAGTGGAACAAATGACAAAAATAGCATATGATGCCATAGAAGATAAGCTGGGTCAAGATACAGTTATAATAAATATAGGAAAAGTTTCTAGTTTATGTGATTATTTTGTTATTACTACAGCATCTTCTCAAAGACAAGTAAAAGCTATAGCTGATAATGTTGAAGATGAATTAGCAAAACTAGGATTAGAACCAAGAGGAAAAGAAGGACAAGGAACTCAAACTTGGGTACTTCTTGACTATGGAGATATAATGGTTCACGTATTTAATGAGGAAAATAGAGGATTTTATAATTTAGAAAAATTATGGAAAGATGCACCTTATATAGATATTGACACATTAGCATAAACATGATAATATATGTTATTATAGTTAGAAAATTTCAAAAATTGTATTGAATTGAATAGACTAGAGCAGTAAAAGATTATATTTTTTCAGAGAGTTAGTGGAAGGTGAGAACTAATATTATATAACTTTGAACTTACTAGATTAAAACCTATTCTCCATGGCTGGATTAAAAGCTATCTAAGAGAGTCTATAAAAGTAGGCTAATTAGGGTGGTACCGCGAAGATTTATCCTCGTCCCTAAACGCAAGTTTAGTGACGAGGATTTTTTATTTTCAAAGAATTATTTGGAAATTATAAGTAAATAATATTAAACAAAGTAGTTGAACACAACTAAAAACAGGAGGCAAAATATGAGCGTATATAATTTTAAACAAGTAGAATCGAAATGGCAAAAAATTTGGAAAGATAATGACCAATACAAAATGGATACAGCACAAACTGAAAAACCTAATTATTACACATTAGAAATGTTCCCTTATCCATCTGGAAAGATACACATGGGACATGTTAGAAATTATTCTATAGGCGATGTTGTCGCAAGATTCAAAAAAATGGAAGGTTATAATGTACTTCATCCGATGGGATGGGATTCTTTTGGTTTACCAGCTGAAAATGCAGCTATAAAACATGGAATACATCCACATAAATGGACAATGGAAAATATAGAAGAAATGAAAGAACAATTAAATTTATTAGGGCTTAGCTATGATTGGGATAAAGAAGTAGCAACTTCAACTCCAGAATACTATAGATTTACTCAAGAAATATTTTTGAAATTTTTAGAACATGGACTTGCATATAAGAAAAAATCTTATGTTAACTGGTGTCCTTCTTGTGAGACTGTTCTTGCAAATGAACAAGTTGTTCAAGGAGCATGTGAAAGATGTAAATCAACAGTATTAAAGAAAGACTTGGAACAATGGTATTTTAAAACTACTGAATTTGCAGAAGAATTACTTAATGATTTAGACACATTAGATGGATGGCCAGAAAAAGTTAAAATAATGCAAAGAAACTGGATAGGAAAAAGTACAGGAGCAGATTTAGTATTTGATATAGATGGAACTGACAAATCTATGACAGTATTTACAACTAGACCAGATACAACTTATGGAGTTACTTATATGGTACTTGCTCCAGAACATGAACTAGTTAAAGAATTGGTTGCTGGTACTGAGTATGAAGCAGATGTTGAAGCTTTTGTTCAAAAAATGCACACTATGACAGAAATAGAGAGAACAGCAGCTGATGTAGAAAAAGAAGGTATGTTTATAGGTAGATATGTTATAAATCCTTTAAATGGAAAAAAAGTTCCTCTATGGATAGCAAACTATGTATTAGTTGAATATGGAACAGGTGCTATAATGGCAGTTCCTGCACATGATGAAAGAGACAGAGATTTTGCTGAAAAATATAATCTAGATATAATAGATGTAATAACAGAAGATAATAAAATGATAAATTCAGAAGAATTTGATGGATTAGATGCTTCAGAAGGATTTGAAGGAATAATAAATAAATTAGAAAAAGAAGGTAGAGGAAAGAGAACAATTAATTATAGATTAAGAGACTGGTTAGTTTCAAGACAAAGATATTGGGGTTGTCCTATACCTGTAGTTTATTGTGATGAGTGTGGAATAGTTCCAGTTAAGAAAGAAGATTTACCAGTTCTTTTACCAACAGATGTTGAATTTACTGGAAAAGGTGAGTCTCCACTTACTACTTCAAAACAGTTTATGTCAGCAACTTGTCCTCACTGTGGAAAACCAGCGAGAAGAGAAGTTGACACTATGGATACATTTGTTGATTCTTCTTGGTATTTCTTAAGATATGTAGACAATAAAAATGAAGATGAACCATTTAGTAAAGATTTAGTTAACAGATGGCATCCAGTAGACCAATATATAGGTGGAGTAGAGCATGCTATAATGCATTTACTTTATGCTAGATGGTTTGTAAAAGCATTTAAGAGTATGGGCATGGTAGACTTTGATGAACCATTTAAAAACTTACTTACTCAAGGTATGGTTCTTATGGATGGTTCTAAAATGAGTAAGTCTAAAGGAAATACAGTATCTCCTATGGATATAATTGATGAATATGGAGCAGATACTGCAAGACTTTTCGTATTATTTGCAGCACCACCAGAAAGAGATTTAGACTGGTCAGAACAAGGTGTTGATGGATGCTTTAGATTCTTAAATAGAGTATATAGATTAGTTGATGAGTTAGCAGATGTCTTCAAAAAAGATGTTGAGTTTGGCGAGTTAAGTTCTCAAGATAAAGATATGAGATATACTATACATTCTACACTTAAAAAAGTTACTGTAGATTTAAGTGAGAAATTTGGATTTAACACTGCTATATCAGCTCTTATGGAATTAATAAATGATATGTACAAATATAAGGAGCTAGATAATATCAATGAAGCAGTTATAAAAGAAGGTGTACAAACAATCGTAACTATAATTTCACCATTTGCACCTCATTTAGGTGAAGAATTATGGACTATGATAGGTCAAGAAGGAAGTGTATTTGATATAGACTGGCCTAAATATGATGAAAAAGCTTTAGTAAAAGATGAAATAGAAGTTGTTGTACAAGTTAATGGAAAGGTTAGAGGAAAGTTAACTGTTAGCTCAAATATATCTAAAGAAGATATGGAAAAAGTGGCCTTAGAAGATGAAAAAATTAAAGCTCTAGTTGAAGATAAAACTATAGTTAAAGTTGTTGCAGTGCCTAAGAAATTAGTTAATATAGTTGTGAAATAAAAAAGTTGTGGAATAAATAAAAAAAGAGAACTATAAAATAAAATCCCCTTATTGCAATATAAGTAAAAGATTGCAGTAAGGGGACGTTTTATTTTAAACTCTATAATATAATTAACAGTAGATTCCTTTTTCAAAGAAGTCTTTGATTTCATCAATATTATTAGTCTTTCCAAGAGCTAAAATAAGTTTTATTCTAGCTTTTTGACCTGGAAGGTCTCCACCAAATATACATCCTATATTTTTTAAGTCTCTACCAGAACCAAAGTAACCATAACTATCAAATACTCTACCTGAATGGCATCTAGAAACTATAACAACAGGAAGTCCTTTTTCCCTTGCATATTCAACACCAGAAAGCATTAGAGGAGGAATATTGCCTCTACCCATAGCTTCAATAACTATACCTTTATATCCACTATCAACAGCAAATCTTATAAAATCTGCATCTTCTCCAACATATGCTTTAAATAGTGCAACTTTAGATTCTACTTTATCAGTATCTATAATGGTTCTATTTACAATATCTCTCGTAAGAACAAGTTCGTTACAGTCGATTATTCCTAATGGACCACTAGTTAAAGATTTAAATGTATTTAAAGAAAGTGTATTTGTTTTAGTAGCTTCAGAAGCCAATAGCACTTCGTTGTTTAAAACTACAAGAACTCCTTTACCCATAGCATCTTTAGATACAGCAGTACAAACTGATGCAGATAAATTGCTTGAACCATCATAGCCAAGTTCAGAGCTACTTCTCATAGCACCTGTAACTATTACAGGCTTAATATTATCAATTGTAAGGTCTAGAAAATAAGCAGTTTCTTCTAAACTATCAGTACCATGTGTTATTACAACTCCTGTGATATCTTTTCTTGCTAATAAATCATTTACATAATTTTTTAATTCCATCATTCTACAAGGTGTTATGTGAGGTCCTGGAATTTCATCAAAATTAAAAACTTCAACATCTGCAACTTTATCAATATTAGTGACCATAGATAATATTTGTTCCCCAGATAAAGTTGGTATAGCAGCACCTACTTTATCATCTACTGTCATAGATATAGTTCCACCAGTAAAGACTATGGCAACTTTTTTCTTAATACTCATAATATTCTCTGCCTTTCACAAATAAAATTTATAATTCCGATAGGATTATATCAAAAAAAATTATTTAGGTCTATATAAATCCTTTTATTCACATAATTTAGACATTTCAGTGTAATAGGATTATTTTTTTGTTTTTTCCCATTCAGCAATATAGCTATTCAATATTTCTCTTATTGCTTTCCCTATTTTAGTGTAGGCTTCATCATATAGATTTGCTAAAGATATTCTAATTGACCATTCAGGTCCATAGAATCCATTTCCACTAAGTAAGACTACTGAATAATCATTAGCCAATCTATAAAGTATATCTACTGGAGAGGCATTCTTACTTATAAATTTGAATAAATCTTCTCCATAGTTTATTTTAGCCCATTCTTCAATATCAAATTGAGTATAATATGCAGCATTATTTTTATTTTTATTAACTGGAAGCTCTAAAGCTTCAAACAATAGTTTTTGACGTCTATGACATATACTCATATTAAGTTTTTTGTAAGCATCAACTTTATCAATTAATGCAAAGGCAGAGAAAAATGACATTTGAACTTGTTGTGGAGTTGAAAGACCAGCAGTATGATTAAGAGCAACAAGTCTACTATCAGCAACAACTCTTTCCATAAATGAAAGACTAGAAGGATTAAGACTCATATCACTGTAACGCTTATCTACTGATTTCTTCAATTCTCCAGTTAAATCATTTATTTTTTTATCAAAAACATTCTTTTTATGAAGAGCGAATGTACCAAGTCTCCATCCTGTAACTCCAAAATATTTTGAATAAGAATAAACTCCAACAGTGTTATAAGGAAGTTTTGACATTAATGATGAGAAATCTTCTACAAAAGTCCCATATACATCATCTGATATTATCATTAAATCCTTATTATAATTTTCAATTACATCTATTAGATTATTACAAGATGTCTCATCCATAGCTATAGATGCAGGGTTGTTAGGATTAACAACAAATAAAGCCTTAATAGAATTGTCACGAAGCTTTTCCAATTCTTTTTTAGTATACTGCCATGTATGAGCACCTTTTTCATCAACTGCATTTGCGTTTATGTTTACAACTTTAAAATCATAGCGAGGAAGATTAGGTATCTCAAGATAAGGTGTAAATATAGGAGTCATTAAAGCTACTGTATCGCCTTTTTTTAAAAGTTCATTTGCCATTAATGAATCAAATATATAACACATAGCAGCTGTAGCACCTTCAACAGCGAATATTTCTACATCACCATATTTACTTGATATATCATATTTCATTTCTTGAACTAAATAATCATGCACTATTTTTTCCATATGAGGCAACATTCTATCTGGAAGTGGATAATTATCACCAATAATCCCATCAGCTAGTTCATGAACAAATTCATCGCCATCGAATCCAAGTTCATTTATACCAAAATTTATAATATCTCTAGCTAAGTATGCTCCAGGCATATCTATATTTTCATTTATATATTTAAAGAATCTTTCCTTAATGCCCTTTTTTTGAGGCATACCAGCTAAATGTCCTAAATCCCAATTAGAACGTGTTTCAGTAATCGCAAAATGACCAAAAGTGAAAAAAGCTTCTCTAGCAGTTGAACAAGTCCAATTTGGATTTCCACGACCTGCATCAAGTAGTTCTCTATGATTTTCATTTGCAGTATGTTTCGCAATATCTATTAATTTGTCCTTAAATTCAAAAGGACTTATTTTTCCATATATGTTTTTGATTTCTTTATAAGTATTATTTTTCATGTTTAATTCCTCCTTATGTAATAAGTTTCACATTTTTATAATAAAATAAACAAGTTCCTAAAATGATTATACTTTAATTATAATAGGTTTATAGAAAAAGTAAAGTATAAAATTAAAATAATAACTCTATTTAGCTTTATAAAATGTATGTTAAAAGATAAAATACCTTTTAATAAAAAATGATTACTATATAAAATAAAACTCTAATTTAACTTGCATTTTATTTTTTTTGTTATATTTGTTGTAAAAGGTACAGTTTTATTATTATGAAAATGTGTAAAATAAAACTTTTTTTATTTAATGTTGTTTATAAAAATATTTTA
Organism: Clostridioides sp. ES-S-0005-03; assembly: GCF_020658455.1. Lineage (NCBI taxonomy): Bacteria > Bacillati > Bacillota > Clostridia > Peptostreptococcales > Peptostreptococcaceae > Clostridioides > Clostridioides sp. ES-S-0005-03. Next base: position 1,779,361 of record NZ_JACVWI010000001.1, on the reverse strand, counting down.
GGTTAGATGTGGTAATATTAATGTTATTAAAGAGAATAAAAAAACAATTTTTAATTAAGTAAAATAATATAAATATAAATTTTAATAAAAATAATAAAGAATAAACTGTTATTTTGATAAAAATGTAAAAATTATTTTAATATTATCATTTAGCGTAATCTAACTTAATTGAATAGATGTGTTTATTGTATTCAATTGTTGTATTTTTAGTTTTTTTGTGATTAATTAAAAAATTATAAAAATCGTTTACATGTTGATTTTTAAAAAAAAAAGATATAGAATTATATAGAAAGTAATAAATAAAAATTGGATTTACGGGAGTGGAATAAAATGATAAATGTTACCTTAACAGATGTGAAAGAAGCTAGAGAGACCATTAAAGACATAGTTAAAAAAACTGATTTACTTGAAAGCGTTAAACTTAGCGAAAAAACAGGAGCGAATGTTTTCTATAAATGTGAAAACCTTCAAAAAACAGGGTCTTTTAAATTAAGAGGAGCTTGTAATAAAATAGCAAGTTTAACCGATGAAGAAAAAGCAAGTGGAGTAATAGCTTCAAGTGCAGGAAATCATGCACAAGGTGTCGCATTAGGCGCAAAAATGACTGGTATAAAATCTACAATAGTAATGCCAGCAACGGCACCATTGGCAAAAGTTAGTGCAACTAAAGGTTATGGAGCAGAAGTAGTTTTAAATGGTGCAGTTTATGATGATGCATATGCAAAAGCTGTTGAAATACAAAAAGAAACAGGAGCAACTTTCTTACATCCATTCAATGATAAATATGTTATAGCAGGGCAAGGAACTATATCTCTTGAAATTTTCGAACAATTAAATAATAAGGTTGATACTATACTATGCCCAGTTGGTGGTGGAGGAATAATATCTGGTGTTGCTGTTGCAGCAAAGGCATTAAATCCTAATGTAAAAATAGTTGGTGTTCAAACTGCAAATATACCTTCAATGAAAGAGTCAATTAAAAACGGAAAAGTAACAACAGCATTTAATGATAGTACAATAGCTGATGGTATAGCTGTTAAAACTCCTGGAGACTTAACTTTTGAAATAATAAATGAATTAGTTGATGAAATAGTAGTAGTTGAAGAAATAGAAATAGCTGAATCAATATTATTTATGATGGAAAGTCAAAAGATAGTTTCAGAAGGTGCAGGGGCTGTGTGTACAGCTGCAATATTAAGTGGTAAATATGCACCAGCAAAAGATGAAAACGTAGTGTGTATAATATCTGGTGGTAATATAGATATAAATACATTATATAGAATAATAGGTGTTGCTCTAGCTAAAGAAGGAAGAAGATATTCATTTAGTACAATTATGGAAGATAAGCCAGGAAACTTTGCTGAATTAACTAGAATAATAAGTGAGAATGGTGGAAATATTTTAAGTGCTAATCAAGGTAAATTATCAGCAGGTGAAGCTCTAGGAAAACAAAGTGCGGAATTTATATTAGAAACAATAGATTATGACCATATAGCAAAAATAAAGAACGCAATAGAAGAAAAAGGTTTTAAAATTATAGAATTATAATAAAAGTGTATATAATATACAAGAAAAATAGTATAATAGTGTATGAAGATACATTTTATGTATAGTAGATTAACCAATTAGGAGGATTTTAATATGAAACATGAAGTATTACATACTAATGATGCACCAGCAGCGTTAGGACCATATTCTCAAGCTATAAAAGCTGGAAACTTATTATTTGTATCTGGACAAGTTCCACTTGTGCCAGAAACTATGGAAGTAGTTGAAGGAGATGTACAAGCTCAAACTGCTCAATCTCTAAAAAATCTTAAAGCAATATTAGCTGAAAGTGGAGCTGATTTTTCAAATGTAGTTAAAACTACAGTATTTATAAAAGATATGAATGAATTTGGGGCTATAAACGAAGTTTATGCTGAGTATTTTGGAGAAAATAAACCAGCAAGAGCTTGTGTAGAAGTTGCTAGATTACCAAAAGACGTTAAAGTTGAAATAGAAGTAATAGCTGTATTATAAGATTACAATATTTTTCAAACTGAAAAAAAGAGATGTTTTAAGATTTTAATCTTAAAACATCTCTTTTTTTATTTTAACTTCTAACAGTTTGTCGCTCTTTTATAAAACATATTGATACAATTAATCCAATAAATGCAAGTGTAGCTGCTATTGAAAATGCTACATCTATTCCATGGATATTAGACAGGATAGCTGAACTCATGTGAGCTTTTTTAGTAGCAGTTGTCATTATAGTAATAAGTACAGCAGAGCCTATAGCACCAGATATTTGACGAAGTGTACTATTAATTGCTGTAGCATGAGATATAAGTTCTCTATCTAGTGTTTTAATTCCCCATGTAGTTAATGGCATTAGAACCATTGAAATACCAATCATACGAATACAATACATTAATGATATATGAATTAAAGATGTATCTTTGCCTAAAAATGCAAAAGATAAAGTTCCTAAAAATAAGCATCCAGTTCCTAATATTGATAGAGCGTGAGGACCATATTTATCTAGGTGACGTCCTGCGACTGGATTTAATGCAACCATTAGTATAGCACCAGGCATCATTAAAGAACCTGAAGCAAGTGCAGAGAATCCCCTTACAGATTGAATATATAGAGGTATCATTAATGTAGCAGACATCATTGAAGCATATACAATCATAATTAATAATGTAGAAATAAGAAATGGTTTATTTTTAAAAACTCTTAGTTCTAAGAATGGTTCTTTAGATTTTAATTGACGCCATGTAAACAAAATTAATGATACAATTCCTAATATTATTGGTAGATATGTTGCACTATTAGTCCAGCCATAATTACCTTGATTAGTAAACCCAATCAATAAACCACCAAAACCTAAAGAAGATAGTATTATTGAAGGTATATCCAGTTTTAGTTTCTGAGCTTCTCCAACATTTTTTAATAATATAAATGAAAGTATAACATCTAATATAGCTATAGGTGAAAGAAGCAAAAATAAACTATGCCAACCAAATGAATCTACTAACCATCCAGATAAAGTTGGTCCTATTGCTGGAGCAAATCCCACTGTAATACCAACTAGACTCATAGCTGTACCACGTTTTTCTATAGGACATAAATATAATATAATAACTTGTAAAAGTGGCATTAAAGAGCCAGAACCTACTGCTTGTAACACACGAGCAATCAACATAGTTGAAAAATCACGAGAGAAAAGTGCAATAACACATCCTAAAGAAAAGATAGTCATTGATGTAATAAATAATTTTCGAGTACTAAATCTATTTATCAAGTAAGCTGTTGTAGGAATAATGATACCTGCAATAAGTAGATAAATCGTAGTTAACCACTGACCAACATCAGCAGTAATTTTAAAATCTGACATTATATTGGGAAGTGCAGTTGCCAGTAATGTTTGACTAAGAGAGCTTATAAAAGCACCAGTCATTACGATTGCTATTATCAAATTTCCTTTTTTATTGTTTTTGCTATTACTTTGTATTTCCATAGTTTATAACGTCTCCTTTTTTAATTGATTTTTAATACTATTCAATAAAAGTACTTTTGGTCTCAAAATGTCTTCTTTTTCTAGATATGTAATCATTGCATCCATAATTAAAGAATCATATAGTTGATTTTTTCCTTCTTCATATAATTTTTTTGATGCTTCTAGTAACTTAGGGTTTTCAACAAGAGAAGTGTTTGTTTTGATTAGCTCTTCTATATCCTCTATTGTTTTAAAAAATAATGATTTACTATAAAGAGAAGAATAAGCTTCATCTTCTTGTTCATATAAAAACATTGATTTTTCAATTAAAGGATTTAGGTTATCCGCATTTTCTACAACTAAATCAAGCATTTGTATAGTAAATTCAGCAATAAAGTATACATTTATTTCTCTTTTTTGTATATGAATAATATATGTAAACTGGTGAATTAGAGCATCTAGTAAGAAAACTAAATCAAATAGAATGTTTTCTATTTTGTCGCCATAATTATCAAATAAACTCAGCTTATATTCATTTAATAAATTAGCTCGAGATTTTTTTTGTAACTTACTTGTCGTTTTACGTTGCACTTCAGAAAAATTTTCCCTAACATAAGTATTTATAGTAGTTCTAGAAAAAATATTTCCCCATACAGCTATTATTTTTCTTTTTAATTTTTCAGATGGATGAATATCATTGTTTTCATTAATAGAATGTATAATTTCTAAAAATTTTTCGTCATAATAATTAATTATTTCACAGATAAAACTTTCTTTAGTTTCAAAATGTTTGTAAAAAGTAGCTTTAGACATTTTACATTCTTTTACAATATCTAGTATTGAAGTATTTTGAAAACCTTTTTGGTCAAAGATTCTTTGAGCAATAGTTATAATAAATTTTTGTTTGTCAGTCAATTGGCTATCTCCTTTCATGTAAAAACGATAAGTACTAAGTAGTACTTTAAAGTTTCCATAAATACATTATACATCATTTGGAAAAAAAATCAATATCTGGACCTGTGATATAAAAAAATTGAAAAAATATTGTTAGTTTTAGTAACATAAAGAAGAATTTAAGAGTTTCTTAAGAATTGTTTAAAGAATTTGCAATAAATTAATGATATGATTATACTATGAAGTAAAATGTCTTTAAATTTTTTAGATATTAAATCTAAATTATGGGGGTGCAGTATATGAAAAAGAAAAGAGGCTTGATTATAGTTTTTGCATTTTTTCTAGTTTTCGCAAAAATGTTTATTAATATATCTAGTGGAGAAAATAAAATCATGGCATATGAAATAAGTAAGTATAGAAAAGGTGTGAACGTTTTATCAATAAATAATATTGTAGTAGCAAACAAAAAGTATAGCTTACCTGAAGACTATTCTCCACAAGAAAGTAATGAAGCAAAAGATGCTTTTTATAAAATGAATAAAGAGGCTCAAAAAGCAGGATTAAATCTAAAAGCCTTCAGTACATATAGAAGTTATAAATATCAAGAAAATTTATTCAACACATATGCAGAGAAACATGGTGAGAAGGAAGCAAACAGATTTTCAGCTAAGCCAGGAGAAAGTGAACATCAAACTGGACTTGCATTTGATATTGGAGGAGACGACCAATCTTGTTGGGCAAATAAAAAATTTAATAATACAAAAGAAGCTAAGTGGCTGTACGAAAATGCATATAAGTATGGATTTATACTTAGATATCCAGAGGGAAAAGAAAGCATAACAGGATACATGTATGAATCATGGCACTATAGATATGTTGGAACTGAACACAGTAAAAACTTTGCAATGAACAATCTAACACTAGAAGAATATTTACATATAGATTAAGCCATAATTTGTTAAATTTAGGTTAAAATAAAAAATAATCTAGACTATTAATTATGTAAGGTGTTATAATGTAAATACAATTAAAGATAACTACTCGAAGGGGAGTAGCTTACACGAAAGTGGTAATTAATCGTCAGGACAGTAGAGATACTCGGTTAATTAACAAGGAATTCCTTGATAGCAAGACCTTCAAAATAAGCATTAAGTATGTTTGTTTTGGGGTCTTTTTTTATTCAAGGAATTTTTTATTTAAAAAATTTAAAATTTCAAGTATACATAAGAGTCCCCAAACATAAAATAAATTTATTAAAGAGGAGGGCAACAAATGTCTTACAAAAGTACTTATCAAGAAATAATTAAAAATTTAGACTCAAGCTTAAATGGTTTGAGCAAGGAAAGAGCAGAAGAGCTATTAGAAAAAAATGGAACTAATGAATTAAAGGAAGCAGATAAGGTTCCTACGTATAAGCTTTTCTTAGAAAGTTTTAAAGACCCACTGGTAATAATTCTATTGATAGCTGCTTTAGTACAAATATTTTTAGGTGAAACTGTAGAGTCAATAATAATTTTTGCAGTTATTATTATCAACTCTGTTTTAGGAGTTGTACAAACAAAAAAAGCAGAAAGCTCATTAGAAAGTTTGAAAAATTTATCTGCACCAAATGCAAAGGTAATAAGAGATAATAAGAAAATGACAATTCCAGCAAAAAATTTAGTAGTTGGAGATATTGTATTTTTAGAAGCTGGTGATTACATACCAGCAGATGGAAGACTTATAGAAGCACAATCATTAAAGGTTGTAGAAGGGATGTTAACTGGTGAATCAGAACCAGTTCTAAAACATACAGAAAAAATAAGCGAAGATGTAAGTTTAGGTGACCAAAAAAACATGGTATTTAGTGGTGCTGTAGTCGTTTATGGTAGAGGTTCATTTGTAGTAACTGGAACAGGTATGAATACTGAAATGGGTAAAATAGCTGGTCTTTTAGAAACTGCGGAAAATAAGTTGACACCATTACAACAAAAAATAGAAGCTTTTAGTAAAAAGCTTGGTGTAGGTATTGTAGTACTTGCACTCTTAATATTTATAATTCAGGTAGCAAGAAATTATATGATGGCTGGAAATGGAGAAATGACACAAATTATTCTCGATTCATTCATGTTTTCTGTAGCAGTAGCAGTAGCAGCAATACCAGAAGCTTTATCATCAATAGTTACTATAGTGCTGGCTGTTGGAACAAACAGTATGGCAAAGAAACAAGCTATAATAAGAAAATTACCAGCTGTCGAGACTTTAGGTTCAACAAGTGTCATATGTACTGATAAAACAGGTACTCTTACACAAAATAAAATGACAGTTGTGGACTGTTATATGTATGGAACTAACAATGATGAGCTTAATAAAGAAAATATAAATTATTCTTATCATGCTAAATTGTTGACTATGGTTTCTACATTATGTAATGATTCTCATATAACTAGTGATGGAAAAGAAGTAGGTGACCCAACAGAAGTTGCACTAATAAATTATTCAAGCAAAAATGATTTAGATTATGATAGATTAAGAAGTAAATATATTAGAATAAATGAAATACCATTTGATTCAGATAGAAAGCTTATGTCTACAGTAAATAGTATATATGGAGATTATATAATGTTTACAAAAGGTGCTCCAGATATTGTATTTAGCAGATGTAAATATGCTTTAAAAAATGGCTCAAAAGTAGACATAACAGATGAGATAATAGAAGAATACAAGAATAAAAATGAAGAGTTTTCAAATAGAGCACTTAGAGTATTAGCATTTGCAATAAAAGATGTTCCAGAAGAAGGTTTTACACCTTCAATTGATGACGAACATGATATGATATTGGTTGGGATAATGGCAATGATAGACCCACCAAGAGAAGAAGTAATGGACGCAGTAAAAGAAGCAAAGAGCGCTGGCATAAAAACAGTTATGATAACTGGAGATCACAAAACAACCGCAGCAGCAATTGCAAAAGAAATAGGTATAATGGAAGATGGAGATTTAGCACTTACTGGAAAAGAGTTGGATGCATTAAGTGAAGAAGAATTAAATAAAAAATTAGAAGATATAAGTGTATATGCCAGAGTTTCACCAGAAAACAAAATTCGTATAGTAAAAGCATGGCAACATAAGAATAACATAACTGCTATGACTGGTGATGGTGTCAATGATGCACCAGCTTTAAAACAAGCAGATATAGGTATAGGTATGGGAAGTGGTACTGATGTAGCAAAAGATGCTTCTGCTATGGTCTTAGTTGATGATAACTTTGCAAGTATAGTAAATGCTGTTGAAGTTGGTAGAACAGTATATAGCAATATAATAAAAGCAATAACTTATTTATTTGCAGGAAACTTGGGTGCTATAGTGGCTATCTTGTTTGCAGTATTTGCAGGATGGTCGAACCCATTTACAGCTTTACAACTTTTATTTATAAACCTAGTAAACGACTCTTTGCCAGCAATAGCATTAGGATTTGAAAAATCAGAAAAAAATATAATGAATAAACCTCCTAGACATCCAGATGAAAGTATATTAGCAGGAGGAACATTAAAAGCAGTGGCTATAAGAGGTTGTATAATTGGTATAGTTACAATAATTGCACAATATATAGGACTACAAGTGTCACCAGAACTTGGTGTAGCAATGGCGTTTTCAACTTTAATATTAGCGAGAATAATGCAAACATTGCCTGCGCGTTCTAATAATCAGACAATAGTAAAACTAGGCTTTTTTAGTAATAAATATGTTATAGGAGCAGTTTTAATATGTTTTGGACTTTACTCTTTAACATTAATGCCAGTGTTGAGAGGGATATTCTCTATACCAACAGTATTTGGTTTATATGAATTAGGAATTTGTTTAGGTTTAGCATTACTTTCATCAATATTGATGGAACTTAATAAATTAATGAATAGAAATATTGTAGAATAATTAAAAATACTAAACTAAAGGGACATATTGATTTTATCAATATGTCCCTTATATAGTTAGATTTATTCTAGATTATCGATTATTTGGAATGCTTTTATAACCTCAGGAAGTTCTTTTTCTTCAGGCATTCTAAATCTTATAAAGTTTTTATCAAGTCCAGTAAAATCGCTACCAGATATAACTCTTATTTTTAATTTTGCAAATTCTTGTTGTAAATTTATATCTTTATTTTTATGTTCAACTGTCATTATAGATACAGTATCACTAGTCTCAGCTATGTTAAGGTTTTTCCATGGAATCAATAGTTGATTTTTTATAGCTTTTGTTTTTTCTTTTAATTCTTCTATAAATTGAACATCATCTAATAAATTAGCTGCAATACTACGAGAGATTTCAGATACTTCGTAAGGAGTAGAAATCTTTTTAATAGGATTAACAAGTTGTTCAGGAAGGACTGCATATCCTGCTCTTAGTCCAGCCAAACCAAAACCTTTTGAGAATGTTTTTAGAACAATTACATTGTCATAATCATTTAAAAGTTTTACAGCTGAATTTTCTTTTGGCATATATTCACCATAAGCCTCATCTATCATAACAGCTATATCATATTTTGCTGCCTCTTTTACTATATTTTCAATTGATGATAGAGGTATAATTTGTCCAGTAGGATTATTTGGGTTATCTATGTAAATTAATTTATATTCTGAATTTATTTTTTCAATAAATTCCTTTTCATTAAACTTGAAATTATTTTCTTTCTTTAAAAGAACATAGTCATAAGTAGCACCATGCATTTTTATATCTGTTTCATATTCTGAAAATTGAGGTGAATATCCTAAAACCTTATCTCCTTTTTCAATAAATAATCTATTTAAAAGATAAATAACATGTATAGAACCATCAGCTAGACAAATTCTATCAGTAGTTAGTGCTGTAAAGTCTTTCCAATAATCAACTATATTATTTTTTAGACTAATTGAATGAGGGTATCCTCTTATCATATCAAATTCTAAAGCATTAAAAGCTTCTACAGCTTTATTTGAGAAAGATACTGTATTTATACCTTCGCCACAATCTATCTCAAATACATCTTCGCAATGACCAGATTCTATGGCATAACTTTTTTTCAACTGCATTTCAATAGCTTTGTTAATTTTTAATTTCATAGCTTATCACTCCTTATTTAGTCAATAATAAATGTTAAAAAAGTTGCTAGATTTAAAATATTGTGAAAATACATAATAGTAAAAAACAAATATAAATATTATAATAGCTCACTTTATTTAATATGATTATATATCATATATTGTAAAATTTCTAGCATTATAAGACTATAAATTGAAAATATTCAGAAAAATACTACAAGAAACGATTTATTTTGCCTTGATATGGAAGTATAGGAATGTTATTAATTTTATAAATTGGAATAGTTTAAGTGTAAAGTTATGATATAATTTAATAAGGGTAATTCTTTAAATTAGATTAAGGAAATATAAGTATACAATAAAATGTTATGGAGTTGGATGATGGGATATAAATTGATTGTAACAGATATGGATGGAACTTTATTAGGAAATAACCATAAAGTTACTGATGAAAATAAAATTGCACTGCAAAAAGTTATTAAAAGTGGTATTAATGTAACTTTAGCAACAGGAAGAACTTTCGATTCAGCTAAATGCAATGTAGATTTTCTTAAAGAAGATATGCCAATAATAGCTTGTAATGGCTCATTGATAAGGGAACAAAATGGAAATATAATATATTCAAATAAAATTGATACAAAAACATGTCTAGATATTTTAGATGTGTTAGACAAATATAATATTTACTATCAATGTAATAGTATAGATTCCATGCTTTCAAAAAAAATAGAAGGGCGTGAAGATAGAATAAGTGTGTTTTTGGGCTCTGAAACAGAAGTAATTATAAGGGATGATTTAAGAGAAGAGATTTCTAAAAATGACATATTAAAGTTTGTAATAATAGAAGAAAAAAATCCAGCTATTTTAGACGAAATAAGAAAAGAATTAAAAAAAGTTCAAGGCATAAAAATAACTTCTTCTTGGCCAAATAATATTGAGGTTATGAATACTGGTGTTGATAAAGGCAATGCGGTTAAAATTTTAGCTGAAAAAATGAATATAGATAGAGAAGATATAATTGCATTTGGAGATAATTACAATGATATAGAAATGATACAATTTGCTGGTCTTGGTGTAGCTATGGGAAATGCAGAAGAATTGATTAAACAAGAGGCTGATTATGTGACAGATAGCAATCAAGAGAGTGGAGTTGCAAAAGCAATTTATAAGTTTTTTGAGTTAAAAGAGTCACTTAGTTCTTAAAAAAGGCATTTAAAGGAAAAAATAGGTTGACTATTTTATAGATAGTAATTATAATACAAATAGGTAAAATATAAAAATTTAGATTCAGTGAAGAAGAGAGTAGATATAAAGCAGGTCTCAGCGAGTTAGGGATGGTGTAAGCCTAATGATAATACTTTATATTGAATAGAGCTTTGGAGAATATTACTTGAAATTCAGTATGGTAATAGGTAATCTCGCCTTAAGAGAATAGAGTGGGTAAACATAGTTTATCAACTAGAGTGGTAACACGGAATATTTCGTCTCTTGGTCTTTTTGACCAAGAGATTTTTTATTTTTAGCTAAAGTAAAAATATTATAATTAAAATATAAAAAATTAAAATATGAGGTGAAAAATATGAAATTATGGGGTGGACGCTTTAGAAAAGCTGAAAATCAACTTATGGAAGAATTTAATAAATCTTTTGGGTATGACTGTATACTATACAAAAAAGATATCGAAGGAAGTATAGCACATGTCTATATGCAAGTAAAATGTGGGCTTTTAACAGATGAAGAGGGAAAAGCTATAACAGAAGGTCTAAATGGAATACTTGAAGATATTGAAAATGGGAAATTGGCATTAGATGGAGATTATGAAGATATACATAGTTTTACTGAGATAAACTTGATTCAAAGAATAGGTGATGTTGGGAAGAAACTTCATACAGCTCGTAGTAGAAATGACCAAGTTGCAGTTGATATGAGATTATATGCCAAAGAAAAGGCAAGTGATTTAGTGGGGTTAATATCTGGATTTAAAGAAACTATAAAAGATGTTGCTGATAAAAATTCAGTAATGATGCCAGGATATACTCATCTTCAAAGAGCGCAAGTGGTAACTTTTAAACATCATTTGATGGCATATTATAGTATGTTTGATAGAGATGAGAAAAGAATAAAAAATGCTATAGAAATATTAGATGAATCACCTTTAGGTTGTGGAGCTTTGGCAGGAACTACACATGATATAGATAGAAATATAACTTGTGAGCAATTAGGATTTAAAAAAGTTGTAGATAATTTTATGGATGGTGTAAGTGATAGAGACTATTTATTAGAACTAATGAGTGATTTTTCAATTATAATGATGCATTTAAGTAGACTTAGTGAAGAATTGATACTTTGGAGTTCTCAAGAATTTGGGTTTGTTGAAATAGATGATTTATATACTACTGGAAGTAGTATAATGCCTCAAAAGAAAAATCCTGATGGTGCAGAACTTATAAGAGGTAAGACTGGTAGAGTATATGGAAATTTATTTGGTCTTTTTACAGTGATGAAAGGTATACCACTAGCCTACAATAAAGATATGCAAGAAGATAAGGAAGGCTTCTTTGATAGTGTACACACTCTTGAAATGTGTATACAAATAATGGAGAGAATGATAGCTACATTAAAGGTAAATGAAGATAAAATGAAACAAGCAGTTAAAAATGGGTTTTTAAATGCTACAGAAGTTGCTGACTATCTAGTTAAAAATAATGTTGCCTTTAGAGATGCACATGGAATTGTTGGAAGTATTGTAATATATTGTGAAGATAATAAAAAAGCAATAGAAGATTTGACACTAGAAGAATTACATAAGTTTTCAGATGAATTTAAGGAAGATATTTATGACTTTATTAACTATGAAAGTATATTAAACAAAGGAATAAAAAAGAATTTAAAATAATATAGGATATTAAGTTTTAAAAGCTGTGAATTTTAATGAGTGGTATCATTAAAACTTACAGCTTTTTATTATACAAAACATTATTTATAATGCAATATCAATAACTTTTAGAGCCAATAAATTTAAATTTATTAACACTAAAAAGTTACTAAAAATAAAACCTTCTATTATTAAAATGATAATTAATATCAATAAGTATTGACAAAATTATTTTTAGATATTATTATATATAGTATAAATAATAATGAAAATCAATATCAAATAAGGCGGGAGGCAGTCTAATGAACTTATTAGTGATTGGTGGCCATGAAAGAATGGAAAAAGATTATATGGTTATGGCCAAGAAAAAAGGTTATAAAACAAAAGTATATACTACTATGTCATCTAAATTAAATAACTCTATAGGAAAACCTGATGCTGTTGTTATACTTACATCAACAGTTTCACATAAGATGTCTAGAACAGTTGAGTCTCAGGCTAAAAAACAGGATATACTAATTGTAAGACATAAAAATAGTAGTAAGGTAGCATTTAATGAATGTCTAGATATGGTTGATGAATGTCTAGGAAACTGTTCAAAATGTAAACTTAACGATAAGCAAAAACAGAAAAATACATAAATATATAATTTAATAAGTTTGAGAATACATATTCAATATGTGTTGAGTGTATGAAATAAAGTGTGCATTCTTCCAAAAAGTTGTGGTAGTAAAGATATCACAATATACAAGGAAGGAGCACATTTTTATTTTTTAACAAAAATAAAATGTTAAAGAGATTATTGAAAAATATTATTTTAATTATTTTTAAGTTAAGTGCATTTTTAGTAAAATAAGAAAACATAAATAAAAACATATTAACTTAATTTTTGTAGAATTAATTGTCAACTTTTTATTTAAATGGTAGAATATTCATGGATGGTATCTTGTTATAAGAACTATACTTTAAATGTTTTTAATTATTTTGTCTTATATAACTCATATCTTCATGAATGAGATTGGAAATTAAGATGTTGTATCACAAGTTGGAGGTGATACTATTAAAATAGGATTTATTGGTTCTGGAAAAGTTGGGACATCTTTAGCAAATTATTTTTTGTCAAAAGATTATTGTGTAACGGGCTTTTATGGAAGAAATCAATTATCTTTATTAGAATCAACAGATTTAACAAAAACAAAGATTTATAGTAACTTGAAAGACATTATTTATGAAAATGATATATTATTTATTACAACATCAGATGATTCTATTGAAATCATAGACAAAAAACTTTCCAAATTTAATTTAAAACATAAATACATTTGCCACACAAGTGGCTCTTTAAAATCTAGTATATTGTTCTGTTCAAAAAAAGCAGGTGCATTAATTTATTCTGTCCATCCTATATTTGCATTTTCCAATAAAAATACTGATATTAAAAAAATGAAAGACATTTGTTTTTCCATAGAAGGTGATAATGAAAAAGATGATTTATTTATTCAAAATTTTATAAATAGCTTAGGAAATCGGTTTTTCATAAGAGATAAAAATACTTCATCCACTTATCATGTGGCCAATGTTTTAGTTTCAAATTTAGTGTTATCTTTACTATATGTAGGAGTAAGTTACTTTATTAAATTGGGTCTATCTGAAGAAGAAGCTTTAAAAGCTATAAATCCTTTGGTCAAAATAAATATAGAAAATATACTTGATAAGGGATTTACTAAATCCCTTACTGGACCTGTTGTTCGTGGTGATATAACACCAATAAAAAAACATTTATCAGCATTAGATAAAAAAGATGAAGATATTTACAAAATACTTTCCTTAAATCTACTAAAAATAATAGCCTTGGAAAATGAAGATTCATTAAAATGTACAAAAAATATTTCTATAGAAAATGCAGTCGAAGATTTAATGAGTAAATCTGAAAAATATAAAGAGATTTACAAAATTTTAGGAGGAAAAAACAATGAAAAATACTATACTGACTTTTAAAAATGCTAAAAGTGATGGAAGGAAGCTATCTATGCTTACTGCTTATGATTACTCAATAGCAAAAATAATGGATGAATGTAACATAAATGGTATTTTAATAGGAGATTCATTAGGAATGGTCATAAAAGGTGAAGAAAACACTCTATCTGTTACTATAGATGAAATTATATATCATACAAAAGCTGTAAAAAATGGTGCCCAAAATGCCTTAATTGTAAGTGATATGCCATTTCTATCTTACCATGTTTCTACAGAAGAGGCTGTTAAAAATGCGGGCAGACTTGTAAAAGAAGGTGGGGCACATGCTGTAAAATTAGAAGGTGGCTCAAACGTTATAGAACAAATAAAAAACATTGTAAATGCTCAAATACCTGTAATGGGCCATTTAGGACTAACACCTCAATCTGTAAATTCATTTGGTGGATTTAAGGTTCAAGGAAATACTAGTGAAACAGCAAAACAACTTATTGAAGATGCTAAATTAATAGAAAAAGCAGGAGCATTTTCTATTGTCCTTGAAGGAGTTCCTGCTAAAATAGCTGAGAAGGTGACTAATTCTATTTCAATTCCCACAATAGGGATAGGAGCAGGAATTAATTGTGATGGTCAAATTTTAGTTTATCAAGATATGTTGGGGATGTTTGGAGATTTTGTACCTAAATTTGTAAAGCAATACGCAAATATAGGAGATATAATGAAAGATTCAATTAAAAATTACATACTAGAAGTTGAAACTGGCGTATTTCCACAAGAAAAACATAGCTTTTCAATAAATGAATCTGAATTAGAAAAATTATACTAAGATTAAGGATGGTACAAAATGCTTGTAAAAGAAATAAAATCACTAAGAAATATAATTAAAGATTGGAAAAAAACTGGCTATTCTATAGGACTTGTTCCTACTATGGGATTTTTACATGAAGGACATCAAAGCCTTATTAAAAAAGCTGTAAAAGAAAATGATAAGGTAGTAGTAAGTGTATTTGTAAATCCAACTCAGTTTGGACCAAATGAAGATTTTAACAGTTATCCGAGAGATATAGAAAAAGATTTTAAATACTGTATAGATAGTGGTGCATCAGTAGTCTTTAACCCATCATCAGAAAAAATGTATTTGAAAGGCAATTGTACTACCATAGATGTGTCTGGACTTACAGATTTTCTTTGTGGTTCTAAAAGACCTGTTCATTTTGGTGGTGTATGCCTAGTTGTTTCAAAACTTCTGAATATAGTAACTCCTGATAAAGCTTATTTTGGAGAGAAAGATGCTCAACAATTAGCAGTAATTAAAAGGATGGTCAAAGATTTGAATATAGACACAAAAATAATAGGATGCCCTATAATTCGTGAAAAAGATGGTTTAGCAAAAAGCTCAAGAAATACATATCTTTCAAAAGAAGAAAGAAAAACTGCTTTAGTTTTAAATGAAAGCCTAAGCTTGGCAAAAGAAGAACTGGCAAAAGGAAATCTAGATGTAAAAAAAATAAAAGAATTAATAACATCTAAAATAAATTCTGAAGATTCAACAAAAATAGATTATGTTGAAATTGTAGATAGTGAGACATTACAACCTGTTGAACATATAGAAAATTCTGTACTTGTAGCAAGTGCTGTTTTCATAGGAAAAACTAGATTAATTGATAACTTTACATTTCAATTTGATATATAGGTTGTTGTTTTATACAGTATAGATAATTAAAAAAATGATATTTTATAAAAAGAAAAATTTAAAAATTAGATTTGCTTAAGATTATGATTAATTGTAATTATATGGGAGGTCTCAAAATAAAAATTTGGGTATCTCCTTTTTTGTATAAAAAAGAAAAGGGATTCCTAAGAACTCCTTTTCTATGTGATAATTGTTCTTTAAAAAAACATTATAATTATAGCAGATAAGGGTGTTATAAATAAGTGGTATTGCTATTTTCTCATATTTCTTTTTCCTCTAGACTTTCTTTTATTATTCTTTTTAATATTTGAAGCTATTATAAATATAACTAGAAGTACTAAAATAGCCATAATAATTTTAATAGAAAGCATCAAAGTTTTATTTTCAGTTATAAATGGAAGACTACTATCAAGGTTATTTTTTGCAACTAAATCTATACTCTTTTCTAGCTTACCACTATTATATATATTTAAAGTACCAACCTTAGTACCTTTTTTTACAGGTAAATCAATTTTATCTAGTTCAGTTTTAGTATTGTAGTCACCTTGAGACTCATTTTGTCCTAAAGTTATCTTATAACTATATTTTGGTTCATAAATTAATTCATGTTGTTTTGTAAATAATACTTTTTTAGTATCAGTATATTTTTCTTTATCAACAATAGTAGCGCATTTAAAGTTATCAAATCCATAATCAATTAAGATGCGTGAATCTAAATATAAATCGTAATTAGTTGAATTAAATACAGCAGCAATGACTCTTCTTCCATCTTTTACTGCACTAGATAAAAGACATTTACCAGCAGCATCAGTATATCCTGTTTTTATACCATCAACTATATCGTATTTTATATCTATAGATTGACCTTTATATGTAATCTTATCATGTGATGTTAAAAATTTATTAGTATTTACAAAATATCTTTCATAAGGGTATGCTTTTGTAGCATCAAACTTAAGTGACTTAGTTTTTACAATCTGTCTAAAAACATCATTATTCATAGCTTCTCTGGCCATAAGAGCCATATCATGAGCTGTAGTGTAATGATTTGGGTCTGGTAATCCATGAGGATTGTTAAAATGAGTGCCAGTAGCTCCAATATCTTTTGCCTCAGAATTCATAAGGTCAACAAATTTTTGTACATCTCCTTCACCAACATATCTAGCTAATACAAAGGCAGCATCATTAGAAGAATGAATCAAAAGAGCGTTTAATAATTGTCTTACAGTGAAAGCTTCGCCTTCTTTCAAGTACATACTAGAACCCTCTATCTGAGGTAGGTTTTTAATTTCTATTACTTGATTTAAATTCTTAACCTTTTTCAGAACTAAACAAGCTGTCCATGCCTTAGTTGTTGAAGCTGGATAAAGCTTAGAATCTCCAGATTTATTATACAATATTTTTCCAGTTTCATAGTCCATTAAAACGGCATGTTTGGCAACTATAGCTGGTTCATCATCTGCAAAAGATATATTAGAACTTCCTAAAAATGAAGCAAATATCAAGAAACAGATTAATAAAAGTGATAAATTTCTTTTCATTGTGAGCCTCCAAAATTTAAATTCATCTTTTAGTATAGCATATTTTTGTCAATAATTAAAATGAAGGAGTGATTAATATATGAAAAAAAAGGTAAAAATTATTTTGTTTTCTATGGTATGTTTTTTAACATTGTCAGCAATAATCATTAATCGGTTAGATGTCTTCAAAGAAGATATTTATGTTGTAAGTAAAAATAATTCCCATAATAAAAAAACAGATAAGGTAGACAAAATAGTTAAAAATGAAGTAAATAAGCATAATAAATATGAGGGGAAAATAGATAAAAATATTCAAATTAATAAAATAACTATATACATAAGTGGAGCAGTGAATAGACCAGGGATTGTAACTATAGAATCAGATAAGAGACTTTATGATGCTGTAGAATTATTAGGTGGAACAACAAAAGAAGCTGATTTAAATGGAATTAATTTATCACTAAAGTTAGAAGATGAACAACATTACATAATACCTAAAATAGGAGAAACAATATCTGTTACAAGCAACAGCGATTCTAATAAGCCAAGTCTAGAAAACGAACCTAAAAATGAATCTGAAAGTAAAAATAATAAAAATCTATCTGATAAATCAAAAATAAATATAAACACAGCAAAATTAGAAGAACTGGATGCTTTACCTGGAGTTGGAGAAGCTACAGCTAATAAAATTTTACAACATAGAGAAGAAAATGGACAATTTGATTCAATTGAAGATATAAAAAATGTGAATGGGATAGGAGATAAAAAATACGAAAATCTAAAAGATTTAATTTGTATAGACTAAAAATATAATACAAAACTCACTTATAGATATGGTATTATAAATATGTATGTATATGTGTGTATATGCGGAAATTTAGTAAAGGAGGTACTTTTATGAAGAAGGAACAAAAAAAACTTACAGAGATGACAACAGCAGGTGGATGAGCAGCTAAAATAGGGCCAGAGGTTCTGGCATCAGTTTTATCTCAACTGCCTAAAAATGATAATATAGAAAATTTATTAGTAGGATTAGATACAGCAGATGATGCTGCTGTGTATAAGTTAAATGATGATATGGCACTTATTCAAACACTGGATTTCTTTACACCAATGGTAGATGACCCATTTGTATTTGGTCAAATTGCTGCATCAAATTCACTATCAGATGTATATGCTATGGGAGGAAAGCCTTTAGTTGCAATGAATATTGTTTGTTTTCCATCATGTCATGATATGGATGTACTTGCAGAAATATTAAAAGGTGGATTTGATAAAGTAAAAGAAAGTGGTGCACTATTAGTCGGAGGGCATACTGTAGATGACCAAGAACCTAAATATGGTCTTTCAGTTTCTGGAATTGTAAATCCAAATAAAGTTTTATCAAATGCTACTGCAAAGCCTGGCGACAAGTTAGTTATAACAAAGCCAATTGGTGTGGGTGTATTAAATACAGCCATGAAAGAAGGTATGGTAGAACAACATGTATGTGACAAAGTAGTAGAAATAATGATACATTTAAATAAATATGCAGCAATGAGTTTTGATAAAATTGATGTAAATTCAGTTACAGATATCACTGGATTTGGTTTACTTGGGCATGCTTTAGAAATGGCTAAAGCTTCTGAAGTGAGTATTGAAATTGATTCAAAGCATGTTCCAATTATCGAGGGTGCTGTAGAAATGGCAGAAATGGGAATCATACCTGCTGGGATGTATAAAAACATGCATTATGTATCAAAAGATGTAGAAATTGTAGGAGATGTAGAAGTTGCAGTTCAAGATATTTTATATGACCCACAAACTTCTGGAGGGTTATTGATTTCTGTAAAAGAAGAATTAGCAGAAGAACTTGTAAGAGATATGAAGTTAAATGGAGCAATAGAAGCAAAAATCATAGGTTCTGTAGTGAAAAAAGGGGAAAAATATATTAAAGTTTTATAAAATATTATATGTAGAGAAAGAGTGATTATTTTGAGCAAAAGAGAATTATTTGCAATGTTACCTTCAGTTGATGAAGTATTAAGTGATAATAGAATAGTAGAAATAATAGAGGAATATCCTAGAAGTTTAGTTTTAGAATCTGTAAGAGAAGTGATAGATTTTAAGAGACAATTTATTTTAAGATTAAAAGAGGATGCATCTAATTCTGTAACAATAGAATTTGATGAGATAATAGAATCTTCAATAGAGAGAGTTAAATTAAATTACTCATTATCATTAAAAAAAGTTATAAATGCAACTGGTACAGTTATTCATACAAATTTGGGGAGGTCTTTACTTAGTGAAGATATAAAAGATGAATTATGGTGTGCTGCTTCAAGATATTCAAACTTGGAATATGATTTGGATAATGGAGAAAGAGGCTCAAGATATTCTCATTTAACTAATACAATAAAAAGACTTACTGGTGCAGAAGATGTACTAGTTGTAAATAATAATGCAGCAGCAGTGCTTCTTGTACTTAGTACAATGGCAAAAGGAGGAGAAGCAATTGTATCACGTGGAGAGTTAGTGGAAGTAGGAGGTTCTTTCCGAATTCCAAGTATAATGGCTCTTAGTGGTGCAGAATTAGTGGAAATAGGCTCAACTAATAAGACACACTTAAAAGATTATAAAGAAGCTATTACAGAAGAAACTAATGTATTGATGAAAGTTCATACAAGTAACTATAGAATTATGGGATTTACAGAGAGTGTATCTATCGAAGAACTAGTTAATTTGGGTAAAAAATATAAGTTACCTGTAATAGAAGACCTAGGAAGTGGAGTATTTATAGATTTATCAAAATATGGATTATCTTATGAACCAACTGTATTAGATTCTATAAGACAAGGTGCGGATGTAGTTACTTTTAGTGGAGATAAAATGCTTGGTGGGCCACAAGCAGGTATTATAGTTGGGAAAAAAGAGTATATAGAAAAAATGAAGAAAAATCAACTTACTAGAGCTCTTAGAGTCGATAAGCTTACAATATGTGCACTTGAAGCAACTTTAAGGATGTACCTAGATGAAACAAAGGCTGTAGAAAACATACCTACTTTAAAAATGTTGACATATAGCATTGGAGAATTAGAAGCAAAGGCAAATAAATTATTTGAAAAAATAACTGCCTTAAATCTAAATGCTAAGATAAACATAGAAGATGGATTCTCTCAGGTAGGAGGAGGGTCTATGCCTCTTGAAACAATAGCCACAAAGGTAATAACAATAACTCCTGAGCATATGAATGTATCATCTTTAGAAAAAAAATTAAGACTCAGTGAAGCTCATATAATAGCTAGAGTATATGATAATAAATATGTTTTAGATGTAAGAACTATATTTGATGATGAATTTGATGTAGTAGTTGAGGAATTAAGAAAAGCCTTTAATTAACTAAATTTGATATAGTAATACTATTAATTTTAATTGAAAATTAAAAGCATAGAAGCTTTGATAGGGGGCAAAAAATGAAAAACGTAGTAATTGGAACAGCAGGTCATATAGACCATGGAAAAACAACTCTTATAAAAGCATTGACTGGAAGAGAAACTGATACCTTGGATGAAGAAAAAAAGAGAGGTATATCAATAAATTTAGGGTTTACTTATTTTGATTTACCAAACAATAGAAGGGCTGGTATCGTAGATGTACCAGGACATGAAAAATTTATAAAAAACATGCTAGCTGGAGCATCAGGACTTGATATAGTTTTACTTGTTGTAGCGGCAGATGAGGGTGTTATGCCACAGACAGTTGAGCATTTAGACATCTTAAGTTTTTTAAATATAAAAAATGGAATAGTAGTTTTGACTAAATCTGATACTGTAGACGAAGAATTTAGAGAACTAGTAAAAGAGGATGTTTGTGAAAAAATAAAAGGTACTTTTCTTGAAAGTGCAGAAATAATTGAAGTTGATTCTGTATCTAAAAAAGGAATAAATACTCTTATTGAAAAAATAGATAAGATGAGTGAGGCAATAGAAGATAAAAACGAAAATTCTCCAGCAAGACTTAATATAGATAGAGTATTTTCTATAAAGGGATTTGGTACTGTAATAACAGGTACATTAATAGAAGGAAAGATAAGTATAGAGGATGACTTGGTTATATATCCACAAGTATTAAAAACAAAGATAAGAAGTATACAAGTTCATGGGGAAAGTAAAGATACAGCTTATGCAGGACAAAGAACAGCAATCAACATATCAAATGTAAAGGTAGATGATATAAAAAGAGGAGATGTTTTGGCTGCTCCAAATTCATTAGAAGAATCAATGATGTTAGATGTGAAATTATCATTGGTAAATCATCTAGAAAAAGGGATAAAGCATTGGGATAGATTGAGATTGTATCATGGGACTAGAGAAATACTTTGTAGAGCAGTTCCACTAGATAAAGATTTAATTGAAAACGGAGAGAATGGATATGTTCAATTAAGACTTGAAGAAAGTATAGTATCTAAGAAGGGTGATACTTTTGTTGTCAGACGTTATTCTCCAATGGAAACTATAGGTGGAGGTGTGATAATTGACCCATCTCCTAAAAAGCATAAGAGATTTGATGAAAAAGTTATAGAGGGATTAAAAATAAAAGAAAAAGGTGAACTTAAAGATATAATAGAAGAATACTTAAAGAGAAATCTAAAAAATTATCCAAATCTAAAAGAAATAATGAGTTATAGTGGTGCTCATGAAGAGCATGTAAAAAAAGCTATTGAGATACTTATATCAGAAAATAAAGTATTGCTTATTGGAAACATGTACATGCATATAAATCAATACAATAAACTGAAGGAAAGTACAATAAATCTTTTAAGTGAGTACCATAAGAAGTATAGATTGAGAAAAGGTATGTTAAAAGAAGAAGTAAGGTCTAAGGTAGAAAGTAATTTTAAGACTAGAGAAATGGATATCTTATTAGAAAAATTATCTACAGAAAATATTATAAAAATAGAAAATAATATAATATCATTATTTGATTTTGAAGTTATCTTAAATGACAAACAAAGAGAAATAGCAAAAAAAATAGAAAAAAAGCTAAAATCATGTGGAGTTTCTTCAATATTGACAATAGATGAAGTTTCTGAAGGAAATCATAACTATGCTGAAGTATTAGAGTCAATGATAGGTAACAAGGTAGAAAAATTGGATGATTTGTATATAATGGATAAAGATATTTATGAAGATGCAAAGAATACTTTAATAAATTATATAAAAGAAAATAAGGAAATAACATTAGGAGAATACAGAGATTTGATAGATTCTAGTAGAAAAAACTGTATGATTATATTAGAAAACTTTGATAGAAACAAAATAACTAAAAGAGTAGAAAACAAAAGAATTTTGTTTTAGCGGAAAATGTCTGTTTTTGCTTTGAGGTATAAAGAAGGAATTATAATGTCGAGTATCGTATAAATTAATTAGTATAAAATATTAATTAAGAGGAAGTGTAAAGTATTGAAGAATATAATACCTGCTGTGAAACCAGATATAAAAGAAAGAGAAGACATGAGCCTTTTATTTATAATAATGGGCTCAGTGCTTTTGTTATTTATTATAAAAGATACAAATAAATATGAAATTTTACTGCATGCTGTATATGCTACATTCTTAATAGCTACAGGAATGATTATATTTAATACTACAAAATTTAAAGTAGATTCATTTTCTACATTTTTAGGATTAGTATTTGCAGCAACTGGAGTATTGGAGTGTATATATTTATTTAATTGTTTAGGTACTAGAGCAGAAGCTGTAATTGGAATTAACATTACAATATCAGCAATGACAGATTTATTTCCTATATTAGGTGTGTATTTAAGTTTTAAATTTGTTAAGGATAATAAACAAATTCATTCGAGCATAATTTTATTTGTAGTAACTGTAGTTTTGACAATATCATCTTTATTCATAATATCTGAAATTTGTAACTCTTTAGATAGAGGGACATTACACTATACTTTAGGGGTTGTTACATCTATATTTATGATAATTGTCTCTATTATGAGTGGAATTGAACTAAACTCAAGTTCAAACGCAAATAAATGGGAATATAGTGAGAAAAAGTTTTTTAATAGAATAATAATAATAACAATCTTATCAAGAGCTCCAAATTTACTACATATAGTAATTGGTAATATACATATAGAAGGTATGTTATCACAAATAACAATAAATGTAGCATTATATTATTTATATAATTATATAGTATCTAAGAATATTAAGAAAACAGCATTGGAATTACATGATACAAATGAAGAATTAACAATAAAAACGGAAAGTTTGAAAGAAAAAAATAAAAAATTAATATATGAAACAGAAAAAATAGAAGAACTTAAAGAAATACTTATAAAAAGAGAGTTACGACTACAATCTACTTTAGATGTTGCTGTAAAGAGTATAGTTGTGTTTAGTAAGGATGGAGAAATTACATATGCAAATAAAAGTTTTAGAAATATTTTTGGAGATTATAAAGAACAAGATAAATTAAGTTATAAAGTTAAAAATTTTAGTGATTTAATAGAAAGCATTAATTATGTATTTATCAATAAAAAAAATATAGAAAAATTTATTGATACAAGTGACAATAAGGTTTACCAAGCTATATTTGCTCCTTTAATTATAGCTACACAAATAGAAGGAGTCTTATGTGTATTAAAGGACAAAACTAAGAAAAAGGAATACGAACGAAAAGTTATTGAAGCAAATAAGAGAAGTGAAGACTTTTTGGAAAGTGTTGGAGATGGTATAGTAGTACTTGAAGGTAGTAATAAAATATATGTAAATAATGCATGTAGACAAATATTTAAAGAGACATTAGAAAACATCGATTTTTCCTCAATATGTAAAAGTGAAGAAAATATAGAAAAAAGGTATGTAATAGAGGGTGAAGTAAAATATGTAGAGATGAGTTTTTCTCATTATAATAATGAAGGAACTTATAAAACTATTATTGTAATACGTGATACAACTTCTCGAAAGATATCTCAAATAAAACTTGAAGAAAGTCAATCCTCTTATTCAAGATTTATAGATATACTACCTGATGGTATATGCTTGTTAAGAGAAGACTTAAGTGTAAATTATGCAAATAAATCATTTTTGGATATGCTATCTTTTACAAGTATAGATGATGTAAAAGATTCTAATATTAAGATATTAATGAATGCAAATACTGAAGAAAAAATGAAATTTACTGAAAATATGACTAAAGTTTTAAATGAAAATAAGAGTATACTTTTACTAGAATATGAATTAATAAATAATTATGATGATATAGTAGAAGTAGAATTAAGCGCCTTGCCTTTTTCGATATATAACACTAGATATATAATGCTTATTATAAAAGATTTAGCACATAAAAAATACTCTGAACAAGCTGAAAAAGAATTACTTGAAAGATTTAAAACAGATAAAATAAAAACTGAGTTTTTTGCAAATATGTCTCATGAGTTAAAAACACCATTAAATGTTATATCAAGTTCAAATCAATTGGTAGATTCTTTCTATAGAAGTGAAAAAATAAAAGACTATAATAATAATATTAAATCTCATGTTGATTTAGTTAGACAAAGTTCCTATAGACTTCAAAGATTGATAAATAATATTATAGATTTGACAAAGATGGAGTCAGGATTTTACACACTTAAACTTGCAAAATACAATATTGTATCTGTAATAGAAGATTTGTTTATGAATATAGAAGAGTATGCAAGCAGAAAAGATATAAGAATTCTATTTGATACAGAGCTTGAAGAAATCAATGTCTATGTAGACAAGGCTGAAATTGAGAGAATTATACTAAATCTATTATCAAACTGTATTAAATTTACTGATAATGGAGGATGGATATATGTAAACATCTACTATAAAATTGATAAAGTAATAATAAGTGTTAAAGACACTGGTGTTGGTATACCTCAAGATAAATTGGAGTTGATTTTTGAAGAGTTTTCACAAGTTGACAAGACTTTATCTAGAAATACTGAAGGAAGTGGAATAGGACTTGCTATAGTTAAGAACCTAGTAAGTCTTCATGGTGGAGATATAGAAGTAATAAGTGAAGTTAATAAGGGTACAGAATTTTTAATCTCACTGCCAATGAAAAGCTTTAGTAATGAGTATTATACAGAAGATAAGAGAATATACAATCTTCAAGAAAAAATAAAAATAGAATTTTCTGATATATATTATTAGAAAGTTATTAAATTGTAAAAGTAAAATAAAATATTCTATATTTAATAGAGTACATTATAAAAAGCTAGGCTATCATAAAAATAAGTTTTTATGATAGTCTAGCTTTTTTTGATGTTAATTGTATTTTGTATCTATATGTGAGAACATATGATTTCTAGATTACCTTCAAATCCAAAACTTCCAAAGTTATTTGGTAATATAAAATGCATACCTTTCTTTAAATCATACTCTATAGAATTGTGTATCAATTTACCAACTCCATCTAGGATACTGTACAAAGAAAAAGGTGTATTGTGAGTAAAATCACATTTTCCAAAAATATCTAATTTATAGACACTAAAAAATTCATTTGATACAAATGTTGTACATTTAAAGTTTGGTGTTGATACAATTTTATAATCAGTATCAAAATCTGTATGAGGAACATTTGTAACTTCTATTGATTTTTGAACATGAAGTTCACGTTTATTTCCTAAGTTATCAGTTCTATCATAATCATAAACTCTATAAGTAGTATCTGAGTTTTGTTGAGTTTCTAAAATTAATGTTCCCTTACATATAGCATGTATAGTTCCGCTTGGAACATAGAAAAAGTCACCTTTTTTTATATTAACTTTTCTAAGCAGTTTGTCCCATTCGTTATTATTTATCATTTCTATAAATTCTTCACGAGATTTTGCATTGTGACCTATTATAATTTCTGCATCATCAGAACAGTCTATTACATACCAGCATTCTGTTTTACCCAATTCTCCATTTTCGTTTTTTTGAGCATATTCATCATTTGGATGAACTTGAACCGATAAATTGTCATTGGCATCGAGTATTTTTGTAAGCAAAGGGAATTTATCTCCAGGTGTATTACCAAACAATTCTCTATTTTTCTCCCATAATTCAGATAGCTTTTTATTTTTATATTCTCCATTTTCTATCAGACAATCTCCATTTTTATGAGAACTTATAGCCCAACATTCACCTGTTGTAGGTGATTTTATCTCATAGTTAAATTTATCTTTAAGTGCAGTACCACCCCATATTCTATCCATAAAAATAGGCTTTAAAAATAATGGTTCCATAATCTTGTTCCTCCTATGATATTAAATTTATCCTACAAATAATTATATATAAATAGATTATAAAATCAATAGCAAAAAAGTTTTGTCCCTTGAAATGACATAAAGTATAAGGATTTATGAAACAAGATAAACTATGATATATAATATAAAGGTTTAAATTGGAGTGATAATCATGGAGAGATTTAAAGAAGAAAATCAAAAATATAAAAAAGAATTCTTGAAATTGTTGGAGGAATGGGTAAGTATACCTTCCTTTTATGATAAAAATACTGTATCTAAAGATATGCCTTTTGGAAAAGGTGTATATGATGCATTAAAGTGGTTTGAAAATTTAGGTAGAGAAAATAATTTTACTGTTAAAAATATAGATAATCATGCTGTTTATATTGAATATGGAGATGGTAAAGATTATATAGACATATTTGGGCATTGTGATGTTGTAAATCCAGGAGAAGGATGGGATAGTGAGCCATTTAAGCTAGATATTATGGGTGACAAATTAGTTGCTAGAGGTGTTTCCGATAATAAGGGCCCTATGATAGCAAATTTTTTGGCATTAAAAATGATAAAAAGTCTAAATATAGATTTAAAGAGAAAAGTTAGATTAATTGCTGGAGGAAATGAAGAAAGTGGATTTAAGTGCATAAAGCACTATTATAGCAAAGAGCCACATGGTGTATATGGATTTACTCCAGATGCTAAATTTCCTGTATTAAATGGAGAAAAGGGTGGAGCGATAATAAAGCTAATGCTGGATATAGATGATAAATATCTAGATATAAGTGGTGGAATAGAGTTTAATACAATTCCAGACAAAGTGTATATCAAAAATATTGAAAATTTAAGTAATGATTATATAAATTCTGATTTTAATAATGTTTCAATAAGTTTTAATGATGGTAAGTATATTGTGAATGGGAAAGGTGGACACTCATCTAAACCTGAAAAAGCAATAAATCCCATATTAGATACAATTAAAATTTTAGCAGAAAATCTTGATGAAGATTGGGCAAAAGATTTGTACAGGCTAATAAATAAAGATAATATAGATGGAAAACTGTTTGGCTTAAATGTTGAAGGAAAATGTGGAATTCTTTCAATGGTTCCAACAATAATAAATATAAAAGAAGGAAAGCTTGAAGTAATTTTAAGTGTTAGGTATCCTGAAGTATTGACAGTTGAAGAAATAATAGAAAAATTTGATTTGTATATAAAAATAAATAATATTAATAAATTTAAGTTTATTGGGGAAAATTTAAAGCAAGCAAATTATATAGATGAGAATTCGAAACTTGTAAGACGTTTACATGAGATATATGTAAAGTATTCTGGAGACTCAAAAAGTGTTGTTAGAGTAACCAGTGCAGGAAGCTATGCAGCTGAAATGAAGAATTCAGTAATATTTGGGTGTGAATTTCCTGATGGTAGTTTTGGAAATGTTCATAGTGCAAATGAATTTGCCAGTTTAGATAGGTTTATAACTGCGATAGGTATCTATGCGGAGGCAATAGTTACATTATGCAATAATATATAAATACAAAATGTCCCTTATATAGACATATTATATATACAACTAAAATTTTATTTGATATATAATTGAAATCAAAGAGAAGGTGATACAATGATAACTAAGAAACATGCAGTAATAGTAAAAAGTTTAAGCAATAAAGATGGATATATGACATCAAATGAACTAGCTATTAAATTAGATGTATCTACTAAAACTATTAAAAGATATATAGCAGATTTAAATGGTATTTTGAGTAAGTATGATTTAGAAATAGATTCTTCAAGAGGTATAGGATATAAGTTAAGTGGCTCTAAAACCAACATATCAAAAGCTGTAAAAGAAGCAAATAAATATATAAATGGTTTCTTGGATGATTCTGAAGAAGCAAGGATGTCAAATATAATATGTATGCTGATTAACAGAAATTATATGAGTATAGAAGTAATGGCAGAAGAATTAAATCTAAGTATAGCAGCCATAAATAAATTATCTAGTAAGCTTAAAAGAAAACTTGAAAAGTATGACTTAGTTATAAAATCTAAACCTTATTATGGAAGCTATATATATGGTGAAGAAATTAATATAAGACAGTTGATTACTGATTATGCAATAAAGTTGGATGAGAAGAGTAAAATCAAAGTATTTTTGGATGATATCAGTGAAAACGATATAAATTGCATAGAAAGTATTTTAGAAAAGCATTTAAGAGAAAAAGAAACAATAATTTCAGATAAAGACTTTAATCTTTTACTTTCAAAAATAATAGTTTCTGTGTTTAGAAGTAAGAGAGGTCATAGCAAAAATATAAATTTAATAGATACAGGATATAGATTTCATAATTACAGTTTTATAGAAAAGCTTATGAAAGAAATATCTGATAAAGTTGGATTTAAACTTATTGAAGATGAAGTAATTTATATTTCCAATTATTCTGGTGTAATAGCATATAGAGGTGCACAAGGAATAAAAAATGCAAGTGAAATTGAAGAAAGAATAAGTAGCGTTATAAGTAGTGCTCTTCAAGATATACTGCTTATTTCAGGAAGTGACTATACAAAAGATGAAGAGTTTATGATAGCGATTTCTGACCATATAAAGAGGTTTTTAAATAGAGCAAAAGCTAATATAAAATCTAATAATCCTCTGCTTCATCAAATAAAAGAGAAATTTCCAATAGCTTTTAACTTAGCTGTGTTTTTATCAAATAAGCTAGAAACTGAATTTAATTTAAAATTAGATGAAGATGAACTTGGATATATAGCTATTCACTTTGCTGCTTCAAATGAAAGAATGAAAAAAAATACAAGTAAGAAAATTTGTATAGTTTGTCATTATGGTATAGGCACAGGTCAGCTTCTTTCTGAAAAATTAAAGCAGAATATAAGTGACTTAAATGTTGTAGGTGTTTATCCATTTAGATATCTTGATATGGCAATAGGTCAAGATGTTGATTTGGTAGTATCAACAGTTGAATTAAAAGGATATGAAAAGCCAGTCTTATATATAGAAAATATATTTGATGATAGCCTAATTGAAAACGTAAACAAAGCCTTTTATGAAAAGGAAGAAAGAAGAAAAATAATAAGTAATATGTTTGATGAAAGAGCTTTTTTCAGTATAAAAGCAAATACAAAAGAAGAAGTTATACTTTCGCTTTCAAACAAGTTAAAAGAAAGAGACTTTATAGAAGAAAGCTCAATAAAAAGTATAATAGATAGAGAAAATATTTCATCAACTGAAATAGGAAATCTAGTAGCTATACCTCACACAATAGTGAAGGGAGATAAAAAATCTATAATCGGAGTTGGAATACTTGAAAATCCAATAATTTGGGATAAGCAAGAAGTTCAACTAGTATTTATGGTATTTTTTAATACTAAAGAAAAACATAATTTTTCAATATTTAAATACCTTTACAACTTTATAAAAGATGAAGGTGGAGTAAGAGGAATTATTAAAATATGTGACTTTAATAAATTAATGGCACTGATAGGTAATTAAGGAGGAAATTAACAATGGGAACAAACATATTTAACAAAGAATATGTATTTTTAAATACTGAGGCTAAGTCTAAGGTTGAGGTTTTAAAATTTATAGCTAAGAAAGCTAAAGAATTAAATTTAACAGAAGATGAAAATCTAGTATACGAAGGCTTAGCAGCTAGAGAAGAGCAATTTACTACAAATTTGGGAGAATCTATAGCAATACCTCATACTAAAAATGATGCAATTGAAAATCCAGCAGTAGTGGTACTAAAGTTTAATGATAATGTTGTTTGGAATGAAGGTGAGGACAATGTCAAGTTGGCAATAAGTTTGCTTATGCCAGGAAAAAGTAAAGAAAACATACACCTTAAATTATTATCGTCTCTTTCAAGAAAATTAATAAATAAAGATTTTAAAGATTCTCTTTTAAAGAGTGATAATGTGGAAGAAATCGCTAATTTAATAAATGAAGCTTTAGGTTTATAGATAAATACTAAAGTTAAAATAAAAATAATTAATTAAAGTAAATAGGAGGAATTTAAAATGAATAAAAAATTAGTAGCATTATGTGCTTGTCCAATGGGACTAGCTCACACTTTTATGGCAGCAGAAGCAATAGAGCAAGCTGCAAAGGCATTAGGTTATGAAGCAAAAGTTGAAACTCAAGGTGCAGATGGTGTGCAAAATGAATTAACAAGAGAAGACATATTAGGAGCAACTATGATAATACATGCAGTAGCAATAACACCAGAAGGTATGGAAAGATTTGATGGTTGTGAAGTTTATGAGGTTGAATTACAAGAGGCTATAAAGAATGCAGAAGGTGTTATAAAGGAAATAGAAGAGGATTTAGGAATATAATAAATTTACTGTGGAGGAAATAGAATGGCAATCAAGAAAAAAGTTATAAACAGTTCAGGTGCTTCTACAACAGGAGGCAATAACGCAGGAAAAACTACTCCATCTAATCCAACTCAATCAAAGGGAAATGGAAAATGGAAAGAAATTAGTAAACATATAATGACAGGTATATCATATATGATACCAGTCTTAGTAATGGGTGGACTTATAGGAGCTTTATCTCAATTAATACCATATGCAATATTAGGGCTTGACCCATCTGTAGGTATAGTTGATGCTATGAACTCAGGTGAATTTACAGGATTTAAACTTAGCCTTTTAAACATGGCACAATTAATGTCAAACTTCGGATTTACTCTGTTTGGATTTGCAATACCACTATTTGCAGCATTCTGTGCAAATTCTATAGGTGGAAAAACAGCCCTAATCGCAGGATTTATAGGTGGATATATAGCTAATAAACCTGTAGGTGTACCACAATTCGTAGATGGACAATGGACAGAAGTTGTACCAGTTGCATCAGGATTCTTAGGTGCCATATTAATCGCATTTATAATAGGATATTTTGTAAAATGGTTAAATAAATCTATAAAAGTTTCTCATAACTGGTTAGCTTTTAAAACAACATTTTTAATACCACTAATAGCATCATTAACTTGTATGGTATTGATGATATTTATAATAACTCCATTTGGTGGATTAATTAATGAAAGTATGAAAAACTTCTTAACAGCAGCAGGAGCAGCGGGAGAATATGTATATGCAACAGCTTTAGCAGCAGCTACAGCATTTGACTTAGGTGGGCCAATAAATAAAGCAGCAGGATTCGTTGCACTTGGTTTGACTACAGAAAATGTACTACCAATAACAGCAAGAACAATAGCTATAGTTGTTCCTCCAATTGGATTAGGACTTACAACTTTATTAGATAAAAGATTAGTGGGAAGAAGAGTATATGATAGACAATTCTATCAAGCAGGAAAAACTTCTATATTCCTATCATTTATGGGTATATCAGAGGGAGCAATACCATTTGCACTTGAGAGACCAGGTTTTGTTATACCTTTAAATATCGTAGGAAGTATAATAGGAGCTATTACAGGTATAGTTTTAGGGGCAATTCAGTGGTTCCCAGAGTCAGCTATATGGGCATGGCCTCTAGTAGATAACTTATTTGGATATGTAATAGGTATAGCAGTTGGTGCTATATTCATAGCTGTAGGAAATGTATTTTACAGAAATAAATTAATAAAGGATGGTAAACTTGTTGTAGATTATATTGATTAATTTATAAATTTTACTATCTATAATAACCTTGGCTGGTAATATTGATTGAAACAATATTACCAGCCTTACCTATATGACTAATTAAGGGTGGTGAAGATAAAATTATGAATAAAATAGAAAAAATAAGAAAGTATCTTAAAGAGTATAATGTAGATGGAATTCTTATTAATAGTTCTACCAATAAGTTTTATATTGGAAATCTATTTAGTTCATCAGGCTATGTTTTTATAACGAAAGATAAACAATATATAATAGTAGATTTTAGATACTTTGAAGAAGTTAAAAGAAAATCAGATTTATTTGATGTTATATTAATGGATAAAAATAGAACGTATTTTGATATAATTAATGATATTTGCAGAAATCAAAATATAAAAGAAATTGGCTTTGAAGGAAGTGAAGTATCTTTTGACTCATATAAAAGTATGAATAACAAATTAAATGTAACTTTAAAATCAATTGATTTATCTACTTTAAGAAAAGAGAAAGATGAAGATGAAATAAAATATATAAAAAAAGCTTGTGAAATAGTAGATGCTACGTTTTATCATATAATTGACTTTATAAAAGTTGGTATGACTGAAAGACAAGTAGAAAATGAAATTGTAAGATTCATAAAAGAATTAGGCGGACAAAAAGAATCATTCGACACTATAGTTGCATCTGGTTTGAGAGGAGCCTTACCTCATGGAAAAGCTAGTGAAAAAATTATAGAATATGGAGATTTTGTTACATTCGATTTTGGAGCAAAGTATAATAATTATTGTTCAGACATTACTAGAACTATTTGTATGGGAACTACAAATAAAGAACTAGAAAAAATATATAATATAGTAAAGAAAGCTAATGAAGAGTGTATAAAGGTTTTAAAGCCAGGCATGACTGCTGGTGAAATAGATAAGGTTGCAAGAGATATAATTAGTTCATATGGATATGGTGATAATTTTGGACACAATCTGGGTCATGGTGTAGGTATTATGGTTCATGAGTATCCAGCATTAACTTCAGAATCAAATGAAGTATTAAAAGAAGGCATGGTTGTAACTATAGAGCCTGGTATATATGTGCCAGAACTTGGAGGAGTAAGAATTGAAGATGATGTACTTATAACTCAAGATGGGTGTATGAGATTGACTGTATCTACCAAAGATTTAATAGTTGTAAATTAAAAATAAATTGTAGCTAAGTATTTTTATAATAATAAGAAAAGACGAGGTAAATTTAAATGTATAATTTTGATGATAGACCAGATAGAGTAAGTGAAAAGTGTAGAAAGTGGGATTTAAATATTATAAGAGATAAATTTGGAGATATTAAAGAAGATTTTGTACCAATGTGGATTGCTGATATGGATTTTAAAATACCAACAGAAATAGAAAGTAAATTTATTGAAGCTGTAAAAAGAGGTGTATTTGGATATACATACTGTTATGATGAATTTTATGATTCAGTTATTGGGTGGCAAAATGATATGCATAAAGTAAATGTAGAAAGAGAATGGATTACATTGACTTATGGAACTGTGTCAACACTTCACTATGTAGTACAAGCTTTTTGTAAAAAAGGAGATAGTATAATATTAAATACACCAGTTTATGACCCATTTGAATCATCAGCTAAAAAGCAGGGTGTAAATGTAGTTTGTAATACATTAGATGTGATAAATGATAGATATTATATAAATTTTGATAGATTAGAATCTCAAATTAAAGAAAATAAACCTAAGTTAATGATGTTTTGTACACCACATAATCCATCAGGAAGAATTTGGTCAATTGAAGAAATGACGAAAGTAGCAACTATATGTAAAGAAAACAATGTTATTTTAGTTGCAGATGAAGTACATGCAGAGCATATTCATTATGGCGAATTTAATTCTATTCTTAAGCTTGAAAGGGAACTTTTAGAAAATATTATCCTATTGACATCACCAAATAAAGGGTTTAATCTCGGAGGATTAAAGACCTCTTATTCAATAGTTATAAATAAGGATATAAGAGATACTTTTAGAAAGAAACTAAAACAAAATTCTATAACTTCTCCAAATGTATTTGGAATAATAGGATTAATAACAGCTTATGATGAATGTAGAGAGTGGTTAAGGAACGTAAATGAGTATATAAAATCAAATTATGAACTTTTAGAGAATTGGGTAAATAAATATGAGAAGATTAAACTAATGAAGATGGAATCGTCTTATTTGGCTTGGATGGACATAAGCAATCTAGGACTAAGTGCAAGTGAATTTACAGATAGGTTAGCTGTCAATACAGGAGTGCTAATAGAAGATGGAAGTCACTTTGTAAAAGATGGAGAAAAGTATGTTAGGATAAATTTAGGAACTCAAAAAGAAAATGTAATTGAGGCATTAAATAGAATGGATTTGTTTGTAAAGTCGTTATAAAAAGTTAGTTGAGTTATTTATTAAAAATAAAAAAATGTAGGTTGTTTCAAAGTTGTACTAAAAAAGATTAAAAAATAAGGTTTATAGACAGCAAGATGTAATTCAATTATAAAAGTAAATATGTTTAATGATAGGCATTTCTAATGAAATGTCTATTTTTATATATATTTTGTAAAGTTTCCTTTACAAAAATAAAAGCAAGTGGTATATTATAAATGTAAAGGAAACTTTACAAAAAGGAGGCAATCTTTTTGAAAAATCGTGTAGAAGATTTAAGAAAGAAAAAAGGTCTTAATCAAGAAGATTTTGCAAAAATTCTTAAGGTTTCAAGGCAGACGATTAGTTCTATTGAAAATGGAAAATATAATCCATCTTTAGAACTTGCATTTCAAATATCTGATTTTTTTGAAATGTCGATTGAAGAAATATTTTTATGGAAGGAGAAATAGTTCATGGAAAAGAGAAATTTAAGAATAGGAATTGTATTTGTAGTTTTAGGTGTTATTTTCTTGTTTCTTTGTTTAATGAATGGTGATAAGTTAGGTTCTTTGTTTGCTGGACTAGCAGGAGGCTTTGGATTTGGTGGAATTTCTGCCATTTATCGTTACTTTTACTGGAATAAGCATAAAGAAGAATACAAAGAAAAGCTCGAAATAGAAAACATTAATCTTCATGATGAAAGAAATGTTATGTATAGAGATAAAGCAGGAAGATATGCTTACATTGTATGTATGATAATAATTCCTATATCTGCTTTTGTTTTCTCTGTACTAAATGCATTAGATATATACAACTCATTGGTAATAATCATATATTTATTTGTTTTGTGGATTGTTTTATATGTTGTAGGAGTTATTTATTATCGAAAGTTAAAGAGTAATGGGTAGTGTTTTATATAAATCAAGCTATAAATATGGTATATACATAAGTACAATTTGTTTTAGACTACTTAGTATATACCATATTTTATATAAAACTTAAATTTACATTAGTTATATTAGAGTTATTTAAATTTGTATGTATAAATTTGTATGCATAATAGATATAGTTATTATTTAAACTCATTATTTATTGAACTTTTTAATAGAAAAAGCTTTGTCTGTAAGTTTAAAATTATTTTGTATGCCATTAGTTAAATATACTTTTTTATCTTTGGTTATAAATATAGCATCTACATTATCAATACTATTAATCAAATCCATACCTTTTTCAAGTCCAAGTCCAAATGTAGAAGTGGATAAAGCATCACAATTAATAGATTTATCAGAGATTATTGTAACACTGCTTAAGTTGTTTTCAAAAGGGTATCCTGTAAATGGATTTAACATATGGTGATATATTTTACCATCTTTTTCTATAAATCTCTCATAAATTCCAGATGTAACAACAGATTTATTTGTAGTTTCTATATTCCCTATAGATTCTCCATTTTTGCTAGTTGGGTCTTGAATACCAATTTTAAAAGGTTTGTTATTTTTGCTATCTTCTAGAGTAAATATATTACCTCCCAAGTTTACTAAAGCTTTTTTTATACCTTCTGATTTCAAATAGCCTACGATTTTATCAGCAGCATATCCTTTAGCTATTGCCCCTAAATCAATTTTCATATCTTCTTTAGCTAACTTTATAGATTTATTTTTTTCATCTAATATAATATTTTTGTAATCAATGAGTGGCAGAAGTTCGTTTATCTCAGAGTCATTTGGGACTTTAGCCTTGTCTGTTCCAATTGCCCATAGATTGGATAGTGGACCAACTGTTATATCAAAGTATCCATTTGACAACTTAGAGTATTCTATAGCCTCTTGTACAACAAAAAATGTATCATCAGAAACTTTGACAAAATCTTTACCAGCATTATCATTTATTTTAGAAACATCGCTTCCTGGTATATGGGTACTCATCTTGTTATCAATATATCTTAAAATTGAATCACATTCATTTAAAATTTTATCACTTTTTGATTCTTTTATATTAAATATAGTAACTTCATTTACTGTACCAAGGTAATAGCTTGTCTTACTATATTTAGTATTTTGACTTGAACTCCTAAAAAATGAAAATAAAATTAATGCTAAAATCAATATCACAAAAATAAATGTGATTTTTTTCTTATTCATGGTATATTCCTCCTATGAAATTGTGTTATTATCTTATTATAGCATAATTTCATAGGAGGACAAAAAATGAAGAAAAAAGACATTCTTCTTATTTTAGGTGTTTTGATTGTTATCACAGCATGTTATGGAATAATAAATGTTATAAATTCTAAAAATGCTGGAAGTATTGAAATTTATGTAGATAATAAATTGTATAAGACTGTTTCAATAAATGCCAAAGAAGAATTTAAAATAGAAAATAGAGGAGGGTACAATATAGTTAAAATTCATGACAAAGGTGTGGAGATAATAGATGCTTCATGTCCTGATAAGGTGTGTGTACATACAGGTTTTATAAACAAACCAAGTCAAAGTATAGTTTGTATACCTAACAGAGTGAGCATAAAAATAAATACTAATGAAAAAAATGACAATCAAGAGGACATAATTTCTAAATAAAACAATAAATAAAAATAGCTGAAAGGAATTGGTGATAACTATGGTTAATTTAGGAAACGATTGGAATGAATTATTAAAGGAAGAATTTGAAAAAGAATATTATTTAAATTTAAGAAAATTCCTTATAGATGAATATAAGACACGTCAAATTTTTCCTAATATGCATAACATATATGAAGCTTTAAAACACACTTCATATAAAGATACAAAAGTTTTAATACTAGGACAAGACCCCTATCATGGAGATAATCAAGCTCATGGTTTAGCTTTTTCAGTTCAACCACAAGTAAAAACTCCACCATCTCTATTAAATATGTACAAAGAGTTGAAAGAAGATTTAGGATGCTTTATACCTAATAATGGATACTTAATGCCTTGGGCAGACCAAGGTGTGTTACTTTTAAATACAGCACTTACTGTTAGAGCACATGAAGCCAATTCTCATAAAAATAAAGGGTGGGAAATTTTCACAGATAGAGTGATTTCTATTTTAAGTGATCGTGAAGACCCAGTAATTTTTGTACTGTGGGGAAGTAATGCGCGTAAAAAAGTAGAATTGATTGATACAAGTAAGCATTATATTTTGGAAGCACCTCATCCAAGTCCATTATCAGCAAGTAAAGGTTTTTTTGGATGTAAGCACTTCTCTAAGATAAATGAAATTCTCGAAAAGCTAGGAAAAGAACCTATCAATTGGCAGATAGAAAATATATAAAGATAAAAGGTAACAAAATGATAACAAAACAACAATAAACAATGACATTGTTGTAACTAATAGAAATATGCTTCAATAGTTGAAAATACTATGTATGCATATTTCTATTTTTTTGTCAAGTTGACAACTCTTGAAAAAATAGTTACAATTTAGTTACACAAAAAACAAAAAAGAAATTTACGAAGCAGAATATTACGAAGCAAAATATATAGTGTAAAAAATTTGAGGGAGGAAATTTTATATGAATTTAAAGAAATTGAGTAATGTTAAAGTCTCGGCAATGGCGGTTGTTTTATCAGTTGGAATTTTATCTGGATACTCTGCACTTAATAAACAAGTAACATTAGTAGTAAAAGGAGAAGAAAGAACTGTATCTACATTTAGTTCTAATGTAGGAGACCTTTTGGAAGCCCAAAACATTAGCTATGATGGAAATGATATAGTTAGTTTGGATGTAAATTCAAAGTTATCTAATGGAGATAAAATAGAAGTAATTGATGTTAAGGAAAAAACAGTTGTAGAGACTAAAGACATTCCGTTTGAAGTTACAGTTGTTGAAGATAACTCTTTATCAAAAGGAGATTCTAAAGTTAAAGAAGAAGGAAAATCTGGTAAAAGTGAATTAGTATATAAAGAAACTTATCACAATGGTAAGAAAGTAGAAAAGGAATTTGTGAAAAAAGTTGTTACATCTGAGCCAGTTAATAAAGTTGTAAATAAAGGAACAAAAGTAGAAATGCAAGTAGCTTCATCAAGGGGAGAAAGTTCAAGAAGGATGGCTTCATCTTCTTCAAGTAGTAGCAGTAGTAACAATGGTAGAAGTATGAGAGTTGTGGCAACTGCATATTCTGGTCATAGTATAACTGCAACAGGAACAAAGCCTAAGTGGGGAACAATAGCTGTAGACCCTAAGGTTATACCATATGGAACGAAAGTATATATACCTCAGTTTGATATGGTATTTACTGCTGAAGACTGTGGTGGTGCGATAAAAGGAAATAAAATTGATATATTTATGAATGATTCAAAGACAGTTTATAACTGGGGAAGAAAAACTATAGATATACGTATATTAAAATAATTAAATAATTTATATTTATACTGGAAATTGTATTTTGATTAAATAGAGGAAAAATTCTTTATAGATAATTAAAATATGGTTTCCAGTTTTTAAGTTTATAAATATAGTTACAAATATAATAAGAAGATATATAAATATTAATTGCTATAGATAAAAACTATTTAAAATATGATTTGCTATCAAATTAATCTATAAAAATTGTTGCAAAGAGTCAAAATATATGATATTATAGATTTCGTTGAGAAACGTTTCGTTATGGGAGTGGATGGGTGCCGGTGTGCCCTCTAGTCTTCAAAACTAGTATGAGGGGTTAAGAGCCTCTTAGGTGGGTTCGATTCCCACGCATTCCCGCCAGTATAAAAGGTATCTTTTAATATTAAAAGATACCTTTTTAAATTTAAAAATTATTTTGAGATAATTTAGTTTTAGTAATATATAATATCTAGTATTATATAATGTAAATTTTCTAATACTAATATTAGGTATATAAAAGTCTAGGAGAGTGGAAAAATGGAAAATAACTTTACAACGAGAACTAGTTTTCTAGTTGGAGATGATGGTATAGAAAAACTTAAAAATTCAAATGTAATAGTATTTGGAGTTGGAGGAGTAGGTAGTTTTACTGTTGAAGCTTTAGCAAGAGCTGGAGTGGGTAATCTCACTATTGTTGATTTTGATGATGTAGATATAACAAATATAAATAGACAAATACCAGCATTACATTCAACTGTGGGAAAATATAAAGTCGATGTTATGGAAGAAAGAATTTTAGATATAAATCCTAATATTAATATAAAAAAAATAAGAAATCTTTATAATAAAGATACTAGTAGTGAAATACTAACAGAAAGATATGATTATGTTGTGGATGCAATAGATATGGTAAGCTCGAAGATACATTTAATTGAAACATGTGAAAAAAGAGGTTTAAAAATAATAAGTTCTATGGGTATGGGAAATAAATTGGACCCAACTAAAATAGTTGTTACTGATATACACAAAACAAGTACTTGTCCTTTAGCTAAAGTCATGAGAAAAGAGCTTAGAGATAGAGGAATTAAAAAATTAAAGGTGGTATATTCAACTGAACAACCAATAGAACTTAAAAAGAAAGTCATGAATGGTAAAAAGGTAACACCAGGTAGTGTATCATTTGTGCCATCTGTTGGAGGTCTAGTAATTGCATCTGTAATAGTTAATGAATTATTAGGGTAATAATACTAAATATTTTATCTATAAATTTTATGGACATATTTTAAAGGCTAAAAGCATCAATATAAAACCATTTTATGTTGATACTTTTAGCCTAGTTCTGTTATGTAGTTACAGTTTTATTTCTTATGTTAAGTGTCTATTTTATATTTGTGTTTTGTAAATATCATTTTACCATCACTATAAAAAACAATATCACCTATTTTATCTGTCCTATAAATTGATATATTGTTTTGTTTTAAATTATTGATAACTTCCTTATGAGGATGTCCATATTGATTTTTATATCCACACGATATTGCGGCTATATCTGGATGAATTTTTTCAATAAATTCTAAAGTAGTTGATGAATTGCTTCCATGATGACCGATTTTTATAAAATTGATGTTATCTAATTTAAAATAATGTAAAATTTCTTTTTCAATTGCTTCTTCAGCATCGCCCATAAATAAAAATGAGGTGTCATTAAAATTTAATTTAAAAACTATTGAGTTTAAATTAGGTTCTTCCTGTATATATGAAGGACTTAATACATATATATTTATATTGTTATCGATATTTAAAACATCATCTCTGTATAGATACTGTATAGATAGGTTTTTATCATTACAAGAACTTATTAGATTTTGATAAGCTTCACTTTCTGTTGATTGTTCAGGCATATAGATGGAGTTTACATTAAATTTTTTTATGACATTATCAAGACTTCCTATATGGTCTGAATCTGGATGCGTAGCTATTATTATATCAATGGTTTTTATTCTTTTTTGTTTCAAGTAACTAGTAACTATATTTCCACTATCTTCATCACCTCCATCAATTAATATATTTTTCTTTGTAGGTGTTTGAACTAAAAGACTATCACCTTGTCCAACATCTATCATATGTATAGATAGTAGAGATTTTTTGTCACAAGCACTTAAAAGTGATATTATAATAAGTATTAATAAAAAAATTTTATTTCTCAATAAAAAATCACTCCAGTCATTACATGTTTATATAATTTTATGATGGGTAATATAAGATATATGGGAACTATCCTATTTTATATTTTAGACAATATAAGTGAAATTAATACCATAACTAAATTGGAGTTTTTATAGATACAAAATAAAATTTTAAAAAATTAAGCAATAAAAAGGTAGGAGGATTTTATGTTTTTCAAAGATATTGAACTAAATTCAAAAAAGGAGCTAGACCCTTATTTTGATTTAGTAGATTATGAAGCTTGTGAGTACTGTTTTAGTACTTTATATATGTGGCAACATGTTTATAAGACAGGATACTATATAGGTGAAGATTTTGCTGTTTTAGTTGGTGAATATGAAGGAGATAGTTTCTCAATATTACCACTTGCTAAAAAAGACAAACTTCCAGAAGTTGTAGATTTTGTACTTGAGTATTTTTCACATAACAACAAAAAAATATACTTAAGAGGTATTACTACTGAAGTGGTAGAATTTTTAAAAGAAAAATACCCAAATAGATTTGAGTATATAGAAGAAAGAGATTTATTTGATTATATCTATGATGCAGAAAGTTTAAGAACGCTAGCAGGTAAAAAGAATCAAAAGAAGAGAAATCATATAAATTATTTCTTAAAAGAATATGCAGGTAGATATGAAGCAAGATTATTAGATAAAGAAAACTTCAATGAATGTTTAGTATTAATGAAAGAATGGGAAAGTAACAAAGAAGAAAATAACGAATTTGATGAAAGTATGGATGATGAATTAGTTGGTATCAAAAAGATATTTAACAATTATGATATTTTAAAAGATAAAGTAAAAGTATTTGGTGTATATGTGGATGGAAAATTAGAAGCATTTAGTATCGGAGAGCTTTTAAATAAAAACATGGCATTAATTCATATAGAAAAAGCCAATCCAGATATAAGAGGTTTATATCCATTTATAAACCAACAATTTTTAGTAAGTGAATTTAAAGATGTTGAGTTTGTAAATAGAGAAGAAGACTTAGGTATTGAAGGTCTGAGAAAAGCTAAACTTTCTTACCACCCTTGTAGATTTGTTGAAAAGTACAGTGTTAGGGAGGCTTAATAAACTATATGGAGATTAGGTATGCTAAAGAAGAAGAAATAGAAAGTATAAAAGAAATATGGAGTTATTGCTTTAATGATAGTGAAAGTTTTATGAAATACTATTTTAATGATAAATATAAATATGAAAATACTGTAATAGCTTTAGATGAAGGAAAAATTGTTTCCTCTCTTCAGCTAAACCAGTATAAATTAAGTTTAAATAGTAAGGTATACA
The DNA here is from genome assembly GCF_020658455.1 of Clostridioides sp. ES-S-0005-03. NCBI lineage: Bacteria > Bacillati > Bacillota > Clostridia > Peptostreptococcales > Peptostreptococcaceae > Clostridioides > Clostridioides sp. ES-S-0005-03. Next base: position 1,736,719 of record NZ_JACVWI010000001.1, on the reverse strand, counting down.
ATACATCGTATGTAGTAGGGGTTTCCACACTTCCTGAGGGGAGAGGAACTGGCTATATGAGTAAAGTTATTAAATTTACTTTAAATGAGTTGTATAAGAAAGGACAACTAGTATCTATATTAATGCCAATTGATTATAGACTTTATAGAAGGTTTGGATATGAGCATTGTTATGACCAAATTGAATATACTATCAAAACAGATGATTTAAAAACTTTCAAGGCAAATGGAAAAATGATAAAAGCTAATTTATCACAAATTGATGATTTAATTAAAATAGATAAAGTATTTTTAAATGAGGTTAATGGTAATGTGTTAAAAGATGAACATTATTATGAAAACTTATTTAAAGAAATCCAAAGTGAAGATGGACATTTATATATCCATGAAGATAGTGAAAAAGATGGATATGTAATTTATTTTCTTCAAGGAGATAAAATGTTTGTCAGAGAGCTATTTTATAAAAACATAGATGCCCTTAAATCAATGCTTAAATTTATATATAATCACAATACTCAATGTAAGATAGTTACTATAGCTACTCCTATGATAGATAAGATAAGGTTTATATTAGACAATCCTAAAGACTGTGAGATAAAAATAAAACCTTTTATGATGGGAAGAGTTATAAATGTAAAGCAATTTATTGAAGATATAGATATTGATAAGGATATTAATGGCTCTATAAAATTATATATAGAAGATAAATATATAGAAGAGAATAATGGACTATTCAAAATATCTATACAAAATAAAAAAGTAATGTTAGAAAAATTAAATAAAGAATGTACAGATGAGCTTCAAGAGTGTTTTGATATTAAATTAGATATAAATGCTTTAACACAATTGGCATTTTCTTATATAGACATTGAAGAAGCACTTTTATTAAATAATATAAAGGGTATTTCAAAAAAAACAATAGAAATACTTAATTGCATTTTTTCTAAAAAAGATAATTATATAAATGAATATATATAGAAATGAAAATACGTCAAAAGATTTTAATAAATCTTTTGACGTATTCTTTTGTTTATAGAATAATTTCTTTTGTTTAAAAAATATTTATTTGAAAATAATCTAAATAATATGTTTTATAGAGGAGTGATTATGATTCAAATAAGAAGACCTTTACTAATTATATTAATATTTGTGATAGCTGTATCTTTTATTATCACAAATAAGAAGAAAGAGGATGAAAAATTTAATGATAAGATAATAACTATACAAGGAACAGTTAAAGGAAGACTTGAAAAGCCTAGATATAATCAGTATAAAGTAGGAGCTTTCTTAATAAATGATTACACAAGAACTAAAAATTTGAAAATTGGTCAGAAAGTTAATATTACAGGCAAATTTAAAAGTTTAGCTAAAATGAAATATGAAGATTTTGATTATGGAAGGTATATAAAAAGCACTGGATATAAAGGTATAATATATATAAATAGCTATAAAATTATTGGTAAGAATAAAATATATGACTTAATAGGTAAAGTAAAGTTTTACATAAATAAAACGTATAGATATTTATATAAGAAAAATTCGGATTTTATAAATTCTATATTGTTAGCAGAAGTTGAAAATCTGACAGATGAGCAAAAAGAAATGTTCACCAGAACAGGAACTAGCCATGTAATATCTATATCTGGTCTTCATACAGGCATACTATGTGTTGTAATTGCTTTTTTATTAAGAGGTATAAATAAATTGTATAAATTATTAATATTGTCGATTTTTATATCTTTATATTGTATAATGGTAGGTGCGTCTCCATCTATAATTAGGTCTATAACATTTGTTATGGTTTTCTATTTATCAGTCTTTATTAATAGAAAAAAGGATGGAATATCAACACTGTCTCTAATAGGGATAGTTTTAATTATAAATAACCCCTATGTTATATATAATGTAAGTTTTCAATTATCTTTTTTAGCTACATTCTCTATACTAATATTTTACAATAAAATAAATAGTATTATAAAATTAAGTATGGTATCATTGACAATATCGTCAAATATATTAACCTTGCCTATAATATATTATACATTTAAAGGTATACCATTGGTTTCAATCATAGGAAATTTAATCATAGTACCATTTATAGGTATAATAATGTATTTGAGTATTGCAAGTTTAATAATATTTAAAATAAGTGTAGTAATAGCTAAAATAATAGCTTTATTTAACAGTACATTGATAGAAATCATATTTTTTTTACTAGAGAAACTCAGCAATTTAAATTTTACATATATTGATATAGATAACCCTAAACTTTATATTGTAGTGATTTATTACATAGGAGTATTTTTTTACATATTTTACATAGAAGGAAAAGAGATAAAGGAGCAAGAAAATGGATTACAAGGATATTATAAGGAATATAAAAGATAAAAAACTTGAGAAAATGTATCTTTTTTATGGCAGAGAGTATTATTTAATAGAAAATGCAATAAAAGTCTTTAAAGAGAATTTAAACGAAGGAATGCTCGATTTTAACTTAGATATAATAGATGGAAAGGAAATAGTCTTAAATCAGCTTATAAGCTCTATAGAGACACTTCCTTTTATGGATGATAGAAAAATAGTAATAGTAAAAGACTTTGAGTTACTAAAAGGAAAGAAAAAGAATTTTACAGATAGTGACGAAAAATACTTGATAGAGCATTTAGATAATACTCCAGACACTACTACCATAGTTTTTGTTGTATACGGAGATATTGACAAAAGAAAATCTTTAGTTAAAAAGATAAGTAATAATGGAATTGTTTTTAACTGTGACAAGCTTTCTGATATGGACTTATTTAAGTGGATAAAAAAATCTTTTGCTCTAAATGAAGTTATAATAGAAAACTCTCAGATAATGTATTTTATTGAACAAGAAGGATATAGAGATAAAAGTAGTGAAAAGACTTTATCAGACTTAGAAAACGAGATAAATAAAATTAGCTCATTTGTTGGAAAGGGAAATAGTGTAACTAATGATATAATAGATAAATTATCTCCTAAAAAGGTTGAAAATGATATATTTAAGTTAATTGATTATATTGGAGAGCAAAGTGCTTCTAATGCAATGAAAATATTGAATGATATGATACAGGAGGGCGAATCTGTTTTAGGTATATTTTCTATGATAGCTAGACAGTTTAAAATAGTTATGCAAGTAAGACAATTACAATTAGAGGGATACTCAGCAAAACTTATAGCAGATAAATTAAAAATTCATCAATTTGTAATAGGAAAAGCATTAAAGCAGGCTAAGAACTTTTCTGATGATATAATCATAGAAATTTTAAACTATATATTAGAAAGTGATTATAAAATAAAAACAGGTCTTATAAGGGATACCTTAGCAGTAGAAATGTTGGTTAGTAGATACTGTAAAAGACAAGCAGTGTAAAAAAATTATACATTAATAAAAAATAAATAGCAAGATATGTTATAGTTCAAAGTACAAGTAGGCTAGATTGAGTCTAAGAGTATATAATCTACTATAATATGTCTAACTATTTATTTTTTATTGTATAAATTTCCAAAATAAAAAACCCCTACATAGGGGTTATTATATATAAGAAATATAAACTGGTAATTAAGCGTTCATACCGTTTAACTTTTGAGCTAATTTAGCTACTTTTCTAGCTGCAGCATTCTTATGTATAGTTCCTTTAGAAGCTACTTGGTATATTCTTTTTTGAGCGTATTGGAACTTAACAACAGCATCCTCTCTGTTTCCAGCTGCAACAGCATCTTCGAATCTTCTTATTGCAGTTTTTATTTGAGATTTTCTAACTCTATTTAAAGCAGTTTTCTTTTCGATAACACTTATTCTTTTCTTAGCTGATTTTATATTTGCCACCGTGTTCACCTCCCTGTATTTTTTTCTCATATTCATCGTCAACATATTAGATTTTAACAGAAATAAATCTAAAAATCAAGGATTATTATTTATATATTTTAATAATGTTTTTTGTTTTGATTTTTTAGACTATAAATTATGTATAAATAATTTGAAATATTTTGTTTTTATGTTGATATATTTTGTTCTTTAAATATTTTAATAGATACAATTTAATATTTTATTTTTGTAACATATATCTTGAAATAATACAAATTATTAACATACATTTTGATAGTATTTCCAATAATTATAAGATAATACAAGAAATTACTCATTTTTATGGACTTAGTAATAAATTTTATAAAAATATGAATTTATATGGTTAATATGAAAGTTTTCTATTAATTAAAGGTAATTTTTTTATTGTCGCAGATAAGCAGAACTATACTATCGCTATTTTTATTACTGTTGACTGTTTAATAGTTTTATATCATACTCTTGTATAGTCTAAAAAATTAGACTATAATAATTTTATGGATTAAAGAAAGGATTGATAAAGTGGATACAACAAAACTAATTTTAAATCCAGCTAGACTCCGAATTTTACAGTATATCAGAATTCATGGTAGTGTTCGTACATCTGATATTGTGAAGTATCTAAGTGATATTCCTCGTGCAACAGTTTACCACCATGTTAAAATTTTGGAAGATAACAATATGATTGAAGTAGTTAAAGAAAATCGTGTACGTGGTACAATTGAAAAAATTTATTCATTAAAGGAATATGCTTTGGATATGGAAGTAGATGCATCTGTTTCACTCTCTACAGCATTTCATATGGGTTTGATGCAAGAAATGAATGAATATTTTAGTTTGAAAAATCAAGACAATAAGAAAGACAATGTATTTTTCACTTCAGCATTGTTATATATAACTGATAGAGAATATGAAAATCTTCTTCAAAGTATAGTTGATTTATTGAAGCCATACATAGACCAAGAACCCAAATCAGATTTAAAACTCCGAAAACTCTCAATTATATCTTCTCCACCTGCAAAAAATGATGAGAAGAAGAAATAACAAACATTTTGTTTTTATAAGGAGGTATTATATATGAACTTTCATGAATTTGGGAATAAAAACAATCCACATATCATGCTGATTCATGGAGGTGGGAATGCATGGTGGAATTATTTACGACAAGCACGAGTATTGTCTGAATACTATCATGTAATACTTCCTACACTGGATGGTCATGGAGAAGAATACAAGACTGCATATATTTCTACAGAGGATACAGCAGATAAATTGATGAAATATATAGATGAAGAGTGTGGTGGTCATCTTTTTTCTCTGTGTGGAGTATCTCTTGGTGGACAGATTGTTATAGAGATTTTATCTCGAAAACCCGATATTACTGAAAAGGCAATTATTGATGGCAGTATTTGCTATCCTAGACCCAATATGGCACGAGCTTGTATGATGTCGATTCGATTTTTTAGAGGGCTTTTATTTAGTGAAAAAGCTTGTAGATTTCAAATTGCTATGATGTCAAAATTATTTCCAAAAAACATGCAATATCCAGATGAAATTAAGAACTATTATATGAAAGATATGCCACATGTCAGAAAAGAAACACTCTATGCTATGTATCGTACTTATATGATGAAGTACACACTTAAGGAGAGTTTAAGAGAAACTACAGCACAAGTGATGTATTGGTATGGTGAAAAGGAAATGAAATGTGTAAAAAACTCTGCAAAGATGTTTCAGTCTTATGTACCTTCTTGTAAAATTTATGAAGCTAAGGGATATAATCATGGTTATCTAGCTATTTATTTGCCAAATGAGTGGTTGGAGATTACTGAACCATTTTTTCAACAGAATGAAATGATATAGAAATTATAAAGTTATTTTGATAAAAAGAAATGTATAATGAATGAAAATTTGACAGGAATTTGATAATATGAAATTGATAAATAGATTAAAAGGTAGCGCCTATATAAATAGTTGCTACCTTTTTATATTTGTAAATAGATGATAGTTAAGGAAGTTTACTGACTATTTACTGACCAAACTCAATTTTCTTACATTGAAAGCCTTAATTTTACTTGTTTTAAATAAATTTATAGTTTTTTGTTATAAAATACTAAATTTTGTTAACAATTATAATTAGCATTTAATTTATACTGGAGGTTTATATGATTAATGTAAGAACAGATTTGGCTTTAGAAGCTAGTGAAATGTGTGAAAAATCTCAAGAAGGAAGTAGTATTCCTGGGGTGGAAATAGAAACTAAAGAATTAGAAAATTGTGTTGTAACAAAAGTTGAAGTAATAGATGAACAAGGTTCAGAGATAATGAACAAAGATATAGGAAAGTATATAACCCTAGAAAGTAATCTTATGAAGTTTGATGATGATGAGTCAAGAGAAGAGATGATAAATTATCTAAAAGATGAATTAGTAGATGTATTTGGACAAGACAAAAATAAAAAGACACTAGTAATTGGTCTTGGAAATAGAAATATTACTTCTGATGCATTGGGTCCCAAAAGTGTATCTAAAACACTAGTAACTAGACATCTCTTTAAAAATTACAACAAGGATTATGATGATGATTTTACTGAGGTATCAGCTCTAAGTCCAGGGGTTATGGGTGTTACTGGGATAGAAACTAGTGAAGTAGTGAAGTCACTAGTTGAGAAAGTTAAGCCAGATAGAGTAGTAGCAATAGATGCACTAGCATCAAGAAAAATGGAAAGAGTAAACTCTACTATACAAATATCAACAGCAGGAATATCACCTGGTGGAGGTGTTGGTAATACAAGAAAATCTCTCACTAAAGAAACCTTAGGAGTGGATGTTATTGCAATAGGAGTTCCAACTGTGGTTGACGCAGCAACTCTTACTATAGATGTTTTGGATATGGCAATAGATAATTTAATATCTCAATCAGAAGAAACAGAAAGTTTTTATAATATGTTGAAAAAACTTAAAGAGGAAGAAAAATATCATCTAATAAAAGATTCGTTAGATCCATATGATAAGAACTTAATCGTAACACCAAAAGATATAGATGATACAATTGAAAATCTATCTATAATAATAAGTGAAGGTCTGAATAGGTCTTTACATCCAGGTAGATTGTAAAATAAGGAGGAGCAAATATGTTTAAAAAATGCATTAAAGTAGTAACCTTGACTTTTATATTAGCATGCATTTTACCAGGAAAATCATTGGCTTTAAATCAAGATGACTTTTTAAAGTTTTTAGTAAATTCATCTTATCCAGAAGCTAAAGTCGAAGGAAATAATACAGAAAATAAAAAGAGTGATAAAAATAAAGAAGCAAGTAAAGAAAGTAAAGATGAAAATAAAAAATCTGAGGATGTAAGTAAATCCGACAATAAGAAAGAAAGCGAAAAAGAATATATAAAACTTTATGTTGGTAAAGAAAATGTTCCAGATATTGAGTCAAAAAACTCAGATACAACTGAAACTAGTACTGCATCTAGTGCAGAGTATAAAGATGACTTAAGAGTGACTAAAGAAAATCCAAGAATTTTGATATATCATACTCATGGGTGTGAAACTTATTCAAACTCACCTGATGGAAATTATCATTCAAGAGATAAGAAAAATTCAGTAATGGAAGTAGGAAATGCATTAACTAGTGCTTTAGACAGTAAGGGATGGGGTGTAGTCCATACTACTAAATACCATGACTATCCATCTTATAATAACTCTTATGCAAGTAGTTTAAAAACAATAAAAAGTATACTCCCTAAATATAATACAGTGGACATAGCAATAGATTTACATAGGGATGCTAGGGATTTAACTAATCCAGCCACTAAAGAAAAAGACCATTTGAAATATACAACTATGATAAATGGAGAGAGAGTATCTAAATTCTTCTTTGTTGTAGGAGGAAAAAATGAAAATAAAGCACAACTTAGAGCTTTAGCAGATGATATAACTGCTTTTGCTGAAAAGAAATATCCAGGCTTGGTGTCTCCAATAGTAGAAAAAGACTATGCTAGATTTAATCAATTTGCAGTTAAAAATCACATGTTAATAGAAATTGGAAATAATGCAACGAGTATAGAAGAATCTAAGGCTACTACAAAGTATCTTGCTGAAATTTTAGATGAATATTTTAAACAAAAAAATTAGATTGTTTAGTGTAATTAGGAGCATGTTGAATGAGCCGATTAGAAAGAAATATAGAAGGTAAAAGTAAACAAAGAAAATATAAGTATATTATGAGAATTATATTTTTAGTTATTATGATTATAGGTACATCCATTTGTGTATTTATAGTTGATAGTAATGCTAAAAGTATGTTGGGAATAAAACAACATAATTATTTCTCAAGTATTAAATTTGATATTACAAAGTTTGATATACCAGATTTTGATATACACAAAATCGTTGAAAAATTTAATAAGTAGGAAATAAGTGAATAAGGTTTATTGATTAAAATAAGCCTTATTTTAGTTATGTATTTTTAATTGTATAAAATAAAAACACATTAACTATATTTTATAGGATTTACTTTAAGTTTATGATATTATATAATATTTAGTGTTAGACTTGATAATCCACATATAATGTGGATAATTTTGTTTAATGCCAATTAGTTTATATTCAAAAATTTAAAATTTGATATATAAAAAGTTTTTATATAATATAAAATGATAACTATAAGAATAATCAAGAGGAGGGAATTTAAGGTGGACAATAAACAAAGTAGAACTAGAAATTTTAGTATAATTGCACATATAGACCATGGAAAGTCTACCTTAGCTGATAGATTAATACAACAAACGGGGCTTGTCAGTGAAAGAGACATGAAGAGTCAATTACTTGATAACATGGATCTTGAAAGAGAAAGAGGAATCACTATAAAGCTTCAAAATATAAGATTAATGTATAAGGCGAAGGATGGAAATGAATATTATTTAAATCTTATAGATACACCAGGACATGTAGACTTCAATTACGAGGTATCAAGAAGTTTAGTAGCATGTGAGGGAGCATTATTGGTAGTCGATGCAGCACAAGGTGTTGAGGCACAGACTTTAGCTAATGTGTATCTTGCAATAGACCAAGATTTAGAAATATTACCAATAATAAATAAAATAGATTTACCAAGTGCAAGACCAGATGAAGTAAAACATGAAATTGAAGATATAATAGGGCTTGATGCAAGTGAAGCACCTCTTATTTCAGCTAAAACAGGTTTAAATATAGAAGATGTTTTAGAAGATATTGTAAAAAATGTCCCTGCACCTAAAGGAGATAATGAAGCACCATTAAAGGCGTTAATATTTGACTCTTATTACGATGCTTATAAAGGTGTTGTAGCCTATGTTAGAGTGTTTGAAGGAACTGTTAAAAAAGGTATGACAATAAAAATGATGAATACTAAGAAAAAGTTTGAAGTAACTGAAGTTGGTGTTATGGCTCCAGGGCAAACTGAACTTAGTGAATTATCAGCAGGTGATGTTGGTTATATTGCTGCTAGTATAAAAGACATAAGAAGCTGTCGTGTAGGGGATACAATAACAGATTCAAATAATCCTACAGAAGAACCTTTACCAGGATATAAAAAAGCTACTCCAATGGTATATTGTGGTATATATCCAGGAGAAGGTGAAAAATATGAAAATGTAAGAGATGCTCTTGAAAAATTACAAGTAAATGATGCTGCCCTTGAATATGAGGCTGAAACTTCAGCAGCACTAGGGTTTGGGTTTAGATGTGGATTTTTAGGTCTTTTACATATGGAAATAATGCAAGAAAGACTTGAGAGAGAATTTAATCTTGATATAATAACTACAGCACCATCTGTTATATACAGAGTTACAAAAACTGACGGAGAAGTTGTAATGATACAAAATCCTGCAAATTTGCCAGAAGTAGCTGAGATAAGAATGATAGAAGAACCTATAGTAAAAGGAGATATAATAGTTCCTAAAGATTATGTAGGTGTTGTTATGGAACTTTGCCAGGAAAGACGTGGAAATATGTTAAACATGGAATATATAGATGAGAGAAGAGTAATGCTTCATTACGACCTTCCTCTTAATGAAGTTGTTTATGATTTCTTTGATGCCTTAAAATCAAGAACTAGAGGATATGGTTCTCTTGATTATGAGATTAAGGGATATGTTGCATCTACTCTTGTAAAACTTGATGTTTTAATTAATAAAGAGCAAGTTGATGCACTTAGTTTTATTGTACATGAAACTCGTGCTTTCCCTAGAGGAAAGGCAATGTGTGAGAAATTAAAAGGAGAAATTCCAAGACATCAATTTGCTATACCTATACAAGCTGCTGTTGGTAATAAGGTTATTGCAAGAGAGACAATAAGTGCTTTAAGAAAAGATGTACTTGCTAAATGTTATGGTGGAGATATATCTCGTAAGAAGAAACTTCTTGAAAAACAAAAAGAAGGTAAGAAGCGTATGAGACAAATTGGCTCTGTTGAAGTTCCTCAAAAAGCATTTATGTCTGTACTTAAGTTGGATGAATAATTTATTAAATTTTTATAAATTTAGATAAATATACTTAAAAGCTAGAGTGATTTTAGAATTATTTCTAAATTAATCTAGTTTTTTTGTGGTATATTTTAATTAAACACATAGAGAATATAAGTAAGAGTATATTAAAGAAAAAATAAAAAAGGTGATATTTATGACTAATATAGAAATTCCTAAAAAAGTGGATTATATAATTAAAGAATTAGAAAAGAATGGTTATGAGGCATATGTAGTTGGAGGATGTGTGAGGGATTGTTTATTAGAAAAAATTCCAAATGACTGGGATATAACAACTAGTGCAAGACCTGAAAAAGTGGTAGAGATATTTGAAAGGACTATTCCAACTGGTATACAACATGGTACTGTAACAGTCATGATTGAACATGAGCCATTTGAAGTGACAACATATAGAATAGATGGAAGTTATAGTGATGGTAGACATCCAGATTCAATAGAATTTACAAATGATATAGTTAAGGATTTGTCAAGAAGAGATTTTACTGTTAATGCAATTGCATACAATTCAAAGACTGGATTAGTTGACCCATTTAATGGTTGTGAGGATATACAAAATAAGTGTATTCGTTGCGTTGGAAATCCAGTAGATAGATTTGAAGAAGATGCACTTAGAATGCTTAGAGCGATTAGATTTTCTGCACAGCTTAATTTTAAAATAGCTGAAGATACTAAACAAAGTATCTACAGAAACGCAGATTTAATAAAATGTGTGTCTATGGAAAGAATTCAAGTAGAATTCAATAAAATGCTAATATCTGATTCATCTAAGTTAAATTTATTAATTTCAACAGGATTATTAAAATTTATAATTCCTGAAGTATGTGACTTAGAAGATGTTATTCAAAATAATCCATATCATATTTATAATGTTGGAAAACATACATTGATAGCTACTGAAGTAATTGAAGATGAATTATATCTAAAGCTTACAATGTTATTTCATGATTTGGGTAAAAAAATTACTAAAACGACAGATAAAAATGGAATTGACCATTTTTATAGTCACAGTAGGGAGTCTGTCAAAATAGCAAAGCAAATTTTGAAGAGACTTAAGTATGATAATTATACTATTAATAAAGTTTTAATATTAATACAATATCATGATTATAGAATAGAACCAAAAAGAAAAATTATTAAAAAGTTATTAAATAAACTTGGAGACGTTGAACTATTTGAAGATTTAATAAAGGTTAATTGGGCTGACACACTTGCTAAAAACCCAAAACATGCAAAACAGAAAATATTAAACCTTATTGAGAGTGAAAAGGAATTTAAACATATAATAAGTCAAAATGAATGCTTTCATATTAAAGACTTAGCTATTAATGGAAACGATTTAATGTCTATAGGTGTTAAACCAGGTAAAGATATAGGGTATCTATTAAATAAGATGCTTGAAATTGTTATTAATAATCCAGAACTAAATGAAAAAGAAATTTTAAAAGGAAAAGTATTAGATATATATACATTTTAAGTTAAAAGATTAAACTTTAATTTAATTAATTTAAGATAGTAAATATAATTTACATTAAAAAAATAGACAGTCTTTATAAGGTTGAAATTATGAAGGTTGGTATTCTATAATTTTAAATGTATAGCAAATTAATATAAAGTTAGTAAGTTAATATAAAAAAAAACTTTGGGAATACTAAAACCATAAATTTATAAAATTAATATTTTATGCACTTATAAAACAGTAAGGAGGGACATCATGCGTACTCAACTACAAAAGACTATTGGTCTTTCAGCAGCTCTTTCTACTGTTGTAGGTATGGTTATAGGTTCAGGAGTTTTTTTTAAGCCACAGGCAATATATACCACAACTAATGGAGCTCCAGGACTAGGTATTATAGCATGGCTTTTAGGTGGATTTATAACAATAACAGCTGGACTTACAGCTACAGAAATATCAGCTGCTATCCCAAAAACTGGTGGTATGATGATTTATATTGAAGAAATATATGGAGAAAAATTAGGATTTTTAACTGGATGGATGCAAACTGTATTATTTTTTCCAGGTACGTCAGCAGCATTAGGGGTAATATTTGCTCAACAAGCATCTGAACTTTTAAATATGAGTCCAAACAATATGTCAGTTGTGCTTCCAATAGCAATTGGAGTAATACTGTTTTTATCATTACTTAATATAATAGGTTCATCATTGGGAGGAAAAGTTCAGACAGTAGCTACTATTGGAAAAATGATACCATTAGCTCTAATAATAATATTTGGATTTATTAAAGGCCAAAGTAGTGAGATATTAAATCCATTTGTAGGTGATGGAGTTAATGTATCAAGCGCACTTGGACAAGTATTAATAGCAACGTTGTTTGCATATGATGGATGGATAAATGTCGGTGCTATCTCAGGAGAGATGAAATCTCCAGAAAAAGATTTACCAAGAGCCATAGTTGGTGGGCTATCATTAGTTATGGCAATATATATTATAATAAATGTAGCATATCTTTGGGTTGTGCCAGCAAGTGAATTAGCAACTGTTACTTCACCAGCAACATTAGTTGCAAAAAAATTATTTGGAAATTTAGGTGGAAAAGTAATAACTGTGGGTATATTAATATCAGTGTTTGGTACATTAAATGGATATTTATTAACAGGGTCAAGAATACCATATACATTAGCTGAAAAAGGAACTTTGCCTGCTTCTAAGGTTTTATTAAAAGTAAATTCTGGTGGGTCTCCTGTAAATTCAATACTGCTCATAACTGTATTAGCATGTATATATGCTTTATCTGGTCAATTTAATCTTTTGACAGATTTAACTATATTTTCAATATGGGTATTTTACGTATTGACTTTTGTTGGAGTTATAAGGCTTAGAAGAGAACAACCAAATTTACACAGACCGTATAAAGTTCCTTTATATCCAATAATACCAATTATAGCTATATTAGGTGGATTATTTGTAATAATAAATCAAATACTGACTTCAACAGCAGTATCTTTAGGTGGTATATTTATAACCCTACTTGGATTACCAGTTTATTATTATATGAAGAAAAAATAGTCATTTATTTTAAGTTGAAAAATTTGGATAAAAGTAAAAATCTACTTTTATCCAAATTTTTTATGATATTACATAGTGAAGATGCTTTATATGTTATTTGATGAGTTATTTTGTTTGATTTATAATTTAATAACTGATGCTTTAAGATAATTTTAAGAAATGAGGAATATAAAATGTTAGGACTTTATATACATATCCCATTTTGTGTGAAAAAATGTAAGTATTGTGATTTTAATTCTTATAAAATGGACCTAGATTCAAAAAAAAGATATATAGAAGATTTGAAAATAGAAATGGAGTTATACAGTAATAAATTAAATAGAGATGATAAATACAAAAATAAAGAAGATTTCAATTTAGACAAAAACGATATAATAACAAGTATATTTATAGGTGGAGGAACACCTAGTATTTTAACATCTGAAGAAATAAGAGAAGTAGTTGTAAGTGTAAAAGAAAAATTCAATATAGACAAAAACGCAGAAATAACCATAGAATGCAATCCTGGCACACTGACACTAGAAAAATTAGAAACTATGAAAGAAGTTGGTATCAATAGACTTAGCATAGGGTTACAAGCTGTCCAAGAAAAGCATTTGAACTTTATAGGAAGAATACATAGTTATAAAGAATTTGAGAAAAACTATATGGACGCACTGAGTGTAGGATTTAAAAATATTAATATAGACTTAATGTATAGTCTTCCCAATCAAACACTATGTGATTGGAAGGAAACTCTTGAAAAAGTTACAGATTTAAATCCAACACATATATCAGCATATTCTCTTATATTAGAAGAAGGTACTGAACTGTATAATATGTATGAAAATAATCAATTTGACCTTATAGATGAAAATATAGATATAGAAATGTATGAGTATACAATAAACTATTTAAAATCAAAAGGATACAATCAATATGAAATATCAAATTACTCACAAGAAGGCTATAATTGTAAACATAATATTTTATATTGGGAATGTGAACACTATATAGGTCTTGGAGCAGGAGCTTCTGGTTATATTGATAATAATAGATATAATAATTTAGAATCTTTAGAGGATTATCATTTAAGTCTGATTAAAGGAGAGAAGCCAATACAAGATAGTGAAAATCTTTCTATAAAAGATATGATAGAAGAAAAGATATTTATGGGTCTTAGAATGAATAAGGGAATAAAATTTAAAGATTTTGAAAAAAATTTTGGAATAGATTTTAGAAAAAAATACAGTAAGCAGATAGAAATGTTACTAGCTAGAGACCTTATAAACCAAAGCTTTGAGGGAATACAATTAACTCAAAAGGGAAGAGAAATATCTAATAGTATATTTATAGAATTTATGGAATGATTTTTAGGGTATTGACAAAATAAATTTATAATGGTATATAATATATATAATCTTTTTAGCACTCGAACTTAGTGAGTGCTAACAGCTAGGAGGTATAATAATATGGAATTAAATGAAAGAAAATTAAATATCCTCAAAGCTATAGTTAAAGATTATATAGAAACAGCTGAAGCTATAGGTTCTAGAACAATATCTAAAAGGCATGATTTAGGTGTTAGTGCTGCCACCATAAGAAATGAAATGGCTGACCTTGAAGAATTAGGATATTTAATTCAGCCACATACTTCTGCGGGTAGAGTTCCATCTGAAAAAGGCTATAAGTTATATGTAAACTCTCTTATGAGTAAAAGTGAATTAGATGATAATGATAAGATTCTTATTGAACAATGTATGAATCATAACATAAATCATATAAAAGAATTAATTCATGAAACGTCTAAGCTATTATCTCAATTAACTAACTACACAACTGTAGCAGTTACTAAGAGTTTAATAAATCAAAGCGTCATAAAGCATATACAGTTAGTTGCTATGCATGACAATAATATTTTACTTATAGTTGTAACAGATAAAGGGGACTTAAAAAAAGCTAACCTTACAACTAATGTATATTTAGATCAATCTAAGTTAAATTTGATTTCTGATAATCTTACAAAGAAGCTCTTAGGAAAAAGTATAACAGATTTAGATGATAATCTGATTGCTTTTATTAAATATGAAATAAGTGAGTACTCAGGGTTTATAGATGAACTTTTAAATGCCCTAAACTCAAATATGGAAGAAGAAGATTTTTCTCTATCATTAAATGGAGCCACTAATATATTTAGTTATCCAGAATTCAATGATGTGTTAAAAGCAAAGTCATTTTTAAATATGTTAGAAAGAAAGGAAACAATAGCTGACATAATTAAATCAAAGGGAATACAAAAAGAAAATCTAAATATAATAATTGGTAGTGATAATGATTGTAAATTGGCACAGGATTGTAGTATAGTTACAGCAACTTATAATGTAGACAGAGACTTAGTTGGGCGAATAAGCTTCATAGGACCTACAAGAATGGATTACGCTAGAATTTACTCTATAATAAATTATATGAGTTTATTAATTAATAGAAAGTAAAGAAATTTTAAATTGAGGGGTGTAAAGTCTTGGATAAAAAAAATGAGCAACAAGAAGTAAAAGAAGAAAATGATACTTCTATTAACCAAGAATCTGAAACTCAAGTAGAGTTAGAAGATGAAGTTGTTAATGAAGAATGTGAAGAGTCAAGCGAAAAAACTGATGAAGAAAAAGCTGATGATGAAAATGTAACAGATATAAATTCTAAATTAGCAGAAAAAAAATTAAAAGATGAAGTAGATGAATTAAATGACAAATATCAAAGACTTCAAGCCGAATATGCAAACTATAGAAGAAGAACTCAACAAGAAAAAGAAACAATTGGTGTGTTTGCAAATGAGAAAATAATAACTGAGTTAATACCAGTTATAGATAGTATGGAAAGAGCCTTAGATGCATGTGAAGATAAGGAAGATACTATGTATAAGGGTATAAGCCTTGTACATAAACAATTAATAGATACTCTAGTAAAATTTGGAGTAGAAGAAATAGAAGCAGAATCTAAGGAATTTGACCCAAACTTACATCTAGCAGTTATGCAAGAGAGTGTAGATGGAGTAGAAGCAAATCAAATAGTGATGGTACTTCAAAAAGGATATAAGCTAGGAACTAAAGTTATAAGACCTTCAATGGTTAAAGTTTCTTGCTAAGTATATAAATTAAGGTTAAAATATTTAGCCTAATATAAAATACACAAATAAGTAAAATTTAATTATACAATTACTCAAGGAGGATTTTTAGTCATGGGAAAAATAATAGGAATAGATTTAGGAACAACAAATTCATGTGTTGCAGTATTAGAAGGTGGAGAAGCACAAATAATAGCAAATAATGAAGGTATGAGAACTACTCCATCAGTAGTGGCATTTACAAAAGATGGTGAAAGAATAGTTGGAGAACCTGCAAAAAGACAAGCAGTTACAAATGCAGATAAAACAATAACTTCAATAAAAACTCACATGGGAACTGATTACAAAGTGAATATAGATGGAAAATCATATACTCCACAAGAAATATCAGCAATAATATTACAAAAATTAAAATCAGATGCAGAAAGTTACTTAGGACAAACAGTAACAGAAGCAGTTATAACTGTTCCAGCGTACTTTACAGATGCTCAAAGACAAGCTACTAAAGATGCTGGTAGAATAGCAGGGCTAGATGTTAAGAGAATAATAAACGAGCCAACAGCAGCAGCTCTTGCTTATGGTATGGATAAATTAGACCAAGAAAAGAAAATATTAGTATTTGACTTAGGTGGAGGAACTTTTGACGTATCTATACTTGAAATAGGTGATGGTACTTTTGAAGTTTTAGCTACAGCTGGTAACAATAGATTAGGTGGAGATGACTTCGACCAAATAGTAATAGACTATTTAGCAGATGAATTCAAAAAAGCTGAAGGTGTAGATTTAAGAAATGATAAAATGGCTCTTCAAAGATTGAAAGAAGCAGCAGAAAAGGCTAAGAAAGAATTATCATCAACAATGAATTCAAACATAAACTTACCTTTCATAACTGCTACAGCAGAAGGTCCAAAGCATTTAAATATAGATTTATCAAGAGCTAAATTTGAAGAATTAACTAGAGGTTTAGTTGAAAAAACTATGGAACCAACTAAGAGAGCTTTACAAGATGCAGGACTTTCTACAAGTGAAATAGATGATGTATTACTAGTTGGTGGTTCTACAAGAATACCAGCAGTTCAAGATGCTGTTAAGAAATTTATAGGAAAAGATCCTCATAAAGGTATAAACCCAGATGAATGTGTTGCAGCAGGAGCTTCTATACAAGCAGGAGTTTTAGCAGGAGATGTTAAAGACTTATTATTACTAGACGTTACTCCATTATCTCTTGGTATAGAAACTATGGGTAATGTAATGACTAAGATAATAGAAAGAAACACTACAATACCAACTAAGAAATCTCAAGTATTCTCAACTGCTGCTGATAACCAAACAGCTGTTGATATACATGTACTTCAAGGTGAAAGAAGTATGGCTTATGACAATACAACTTTAGGAAGATTCCAATTAACTGATATACCACCAGCACAAAGGGGAATACCTCAAATAGAAGTTACATTTGATATAGATGCAAATGGTATAGTTAATGTTTCAGCTAAAGATTTAGGTACAGGAAAAGAACAAAAAATAACTATAACATCAAATACTAATTTATCAGAAGCAGATATAGAACAAAAAATAAAAGAAGCTGAGATGAATGCTGAAGCTGACAAACAGAAAAAAGAGAAAATAGAAGCATTTAACCAAGCTGAATCTACTATATATCAAACTGAAAAAACTTTAAATGAACTTGGAGATAAAATAAGTGCAAGTGATAAAGAAGATATAGAAAAAGCAATAGCAGACTTAAAAGTTGTAAAAGATAATCAAGATGCTACAGCAGAAGAACTTAAGAAAGCTACAGAAGAAGTAATGACTAAGTTCCAAAAAGTATCTCAAGAAATGTACCAAAAGGCAGCTCAAGAACAACAAGCAGCACAAGGTGCAGAGCAAGCTCAAGATAATGGACCTAAAGATGACAATGTAGTAGATGCTGACTTTAAAGAAGTAGATGAAGATAAATAAGCTATATAATATAACATCAAATGATAATTGAAGAATAGATTATTTATGAAAATCATATAGATATTAAAGATATATGGACAATATACATCATAAAGAATATAATATATCATAGATTATATAACTTAAAGTAGAATATAAGAATTAATGATAGCTTGTAGTTTATTATTCTACAAGCTATCGTTTTGTAAAATGAAGGTGGTGTCAATTTTTGAGTACAAAAAGGGATTATTATGAAGTCTTAGGTATCAGTAAAGGTGCAGAAGCTCAAGAGATAAAAAAAGCTTACAGAAAGTTAGCAATGAAGTACCATCCAGATAGAAACCCTGGTGATGAAGAGGCTGAAGAAAAGTTTAAAGAAATAAATGAAGCTTATGAAGTACTTTCAGATGATACAAAGAGAAAGACTTATGACCAATTTGGACATGATGGGCTAAATGGTCAAGGAGGCTTTGGAGGCCAAGGTGGATTTAATGGCCAAGGCTTTGGTGGATTTGAAGATATGTTTGGAGATATATTTGGTGACATGTTTGGAGGGGGCTTCGGAGGTGGAAGACAAAGAAGAAGAGGTCCACAACGTGGTGCAGATATAAGACAAAATGTTACTATATCTTTTGAAGAAGCTGCATTTGGTAAAAAAATGTCTATAAAGCTAAATAGAAGTGAAGAATGTGATGAGTGTGATGGAACTGGAGCAAAACCAGGAACATCAAAGAAAACTTGTTCAACTTGTAATGGAACTGGTCAAGTTAGAACTGTTCAAAGAACTCCATTTGGAAATATAGCAAGCTCAAGACCTTGTAGTACTTGTAATGGAACTGGAGAAGTAATTGAATCTCCTTGTAGCAAATGTAATGGAACTGGAAACACAAGAAAAGTTAAGACTATAGAAGTAGATATACCTGCAGGTATAGATGATGGTCAAATGATAAAACTTGCTGGTCAAGGTGAAGTGGGAGAAAAAGGTGCTCCAAGAGGAGACTTATACATTGTAGTTAATGTAAAATCTCATCCATTGTTTACTAGAGATGGAAATGATATTTACTTTGAGATGCCAATTACATTTGTTCAAGCAACTTTAGGTGATGAAATAGAAGTACCTACTTTGGATGGAAAAGTTAAGTATAGTGTGCCAGAAGGAACACAAACTGGAACTGTATTTAGACTTAAAGAAAAAGGAATTCCTAGAATTAGAGGTAATTCAAGAGGAGACCAATATGTCAAAGTTGTAGTCGAGATTCCTAAAAAATTAAATGATAAGCAAAAAGATCTGTTAAGAGAATTTGCGAAGGAGTGCGGGTCGAACGTCCACGAAAAGAAAAAAACATTCGGACAGAAAATAGAAGATATGTTTAAGAAAAAGTAGTTAAAATAGCCAATATAATGTAATCATATTCTTTAGAATCTAAATTATTTAGTTATAAGATTTTGAATTAATATAATATGATTTTTATATTGGCTATTTTTAATTTTGAGTATGTAAAATATGTATAAATAATTTCTTTATAATACTCACCATTATAATGTAGTTGATGACAAAAATACTTATGTTTTTTAACGTGAGCTTTGTGGCAGGTATTAACTATATAACTTTTTTTTATAAAATAATTGTTTTGACCAAATGTACATTTTAGACGACCAGTTACGCATAAATTGTTGAATATTCTTTTAAATATCTATATACTTTATAATATAATTTATCAGAAAATTTAGAAAAAAGGATATAAAAAGAAAATCTAATGAAATTATAGGCGGTGTTAATCATATGGAAAGTAATAATAAAGGTGTGTTTAACAATGGAACAATTTCTATAGGTGAAGTATCTATGCCTAAAGGTGGTGGCGCAATAAAAGGTATGGGTGAGACTTTTAGTTCAAATCCATTTACAGGAGTTGGAAATTTTTCTATACCAATAAAAACTTCAAAAGGTCGAGGTTTTGAACCAGATATTTCTTTAAATTATAACTCTGGTGCTGGGAATGGTCCATTTGGATTAGGATTTTCTATTTCATTGCCTTATATATCTAGAAATACGGAGAAGGGTGTGCCTACATATGAGGATATTTTGGATAAGTTTATATTATCTAATTCATCAGAACTTGTAAAAACATGTGATAATAGAAAACAAATGAAGAAATCAAAAAATTTAAATTCCTCATGGGAAGTGACTTCATATTTACCTAGAGTAGAAGGAGACTTTTCAAGAATAGAATATTGGAAGAGTAAAGAGAGTTCTTATTGGAAAATTACTACAAAAGATAACATTACATCAATCTATGGCAAGTCTTTAAATTCAAAAGTTGCAAATCCAAACAATGACAGTCAAATATTTATGTGGCTTATTGAAGAAAGTTTTGATTCAAAAGGAAATAAAATTGAGTATATTTATAAACAAGAAAATAATGAAAATATAATAGATAAATCTAATTATGTAGATAGAAGATTTGATTCATATAAATATATACATAAAATAAGATATGGGAACTATTTTGATAAACAAAAAAAAGAAAAATGGGCCTTTGAAGTGGTCTTTGATTATGGTGAATATGAATTAGAAGATACTTTATTAAAAACGAGTCAGTCGAATCCATATGTATATACAAATATGTGGAAAGTGAGAAAAGATTCTTTTTCGTCATATAGAAGTGGATTTGAAATAAGAATTTGTAGGCTTTGTAGAAATATATTAATGTTTCATAAATTTGAAAATGAACTTGGAGAGATACCATGCCTTGTAAATGTAACTAACTTAAAATATGAAGAAACACTGCAAATGTCTATGCTATCAGAAGTTCAACTGAAAGGATACAGAAGGAATAAAGATAATAGTTATTTTTTAAAATCTATGCCTCCAATAAAGTTAGGATATTCTAGTTTTAATCCAAATAATAAAAAATTCAATTTATTAAAAACAAAAGATGATTCTAATTTACAAGGATATTTACAAAAAACTGAGTTTAATTTTATAGATATTTATGGTGATGGTTTACCAGGAATTTTAATGAGCAATGAAGAGTCTACATTTTTTTGGAGAGCAGAAGGAGATGGAAAATATGGATTTTTAGAAAAACCAATTAAGTTTCCTATTGAAAAAGATTTAACTTCCTCTAATTATTTTTTAATGAGTCTTGAAGGTAATGGCAAATTGAACTTTATTGTTTCAAAAACAGAAAGAGCAGGATTTTATGAGTGTGAAAGTAATGGAGATTGGAAACAATATATGGATTTTGAATATTTTCCTATGGAATTTACAAGAAGCAGTAGAAAAGAAATGGTTGATATAAATGGAAGAGGACTAATAGATATTGCTATATTTGGAGATGATTACCTAAATGTGTATTCATCTATTAAAAAAAGTGGTTTTAGTAGAGCAAATAGAATTGATTTTGGAAATAGAATAAGTTCAGGAGAATTTCCATATAAGAATAGTGAAAACATAAATGAATTTATTGGATTTGGTAATGTACTTGGAGACGGTCTTTATCATAGAATTAGAGTCCGAAATGGATGTTTTGAATGTTGGCCAAATTGTGGTCATGGTAATTTTGGAGAAAAAATATTGTTGAGAAATGCACCAAAGTTTGATGAAGATTTGGATATATCAAGAATTCATTTTGCAGATATTGATGGTTCGGGAACTATGGATATGTGTTATGTATATTTAGATAGAGTAGATATATATCTAAATTTAAGTGGCAATAGATTTAGTGATGCAATATCAATACCATTACCAGAGAATTACTCAAAGTTTGACCAAATAAACTTTGAAGATGTAAATGGAAATGGAGCTTCTTGTATGATATTTACAAAGGTAGGAGAAATAATAAAGCACTATGTTTATGATTTTACAAATAACTCAAAGCCATATTTATTAACTAATATAGATAATTCTTTAGGTATGTTGACAAATATAACTTATTCTAGTTCTGTAAAGTTTTATCTTGAAGATAGGGCTTTAGGTAAAGAATGGCAGACAAAGTTACCATTTCCACTACATGTAGTGGAAAAGATAGAGTTTATTGATGAGATTTCAGAATCTAAATTTACAGAATATTACAAATATCATTCTGGTTATTATGATTATGTGGAACGAAAGTTTAGAGGATTTGGGTTTGTTGAAAATTGGAACTCAGAAAAGATTAATTCAAGTCTAGAAAATCCACTCATAGTACCTACTACTTATATAAAAAAATGGTATCATACAGGGTGTTGTGATCAATTAGAAAATATATCTAAACTTAATGAAGAAGACTTTTTTTCTGAAGATTTGGATGCCTATGTACTACCAGATATTATATTAGATAGTTCTATTAACAAAAAAGATTCAGAAGAACTGAGAGAGGCATATATCTCTTTAGCTGGAAAAATTTTGCGTGAAGAAACTTATGGATTAGATAGTGATATAGAAATTTCAGATATACCATATACTGTGTCTGAAACTAACTTTAAGATAGTAAAGCTTCAAGATAAAATAGAAAATAATTTTGGTGTGTTTTATTCTCATCCAACTGAGTGTATAACATACAATTATGAAAGATTAGTAAAAGACCCACGTATAGCACACAAATTTATATTAGATGTAGATAAGTTTGGTAATATAGAAAAATCTTGTGAAGTATATTACCCAAGAAGGTTTAAAATAATAAACCAAAATAGTGTTTATAGTAAACAATACAACCTTAATATAACAGCAGAATGTACAAAATTTATAAATGAAACTGAAGATTTTAATTTAATTGGAATTGCATATGAACATAGTTTATTTGAGATAGGAGAAGTATCATTAAATGGAAAAATCTATTTTTCATATGATGAAATCAAAACAATAACAAATGAATCTTTTTGTAATGTAGTAAATTACAATGAAAGTTTCAAAAAAGGAAGAGTACAAGCTAGATGTATTTCTTGTGATAGAAAATATTTTTGGAATGAGCATCAGGATAATTTACTGGATTTAGGAAAGATAACTGATAAAGCGTTACTTCATCATCAGGAATTTGCTGTTATGCCAGAAACTTTAGTAAATGATATATTTGCGGATAGGATAAATGATAATATATTAGTTCAAGATTGTGGTTATATCAAAAAAGAAAATTATTGGTGGAATAGAGGGCTTGTTCAAAGTTATTTTACTAGAGAAGAAAATGGATTTTTTATGCCTATATCAAATGAAAATTTATTTATAGAAAAAGATTCAAAATTATATTGTAAAAAATATATTGAGTATGATGAATATAGATTATTTCCAATTAAAATAGGAGAATATTTGTCTGAGCAAATATCAAATGAATCAGAGTTTATAATTGACTATATAACTACTTTACCAAAACAATTGAAAGATATAAATGGTAATATATATCAAGTTATTTTTGATCCATTAGCAATGGTAATTGCAAAATCTAACTATGGTATTGTTGACGAAAGTTTTCAGGGAAACGGAGATTTAGATATATATAAATATTTAGAGAATGCTACGTTTAAAGAGGTTATAAAAAATAATCAAAAATATTTACAAATGGCATCTGAATTTTTCTTTTATGATTTGTGGGAATGGAGTGATAATAAAAAACCAGCTTGCTTTATTCAACTTGTAAGAGAGAATTATTTAAGTGAGATTCAAACTAAGGAAGAAGATAAGGTTCAAATTAATATAGGTTTTTCAGATGGTTTTGGTAGAAATATAGAACAAAAAACTAAAGTTGATTCAGGAAAAGCAATCTTATATAACAAAGGAAATCTTATATATAACAAGTTAGGAGAAGTATCAACTGGGTATGTGGATGAACGTTGGCAAGTGTCCGGAAGAGTAGTGTACAACAATAAGGGAAAACCTATAAAGCAGTTTAAGCCATATTTTTCATCAACTTCTGAATATGAACAACAAAAATATCTAGATAATATATTAACTGCATCAGAAGTTATTTATTATGATTCAATTCTTAGGGTTGTGAAGATTGAAAAAGCTAAAGGTATACCATCAAAATGTTCTATAGTAAAGAATGTATTTACTAAAGTTAAGTATTCTCCATGGGAGGAAATTCACTATGATGAAAATGACACATTAGTAGATTCAGATTATTTCAATGAATATATAAATAATTATCCTGAAAATCCTACTGTAGAACAAGAATATGAGAAAAAAGCACTTTTAAAAGCTAGTAAATTTTATAATACCCCTGAAAAAAAAGTATTTGATAATATGGGAAATCAATATCTATTTATAAGGGATAACCTAGGTGAAGTTTATAAGGATTCATTTAAAGAGATAGCTTGTAAAAGAGGTATAAGTGTAGATGATATATGGAATGAGCTTTTGGGTAAGGAATATATAAAACCAAGCAAGATTCAAGAAAACAAAATTTTAAGTGGATGGGTATCTGAAAAATTTCAACCATATAGTAGTAATTTTAAATTAGAGATAGATGAGAAATATGAAAGTTGCAGTAATGAGTTAATAGATTTTATGAAAAAGAGTTGTCTAACAACGTTTAATGATATAGATGTAACTGGTAAGATTAAGCGTAGTGTAGATGCAAGATTGTATTATTCAAACATTAGTGAAAAAACAGATTTTTGTAATTTTAAGTATTTTTATGATATGAAAGGTAATGAAATTTATGTAGAAAGTGCAGATGCAGGTATAAAGTTAAACCTATTAAATATGTATAATAAGCCTACACATTTATGGGACTTAAGAGGTTTTCATAAAAAAATATATTATGATAATCTACAAAGAATTAAAGAAATTTATGTTGATGGAAGATGTGAAAGTGGTCTAAACATAAATCAAACTGTAGAAAAGTATGTTTATGGAGAATTTTATAATCAAGATATTAAAAAGGTGAAAAGTAGGAACCTAATAGGCAAAATTTATAAACATTATGATAGTGCAGGTATAGCTATCTCAGATATTTATGATTTGAATGGTAAGGCTATTAGTGTTAGTAGACAGTTTGCTTCCGATTATAAGAATGAAATTAATTGGGATAAAATAAGTAGTGTTCAGCTTGAAGAAGATGTATTTCATACTAAATATAAGTATGATGCACTTGAAAGATTAAAAATAGAAATTACACCAGATTTAAGTATATATAAAGCCAAGTATAATCAATTAGGTCTATTAAATGGTGTAGATGTATTTTTATCTGAAGAAAACAAAGAATACAATTTTATAAAAGATATAGAGTACAATGCAAATAAGCAAAGAACTAAGATTTATATGAATAATGGTTTAATTACTCAGTATACTTACGATGATATAGATTATAGGTTGAGAGGAATTAAGTCTATAAGGACAATAAATAAAAATGAGGCAGATAAAGGTAATGAGATGAGCACATTTCAAGAGTTAAAATATATATTTGACCCATGTGGAAATGTTATGACTATAATAGATAGTTCTTTGGAAGCAATATTAAAAAGCAAAAAACAAATAAGTCCTGTAATGGAGTACACATACGATGCTATGTATCAATTAATTAATGCAACTGGGAGGAAACATTCAGGTGTTATTGCAGATAAATCAGGTTGTGGCTTTGGAAATTCAAAATACATTAAACTAGGAACATTACATATAAATGATAGTGAAAAAATTGAAAATTATAGAGAGATGTACGGATATGATGATTCAGAAAATTTAGTATCTATAAAGCATATATCAGATAGTTTAACATGGATTAAATCTATTGATATTGATAAAAAATCAAATCATTCTCGTGGCATCAAGTATGGAAATAAAGATGAATTATATTATGAAACTAATTTTGATGAAAATGGTAATATGAGAAACTTAGAAACTATTTCTCAAATTTGCTGGAATTACAAAAATAATATATCTCATGTAGATACTTTAACTAGAGAAGATGAAATATGTGATAGTGATTATTATATATATGATGCAAATGGTCAACGTGTAAGAAAAGTTAGTGAAAGAAAGATAAATACAAATATTTTTGAGATAGAAGAAAAATTTTATATTGGTAATTTTGAAATTAAAAAGATAAAGAGGATAAATAATAAAAATGAAACTATAATTTTAAGTAGAAAATCTATAAAGGTAATGGATGATAAGAAATGTATATCAATGATCTATTTCTGGAATATTGATGAAAGACAACGAGAGACTAAAAATACTAATAAGTACTTTTTTAAATATCAGTTAGATAATAGTAATGGCTCATATTGTGTAGAGATAAATGAAAATGCAGAACTAATAACTTATGAGGAATACTATCCATATGGTGGAACAGCTCTGATTTTAGGAGAAGATGATAGAGAAGTTAATCTAAAGGAATACAGGTATTCAGCAAAAGAGAGAGATTTATCGACAGGACTATATTATTATGGGGAAAGGTATTATGCGTCTCATATTGGGAGATGGGTTTCAGCTGACCCTGCTGGTAAAGTGAATGGCTTAAATTTATACACATTTACTATAAATAATCCTATTAGATATAGTGATGATTTTGGAATGGATATAGGTGATAATTTTACCTTTGAAAGAGATGATTTACTTTACGGATTGCATGAATCAAGGTCTAAAGATATTTATATGAATGAAGTTAGAGCAGCTAATGGACGTAGCCGTTTAGGTGTAGGACCCATAGTAGTGGACAATATGAATAACTTGTTTTTGGGAGTGCAAAGAGGTGAGACTTATGGTCAAGGTAAAGTAGCAATTAATGGGATGACTATAAGAACTCCTATTGTATCTAGATTTATGGCTTTTCTAGAGCATAATTTTTTAGGAAGTAAATTACCTAGAGATAGTAGCCCTTCTTCAATAAAAAGAAGAATCATATCTGGGTGTAAAGCAGGAATGTTGTTTACTGTTGCATCAGGAAAAACTATAAGGTTTGTGTTAGATGGATTGAATATAAGAAGTATATGCTACAATACTCATGAAAAAAGAAGCTATACAGAAAGAGAGCTTAGATTTATATATAAACGACGTAATGATGCAAATTTTATGCAAAACATAAAATTTTATAAAGAAGGTAGAGAAGTTGAAGCTCCATGGATAAGTAATAGTAAGTGGTGGAACACTTGGTATGAAAGTAAAACTGTTAAAGGGTATGGAAAGATTTTAAGTACACTTGAAAAAGTAGGATATGTTGCCTCTGTAATATTAGCTCCATTATTTCTTAACTTTGTTGCTAGTAAGGTTGGTTATAAGTTAAAAAAAGTTTTAAGTGTATAATATAAATTTAGAAAGGAGAATACTATGGATAAGGACAAGCTGACACAAAAAGAGCAACTCAATGTTTTTTATGGTAATAATCCAGATTTTGAATTATCGGATATTGAGTTACATAAAAAAGAAACTTTAGATAAATTAAATTTAGATGGAGTTAATAAAGAAGTGTTTTTAAAAAACCTTATGATACAAAAAAGATTACATCAATTGCATGCGTCAGAAGGTATACATTCAAAGTTGATTGAAAATGATTTAATATCAGCTCAACAAATTGCAAGTATGGAAGAAGAGTATTTTGTTAATACATATTCAACTAAACTAGAAATAAGCAAAGAAACTGCTAGGAAAATTTATAAAAATGCAATATCAATACAGAATAAAGTAATGAATCTCTTAGTAAATATAAAAACAACAGTTGCATCTCCATATTTTAGAAATCTCAAAGTAAATACAATAGGTGATGATACAATTAGATATTTTGAAAAATTACCTAGTTACCAAGAGATGTTCGGAAATTTAGATTTTTGTGATTGTGAAGATTGTAAATCAATATTTGGACCTGCTGCGTATTTCGTAGATTTAATGAGAATAATAGATAAATATATAACTAAACCAAATGAGCATACTATTGATAAAGACCTGAGTTTAAATTATAGAAGGCCTGATTTACAAGAGATACCTCTTACATGTGAAAATGCAAATAATCTTGTTCCATATCTAAAAATAGTAAATGAACGTTTGTATGATTGTATTAAAACTTTATTTAATACAAAAGACACAAGTATATTTGAGGTTCTTGCTACAAAAACTGTGTATCCATTTAATCTCCCATTTAATTTAAACTTGGAGCAGATAAGAGTATATCTAAATCAAGAAAATTTAAATTTGAGTGACATATATGAAACTTGGGATATAGAACAAAACGAAGTTGAGAGAGAAAGGTTAGGTATTTCATTAAAACAGTATAATATTTTAACACAGAGTTTTAAAGATGATAATCAATTAGCAAACTATTATGGTATGAGTGATAAAGCTAAATTAGCAGAATTAAATAATACACAAACATTACTAAAAGTAACACAATTAAAATATAATCAACTTGAAGAATTACTAATGCAAAATGTTTCACAGAACGAAAAAGATAATAATATAGCACATAATTTTTATATAAATCAAGGTCTTTTAGACAAAAAATATTTGTATATTGATGACAATAAGGAAAATAAAAATAATAATCTATCAAATTCAATTAAAAACATCAATAATGATGTTCTCGATAGATTAAATAGATTTATAAGACTAAGTAAAGTAACTTCTTTAAATTTTATGGATTTAGACTGGATGATAAACTCAATTCATTATTATGATAAAAATATAGAAATATCAAAAAAAACTATTACAGATATATCCCGTTTATTAAAATTATCGAGCGATATGGAACTTGATGTAATAGATTTATGTGCACTTATTGCTCCAATAAAAACATATGGAGAAGGCAATGACTTATTAAAGTCAAAAGTACCTTTTGATGTCATATATAATAATTGTAAAACTAAAAAAACTGAGTCTACATATCATCCTAAAAACAATAAACTAAACCCTCTATATATAGACAATTTAAAACTTTGGAATCCTGCTAAAATTGATGAAAATAATATTAAAATTTCAAGATGGCTTTCCAGTAGCTTAATTATGTCAATTGAAGATTTAAATTTTTTAGCTATCACAATTTTTAAAGAAAATGCAAACATAGATTTAAATGCAGATATAGAATTAACTGTAGATAATTTATCAGCTTTATATAGACACTCATTACTTGCAAGAAAATTTAAAATGAAAATTGAAACCTATATAATATTGCTTAAGCTATGCCACTTAGATACTAAAAAGGTTTTTTCTATTGATGATATTTATTGCATTAAAAATGTTGTAAGTTTTATAGAAAATTCTAAAATCAACGTATACAACTTTAACTATTTTATAAATGGAGAAGAAAGTCAGTATGTAAAGCAAATATTCAAAGAAGATAGTATTGATAATTGGTTAAAGTCATTATGTATGAGCATAAAAAAAGATTCAAGTTTAGATATAGAAAATGAAATTATAGAAATGATGTCTGATTATCTAGGTACAGAAAAAGAGTTATTAAAATATTTAGTGATTGTGTTTAAAAAGTCAATTGTTTTACCTGAGGGTATAAAATATTGGACAGAAGCATTTATAAACTATTCTAACCCTGAGAAATATAAGTTTTATGTTATAGAGGTATTAAGATGTTGTTCAAGATGGATTAACTTAGTAACTAAAATAGCACCAGATTATAAGCTTGTTGAAAGTATTATTAAGTATCCGAACTATTATGGTTTCCAAAATGATTTTAAGTTGTATTCTATAGATAATATTATGAATTTTTATTTGATTAATGAGTATTTATATACTTTTGATGATGTAGATTATGACATGCTTAATTTTATTGAATCAAGCGCAAAAAAAGAAACAAATAGTACAAAATATCTGTCAATAGCAACTAATTGGAATAAATCTCAAATAGATGAGTTAATATCGAAGCAATTTTCAAAAGAACAAAATTTAGTGATTTTGATAAAAAAACTAAAAAGCTGTTTTGACATAGTTAATAAATTAAAGTCTGATAATGCATTTATAGACAATATTCTTACATTATCAGGTTTGGATGAAGAAAAAAATTGGACTAAATATGTTGACATTTCGAATATGGCAGTACAAAAAGTAAAAGGGACATACAGTATAGAAGAATGGAAATCGATAAATACAAAATTACAAGCAATTATAGAAGGTTCTAAACGAGATATTTTGCTTAGTATCACTTTGTATACTCTCAATAAAAAGTTTGTAGATATTAAAACATCAAATGATGTCTATAAGTATTTATTAATTGATGTAGAAATGGATGATTCTACGCAGATTTCTTATATAGTAGAAGCATTAAATGCTACTCAACTTTATCTTCAAAGATGTAGATTAAAAATGGAAAAAGGAGTAGAGTCACTAAATATACCTGAATCTTGGTGGTCCTGGATTATGAATTATAGAATGTGGGAAGCGAATAGAAAAATTTTTGTGTATCCAGAAAATTATTTATTACCATCAATAAGACATACAAAGTCAGAAATATTTAATAAGTTAGAAAGTGCATTATCTCAATCTGAAATAACAGATGCATATATAGAGACAATTTATAATGATTATATAGAAGAATTTTCAAATATATCAAAATTGACTATAGCAAGTTCATATCGTTGTACATATAAAGATTCAATGCGTGGAGATGTTTGTACCTTATTTTTATTTGGACGAACAAGTCAACAACCATATATATATTATTATTGTTATCAAGAAGAGGGGATGCCTTGGACTGAATGGAAAAAAATAGATTTAGCTATAAATTCACACTATATAACTCCAGTATTTGCATTTAACAAACTATTCATATTCTGGGTGGAATTAAAAGAAAATCAAAGTACATCCATAGATGTGGTGGGCTCAGTAAGTAAATCTAATAATAGCAAAACATTTAAAATGGATATGTACTATTCGTTTTTAAATATTCAACAGAAGTGGGTAAATCCTCAAAATATATTATCAGAAGATTTGGTATATTATACTGATTACTCTGACAAGGATTCAATAAAAAATCAACTGCCTTTTAAAAATATTTTTGAAATGGATAGTATTTCTTGGCTTAAAGTAAATGCATTTTCCGTTAATGCATCTAATTTTAAAGCGTTTGATAAAAAATCAAAGGATTTTGAGCGTATAAATATACTTTATGGACCATTTGCAAATCAATCTGGAAAGGTAATTGAAATAAAGCAAATCAATGATGATGGTACAAATAAGTATTGTTTTGAATCCAAGTTAAGTGAAATAGGGGAAAGTTTTAATAGATTGGTTTTAGCAAATAATACGGGTTACTTACCTATTCAACATCAATATTCATTTAATATGAATATGAACAATGAACCACTATTATTAAAAAATGAATTTTTATTGGTTGATAGATACTCACAAAATAAATATCAAATACCTTATAAACCTATTATAGATAAATTTAATAATAAGCTTGGGATTGTTTATTCTCAAAGTGTAATTTATGATAATTATCTATCCGATATGAAAGACTTATCGCATCAAATAGAGGAAAGCTTTGTTGAGTCAGATTCTTTTACATCAGATACAATTGAATTTAGTTTATCAAGTAAGATTTTTAATGATTTAAAAACAAGTAAGATAATTGATGATAATGGTAAGATATTAAAATCAAATCTCAGTACATTAGATTTGGAAATAGTGCTTATAAATAGGATTGTATCAAAAGAAATTAGTCCTAATCAACTTTTAGATATACAAAAAGTATTGTTTAGCCATGTTGGTGGTTTAAATATATTTAATAATATAAATCAAAAGGATATTTCTGTTATGCCTATATATAACCAAGTTGGTTCTTTTGTGTTTGACAATGTAGATGAAACATTTATGATTTCTCCAGAGGATAAAATTTCAGTTCCAAGGTTTAGCATGTTATCAGATGGGCTAATAATTACAAGACCACCAGCAAGTGTAAGTTCTTTTTTATCACTTGGTCTTAACTATGATAAATCAATAAAATGTATAAAACTTTTGAAAAATTATGGGTTATTGGATGAAAATAATATAGTTAAAGTTTCGAATATAGATTACAACATAATAGAAATAATATTGAGTAATGCTCAGTTGGATGACACAACAAAAAAATCTATCTATAGGATGTTGATGAATTTTCCAATAGTAAATAAATATAGTTTTGTAAATAAGGATATTAGTAAGAGTGTATCAGAAACTATTTACAATACTTTTGAGTATTATAAAATTATAGATTCACATGGTAGAGCAGATGGAAATAATTTAACATATCCAGATGTTAAGTTGATTCTAAAAAATCAAATAGAGAAAGGTATTATTAAGGTAAATCAGATTTATGATATTTATGAAAAACTAGTTCATTCACCTGTACCAGTAACACTTAAATATGAAAATTTATATGAAGATAAGAATATGTCAGACCTATCTAAATATAAATTTAATATAACTAGACTGTCAACAAGTGCAACAAAAATATTACAAAAACGTATATTTATAGGTGGAATTGATATGCTTCTTAGTACTAATTCTCAAAATATACCAGTTGTTCCTGTTTTACCTTTTGATAGATTTGAACCAAACAAAGATTATATAAACTATCCAAGTGCAATTGATGGTGTACAGGTAGATTTTGATGGGCTTTATGGTGAATACTATTGGGAACTTTTTTATCATGCACCGATGTTATTAGCTCATAATCTGAGAAATAATCAAAATTATGCTCAAGCGCAAAGATGGTATCAATATGTATTTAATCCAACAAATCCAGAAACAAAAATAGTTAAAGATACTTTTTCAAAAGAAACTGAGCATATAATAACTGATAAAATGTCTGAAGATGTACTGTCAGTTTTAAATACTAAAAAAATAGGTAATCCAGCATATCCTATTATTGATGCTAATGGAAGAGTAAACCCAGAACTTAAATTAAATACAGAACTTAGTTTTTTAACAGAATGCAGTTTAAATAATGAAATGATAATCATGGTAAGAAATATATTGATGAATAAGCTTTTAGCTACACCATCAAGTTGTTATTGGAATTTCCAACTATTTCGTACTCATGTTTTAGATGAATTTATAGATACTTTAGATGACAGTAATCCTGCAATGAAAGTTTATAATAATGACCCATTTAACCCACATGCTATTGCTAGACTAAGAATGGGAGCATATGAAAAGTACACTGTGATTCAATATATAGAAAATATAATAGAGTGGGCTGATAAACAATTTATGCAAGATACATGGGAATCTATAACTTCTGCAACGATGCTTTATATATTAGCATCAAGCTTATTGGGAGAAAGACCAGTTAATTTAGGTAGACATGACAAAAAAAATGTAGAAACATTTAAGTCTATACAGACAAAATATAAAGATTGTCCAGGTGGTATACCTCAATTTCTGATAGACCTTGAAAATCATATATCTAATATAAATTCAGATATACAAGTTGATTTAGGGTTTAATAATATAGATGTTTATTTTGGAATACCAGAAAATGAGGAACTTATAAAACTTTGGGATATAGTGGATGATAGATTAAATAAGATTAGACATTCAATGAATATTAAAGGTGAAAAGAGATTATTGGAGTTATATCAACCACCAATTTCACCAGAATTACTTTCTAGGGTTGCAAGTTCAATCAATAATGTAAATTCATTAGCAGAATCACTAGATATAGAACTTTCTAATTATCGTTTTTCATTTCTAATTGAAAAAGCAAAGGAATTTGCAGGGCATATATGTCAACTTGGAACAAGTTTATTAAATACAATTGAAAAAAACGATGCAGAAAGTATGGCAGTGCTTCATTCAATACAAGAAAACAATATTTTAAATATGGTTACAGTAACAAAAGAGAAGCAAATAGAAGAGATAAATGAAACTATTAAGTCAATGGATCAATCCCTTAAGAGTGCAGAACATAAGAAAACATATTATGAGAATTCAATAAAAGATGGTCTTTCAGAAGAAGAACAAACAAATTTAGATGCAATGGGAGTAGCTTTATTTTTCCAAGTTTATGCAAATATATTTAAAACATCTTCAAGCATTGGATATGCAGTTCCACAAGTAGGTTCTCCTTTTGCCATGACGTATGGAGGACAGCAGTTAGGAGCTGTATTAGAAGGAATGGCAGGTGCAGCAGAAATAGGGGCATCTATCTCAAATTATGAAGCACAACGCTCTTTAACAATGGCTGGATATAATAGAAGAGAAGAAGATTGGACACTTAACAAAGAATTAGCTAATTATGAAATTGAGAATATTAAGAAACAGATTGAGACTCTTAAAATAAAAGTCCAAAGCGCAAAACAAGAGCTTGAAATACATAAGAAAACAATTTTACAGGGTAATGAAGTTTATAATATTCTAAAAAATAAATTTAATAATGTAGATTTATATTCTTGGATGGTAGGTAGAATAAGTTTAATATATTGGCAAATGTACCAAATAGGATTAAATATGGCTCATGTAGCTGAGAAAGCTTATCAACTTGAATTTGGTTGCGATGATAAATTTATAAATTTTAACAATTGGGATAGTATGAGAAAGGGACTCTTGGCAGGTGAAGGACTTCAATTAGCATTAAGTCAGATGGAGGCATCCTATTATAATAAAAATAAGAGGGGTCTAGAAGTAGAAAAAACTATATCTTTGGCAATGATTAGTCCTGAAGCATTATTAAATCTCAAATCATTTGGAAAATGTAGTTTTGAATTGACTGAAAAAATGTTTGATTATGATTTCCCTGGACATTATTTACGAAAAATTAAGAGTATATCTATATCTGTGCCAGCAGTGGTTGGTCCATTTCAAAATATTAAAGCTACATTAGTTCAGAAAAACAATAGTGTTGTTACAAAACCTTTATTGGAAGTTGTAACTTACCTGTTGGGTAATAAAATTGGAAATAAACCAAAAGAAGGTATTAGAGAAAATTGGTTGCCTAATCAAAAAATTGCCATATCAAAAGGTATTGATGATAGTGGAATGTTCTTGCTTAATTTTAATGATGAGAGATACTTACCATTTGAAGGTACAGGAGTTGTTTCTAGCTGGGAACTTGAGATGTTAAAAGAAACGAATAGGTTTAATTTTGATAGTATATCAGATGTAATAATCAATGTAAAATATACAGCTCTTGAGGATTCAAATTTAAAAGAAAAGGTTATAGAATTGTTATCTAAAAGTTATCCATATGTAGGCGGACTTTATTTTCCTTTACAACAGATATTTTCTACAGAATGGAATATGTTTATAAATGAATGTGATAATCAAGAACTACAGAGTTTTAATTTTGACATTTCATTATCCCAACTTAGTTTCTTTAGAGAAGTTAATGTTAAAGCTATATATATGAAGTTAGATATATTAAAAGATATTGTTTTACCAATAAAATCAGACTTCATAACAATTGAAAATTTAGGTATGAAAGAGACTGTAATCAATTTAAATAAAGATATTGGAATGGTAAATAATATCAATTTAAATATGAATGATATTAAAGGCAAATGGAGTATAAAGATAGATTTAGAAAAAATGAAAAAAGATAAGGATTTAAAGAAGCTTCTTAAAGAAAATAATCATATTGATGGTAAGAAATTATATGGAATAGAAATGGTTTTGGACTATGAAAGTAAAATTTTTTAAGTTGATTAAATTGGTAAATCTAGTCAGTATTATGTTTTTTAAATCATATTAGAAAGAAGGCAAATACAAATGGATATTATTAAAAATATACAAAGCTATTGTGTAGAATTTAGAAATTTATTTGGGTTAAAAGATAATATATCAAGTCAGGTTTTATTAAGTATTGCAAAAGATAGTACATATGCACATAATCTGCATACATGTAGAAATGTTCAAAGTTTTCTTGAACATCTTATAAAGAATCCAGCTTTAGATTATACAGATGAAGAAGTTGAAAAAGAATTTTTAGATAGCACATTATTTTCTAAACTTGATAACATAATTAAAGAATCTAAAATAAGTTTTGTATATGAAGATAATAAAAAAGATTATGAAGATAAGTATGGTTCTTATATAGAGGAAGAAAAGAAAAAAAATCCTGAAGCTAAATCATGTAAACCATGTGCTGAAATTAAAGCAAATGATTTTAGAGAAGTGTACTTAGATTCAAATGGAACAACTTATATTCGTGATGAGATAGTTAAATTACTTAAAGATTATTATGATGGGGTTTATGGCTATGCTAATCCAAGTAGTTCAACAGTACAAGGACATTATACTTTCGATATTATAAATAGTTCCAGAAAGACAATAGCAGACTGTTTAATGGTTGATACAGAGGAAATATATCTTACAGGCTCAGGTTCTGAATCAAATAATTTGGCCATAAAAGGGATAGCGTTTAAGTATTTGGATAAAAAAGGTCATATTATAACCACTAAGATTGAGCATCCATCAGTACTTAGAACTATGGAATATCTTGAAACACTTGGATTTTTGGTAACCTATATAGATGTAGATAAATTGGGAAGGATATCACCAGAAGATATAAAAAATTCTATAAAGGAAAATACAATACTTGTATCAGTAATGGCTGCAAATAATGAAATAGGTACAATAAATCCTATTAAGGAGATAGGAGATATATGTAGAGGTTATAATATACCTTTCATGGTGGATGCAATACAAGCTTTTGGTAAAATACCTTTAAAACCTAAGGAGTGGGGAATTTCACTTCTTACATTTTCAGGACATAAAATATATGCTCCAAAAGGCATTGGTGGAATATATGTAGAAAATGGATTAAGCTTAGTTCCAATAATACATGGTGGAGGACAAGAATATGGACTTAGAGCTGGTACAGAAAATGTAGGTTATATAATGGCTTTAGGAATGGCAACTAAACTTGCTTACAATGAAATGAATGATGAATCAAATAGACTTTTAGAATTACGAAAGTTTTTCTTAGAAGAGATTGAAAAAATTGAACCAGATTATATTGTGAATGGGTCTCTTGAAAATCGACTTCCAAATAATTTAAATATAGGCTTTCCGCTTCTTGATAGTCATGCGATTATAAGAAGTTTAAATAATATAGGTATAAGTGTTTCTCCTGGGTCTGCATGCAGTTCAAAAAGGATAAAAACTTCTCATGTACTTGAAGCAATAGGAGCAACCACAAAACACTATGCTTCAATACGTTTTAGTTTTGGTCTTAATACAAGTAAAGAAGACTTAGAGTATCTATTTAAATATCTTAAACAAATTATTTATATATTAAAATCGAACAACGAAGAAGTGGCAAGAGAAATATTATTAGAAAATTAAAATAATGAGGAGTGTTTTACTATGGGCTATGATTATAATGAATGTAAAAGACGTTTGGAGCAAAAAAAGTTAAAGGCTTGTTTAGAAATGCATTGTATGGATTTTTCTACTTCAAAGGCATATCATGATTCATGTGGAGACCAAGGAATATATCAAGCAGTACATGTGGTAATGTGTAGGAATAGTAAGACAGGAGAAACACTTCCATCTTCTACAGAACATTTAATTGATGACTGTATAGCTAAACGTATGGAGAATAAAGACTGGAATTTAGAAGATTGTTGTTGCTGCTGTTCATGCTTTGCAGATGGTACTTTCATTGCAATACCAGATGGAGAAGTAGAAGTACAAAATATTAAAAATGGTGATGAGGTATTGGGAGGTTCTATAAAAAAGGCTGGAGAAAAAATAAATCTTGCATGGGAGCCTGTAAAAGTACAATTTAGTACAGGGACAGAAAGTGGAGAACAACCATCAATGGTATACATTGTATATCGTTCTTTAGATGAAGAAAGTTCAGATGAGTTAGAAAAGAAAATAAAAAATGGTAAGAGCGAATTAATCGTAACTGCAGACCACGTATTTTTACTTGCTAATGGAAAATTTACTGTGGCAGGTAAATTGAAACCTGGAGACATGTTAATTGACAAAGGTGGAAATGAAGTACCTGTTTTAACTGCAAGTTTAGGTCATTATACTGGTGGAGTTCATCATATAACAAC
Source organism: Clostridioides sp. ES-S-0005-03 (assembly GCF_020658455.1). Taxonomy (NCBI): domain Bacteria; kingdom Bacillati; phylum Bacillota; class Clostridia; order Peptostreptococcales; family Peptostreptococcaceae; genus Clostridioides; species Clostridioides sp. ES-S-0005-03. The sequence goes on along the minus strand of NZ_JACVWI010000001.1, from coordinate 1,698,350 downwards.
TGATATTAATTTTGAGGGAAGTGCTGACAAACATTTAGTTATTGCAGGTGGAGTAGTTTGTGGGGATTATACACTTCAACTTCACTTTGAAGATTTAGAGGATAATCTAAAAGTGGAAAACTACAATGAATTACCTATTATAGGAAGTGAAGAACATATGAAAGCATGTAAACATCTTGTGAAAGAAAGAGGTGTGTTACTTTTCCATAAAGAGGACAACACAGAGGTGGCCATTAATAAAAAATTCTCACCATATAAATTTGGATATAAAGGAACTATAACATCTGCACATACCCTATTTACAAGAGAACAAGCAAATGATATATTCCAAAATGGCACACAATTTCCAATACATATGACATTGGGCTTAAATGCAATCCAATATTTAATAAAACTATTTAAAGGATTTTATCCAGATATAAATATACATTTAGAATGGGATAGAATAGAACCAAATGTATATGCATTTGAAGAATATGGAGTAAAGACTGTCCTAGTATCTGGTGGATTAGTTAGAATGGAAAACTTAGATGTTGAGGGTCTTGCTATGGCAATTGGTCATGGGATAGGTCGTTTCTATGGAGGAGTACCACAAAATAGTGACAAAATGTCAGGGACAGGACCATCAGATTATTATTCGTTTGGTGTTGTAAGTAGAAAAATATGGTTTGGTGACCAATGGATGACTTTAACTCTTAGAGGATATGAGCAATTGGGAGATTTATGTAGATTAATATCAGATGAAAATGCTACAGGAAATGAATATAATGTTTGTGAAGAACCATCTATAAAATGTAGATTGAGCGCAATGGCTTCTGGTATACAAGGAGGAAGTTTACCAGTTTGTGCAGGTGGTGTAGAAAAGCCAAAATTAAAACTTGAAGCAGTTGATAATAATAATGATGGAATTTCTCTTACTTTTAATATGACACTTGATAAGGTATTAGCAGAAGATGAATTGAACTACTTGATAGACCCAGTAGTTCAAGTAGAAGATATTATAGTAGATTCTAAAAGAGATTTTATAGTGAATATAAAGGCTAAATTTGAATCTGGAAAAGAGTATACTATAAGTGTTAAAAATCTAAAATCTATATATAAGACTGACTTAGATTCAAAATATTCTTCTATTGTTTATATATGTAAAGAGTAAATTGTATAAATATTAATTACATTAACATGCTATAAGATAGACAAAAAATAAAACTGAATATAAATAATTTTCTGAAAAAATGCTTGTCCCTACATATCTAATATGCTATAATATAATCAAATAAGAGAAAGGGGTGATTCCAGTGGGAACGGATGTGGCACAGCCAAATGATGAAGAAAACTCAATTATAATCTATGAAATAAAGTTAGATGTTTTTAGTGCTATATTAAGTACTGGAAAAACTCAAAAGCTGGGATAATTATTGGAATTGCCTAGACTTAAAATTTTGGTAGTAAAATAGTCATATTGTATAGCCAAAGCATCTAAGTTTTAAAGTTATTTGTAAGAATTAAAACTTTTGCAAATTGCATATTTGCTTATAATTTAGTTAGAAAAATTTACGTGAAAAAGTGCTTTCGATATGTGCATATGTAAAGAAATATGTATGTATGGTTAGGTAATAGGCTAGATATGTATGTAAAGAAATATGTATTTAGTCAAATATATGTATATGTAAAGAAATATATATATTATGTGTATAAGATTTTTAGTATAGATTGGTGAATAATAAAAGCAACTTATTATGTTATGGAAAACTAATTTATGTTTGTAAAAAATATATTTAAGATTTGGTTGATATATAGTTGCAAAGATATTGTTTAGTACGAAAAAATAAGTCGAGATAAAAGTTTAAAATAATTGATTTAAATATAGTTTGTTTTGACATCTAATAAATTGAAATAATTTATAAAAATAGACATCTTCTCATAGTGAAAATATACTATGGGAAGGTGTTTTTGTTTTGTATTAAAGATATTATTAAAGATTTGCATGGTTTTACATTTTAATATAATATAGACATGATAATATATATATATTAATAAAATTTAAAAGAGAAAGGTGAGAAAGATGTATTATATAGGTGTAGACATTGGAGGAACAGGCATACAAGCAGGTGTGGTTGATAATCAAGGAAAGATACTTTTTAGAACAGAATGTAAAACTGTGGTTGAAAAGGGATTTGAAGGAATACTAGATGATATAAAAATAATGATTGATAAATTGTTAGAAGAAAACAATCTAAAGATGAAAGAGATAAAGTCTATTGGATTTGGAGTACCTGGGTTTATAAATAAAAAAGGTTTAGTAACTTGTGTAAACTTAAAATGGGATGGAGAAAGTTTTGAGAATGAACTAAAAAGAAGGTTTCCAAATGTTGAAATTCATGGAGAAAATGATGCAACAGTAGCAGCACTTGGAGAATCAAAGTTTGGAAGTATGAAAGGTGCAGATGTTGGAGTTTTATATACTTTAGGAACTGGAGTAGGTGGAGGAATAGTAATTAATCAAAAAGTTTTTTCTGGAGCCCATGGATTAGGCTCAGAAATAGGGCATCAAGTAATAGGAGAAAACTATTTTGATTGCAATTGTGGAAATAATGGTTGTGTGGAAACTTTTTGTTCAGCAACTGCCATTATAAAATATTCTCAAAAACTTATACAAGAAGGTAGAAAAAGTATGATTTTAGATTTAGCAGAAGGAGATTTAAAAAAAATAAATGCAAAGATGGTGTTTGATGCATATAGAGAAAATGACACAGTTGCAATTGAAGTAATAACTAGATTTAAAACTTATTTAGCAAAAACATTTGCAAATACAATAAATACATTAGACCCAGAAGTGATATCAATTGGTGGAGGAGTTTCTAAAGCAAGTGATATAATACTTGATGGGATTAAAGAATTGGTAAGAAAGTTTGTTTTATACAAAAAAGAAGATATAGCAAAAATTGTATGTGCAACCCTAGGTTCAGATGCAGGAATTATAGGAGCAGCTTTTTTATAAGATAAATGAATCAAAAATATTGGGGGCATGATATATGAGTAAGATAAATGCTAAAAGAACTCTTTTTTTAGTGGCTATAGGCTCAGGAACTATGCTGAATCCTCTTAATTCATCTATGATTTCACTTGCATTACATAGTATACAAAACGATTTTAATATTAGTTTTACAACTGTGTCTTGGATGGTTTCAGCCTTTTATTTAGCTAGTGCTATTGCACAGCCAGTTTCAGGAAAGATTGGAGATTTAATAGGTAGAAAAGTTTTATTTTTAAGTGGTTTAATACTCGTAAGTTTTTCAGCATTTATGGTACCATTTACTCAATCATTCTTTATATTGATTTTTATAAGAGTAATTCAAGCTATTGGAACAAGTACATTGTATCCATCTGGAGTTGCTCTTATACAAAATAATATAAAGGAAAGACAATCTTCTGCATTAGCAGTTTTAACTATTTTTGCTTCAACTACAGCAGGATTAGGTCCAACTTTAGGCGGAGTATTGCTTGATTTAGGTGGATGGCATGCTATATTTCTTGTAAATATACCAATTGTTATGGTTGCCATTTGTCTAGGATATTTTTTATTTCCAAAAGAAATAAAAAAGAAAAAAAGTATAAAAGAGACTTTTAAGAATGTTTTATCAAGATTAGATGTTGTTGGTATAGTTTTATTTTCAATTGCAATGATTTTTATATTACTATTCTTATTATCAGTTAAGGAGTCTTTTAATTTAGAGCAATTTGTATTAGGATTAATTTTGATGTGCATTTTTATTTGGCATGAACTGAGAACGAGATTACCCTTTATAGATATTAAACTTTTTATGAGTAATCCTAAGTTATCAAAGGTATATTTACAGTTTATTATATTAAACTTCTTCAATTATATCTTATTTTTTGGTCTTCCAAGTTATTTTCAAGATGCACTACATTACAGTGCTAGGTCAACTGGTCTATTTATGTTGTTCATGTCTGGTATAGGAATTTTCATATCTCCATTGACTGGAAAATGGATAGACAAATCTGGAACTAGAGTACCTCTTATAGTGTCATCAATTTTTATGTTGATTAGTGCAATACTTCTTTCATTAATCTTTATTCAAATACCAGTAATAGGTAAGGGGATAATTTTATCATTAGCAGGTGTTAGTTATGGAGTTGGTAATGTAGCATTACAATCTTCAATGTTTAAAGAAAGTCCTCCTGAGAGCATAGGTACAGCCTCTGGTCTATTTCAAACTAGTCGTTATTTAGGTTCAATTTTTGCTACTGTACTACTTGGAATGGTGTTTGAAGCAACTATAACATCAAGTCAATTTAAAATTTTAGGATATGTTATGGTGATTTTAGGCACAATAAGTTTTTTGCTAAACTTTGTTTTTACAAAACAATTAAAGCAAGCGAAATAATGTATTAAAGAAATAATAGATTCAATAAGATTAAAGATATTATTTATAAAAAAGGATATCTTATCAAATATTTACAAGTTTAAAGGAGAGAATATTTGATAAATAACATTTGATAAAGTATATAGTATTTTAACTTAAAATCAAGCAGAAATGTGAATTAGCATTTCTGCTTGATTTAGCAGTTAATTTTTTTTATATAGAAAATAAGATTTTACACTTAGATAAAAAATCATTGCATTTTCAAAGTTTTTTAAATCAAGGTTGAGTATTTCATTAATTTTTTCCAACCTATATACCAGTGTATTTCTATGTAAAAACATATCACTAGATGTTTTAGAGATGTTTAAGTCATTATTTATAAATTTTATTCCTGTAGATAGAAGTTCTTCATCAATGGATTTTATCTTGTTAAAGTCTATCAGTCTATTAAGTACATCGTCTTTGTTAATTAAGTCTAAAGTTTTATACCTAATAAGGTCAAATAAATTTAAAAATTTATCCTTAGCATTATCTTTTACAATATAAGATAGTAAATCAGAGCATAACTGCAATCTAAAATTAAAATCAGATTTGTTATCTAACTCACCAAGATAGAAAATATAAGTACTTTGATAAGTTTCAGTTTCAATTATATTTTGTGTAGTTACATTAATGTCTAAGTTATACTTAGAGTTTACTACAAAAAAACTACTATGTTGAATTGTATTTATATCATCATATAAGTTATAAAAAATACCTTTTAGATATTCAAAATCTATATGTGGCTGATAAATTAAATAAAAGTGTCCATTTAGATTATCTAAGTTATTTTCATCTAAAAAATCAATAACATAAACAGTATCATTAAAAGTAACTAAATGACTATTGGCATCTAAACGTTGATTTTTATAAGGGTAAATATTTATTTTTTTATTGAGTTGTTTTTCAAAAAAACTTTTCAAGTTTTCCATAGAGTCTCCTTAGAAATAAGATTATACTCTTATCTTATAGCTAAGTCAGTTTCTTTGTCAAATAAGTGTACTCTATTATTATCAACTGAAAGAGTTAAATTATCACCAACATCAACTCTATTTTTGCTGTCAAATCGAATTGTTATTGTATTTACATCTAATTTTAAATGAGCATAGGTCTCTGCCCCCATAAGCTCTTTTATTTCAACTGTTGATTTAAAGCAAGTATCTTGATTAGATTTAACAAAAGTATCTTCTATATGTATATCTTCTGGTCTAATACCCATAATAACTTCTTTTTTAATATAGTTGTCTTTTATTAAATCATAGTGTTTTTCTCTATTTAATTTTATCTTAATGTATTCGTTTTTAGCATATATTTCTTCATTCTCTTCTATTAATGTAACATTAATAAAGTTCATCTGTGGAGCTCCAATAAATCCTGCAACAAACACATTAGCTGGATAGTCGTATACATCTTGTGGAGTTGCAATCTGTTGTACCACTCCGTCTTTCATTACTACTATTCTGTCAGCCATAGTCATAGCTTCAACTTGGTCATGTGTTACATAGATGAATGTAGTTCCAAGCTGTTGATGTAACTTAGTTATTTCTGTTCTCATGGCAGTTCTAAGTTTTGCGTCCAAGTTAGATAAAGGTTCATCCATTAAGAATACCTTAGGATTTCTAACTATTGCACGTCCTAGAGCAACTCTTTGTCTTTGTCCACCAGATAGTGTTTTAGGTTTTTTATCTAAAAGAGGGACTAAATCCAATATTTTAGCGGCTTCTTTAACTTTTTTATCTATTTCATCTTTTGGCATTTTTCTAAGTTTAAGTGCAAATGCCATGTTTTCATAAACAGATAAGTGAGGATATAAAGCATAATTTTGAAAAACCATTGCTATGTCTCTATCTTTTGGTTCTATATCATTGACAAGTTTATCTCCTATATATAATTCTCCAGAAGATATTTCTTCAAGACCAGCAATCATTCTAAGCGTTGTCGATTTACCACAACCAGATGGTCCCACTAAAACTATAAATTCCTTATCTTTAATATCTATATTTATATTTTTTACTGCATTAAATCCATTAGAATAAAGTTTTGATATATCTTTTAATATTACTTCTGACATTGTAATTCTCCTTAATAATTTAAAATTTAATTATATAATATCAGATGATTTTATTGTAGGAAACATATAAAATAACCAAAAATTTTTGTTTAAAATGTATATCTTGCTAATTTGTATATAATAAATATAATGTGAACTATTTAAAATGTATTAAGGGAAAAGCATAATCAAATAAAGTGCTAAAAATAAGTTAGACAATTTATTATAAATTAAGTAAATTAACTATAATGTAGATATAAACTAATAAAAAATTTATAAAACAAAAAAGTATGATATTTGTGATATAATAAAAGTTATGGAAAAATAGGAAAATTAATATAGAAAAGAGAGGTAAACTTATGAATAATTGGATAGAAGTAACTATAAAAACAACAACAGAGGCAGTTGAGCCAATAACAAATATACTATATGAACAAGGTGCTGGAGGGGCTGTAATAGAAGACCCAAAAGATTTCTTATTTCAAAAGAAAAATGAATTAGATTGGGATTATGTAGAAGAAGAAGTATTTAAAAAGAATGAAGAAGATGGTGTACTGATAAAGACTTATGTGTCAGAAGAAAAAAATGTGATGGAATTTGTCGAAATAATAAAGCAAAAAGTTTTAGGACTAAGAGATTTTGGTATAGATATAGGTGAAGGAAGTGTGTCATTAGACCAAGTAAATGAAGCTGATTGGGCAAATGCATGGAAAGCATACTATAAACCAACAAAAGTAGGTCAAAAGGTAGTAGTAAAACCTACATGGGAAGATTACGATATGCAAGAAGGGGATTTGATAATAGAGCTTGACCCTGGTATGGCTTTTGGTACAGGAACACATGAGACTACTAGTATGTGTATTAGAGAATTAGAGAAATATGTAAATAAAGATTCTAAAGTATTTGATATTGGTTGTGGTAGCGGAATTCTTGCAATAGCAGCAGCTAAATTAGGGGCAAAAGAGGTTGTAGCTGTAGATTTAGACGAAGTTGCAGTGAAAGTTGCAAAAGAAAATGTGCTTGAAAATAAAGTTGAAGAGAATGTATCTGTAATGCATGGGAATTTAACAGATGTAATAAAAGATAAAGCTGATGTTGTAGTTGCAAATATAATCGCTGATATAATAAAAATACTTGCAAAAGATGTACAAAATTTTATGAAAGAAGATGCTATATTTATATCTTCAGGTATAATTTTGGACAAAGTAGAGGAAGTTAAAGAAAGCTTAATCGAAAATGGATTTGAAATAGTTGAGGTTCAAAAACTAGGTGAATGGTCAGCGATAGTTTCTAAACTTAAAAAGTAAAAGGCTGGGTGGAATATAATGGATAGATTCTTTGTTGAAAAAAATAATATAAATTTACAAGACAAAGCCTGCATTATAGAAGGTGAAGATGTAAAACATATTTCAAAAGTTTTAAGGTGTAAACTAGGAGAAAAACTTGAGATATGTGATAAAGATAATAATGAGTATATTTGCGAGATAACAAATATAGAAAAAAATATGGTTAATTTAAAAATTTTAGAAGAAGTTGATATAAATAGAGAATCTAAACTTAAGATAAAATTATATCAAGGTCTTCCAAAAGCTCCAAAGATGGAGATGATACTTCAAAAACTAACTGAAGTTGGTGTAGATGAAATAATATTAGTTCAAACTAAGAGAAGTGTTGCTAAAGTTGATGATAAAAAAGAAGATAAAAAATTTGAACGTTGGGAAAGAATAATTTATGAAGCCGCAAAGCAAAGTAAAAGAGGTAAAATTCCAAATTTAAGAGGTGTTTTAAGTTTTAAAGAAGCTTTAGAAGATATGAAAAAAAATGATGTAAATATTTGTCCTTATGAGAACGAAAGAACTGTCTCAATAAAACAGGCACTTAAAAATTGTGATTCTAATATAGATAGAGTTGGAATTTTTGTAGGTCCAGAGGGTGGTTTTGCTGAGAAAGAAATAGAGCAAGTTCAAAAAGATAATTGCAGTACTGTATCATTAGGACCTAGAATATTGAGAACTGAGACAGCTTCTGTTGTAGCATCAACAATAGCTTTGTATGAGCTAAGTGATTTAGGAGGAGAATAATAAATTGAAAAAAGTAGCTTTTTATACACTTGGGTGTAAAGTCAATCAATACGAAACTGAAGCTATGCTAGAACTATTTGAAAAAGATGGATATGAACAAGTTAATAGTGAAGAATATGCAGACGTTTATGTTATAAATACATGTACCGTAACTCATATGAGTGATAGAAAATCTCGTCAATATATAAGACGAGTTAAAAAGAAAAATCCAGATGCAATAATAGCCGTTGTGGGATGTTATTCACAAGTATCGCCAGAAGAAATTTTGGATATAGAAGAAGTAAACCTAGTCATGGGTACAAATGATAGAAGGAAGATTGTTGAAGAGATTAGAAGGATAGATGCAAGTAAAAAAGTTAGCACAGTTGATGATATAATGAAGGTAAAAGCATTTGAAGAAATAGAAATTAGTCAAACTAATGGAAAGACTAGAGCATTTATGAAAATTCAAGATGGATGCGACAGATTTTGTACCTACTGTATCATTCCTTATGCCCGAGGACGTGTTAGAAGTAGGGATATTGATAGTATAGTTGATGAAGTGAAAAAATTGGCTAAAAATGGCTATAAAGAGGTGGTATTAACAGGAATACATGTAGCCTCTTATGGAAAAGATTTAAAAGATAAGGATATTAAACTTCTTGATGTAATAAAACAAATAAATGAAATAGATGCAATAGAAAGAATTAGACTTAGCTCTGTTGAACCGATTTTGTTTACTGATGAATTTGTGAATGAAGTTTTAAAGATGGAGAAGGTTTGTCCTCATTATCATCTATCTCTTCAAAGTGGATGTGATGAAACTCTAAAAAGAATGAATAGAAGATATACAACTGAAGAGTATAAGACTATTGTGGATAGATTAAGAGATAAAATACCAAATGTAGCAATAACTACAGATGTAATAGTAGGTTTTCCAGGAGAAACTAATGAGGAATTTAAACAAACATACAATTTCTTAAAAGATATAGAGCTTTCACAAATGCATATTTTTAAATATTCGCCAAGAAAAGGAACTCCAGCTGCAACTATGGAAAATCAAATTGACCCTCAAATGAAACACTTTAGAAGTGAACAACTTTTAAATTTAAGTAAAGAAAACTTTAGTAAATTTGCAACTAAATTTATTGGTAGTGAATTAGAAGTCTTATTTGAACAAAATATAGAGGGCAATAAGTTTGAAGGACTGACTTCAAATTATATAAGAGTTGTTGTTGAAAGTGACAAAAACATACAAGGTCAGATATTAAAAGTAAAAATAAATGATGTAAAAAATGAATATGTAGAAGGAATTTTGCTATAACATGTAGAAATTATAATATTTATAAGATAGGAGGTGGAAGGAAATGGATTGTATATTTTGTAAAATAGCGAACGGAGAAATACCTTCAACTAAAGTTTATGAAGATGAAAGAGTATTGGCATTTAATGATTTGAACCCAGTTGCTCCATATCACATATTAGTTGTACCTAAAAAACATTATGATAGTGTAATTGATATTCCTGATATAGAAATGGATATTGTGTCACATATTCATGTTGTTATTAATAAAATAGCTAAAGAGAAAGGTTTTGACCAAACTGGATTCAGAATCATAAATAATTGTGGAAGCGATGGAGGGCAAGAAGTTAAGCATTTGCACTATCATATTTTAGCAGGTAAAAAGCTTCCTAATTACGAAGCAGAACAAAACTAAACTAAATTATTGAAAAATTGAGTTCCTTCTTGATAAAAATACTTGATAAAAGTAAAAATTTAGTTTATAATAAACAAAGTGTTAGGTTGTAATGCATATTATGCAAAAAGAACATAGTTACAGTCCCAGCATAATTGCGCTATTGGAGGGAGGGAAAAAGAAATGTCAGAAGTAAGAGTTAGAGAAAATGAAACATTAGACAGCGCTTTAAGAAGATTTAAGCGTCAATGTGCAATGTCTGGCATCATGTCAGAAGTAAGAAAAAGAGAGCACTATGATAAGCCAAGCGTTAAGCGTAAGAAAAAAGCTGAAGCAGCAAGAAGAAAAAACGCTAAAAAATAGTAGTAAATAAGAATAAAGAGGTGAAGGGGATGTCCCTTAAGCAAAAGTTACAAGAGGATTTGAAATCTTCGATGAAAAACAAAGATACAGTGAGAAAATCTGTAGTAACTTTAATAAGAGCTTCCATAAAGCAGTATGAAGTTGATAATAGAACTGAACTTGATGAAGATGGAATTATCGATGTAATAGCAAAACAATTAAAGCAACGTAGAGATGCATTAGTTGAATTTGAAAAAGCTGGAAGAGAAGACTTAGTAAAAGAAACAGAAGCTGAAATTGAAGTTTTAAAAGAGTACCTACCTCAACAATTAAGCGAAGAAGAGTTAGAAGAAATTGTAAAATGTACTATATCTGAAGTAGGGGCAACATCTATGAAGGATATGGGAAAAATAATGTCAGTTATTCAACCAAAAGTTAAGGGTAGAGCTGACGGAAAACTTATAAATAAGTTGGTAAAACAAAACTTACAATAGATTGATATAGCCTAGAGAGAAATCTCTAGGCTTTTTATAATTTTTGAGAATAACAAGTCATATCTGAGCATATCTATAATCAAAGAAAATTTTGAAAGAAGGGGAAAAATTTGATTATATCGGTAAAGGAAATTAGAAATTTTTTGATAAACATATCAATACCATTAATAATAGGTTATTTAAGTAGTATTTTGACCATGTTGATTAGTGGAACAGATATTTCAACGTACTATCTACAACTTACAAAACCAAGCTTTGCACCACCAGCTTTTATCTTCCCTATTGTTTGGACTATATTGTACATATTGATGGGTATATCTTCATACCTAATATTAAAAAAAGGTTACAACTTGCCTAAAGTAAGAGATGCAGTGTTTTATTATGGATTACAACTTGCATTAAATTTTGTCTGGAGTATACTATTTTTTGGATTTGGACTTAGATTTACAGCTTTAATAGACATAATAATAATGATTATGGTTTCTATAATAGTTATTTTAAAATTTTCTAAAATAGATAAGAGAGCTGGATATATAAATTTGGTTTATTTGATATGGCTGGTTTATGCTGGATTTTTGAATTATTTTATATGGTTTATTAATAAATAGAATGTAAAGGTTTTGTAAATTACCCCGTACTTTTAATAATATCATATCAAATAAAAAATGAATAGACTATTAAAAATAATCATTTTCATATACAATTATATTAATTTAAATATAATAAATGTATCAAAAATATATTTAAAGATTAACATATTAAAGTATTAGAATTGGAAAGGCTCGAAGGGAGAGGTTTTTATGCAAATAATAGTATCTGGAAGACAAATGAAATTAACTGACGGAATAAAAGGATACGTAGATGGAAAATTAAGTAGGTTAGAAAAATACCTTGATCCTGAATCAGAAGTGAAAGTAACAGTAAGTGCGAAAAAGGATAGACAGAAAGTGGAGGTTACAATAATTCCTATTAATGGTCAAATAATAAGGGCAGAAGACGTAGAAGAAGATTTATATGCAGCAATTGACATTGTTTGTGACAAATTAAGTAGACAAGTTGTAAAGTATAAGACTAAGGTTAAAGACAAAGTTCAAAATAATAAGAGCATAAGATTTGAAAATATTGACTTTATAGATAATAGTAGCGAATTTAATGATTATGACTATGATGATGAGGAAGATGAAAATATAGTTATAGAGAGAAGAAAGAAATTTAATGTAAAACCTATGAGTTCAGAAGAGGCAATTCTTCAAATGGAGTTGGTAGGACACAACTTCTATATGTTTAGAAATCAAGATAACTTTGAAATAAATATAGTATATAAGCGTAAAGCAGGTGGATATGGTTTAATAGAGCAAGACTAATAAAAAAATTGTATACTTTTTATATTTTATATACAAAAAAGTAAAAAGGTAATCATGTTGATTTTTATCAATATGATTACCTTTTTCTTGTTTAAATAATATATTAAATATTAGGTATTTACTGTCTAAAAAAATTTAAAACTACTCCATGATAGTATCAATAAAGTGCATAAATACCTATTTTAAGCATAAAATTAATTAAGGGGGTAATGCTTATGTTAGAAATATCCACTGATTTACAAGTAAATCAACCAGTTGTTACTGTTACAAGTAATACTTTTATGAGTATAGAAAATTATCTATCAATACTAGAATATGAAGTTGATTTAATAAAAATAAAGACTAAGGTAAAAACAATTAAAATATCTGGGGATAAACTTTCGCTTAAGTATATTACTGACAGTGAGATAGGTATAAAGGGAATTATATACAATGTGGAGTATGTTGATTAGGAGGAGATACACTTGATAAGTTTTATAAGGGGATACTATGTTATAGTTGTGGAAGGAGTAGGGCTTGAACAATTTTTAAATCATCTTATAAGAAATGGAATAAATGTTTACAATGTAACTAGAATAAAAAATACTAAAATCGAGTTTAATATAAATAGACAAGATATAAAAGAATTTAAGAATATTTATAGAGGAAGTAAGTTTGATATTAAGGTAAAACAAAAAACAGGAGTTCCTTTTATTATTAAAAGAATTTATAAGCACAAAGGTATGTGGATTTGTGCTATTGTTTCTTTACTTTTATTGATGTCAACATCACAATTTGTAACAGATGTATATATACAATCTCCAGAAGGTATAAAAAAAGAAACTCTTAGAAGTGAACTTTATAAAGTTGGAGTAAGACCAGGAGTATACAAAAAGAGTATTGACAGAAAAGAAGTTAGGGACCATATGATGTCAAAATTTAATGATGTCGCATATTTATCTATTAATGTAAAAGGAACCAATATATTTGTTACTGTTACAAAAAAGGCTGAATCCTTAAAATCTACAGACCAATCAAATTATTGTAATGTAATTGCTTTAAAAAATGGTATAATAGAAAAGGTAATCCCTAGAAGTGGTAAGTCTGTTGTTAAATCTGGAGATATAGTCCAAAAGGGCGCTGTTTTACTAAATGGTGCTAATACAAAATCAATACCCGAAGTATGGGCAAGTACTTTTTATGAATCTACTAAAAAGGCAAGCTATGTAGATACTGTAAATAAAAAAACTGGAGAAAAGAAAAAGGTACACACAATAAGTTTTTATGATAAAGAATTTACAATTAGAAAAAATATAAAATATAAAAATTATGTTGTTGAAAATAAAGAAAAAAGACTTTCAATGGGAGATTATACTTTCCCTATAAAAATAAAGACGAGTACTTTTTATGAAACCAAAAAAGTTGAAGTGAAAAAGAACAAAGAAGAGTTGAAAAAAGAATTATCTGAAAAAGCTTTAAAAGAATTAGAATACATAATACCAGCTTCGGCTAGAATAATAGATGTAAAACATAGCTATAAGGTTAATAAAAATATGTTAGAATATTTAATAACAGTTCAAACTAGTGAAAATATCGCTAAAATTTATCCTCTTAGTAAAGCAGAGGCAGAAAGATTTATAAAGGAAGATAGTAAACCAAAAGAGGGAGAAGAGGAAGTTCCTTCTAATCCACAAAAAAGACCAATAAATGATATAAGAAATGAGTTTAATGAGGATAATAAAGATAATAACGACCAAAATAATTCTGATGGAAATAATAGTAATCAAAATAGTAACAATAGTCAAAATAATAATAGTAACAACAATTAATAAAATTTAACCTAAAACTTGAGGAGGATTAATTCAATTGATAATACAAAAAAAATTTACAATAGCAGATGGCAATTTTGAAAGAGAGTTATTTGGCAACTTTGATGAAAATGTAAAATTGATAGAGAAAACTTTAAATATAGATGTAATACTTAGAGAAGGCAATATAATTTTAATAGGAGAAGAAAAAAATGTAGATTCTGCATTAAAACTTATGAATGAATTGCATCAAACTGTATCAAATGGTAAGCATTTAGATAAACAAAGCATTTCTTATTCATTATCTCTTTTACTTGAAGGTAGTGAGCAAAAGATAAAAGAACTTGAAGGTACAATTGTTATAACTCAAAGAGGTAAAGCTGTTCAACCTAAAACTTTAGGGCAAAAAGAGTATATAAAGCTTATAGAAAATAATGATATAACTTTTGGTGTTGGTCCTGCTGGAACAGGAAAGACTTATCTTGCTGTGGCTATGGCAGTGAAAGCTTTTAAAAGAGATGAAGTTAGTAGAATTATACTTACAAGACCAGCAGTGGAAGCTGGAGAAAGTTTAGGATTTTTACCAGGAGATTTAAAAGATAAAGTAGACCCATATTTAAGACCATTATATGATGCGTTATTTGAAATGTTGGGTGCTGATAAGTTTAATAAATATTTAGAAAGAGGTACTATAGAAGTTGCACCACTTGCATTTATGAGAGGTAGAACTCTTGATAATTCTTTTATAATATTAGATGAAGCTCAAAATACAACTTCTGAGCAAATGAAAATGTTTTTAACTAGATTAGGATTTGGTTCTAAGGCTGTAGTTACAGGTGATATAACACAAACAGATTTGCCACAAAATAAAAAAAGTGGTCTTATACAAGCTACAGAGATTCTTAAGGGCGTTCAAGGGATAGGCTCTATAATGTTAACAGACAGAGACGTTGTAAGACATGAGTTAGTACAGAGAATAATAAGAGCTTATGAGAAGCATGATAAAAAAGAAGAATTTAAAAAAGAAGAGCGCAAAAAAATGAAAATACAGGAAAAGACTTTCAAAAGAAAGTAAAAGTGTAGTAATATAGATGTATAGCATTATTAATGAATAAAAAGTAGGTGTAATTAATGGATTTGATATTAGATGATAGACAAGATAAATTAGAAGTAAATGAAGAACTAATAGAAAAAATAAAAGATATAATTTTAGAGTGTTTGGATTATGAAGGATATGATGATAATTATGAAGTGAGTCTTTCTTTTGTAGATAATAAAGAGATTCATGAATTAAATAGAGAATATAGAGGAGTTGATAGACCAACTGATGTTTTATCATTTCCTCTTTTAAGTGATGATTTTGAAGATGTTGAATTGGAAGAAGAATCTTTAGGAGATATAGTAGTATCTCTTGAAAGAGCTTTAGAGCAAAGCATAGAATATAATCATAGCTTTGAAAGAGAAGTATGTTTTTTAATATGTCATAGTATGTTTCATCTTTTAGGGTATGACCATGATACAGATGAAAATACAAAAGAAATGAGAGAAAAAGAAGAATACATATTAAATAAGTTAAACATAACAAGGGAGTAATTCTTATGAAAACAGGAAAAACTCGTCAAGGTATAATTAAAGCTTTTAATGCAGCTATAGAAGGAATATTATATACATTTAAATTTGAAAGGAATATGAAAATACATTACTTAGGCTCAGTTGCTGTGCTTATAATAAGTTTATTTTTTAACTTTTCAAAATTGGAAATGATAATGTTACTGATGTCTATATGTTTAGTTGTAGTTGCTGAGATGTTTAATACAGCTATAGAAAAAGCAGTAGACCTGGTAACTGATGAATATCATGTACTTGCAAAAATAGCAAAAGATGTTGCAGCAGGTGGTGTACTAGTAGCAGCATTAAACTCAGTAGTAGTTGGATATATTTTATTTTATGATAAATTGACAGATATATCTGGAATGTTAATTTACAAGATAAGAGAATCAGAATTACATATAACCTTGATATGCATATTATTGGTTCTTATAGCTGTAGTAGTAGTAAAAGCATTGACTTCAACAGGGACACCTTTAAAAGGAGGTATGCCAAGTGGTCATGCTGCTTTAGCATTTGCTATAGCAACTGCAATTACACTTATGACAGAAAGAGTAGTTGCATCTACTCTTGCATATATAATGGCTGTATTGGTTGCTCAAAGTAGGATTGAGGGAAAAATACATACATTCTGGGAAACCATAGCAGGAGCTTTGTTAGGCGTGTTAATAGCAGTATTAGTATTTCAGCTTGGAATGTTTTATAATTAAAATGAATGTACATAAAATATTTAACAATGAAACAAATCTGTTACAATTAAATTTTTATGATATAATGTAGAGTATTAAATAAAAATAAATTCTAATAAGTGTATACAGGAGGAGATGTTGTGGACAACATAGAATTGTTAAAGTTGGCAGAAGATGCTAGACAACATTCTTATGCTCCTTACTCAAGTTTTAGAGTGGGTGCAGCTCTTTTGACTAAGAGTGGAAAAGTTTATACTGGATGTAATATAGAATGTGCATCATTAGGTGGAACAAATTGCGCAGAAAGAACAGCTATTTTTAAAGCTATATCAGAAGGTGATAAGGATATATATAAAATAGCAATAGCAAGTGATAACTCAGAAAATAATGAACAAACATATCCTTGTGGAATATGTAGACAAGTAATTATAGAGTTTGGTTCTGATATAAAAATAATAACAGGATATACTAAAGGAGAGGTGTTTGAGCATGATATAAAAGATTTGCTACCAAACTATTTCTCTGGAAATGATTTAAAATAAATTAAAAAACTAAAATAAATTTAAAGCAATTAAATACAAGAAGATAAAAGTTAGGAGACAGTTAATGTTCAAATCAGGATTTGTCAGTATAGTAGGTAGACCAAATGTAGGGAAATCTACTTTAATGAATAATGTAGTAGGGGAAAAGATAGCTATAATGAGTGATAAACCTCAGACTACAAGAAATACAATACAAGCAGTCTATACAGATGAAGAAACTCAAATAGTATTTTTAGATACACCAGGTATTCACAAACCTAAAAATAAATTAGGTGAATTCATGGTAAAGGCAGCAACAGAAGCTTTTAAAAATGTAGATTTAATATTATTTGTAGTTGATGATTCTAAAAAAATAGGTCCTGGAGACAGAAAAATAATAGAGGATTTAAAATCTGTTAAGACACCAATAATTCTAGTTGTAAATAAAATAGACCAACTAGGTCAAAAAGATGAATTATTTGATATAATAAAAATGTATGATAGAGAAGGTATTTTCAAAGAGATAGTACCAATATCAGCGTTAAAAGGAAAAAATACAGATACTCTAATAAAAGTTATACAAAATTACTTAGAAGAAGGACCAAAGTATTTTCCAGATTATATGATTACAGATCAACCAGAGAGAGTATTAATAGCAGAACTTATAAGAGAAAAAGTTCTTCATTATCTTAATGATGAAATACCTCATGGTGTAGCTGTTGAAATTGAAAAAATGAAAGCAAGAAATGATAAAGAAATAGTAGATGTATCTGCTGTAATATATTGTGAAAGAGATTCACATAAGGGAATAATAATAGGAAAGAATGGTAGGAAACTAAAAGGAATAGGTAAATCAGCAAGACAAGATATAGAATTACTTTTAGGTTCACAAATAAATCTCCAGTTATGGGTTAAGGTTAAAGAAAATTGGAGAAATTTACAAAATTATATAAATAATTTTGGATATAATGATAAATAAAGGTGGGTTATATGGATAGGAAACTGGATGCTTCCCAAGATTTATTATATGAAGTAAAATCATTAATTGATAATAATAAAGTATTGGAGTTAAGAGAATTAATAGAGGAATATCATATAATTGATATATTCGATATAATGGAAAATTTAGAGGAAGACATGAAAATTCAACTGTTTGAAGTACTTCCTCTAGATATGGCATCTTCTATATTAGAAGAAGGTAGTGTAGAGTTTTTTATTAGTATTTTATCTAAGTTAGATGTAGAACATGCAAAAAACATACTTGAACTTATGTCTCTTGGAGACATGGCAGATAAACTTAGTGAACTTGAAGAAGAAGAAAGAGAACATATAATAAATCTTTTAAATCAAGAAAACGCTGACTATGTAAAAGAATTATTATTCTATGATGAAGACTCTGCAGGTGGAACAATGACCACTGGATATATTTCTATAAATAAAGATATGACAGCTCTTGAGGCAATAGAACATATGAGAGAAGAAGCTGATGAAGCTGAGACTATTTATTATATATATGTAGTTGATGATGAAGAAAAGCTAGTTGGAGTATTATCTTTAAGAGAGCTAATAATAGCGAGAGATGCAAATATAGTAGAAGATTTAATGAGTGAAAATATAATTTCTGTTTATGTAGATGAAGATAGAGAAGAAGCGGTTAGGTTAGTATCGAAATACAATTTAATAGCAATTCCAGTAGTAGATAGACAAGAAAAGTTAAAAGGGATAATAACAGTAGATGATATAATAGATGTTATGGAAGAAGAAGCAACTGAAGATATGTATAAATTTGCAGGAAGTTCAGAGCATGAAAGAGAAGTTGCTGAAAAGGAAAATCCTACATTGAAAGAGCAGACAATATCAGCTCTTAGAGGTAGACTGCCATGGTTAATTATTACATTAATTGGAGGTCTATTGGCTTCTCTAATACTTTCTAATTTAGATTATATAATGAACCCTATATATGCTCCACTGGTATTTTTTATACCTGTAGTAATAGGTATGGGTGGTAATATTGGAACACAATCATCTTCTGTTACAGTAATAACACTGTCTAATAAAGATTTGAATTTTAGCAATGTGGTAAGAGAAGGTATTGTAGGAATTATTACAGGTCTTTTGTGTAGTATAATAACAGGTATTGTAATTTACTTTGTTATGAAAAAATTAGACATTGTATTAATTGTTTCAATATCATTATTTATAAATATGGTTTTGGGTGCAACAATAGGTGCATTTATGCCTGTTTTATTAAAAAAGATGGATGCAGATCCATCTACAGTTTCATCACCAATTATATCTACAGCTCTTGATATAACTGGTATAGCAGTTTATTTTATAATAACGACAGCGTTATTGTCAAAAATTGTTTAATAACTTTATGTATGATTTATCCTCTTCTTACTAAAAATATAAGTATAAATGTAAGAAGGGGGTTTTTTAAAAATGAACAATATCAGTTGGGAAGTTTTTAAAAAAACAGGCAGTATAGATGCATATCTATACTTCTGTGATTGCAAAAACCTAAGTGAAGAAGTCGAAGAAGTAAGGGAGAAAAAAGAAGACGATGATAATCCTGAACACCCAGGGGATAGTACTTAAAGCTATAAGGTACAAGGAAAGTGATATAATACTTACTCTGTTTACGAGAAAGCTTGGAAAAGTATCTGCAATAGCAAAAGGAGCTAAAAAAAATAAGAGCTCTTTACTTTCATCATCACAGTTATTTTCTTATAGCAATTTTACTTTAAAAAAACAAGGAAATATGTACAAGGTTACTCAAAGTGAAATCATAAAGAGTTTTTATAATATATCCTACGATATAGAGGCATTTTCTTATGCTACATATATTACAAAATTAGTTGAAAATTCTATACTTGAAAATCAGACTAATAATAGGTTATTTATATTACTTGCACAGACGCTGTATTTATATACACAAGAAAATACAGATAATAGATTTGTAACAGCTGCATTTGAGTTAAAGTTCTTGGACTATATAGGATTTAAACCAATAGTAAATAAATGTATTAATTGCGGAAGTAAAATTTTGCAAAATTCTATGTTTAATGTTTATGAAGGTGGTATACTATGTAGTAAGTGTAATACACTTTTTGATAATAATATAAAACTGGATTTAACAACTGTTAGTCTCATGGAATATGTATTAAGGAATGATATTTTAACATGTAGCAAAGCTAAAGTATCAAAATATATAACACATGAACTCGAAAATATACTAGAAAAATATTTGAAAGTTTATGTTGATAATATTAATCTAAAATCATTACACGTATTGCAAAGTGTAAAAAACAATAAGGGAGTGGATAATAATGAGTAGTAATATAACTATTGAAATGGTTGATTCAGTCTTTGAAAGAGTTCCAGGAGCAACTTATGCAGAAGCAAAAGAAGCATTAGTGGAATGTAATGGAGATGTAATTGAGGCAGTAATATATTTAGAAAATAAAAAGAATACTTGTAATTGTAAAGCTAAATCTGCTAAAGAAACTATGGAAGAAGTATTTGGTAAAGATGGAGAAAATATAAAATATCAATTAAAAGAACTTCTTAAAAAAAGTAGTGTTGTAAGAGTAATAGTTGAAAAAGATGGAAAAACTATGATGAATATTCCTTTAACAGTAGGAGTTGTTGGATTAGCTTTTGTACCATTAGCTACTCTAGTTGGTTTATCAGCTGCTGTTATAAGTAAATATCGTATAAAAGTTCAAAATGAAGAAGATGGTGAAGTTGTAGACTTAGGTGAATTAAATGAAGAAAAACTTCATGTTTTGAAGAATATGATAACTAATGCAGCCAAAGATGTAAAAGATGTAGTAGTTGATAAAAAAGAAGATGATAAAGATGTAACTGCTGATCTAATGAAAGAAGAATCTGAAAAGAATAATGAAAACGAAGACGAAAATAAATAGATATAAAGTGACTTTTAAAAAATGAAAAGAAGATAATTATAAGAATTATCACTAACATTGACAAATTTTATAGAATTTGATATTCTAAAAGTTGTAGAAGAACTATTAAAATAGCCTTTCGTGTAGACGAGAGGCTTTATTGTTATAGGAGGGATTTTTATGAATTTTCAAGAAATGATACTGGCATTGCAAAAATACTGGTCAAAGCAAGGTTGTATCATGATGCAACCTTACGATGTTGAAAAAGGTGCTGGAACTATGAATCCTAATACTTTTTTAAGATCATTAGGACCTGAGCCTTGGCAAGTATGCTATGTAGAGCCTTCAAGAAGACCAGCAGATGGAAGATATGGTGAAAACCCAAACAGATTATATCAACATCATCAATTCCAAGTTATACTAAAGCCATCTCCAGATAATATACAAGAATTGTATTTAGAGAGCTTAAAAGAAATTGGAATTGACCCAAGTGAACATGACATAAGATTTGTTGAAGACAACTGGGAAGCTGCCACAGTTGGTGCTTGGGGACTTGGATGGGAAGTTTGGTTAGATGGTATGGAAATAACTCAATTTACATACTTCCAACAAGTAGGTAATATTGAATGTGAGCTTGAGACAGGAGAAATTACATATGGGTTAGAAAGATTAGCTATGTACATTCAAGAAGTTGATAGTGTTTATGATTTAAAATGGAATGATAAAATAACTTATGGCGAAGTGTTTAATAAAGCTGAGTATGAAAATTCAGTGTATGCGTTTGAATTATGTGATGCAGATATGTTGTTTAATCTGTTTGATATATATGAAAAAGAAGCATTAAGACTTATGGAAAGTGGTCTTGTAATACCTTCATATGATTATGTATTAAAATGTTCTCATGCATTTAATACATTGGATGCAAGAGGAGCAATAGGTGTTAGTCAAAGAGCTTCATTTATAGGTAGAGTTAGAAATATGGCAAAAACTGTTGCAGAAACTTTTGTAAAACAAAGAGAAGAAATGGGATTCCCTCTTTTAAAGGACGGTGACAAATAATGAAAAATTATCTTTTATTTGAAATCGGTGTTGAAGAAATGCCATCAAGATTTATGGGTAGTACACTAGAACAATTAAAAAACAATCTTAATAAATTATTTGAGGAAAATAGAATATCTTTTAATAAAATAGATGCCTATGGAACACCAAGAAGATTGACTTTAGTAGTTGAAGGTTTAAGTGATAAGCAAAGTGATTTAGAAGAAGAAATAAAAGGTCCAGCTAAGAAGATTGCTGTTGATGAAGACAATAATTTCACAAAACCAGCTTTAGGATTTATAAAAAGTAAAGGATTAAGCGAATCTGATATATATTTTAAACAAGTTGGAAAAGATGAATATATTTTTGCTACTATAAAGCAAGCTGGGAAAGACACTTCAGAAGTGTTAAAAGAGATATTACCAGAAACTATAAAATCTGTAGTATTTCCAAAAGCTATGCGTTGGGGAGGAAAAAACCTAAAATTTGCAAGACCTATAAGATGGATAGTTACATTGTTAAATGATAAGGTATTAGAATTTGATTTAGAAGGAATAATATCTTCTAATGTAACAAAAGGGCATAGATTCTTAGGAGAAAGTACAATAGAAGTTAATTCTATAGAAGAATATTTTGAAAAATTAGAGAAAAATTATATAGTTTTAGACCAAAATAAGAGAAAAGAAATTATAAGAAAACAATGTATAGAAGTAGCCAATTCTTTAGGTGGCGAAGTTGAGTTTGATGAAGATTTACTTGAAGAAGTAACTTACTTAGTTGAATATCCAACTGCTTTTTATGGCGAATTTGATACAGATTATATAAAACTACCAAAAGAAGTTGTCATAACTCCTATGAAACAACATCAAAGATATTTCCCAGTTCTTAAAGAAGGAAAACTGTTACCTAACTTTATAGCTGTTAGAAATGGAGATTCTTACAGAATAGATAATGTTAAAGCTGGAAATGAAAAAGTTTTAGAAGCAAGACTTGCTGATGCTTTATTTTTCTATAGAGAAGATACTAAGAGAAACTTAGAAAGCTACATAGAAAAATTAAAAACTGTTGTTTTCCAAGTAAAATTGGGTACTATTTATGACAAAACTTTAAGACTTGAAAAACTAAGTGCTGATATACTTGATAGTTTAGGATTAGCAGATGAAAAGGCAGACACTATGAGAGCTGCTAAATTATCTAAAGCAGATTTAGTTACTGGAATGGTAGGAGAATTTGATGAATTACAAGGTTTTATGGGAAAAGAATATGCGAAGGTTGGAGGAGAAAATGATGTTGTAAGTGAAGCTATTTTTGAACATTATTTACCAAGATTTGCAGGAGATATTCTTCCTAAAACTAATGCAGGGGTAGCTTTATCAATAGCTGATAAATTAGATTCAATAGCAGGATTTTTTGCTATAGGAATACAACCAACAGGTTCTCAAGACCCATATGCTTTAAGAAGACAAGCTTTAGGTATACTTAGTATACTTATGGATAGAAAAGTAGCTGTAGACTTAAAAGTACTTATTGAACATGCTTTAGATAATTATTCTAACTTAGATTTTAATAAAGAAGATGTTGTTGAACAAATAATGAACTTCTTTAATGAAAGAGTAAAAAATCTATTTAAAGATTTAGGTATAAGATATGATGTTGTTGATGCTGTTTTAAGTTCTGATATAAATGATATTTCTGATATGCATATGAGAGCTTTAGAGCTTAATAATTGGCTAGAAAAAGATGAATTAGTGGAAATGCTTACTGCATTTAATAGAGTTTCTACTTTGGCTCAGAAAGCAGAATGTGATAAGGTTGATGAAAGTCTATTAAAAGAAGATGCTGAAATTAAGCTTTATAATGAATTTAAGCAAGTAAAAGTAAGAGTAAAAGAATTATTAAAAGATAAGAAATACGGTACTGCTTTAGATGAGTTTGCATCTTTAAGACCTGTAGTTGATAACCTATTTGATTCAGTTATGGTTATGGATAATGATGAAGCAATTAAAAATAACAGACTTGGTCTACTTAAACAAATATATGATACTATGTTAGAAATTTGTGATTTATCTAAAATAGTTTATAAATAGTATAAAAACATAAACGATTGTAAAAAATGAGATAGTTATAAGCTATCTCATTTTTTATAATCATTTATGTTAAGTCATATTTTATACTTATCAATTATTTTATTTAATAAATCATCATTTGAATCTATCCATTCATAAAAATTTTCTGATGAAACCTCAGCTATTTCATAAAGCATTTTAGGAATGTCACTAGCCTTAAAATCTCCTAGAGATTTTCCTAGTCTAGTCTTACCTATTTCAAAACTACCTCCAACAAATAATTCAAATGCATCAGTAGATACTCCATTGACATTTTTCTTTTTACCACATAATCCTATGCTACCAATTTGGTGAACACCACATGAATTTAGACATCCTGAAATATACAGTTTAGGAGCTTTACTTAAAACTTCTTCATTGTTTTGTAATCTAAAATAATCTATTATCTCATGTAATATTTTTTGGCTATTTTGTATACCCATCTGACAAATAGGAACACCTATGCAGGAGATACTCTGTTCTAATTGAGAGTTACAACTAATAGTCTTGCTTATTTCTAATATCCTTTTTGCCTCATTTCCATCTAAATTTAGAATGTACAAGCCTTCTGTCATACCTAATCTAATCATAGGATTTTTAATATTATCTAACTCTTGAAGTAAAAATTTTAAATCTTTAGTAGATAATAGACCTCCAATTGGATGTATATATACAGTATATAAGCCAGATTGTTTTTGATGGATTAATCTAGAGTCATGTAAATCTATCTTAATTCCAGGTTTAGAATAGTCAATTTGTTCAACATTAAGTTCAAGATTACCTTTTTCTTTTTCTAATTTATAGTATTCTTTAAATTTTTCTAAAAACATATTTTCTCCAAGCGTTTCAACCATATATCTAACCCTAGCTTTGTTTTTATTTTCATAATTACCATAAGCCATAAAGAATTTAATCATTCCTTCTACACAATATAATGCATCTTTAGGTTTTATAACTTCATCAAGTTCTAAAGCAACTTTAGGTTGTTTACCTAAACCTCCACCTAAGAAAACTCTAAAATATGGTTTGCCATTTTTTAGAGTAGCTACAAATCCTAAGTCTTGTATACTACAATGGGCAGAATCTGTGTAACAACTAGAATAGGAAACTTTTAGTTTCCTAGGTAAGTGATATGTAGTAGCATTTTTGATAAAATATTTATCAGTAGCAACTGCATAAGGGGTAACATCAAAAGCTTCGTCAGGGTCAACTCCTGATAATGGAGATAAGCCTACATTTCTAGGATAGTTACCACCACCGCCTCTAGTGAAGATATCATTTTTTATTCCCTCTTCCATAATATCAACTATAGAGTCTATAGACAAGTCATGTAATTGTATAGCTTGTCTAGTTGTTAAGTGTATCTTATCTAGCTTATGTTTGGTAGCCATTTGGTAAATTTTTTTAAGTTGAGATTTCGACAATACCCCAGCAGATACTCGAAGTCTTATCATAAATGATTTTTTGTCTCTTTGAGCATAAACTCCATATCCACCAGAAAATCCTTTGTATTGCATTTTATTTATTTCTCCATTTAATAATTTTAAAGAATATTCTTTAAAATTATCTAGTTCATTTAACAATGTCTCTTTTAAATTATCCATTATTTCACCTCATTATTAGACTTGTATAAAAATAAATATGCTGTATAATTATATATATATTATTATCTAGAGTTGGTAAAAATATAACAGTAGAGTACTATTAAAAGTCAAAATAAGGAACATATACTTAGTATGACTCTTTATTTTGTTAAATAAGTATAATATTTTTGTTTTATAAAATATAATTAAGATAAATAGATAATTTTGTAATTTTAATATATAATATTTAGTATAGTGTTGAATAAACGCTTAATATTCGCAGGAGGAGTACTTGTATATGGGAGAAATAATAAATGCATTAGATAGAGCCCTAGACATAATTTTGCTATTATATCATGAAAAGAGAGAAATGGGAATAACTGAAATAAGTAAGATTATGGGAGTATATAAGAGTACTATACATAGAACTTTAGTAACTCTTGAAAACAAAGGTTTTGTTATACAAAACACTGAGAATGGTAAGTATTGGTTGGGAATAAATTTATATGCAATAGGTATGGTTGTGGGAGAACAGATGTCATTGACTGAAATAGTAAAACCATATACGAAAAAATTAAATCAAGAATTTAACGAAGTGGTGAATGTGTCTATACTAGAAGAAAGAGCTCAAGATTCTCCAAGAAGTATCATAATACATAAAGAATATGGTTCAAATCAATTACTCTCAGTAAATCCGTCAGTTGGTTCTAGTAGCGAATGTTATTGTTCAGCGGTTGGGAAATGTCTTATGGCATTTAATGATTCTATAGATTTTGAAAAATACAGAAAAACTCCAATACACAAATATACAGAACATACAATTGATAATTGGGATGATATGATGATTTTTTTGGCAAAAATAAAAGAGCAAGGATATGCTCTAGATGACCAAGAACTAGAACATGGTTTAACTTGTATTGGAGCACCTATTTTGGATAAAAACAATAAAGCTATAGCAGCAATAAGTCTATCAGGTCCTACTATAAGGATGCGAGAAGGAGACTTTGAATATAAAATTAAAAGGGTTATAGAAACTGCAAAGAGCATATCTGAACTTTTTAGATAATTTTAAGAAATAAATTTGAATAATAAAAAGAGACTAAATTTAAATTGTTATTTGTAAATACCAGTTTAGATATGGTCTCTTTTTTATTGAATATAAAAATTAAATATTTTTAAAATTGAAAAAATTATTGAAATATATAAGCGAATGTGATATCTTTTAATTAAGCAATACAAAACAGAACAGTGTTCTAAAGAATAGAACAATAATAAAATATATATATAATAAACCCACATGAATATTATATATTTAAAATTAGGTAAAAAAATTACTACATAAGAGGGGAGATTTGAAAAATGGAAAAAGTCAAGTTGAGTGTTGAAAGATGTAAGGGGTGTTATCTTTGTATTGAAGCTTGCAAAAAAGAAGCAATAAGTCTTTCTGATTACACAAATAAAAAAGGCTTTGTAACAGTCAAAGTCGATGAAGAAAAGTGTGTTCAATGTGGCGCTTGTTATACAATGTGTCCTGATTTAGTATTTGAGATATTATAAATAACTTTTTATTGGAAGGGAGAAAACGTATGCAAAGTTTATTAATTAAGGGAAATGAAGCCTTAGCAGAAGGAGCTATACGTGGTGGATGTAGATTTTATGCAGGTTATCCAATAACACCACAATCAGAAATATTAGAAATGATGGCTTGGAGACAAAAAGAGGTTGGAGGAGTATTTATTCAAGGTGAATCTGAAATAGCCAGCGTAAATATGGTTATGGGGGCAAGTGCACTTGGAGCAAGAGCTATGACATCTTCATCTGGACCTGGATTTTCATTAAAACAAGAAGGAATTGCATATTGGGTATCAGCTGGTTTACCAGCAGTTGTAGCATGTGTACAGAGATATGGTATAGGAGATGGATTTATAGGAGCTGGTCAAGATAATTACTGGCAAGCTGTAAAAGGTGGAGGAAATGGAGATTATCATTTAATTGTATTAGCACCTAATAGTGTTCAAGAAAATATGGATATGGCATATGAGTCTTTTGAATTAGCTGAAAAATATATGCATCCAGTACTTATACTTTCTGATGCTACAATAGGTCAAATGGTAGAACCTTGTATAGCACCACCAATGAAAGAATATGATAAGGATAAAGCTCCATGGGCAGCAAAAGGAACTCCTGTCGGAGAAAAAAATAAAGTAATAACTGATATAACATATTTTGAGGACCAAGATACATGGCAAAAAGGTTATATAGAAAAAATGAGAAAAGTTCAAGAAAATGAACAAAGATGGGAAGAAATAGAGATAGAAGATGCAGATGTGGTATTTGTTGCATATGGAATTTCTTCAAGAATAGCAGAAGGCGCAGTTAGAGATGCAAGAGCAAGAGGTATAAAACTTGGATTAATAAGACCAAAAACATTGTGGCCTTACCCAAGAAAAGCTTTTAAAAAATTAAAAGATTCATTAAAAGGGCTTGTAACAGTTGAAATGAATATGATGGCACAAATGAAGGAAGATGTAATTATAGCATGTAATAATAGATTCCCAGTATATTCAGTAGCAACAGCTCAATATATGGCAGAAGTAAATCAATTAATAGATTTTGCTCAAGAGATTATAGATGGAAAAGCTAAGCAAGAGGAGGTATTTTAATTATGGCTAAAAAAGCACCAGCAATAATGATGTGTGAAAATATGTTCTGTGGAGGCTGTGGACACTCTATAGTCGATAGAATTATTGGAGAAGTATTAACAGAAATGAATATATGTCAAGATACGATTATATGCTCAGATATAGGATGTAATCATATGTTTCAATTTAGTATGAATGTAGATGTTGTTGTTCCTCCTCATGGTAAAATGGGTGCAGCTATGGCAGCTATGAAAAGAGTTAGACCAGATAAATATATATTTACAATAGCTGGAGATGGTGGAGCTTATGCAATAGGGCTTGGAGAAACTATGTCAGCTGCTACTAGAAATGATAATGTAATATTTTTAGTTATGAATAATAATATGTTTGCAATGACAGGTGGGCAAATGGCTCCAACTACTGTACAAGGTCAACATACAGCTTCTACTCCAGCAGGTAGAACATATGAAGACCATGGCTCAACATTTGATGTTGTAAAAGTTATGGGAAATTTAGATATAGCATATTTGGCAAGAGGAACAATAACTAACCCTAAAGAAATAAATACAACAAAAAGATATATCAAAAAAGCACTTGAAAAACAAAAAGATAAAAAGGGCTTTTGCTTAATAGAAATACTTGTACCATGTCCAACAAACTGGGGATTAAAGCCAGTAGATGCTATGAAGAGAATAGAAAACGAACTTGTTCCAAAGTATCCACTTGGAGAATTTATTGATTAGGGAGGAAATAATATGTTAAATGAAATTATATGTGCTGGTTTTGGAGGACAGGGAGTTCTTACAGCAGGAAAAATTATAATGTATGTTGCATATAAGGCAGAAAAGAAGATTACATGGTTCCCATCTTATGGAAATGAGATGAGAGGAGGAAGTGCAAATTGTAATGTTGTTGTAAGTGATGAAAAAATTGCAAATCCTTGTGTAAAAAATCCAGATATCTTATTGGGAATGAATAGTGTATCAGTAGATAAGTATGAGAGTTTAATGAAAGCAAATGGTTATATGTTTGTCAATGAATCACTAGTAAATAAGGATAGAAAATATAGAGAAGATATTAATGTTATAAAAGTACCTGTTACTGAAATAGCTCAAAATTTAGGTAATGAAAAATCTGCTAATATTTGTATGTTAGGTGCTATGGTGAAGAATTTAGATTTATTCACAAAAGAAGAATTTGAAAGTGGTATGTGTGAATACTTTGAAAATCAAGGTAAAGGAAAGTTTAATGCCAAAAATGTAGAAGCATTTGAAGCTGGATATGACTATGAGTGAATATTTTAAATATTTAAAATTATTATTGAAATACTCATTTTTATGTGTTAGTATTTAATTAATAAAATATAGAACGTCGTTCTGAGTAATAGGACGACAAAAATTTTTAAGAAATTAACAGAACGACGTTCTACAGTATGAAACCGAGGAGGCGTTGAAGTGAAAATTTTAGTAATTAATCCTGGTGGTACATCTACAAAGATTTCTGTATTTCAAGATAAAGATGAAGTTTTGAAAAAAAATATAACTCATACAAGAGAAGATTTAAAAAAATTTTCCAAGGTATTTGATGAATATGATTATAGAAAGCAATTAATAGTGGATGTTTTAAGTAGTGAAAATCATGATATAAATTCTTTTGACGCAGTAGTGGGTCGTGGTGGACTTATGAAGGCTATAAAAGGTGGTACCTATATTGTAAGTAAAGAAATGATTGAGGACATGAGAAATGAAATAAATGGAGAACATGCATCAAACTTAGGTGCCTTGTTAGCTAAGACTATAGCAGATGAAATAGGAGTTCAATCATTTGTAGTAGACCCAGTTTCTGTAGATGAATTTGATGATGTATCAAGGATTACAGGTATATCAGATATAGAAAAAGCTAGCTGGCTGCATGCACTAAATCATAAGGCTGTATCAAGAAAAATAGCACAAAAACTAGGTGGAAAATATGAAGATTATAACTTTATTGTAGCTCATCTAGGTTCTGGAATATCAATTGTAGCGCATAAAAAAGGAAAAATGATAGATGGAAGTGGTGGAAGGTCTGATGGTCCATTTTCGCCAGAAAGAAGTGGAGGATTACTTGCATACCCTCTTATAGAATTATGCTACTCAGGAAAATATACTCACGATGAAATGGTTGCAAAAGTAAGCTCAATTGGGGGTATGTACGATTATTTAGGAACAAAAGATATGATAGAAATTGAAAATAGAATTAAAGATGGTGATGAAAAAGCTAAACTTATAATGGATGCATTCATCTATCAAACAGCTAAAGAAATTTCTATGTATGGAGCATCACTTTCTGGAGATATAGATAGAATTATTTTAACAGGGGGAATATCGCATTCGGAAATGGTGATTAAAGGAATAATGGAAAAAGTTTCATATTTAGCACCAGTAGAGATAGTGGCAGGTGAGATGGAAATGGAAGCACTTGCTCTTGGAGCTCTTAGAGTACTTAATGGAGAAGAAATGGCAAAAACTTATTAATATTTAGGAGAAAAAATATGTTAAAAGATTTTAATAATTTATTAGAAGAAGCTAAAAAGCTTAAACCTGTTATTGTAAGTGTTGCTGTTGCAGAAGATGAAGAAGTGTTAAAAGCTGTAAAATCAGCAACAGATTTAAATCTTATAAAACCAATTCTCGTAGGCAATAAAGATAAAATAGAAAATATATCAAAAGAGATTGGACTAAAGGGATATGAAATAATAGGGTGTCAAAATCCTGATGAATCAGTTAAAAAAGCTGTAGAAGTAGTTAAAAATAAGGATGCTAAAGTTCTTATGAAGGGGTTAGTAAATACAAGTGTTTATATGAGAGCTATATTAAATAAAGAGTTTGGTCTTAGAACAGGAAGACTTTTAAGTTTACTTGCAGTATATGAATTGCCTCAATACCACAAACTTCTTTATTGTACAGATAGTGGTATAAATGTATCTCCAAATTTAAATCAAAAAAAAGATATATTGATAAATTCACTTCTTACTATGAAGAGTATAGGTATGGAAAATCCTAAAACTGCGATACTTACTGCAAATGAAATGGTAGACCCCAAAATACAATCTACAGTAGATGCTAATTCACTTGTAGAGATGGTAAAATTAGGAGAAATACCAAATTGTATAGTAGAAGGTCCAATAGCCTTTGATGTTGCATTTGATGCATATGCAGCAAAGCATAAAGGTATCGAAAGTAATATTGCTGGCGATGTTGACTTACTTGTATTTCCAAATATAGAGGCAGGAAACATATTAGGAAAGTCATGGCTTAGATTCAATAAAGCTAAGTGGGCAGGGATTGTTTTGGGGGCAACAAATCCAATAATTTTAGGTTCACGCTCTGATACAGCCGAAATTAAAATAAATTCAATAGCACTAGCCTGCTTAGCATCACAATAAGAAATTATTTAAAAGGGGATGAATTATTATGAAATATGCAAAAAGAATGGATATGGTAAAGGCTTCAGCTATAAGAGACTCTCAAAAGAAGATAGCTCAAAAAGTGGCAAGTGGTGGAACTGTTATATCTTTTGCAGCAGGACTTCCTGACCCAAACTTATTTCCAATAAAAGAAATAAGTGAAGTAACTAAGCAAGTACTTGATGAAAGAGGAAAATTTGCTTTAGCTTATGGACCTACTAAAGGTGAAGATGAGTTGTTAGAAATAATAGCTAAGAGAATGAAAGAAGAAGAAAATATTGAAACAAAACCAGAAAATATTATAATAACTACTGGTTCACAACAAGGTATAGCTCTTAGTGCTATGATTTTATTAGAAAAAGGAGATATAGTAGTTACAGAAAATCCAAGTTACTTAGGTGCAATAAATGCATTTAGACCTTATGAATGTGATTTTTTAGGAGTAGATACAGATGAAGAAGGAATGGTAACAGAAGATTTAGATAAATTATTATCTGAAAATTCAAACATAAAGGTTATATATGTAATACCAACATTCCAAAATCCTACAGGAAAAACATGGTCTTTACAAAGAAGAAAAGATTTTATGGAAGTTGTAAACAAGTATGATGTCATAGTAATAGAAGATAATCCTTATGGAGAAATAAGATTTACACAAGAACCACTACCTACACTTAAATCACTTGATACTAAAGATAAAGTACTATATCTAGGGTCATTTTCAAAAGTGTTATGTCCAGGATTTAGAGTTGCTTGGATGTGTGGGAATATAGATATTATAGATAAAGCAGAACTTTTAAAGCAAGGTATCGATTTACAATCAAATCAATTTTCTCAAGTACAGGTAATAGAATACTTAAAGAAGTATAATTTAAATGAACATGTAGAAAAAATAAGAGCTGAGTATAAAAAAAGATGTTTCTTGATGTTAGAAACTATGAAAAAATATTTTCCAGAAGAAGCAAAATATACAGAACCAGATGGAGGTATGTTTATATGGGTTGAACTTCCTGAAAGTATAAATGTAGATAATTTACTAGATAAAGCTATTGATGCTGGAGTTGCCTATGTTTCTGGAGAATCATTCTTTGCAAATAATGGTCCAAAAAATACTATGAGACTTAATTATACAACAATGTCAGAAGAGCAAATAGTTGAAGGGATTAAAATACTTGCAGAAGTTATAAAAAAAGAACTCAATTATGCTTGTGAATAAATATTAAAAGTGAGGGCTTAATTATGGGAGAAAAAGGGAACGGGATAAAGTTTGGAAAGTTAATGATTCAACTTGTTATTATAGCTATATGTTGGGAATTAGTTTATATTATACCATTTATCCAATACACATTGTATGATCCAATTTTAAAAGCATTACAGTGTTCAAATACTCAACTAGGTTTTCTACTTACAATTTATGGATTAGGTAATATATTTGGAGCTCCTATAGGAGGATGGTTAGCAGATAGATTTGATTATAGAAAGATAATTTTAGGCTCTGTATTTCTTAATGGAATAGTATCATTTTTATTTGCATTTAACATGAACTATACATTTGCTGTCATAACTTGGGTAGGTTGTGCAATTACATCATTAGTTATGAACTACCCTTCTATGGTAAAGATACTTAGAGTTATAGGAAAAGAAAATCAAGGTAAAGTTTATGGATTTAATGAAGCTATGGTTGGAGTTTCTGGAGTAGTAATGGGAGCTATATTCTTATATATTTATACATTATTT
Source organism: Clostridioides sp. ES-S-0005-03 (assembly GCF_020658455.1). Taxonomy (NCBI): domain Bacteria; kingdom Bacillati; phylum Bacillota; class Clostridia; order Peptostreptococcales; family Peptostreptococcaceae; genus Clostridioides; species Clostridioides sp. ES-S-0005-03. The sequence goes on along the minus strand of NZ_JACVWI010000001.1, from coordinate 1,664,856 downwards.
TCAACTCCTGTTTTAGGTATGAGATGGGTAATGATATCTTTAGGAATATTATCTATAGTAATGTGTCCAGTATTATGGTTTGTAATTAAAGATGTAGATATTAGTGAAGAAAAAGAAGAAGGTAAAAGTGAAAAAATGGCTGCTAGTGACTTTATGGTAGTTTTAAAATCACCAAATACTTGGTTAGTAGGTATAAGTATATTCTGTGTATATTCATTTACAGTTACAATGTCTTACTTTACACCTTATATAACATCAGTACTTGGAGGTTCAGTTGCACTATCTGGAGCATTGGCTATAATAAGACAACATGGATTAAAATTATTTGGTGCTCCATTTGGAGGGTACTGTGCAGACAAAGTAAAATCACCTACTAAAGTGCTTTTACCAATATATGTACTTGGTATAGTAGTAATAGTTTTATTCTTAGTATTGCCTTCATCAACGCCAATGACTTTATTTATAGCATTAACATTTGTAGTAGGTATATTAGGTTATATGGGAAAAGGTATATACTATGCAGTTCAAGAGGAAGTAAATGTGCCAGTTAAATATTCAGCTACTACTATAGGTATAGCAGCAGCTTTAGGTTTTTCACCAGATGTATTCCAATTTGCATTAATAGGGCATTGGATAGATACTTATGGTAATAAAGGGTACACATATACATTTATATTCCAAATAGCTATTTTAGTAATAGGAATATTATCTTGTTTATATATATTAAAAGTTAAAAAGAAAAGATTAGAGAAGTTAAAAGCTTAAAAGTTTCATTTAATAAGAGAGTATTTTTTTCAGTATAATCTACTGACATAAATACTGTATAAAAAGTAATACTAAATTAAAACTTATAGTTATATTTGATGAATAAAGTGTGAAAAAATTAAAATGTTATCAAGTGTTTTTAGTATAGTTTTAGCATAAAGTTACCCCTAAAAGTATAAGATTGAGTAGCAATTATCACCTATTTGTATATTTACATAAGTTTGTTTAATATAAATTTTACATGGATTTTAGTAATAGATGATATTTGCACTCAATTTTATATCTAATGATAAATAAGAAAATTATGAAATCTAACTATATATTATCTAGCTACATATTAATAGTGTACTATTTATGTAGTAGTATTGGGCTTTTCCTTATATGTATTTCAATTTATATTGTTTGATTGTCTGTCAAGCACATATCGTTAAAAAATTTATACACTTATGTTCATGTATCAATTGATATTCTTAATTTTGGTAATAATTGTTGGAGTTTACATATTAAAAGATAGAAATAAGGTAAATAAAATAAAAAATGAGTCTATAAGATATGTTGAGTTAAATAAAGTTTATACAAAATATTAGTACATAGCTGTTTAAATTATTGTCTATAAATTAAAATGAATGGTGGTGAGTTGAGTGACCGATTTAGTTAACACCATTAATGGAATTGTTTGGTCACCTGTATTAGTTGCAATGTGCTTATGCATAGGATTGTATTTTTCATTGAAATTAAAATTTTTCCAAATAAAAGACATAAAAGAAATGTTTACCCTTTTACTTGAAGGAGATAGTTCTCAGGTTGGTATATCATCATTTCAAGGATTTGCTACATCAATGGCTGGAAGAATTGGAACTGGTAATATAGCTGGTGTGGCTGTAGCAATAGCAATGGGAGGGCCAGGAGCATTAGTATGGATGTGTATAATGGCTACCTTAGGCTCGGCGACTGCATTTGTAGAATCTACTCTAGCTCAAATATACAAAGATGAACATGATGGTCAGTACAGAGGTGGTCCTCCGTATTACTTTGAAAAAGGTCTTGGATGGAAAAGATGTTCAATTTTATTTTCAGTAGTTGCAATCATAAGTTATACATTTTTCATGCCTGGGACGCAATCAAATACTCTATACTTAGCAATGAATCAAGCATTTGGATTTTCAAGAATGACAATTGCAGTTACATCTTCTATTGCATTAGGAATAATAATTTTTGGAGGAATTAAAAGAATTGGTTTATTTGCTGAAAAGGTAGTACCTATAATGGGTGGAGCATATCTTATCATGACAATAGTGATAATCATAGTAAATATAAATTTAGTTCCAGGAGCTATTATAACTATGTTTAAATCTGCATTCGGATTTGGTTCAATGTTTGGAGGAATGTTAGGTGCAGCAATATCTTGGGGAGTTAAAAGAGGTATATATTCAAATGAAGCAGGTGAAGGTTCTGGAACTTATGGTGCAGCAGCAGCAGAAGTAAGTCATCCAGCTAAACAAGGATTAGTTCAAGCTTTCTCTGTTTATGTGGATACATTATTAATATGTATGGCTACAGGTATTATGATTATAATAACAGGAAAATACAATGTTACAGGAGTTTTAACTGTATTACCAGGTGTAGAGCCAGGTCCACAATATGTGCAGAGTGCAATAAATACATTACATCCTCAACTAGGTGATATTTTTATAGCAATAGTTTTATTATTATTTACCTTCACAACATTATTAGCATTCTCATATATGATGGAGACCAATGTATCTTATTTGGTAACTAGAATTAAAGCACAAAAACATGAAAAGCATATAATAAATGTCTGTAGATTTATGCTTATAATATGTGCAGCAATGTGTTGTTTTATAGAACCACTTACAAGTTGGGCATTAGGTGATATATGTATAGGCGTTTTAACATATATAAACTTAATTGCTATCTTTACACTTCAAAGGCCAGCTATAAAAGCATATTATGATTACCTAAGACAGAAAAAATTAGGAATAAAAAGAGCTGATAGAAATTTTAATCCTGTTGAATTGGATATAAAAAATGCTGAATTTTGGGAAAATAGATGCTTAAAAGAGAACGAGCAGAAGTTAAATTGAATTAATGATTTTTATAGTATTTTATATAGACGTTTTAATTGGACTTTCAAAATAGATATTAAAGTTATGTAAACTCAATATAATAAATTATAAATTTTTAATGCATATGTTTATATTTTTACTTATTAGTTATTTGGTTTATACATGTAGAAATACATATTTATATTCAAAACTGTTATTTTAAAGGTTAGTATATATAGTAAGATTATTTATTTTAATAGATAAAATAATGGATAGAAAAATTTGTACTGTTGAATAAGTCACTAGGTTTTACTATAAGTGTAGAAATAGTTTTAATGTAATAAATATAAGTTTGTTTTATCTTATATGAATAAATATATAAATTAATTTTAATGGGAGGTAAGATTGATATGAAAGAAAAAATAATACAAGTTGCGGATTTAAAGAAAGAAAAAATTTTGGAGCTATGTCAATCTTTGTATGATGAACCAGAAATTGCCCTACAAGAGTATAAATCTGCTAAAAAAATATCAAAATTTCTAAGAGAAGAAGGTTTTGAGGTTGAGGAAAATTTGGCAGGTATGGCAACAGCTTTTAAAGCAACAAAGAAAAATGGCGATGGTCCAAGAATAGCATTTATAGCAGAATACGATGCTCTTCCAGGTAATGGTCATGCATGTGGCCATCATTTGATAGCTTCCATGGGAGTTGGAGCTGGAATAACTCTTGCAAGTATACTAGATACTTACAAAGGAGAGGTAAGTATAATTGGGACACCAGCTGAAGAAACTGGGGATGGAAAACCTTACTTGATAGAACATGGCGTATTTGATGGTTATGATGCTGCAATGATGATACACCCAAACTCAAAAACTTGTGTAACTCCAGAAATTATAGCAATAGGAGGATTAGATTTTATATTTACTGGGAAAGCATCCCACGCAGGAGCTAAACCATATAATGGAATAAATGCTTTGGATGCAGTAGTGTTATTATATAATAATGTAAATGCATTGAGACAACAATTGGTAGATGGAACTAGAATACATGGTATCATACTAGAAGCAGGAACTGCTGCAAATGTAATACCTGACATGGGGAAAGTAAGACTAGAAATACGAGCAAAAGAGCAAGACTACTTTGACGAGGTGGTTGAAAAAGTAAAAAATTGTGCTAGAGGAGCTGCAATAGCTACTGGCTGTGAACTTGAATTTTACCATTTTGAGCCAACTTGCCAAGGCTTAAATGCAAACAAGGTTTTAACAGGTATCTTTACAAACATTATGGAGGAATTTGGTATATATGATGACGATGAGCAGGTATTATTAGGTTCGACAGATATGGGAAATCTTAGTCAAATTATGCCATGTATACATCCTTTGATAAAATTCTCTGAAAATGGTGAAGAACTACATACAAAAGAATTTTTAGAAGCAGCTATAAAGCCATATGCAAAAGATAGAGTAATTGATGGAATAAAAGTATTAGCTTTGACAGGATTACGTTTATTTGAAGAACCAGAATTACTAAAAAAAATGAAAGAAGAGTAAATTCTAACAAAGGGGATTAGGCTATGACTAATAAGAGTAAAATCAAAAAGAAAAAATTAGCATTCCCGGATGCATATGTTTTGATGATAGGTTTAATTATATTTGCAGCCATAATGACCTACATTGTTCCTTCTGGAACATATAATAGAGTTGAAGATTTAAATACTGGAAATATGATTGTGCAAGCTGGAAGTTTTACATATGGAGAACAACATCCTGTCAGTATAATGGATGTATTCAGAGCTATACCAAGCGGGCTTGGAAAAAATTCTGTAACAGTTTTTTTTGTACTTATTATTGGAGGTGCATTTGGTGTAGTAAATTCTACTGGCTCACTAGATGCCCTAATTGGTAGAGTTATCTCCAAAAGTAAAGGAAGTAAAAAAGGTGAGATTATAATTACATGTCTAGTATTGACTTTTGGACTAGCTGGTGGAGTTGTAGGAATGTATGAAGAATGTATTGCATTCTTACCTATATTGATGACCTTATGTATTGCTTTGGGATATGATGCATTAGTTGCTTCAGGAATTTTATTGTTAGGGCTTGCATCAGGTTATGGTTCAGCTACTATTAATCCTTTTACAGTAGGATTAGCACAAGGTATTTCAGGTTTACCACTTTTTTCAGGTATGTGGTTTAGATGGATATTTTGGATTTGTACAATGATTTTACTTTCTACATATATAATTTTTTATTGTAAAAAGATAAAAAAAGACCCAAGTAAAAGTTTGGTGTCAGACATTGATTATAGTCACTGGCAAATTGATGAGTTTTCTGTCGGGGATAAGTTATCTTCTGGAAATATTAGAGTATTAGTTACATTCTTTGGAGGAATACTGGTTCTGATGATACTGATTGTAAAATTTTCTTTAGGAATGTCGGATTTATCAGCTTATTTCTTTGCTCTAGGAATTTTATGTGGAATAGTCTATGGTATGAATCCAAATAAAATTGCCTCTGGATTTGTAAAAGGGATGCAAGAGATGGTATATCCAGCTATTTTGATAGGATTTGCATCTAGTATAGTAGTTATATTAGAACAAGGAGTAATTTTAGATTCAATAGTTCATGGATTGTCATTAGTGTTAAATTATGTTCCTAGGATTTTTAGTGGAGGAGCAATGATGATTATGCAATCTGTAATCAATTTCTTTATACCTTCAGGTACAGGTCAAGCTATGGTAACTATGCCACTTATGGCTCCACTTGCAGATGTTATTGGAATACCTAGACAAGTTGCAGTTTTAGCTTACCAAATGGGTGATGGATTTGCAAATGGAATAGTACCAACGCTAGGCGTTCTTATGGCTGGAATATCTATTGCTCATATCCCTTATACAAGATGGTTTAAATTTGCATCAAAGATAATACTTATGGAATTAGCTTTAGGATTTATATTTTTGATGATTGCAGTACAGATTAATTTAGGTCCTTTTTAAAGTGTTAAAAAATACATTTATATAATTTTAAAATAAAATATATTGGGATTGAACATATTAAATTATAAAATTTATAATATAATAAATTACATTTAAGTATAGTCTCTAAAATAAAAGGTGAACTTTATATAGTTCACCTTTTTGATTTACTTTTTTAATTTACAAAAAAAGTTTTTAAAAAGACTTGACCTGAAGTTAACTTAAGGTTGTATATTAAAAAAAGATAATTATAAGGAGTGTGATGCTTATGACAATTAAAGAAGCCTCAAAACGTACTGGAATATCAGTCGATAATTTGCGTTATTATGAAAGGATTGGTTTGATTCCACCTATTCCTAAAAATAAATCTGGAATTCGTGATTATGATGAACGCGCTATTCATTGGATTGAGTTTGTGATGAAGTTTAAAAAAGCAGGTGCTTCTTTAGAAGCTATTATTGAATATGTACGACTTGCATGCTCTGATGATAATACAAAGGAAGTACGTAGAGAAATATTGGTGGAAGTAAAGGAAGATTTGACTACACAGATTAGTAAACTTCAAGAATGTTTAGATGTTGTTGAGTATAAAATTGAAAATTACTATAACCTGTGTGACCCTGTAACACAAAAAATGGTTAAGGAGTGGAAAGAAAAGCATGAATATAAAAAATAATGCTTGACCTTAAGTTGAGTTAAGGGAATACAATATAAAAAATAAAATAAAAGAGGTAATTATATATGAAAAAAGATTTAGGTTCTGTAATAGGATTATATCCTACACCATTAGTAGTAGTTGGAGTAGTAATTAATGAAAGACCTAACTGGATGTTAGTAGGACATTTAGGTATTATTGGACATGACCATATTATGGTAAGTTTAGCAAAATCACATTATACGAATAAAGGAATTAAAGAAAGCAAAGTGCTTTCTGTAAATATTGTAGATGAGTATATGTTGTCAAAAGCAGATTATGTTGGTTGTGTAAGTGGAAGTAAAATTGATAAATCAAAAGTATTTGAATACGAAATAGGTGACGAAGGTGCACCACTAATAAAAGAATCAAAACTAAACATGGAATGTTATGTGGATGATATTTATGAAACAAATGGATTTGAAAATTTTATCTTAAAAATAAGTCATACATATGCAGCTGAAGAAATTTTAAATGAAAAAAGCAAAATCGATTATGATAAATTAAAACCAATTTTATTTGAAATGCCTGGATATACATATTTAAAAACAGGAAATACATTTGCTAAATGTATGACACTTAGAAAGAATGAAGGGGAATGATTATAATGCACTAGTAAAACAAGCCCAACAAGAAATACAAAAAGGTATTATGCCTAGTATTAAAAAAACATCATATGATTTAAATGATATAGAAACTTAAATAATCCTATATAAATCTGGTACTTATTAGACCTTTTAGATTTGTTAACTTATCATAGCAAAAAATATCATGAAAGGTTATAGCTCTGATGATAAAATTAAATACAAGATATATGTAGGAGGAAACAATATGGAGACTTTAAAAGTAAGAACTTTCGAATTATGTGGTACAAATTATGAAATAGGGTATGAGTTAGGAAAATCAATTGTAAATATACCAGAGTTGATAGGTGAACAAATTAATAAATCTAATGTTTTAACTAAAGAAGAAGAAAATCATATGGTGGAGTTATTTGATAAATATTGTCCAGGGCTTAATGAAGAATTACAAGGTTTTGCTGATGCTATTCATGTAAATCAGAATCAAATTTTATACTATACTATGACATATCTTAGACCAGGTTGTAGTCAAGTTGCATTAGCACCAGAATTAACTGAAAATGGTCATGTACTATTTGCACGTAATTTTGACTTTTCACACAAGATGGAGGATTTTGTATTATGCAAAACTAAGGTAGCTGGTAAATACGCACATATTGGGACTACAGTAATGCAGTTTGGTAGAACTGAGGGAATGAATGAATGTGGTTTAGGTGTGAGTCAGTCATCTTGTGGTTTACCTGTAGGTAATTCAGAGGGACTGAGAAAGCCAGCTGTTGTAGGTTTACAATTTTGGGCTGTTATTAGATATTTGTTGGAAAACTGTAAGGATGTAGAGGAAGCATTGGTATATATAGAAGACATGCCAATAGCATATAATATTAATTTATTGATTGCAGATAAGTCTGGAAATATTGCACTTGTAGAAACTTTAGATGGAAGAAAAGACATAAATAGAATAAATAAGGCAGAAAGTGAAAGGGAATCATTTTTGCATTCTACAAATCATGTCCATATTGAGGAACTTCATAAACTAGAACCACAATCAATGAGCAATTCTATTCATAGATATAAATTAATTAAAGAGTATATAGAAAGTTCTAAAAAGATTGGAGAGAAAGATTTAATTAATTTATTGACTTCAAAATATCCACAAGGTCTATCTTGTAATTATTATAATGATTTTTTTGGAACTTTAAAAAGTATAGTTATGGACCTAACTATGGGAAAATTTAATATTTTATGGGGTGGATTGGAAGACAATGGTTGGAATAGTTACTATTTAAATGATAACTTTAAGTATACAACACAACTTGTAAATATAAATATAGAGAAATCACCATCAGATTTTTTTAAATTAATTGAATAAGAAATACTCTGATTATCCTATGTAGTTATATATACAAAATAAAATGAAAGTGCTACATAATGTTGCATTGTTTATGATATTTTAGTATAGTAAACAAAATAGTGTTACTTAAAATATTATAATACTTGAGAATATTAAAGAGAATAGGGGTATAACCTTGGATTACTTAAAGTATTTTGAAAAAGCTATAATATATATTGAAAATAACTTAAAAGAAGATATAAGTGTAAATGATGTAGCAAAAGAATCTGGATATTCTTATTATCATTTAACACGTTTATTTAAATCTATGTTTGGTGAGAGTGTAGGAAGTTATATAAAAAAAAGAAGATTAGTTAATAGTTCTAAAGAACTTTTATACAGTGATAAAAAGGTACTAGATATAGCAATTGATAGTGGTTTTGAATCTTCAGAAGCATTTAGTAGAGCATTTAAATCTATATACAAGGTCAGTCCCATAGAATATAGAAAAAATAGAATAGATGTATTTGTTGGAAAGAAGAAAAAACTAGAATTAGATTTTATGAAACATTTAGTTGAAAATGTAACAATCAAACCAGTTATAAAAGAGATAGATTCAATAAAAGTAATTGGTATAAAAGAAAAAGTAACACTAGAAGATGAGTCATTACCTAGTTTGTGGGAAAAATTTAGAGAAATATACAATATGGTGCCAAACACTTTGCCATCAAACAGAGCATTTGGAATTTGTGAAGCAACTCCACAAATACATCTACTTAGTGAAACTATGGAATTTAACGAAATAATAGGGCTTGAAGTTAGTAGCTATGAAAATATACCAAGTTTATTTGTTTCAAAAAATATTGATGGAGGAAAATACGCTGTATTCACTCATACTGGTAGCTTGGACAAGCTAGATAAAACTTATGAATATATATGGGGAACTTGGTTCTTAAGCACAAAGGAAAAAATTGATATAAGAGATGATTTCGAGATATATGATGAAAGATTTTTAGGACCTGATAATGTAGATTCACAGATTGATATTTGTATACCTATAAAATAACTGTAGATAAAACTAAAAATAAGTTGAAATAGAAAATAGATGCTCAGAAAAGAGCATCTATTTTTTTATTTATAGTAGCTATCGACAATTTCGATAATAAAATAAATAAAAACAAGTTCTTAAATTTCTAAGAAAAATTTAAAATATAGTCACAATAAAATTTGTATATTTCTGAAAATTCTAATTAGTACAACTTTTTCCTTTGCAAAGTTGAAAAAAGATGTATTAATTTATCAAAAATATTATATTAAAATGATATTAATCAAAGAAAAACATTTATAATAATAGTATATCTTACAGAAAAAGGATGCAATTTGTAGAATTAAAGCTAGTCAATAAAATTAAAAATTTAAAGAAATTATAGGGAGGTTATAATCTTATGGAAAACGTTATTACAGGTCTAAGTAAAGGTGCAGAGTGGTTTATTGGTTTATTTCAAAAGGGAGGAGAACAATTTGTAGGTCTTATATCAGGAACTCTTCCAACATTAATCGTTTTAATGGTAGCTATTAACTCATTGATTAAAATAGTTGGTGAAGAAAGAGTAAATAAATGGGCTTCTAAACTTGGAAGAAATGCTTTTACAAGATATACTTTGCTTCCATTAGTGTCAGTATTTTTCTTAGGAAATCCTATGTGTTATACATTTGGTAGATTTCTAAAAGAGGAACATAAAGCAGGATTTTATGATGCAGCTGTTTCATTTGTACATCCAATTACAGGACTTTTCCCACATGCAAATGCAGGAGAACTTTTTGTATGGCTAGGTATTTCAGCAGGTTTAACTACATTAGGTAAGGAAACAACTACATTAGCATTATGGTATTTTATAGTTGGTCTAATTGTGATTTTTATAAGAGGTGTAGTAACAGAAAAAATGTACGCATTTTTAACAAGAAAAAATAAAGCAACAAATAAGGCTTAGGAGGGGTTTAAAATGGATGCAAATAGAGTATTAAAGATAGAAAAGGGAACTTCTGGTTGGGGAGGACCTTTATACATAAAAAAAGAAGCAACTAGAAATAAAATATTGTCAATGACTGCTGGTGGTATTCATGAAGTGACATTAAAAATAAAAGAATTATTGGATTGTGAGGTTATAGATGGATTTAAAACTGGGATTCCTGATGAAGAGGTGGCAGTAGTTATTATTGATTGTGGTGGAACAGCAAGGTGTGGGGTTTATCCAAAGAAGAAAATACCTACAATTAATGTAAATCCAGTGGGAAAAACAGGGCCTTTAGCAAAATTTATAACTGAAGAATACTATGTATCAGATGTTAATATTAATTGCATAAGTATTTTAGATGGTGAAGAAACACAAAAAAAATCTCAAGAAAATAAAAATGAAAGTCAAAGTTCTATTAGAAAGCCTGATAATTATAATGAAGTAAAATCAAAAGCTCAAGAAGAATATGCGAAGAAAAACATAATACTTTCTATTGGGCAAGGAGCAGGACAAGTAGTATCAAAGTTTTATGATGCGGGTAGAGATACTATCCAAATGATAATGAATAATGTAATACCATTTATGGCATTTGTAAGTATGCTTATGGGAATTATTTTGGCATCTGGGTTAGGTGATTGGATTGCAAAGGTAATATCACCACTTGCAGGAAACATTGGTGGTTTGTTAGTTATATCAATAATTTGTACACTTCCATTTTTATCACCTATATTAGGTCCTGGAGCAGTTATAGCACAGGTAGTAGGTACTCTTGTAGGAACACAAATTGGTCTTGGTGCAATACCAGCATATTTAGCACTTCCTGCTTTATTTGCAATAAATGGGCAAGCTGGCTGTGACTTTGTCCCAGTAGGATTAAGTTTAGGAGAAGCAGAACCAGAAACCGTGGAATATGGAGTACCAGCATTATTTTACTCTCGTTTAATAACTGGGCCAATATCTGTAATTATTGCGTATGGCGTTGCAATATTTGCATTAAGATAGTATTTTATGTTGTTATGAGATTTAAACTTAATTAATAAAATTGTAAATGTAAACTTAAGCTAGTCAAAATTTTAGTTAATGAAAGACTAGCTTTTGTAGTATTAATTAGGAGTGATTATTGATTTGGATTAATACTAAATTTTCCTCTAGCAAAGTGAAATTTTATGTATTAATTTGGTTTCAAGTTTGTACTAGAATGAAATCAAGGAGGAGATGCAAAATGAATGTAACTGAGAAAATTCCTTCTATTGACCGTAAAATATTCAAGATATTGATTATGTGTAGTAAAAAAGAGTTTGTAAGTATTGATTCAATAGCAGACGAATTGAATGTTACAACCAGAAGTGTCAGAACATATATAAAGCAATTGAATAAAGATTTAGGAAGTAACATAGCAATAATAAAATATATAAAAGGTCAAGGCTATAAACTAGAGATAAAAGATAAGCAAATACTCAATAAGATTATTGATGTGAATAAAAAAAGTGTATTTTCATTAAATTCAAAGGAAGAGAGGGCAGAGTTTATACTAAATTATTTGATAGAACTAGATGGATTTATTACACTGGATAGTCTAGCAGATGAGATGTGTATAGGAAGAACTACACTAGTAAATGACTTTCAATATGTAGAAAAGGTATTAAATTCTTATAATTTGAATTTAGTAAAAAAGCAAAATACAGGAATGAAATTACATGGTAGTGAACTTGATATTAGGTTACTTATATTAAATCAGTTGTATAAAGATTCAAGAAAAGATTTAAATAATTCTAAGTACTTTAAATGTATCAAAAAAGAAGAAATTGCAAGTTTAGAAGAAGAATTATTGACTTTATTTAAAAATAATAATTTTTATGTTACAGATGAAATGCTCAGAGAAGTTTTTAATTACATAGTAGTTTTGATGTATAGAGTAAAAGAACAGAAGATAGTAAAAGAGTATGATGTAAAATTTGATTTACTTAAGTCATATGATGAGTATCTTATTGCTGGGGAAATAAAGAATATTTTATCAGAAAAATTTGAATATATTTTAAATGATGAAGAAATTATTTATTTAACTATACCATTAGTAAGTGGAAATGCACCAGCATCAGAATGTGCTTTAAATAGTAGTAGAATAAATAAAAATATTGATGATTTAATGGAAAGCATATTCAATCAGATATATGTTGATATGGGTATTTTTATAAATGAGGATGAGTTAAGGGTAGGACTTGGATATCATCTTAGTTTTACACTGAACAGGCTATTATTTAATATAAAATTAAAAAATGTATTGTTAGAAGAAATCAAACAAAACTATATACTTCCATTTAAGCTGGCACAAATAGCAGGAAAAGTAATAGAGAAAAAATATAATCTAGAAGTTTCTGAGGATGAAATTGGTTATATAGCAATTCATTTTAGTGGATACTTAGAAAGAAATAGTAGTAGATTTTATTCAATTAAGAAAATAGCAATTATATGTGGGACAGGTCTTGGAACAGCAAAACTATTAAAAATAAGAGTTGAAAAATTGATAGGAAATAATCCTAAAATTGATACTCTTTCAAGTTTTAATTTGAGAAACATTAATTTAGATGAATACGATATAGTTTTTACAACTATTGATTTAGATACATCAAATATAAATACAATAGTATTAAAAATCAATACAATATTTGATGAAAATAAATTGAGGGAACAATTAAAGACCGTATTATGTTTAAGAGAAGGCAACATAGATACTACTGATTCTCCAAATTTACTAATAAATAATTTGTTAAATGAAAATAAATTTATGATATTAAATGAAAAAACGATACTTGATTCATTAGAAAAAATGATGGACAATCTTATGGATTTGGGATGTATTGATGATAATTTTAGAAAAAATATAATCAAAAGAGAAGAAAAATCTCCTACAGTTTTTGATAAAGGTTTATTATTTCCTCATGCTGTAAATGAAAAGTCAGATAAATTTTTAATGGCAGTTGGGGTTTTAGAAGAGCCAATATTTTATGCAAATAGAAGTATAAAAATAATACTTATGACAATGTTTCCATGTGAGGATAAGGTGGATTCAGATTTATTGGTAAAGATTTATGAAGAAGTTTTAAAGATAGGACAAAATGTAAAATTAACAAATAAGATAAGTAAATGTAGAAGCTTTGTAGAATTTAAAAAAGTATTGATTGAGAATATTATATAAGTTTTGTATAGGACTAAAAAAACAAATTAATTTATGAAAGGTGTGTAAATATGAAACTACTTATAATTTTATTTGTTGTTTATGTTTTAAATACTTTGTTTGTAATGAATCAGAATAAACTATATTTCAAAGCCTTAAATAAAGCTAAAAAAATGGGCGATATAGTGTCTACAGGAAAAAAGAAAAGTTATTTTTCTAAAGGAAGTATAGCTATTATATCTTCAGATTCAGAGGGATTTATAAAGTGTGGAGAAATTTTAAAAGGTCGCACAGTGATGGCTAAGTTTAAAGAGATTGAAGATATAAAAGGATTGGACATATATAGTGCAGAGCAAAAATTTAAAGATGAAGAAAGTATTGTACAAGCTATAAAATTTATAAAAGAAAAAATAAATGTTTCTTTTAATTAATCTAATATAAATTATCAGGAGGGATATCATGAAGTATGAAGTTAAGATAAGTGGGATAGGCAGTTTAGTTGAAGAATTAATAAATGAAAGCAACTGTCTTATTATATACGATGAAACTATTAATGATGAAGATTTGAAAGATATATCTGTAATTCATTCAATATCAACATTAAAAAGTAATGTTGAAATAGGGGATACACTTACAATAGGAAATCGAGATTATTGTATAGTTTCAGTTGGTGATATTGCTCAAAATACTCTTAGAGAAATTGGTCACTGTACAATTAAATTTGATGGAGAAGATAAAGTAAATTTACCTGGAGAAATACATGTAGAAATTGGAAAACCAGATATAAAGATTGGAGATTTAATAACTATTTATTAATTTGAAAAATAAAATTATTATAACAGGAGGAATTGATATGTTAGATTTAAACAGAAAACTTGCAAAGCTAGAAGAAGAAGGTAAAAAAATAAAAGTAGCTCTTATAGGTGCTGGTCATATGGGTAATGGAATGGTAAGTCAAATGGCAAATATGAAAGGAATGGAAGCATCTATTGTTGTAGATATAAATCTAGAATTAGCTCGTAAAGCATTTACTGATGCAGGTATAGAAGAAGAAATCATAGATAATGTAACAAATGAAACAGATGCAGAATTAAAATTACAAGAAGGAAAAGTATTAACATGTAATGACTTTCTTGTGGCTTGCAAAACAAAGTCAATAGATGTAGTTATAGATGCAACAGGAGGTATTGCAATTGGTGCAGAAATAGCACTAAATGCTATTTTAAATAAAAAACATATAGTAATGTTAAACGCTGAAACTGATTGTGTTGTTGGTCCAATACTTAAAAAATTAGCAGATGACGCAGGAGTAATATTTACAGGTTCTGCAGGAGATGAACCAGGGGCAGTAATGGGTCTATTTGATTTTGCAGATGCAATGGGATTTGAAGTTAGAGTAGTAGGTAAAGGTAAAAACAATAAACTAGATTTAGACTGTAATCCTGATACTGTAAAAGAAGAAGCAGAAAGAAAAGGAGCTTCACCTCATATGATAGCTTCTTTTAAAGAAGGTACTAAAACAATGGTAGAAATGGCTTTAATGTGTAATGCAACTGGATTTGTACCTGATGTAAGAGGTGGGCATGGTATTGAAGCTACAGTTAATGAAGTACCTAAGAAATATGCATTAAAAAGCGAAGGTGGAGTATTAGATAATTATGGTGTAGTTGATTTTGTAAATGGTATAGCACCTGGTGTTTTCGTTGTAGTTGCTCATAAATTAAAAGCAGTTAATGATGAATTAAAATACTTAAGTATGGGTGATGGACCTAATTACATATTATATAGACCATATCATTTATGCAGTTTAGAAACTCCTTTATCAGCAGCAATGGCAGTTTTAGAGCATAAGGCTACAATAGTGCCTAAAGCTGGATTAGTTGCAGAAGTTATGACTATAGCTAAGAAAGACTTGAAAAAAGGTGAGTATATGGATGGATATGGTGCATATACATGCTATGGCACTATAGAAAAATATGATGTTGCAAAAGAAATGAATGCTGTACCTATTGGTTTAATCAGTAAAAAGACTAAAGTTATTAAAGATATTAAAAAGGGTGAAGTTATAACATATGATATGGTAGAGATAGAAAAAGATACTACTTTATATCATTTAAGACAATTACAAGAAAAAATATTTGGATAAAATTTATTGTATAATAATATAATATAGATGTTATTTAAAAGAGGGTTGATGGTTATTTTAAAATCAGCCCTTTTAAATTTTTTTATATTTTTTGAGAGAGTGTTTTGATAAATCTTATTTTATAGTTTGTTTACAGTTAAAAATCTTACTAGTAGGTTTAATTTAAATTAATTCTGCAATTTTATATTCATATTTAAGATAATATAATTAAAAATTTTAATATAAAATGAATTAAAATAGCCAATTATGTATTATAATATTAACTGTAATACTAATATAGTTCTATTAATTAAAGAAATATCCCCCATTAATATACAATAAATATCTTTAAGCAAAAGAACTTGGTAAAAAATATATCGTATTCAATAAAAAATCTGTTTACAGAATGGTATATATAGTTATATAATATACTATATAAGATACGAAAAGATAAAAAGTATAGCACAATGAAAGAAGGTGATTATTATTCAGCTTAATGAAAGACAACTAAAAATAATAGATATAGTTAAGGAAAATGAACCAATAACGAGTGAAAGTATTGCCTCCAGCTTGAATGTGACTCGTGCTACACTTAGATCTGATTTAGCTATATTAACAATGACAGGAATACTAGACGCAAGACCAAAAGTTGGATATTTTTATTCAGGAGTTAGTGAAATTAATTTAATTGGTAAAAGTATAAAAGAAAAAACAGTAGAAGATATAATGAGCATGCCTGTACTAGCTAAGAAAGACGAAAGTATATATGATGTAATAGTCACTATGTTTTTATCTGATGTAGGGAGTATAGTTATTATAGATGAAAATGAAGAATTATGTGGAGTTGTTTCTAGAAAGGACTTATTAAAAGCAACTATAGGAGGTTCTGATATAAATAAGATGCCAATAGGTATGATAATGACAAGAACTCCAAATGTAGTTACTTTGACTAAGGGAGCAAGTGTTTTATTGGCTTCAAAAAAAATAATAGAACATGAGGTAGATTCGATTCCAATTGTTGAATATAAAGAAGAAGACAAAAACCATATGAGAGTTGTTGGGAGAATATCAAAAACCAACATAACTAAGCTATTTTTAGAAATAGTTGACAATTAAGGAGGTATGCTGGTGAAAAACCTAATTATATATGCAGTATCAGACTCAGTAGGAGAGACTGCACAACAAGTTGCAAAAGCATGTATGTCACAATTTTATGTAAATGAAACTTATGAAATAAAAAGATTTCCATATATGATTAATAAGGGAGTATTACTTGAAACACTAGAAAATGCAAAAGCTGAAAACGCTTTGATTGTATATACATTAGTTGATGAAGAGCTATGCAGTATTGTTGAAAGATATTGCGAAAGAGAAGGTCTTAGTTGTATAGATTTGATGACAGATATATTAAGGGAAATAAGTAAAAGAACTGGAAGAAAACCAAAAAGAGAAGCTGGTATAATCAGAAAATTGGATGAATCTTACTTTAAGAGAGTTGAGGCTATAGAATTTGCAGTAAAATATGATGATGGAAAGGACCCTAGAGGAGTTCTTCAAGCAGACATAATTTTAGTGGGAATATCAAGAACATCTAAAACTCCTTTAAGTATGTATTTAGCTAATAAAAATATAAAAGTAGCTAATGTACCATTAGTTCCAGAAATACCAATTCCTAAAGAAGTATTTGAAATAGAAACTAAGAAGATAATAGGTCTTACTAATTCACCTGAAAAGTTGAATGAAATAAGAACTCAAAGATTAAAAGCTTTAGGGCTATCTAGTAAAGCTAATTATGCTAACTTAGAAAGAATACTTCAAGAATTAGACTATTCAGAAGAAATAATGAAGAAAATTGGATGCCCAGTAATAAATGTTTCAAATAAAGCAATTGAAGAAACTGCAGGTATAATTTTAGACATAATGAAGGAAAATGGTCTAAAAATATATAAAGAAATAGAAATTTAATAAAATGTTTAATAATAAAAATGATATAAATTAAAATAAAAAAGATTAATGGGGGATTTAACAATGGAAACTAAGTATGTTTATAGTTTTGGTGAAGGAAGCAAAGACATGAAATCTTTACTAGGAGGTAAAGGTGCCAATTTAGCAGAAATGACTAAGATAGGCTTACCTGTCCCTCCTGGATTCACTATAACAACAGAGGCATGTAATGACTACTATGTTAATAATGAAAGTATAAGAGCAGAAATAATAAAAGAAATAGAAGCACATCTATCTACTTTAGAAAAAGATTTAAACAAAACATTAGGATGCAATAAAAATCCACTACTAGTATCAGTTCGTTCTGGTGCAGTATTCTCTATGCCAGGAATGATGGATACAATACTTAACTTAGGTCTTAATGACAATAGTGTTATTGGTCTAGCAGAAGCTACACAAAATGAAAGATTTGCATATGATAGTTACAGAAGATTCATACAAATGTTTTCTGATGTTGCTATGGAAGTGCCAAAATACAAATTTGAAAATGTACTAGATAGAGTAAAAGAAGCAAAAGGATACACAGTTGATACAGAACTTACAACTGATGACTTAAAAGAAATAGTAAAAGAATTTAAAGCAATATACAAAAAAGAAATAAAAAGTGATTTTCCACAAGACCCAAAAGAGCAATTAATGCTTGCTATAGAGGCAGTGTTTAGATCATGGAATAACCCTCGTGCAATCGTATACCGTAGATTAAATGATATAGCTCATAATTTAGGAACAGCAGTAAATATTCAATCAATGGTATTTGGTAATATGGGAGAAACTAGTGGTACAGGTGTTGCATTTACTAGAAATCCAGCTACAGGAGAAAATAAATTATTTGGTGAATTCTTAATGAATGCTCAAGGTGAAGATGTTGTTGCAGGTATAAGAACTCCTCAAAATATATCAACTCTTGCTGAAGTAATGCCAGCTGTATTTGATGAATTCGTAAAAATTACTCATATACTTGAAGGTCACTATAAAGATATGCAAGATATAGAGTTTACTATAGAAAATGAAAGATTATATATATTACAAACTAGAAATGGTAAAAGAACAGCAGCAGCAGCAATAAATGTAGTAGTTGATTTAGTTGAAGCTGGAATAATAGATGAAAAAGAAGCTATAATGAGAATTGAGCCTAATCAATTAGACCAGTTATTACATCCAAAATTTGAAGATAAAGCTTTAAAAGAAGCTAAAGTTATAGCAAAAGGTTTACCAGCATCACCAGGTGCAGCAAGTGGTAGAGTTTACTTCAATGCTGATGATGTAGTAAAAGCAAATGAAAAGGGAGAAAAAGTAGTTTTAGTTAGACTAGAAACATCTCCAGAAGATATAGAAGGTATGGTTAAGGCTGAAGGAATTCTTACAGCTAGAGGTGGAATGACATCACATGCAGCAGTTGTTGCTAGAGGTATGGGTAAATGTTGTGTTGCTGGATGTGGAGAAATAAAAGTTGATGAGTTTAATAAAGAAGTAAGAGCTCTTGATGATATAGTTATAAAAGAAGGAGAGTACATTTCTATAGATGGTTCTACAGGAAATGTTTACTTAGGAGATGTTAAGAAAACAGAAGTTTCTTTAACTGGAAACTTTGAAAAATTAATGCAATGGGTAGATAAGCATAAATGTATGATGGTTAGAACTAACGCAGATAATCCTAGAGATGCTCGTGCAGCTATAGAATTTGGTGCTGAAGGTATAGGTCTATGTAGAACTGAGCATATGTTCTTTGATGAAGACAGATTACCAGCAGTTAGAGAAATGATATTGTCTAATACAGTAGAGCAAAGAGAAAAAGCTCTTGAAAAAATATTACCAATGCAAAGAGAAGATTTTGTAGAGTTATTCAAAGTTATGGATGGAAAGCCAGTTAATATAAGATTACTAGATCCACCACTACATGAATTCTTACCTCATGATGATGAAACTATAGAAGAACTTTCAAAAACTATGGGAATAAAAGTAAGTGATATTAAGAAGAGAATAGTTGATTTAGATGAATTTAACCCAATGCTTGGGCACAGAGGATGTAGACTTGCAATAACTTATCCTGAAATATGTGTAATGCAATCTAAGGCAATAATACAAGGTGCTATAGAAGCAATAAGAGCAGGTGTTAAAGTTTCTCCAGAAATAATGGTTCCATTAATTGGAGAAGTAAATGAGTTAAAGATAATAAGAAAAATGATAGTAGAAACTGTTGATGCTATAATCAAAGAAGAAGGAGTAGAAGTTCCTTATACTGTAGGTACTATGATAGAAATACCTAGAGCTTGTTTAACAGCTGATGAAATAGCACAAGAAGCAGACTTCTTTAGTTTTGGTACTAATGACTTAACTCAAATGGCATTTGGATATTCAAGAGATGATGCTGGTAAATTCTTAGGTCAATATGTAGATGAAGAAATATTAGAAAAAGACCCATTCCAAGTACTAGACCAAAATGGTGTTGGTAAGTTAGTTAAGATGGGAGTTAAATTAGGTAGAGAAGTTAAACCAGAATTAAAACTAGGAATATGTGGAGAACATGGTGGAGAACCATCTTCAGTAGAGTTCTGTTATAATGTAGGACTTAACTATGTATCTTGTTCACCATTTAGAGTGCCAATTGCTAGACTTGCAGCAGCTCAAGCATCTATAAAAAACCCTAGATAATAATATATTATAAATATATATAATTAAACTAAAATATTATATCTCCTATACATCAATGTATCAAATAGAGTATTTGTAAATTGAGTATAGGGGATTTTTATTTTATATTATTATAAAAAAACTAATTTATATTATAGTAGGTGAAACGTATTTAATTATGTTGCATACATTATTGTAAGAGAGAAATTTCAACCAATAATTAAATTGAGTTTACTGGAGGGGATAAAGTTGACAAAGTGTCCTAAATGTGGAAAAGAAGTATCATCACGTCCAGGTAGTATATGCCCACGATGTGGATTTAAAGTAGTAGAAGAGAGTCTTAAAATGAGATGCCCAGAACCTAGCTGTAGAGCATTAGTATCTAGGAAGTTGGACTATTGTCCTAAATGTGGATGTAAGCTGAAAGGATATAATATTTCAGAATTTGTTAATATGGTCAGATGTAAAATAGATGAAACATTTGATAAGAAGTAATTAAATTAAGCTTTAGACTTTATTTTGTAGTGAAGAATATATGTGTTCTTAGAATCAATAATATTTTAGTAAATAGAAAAAGAGTTGAACTAATAATAAGCCAACTCTTTTTCTATTTTATTGAGCAAATTTATTTTAGTAAATAAATGCTTTTATACAACAGTATTATTTTTTGCCTCCATCGCTAAGTATCCATGGCTTTTCTATACCATTTTTTAATGAATTATAGTTTACAATAAGTGTATCATAGCTATTTTTAGCATCTTCATTGCTTACTACTTGTTTTTTATAGTCAGTTAGAGTAATCAATCCTAAGTCATATCTTAGCTTAGTATTTTTTAATTGTTTTTCCGATAATTCAAGCTGTTTTTTAGTTGTTCCAATTGTATCTTCTAAAGCAAGTAATTGTGCATAGCTATCAATCAAGCCTTTTTTTAGAGCTTTTTTACTATCCTCTAGTGTAACTAAGCCATTTTCAGTATTATATTTTTGTTGAAGATAATTTGCATATGTAGTAAGTCCAGATGCATAAGTCTGTCTTTCAAGATTGTATGCTTCAACTGCATTTTTGTATTGTTCATAATCTTTCTTGTACTTATCTAGAAGAACTTTATATTGGTCATCAGTTAAACTACCTTGTTCTGGTTTTGTAGGAGCAACTGGTCTTGTAAGATTAGGTCTATCTGGTAAATCTGCCTTATTTTCATCGTCATCATTAAAACTTTCTTCTGTACGTTCTAAAATCAATTGGTCATACTTTAAGTATTCATTAACCTTACCTTCCATGTATGAATCAACTGAACCACCTACTCTAAAAGACTCAAAACGGTATTCTTTATCTAATTGATAGTTGTCTAAATTTATATTAGTCAACAACTTAAAATAATCTTGATTGTTTTTTAGTTCTTGAAGTTTAGATTTTTGAGTATTTTGTAGCGTCTGAAGTTCAAGCTCAGCTGACTCAGTTTCTAATGATGTCACTAGACCTAAATCCTTTTTTAGTTTCATATCTTTAATTTCTTTAGTTTTTATCTCAAGATTATTTTTTATTTTATCTAACTCATTTTCTCTTGATACTAAATCATTATACTTATTAGTAATATCATTTGCTATTTGGTCTTCCATAAAATATTTGGCCTGTTCGCTTTGATTTTTAAGAAGTCCAATTTGGTCGTATGGAAATGAATTATTACCTTCAGAATATCTATCAAATTCATCCTGTACTTCTAGTTTTTCTTTTAACATTTTTATTTCTTCTGATTTCATTTTTAATTTTTCACTATTTTTAATTGCTGCACTGACAGCATCTCTAGCAGTTAAAAATTCTTTTTCAGCTGTTCTTTTAGTCGAGTCACTTAAGGTAGCATTATCAACTTCATTTATAGAAGAAGTATTATCATTTGCATAGGCTGGCATTAAATTAGCTGTTATTATACCAACACCACATCCAATTGCAATTATTTTACTAACTTTTTTCTTCAATACAATCGCCCTCCATTTATATTTAAATTTTAGCTTTTAATTTTGGTTTCTTAAATATTTTTCCTTTTATATCTCCTATTTTATCTGTTATTTTACCAAATATTTTAGGCATCCTATCTGAAAACTTATTTTCCCACTTATCAAATATTAAATATATAGTAGGGATAAGTACTAGTGTTATTAGTGTAGATACAGTAAGACCACCCATTATAACTACGGCTAGTGGTTGCATTGTTTCTCCACCTTCACCAAGAGATAATGCTGTTGGTAACATACCTAGAATTGTTGTTGCAGTTGTCATTAAAACGGGTCTTAGTCTCGCAGCACAACCAATTGAAACCAATCCAATTAAATCATTACTACTATTTGCTTTTCTAAGTTGTTCTATGTAGTCAATAAGAACTATACCGTTGTTAACAACGATACCGATAAGTAAGATTATCCCTAACATACCTACAGTACTTAAACTTTGACCAGTTACCAAAAGAGAAAGTACAACTCCAACAAATGCAAATGGCACACAGAACATTATTATAAATGGTTTACTAAATGATTCAAATTGAGCTACCATTACCATATAAACAAGTGCTATGGCTATAACCATTGAGAATCCAAGACTGGCCATAGATTCATTCATCATTTCTGTTTCTCCACCAACACCAATAGAGTAGTCTTTAGGGATTAGCATCTTATTAGTTTTTTCTAATGCTAATTTTGTAGCTGTACCAGCATCTAAATTATCAAGTGTTGCAGTTATATTTACAGAAAAATCACCATCAGTTCTTGATATGGACTGTAAACCATCTACCATTTTTATATCCGAGAAAGCTCCAAGAGGTACTTCATTTCCAGTTGTAGAATTTACTTTTAACTGTTTTATATCTTCTAGATTATCAATACTATCTGCTTTAAACTTTAGATTTACATCGACTTTGTAGTCATCAATAGTAGCAGTAGTAACTGAATCACCATTTATTGCAGTACGCAATAATCCTGCAATTTCTGCTGTATTTACACCGTATTCTTGCGCTCTATGTTTGTCTATTGTAAATTGAGCTTCTTGTGTTGTATCTGTAAGGGAAGTCTCTACATTTCTAAATCCTTTTATAGAACTGAATTCTTTTTCAACTTCTTTTCCTAATATCTTTAATACATCCAAATCAGGCCCCTTCATCTCTAATGTGAAGTCTGCTCCTGAAGTTCCACCCATAACACTACTATTTTGACTTACATTTATTTTACAATCTGGAACAGTAGCAACTCTATCAATTATTTCTTTTTCTATTTCATCGGTAGTTCTTTTTCTATTTTTTTGAGATTCCAATTCAATTGCTATACTTGCACTATTATTATTTGAGTCTGATGTCAAACTTGTTATCAATGTCTTGATTTCTGGAATATCTGAAACTTTTTTCTCTGTCATAGAAACATAATAATCATTAGCTTCTAAGCTAAGACCCTTTGGAAGTTCTATAGAAATAGCCAATTCTCCTTTATCTGCTGCAGGCATAAAGTCCATACCTATAAAGCTCATTCCGAATAGAGAAGCTACAAATATAAGTAAACTTGATATTACTACTAATTTCTGATGTCTTAAGCATACACTTAGTAATCTTTTATATCCTTCACTTACCTTATCAAATATAGGGCTATCTTTTTCCTTCATTTTTTCACTACTTTTACCTCTACTTAGTTTTGCAAATACACTAGGAACAAGAGTAATTGCACCTATAAAAGAGAAGGCTAGAGAAGCTATAAGTGTTTTACCTAAAGCCCCAAATGTTATTTTGGCTATACCTTCTGTAAACATAATAGGTAAGAATATAGCTATAGTAGTCAATGTTGATGCTAGTATTGCATTGGTGACAGTTCTTGTACCTTCAATAGCACAATCATCAATGCTCAAACGACCACTTTTCCTGTATTTAAATATGTTTTCAATTACAACTGTAGCATTATCAACGACCATACCAACTGAAATTACCAATGAACTTGCAGTGATAAGGTTTAAACTTTCGCCTGTAAAATAGAGAACAGCTATTGCTCCTATTATAGAAATTGGTATTGCCACTGCAACAACTAATGAAGCTCTTACACTTTTTAAGAAAGCAAATATTACTACAAATGCAATAACTGCACTTATAAGTAAATTGCTCATTACGCTGTTTATTGATTCGCTTATGTAAGCACTTGTATCATTGGCAATTTTAATTTTAAATTGTGGATTTTCTTTATTCAATTCATCTACATATTTATATGCATCTTGCATAACTTTTACAGTATTTGCATCTTGTTGCTTAGAAATATCTATTACTAAACTGCTTTTTCCATTGTATCTATAAATACTATCTTTGTCTGCAAATCCATAATCTACACTACAAAGAGTATCTAAGTTAACAGTGTTTCCTCCTTTTACAGGAATTTGAATCTGTTTTATATCATCCAAAGATTCTAATTTATCAATTGATCTTAAGACTATCTTATCTTCACCTTGAGTAATTGAACCATAAGGGAATGTTTTATTACTAGATGATAAAATACCTTTTATAGTTGATAAACTAACTCCATAATTTGAAAGAACTGATGGGTCAGCTATTACATTAACTTGAGCTTTTTCTCCACCTTTAATGTCTGCTGATGTAGTACCATCTATAGATTCTATTTTAGGCTGAATTACATCTTCAGCGTATTTTCTTAGTGCTTGTGCATTATTATTTCCACCAGATATAACAAGCTGACCTATAGCTTGTGCATTCATATCTAATTTTAGTACTGTTGGCTTAGCTGCATCATCTGGTAAACTAGTTTGTAATGCATCTACTTTAGATCTAACATCGTTCATTATTTCATCTAGGTTGGTTCCAAATTCAAATTGAGCTACGACCATAGAAACACTTTCTTGTGAACTTGATATAGTTGAGCTTACATTTGAAACAGATGATAAACTTTCATCAACTTTTTGGCTAACTTGTTCGTCAACGTCTTGAGGACCTGCACCTGTCCAAGTAGTCATAACCATTACAACAGGTATTTCTATATCAGGCATTAGATTTATTGACATTTTTTTATATCCAATACCACCAAAAACTATTAATACTAAGAAGACCATTATGATTGTGAGAGGACGCTTAACGGAAGTATGTGTTAAATTCATAATACTATTTCTCCTTTTCTACAGGAAATATCTTAGTTCCATCAGAAATAAGACTTATCCCCCCAATAACCACTGTATCTTTTTCACTTACACCACTTTTGATTGCTATTTTATCCTCTGTTACAATTCCAGTTTGAACTAATGTTTTCTTTGCTATGTTATCTTTAGTTGCTATGTATACATATTTTTTTCCATTTTCTTCAAATATTGCTTTTTTAGGTACTGTAACAGCTCCATTTTCTTTTTCAACGCTTAAGTTTACTTGTGCAGACATTCCTGCTTTAAATTTGTTGTTAGTATTAGTAACAAGTATTTTAACAGGATATAAAGATGTCTGAGGGTCAACTACTGAAGGAACATAATCTATCTTTCCTAAAACTCTTTGGTCTTCAATAACAACATCTACATTACCATCCTTTTTAAATTTAGCTATATCTGCTTCTGCTACATTTAAGCCTACTTCTAATATATTAGGATTAGAAATAACAAAAGCTGGTTGTGATTGTGTTATCATCTCTTTTGAGTCAAAGTTTTTGGCTGTGATTGTTCCATCCACTGGAGCTTTTAATGTCAGCTTATCTAAGTTACTCATTGCTAAGTTATATGATACTTGAGCTTGGTCAAGTTGTTTTTTAGCAAGTGATTTAGCTTGAGGTATACTTTTTGAAGTTGCTGTATTGTATGCTCTTTGTGCAGAATCTAGTTGTTGTTTTGATTGTTCTAAAGCAACTTCTATTTTTTTAAATTGGTCTAAACTAATTACTTCCTGCTCATAAAGAACCTTGTTATTGTCATAATTTCTTTGGGATTCATCATATTGAAGTTTTGCGCTATCAAGAGCTGTTTTTGCTTGATTCACTTGAGCTTCTAATGCACCCCCAGTAGCACTTGCATAACTTGCTTTTGCTAAATCTAGTGATGCTTTAGACTGTTTTACACTGTTTTCTAAATCTTCACTAGTTATACTCAATAAATCATCACCTTTTCTTACATTTTGGCCAAGTTTCACATAAACTTCTTGAACTGTGCCAGCAGTTTGAGCAGTAACTGATGTCTCATCTTTAACTTTTGTAGTTCCTGAGAAAGCATTTGTATTTTCTATTTCTCCACCTACTGCCTTTTGAACAGAGACTGCTATAGGTTTTTCTGGTTCAGGTTCATCTGTTTTTCCACATCCAACTAAGAACAGTGAACTACACATTAAAAAAACTACTAAATATCTTTTCATATCTCCTCCTATTATATTTTACACTAGCTTGTTGTAGAATTTAAAGTGTCTTATAATTTAAGTTTAGTTTTAGGCTAATTAAAAAACTTCCCTTTTTTGGCATTTTATAATTCTCTAATTTGATTATAAATTTATAATTATTATGAGTCAATAACTTTTTCTTGTTTTAAATTTATTAATAGTTTATAATTTATACTATAATAAGTAATGAATATTTTATTACAGTATTTATTGAAGGGATGTTACAAATATGGATAACGATAATATACTTAAAATAGCAGACTCTTTTTTAGACTTTTTATTTGTACTTCAAAATAATATATTCAAAGAAAACGATTTGTTAAAAAAATTTCAAAACAACTCAGATATGATGAAAGAGTATTTTGGAGAGTGTCCAATGGCTCCATCACATGCAAAGGTAATTCTTTATCTTATGACATCAAACTCATCATCAATTTCTCAAATAGCTTCTAATTTAGGAATACTAAAATCAAATATGACACCAATTATTGATAGATTGGTAGAGCATAATTTAGTAAATAAATTTCCTGACCCAAAAGACAGAAGAGTTCTTAGAGTTGAATTGACAGATAAAGCATTTGAATTATTTGATATTGTACAATCTATTCTTAAAGAGTCTATAGTAAAGAAACTATCAAATCTTTCTGATGAGGAACTAACTTTATTAGAT
This sequence comes from Clostridioides sp. ES-S-0005-03, assembly GCF_020658455.1. Taxonomy (NCBI): domain Bacteria; kingdom Bacillati; phylum Bacillota; class Clostridia; order Peptostreptococcales; family Peptostreptococcaceae; genus Clostridioides; species Clostridioides sp. ES-S-0005-03. The sequence continues at coordinate 1,637,449 of NZ_JACVWI010000001.1, read as the reverse complement.
GAACATACACTTAAACTATCAGAAATAGTAAAAAAATTAGTTTAAATGTACATATGAGAAGTTATTATATAAAGTTAAATTTTTACACAAAGCAGAAATAGCAGTAGTATAATATATTTAATATTATACTACTGCTATTTCTGCTTTTATGAATATTATTTAATTCTCAAATTCTATTTTCCAGTTGAAGTAGCCAGTATCTGGATTTTTATTATATTTTAATGTAGCATCAAACTTGTTTCCATTTTTAGAAGTTAAAGATTTTACTTTTGTCTCACCTTTTTTTAAAATATTTTTGACCATAGTTTTATTAACTTTCTTTTTGTAGAGGCTTAAGTATTTGTCATTTTTCCAAATAACGAACTTACACTCTTTATGATTTTTACAAGCAAATCCTTTATCAAACTCAAGGACATCACCTTGACAAATAGGACATTTACCAAGAGACGTATTTTCATTATTGGTTTTATTTTCTTTTTTAATATCTGTATCTTTTGATACAGCAATTTCCTTTTCAGAATCAGTTAAACTTTTTTTTGAACTATTTTTTGAATCCTTTGCTTTTACTTTAGTAAATTTTTTAGTTTTTGAATCAAAAGTATAAGCCTCTGTATTTATATTTTTTGAAGCATCCTGTTTTATAATATTGACATTTTGATATATAAAACTAATAATATGAGTAAGATATTCTTTTCTAGTGTATTTACCTTTTTGAATATCACTTAAACTTTTTTCAAGTTTACCAGTGTAATCTACATCAAATAAGTCCTTAACAGGAAAAATTTCAACTAAATTTTTTCCAAGGTCTGTTATAAAGTAAGATTTGCCTTTTTTCTTTACATAGCCCACTTGACTTATTTTTTTTAGTACATCAGCACGTGTGGCTGATGTTCCTATTGAATACCCTGAAAGTACAGTTGTATCTTCTTCAGGTACATTTTTACCACAATTTTTCATAGCTTTTAAAAGTGTATCTTCAGTATACGATTTAGGCGGTGTTGTTTGTTTGGTTAATGGCTTTATCTCTAAGACATCAACAATATCATCCTTGTTTACAAATGGAAGTAAATCGTTTTTTTCTTCCTTATTATACACCTCAAGGTATCCCTTTGATTTAAGTACTTTTCCTTTTGTTAAAAAAGTGCAATCATCTACTTTAGTTTTAATTTCTGTATTCTCATATTCAGCAGGAGGCATAAAATTTGCTACAAATCTATCTTTTATAGCATCATAAACCAATTGTTCATCTTTAGATAAATTTTTGGGTATTATGTAAGTAGGAATTATAGCACTATGTGAATCTACTTTAGATGAATCAAAGACCCTTTTTGTTTTGGAGAATTTAATTTTATTTTCATATTCAAGACCGACTTTTAATTTTTCTAAAGTTTGAGAAGCCTTTGAAGCTAAACTTTCTTCTAAAAAAATAGAATCGGTTCTTGGATAAGTTATATACCCACCTTTACCATTACCCTCATAAAGAGATTGACATACATTTAAAACTTTATCAGAGGTAAAATTAGAGTACTTAGAAGTTATATATCCTTGAAGTGATGTTAAACTAAAAAGTTTTGGTGCATACTCTTTTGACATAGTAACTTTTTTATCTAGTATTTTACCAGTTTGAGATGTAATTGAAGCTATGATTTTATTTGCATCTTCAAGTGTGTCAAATTTACTTTCTTTACCTTTAATATATTTACCTTTATATTCACCATTTTCAGCTTTAAAATGACCTTCTACTTCATAATAAGTTTTGGGAACAAAATTCAGTATTTCCATATCCCTATCATAGACTAATTTGACTGTTGGAAGAATTACTCTACCTATATTTAATAATTTTCCATTTCCATATTTTAATGTAGCAACGGAAGTGAAGTTTATTCCAATTAACCAATCAGTAATAAGTCTTGTATATCCAGCAGCTTGAAGATTTCTCATTTCATCTTCATCTTTTAAGTTTTTTATACCTCTCGTAATGTCTTCTGGAGTCCATTCATTTACCAAAATTCTTTTTACTGGTTTCTTATTTTTTGCAAGTAAAAATATTAAAAATGCTATAAGTTCTCCCTCTCTGTCATTATCAGTGGCATTTATTACATATTCCACATCTTTTCTGTTTAAAAGTTTTTTTACAGTATTGAATTGTTTGGTTTTAGAACTATCAATTTTGAATTTAAACTTATTTTCAGGCACAAATGGAAAGTTATTCATTTTCCAAGAGCCAGAATACTTATCTTTATCATAATCTTTCATATCATATAATGATACTAAGTGTCCAACTGCATAAGTAATTATATAGTCATTTCCTTCAAAGTAACCATCTTGTCTAGTCTTTGCACCTAAAAACGATGCTATAGTTTTTGCAACAGATGGTTTCTCAGCAAGTACAAGTTTCATAAAAAATCCTCCTTTAAAACACTAATAATTATATTACCACAAAAAAATAAAAAACTTCAAGAGGCTGAAATTTAAGTTATAATATTTATAGGAAATTGAAAGGAGATATAAAATGTACAATTTAAAAGTAAAAAAATTAAATGACGACGCTATAATACCTAATTTTGCTCACAAAGGTGATGCTGGTATGGATTTGTATTCTATAGAGGAGGTTGTAATACCTTCTGGAGAGACTAAACTTATTAAAACTGGAATATGTATAGAACTTCCTGTTATGACAGAAGCGCAAGTAAGACCTAGAAGTGGACTTGCTTTAAAACATTCAATTACTGTGTTAAATACACCAGGAACTATTGATGAGGGATATAGAGGAGAGCTTAAAATCATATTAATAAATCATGGAAAAAATGATTTTAAAGTTGAAAAACATATGAAGATTGCTCAAATGGTAGTAAAACCTATATATGAGATTAATATAGAAGAAGTTAAAGAATTAAGTGATTCTGAAAGAGGAAAAGGTGGATTTGGTTCAACAGGGTTATAAAAGTTACAAAAAAGTTAAAAAATATAAAATTGTTTAATAAGATATAGTTTGGCTATATAACTGAGTTTTAACCTCTCTACGATTAAAAAATATTTATGGTAATTTATGGTATAGAATTATTACTATAGACAAATAGTTACAAATTTGTAATAATATTAATATAAAAGAAATAATTGATATTTAAAAATAGTGTCAATTATTTCTTTTATGTTAGAAATAAAAAATAAATCTACTAGAAAAGAGGAGATGAGTGGAAAGTTATGAATTTTAATCAAAAGAGAGTAGCAGCCAGTATAATGGCCACAGCGATAATAATGCCTACAATGGGGAATTTAGCATATGCTAATGAGTCTGAAATAGAAAGTTCAACTGTAGAAAGTAGAACAATAACAGGGAATGCAGTAAATTTTAGAAAAGGACCAGGTACAAATAATGCATCTATAGGAAAGTTCTACAAAGGTGATAAAGTTGAGTACATAGGAAAAGATGGTTCTTGGGTAAAAGTTAAATATAATGGGAATACAGGTTATGTGCATGAAAAATATTTATCAATAAATAGCCTAGGAAATAGTAATGAAAGTAATGATGCTTCAGTAAAATCAACAAAAGTTGTTACAGCAAAGGGATTAAATTTTAGAACAGGTCCAAGTACAGGAAGTTCTAAAATATCTACTTTGGGATATGGTACTGAAGTTGGATACATATCTGAGTCAAATGGATGGTCAAAAATAAGTTCTAATGGTAGAGTCGGTTATGTTTCAAGTAAATACTTAGGAACTAACTTAAGTGATTCTGCAAATGGAAATGATGGAAGCAGTTCAAGTGATATTGTAAAGGATACAAAAGTTGTAACAGCAAAATCATTAAACCTTAGAACAGGACCAGGAACAGGACACTCTAAAGTGGCTACGTTAAGTTATGGTACTGAAGTTGGAAGTATCTCAGAAGATGGTGGATGGACAAAAGTAAATCATGATGACCAAACAGGATATGTATCAAGTCAATATCTTGCAGAAAAAGGTTCTGTTGATACTTCAACTCCATCCGATTCAACTAATTCTCCAAGTCAGGGAGCTGATAGTGTAATAGGCTTTGCAAAGACACTACTTGGAAAACCATATGTATGGGGAGCAGAAGGTCCAAATAGTTTTGACTGTTCTGGATTCACACAATACGTTATGAAAAAATCTGCTGGGGTTAGTATACCAAGAGTATCTAGAGACCAAAGTAAGTATGGAACATATGTAAATAGAGGAGACCTTAGAAGCGGAGATTTAATATTCTTTGATACACAAGGTTCAAATAATGGCTCTGTAAGTCATGTTGGAATATATATGGGAAATGGAGAGATGATACACGCATCTTCAGGTTCATCAAAAAAGGTAACAATATCTAATATAAATAGTAGTTACTATTCAAGTAGATATGTAAATGCAAGAAGAGTTTTATAATCATTTAAATTTAATGATAAAACTTTATAAATAGATATTTCTTTATTGCTTATAAAATAAAAGCAGGTATGGTGTCAATAGTATTGTAGATTACTATCTATTATTACTGTTGATTCAGTACCTGCTTTTTGTTGTTTATTTATTCTATCTGCGTATAGAAAATGGACAGTTCTTTATAGTTTTTTATATTTTTAAGCTAATTTAAGCGAAAAAGTAAGTTAGTAAATTAGTAAATAATTGTAGTTTTATATATAAAGAAGAATTTTAGAATATTTTTTGACATTCCTCTAATTCATAAGCATCCATTAAAGCTTCACCAAATCTTTGATAGTGAATTATTTCTCTTTGACCTAAGAATTTTAGTACGTTTATAACATCAACATCATCTGTTAAGTTTATAAGTTGATAATATGTTGCAAGTGCTTTTTGTTCAGCAGCCATATCTTCATGTAAATCAGTTACAGGATTTGACATAACTGCGATAGGTCTTACATCAAATGGAACCCCATTTGAATCTGTTGGATAAATTCCATATCCATTTTGTGCATAGTTTGAGCCAAGACCAGCAGCTTTTAATTCTTCTGGGCTTACATCAGAAGTTAACTGATAAACCATAGTACATATAAGCTCAACGTGAGCTAGTTCTTCTGTACCAATATCTGTTAAAAGTGCACGCATATTACCAGTAGGCATTGTATATCTTTGACTTAAATATCTTAAAGATGCAGCAAGCTCTCCATTTGGTCCGCCAAATTGAGTTATAAGAAACTTAGCCATTCTTGGGTCACAAGTTTTTATATTAACTGGGTGTTGTAAAGTTTTTTGATATATCCACATGAATTTTCAATCCTCCAATACTTGATGTCTAATAATTAAATTCTCTGTCCCAAGGCCAAGGTTGCTCAGCCCATTGCCAAGGGCATCTACTTGGAGCATACCCAAAGTTAGTTAAAGGACCATATTTATTTTCGTAAGCGTATCTAGCCTGTGCAAATTGGTTACATAATGAATTGTAAGTGTTGATAGCATTTTTATCATCAGGATGAGTGTCTAAATATAAGTTCATATCAACACATGCAAAAGATGTTTCCTGAATTTTTCTCATAAGTTCAGCTCTAGATGAATCTTTCATTATCTTCTACCTCCTCTTAATTTTTTTGGCTTAGCATATAATTCTTTGTTGTACATTTCAGATTCTAATAAATTTAGTTCTGGAAATATAGTTCCAAATTTTAATGCATCAGAAAGGCAGTACATTTCTGTGAAAATTTGATTATTAATATATGGTCTAGCCAAAGATGAACCACAATTTTTTTTAATATCTCTAGTTTTATTTTCCAAGATGAAAACCTCCTTGTTGTAAATAGATAGGTAAGTCTATCTAGTGTATAATATTCATACATTTAAAAATCGTTACTCATAATAAAATATTAAATGAGAAAAATAAAAAAGATAATAAAAGAAAGGCTTTATTTATGTTATTATAAGTTTATGTGTTATTGTAAACTATAAAGTATTTATTAAAATTAAAGTAAAACTATAGTATTTTATAGAAGTAGGTAGACTTTTTTGTAAAATATTATTAACATAAATATACGAGGTGATTAAATGAGTGAGCTATCAGGAAAAGGCTGTGAAATTATAGTTCCTTTTGAGGAAAGACTTTCACTAAGGGATATAGAAAAAAGTATTATAAAAAAATATAGAAAACATTTATGGTCTAAGTTTATAAAGGCAATAAGAGATTATAAACTAGTTGAAGAAGGGGATAAAATAGCTGTAGCAATATCTGGAGGAAAAGATAGTATTCTTATGGCTAAAATGTTTCAAGAATTAAAGAGACATGGACAAGTTAATTTTGATGTTGAATTTATTGCTATGGACCCTGGATATCATGCAAATATAAGGCAATTACTTATAGATAATTGTGAGTATTTAAATATTCCAATACATTTATTTGATTCAAGAATATTTGAAATAGCTGATGAAATTGCAAAAGATTATCCATGTTATATGTGTGCAAGAATGAGAAGAGGAGCATTATATTCAAAGGCAGAAGAATTAGGGTGTAATAAACTTGCATTAGGTCATCATTATGATGATGTAATAGAAACAACTATGCTTAATTTGTTGTGTGCAGGAAATTTTAAAACTATGCTTCCTAAGCTTAATTCCACTAATTTTGAAGGAATAAAAATTATAAGACCACTTTACTATATAAGAGAAGAACACATTATAAGATTTATCCAAAATAGTGGTATATGGCCTTTAAATTGTGCGTGCATGGTTGCTGCTAAAAAAACTGGAAATAAAAGATATGAAATAAAAGATTTAATAAAAAGTTTAGAGCCAAATTTTAAAAATGTAGAAAAATCCATATTTAAAGCAGCAGAAAACGTAAATCTTGATTCGGTACTAGGGTGGCAAAAAGATGGGGAGAAACATTCTTTCTTAGAAAATTATGAATAAAAGTAATTAAAAGAATCACTATAAACAATTGGAAAGGGTGTTTATATTGAAGAGAGTATATATAGATTTTGAGATGAATATGCCAAATTCTAAATCAAAGAGAGATATATTAAATTCAGATATAATTGCAATTGGAGCAGTTATGTATGATGAAAAGACAAAAAATATTGATAAGTTTAAATCTTTAATAAAGCCAGTAAGTAATGCCCAGTTGTATCCTCATATACAAGAGTTGACTCATATATCTTCAGAAGAATTAAAGTATGCACCAAGCTATGAAGAGGTCATGAGAAAGTTTAAAAAGTGGTTAGGCATATTTTCTGAGATTGAAGGAATATATACTTTTGGTAATTTAGATTTAACATGTTTCAATAACACTGATATGAGAAGTTCTAAAAAAAACAATCATCCAAGGTTCGTAAACAACATTAGAGAGTTATTTGTGGATATAAAAGAGAAATATATAGAGTGTGGTATAAAATGTATGAACTATATATCACTAAAAAATTTACTTGAATTTGCCAACTTAGAGTTTAGTGGAGATGCACATGACCCATTAAATGATGCATATAATTTATTTGTTTTGGATGAGGCCATTACAAATAATGTAGATATACAAAATATTTTAATAATGCTAGATATAATAAGACCTCCATTTAATAACATAAATCCAGATTTAAATGATTGTTTTGATAAATTTAAAGAATCACTTTATAAAAAAGAAGGAAATTATGATATTGTAGATTTTTCTATTGAGATAATAAAAACTGTGAGAATGTACTTATTGACAATTATAAATATAAACATACAAAACATAGAAGTTATAAAAGATATAGATAAAAAATTGGATACTATAGATAAATTAAAGAATATAGAAGATGGATATTTTTATTTATTGGAAGATGTGTATTTTGATATAAAAGATTTATTAGAAGATTTAATGCTTTATAGAGTACATGAAGATGAATACAAAAACGAAATAGAAAATATAATAAAGATGTTTGATGAAGATTTAGATAGTGAGAAAATATATATTGATAAGAATAATAACTTAAATGTTATTAATAAAGTATAAAAATTTACAATTAATAGAACAAAATTTGGTGATTATGATAGTTTTTGAACAAAACTATATTTAAATGGAACTAAACTACTATAAAAATATATAAAATAGTAATAAGTGTAGAAAGTGTATATACTTTCTACCTTTTTAATATTATAGTATTCTAAATTTAATAAATGTATTATATATTTTATAATTAATATATTTTATTGACATTTTATGATTAAAAAATATAAAAACTACTTCTTGCGAAAGTAATTGATTTGTTGTATTATAATTTACATGAATATGGAAAATAATCTTGAAAGCTGTATTATAAAAGTGCATATATTTAAATTTTTAACAAATGACTTATTTATTAAAAGATGAAGGGTAGGATGATGTTATGGGATTTAAAGAAGTAAAAATTGAAGAACTACAGTTTAATCCATTCACTAAAATTGGTAAAGAGTGGTTACTTATAACAGCAGGGAACTCAGATAAATTTAACACAATGACTGCAAGCTGGGGTGGTGTTGGAGTGTATTGGAGTAAAAATGTTGTAACAACTTACATAAGACCACAGAGATATACAAAAGAGTTTGTAGATAATAATGACACATTTACAATTGCATTTTTTGATGAAAAATACAGAGAAGCTTTAAATATTTGTGGTACTATTTCTGGTAGAGATACAAATAAAGTAGAAAAAGCAGGACTTACACCATATTTTATAGATGATACAGTAGCCTTTGAAGAAGCTAATATGATTATGGTTTGTAAAAAATTATATCATGATACAATGCCACCAGAAAACTTTGATGCTAAAGAAAATGATGAAAAGTGGTATCCAAAGAAAGATTATCATACTATGTATATATCAGAAGTTGTAAAAGTTCTTATAAAAGAATAGATAAAATAAATTAAAAAATATTTTTAATAGTAAATAGATATTTTTTTATTAAAAGATGAACTCTGTTTTCTGGGGTTCATCTTTTTTATTTCTTTGTATAGAAATATTTATATGAAGTATTCAAGGATATTTCATACGTATCTATTAATTATCTGTGTTTATTGTACTTAGTTTATTTTAAGAGAGATTCTTTTAAAATGAGATTTACTTAATATATAGTCCTAAAAGTATAAATGCCAACTAATAAAAATATATATTATATTAGGTATTTTAAATAAATTTTTATAGTAAAAGGGTGATTTTTATGGAAAATATAACTAGTTATTTTAGAACAATAGTATGTGTGTTTATATGTTTATCATCTGCATTTATATTTATTCAATTAGCTAGAGTTTTTATTAATAAGAAAAAAACTAGTATAAAAAATAAGTCAAAAAAAGGTTTTCGTTATGATAGAGATTTAATTGAGACAAGGAGAGAAAAAACATATACACAAGATAGAAATAGCGATAAAAATAAGAATATTGATAAGAAATTAAAGGGAGAAAAAGTATTCAAATATGATAATGGAGACTTATATAAAGGTGAATTTATTGATGGGAAGAAAAATGGATTTGGAACATATATTTTTTCAAGTAAGGAAAGGTATGAAGGGTTATGGAAAGATGATAAGATGCATGGAATAGGTAAATATACTTATAAAGATGGTTCAATATATACAGGGGAATTTAAAGATGGTTTTAAAAATGGTCTAGGAAAATTAACTTATCCAAATAATGATATATATAAAGGTTATTTCTTAGATAATAAGAAAAATGGCAAAGGTGTATTATATAAAAGTGATGGAAATAAGCAGGCAGGAATATGGGAAAATGATGAACAATGTAAAAGTTTAGATTTTAAAGAATTAAGCAATAAAGAATTAAATAATAATGTTTATCAAAATAGATTAAATGATAATAAGATAAAAGTTTAATTATTATAGTAAAATAATCTTTATTTATAATGGAATATCTGCTGTATATTTAGTAAAATTTGTAAAAATTTCATATATCATATAAAATTAAGTATTGATTAGTATATTGCATAAATATAGAATATAAATATATCCATTTGATAATAAGGAGAAGAGATATGAGAGAATATGTAGTTGTAGATTTAGAAACTACAGGATTAGATCCATATAAAGGTTGTGAAATAATAGAGATAGGTGTAACAGAAATAAAAAATGACGAAATTGTAAAAAACTATTCAAGGTTAATAAAACCTAAGGGTATAATTTCTTCATTTATAACGGAATTGACACACATAAGTAATGAAATGGTAGAAAAAGAGGAGTCTTTAGAGTTGGTTTTACCTAGATTTAGAAAATACATAGGTGATAGAACTATAATTGCACATAATGCAAAATTTGATTTAAAGTTTTTAAATTACTATCTTAGAAAGTTGGATTTAGAGCCAATAAATAATTATATATGTACACTAGAATTATTAAAAAAATGTAAAAGTTATAAAGGAAAAAATAAGAAGCTTGAAACAGCTTGTGCTTATTACAATATAGAGAATATAAATGCTCATAGAGCTGATAGTGACACTTTAGCAACTGCAAAGCTATTTTTAAAAATAAAAGATGAATATTAATCGCAAATATAGAGAAAATTAGTGAAAATATCCTTTATAAAATTGACCCTTAAACTTACAATTTTGTTCTTTGATTTATTTTGTGGAACAATGTATAATGTACCTTATATAAAGAAGGGAGACTAAAATGGGTTATTACAATGATGATGATAATAATAAAATAAGACGTAAAAAAGTTAGTAATAATAAAGATAGTAATAAAAAATCTAAACATTCTTATACTTCAACAAGTAAAAAAAATAAAAATTCTCAGACAGCCTCTAGTAAAAGAATGAGTGAAAAGGTAGATTCACAAAATATTATAAAAAGAGATAGTTTTACAAGAGATAATGTAAGACCTTTAAATACAGATTATAGTCAGAGAGATAGACGAAGAGTTGAGTACAAGCAAAGAGATAGAAAATTAAAAAGCAAAAAAAGAAGAAAGCAAAAGAGAATTAAAATAGCTAGAGCATTATTATCTGTTATGTTAGTGGCACTTATTATATTTTCAGTGGCAGGTGCAATTTTTACAGTTTCAGCTATAAAAGGTTCACCTGAAGTCACTAAAAAATTAATTAAGTCTAAATATATAAGTAGTGAGGTTGTCAGTATAAAACAAATGCCAAAGGACTTAAAACAGGCTATAGTTTCAATAGAAGATGAGAGATTTTATAAGCATAAAGGAGTAGATGTTATTTCCTTAGCTAGGTCAGTACTTAATAATGTGTTTACAGACACAACACAAGGTGGAAGTACTATAGATATGCAAGTTTCAAAAAATCTGCTTACAAGTGATGATAAAACTATGAAGAGAAAAATAAGGGATATGTATAATGCAAAGCAGATGAATAAGATTATGAGTAAAGATGAAATCCTTGAAGCGTATCTAAATAATATGTACCTAGGAAAAAATGCATATGGAGCTGCAAAAGGAGCTGAAGTGTATTTTGGTAAAAAAGTTGGAGAGTTAAACCTAGCTGAGTGTGCTATGCTTGCGGGGATGACCAATAATCCTGCTAGGTATATTGACCATGGAGAGGCTAAGAAGAGACAGTTGACTGTGTTGTATAAAATGCATGAACTTGGTTATATAACTGATAAAGAATACAGAATAGCAAAAGCTGATGACACTCCATTTAAGTCAGAAATTGATTAAAAATATAAAGAATGTAGCGTTTTCAAGGTCTTGAATAACTAAAAATGTAACAAAATAGGTGATTTGCCACCCATTTGCCACCGTAATTACAATCCGGTGGCAAATTACTTTATAATTCCTTCAAAAATATTCACTGTTTCAGTCTTCATTTTATCAGTTACATGAGAATAAGTGTCCATAGTAGTGGAAATTTTATTATGACCTAGTCTTTTTTGTATATCTTTTATATTTGCTCCTGCTTCAAGAAGCATAGTGGCATGGGTATGTCTTAAACTATGAAAATTAAAATCTATTCCTAATTCTCTATTTATAGTTCGTGACATGTTTTTTAAGTTATGTAATGTTATTTGAGAACCATTTTTTTTGGTACAAACCCAATCTGAATCAAAGTACCTAGGAATTTTGACATAAAGCATAGGATTTTCCTTTATAAATCTGTATGGATGGACAGCCATCTTAAAAGAATTATTTAAAACACCCTTGATTACTCTTATAGTGCCACTAGAATAATTTTCTTTAGATTTATCGTTCAAAAATTTTTGAATAATCATGGGTGCTATAAGTTTTAATCGGTACTTTCCTAAATTTGGTTTTATATGATTTTCTATTGCACGTTTATAATTATTTTGAGTCTGAAATTTACAATTAAGCATTACATATTCTTTGTACCAAAAATCTAAAAAATCGGATACGCTAATATTATTCTCGTCAAAAACATTTCCACAATCTTCATATTCATTTAAAGCTATTCTAAGAGCTGGCTGAGCCTCTTTTTTAGTATCTCCACCTACACGTTCTATTTTCTTTCTTTTTCCTTCTACAATGGCTAATTTAAAGTAACAATACCATTTATTACCACGTTTTCTTACGCCACCTTTCATAAAGTTTTTCCTCTCAAAATTAAATAATATGGTTAAAGTAAAATACTTCAATTATATTATAATAATTATATATATTATAAAGAATAAGATTATAAGAAAATAATTTATTCTAATGTTATTTAATGTGGTTAATTGAGTAGAAATAGTTTGTACTTTCGACAACATATAATATATGTTTGTTATACAATTTGATTGAGAGACATGAAAAAAGGGGGAGATATTTTGAAATCAAAGAAATTATTATCATTAGGGTTAGCTATGTCAATGTTTGTTGCTGGTTGTCCTGTATCTGCAAATGCACTTGATAAAATTGATAAAATTCAAGGAGCAGATAAATATGAAACTGCTGGGATTATTGCAGATAAACAAAGTTATACTACTGCAATACTTGTAAATGCAGATAGTACTATGGCTGATGGTCTAAGTGCAAGTGGACTTGCAGGAGCTACAAATGCGCCAATTCTTTTAACTAAAAAGAATAACATACCAAATGCAACTCTTAAGAGAGTAGAGAAAGCTAACAAGGTGTATATAATTGGTGGAGAAAGTTCTATTGATAAGGCAACAGAAACCTTTCTAAAAGATAAAGGAATAGAGACTAAAAGACTTCAAGGAAGCAATAGGATTAAGACAAGTTACAATGTAGCAAAAGAAATAAATTCTATTAATAAAGTAAGTGAGGTAATATTAACTAATGCTTTCAAAGGTGAACCAGATGCTATGAGTATTGCTTCTGCGGCTGTTAGAGATAAAGCACCCATAGTATTGACTGATGGGAAAAGTGTACCATTTAATACTACTGGAATAGAAAGTTATGCGATAGGTGGTACTTCATCAATGAATGATAACTTAGTAAATGATACTAATTCAACTAGATTGGGTGGAGTAGATAGATATGATACTAATAAGAAGATAGTAAATAAGTTCTATAATGGGACAAAAGAATTTTACATAGCAAGTGGAACCGATTTAGTGTATGCGCTTGTTGGTTCTACAATAGCTCAAAATACTCCAATAGCGTTAGTTGATATTGGAAGTAATAAAGATATGCTTAAAAACGCTACAAAAGTAACAGGGATAGGAAATCTAAGTGATAAAATTATGTTAGAGTGTGAAAATACAATTAATAACATTAGCCTTCCAGCCTCAAATAAGAATATAATATGTGGATTAAAGATTGATTTTGATTCGAATCACATAATTTGGAAAGATAAAGGAAGCTATCTTGAATGTTACGATGAAAACCTTGAATATTATACTGAAGAATATAAAGACCCAACTGTTCCTATAAATGTAGAAAATACAAGTACACAAAATTTAGATATAACAAAATTAAAGGTTTATGGAGAAGCTAATTCAACATTATATATGGAGCAATATGCTAAAATAAAAATGGATTTTAATAGTTTTAGTATATTAAAACCAGGAGAAAAATGTACTATTTATTTAGATATAATTTCATTAGACCCATCAAGAAGTATGTCATTGACGTTTTCTTATGTAGGTGATAAAGAAAACTATAAATATGAACAAGGATTGGCAAGTAGAATATTATTTTATAACCAAGATGGAGAAGATTATTTTGAATATAAATAACTATTTGGTATACAAATTAATAGATGTTGAGGATGTCAATATTATTTGTGCCATCATAGAAGAGGACTTTTTATAATGGCGTAGATGGAATAAATTAACTTGTTACAATTTAATTCAAGAATTCAAACAAAAAGATTGTTCGCACAAGTTCTTTTTGTTTGAATATATTTAATCTAATTTATTATGTAATTCTTGTATTTAATAGAACTTCTTTTATGGTACAATAAATATATAGAGATTTTGCAGTGTTCGTTTTTTTTGATGGTTTGTTCGCAGTCGTTGAATTTACTGTACTATATAGGTTTTTTGTGAAGTGTCAAAAAACACTATTACTCGCTCACTGCAATTTTAAAAGGATTATGTGACTTAAAGTTTTGAAAGTGCTCAATCTATTTTGGGGTTTTATATTAACTATGTGGTATGTAAATTTGTATTTATTGTTATAAAAATACGACAATCATCCTGCGTTTTATATTAACTAAGTAGATAGCATAGTAGTTTAAACTACTATGTTTCCTACAATTAAAATTTAAAAATAAATTATTAATAATGTTAAAAAATTTGTTTTCTATGAGTAATTTAATCAGCGAACTAAAATTCTGATTATAGAAACTATGATATAATAAATATATAAATGTGCAGTGACTGATATTTTGAAAATAAATACTGTAAGGATTGTAAATACTAAGTTATAAGTAATATTTTTTGAATTTATTTTGAGCTTTTACATTAACTAAGTGAAATGTAAATAAGATAATAATAGGAGTGGTTTTCAATGCTGATAAATTATCTTGATAGAGGTTATTTTAAACAAATATATATTATAAGTATTCTTGTAATAATATTTTCAATAATATGTGCATTCAAAGTAACTTTTCTATTCTTATTTCTTGCAGGTTTTTATATTGAACAAACATATAAGTTTTTAATAAAGTATAAAAATAAACTTTATATTTCAATTACAGATGATGATATTTTGATTGATGATAAATATATTTTTAGAAGTAAAAATACTAAAAATCATATCAAATTTAAAGATATAGTAAGTGTAAATAAACAAGATAATATTATCGAAATTTTTACGAATGAAAACTCTTATTGTGTATATTTGAAAGCTTTAAGCATTGAGAGCGAAAAATATCTAATAAATATATTAAAGTCATTTTGTTGATTTAATGTATTCTAAAAAAATAATATTAATATGCTTCATATTAACTAAGTGGATAGAAGAGTAGTTGAACTGAACCCTACTTAGTAGACAGTTTTTAATAAGATAGTTATTTTTAAGCAGCACGCTTATATTCTATAGGTGTGTTGCTATTTAATTTAGATTGTAATCTATCATAGTTATACCAACGTATATAGCTATGAACAGCAGTTTCTAGATCATCTCTTGAAGTATACGAATTTAAGTAGATCTCTTCACTTTTAAGATGACCAAAGAAATTTTCCATATAGGCATTATCATAACAATTTCCTCTTCTAGACATACTTTGAGTAATATTATTTATTTTCAAGATATTTTTATAATCCCAGCAAGTGTAGTGAAACCCTTAATCACTATGAATTAATAGTGACTTCTTATCTGAATCAGAAAGGTTATTTATAGCCTTAGTAACTGTATCTAGTATAAATTTAACATCTAAAGTAGAACTCATTTCATATGAAATGAGTTCATTATTGTATAAATCTTTTATAGCAGATAAATAAATTCTCTGAAGAGATTTTCCATAGTACAAATATGTTATATCTGTGACCCATTTAGTAGAATTTTACAGTATATTGTTTACTGTGTCTACTAAATAGGGTGCTGTTCAAGATAGCTGCTACCTTCTTTTTAGTGATTTTTAGAATTTTTTAGTTTTTCTGGTGTTTTTGGTTGATATACATGCCACAGAGAAGTTGTGTTTGCAGATAAAAATGCTACAAACATAGCTAATACACCACATACTTTCATAAAATGATATAGAATTTTTTTCATGTTAACATCTCCTTATATTATTTTTTTATTTATAACGATTTGAATAATTAGCAATAAATTTATCCAAAATAGAGCTAAAAAAGTGTATACAACATAATTGTAAATAGATAAGTATCTGCATCCTAGAAGAATAGTCAAGAATAAAGTTATAGATATAATTCTTGACATTAACTTATTTTTTTTATATTTTATTTCATTCAGTGGATTGTTAGCATGGCATACTGGAGCAAAAATAAAAATGCCTATAAAGTTAAAACTAGACAATATCACTAAAAATAATGGAATAGGATTAGAATTGTTTAAAATTATTCCCAAAACCATAGAGATAAAAAAAATACTATTGAAAATTAGGATACAGTTTTTATTGCTATTTGCATGATAGCCACCTGAAAATTGTCTTATTATGCAAAAAGATATTAAGAATACTATAGAATAAATCAATTTACCTAATACCAAACCTATCATTAATGAAGCTAAAGTATTTATTATAGAAGATAGTAAAATCTCTAACCCATATGAACAGATTTCTAAATCATCTTTTTCTATTACTTGATTTAAAACAAACAAAAAAGCTATTTTATCAGCACAAGATTTTATCATTTAACTTTCTCCTTAAATAATTTTATTAATAAATTATGGATATCAACTATTCTCATATGCAATATTTGAATCTTTTTGTGATTTTCCAATTGGTATCATCATATTTAAATAAAATAAATTTTCAGAGAAATTTATAGAAATTGCACCACCATATTTTTCTAAAGAATTTTTTATACTTTTTATTCCTAATCCATGAAATTCTTTATCTTCTTTTGTAGTTAAAAAAGTATTCTTTTTCAATAAAATATCATTTGATTTTGTATTAGTAATTTTTATTACAAAGAATCTATTTACTATCATTCCCTGCAATTTGATTTTTTTATCACCATTTTTAATCTTTTCACAAGCTTCGATTGCGTTATCTAATGCATTTGCAAATATAGAACATATATCTTCTTCTTTAATAAAATTACAATCACTAAAGTTTATATTAATTCTAAAATCAATTCCTTTTTCTATACAAAGTTCTTTTTTTTCTGATAATATAATGTTTAAAGTAATATTTCCTGTATCAAATACAGTACTATATTCATCAAGCTTTTTTTCTATGTTATTTATGTAATTACTAGTATCAATATTCTTTTTATTCATTTCCTTAATACAAATAAGATGATTTTTCATATCATGGTTTAGTTCTTTTGTTTTAATGTAATATTTTTTTATATTACTATAATATTTATTTTCAGCATTTATTTTTTCCTGTAGTTTAGTTAATTCAATATATTTTTTATTACTTTTTAATATTTTAACTAGGCTAGAAATCAATGCTATATTAGAAAATGTTAATAATAGTACCATAATTAAGATATCTAATCTGGTAGTAGAAGAAATATCTAGAAGTTTTAAGATATATTTATAAAATATAAAAAATGATATCATATTTGCTACTATTGGTATGCACATATAAATTTCTCTTTTAGTCACTTGCAAATCGTTAGATATGAATTTATAAATGTACAATAGAGCAATAAGAACTATATTTCCTAAAACTATAGTTTCATATCTATAAAAATTATCATTTAATAAAATATTCATAGAACTCAAATTATTTATTGAAACTATCACTATCATACTTAATGCATTTATGCACACCAATATTGCCCAGTAAGAAAACAAAACTATTAAACATTTGGATATATTAACCTCATAATTTAATTTATAAAAAATAAACATTACAAAAATGCATATTAATATTCTATTATCAGCACCAACATTAGTATAGAAAGTAGAAATAATAATAAAGGTTGAAATTAAAAAATATAAATTTATTAAACTAGTTTTTACTTTACTTGTGTAATCAAACACTTTTTTGCACACCCAAATTTCTATAACAGAAGAAATAATTGTTATAAACATATCTAACATAATAAAACTCTCCATAACTTAAGTAATTTTGAATAAATTTCATTTAACAATACGAAAATGATTTGAAATTTTATAATAATTATATCATAAAATAAATTATCATTGGATAAAGTCGCTAAATATTATATATATATGTGATTATTAATCTAAATGAGTAAAACTATAATACATATTGTAATATTAAAACGAACAAAAATTATCATACTAAAACATAAGACAAGTTATAATTGTATTAGATATATACATTAACATACACTAAAAGTACTCTTTTTATATGAGTGCTTTTAGTGTATATTTTTTTACTTTGTCGAATGATTTTTGTCGTATGAATATATTATGAATAAGACTTTATGATAAAATAAGTTTAGAGAAGTGTTTTTATATTAAAAATTAATGTTTTGAATATTTAGAATTTATAAAAAATTCAGGGGATAAAGCTGATGTTGTTAAAAGAAGAAATTGAGTTGAATTTAGAGCCAAGTGATTTAATAAATTCTATACCATACTTTAAATCTGAATATTCAGATTTATGTGGTTTAGATGCGAATTTTATAAAGGAAGAGTTATTGAAAGCTAAAAATATAGAATATAACAAAAGTTTGATTTGTCACCATATTGCTACTATAAGTTGTAATTTGGTGGCAAATTATTTTATATATTCTTGAAAATATTTATAGTTTTATATTCTACAGTCAATCTATTAATAAGAAATTAGTTGGAGAAATGAGGAAATTTTTATTTAGAGTGTTATTTTAACAGCTAGATTTATATACATCTATTTTTTCTTAAGAAATATATATTATTTCTCAAAAAGTAAAAAGTCATTCTTAGTGAAAGAGCGATTTTTAGCTTGATATAAAAATTGAGTGTTATAAAAAAAATAACTTACTATGATTGGTTATGAAACTTCACTCTAGAGCAATAGATTGTAGTTTCTTTTTTTGTTTTTGATGTTATTTTACATCTTCATTATATCGAATTTTATAAAAAATAAATATATTTGAATTAAATTTGTATCATTTATTGTAAGACTATTTAAAAGTAGATAAAACTAAAAAGGATTTTCTAGAAAATAAAATCTATCTAATTGTACTTATTTATTAAGAACATCACTTGGTATAAATATGATTCTACTACATTTTCTCCGTACTCTAGCATAAAATCATCTAACTGTGTATCTATAAAATTACAATAATCATGTGAACTACTAATATAAGCAGCTAATACATGTGTACACGTATCTATTTTCTCCATAAACATTTTACATCCCCCTAAAAAACTTTCATAAAAACAAAAAGAAAATATCTTTTTGGCAACTGGCTGACATAACTCATAAGATACTTTATAAGTCTTAGTCCCTATAGCTTTGCGTCACTAAATTTCTCTAGTTTTGCCGATTTAGTTTTATTCTACACCTATATAATACTAGAATATAATCCATTATTCAATATTATTATGAGAAAATAAAAAATATTTTAAATTGTGAAATAAATTTTGCTCAAAAAAATAAAATGAATGGATAAATTATATGGAAATACTTCTATATGGTTGTGTGTTAAAAAGTGCCTATTATTAATTTAGGCTAGAAAAAGCTTTAGGAAATGATAGGATATGAAAAAAGAAGAATTTTAAAAAGCTTATATGGTAAAAATTGGATGAAAAGGTTTGCTTTAATTCTCTTGCATATAAGACTCTATTGAGATAGAATTTATTTATGCATAAATTGACTTACACTATAGTGTGGTAATAAAACAAAGAAAGTATTTTAGCTTTGAAACAAAAGCTTTTTAAAAAATATACATAAAAATTTAATATCAAAAGTGATTTAAAGATTAGTCTAGTTTATTTCCCCAAAAAGTATTATAATGTTCTTTGCATGTAAAAAAGAATATTCATAATTAGGTACTACTCAAGATAAAAAATATTAATATATTGTCGTTATTAATAATATAATAAAAAATTTAATGAATTGTATTATTAAATCTAACTTATAATATTTTAAAAAAGATTAGAAAATTAACATAAAATGTAAAAATTCACAATTTTTTCATAAAGTATTTGACTAAAAAATTCTCTTGTTGTAGAATTATGTTAGAAAGAGTTTTGGGGGAGGTGTAAATCATGATAAAAAAAATACCACAAGCAGAACTAAAAGTAATGAAATTTATTTGGAGAGTAGATGCTACAGTGACATCAAAAGATGTTATTGAAGCAATGGAGCAAGAATATGGATGGAAACAAACCACAACACTGACACTTTTATCAAGACTAGTAAAAAAAGAATTCTTATATGCTCAAAAAATAGATAGATATACACATTACACAATAGTGGTTAAGCAACAGGAATACTTAAACTTTGAGACAAAGGATTTCCTAAGTAATATACATAATGATTCTTTGGTAAGTTTAATTTCAGCTTTACATGAGGATGAAGCTATAGATAAAAATAAGCTGGATTTTCTAGAAAATTACTTTGATAATTTAAAGGATGAATAGTTATATGATACAAGTTTTTGAAAATCTTATACAGACAACTATTGTATGTAGTCTTGGTATTTGTCTATTATTATTTTTGAAAAGATATTTATTTAAGAATTTTAGTAAAAAGTTCAATTATTATATTTGGTTAGTAATAGTCTTTAGAATGTTGCTTTTTCTTTTTAATTATACAATAGTGTATGAAGTAAAAGAATCAAAAAGTAATAATGTAGTAGGAAATAATATTACAGAAATCACTGTTCCTACAGATAATAATTTTATGTTGTATTTAGCTTATTTATGGATATTTGTAGCTATAGTTATTGCAGTATATACTTTTGTAAAATATACAAAATTTAAAAATCTTGTTGTCGATGTATCTTATGAGATAGAAGATGATGATGTTAACTGTATGTATAAGGATTTACTGAAAGAGTTAAAAATAAGAAAGAAAATTGAATTAAGAGGTTCCGATGAACTGATAAGTCCAGCAGGTATGGGATTGTTCAAATCGTACATATTTTTACCAGATTATCCTTATAGTAAGGATGAGTTAAATTGGATTTTAAGACATGAATTGATGCACTTTAAAAACAAAGATCTTTTAATAAAGTTTGCAGTATTATTTGTGAAAATAATATATTGGTTTAATCCACTTGTTTATATCATGAGCAATAGAGTAAATATCGATTGTGAATTGTGTTGTGATGAAAGTGTCTTGAATGATTGTTCTTTAAAAGATAAGAAAGAATATGCATTAGCACTTATAAAGTCAATTAAGTTAAGTAAAAATTATCAAAGTGGGATTTTAACTACAGAATTTAATAAGACAAATTTAGAAAAGAGACTTGAGAGTATTGTTAGAAAGAAAGGCAAAAGCGGTATAATGATATCATTAATTTTGTTTATATTATTTTCAGTTACATATTTTGATTTTGAAAGTATTAGTTTTGATAATTCAAATTCTTTAAGGAATATAGGGATTTTAGAAAAAACAGGAGCAGATCTTAAGGATGAGGGTGTAGTTTCAAATAATCTTTATGTAGAGTAAAGATGACTATATGTGATAAAAATAAATATAATTATTTGAGGAGGAGTTTTGCATTGAAAAAAATTAAAAAAGTTATATTACTTGTAAGTTGTTTAATTTTAGTACCTACTAGTATTGTATTTGCAGATGTAAATGCAATGGAAAAATCTACTATGTCTGTATCTGATGGAGAAGAGACTATAAGTTCATTTACTATAACAGGCTATGAATTTACTTATGAGAATGCACCAGAATTTGCAAAAGATGAATATGAAAAAAGTTGTAAGGAATTAAATATAGTACCAGATAAAAATCACAAAATATTTATTCCAGATAAGGTTATAAATATGTATAATTTGGATGAATATAGTGGTGCTACAAGAGAGTCATTTTTTATTGAATTTAAAAAAACATACTTCTTGGTTACAGGAAGTAGAAGTTATAGAGTAGATATAGCAGCTTCATCATCTATTGTAGGATATAATCATACTACATCAGGTAATCCAGTCCATCTAGCACAGATTTTATGTAATCAAATCAATGGTGCTGGCATCAAGGCTGATGGACAATTTGGTACTAATACATATAATGCTGTAAAATCATTGCAAGGCAGACTAGGTGTAACAAAAGATGGTATTGTTGGAAAAAGTACTTGGGAAGCAGCAGGGTATGCTCTTTAATAAGAAATAATTTCTACATAAAAGAGAGTGTTCTAAGATGATTTTCTAGAAATCATGCAATAAGAAATACTCTCTTTTATATAGACACAATATTATATATTCTACCTAAAAACTATTTTTAAGTTTTTGGATAGAAAACAAGTATAAATTAAGGTCTTATTTATAAGTTGTTTTGTGTATGTTACAATCACTTCCATATAACTATACCATCAATATCCTTAACCTCTTGACAACCAGTCAAAATCATAGTTTCACATAACTCATTCCTAACCTTATCTATAAAAAACTCAACACCATCAAGACCTCCACCAAAAGAAGCAGTAACAAAAGGTCTTCCCATCAAAACAGCATCAGCACCCAAACCTAGCATCTTAACCACATCAACACCAGTTCTAACACCACCATCAGCAAGTATAGTTATCTTTCCTTTTACAGCCTTAGCTATATCTGGAAGCACCTCACAAGTAGCAGGCGTGTAATCAAGCACTCTTCCACCATGATTTGAAACAACAATAGCACTAGCTCCAGACTCTACAGCCATCAAAGCATCATCCACAGTCATAATCCCTTTTATTATAAAAGGCAATCTAGTCGCTTCAACCAACTCTCTAATCTCTTCAACTGTCTTAGGTGAAAAAGGATTTTCTTGAAGCTGATTATTAATTAATCCACAAGCATCAAGGTCTACACCAACTGCAAAAGCACCAGCCTCTTCAGATAATCTAATTTTTTCTATTATCTTTGAATTTTTCCAAGGTTTTATAAATACAATTCCATCTCCATCATTATCTTTTAAAACGCCTAAATTATCCAATAAAAAAGTATCTACATTGGTATCGCCAACCATGGCATAGATTCCAGAGTTATAGCAACCTCTAACAACAGGTTCTATGTATTCTTTTTCAGAAATCTTACCACCCATATTTAACATAGTACCTGATACAGGTGCAGCAAATATAGGAGCACTCATTTTTTTACCAAATAACTCGATAGTAGTATCTGGATTTGAAACATTATGTATTACTCTCATATTTATTTTTACTCTTTCCAAGCTTCTTCTATTTTCTATAAAAGAAGAGCCACTTCCTTTTCCTCCCATGCCAGGAACATTTCCAGCACAAGCTAATCCATTACAAATCTTACAGACTTTACACTTTCCATTAAAGTTATCTCTAGCAGATTCTAATAATTCATTATAGTTCATATCAAATTCTCCTTTTCATTATATTAAAATTGAGTATTACTATATTGAAAATATCTTAATTGTAAATGAAGAGATGATATTGTGATTAGTTAAACTGAATAATACATATTAGATATTTTTATTATTGTAGGTAAGTAAATTATAGCATATTAGATAAATAAACTTAAATTGTTTTTGTTGATATAGTATATATATAGGATATTTATTAAAATTCAAAAAGGCCATATATAGATTTTTTTAATCTATATATAGCCTTTAAATTTATGTCAATTTCTTTTTTATCAATGAATAAATAATATAGAATACAATATACAAAAAAGTTGCTCGAAATGTTAGGCTAATCCCCATTTACAAAGCAACATCATTATGCTATGTAAATTTGAATCAACAATGTTTTCACCATACTTCACCATAAAGTCATCTAATTGTGTGTCTATAAATGAATAATATCCACTTATGCTATCAATATATGCAGTCATTAAGTGTATACATTCATCACTTTTATCTTTATACATCTGTATCTCCCCCTATACAATATATAAAATTTGATACTAAATCGTATCTTATAAAATAGTTAAGTGTGTTACATCTATATCCAATCTCTGTATTCATATACTTATATTAATAGGTAAAGTGAATTTTGACAATAGGTTTTGAAAAACTGGATGTTCAAAACGTAAAGTTGGGTTTTAAGATAATTAAGTAAATTATATGTATACAATATATGTATATAACTTACTTAATAAGAAATATTATAAAATTATATAACAATTACTTTTATTAAGAATGTTTAAGTGGTAGAATAACTTGGGAGATTAATAATTATTAGGAGGATATAATATGAGTTTGTACAAGTTTATATATGAAGACAAGGAATATTTATTAAAAGAAGATAATTGCAGTGCTTTAATAAATGATGAAGAAAGTCCAATTCAAGAAATAAGCATTCCAAAAATAATTGAGATACTTAATGAATCAGAAGATGTTGATTTTGATATAGAATACTATCAAGAAGCATGCCCATTATGCTTGGAGGGTGTAAAAGAAAAGAAAAAATTCTTTCCGTTTTTAGAATATCATTTTTATATTTTTAGTAAGGATGGAAAATATGTAATAAGTAATATATCTAGTGATTATAAAGGGATGTCTTTTAATAAATTATCAAGAGCAAATAAAGTTGATAATAGTTACATTGTAAGTGTGATAATTTGCGAAAATTGTCAAGATTATATAATTCAAATAGAAAATTGTATAGTTTAGTGTAATTTATGTCTTAATTTAGGAGAAATTTCTAAATTAAGACACCGACTTTTTTTAAAAATAGTATGGAAAATTACTAAATTTGTGAGATAATGAAAGTCGGAGGTGGGTTACAATATATAATAAATATTTGGAAGATATAGATAGTATAATTTTAGATTCAATGTTTAAGCTGACCTTGAATGAAAAACTATTAAATAATGATAACTTTTTTGAAAAAAGAATTGATGAAATTAACAATTCAATTAATTCCTACAAAACTGAACAAAGTAGTTTAATGTTATTAAAATTAAATTTTTTGCTAGCTTTACTGTATGGTATTCAAGGATTTAGTGAAAAAATGAAAAAGTATATTTTGATTTCCTGTAAATATATTGAACAATACTTACCTAAAGATTATGTGTTTTTAGCACGATTTTATTCACAAATAGCCATTTTAAGTTTAAAGAATGAAGATGTAAATAGAGCAGATCTATATATAGATAAATTTAATCTTATTTGTAAGGGGAGCAATTTTTTAGTGGAAGAAATTATCTTTGAATCTCAATTGATTTATATTAAAGCAAGTAAATGTATTGATTCTTCTATAATAATTAAGGAAATAGAAGACTTATATATAAAAGTAAAAGAAACTAATGATTTTAATTGTAAAAAAATATATTTTTTTATAATTGGTAAGATATATTTTTTGTTTTTAGATGATGCATTAATTGCTAAAATGAATTTCTTAAAAGCAAGAAAATATGCAGAGTTATCAAAAGATATAGAAGTATGCTCACTATGCGATATAAAGCTAGGGGAATGTGAATGTTCCTTTGAAAATTATGAAGGAGCAAGAGGATACTTTAATGAAGTAATAAAGAATAAGAAATATACAAACGTAAATATGATTCAAAAGTATAGAGCATCAAATAACATAACTAAATTATTAATAAAAACTAAAGACTATTCAGGTGCTATAAATAATTTAGCAAAATCTGAAGTATATTTGGAAAAATTTAAGAATCAAGATTTAAAAGAAGTAGAAAAATTAGACTTATGTATAAATCTAGCTATGTACTATGCAGAAAGTAATGAAAAATCATTTGAGAAATCAACTTGTTATTTAAATCGGGCTAAAAGTTTGTTAAATAACATAAATAATGTAGAAGAGTATATAATATATGATTTAGAAGTGATTTATCATCAGATTAATATATATTATATATTTGAAGATTATGAAAAGTCCTTGATTACAAGCAAAAAACTTCTTGAAAAGGCTAAAGAAGCTAAAAATTATAATTATGTGAAAGAAGCATATAAAACTATACACATGTGTTTTGAGAAGATACAAGATTATGAAATGAGTATGAGATACTTTAAAATGTACTATGAGTTAAAACAGATGTATATGAAAGCTAGGAATAGAAATTATATAGACTCCTTAAATTATAGACATGAGCATATCGAAAAAGAAATAAATAATATGAAAAAAATAAAACTCGATTTAGATAAGAAAAAATACATCGACCCTTTGACAAATGCTTATAATAGAGCATATTTAAATAATTTCTTAGAAAAACAAGAGATTAGTGAGTACAGTTCTGCATTTATGATAGATGTAGATTATTTTAAGGAATACAATGACACTCATGGTCATTATAATGGAGATATTGCTCTTAAAAATATAACTATGATAATAAAAAAATATTTAAAAGAGGACATGTCTGTTATAAGGTATGGAGGAGAGGAATTTTTAATATTGTCTATATGCAAAGATTATAGAAAAAGCAAAGTATTTGGAAAAAAGTTATGTAAGGTTGTAAAAAAATTCTTAAATGATGATTTGACGATTAGTATTGGTATTGATACTTGTAAAAATAGTAGTATAGATATAAGTGAAATAATTGAAAATGCGGATAAAGCCTTATACAAAGCAAAACAAACTGGAAGAAATAGATGTTTGCATTATTATGATTTTAAGAATTTTTAACTCTTGAAATAGGATTGGTGATTTACTTGAAAGGGAGTTTAATAGAAGATTTAAAGAGAAATATAAAAAAGATAGAATATGATATGTTGACTAAGTTCTATCTGAATTTGACCGATTTAAACTACATCTTGGATTATCACAAAGACCTTTTAAATACAAAAATAGATGCTAAAGATAGAGTCTATATTTTATATTTAATTAGTCTAATAAACTATGTAAAAAAAGATAGAGAAGCATCGTATAATTATTTGATAGTTTCACTAAAAGATATTAAACAATTATCACTAAAAGATGATGCAGATATAATATCTAAGATTTATATTTATCTTACTCTATCTGCTATTTCTATAAAAAAATACGATAAAGCAAATCATTTTTATTTTTTAGCCAAAAAAATTATAAAACAACAACGTTTGAATGAATTATTGGTTTTGTTTAATATGAGTTTATGTGTAGAAATAAGTGCACTATATAAAACTAAATCTGAAGTAGTACTCTTAGTAGAGGAAGTATCTTTTTTTAAAAAATTAAAAAATAAAGTTCTTGTAAGTAGAGCAAATTATATATTTGGTAGGGTATATCTATACTTATTTAACAACTTTATAAAAAGTATGGAGTATTTGATTGAATGTCTAAGATTAGCCCAGGAAAATAATCTATATTCTATAGAAGCTTTTTGCAAATGTATAATAAGCCTCTGTTATTTAGAAAGTGGGAATAACAGAGAAGCCATAAAGTATATAAAAAATGCACTAGATGTTGCACATAATAATAATTCAGTATGTTTAACTGAAAGAGTAGCAATAAAAATAGACCTTATATGGGCATATTTAAAAGAAGATATGAATAAAGAAGCAGAAGTTGTTTTAGAAAAAACTATAGAACTGATGGATGTTGTTGAAGGCGTATATAAAGATTATTTGTACTCATTCATATTTTTATATTCAGCCGAAATAGAGTTAAAGAAAGATACTTGTAATTTTGAAAGAGTAAATGCATATTTGATTTTATCAAAAAACATATATAAAAGTTTTGGAGATGTTTTTATATATAATTCTAAATTAGATTATATTTATAAGTTATATGGAGATTTATATATAAAATTTAACAATGTAGATGAAGGAATAAGATATTATTTGAAAGGTTTAAACTTAGTTAAAAAAAGTTCATTAAATCCTAAAAAACTGTCGATATTTTATGGCCTAATAGCAAAAGGATATGAATTGAAAAAAGAGTTCAAACTAGCGATTGAATATTATAAAAGTATGGATTGGTATTCAGATAAGTGGGAAAAAAACAATTCTTATAAAACATCACAAGGTATTCATAAACAATATGAATTAAGACAAAAACAAGAAAGTTTAAGATTACTTGTAGATAATAATAAGAAATTGGAAAATGATATTCTAACTGATGGACTAACTCGACTATATAATAGAAGATACTTAGAACAACAATTGAATTTATTCAATGAAGATAGAGATAAAAATATGATGGCAATATTGATTGATATAGATTATTTTAAAAGCTATAATGATAACTATGGTCATCCAGCAGGAGATAAAGTTATAATTAAAGTAACTGACATTATAAAAAATGTATTTATAGATATTACTGAACACATAATTAGATATGGAGGAGAGGAAATCTTAATACTAGTAGATTCTATAAAATCAATAAATGTTGAAGAGATTGATAAGATAGAAATATATATTAAAAGAATTTTTAAACTTCTTGAATTTGAAGGAATTGAACATATATACTCTAAAGTAGAAAACTATGTGACTATAAGTGCTGGAGTAAGTATAAAAAGATGTCGTAGTAGAAAAGATGTCGAGATATTAATTGAAGATGCAGACAAAAACCTATATAAATCAAAAAAAGCAGGTAGAAATCAGTATATACTATAATTTAAAATTGAGGTGATTTTATTGCAAAAGAAGATAGGAATTATAGCCTCTGATATTGAATTAAAAGAAAGAATAGAAGAATTATATAGAGAAGATGTAGAAAATGGAACTATAATAATCGACATACTTAATCTTGATTTAATGGAAAATCAAGGACGTATACTTGTTGAGAAAGGTGCTCAAGCTATAATCGGTAGAGGAGGAGGTTATAGTTTAGTAATAGACACAGTAAGTGTACCTGTAATACCCATGAATATGAAATCAACCGACCTTCTAAGAGCAATAGAAATGGCAAAGCGATATTCTAAAAAAGTAGTATTAATACTTGGAGATAATGAAGTTTCTTTTGATTATGTTGGTTGGAGAAATGTCATAAGTACTGAAATAACTGAAGAATGGTTTGAATCTAAATACGAAATAAGAAGTAAGGTTGTAAAGTATATAGACCAAAAAGATGAAGTTGTAATAGTTGGTGGAGGTCTAGCATGTTCTTTTGCGAGACAATATGGTATTGATAGTGTATTTGCAACTGCCAGTGACGAATCTATAAGAGAAGCTGTTGAGTATTGTAAGAAATTATTAGATACATTAGGCGAGGAAAAATTTAATAATGAAGTATTAAGAAATATATTAGATGGTATAAAAGATGGAGTAATTGCTATAGATAGTAATGGAAGTATAATTTTGTATAATGAAAGTGCAAAAAACATGCTTAAAGTAGAAAGAAAATGCGCGCTTAATAAATATATTCTAGATGTATTTCCAAAAATGGGATGGCTATTAGATTGTCTACATGAGAAAGATGATGTAGAAGATAGGAAGATAAGAAATATAAACAACTTGATTGTTAATACTAGAACAACATTAATAAAAGTAGATGATAGCACTTATGGAGTTTTAGGAATAATACAAGATATAACTAAGCTACAAAATTTAGAAAGAAAAATAAGGTTTGATTTAAATCAAAAAGGTCTATATGCTAGATATACTTTTGATGATTTTTTATTTAAAGATAAATTAACAAAGGAATTTATTGAAGAAGCTAAAAAAATTGGGAAAAGTGATTACACAACACTACTTTATGGAGAAAGTGGGTCTGGTAAAGAAATTATAGCCCATAGTATACATAATATAAGCAAAAGAAAAGACAGGCCTTTTGTGGCTATAAACTGTGCTACTATAGCAGAAAATTTACTTGAAAGTGAGCTTTTTGGATATGAAGAAGGTGCATTTACAGGTGCTAGGAAAGGTGGAAAAAGAGGGTTATTTGAACTTGCTCATGGAGGAACTCTTTTTCTTGATGAAATAAACAGTCTCTCATTTAATATTCAGACAAAACTATTAAGAGTAATAGAGGAGCGACAAATAATGAGAATTGGCTCTGACTACATAATACCTTTGGATATTAGAATCATAGCAGCTACCAATGAATCTTTAACAGAAAAAATAGTTATGGGTACATTTAGAGCTGACTTATTTTATAGATTAAGTAGTTTAGAGATAAATATCCCTCCTTTAAGAGATAGAAGAGAAGATATAATACCATTGTTTAATAATTTTGTAAATGAAGTTTTAAAGGATGATGGTTTACATGGAATAAACAGTATAGATGAAAATTTTGCTCTAACTAAGGATGAGATAAATGCGCTATATAATTATAGTTGGCCTGGAAATGTTAGAGAGCTAAAAACAATAGCTCAAAAGTATGTTGTGACAGGGAAAATTAAATTAAGAAAAGAGCAAAACTTTAAGGCTAAAGAAGCAGTACCTAGTTCCAGTGTAGAAGAATTTAATGTTGAAACAACAGCAAGTATGGAAACTACAGATAAAGTCATAGATATAAGTAAGATAAATGATGGTAAGGTAAGTATAGATATAAAAGAAGTAAATAAGTATGTTGAAGAAAAAATAATAAGCATGCTTTTTGATCAGGGGCTTTCCAAAAATGAAGTTGCACAAGTTCTTGGAATAAGTAGAACATCTCTATGGAAAAAGTATAATAAAAATATTTGACATAATTACATATAAATTATTTTGAGGTGATGTTAATTTTTCAAAACGAATGTTAAGAAAAATTAACATTATTTTTTTGTAGAATTTTATTTTTTCAGACAAGCACATAGATTTGTAAGAAAAATAACTTAAACACTTAATTTTAGTAGTGAAAAAAATCAGAATTCTAAACAAAAGTAGTTTTACATAAAGTTAAATTTGTTGGCATGCTAATTGCTTAATATAAATGTGAGAGTAAATACAATTTTAGGGGTGATGGTATGAGTCAAAGTATGGTTGGTAAGCATGCAATGTGGCCAAAAGAAAATGATGTTATATTTAGCTTATCTGGAAGAGCTCAAGCAGCAGAAAAAGCTTTAGGTATGGATAATGTAATAAATGCAACAATAGGCGCTCTAATGGATGACTCAGGAAAATTAATAACAATGAAAACTGTATATGATGAATATAAAGCATTAGATAACTGTGATATAGGTGCATATGCAGCCCTTGAAGGTCAGCCAGACTACTTAGAAGCAGTTAAAAAAGTATTTTTTAGAGATTACTTACCAGAAGGACATATAAGAGTATTAGCTTCACCGGGAGGAAGTGGTGCAATAAAACTAGCTGTATGGAATTATACAAATGAAGGTGACGAAGTTTTAACATCTGATTGGTTTTGGAGTCCATATGTTAGTATAGCTGAAGAAGCTAATAGAAAAGTAGTAAACTACCAATTGTTTGATGAAAATAGAAAATTTAATTTTGATTCATTCAAAGAAAATTTTGTGAATATAGCAGAAAAACAAGGAAGAGTTTTTACAATTATAAATACACCAGCTCACAATCCAACAGGATATAGTGTTGCAGATGATGAGTGGGATAAAATATTAGACTTATCAAAAGAAGTTGCACAAGATAAAGACAAAAAGATAATATTTTTCGTAGATTCAGCATATATTGACTTTGCAGGTGATGATGATGTATGTAGAAAATTCTTTAAGAAATTTTCCAACTTGCCTGAAAACGTTCTTATATTAGTTGGTTTTAGTATGTCAAAAGGATTTACAGCTTATGGAATGAGAATGGGAGCTATAATTTGTATATCTTCAAGTGAAGATGTAGCAGAAGAGTTCCATTATTCATGTGTTCATTCATGTAGAGCAAACTGGTCAAATTGCAATAGAAGTGCTATGGCAGTTCTATCTAATATTGTAAATGACCCTAAAAAATTCAAAGAATATGAGGAGGAAAAAGAAGTATACAAAAAAATGCTGACTAGAAGAGCAGATGTATTTGTAAAAGAAGCTGAAAGAGTAGGATTAGAAATTCTTCCATATATAGCAGGTTTCTTTGTAAGTATACCATGTGATAATCCAAGAGAAGTATGTGAAGAATTAACTAAACACAATGTATTTGCAATTCCATTGAAGATGGGATTAAGATTTGCAGTTTGTGCAGTTTCAGAAGAAAAATGTAAGAAAGCACCAAGTATTATAAAAGAAGCACTTGAAAGTTTAGAAGTAAAAATAAATAATTAATTTCATTGAACAAATTGGGTGGACTATGAATTTAATAATTGTAGATGGAGGGAATTTTATATGAAACAATTGATGACAGGTAATGAGGCAATTGCACGTGGAGCCTATGAGGCTGGTGTTAAATATGCATCTGCATATCCAGGTACTCCAAGTACAGAAATACTAGAAAATTTAGCAACATATAAAGATGCAATAGTTGCAGAATGGGCTCCAAACGAAAAGGTAGCACTTGAGGCTGCTATAGGGGGTTCAATTGCAGGAGCAAGAACTATGGCTTCTATGAAACATGTTGGTGTAAATGTTGCAGCGGATCCAATATTTACTTATGCATATACAGGCGTAAATGGTGGTATGGTACTTATTACTGCAGATGAACCGGGAATGCATTCATCTCAAAATGAACAAGACAATAGAATGTATGCAAAGTTTGCAAAGATACCTTTATTTGAACCATCAACTAGCCAAGAAGCTAAAGATATGATAAAAGAAGCTTTTGAAGTAAGTGAAAAATATGATACACCAGTTTTATATAGAGTTACAACAAGACTCTGTCACTCAAAAGGTTTAGTAGAGTGTTATGATAGAGAAGAAGTTGAAATTAAAGAGTATGTGAAAAATGCTAAAAAAATGGTTACTGTTCCAGCAAATGCTCAAATAAGAAGAGGCGTTGTTGAAGAGAGAATGGAAACTCTTAAAAAATTCTCAAATGAAACTGACTTAAACTACTATGAAATAAATGATACAAAAATAGGTGTTATAGCTTCAGGTATGTGTTGTAATTTTGCTAAAGAAGTATTTGAAAAAAATGCATCATATATGAAGTTAGGATTTACAAATCCATTACCTTATGAAAAAATAAAAGAATTTGCAGACAAAGTAGATAAAATATATGTAATAGAAGAAAACGACCCATTTATAGAAGAACAAATAAAAGCGTATGGAATAGATTGTATTGGAAAAGATGTAATACCTCCATATGGAGAAATGACACCAGATGTTTTAAGAAAAGCTATATTTGGAAAAACAAATGACACTATAGAATATAAAACTGAATTAGTAACACCAAGACCACCAAGTTTCTGTGCAGGATGTCCACATAGAGGATTCTTCTATGAACTTGGAAAGAGAAAAAATTTAATAGTTGGTGGAGATATAGGATGTTATACTCTTGGATTTGCTCCTCCATATAATGGAATAGATTATGTTGTTTGTATGGGTTCTGCCTTTGGAACTGCACATGGTGCTCAAAAAGTTCTTAACATGAAAGAAGGAAATGAAAAGAGATTAGTAGGTGTACTTGGAGATTCAACTTTCTTCCATACAGGAATAAATGGTCTTTTAGATGTAGTTTACAATAGAGGTAATTCTATATCAGTAATATTAGACAATAGAATAACTGGAATGACAGGACATCAAGAAAATCCAGGTTCAGGATATACTTTACAAGGTGATAAAACTAAAGATGTTGACATAGAAGGATTAGTCAAAGCTTGTGGAATAGAACATGTAAGAGTTATAGACCCTAATAATCTAAAAGAAGTAAATGAAGCATTAGATTGGGCTTTGGCTATAGAAGATGAACCATCTGTAATAATCACAAGATGGCCATGTGTACTTAAAAAATTCTCTAAAGAAGATATAGAAGAGTTTAATAATCCATTTAAAAC
This sequence comes from Clostridioides sp. ES-S-0005-03, assembly GCF_020658455.1. Taxonomy (NCBI): domain Bacteria; kingdom Bacillati; phylum Bacillota; class Clostridia; order Peptostreptococcales; family Peptostreptococcaceae; genus Clostridioides; species Clostridioides sp. ES-S-0005-03. Next base: position 1,603,694 of record NZ_JACVWI010000001.1, on the reverse strand, counting down.
TAAGTGTAAGGTTGACCATGATAAGTGTATAGGATGTAAATTATGCTTAAAAACTGGATGTCCAGCACTATCATTTGATAAAGAAAATAAATTATCAAATATAGATAGAAATCAGTGTGTAGGATGTGGAGTATGTTCACAAGTTTGTCCAAAACAAGCAATAGTTAAGGAGGAAAAATAATATGACTAAGAGTATACTTTTGGTAGGTGTAGGAGGTCAAGGAACTATACTTGCTAGTAAATTATTAACTATGGGATTGATGGAAGCTGGATATGATGTAAAAATGAGTGAGATACATGGTATGAGCCAAAGAGGAGGTTCAGTTTCTTCACAAGTTAGATATGGAGATTGTGTTCATTCTCCAGTTATAGAAATTGGAGGAGCAGACATTTTAGTATCTTTTGAAAAGATGGAGGCTTTAAGATGGTTTAATTATCTAAAGCCAGAAGGAAAAGCTTTAGTAAATAATCATAGAATAGACTCTATGACTGTTTTAATCGGAGGAGCTGAATATCAAGAAAATGATATAGATGCAGAATTAAATAGATTAAATGCAAAAGTGATAAATGCAGCAGATAAAGCTGAAGAATTAGGAAATGCAAAGATAATGAATGTTATTTTATTAGGATGTCTAGTTAAATCTATGGAACTAGAGTCTATTGACTGGGAAAAAATTATAAGTGAAAATGTTAAACCAAAATTTGTCGAGTTAAATATAAAAGCTTTCCATGAAGGTATGGAAATGGTTGGCAAATAGTTTATAATATATATAAGATAAACTATAGAAATTAATGCGAAAGGAAGAAAAGTATGACTTATAGAATATTAGCCATAAATCCAGGTTCTACTTCTACAAAAATAGGAGTATATGATGGAGAAGAACAAATTCTTGTGAAGACGATAGACCACCCAGCAGAGGAGATTGCAAAATATAATACAATTCAAGACCAATTTGAAATGCGTAAAGAGGCAGTTTTAAGTATTCTTGAAGAAAACAATATAGATTTAAAATCTCTTAGTGCAATAGTTGGAAGAGGTGGAGTTTTACCACCAGTAAAATCAGGGGCATATTTAGTAAATGAAGAAATGATTGATGTACTTAAACATAGACCAGTACTTGAGCATGCTTCAAATTTAGGAGCAGTTGTTGCACATGCAATATCAGAACCACTTGGAATAAATTCATATATCTATGATTCTGTTGCAGTAGACGAACTTATAGATATAGCAAGAGTATCTGGGCTTTGTGGAATGGATAGAGCAAGTGCAGGGCATGCATTAAATACTAGAGCAATGGCTTTAAAATATGCTAAAGATAGAGGTAAAGATTACAAGAGTTTAAACTTAATAGTAGCTCATATTGGTGGAGGAGTAAGTATTTATCTTCATGAAAAAGGAAGAATGGTTGATATGTTATCTGATGATGAAGGGCCATTTTCACCAGAAAGATCAGGAAGAGTTCCTGCTACAAAATTAGTAGCTGCTTGTTATTCAGGTCAATGCTCAGAAAGAGAAATGACTAAAAAGATAAGAGGTAAAGGTGGTATAGTTTCATATTTAAATACTGTAGATGCTAGAGAAGTTGAAAAGATGATAGCAGAAGGAAATGAAGAAGCCAAAATTATTTATGAGGCAATGGCATATCAATTGGCAAAAGGAATTGGAGAATTAGCAACTGTAGTAGATGGAAAAGTTGATGCTATAATTATAACCGGTGGAATTGCATATTCTGAAATGTTTACTTCAATGGTTAAAAAGAGAGTTGAATTTATAGCTCCAGTAGAAATTATGGCAGGAGAAAATGAGTTAGAATCACTTGCTTTTGGAACTCTTAGAGTACTAAATGGAGAAGAAGAAGCTAGAATTTATAGTGAAAATTAATTAAATTAACTAAAAATGTTTAAATATTAGAAAAGTGGTATATCTATTTTTACACTAAAGCTTAGAATATAGGTGAAGACGTGTAAAATATGGATTGCCACTTTTTTTATGATTGAAATTCTATATTAAAATGATGAAAAATTTTGTAAAACTTTGTACTTATATATATATTTTATTGGTATTTATTGTTATTATTATTATGAGGAGTGATTTTTAATGGGAAAAATTAATTTAAAAAGTATGATAAGGTTGTTTTCAGGTTTTTTTATATTTGCAATTTCTTCTGTGCTTATGGTTAATGCACATGTTGGTCTTATGCCTTGGGATGTGCTTCATCAAGGTTTATCTATAAAATTAGGTATAACTATAGGTCAGGCGTCCATATTGGTAGGTGTTATAATCGTTATATTGGATGCAGTTTTTGGTGAAAATATAGGATGGGGTACATTGCTAAATATGACATTTATAGGAATTTTCATTGATTTAGTAATATTTTCAGGTGTGATACCTCATGCAAGTAATACTTATATAGGAGTATTCATGGTTGCTATAGGAATCATCTTAGCTGCTATAGCTAGTTTTTTGTATTTAGGAGTTTGCCTTGGAAGTGGGCCAAGAGATGGTCTTATGATTGCTCTTCAGAAAAAAACTAATAGGTCTGTACGTCTTGTTAGAACAGTTCTTGAAATATTAGCACTCGTTGCTGGTTGGTTATTAGGTGGTTCTGTAGGAATTGGTACACTTGTAAGTGCTTTAGGTTTAGGGTATGTATTACAAATAGTGTTTAGAATGTTTAAATTTGATACAAAATCTCTTAAACATAGATTCATTATAGATGATATAAAAGAGTGGAAAGAAAAGAAAAATGATGAACATAAATGTAAATCAAGCATTGTAATAAAAAATGAACAAAATTAATTATACTAAAATGTATCTATATTTTAGTTAACTTTATAAGGAAAGTAAGGAGATTTGAAAGTGGAATTATGGGATTTGTATAATGCTGATGGAATTAAAACAGGAAATGTTATAGAGCGAGATAATTCTATTGAAGAAGGATATTATCATTTAGCAGTTGAAGTGTGGATTGTAAATAGTAATTTTCAGGTTTTAATTCAGAAAAGGTCTGAAAATAAAAAGACACTGCCAAATATATGGGGGATGACAACTGGATGTATTGTTTCTGGAGAAGAAAGTTTAGATGGTGCAATTCGTGAGGCTAAGGAAGAAATAGGAATTGATATATCCAAAGATGAGATAAAGATTTTTAGAAGTATGATTCATGGAGATACTTTATGGGATGTATATTTAGTTAAAAAAGAGTATGATGTATCAAATGCAATTTTACAAAAAGAAGAAGTAAGTGATATAAAATGGGTAAGTACAGGTGAAATAAGACAATTATTAAAAAAGGGCTTATTTTTTGAATATCCAGAGATATATGATTTACTATCTGATATAGATAATAATGATTTAAATATATAATGTAGGCAGAATTAGATATAAGTATGTATTATCTAAAATTATCTTCTCTAAAATTTAATGTTGTATTAGGAAGAATTAATGCATTATTTTTAATGTTCTCCTAATTAGATTTTAGAATTAGAGTAATAAGTTTGATTGTTAAGTAGTAAAAATCTGGGGAGGATTACGCTGTGGAGAATAATAAAGAATTGACACCCGATAGTTCAAAATATAAGATTGTTTCTATATCTGTGGTAGTGATTATTTTAATTACATTTTGGTATATGTTAAATATGGTGCTTTTAACATTTATAATGACTTTTGTTTTTTATAATTTATTAGTTTCCATAAGAAAAAGAATTAGGAAATTATTTTCTTTCTATGTTCCTGATTCATTAATAATTATAGTATTATATTCGTTATTTGCTATATTATTAGTACTAATTAGTTATGCAGTTGTGCCAATAATTATAGTTCAACTTACAGAGTTAAGTAGGATTTTAAGTAATTTTGATGTAAATCAATTTGCTCAATCTTTAGGGCCAAAGATTTATCCTATTGTTTCAAAGTTGGATTTTAATAAATATATTTCACAGGCAGGATTGTTAATAGCATCAGCAGCAACTAAAGTTGGAAGTTTTGGGATAAATATATTACTAGCTTTTTTACTTAGTTTACTGCTTTTACTTGAAAAAAATGATATTAAAAAATTTGGAAATAAACTTGCAGAAAGTAAAATTTCTTTCATCTATAATTCTCTTGTATTTTTTGGAAAAAGTTTTGTGAAAAATTTTGGTGATGTAATGAAAGTACAAGTAATGATTGCATTTATAAATTCTATTGTTTCTATGATTTTTTTAGGATTTATGGGTTTTCCTCAAATATGGGCTTTAGGGCTTATGATTTTTGTTTTGGGTCTTATTCCAGTAGCTGGAGTTATAGTGTCTCTAATTCCATTAACAGTAATAGCCCTTAATATAGGAGGAATAGCAAAAGTATTTGGCGTTTTGGCCATGATTTGTATAGTGCATGCAGTGGAAACATATATATTAAATCCTAAGTTGATGTCAAATAGAACAAAACTTCCAGTTTGTTTTGTTTTCATTATTTTACTTGTAGGAGAGCATTATTTAGGTGTATGGGGATTATTAATTGGAGTTCCAATATTTATGTTTCTTATGGATATATTTGGTGTAAAATTTAGTTCAAGATGATAACTTATAATTACATTTACTTCCTAATACATAATGCTTTAATTGTAAAAAAGAACCTATAATAGATATCTTTTAAAAGGTATCTGTTTTATAGGTTCCATTTTATTTTTTATAAATACTAAATAGTTAAGTATCAATGAAATTATTTCATTTCAAAAGTTTCACAGCTTGCATTTCCTGAGTTTATATGAACTTTTTCAGCTTTGCAAAGTTCATTCTTGTTGTATTTACATTTTACAGCTTCACAATGAATATTATCTGTATCAACTTGGTTAGTGTCATTAGAACGACTAGTTATACCAGATGTATATTTGTCTTCAAAAGAAGCACAGTAAGTATTTCCTGTAGTAGTTGCTTGCATTCCATCTACTTTTATGCTACCAGCATAACAATATCCACTAGTATTATAAGCACAGTTAGTAGCATCACAATTTAAATTATTATTTTTCATAAATAACCTCCTAAGTTTTTTATTTAAACTTATTATGTGAAGTTATTTGAATTTTATACACTTATTTACAATTACATTTCTTACATTTAACAATTATATCTTCAGAAGTTTCTCTTCCTAAATTTTTATTAATATGATACACATCAATATTTTCAGTTGAACCACATATAGAACATTTAAAATTGTTCTCTAGTAAAGTTCTTTCTCTAAACAACTTCCAGTACATAGAATTAATATAATCATTATAGTTTACCTTAAGGCATGTCTCAAGAAAGTTTATGTATAGATTATCTAAATCTCCTGTATTTAAGTCTGTATATTCTGGCTCAAAATATTCACAACATCCTCTAAAATCAGGTTTGGTATCTGAAATAACACATTTAATATCATATCTGTAATCTAGGCTAGGCCCCTTCAATGAAAGGTGTGTACAAAAAGAACAAGATGTTTCTGGTAAATTTTTTTCTAGTTCATGTAATTTATTATTCATAAGTATTCCTCCAAAAAATTATTTTGAGTATATAAACAATGTAGATTATTTTAAATCTTTTATTTATTTATATTAAATATATAGGATAAATATTCCAATAAAAGGTGGCTGTTTATTTATTAATGTATTTAATAAGAAAGAGGCTAATCTCTATTTTGAGACAGCCTCTTTTTATTGAGTTATTTAAAATTAAAAGTTTTAATAAAAATCTAATAATATTTATATTTAGCTAGCTAGATTTGTATCCATTTTGCTTTTTAGTTTTCTGCCATAGTATACAGTTAAAACAGCATACAAAACAGTAAAAATGGTAGCTAAAATATATGATATATTTATACTTAAGTTAAATCCAATTTGAGCATTGAATATATAACTAGAAATTACAAAAGAATAAAACATACCTGGGATTAAGCTTATGATATAATTTTTTTCTTTTATTATAAGATAAACTGTAATCATAGCAAAGGCGAATATAGCAATAGTTTGGTTACTCCAAGAGAAATATCTCCATAATATATTAAATCCAGAAGTGCTAAGTTTTGCAAATATAAGGATGGCTATAACAGGAATAAATATACAGATTGATAATATAACACGATGTTTCTTTTCTTTTTGGTCATAATGGAAATAATCTGCAAGCATTAATCTTAAAGATCTTAAAGCTGTATCTCCAGAAGTTATTGGTAAAACAATAACACCTATTATAGCTATAATACCACCAACAGAACCAAGTAAGTCTCTAGCAACTAAACCTATTACATCAGGAGAACCTATTAATTCACTAGGTATTCCTTTATTGTAAATACCCATAGCAGCTGCCGCCCAAATCATGGCAATTAAACCTTCCAAAATCATCATATTATAAAAAGTGCTTCTACCTTCTTTTTCATTTGAAACTGATCTTGCTATAAGAGTAGCTTGAGTTGAGTGGAATCCAGAAACAATACCACAAGCAACTGTAACAAAGAATGTAGGGATAAGAGGAATTCCATTAGGATGGATACCTTTCCAATTTGCTAGGCTTAAATTGGCTAAGTCATAACCCTGTGTAAATATTCCAATTCCAACACCAGCAGCAGATAAAAGTAGAATGGCTCCAAATATTGGATATATTTTTCCTATTATTTTATCAATTGGAAATAGTGTTGCACATAAATAATATACAAAGATGATTCCATAAACTATCCAAACGACTGGATTATTGATAGTTGATTTCATATTTAGAATTTGAGTAACTACCAAATCTCCAGGTGTATAAATAAAAACTGCACCAACCAAAAGCATTAATAAGCAAAGGAAGATATTATAAACTTGAAAGACCTTATTACCTAAAAATCTGCTGATAAGAGAAGGCATCTGTGCTCCTTTTTCTCTTATACTAATCATTCCACTCATATAGTCATGTAAAGCTCCTCCTAATACACAACCAATAGGAATTAGTATAAACGCAATTGGACCAAATAAAATACCTTGTATAGGTCCTAAAATCGGTCCTGTACCAGCTATATTAAGCAACTCAATAAGACTATTTTTCCATTTTTTCATTGGAACATAGTCTACTCCATCACTCTGAGCAAGTGCAGGTGTTTTTCTGTCATCTGGGCCAAATACTTTTTCACAATAAGCGCCGTATAAAGCACCTCCTATTAGTAAAATAGCCAAACCAATTAAGAATGTTGTCATAACATCACCCCATTTATAAAATTTTTTGGATTCTGTATACATATTGTCTGAATGTGTAAGTTTTTATAAGATTTTATACTTAAAACACTTACAAATTCTATAAAGTATTAAAACTAATATAATTTCAGAAATAAATACATATACATAATCATGCACTTAGTATACAGGTATTTGGAAAAAAATTCAATATTATAACAAGAAAGAATATAAAAAATATTCTGATAATATTCTACAAAAAATTAAAAAATACAAAAAAAATAATTTAAATAGAGGTAAAAAAATGATAAATTAATTGATAGTGTAAGTGTCTATATCTTAACAATATTAAGAGGTCTAAAATTCTTGAAGAAAAAATAGTCAAGTGATATAATGAATTTACAGGTGTATATACACTAGTACATATAGAAAGCGGTGCAATTATGGATAAAGATTTAACATATCAAATCAAAGAGCTAAAGAAAGAAAAAAATGCAATAATACTTGCTCATTTTTATCAACCACCAGAAATACAAGAATTAGCAGATGCAGTTGGAGATTCGTATTACTTAAGTGAAATTGCTAGAGATTGTAAAGAAGAAGTGGTTGTATTTTGTGGTGTGAGATTTATGGGAGAAAGTGCTAAGATATTATCACCTGAAAAAACTGTATTGATGCCAGTAAGTAACGCTGGATGTGCTATGGCAGATATGGTAGATGAAGAAGGCGTGATAAAACTAAAACAACAGTATCCAAATGCTTTGGTTGTATGTTATATAAACTCTACAGCTAAAGTTAAAGCACATTGTGATGTTTCAGTTACATCATCTAGTGCAATTAAAATATTAGAAAACATAGATAATAAAGAAATTATATTCCTCCCAGACAAGAACCTAGGAGGATATATTGCAGAAAAATTCCCTAATAAAGAATTTATATTTTGGGATGGATATTGTAAATATCACAACAATATAAAAGTTGCAGAAATAATTGAATTAAAAGAAAAGTATAAAGATGCAGAAGTATTGGTACATCCAGAATGTAAAAAAGAAATAAGAGACTTAGGTGATTATGTAGGTAGTACATCAGGAATAATAAAATATGCTACTGACAGCAAAAATACAGATTTTATAATAGCAACTGAAGAGGGTATCTTACATGAATTAAAGAAAAACAATCCTAATAAAAATTTTTATATTCCTGGTGGAAGAATACTATGTACAGATATGAAAAAAACAACATTAGAGAATTTGTATAGTACTCTTAAAAATATGGAAAACGAAGTTATTGTAGAAGATGAAATTATGGAAAAGGCTTTAAATTCACTGCTTAATATGCACAGATTAGCAGAAGGATAGAGGGATAGACTTATGAATTTAGAACAGGATGTTTTAATAATTGGAAGTGGTGTTTCGGGACTATATTGTGCATTAAATTTGGATAAAAATTTAAATGTGTTAGTAGTATCAAAATCTACAATTGAAAACAACAATACATATCTTGCACAAGGAGGAATTTCAACTGCTAGAAATATTGATGATATAGAATCTTTTGTAGAAGATACAATGAAGGCTGGTCAGTATAAAAATAGGGTTGAAGCAGTCAAAGTTCTTGCAGATGAATCTATAGAAAATGTAGGTCAAATAGTAGACTATGGTATGCCTTTAGACAAAGAAAATGGAGAGATAGACTATACAAGAGAGGGAGCTCATAGCGTAAATAGAATAGTTCATAGCAAAGATAATACAGGAGAAGTTGTTTTTAAGACTCTATTAAAAGAAGCTAAAACTAGGGAAAATATAACTCTTATAGAAGATGCTTATCTTTTAGATATATTAAAAGATGGTAATAAGTGTATAGGAGCTAGAATTTTTAAGTCTCAAAAAGAAATTCATATCTTTTCAAAGGTAGTAGTTTTAGCTACAGGAGGAATTGGTGGACTTTTTAAAAATTCTACGAATCAAAGACACCTTACAGGAGATGGAATTGCTATAGCATTAAGAAATAATATTAAAATAGAAAATTTAGAATATATTCAAATACACCCAACAGCTTTCTATGAAGAAAATAGTGAAGGTAGAAGGATGCTTATATCTGAATCTTTGAGAGGAGAAGGGGCTAAACTTTTAAACAAAAACAAAGAAAGATTTGTAGATGAACTTCTTCCAAGAGATGTAGTTTCAAAAGCTATTTTTGAACAAATGGAAAAAGATGATTTGCCTTATGTATATTTAGATGCAACACACTTAGATAGTGAATATTTAATTAATAGATTTTCTTTTATATACAATGAATGTTTAAATAGAGGAACAGATATAACCAAAGAATATATAAAAGTATCTCCTGCACAACATTATTTTATGGGAGGGATACATGTTGATTTAGATTCAAAAACATCTATGGAGAACCTATATGCAGTGGGTGAAATTAGTTGTACAGGTGTTCATGGAGCTAATCGACTAGCAAGTAATTCACTACTTGAAGGTCTTGTATTTTCAAAAAGAGCAGCTAAAAATATAAACTCAGTTATAGGTAGTATAGAAGTGAAGTTTATAGAAGTAGCAAATATAGAGGTGGATGTAGAAAAAATAAAGGAAGAGAATAAAATATTAGTTATAAAAGAAATAGAAAGAACAAGTGAGGATTTTGGCGATGAATTATTTGATTATTGATAAAATGATACAAGATGCTTTAATAGAAGATGTTCCAAGTGAGGATATAACAACTAATTCTATTGTAGATGAAAATTCTAAGTCTATTGTAGATTTAATTTGTAAACAAGATGGTATAATAGCGGGTTTAGGTGTGTTTAAAAGGGTTTTTGAAATACTTGGAGATGTAGAGGTAGAGTTGTATAAAAATGATGGCGATAGGGTAAATAATGCAGAAAAGATAGCTGTATTAACTGGAAATACTAGAAACTTACTTGTGGGAGAACGTGTAGCGTTAAATTATTTACAAAGAATGAGCGGAATAGCTACTGCTACAAGTATGTATGTGGAAAAACTTGAAGGTACAAATACTAAACTATTGGATAGTAGAAAAACAATACCTAATCTTAGAATTTTAGACAAATATTCTGTAAAAGTAGGTGGAGGATGCAATCATAGATTTAATTTATCTGATGGAATATTACTTAAAGATAATCATATTGGAGCTGCAGGTGGCGTTAAAAATGCAGTTGAATTAGCTAGAAAAAACACATCTTTTGTCAGAAAAATAGAGGTAGAAGTGGAAACTCTAGAAATGGTAAAAGAAGCTATAGAAGCTAAAGCAGATATAATAATGTTAGATAATATGAATTTGGAGACAGCAAAAAAGGCTATAGAAATGATAAATGGGAGAGCAGTTGTAGAGTTTTCTGGAAATGTAAATTTAGATACAATAGAATCTATAGGAAAAATTGGTGTTGATGTTGTCTCTGTGGGAGCGCTTACACACTCAGTGAAAGCACTTGATATAAGTATGAAAAACTTAAGAAATATATAAGACAGGACTAAAATAAATTTAATAAAAAAGTATTGAACAGATTTAATTTAATAATGTGATAAATAATTAAAATAGATTACTTAAATAAGCTAGATAAATTTAAGTAATCTATTTTTTATTTATTAAAGTTAACCAAAATGATGAAATAATCAAAAAATAATTAAATAAATATAGAAAAACACTATATTTCTATTGGATAATATTGTTATTATCTATTTTACAGATAAATACGAATAAACTTATAATATAATTACATATGTAAAATTTTGTATAAAATTTAGATAAAAAAGTATAGGGGGAATAAAAATGAAAGTAGCTTATATTTTTAGTAGTACTAACGCACATAAAATTCTAGACAAAATGATAATACCACAATTAGAACAAGGAACTCATGGGGTAGATGTCCTAGGTATGTTTTTCTTTATGGATAATACCTTATTTTTGTCTAAAGGTAACCCAGTGGGAGAAAGATTAAGTAAATTACATGAAAAGACAGATATGATAATAATGGCTTGTGACCAGTGTGCTATGGAAAGAGGGATAGAGGATAAGTTGGTCGATGGAGCTACAATTGGATGTTTCCCAAATTTATATGCTTGTTTAGGTGGTGCAGGTATAGACCAAGTTATAACATTATAAAATCTTGCGGAATACAATCCATAGAAAAAATTTTTCTGTGGATTATTTTAAGTAAAAGATAAATTGTTTAGAGTAGGGGATGAACAAATGTCTAAAATTTTAGTTGAATTCATAAATACTTGACCATCTTGTGATGAGCATGGAGTGTTTATAAAAAAAATTTCTGAGAAGTATACTGACAAGTTAGAAGTAAAACTTTACCAAGCAGGTAAAGATTTCTCATATGTCAAGAAGTATGGAATCATAACAAAAGGAACCTTAATAATAAACCAAAAAAAGAAGTATGATAGATTAAACAAAGATAACATTGAAAAGGCAATAGTAGAAGCTATAAATAATAGTTAAAAGTTTAAAAATTAGGAGCAGTAAAAATGAATATATTAGAAATTGTTTTAAGTGGAGTGAAAAACACTGTGGTAGCTTCTATAGTTACACTAAATGGAGCATCAGGATGGCTTATGATAAGTTTTATATTGGCAGGAGTTCTTCACAATGTTTTAACACCAAAAAGGTTTCAAAAGCAACTTGGAAATAAGAAGTTTTCTTCTCTGATTAAAAGCACTATTTCAGGAATGTTTTTACCAATTTGTAGTTGTGGCGTAATACCATTGGGCATAAGTATGTACTATTCCGGAGCATACTTAGGGCCAGTACTTGCCTTTATGACATCAACTCCAATAATAAATCCAATAGCTGTAGTTCTTTGTTTAGGTCTTTTGGGACCTAAAATTACAATCATTTATCTTATATCTGGATTTTTAGTACCATTTTTAGTAGGAGTTTTGGGGAATACCTTTGGAAAAGAAGAATTATTTTTGCAAAATGACTCAGATGAAGAAGCTATAGAATTAGAAGAAGAAAAGAGAAGCTTTATAGAAAATATGGTTGATGGGCTTAAATGGTCCTTTGGAGAGTTAGCACTTACTATTAGTAAATATGTAATAATGGGAATGCTTTTTGCGGGATTTATAACAACAATTTTTCCAAATAGTATAATTCAAAAATACTTAGGAAATCCAGGTTTACTATCTCTTGGAAGCATATCAATACTTGCATGTGTTATGTATGTATGTGCTGTAGGACATATTCCATTTATAGCAGCCCTTGTTGCAAGTGGAGCATCTCCTGGGATAGCGATAACATTTTTGATAGCTGGTGCAGCGACAAACTTACCAGAACTTATAAGTATGTGTAAACTTATTGGAAAAAGAACTGTTGTTATATATTCAGTTACACTAACACTCTGTTCAATAATAATAGGTTATATAACCAATTTACTTTTGGCAAACAACAATACTGTGAATTTAGAGACAACAAATTCTTCAATACAATTAGCAAATAAACTAATGTTAAATATACCAGATAGTTTTGAATATATATGCACTATTTTGATTATTTTATTTGCACTTAAAGCAGTAATACCAAAGATGAAAGAGGTCATAGGAAATCATGCTTAAAAAGGTAGTTATAATATCATGTGTAGTAATTGCATTAATAGTCTTATCAAGGGTAGTAGATGATAACCTTAAACAAAATGACTCTATTCCAAATGTAAATCAAGAAACATTAACATATTTCAAGAAAAATCATAAGGAAGATATAATAACCTGTGCTGAAGAAGACTTAAATAATGATGGAAAAAAAGATTTAGTAGTTATATATAAAAAAGGTAATAATTCAAATGAAATGGCAGTGGTAGTTTCTGATGCGGAGAGCCATTATATAACAAAACCAATACCAGCACCTATAGAGAATCAAACTATAACTTTTAAAAATATTGATGAGAAGCCACCAATAGAAGTAATAGTGTCAGGTTCTAAAAATGGCAATGTAGGATACGCTATTTATAGAGTAGAGGGTAAAAAACTTGTCGATTTATTTGGAGAAGATATGGACAAGTGTTGCTAAAAATAAAAATAATACATAAAAGAGGGGAAATTGAAATGAAAGTATCTAAAAAGATTCAAGCATTAATCTTAGTTAGTGCAGTGGGGGCATCTATATTAACTGGATGTAGCAGTAAACCAAAGGAAGAGGGGAAAAAAGGTGGAAAAGATGATTATGCGATAACAGTAGGGTATTATAATTGTGACCATATGACAGCTGGACCAGTAGCAGAAGCAGCAGGAATATATGAAGATTTAGGTCTTAATGTAAAAACTGTTGGGAATGGTAAAGTTCCTGAAGCAATGGCAGCAGGTAAGATGGATGCTGGTTATATAGGAACAAAGGGTCTAGTAGGAGCTATACCTAAAGGTTCACCAATAACAATAGCAGCAAATAATCACACTGGTGGGTCTGAATATTTAATAGTTTCAAATGATATAAAAGAACCTAAGGATTTAGTGGGCAAAAAAATTGCAACAGATATGAGTGATTTCTTATGGATAAGTGATTATGGTCCAGAAACAGGTTTACCAACTGACCCATCAAAATATGAAGTTGTAAATATGGATTCAGATAAAGATAAATATTTAGCTCTTAAAACTGGAAAGATACAAGCATTTACATCTTGTGACCCTTGGGGTTCTGTAGCTGAAAATGATGGAGTAGGAAAAATAATAGCATCAACTCAATATAAAGAAAAAGCTAATAATAAAGAATATAACTGTTGTTCATTCTCATTAAATAAAAACTTTATAAAAGAGCACCCAGACTTAGCAAAAAAATTGGTTTTAGCTCATACTAAAGCAATAGAATATATATATACAAATCCAGCAGAAGCAGCTAAAATATTTGCAAAATATTATAATGTAGAAGAAGAAGTTGCACTTAGAACTATTTATAAAAAGACAGTTGGAGAAGGTAGAACGCTTACTTGGAAAGTTACAGGAGAAGAATACAAAAACAATTTACAAATGTATAAAGATTTAAAGGCATTAGATGAGATACCTAAATATGAAGATACAATTGATACAAGCTTATTAGATTCTTGTGGGGCAGACGACTTTGATAAGTTTATAAAAGAAAAAGTTAATCCCAAATTTCCAAAAGGTATGAGTTATGAAGATTGGAAAGCAAAGGTATTATAAATAAATGGAGAGAATAAAAAATATAATAATACTTTTTGTCATTATTTTAGGAAGTATATTTATAATATTTTTTAATTTTGAAGATAAAGAAGAAATAAAAGGAAAATTAAGAATAGGGGTATCTGATGATACCTCTGGTTTTGTAATAAATTATATGATAAACAAAGATTACTTTGAAAGCATAAAAGTAAGTGATGTAATGGAGACTTTTACAATTAATGATTGCTGAGCAAGTACAATGCAATGGGCTCTGAGTTCAGAGGAAATAGATATAGCAATCATATGTAAAGATGCAGCAAAACAGTATATAAATGCAACTAGTGAGTTTGAAATTGTTGGTACAGTAGTTCAAAATTCAGATATATTTTTATTAAAGAAGAACAATCCTCAAAAAATAGGAATAATTCAAAATAGAAATTATCAATCTGAATTAGTAAAAAAATACTATGAAAATATAAAAATTTCTCCATTATTAGGGACAGCACTAGCATATGGGCTAGAAAGTAATTTAGTAGATGGTGTTGTAATAGACTGTATAAAAGCAATTGGATTAGAAGGCGAAAAAAAATCTACAGCTAAATTAGGTGACTATGATACCTATGTATTAGTTGTGAATAAGGAGTTTGAGAAAAGCAAGTCGTATAGTGATTTTATAAAACTATACAATAAAAGTGTTGATAATTTAAGGAAAGAAACTATATTTAAAAAAGCATTAAAAGAGTATAAGAATATAAGAAATATAGATATGGAGGAAATAAGAAGTTGGAAATTAAAATTTCTAAAGATAGAGGAGATACAATAGCTAAGAAAAAATCTAAAAGTAGTATGGACATTTTATATAAAATAATACTTTTAGTTAGTATATTTTTAGTCTGGCATTTTGCAGCAAAAGATATAGGGAGTTCTTTATTACTCCCAATGCCAGTAGATGTAATAAAAGGTTTCTTTTACTGTGTGACAGATGTAGAGACAGTGACTAATCTGTTTATAACATTGCAAAGAGTGCTTAAAGGATTTATGTATGCATTATTGTTTGGACTTCCAATAGGATTTATTATGGGATTTTCTAAGACTTTTGAAAAGCTTTTATCTCCAGTAGTAGATTCTGTAAGACAAGTTCCTATAATGGCGTGGGTTCCTCTTACAATAGTATGGTTTGGTATAGGGGATGGTCCAACAATATTTTTAATAGCTTTTTCAGGAGTTTTTCCTATAATTTTAAATACTATTCAAGGTGTAAGAGCAATATCAAAGGATTATTATAATGCAGCTAGAAGTATGGGGGCATCGCCAATTGTAATATTTGCAAATGTAATAGTACCAGCATCTCTTCCAGATATATTGACTGGTTCAAGAATTGCCATAAGTACAGGATGGATGTCTGTTATCTGAGCCGAGTTCATAGCTACGAGTGCCGGTCTCGGTTACTCCATGGTACAAGCTCAGACATTGATGCATACAGATGTATTAATTGGGCTTATGATATTTGCAGCTTTAATAGGATTTATAATAGATAGAGTACTAAAATTTATAAATAAAATCCTTTGTAGATGGAGGTTTGCAGATTAATGAAATTAAGTGTGAGAGATATAAATAAAACATTTGTAAATAGCAAAATACATACAAAGGTTTTGGAAGATATAAGTATAGATATAGAAAATGGTCAATTTGTTTGTCTTTTAGGACCCTCAGGATGTGGAAAAACAACTTTACTTACTATAATAGGTGGATTTCAAAAGGCAGAAAGTGGAGATGTCTTTATAAATGATAAAATAGTTAAAAAACCAGGTATAGATAGAGCTTTCATATTTCAAAACTACGCTCTATTTCCTTGGAAGACTATAAGGGGCAATGTTTTATTTCCTATGAAACAGCAGAAAATACCGAAAGAAAAGAGAGAAGAAATGTTGGAAGAGCTTTTGGTTATGTCTGATTTAAAAGGGAAAGAAAATCTGTTTCCTCATCAATTGTCTGGAGGAATGAAACAAAGAGTTGCTATGATAAGAGCTTTAGCATGTAATCCTGAAGTATTATTAATGGATGAACCACTAGGAGCAGTTGATTTTCAAATGAGACAAAACTTACAAGAAGAACTTGAAAGAATATGGACAAAAAAGAAAATAACTGCATTAATGGTAACTCATGATGTTGATGAAGCTGTATATATGAGTGATAGAGTTATAGTAATGTCAAGGGATAAGGGAAGAATTCTTGACGATATAAATATAGACATTCCAAGACCTAGGGCTAGAGGGAGCCAAGAATATGAAGAATATAAGAATAAATTAACTGACATTTTGTCAAAATGTTATGATGTTTAAAGAGGAGTAGAAATGAGTCAAATAGAAAAATACAATAGTTTAAATGACACACAACGAAAGATAAGAATATCTATTATGGATATGATAATAGATAATTGTTCTAGTGTTACACTTAAAGAAGTAATTGAACATATAAGTATAAATTTAAGCTTAGAAAAAGAATATCTAGAAACTACACTGAACCATTTTATTGATAAAAATATAATGGTTGTTGATGGAGATAGCATAAATTTTATATATCCAGTATCAGCATTACCTACTAATCATAAAGTTACATTAAGTGATAATAGAAGCTTCAGTGCAATGTGTGCTATAGATGCAATAGGAACTTCTTGCACATTTAATCAAGATGTAAGAATAAATTCTATTTGTAGTGCCACAGGTAAAGAAATAGAAATATTTATAAAAGATGAAAAAATTGAATATGTAAACAATCCAGATTTAAGAGTGCTTCATATAAACCTTGATAAGCATTCAAATTGGGCAGCAAGTTGCTGAAATGTAATGAATTTCTTCTGGACGAAGAATGATTTTGATGCATGGACAAAAGAAGCTGGATTATCAGATGATGAAGATATATATTGCTTGGACATTAATGAAGCAATAGTAGAATCGTATAAAATATTTAAACTTGAACAAAAAGTATTAGTATAGGAATGTACCTATCAAAAACTAAAAATATCCTTTAGACAAAATATCCATACAATATACACTATTAGTATTTAACATATATATGAGATGGATTTAAATCTAAAGGGATATTTTTAGTTTTTATAGATATTTAGATAGCTTTATTAAGTATATATTTGTTTATAACCTTTGCAACTCCATTTTCATTGTTGGTATCAGTAACATAATCAGCAATTTCTTTTATGCTACTACGTGCATTTCCCATAGCCACACCAAGCCCTGCATATTTTATCATATGTTGGTCATTTTCTTCATCACCAACAGCAATAGCATTTTCTATAGGTATATTTAGATTATTACATAATGTTTGAAGTGCAGTACCCTTATTAGTAGTTTTACCTAAAAATTCTAAATAAAAGGGAGCAGACCTTACTATAGTATATCTATTGAATAAATTCTTAGGAAGTTGTTTTATAATTTCTTCTAATCTTTCTGGTTCATCAACTATCATAACCTTACAGATTTTAATAGATTTATCAATTTTATCTTTATGTATATATTTAACTTCTATATCATTCAATTTAGCTTCATGAAGTGTGTACTTACCAGGAATTTCGTTTGGAGTAACTAAATTTGTCATGGTATTTATGTGTATTTTGGTATTATATTTTTTGCAAACATTGTTGTATATAAAATCAAAGTCGTCTAAAGTCATCTCTACATTATGTATTATTTTTTCACTTTTAACCTCTTGAATCATAGCTCCATTGAAGCATATAACATAATCACCTTCATCTGTTAGATTTAATTGATTTAAAAGTCCTTTGACACCAGGAAGGGGTCTACCTGTTGTTATAACTACTTTAGCTCCAGCTTTCTTTGCTTCTTGAATAGATTCAAATACTTCAGGAGTAACTTTTCTTTTTGTATTTAATATTGTTCCATCAATATCTAGTGCGATTAATTTGTACATATCAACCTCCAGTAATTTATATCCTCAATTTCCTAATGAAAACGTTGACACAACTAGTGTTGAACAAAATTTCAGTAGAAAATTTAATGTGTATATTATTATACCAAGAGATAAGCAATTTAGAAAGTTTAATAGTATTAATTTTTTGATAAAATTATTACTTATATAACATACTTATGTAAAATTGTATCTTTTATGAGTGTATAAAAGTTAACTATAAAAAATGGCATCGTTTGCATTTTGATGTAGAGATAAGCTTATACTATAAAGGTTAATAGTTTTATATGAAAGCTTTATTAAAGTTTGTATAGTAATTAGTTTTATTCTATAAAATATTGTAATTACAATAATCATATGTTATTATTCAACATGATTATAATGTAAATATTACTCAAAATAATAATTTATAAAGTCATAGTAGTATGTAATACATGTAAATAATAGCATGTAATGCATATAAAACTATATTTATAAATAAAGAACAAATTTATAAAGGAGAGTTTTAAATGAAGTTTTCAGAGTTTAAGTATGAAAGACCAAATTATGATAGTATAAAAAAAGAGTTTTTAAAGTGTGTAGAGGAAATAGATAATTCTTGTTGTTATGATGAACAACAAGAAAATATACATAAAATTAATTTTTTGAGAAATAAAATAGAAACGTTGTCAAACATAGCATCTATAAGATACAGTATAAATACTCTTAATAAACTCTATCAAGAGGAAAAAAAATATTGGGACGAATACATGCCTTTATATGAAGAATTAAATTCATATTTTTATAATGTTATAGTAAATTCTAAATTTAAATCTAATTTAAAAAAAGAATTTGGAGAACAATTTTTTACAATAGTGGATTATTCTTTAAAAAGTTTTTCTAAAGAGATAATAAAGGAATTACAAGAAGAAAATAAATTGTGTTCAGAGTATACTAAACTTTTAGCATCTGCACAGATAATGTTTGAAGGAGAAGAGAGAAACTTATCTGGAATGGGAATGTTTATGTGTTCTAAGTCTAGAAAAACAAGGGAATTAGCGAATAAGGCATATTATAATTTCTTTGAAGAAAATGAACCTAAATTTGATGATATATTTGATAAATTAGTTAAACTGAGAGATAAAATAGCAAAAAAACTAGGTTTTAAAAACTTTGTAGAGCTTGGATATATTAGAATGATGAGAAGTAATTACAGAGAAGATAGGATTGAAAATTTTAGAAAACAAGTATTAAAATATATTGTACCACTGGCTGATGAACTTTATGAAAAGCAAGCTAAGAGAACCGGTCTAGAATCTTTGAGTTACATAGATGAAGGCTTAGAATTTTTAACAGGAAATCCAACGTTAAAGGGCAATTCAGAATACATAATTGAAAATGGAAAAAGAATGTATGCTGAATTATCTAAAGAAACTGGTGAATTTTTTAATTTTATGTTAGAAAACGAACTTATGGATTTAGAAACAAAGAAAGGAAAAGGGGCTGGCGGGTACTGTACTTATATACCAGACTACAAGGCGCCATTTATTTTTTCTAACTTTAATCAAACATCTGATGATATAGATGTATTGACACATGAGGCAGGTCATGCATTTCAATTGTATATGTCCAGATGGATTGAAATGCCAGAGATTAATTTTCCTACACTGGATAGTTGCGAAATTCATTCAATGAGTATGGAATTTATAACATGGCCATGGATGGAGTTATTTTTTAAGGAAGACACAGATAAATACAAGTTTACTCATTTATCATCTGCAATTAAATTTATACCTTATGGAGTAGTTGTTGATGAATTTCAGCATTATATTTATAAAAATCCTAATATTGACAAATCAAAAAGAAAAGAAATATGGAGGTTTTTAGAGAAAAAATACTTACCACATAGAAAGTATGATGATAATTCTTTTTTAGAACGAGGTTGCTGGTGGTTTAAACAAGGTCACATATTTAAAAATCCTTTTTACTATATAGATTATGCATTAGCTCAAATTTGTGCATTACAATTTTGGAAAAAAATGATTAAAGACAAAGACTCTGGATGGAATGACTATATAAACATCTGTAAAGTAGGTGGAACAAAGTCATTTTTAGATATTGTAAGTATAGGAAATCTATATTCTCCATTTGACAATGATTGTATAAAATCTGTTATAGGTGATGTGAAATCATGGTTTGATGAAATAAATGACATCAATTTGTAAAAAATTATGAGAAATTTGTTTTCCCAGCTTAAGAATTAAAAACATATATCTTTCTTACAAAAATGATTATGTTTTTAATCAATATGAAATAATAAACCAAAAAAGATTTGTACTTAAAAAAAAAAGAAAATACAGGAAATATGTAATATCAACATTTGGAAAAAAAAGTAAAAATGTATACAAAATACATATAAAAAAACTATTGCAAATTTTATAGAATGTTTATATACTTAAGTCAACAGAGATAGAAAAAAGCTATTTATAAAAATAAAAAGATAAATTGCTAACTTTTCAATTTTCTGAAAATATAATAATCCGGGGGAAGAGTATGGGAGACTGCTTTATAAAAAGCGACCGAAGGGACAAATTTAATCTTACATACCCAGAAGATTAAATGAAATTCTCAGGTAAAGATGACTGTACTTGGACGGGTCTCTGAAAATGATTTTAACAGGGAAGACAAATTGGGAGATTTGTTTTTCCTGTTTTTTATTTATCGAGCAATAAATAAAAATTTGAAAGAGAGTAAAAAAATGATAATAATCACAAATAATCCAAAAGTAAAAGAAGAAGTTCAAGACAGAGAAGTTTTATTTAAAGATACAACTTATATTGGAATCTTAGAAACAAGTAGAGATTTGATACATGAAGGATATGAACTTTTATCTCATCCACTATATGGGAGTGTAAAACCAAATGAGACACCTTATAGAACAGTTATACTAAAACAAGGAAATCGTTTGGATATAAACTCTTTAACCTTAATTGAAGAAGCAATCATAACTGCAAGTAAATTTCAGAATAATAAAAAGACTCCAGCATGGACAGAAAGCGTTCAAGATGACTTTAGAGTAATCGATTATGACATATTTTATAATACAATACAAAGAATGCAGTATGAATAAATGAATTTGTTAAAAAGTTATTAAAATAGCATAAATATTAAATCTGATTTAATATTAAATAAAAATTAAGAAATTTAATTGGGGAGGATAAGTCAAAATGGAAAATGTGTATGACTTAGTAATAATTGGTTCAGGACCAGCAGGGCTTGCAGCAGGTCTTTATGGAGCAAGAGCAAAGTTGAAAACTCTAATCCTAGAAAAAGATAAGACTGGTGGGCAAATTGTAATAACACATGAAATTGCAAATTATCCAGGGTCAGTTCCAAATGCAACAGGACCAAGTCTAATAGCTAGAATGGTTGAGCAATGTAAAGAGTTCGGAGCAGAAATGTTAAGAGACAACATTGTAGATACTGAACTAGATGGAGATATAAAAGTTTTAAAAGGACAAAAGGCAGAATATAGAGCAAAAGCAGTAATAATAGGAACAGGAGCAACACCAAGAAAAATTGGTTGCCCAGGAGAAAAAGAACTTACTGGTAAAGGGGTTTCATATTGTGCAACTTGTGATGCAGATTTCTTTGAAGACTTTGAAGTCTTTGTTGTAGGCGGAGGAGACAGTGCATTAGAGGAAGCAATGTATTTAACTAAGTTTGCTAGAAAAGTAACAATTGTACATAGAAGACAAGGATTTAGATGCGCTAAAAGTGTTGAAGAAAAAGCAAAGGCTAATCCAAAGATAGAGTTTTTACTAGATACAGTAATAGAAGAAATAAAAGGTGATGGAATATTAGAATCAGTTGTATTTAAAAATAAAGTTACTGGAGAAACTCATGAATACTTTGCAGATGAAGAGGATGGAACAATGGGAGTATTTGTTTTCGTTGGATTAGATGCTCAAACTGATTTATTCAAAGGCAAAGTTGATATGGATGAAAAAGGTTACATAATAACTGATGAAGACATGAGAACTAATATACCAGGTGTATTTGCAGCAGGTGATTGCAGATCTAAGACTCTAAGACAGGTTGTAACTGCAACTAACGATGGAGCAATTGCATCTATAGTAGCTGAAAAATATATTGATAAAAAGTTTGAAAACTAAAAAGTTATAAAGTAAAGTTAATGAATAATATTTAAAATATTAAAATAAAATAAAAATTTCAAGGGGGAACATGAAAATGTTAGATTTAGATAAAAGTACTTTTGATGAAGAAGTTTTAAACGCAGAAGGTTTTGTATTTGTTGATTTCTGGAGTGAAGGTTGTGAACCTTGTAAAGCTTTAATGCCAGATGTTCATAAATTAGCTGAAACTTATGGGGATAAAATAAAATTCTGTAAAATGGATACAACAAAAGCTAGAAGATTAGCGATAAAACAAAAAGTATTAGGACTTCCAACTATGGCTATATACAAAGATGGAGAAAAAGTAGACGAAGTTACTAAGGATGATGCTACAATTACTAATATAGAAGATATGATTAAAAAATATCTTTAATACATTGATACAATATTAACAAAAAACAAAGAAAAAATCGATTTAAGTCTAGAAGTAAAATAAAAAGGATTTTTATGTCTTAGTTTGTTAAAAAAATAATTTTGGATAAAATATTTTTTTTACGATAAAGAATTTTTAGTAATAAAACAAATATCAAGACATAAAAACACAATATGAAAACATCTTTAAAATAAGTTAGAAAATATTGATATAACTTTGAGAAAAACTCAAATGCATATATACAAAATTAAATAACAGGAGGTGCAAGTATGCGTCTTGAATTAGGGAAAATCTTTATAAAAGATATTCAATTTGGTGATGTAACAGAAGTGAAAGATGGAGTATTATTCATCAATAAGCAAGAGATGCTACAAGAAATTGGTGGAGATGAGCATATTAAGTCTATAGATATAGAATTAGCTCGTCCAGGTGAAAGCATAAGAATAACACCTGTAAAAGATGTTATTGAGCCAAGAGTAAAAGTTGAAGGTAATGGGGGAATATTCCCAGGTATCATGTCTAAGGTTGACACTGTAGGAGAAGGAAAAACTCATGCTTTAAAAGGTGTAGCTGTTGTAACTACTGGAAAGATAGTAGGTTTCCAAGAAGGTATAGTAGATATGACTGGAGAAGGGGCTAAATACACTCCATTTTCTAAATTAAATAATGTAGTAGTAGTAGCTGAACCTATTGATGGTTTAAAACAATACGCTCATGAGAAAGCTGTTAGAATGATAGGATTCAAAGCAGCAATGTATTTAGGAGAAGCAGCAAGAAATCTTACTCCAGACGAAGTTTCAGTGTATGAAACTAAACCTCTTCTTGAGTCAATAAAAGAGTATCCAGAACTTCCAAAAGTAGGATATGTTTACATGCTTCAAACTCAAGGATTATTACATGACACTTATGTATATGGTGTAGATGCAAAACAAATAGTACCAACTTTATTATATCCAACAGAATTAATGGACGGAGCAATTGTAAGTGGTAACTGTGTTTCTGCATGTGATAAAAATCCAAGTTATGTTCATATAAACAATGGAGTTGTTGAAGACTTATATGCAAGACATGGTAAAGATATAAATTTTGTAGGTGTAATTATAACTAATGAAAATGTTTACCTAGCAGATAAAGAAAGATCTTCAAACTGGACTTCTAAGTTATGTAAATACTTAGGATTAGACGCAGTTATAGTTTCACAAGAAGGTTTTGGAAATCCAGATACTGACCTTATAATGAACTGCAAAAAAATAGAAATGCAAGGTGTAAAAACAGTTATAGTTACAGATGAATATGCTGGACGTGATGGAGGTTCTCAATCACTTGCAGATGCAGATGTAAGAGCAGATGCTGTTGTAACAGGTGGAAATGCTAACCAAGTTGTAGTACTTCCTAAGTTAGATAAGGTAATTGGACACTTAGAAGTAGTAGATGTAATAGCTGGTGGTTCTGATGGAAGTTTAAAAGCTGATGGAACTATTGAAGTTGAAATACAAGCTATAACAGGTGCAACTAATGAAACAGGATTTGGTCATTTAACTGCTAAAGGATATTAAGAGTTATTTCATTAAACGATTTAGTAATATCATGATTGAGTAATATCAATTAAAAAGATTGTAAATAAATCTATCAAAACATAATGAATGTTATGGATATATAAATAATTAGAAATATAATGAGGAGGATTATTATGAGTTTACTTAGTAATAAAAAGGTTCTTATAATAGGTGACCGTGATGGTATACCAGGACCTGCAATAGAAGAATGTGTAAAAACAGTAGAAGGAGCAGAGGTTGTTTTCTCATCTACAGAATGCTTTGTCTGAACAGCTGCTGGGGCTATGGACTTAGAAAATCAAAACAGAGTTAAAGAAGCTGCTGATAAATTCGGAGCTGAAAATGTTGTGATTTTACTAGGTGCTGCTGAAGCCGAAGCTGCAGGTCTTGCAGCCGAAACAGTAACTGCGGGGGATCCAACTTTCGCTGGACCACTTGCTGGAGTTGCTTTAGGATTAAGTGTTTACCATGTTGTAGAGGAACAAATGAAAGAATTATTTGATGAAACTGTATATGAAGATCAAATAAGTATGATGGAAATGGTTTTAGAAGTTGAAGAAATAGCAGAAGAAATGTCTGGTATAAGAGAAGAATTTTGCAAATTTTAATGCCTAAAAGCAAAAGGGGTGAAACTAAGAGATGGGAAAACTAAGAGTAGTACATTATATTAATCAGTTCTTTGCTGGTATAGGTGGAGAAGAAAAAGCTGATACTAAGCCACATGTGGCAGAAACTTTACCTCCAATAAGTTTACAACTTGATAAATTATTAGGTGAAGATATTGAAGTAGTTGGTACAGTAGTGTGCGGAGACAGTTATTTCAATGAAAATATAGATAGCGCAAGTGAAGAAGTTTTAGCAATGATAAAAGGTTTTGAACCACAACTTTTTATAGCTGGGCCTGCCTTTAATGCTGGTAGATATGGGGTTGCTGCTGGAACAATAACTAAAGTTGTAAAAGATGCTTTAAGTATACCAGCTTTAACAGGTATGTACATTGAAAATCCAGGTGCAGATATGTTCAAAAAGGATGTTTATGTAGTAGAAACTTCTGATTCTGCAGCGGGTATGAGAAAAGCACTTCCTAAGATAGCTAAACTTGCAATAAAACTTGCTAAAGGTGAAGAAATTGGAACTCCTAAAGAAGAAGGATACATAGCTAGAGGAATAAGAGTTAACTACTTCCATGAAGACAGAGGTTCTAAGAGAGCTGTTGACATGTTAATTAAGAAAATAAAAGGCGAGTCATTTGAAACTGAATATCCAATGCCAAATTTTGATAGAGTTGACCCAAGTAATCCTGTAAAAGACTTATCAAAATGCAAAATAGCTTTAGTTACTTCTGGTGGTATAGTTCCTAAAGGAAATCCAGATAGAATAGAATCTTCTTCAGCTTCTAAATATGGAACTTATTCTATAGCAGGAGTTATGGATTTAACAGAAGAAACTTATGAAACTGCACATGGTGGATATGACCCAGTATATGCAAATTTAGATGCAGATAGAGTATTACCTGTTGATGTTCTTAGAGACTTAGAAAAAGAAGGTGTAATAGGAAAATTACATGAAACTTTCTACACAACTGTAGGTAATGGTACATCTGTTGCAAACTCTAAAAAATATGCTTCTGAAATTGGAGCAGCGTTGGTAGCTGATGGTGTAGATGCAGTAATCTTAACTTCTACATGAGGTACTTGTACTCGTTGCGGTGCAACGATGGTAAAAGAAATAGAAAAAACTGGACTTCCAGTAGTTCATATGTGTACAGTAGTACCTATTTCGTTAACAGTAGGGGCTAACAGAATAGTTCCAACTATAGCAATACCTCATCCACTTGGAAATCCAGCACTTGACCCTACAGAAGAAAAAGCCCTAAGAAGAGGCCTTGTAGAAAAAGCATTAAACGCTTTAACTACAGAAGTTGATGGTCAAACAGTATTTGAAAAATAAAAATAACACACACATATATTATATAGATAAAAATATAAACACACACTAAAAATAAAAAATAACTATACACAAAAAAATAATATAGATTTCATGAATGGGTAAATGTGAGTTATTCATTCATGAAATCTTAAAAAATACCAAAATACATAAAAAAAGAATAAAATAAAATATACAATAAAATAAAAATATAATAATTGAAGTCTTTAATGAAATTAAAATTAGGTGTTCATAAAATTTATGGAGGTGCACAAAATGACTTATCCAGTTTTAAAAGGGGCAGGCTATGTACTTATTCATACTCCAGATATGATAGTGCAAAATGGAAGTACTTGTACAGTTGAAAGAGCAACAAATCCAGATTCAGAATTTTTACAAGAAGTAGGTAATCATATAAGAAGTTATGAGGATGTAGTTAACTACATGCCAAATCAAGTTTACATAGGAAACAGAAGACCAGAAGAATTAAGAGATTTGCCAATGCCATGGTGTGAACAAAAAGTTGAGGGAACTAGAAATGGTAAATTTGGTGAAATAATGCCTCAAGATGAGTTTATAGCTTTAATGCAAATAAGTGATGCATTTGACTTAGTAAAGTTATCGCAAGAATTTATTGATGAAGTAAAACCAAAAATCGAAAATAACTACCCTGAAATTGCACCATTTGTAGGAAAATTAAAGGGTGATGATATAGAAGAAGGTAAGGAATTAGTAGCAACACACATAGCAGAAGGATTATACCATGATGGAAAATTCGTTGGCTATGTAAAAAGAGCACATGACGTAGATGTTAACTTAAATGCTCATACAATGTTTGAAAATTTAGTAGTAAAAGCATCTGGAGTTTTATCTGCTATTCAAATGCTAAGACATAGTAAAATAGACCCTGCTGAAATAGATTATGTTATTGAGTGTTCAGAAGAAGCTTGTGGAGATATAAACCAAAGAGGTGGAGGAAACTTTGCTAAATCAATAGCTGAAATAGCTGGACTTCAAAACGCAACTGGTTCTGATACAAGAGGATTTTGTGCAGCACCAACACATGCATTAATTCAAGCTGCAGCTTTAGTAAAATCTGGGATACACAAAAATGTAATGGTAGTAGCAGGTGGAGCAAGTGCTAAACTTGGAATGAATGCTAAAGACCATGTTAAAAAAGGCCTTCCTGTACTTGAAGATGTTGTTGGAGGATTTGCAGTACTTGTATCTGAAAATGATGGTGTAAACCCAGTTATAAGAACTGATTTAACAGGTAAGCATACAGTGGGAACTGGTTCTTCACCTCAAGCAGTTATGACAGCACTTATAACTTCAGGTCTTGATAGAGCTAATTTAAAAATAACAGATGTTGATGTATATTCAGTTGAAATGCAAAATCCAGATATAACTAAGCCAGCAGGAGCAGGAGATGTTCCAGAAGCAAACTACAAAATGATAGGTGCACTTGCTGTTAAGCGTGGAGACTTAGAGAAGAAAGAATTAAAAGATTTTGTGACTAATAAAGGATTACCAGGATGGGCACCAACTCAAGGACATATACCATCAGGAGCTCCTTATATAGGATTTTTAATAGATGATTTAACTACAGGAGATAGAAATAGAGCTATGATAGTTGGAAAAGGTAGTTTATTCTTAGGAAGAATGACTAATTTATTTGATGGAGTATCTTTTATAGCTGAAAGAAATACAGGTGTTACTGAAGAGACTTCAGGAATATCTAAAGATGAAATTAAGAAGATAATAGCTGAATCTATGAAAAAACTAGCATTAGATATGTTAGAAGAATAGGGGTGAGGATATGTCAAAAAAAGTAATCGCAGATGTATTCTTAGAAGTAGCTAATGCAATAGAAAGCGGCGAATTTGGCAAAAAAATAAGAATTGGTGTGACTACACTTGGAAGTGAACATGGTGTAGAGAACATGGTTAATGGTGCACACTTAGCAAAATCTAACTTATTTGATATAGTACTTATTGGTCCAAAAGTGGAAACTGACCTTGAAGTAGTTGAAGTTAATGATGAAAAAGAAATGCATGGAAAAATGGAAGAATTATTAGATTCAGGATATATAGATGCTTGTGTTACTATGCATTATAATTTTCCAATAGGAGTATCTACAGTAGGTAGAGTAATAACTCCAGCAAAAGGAAAAGAAATGATACTTGCAACAACAACAGGAACAAGTGCTACTAATAGAATAGAAGCAATGGTAAGAAATGCTATTTATGGTATTGCTACAGCTAAATCAATGGGAAATAAACATCCAAAAGTTGGAATACTTAATGTTGATGGAGCTAGACAAGTTGAAAAATGTTTAAAAGAGTTAAAAGATAATGGATATGATATAGAATTTGCAGATTCAATTAGAGCAGATGGTGGATGTGTTATGAGAGGTAATGATTTACTTGTAGGTGCACCTGATGTTATGGTTACTGATACATTATCTGGAAATATATTTATGAAAGTATTTTCTTCATATACTACAGGTGGAGACTATGAAGCCCAAGGCTTTGGGTATGGTCCTGGAGTAGGAGAAGACTATGATAGAAGAGTACTTATAGTATCAAGAGCATCAGGTTCTCCAGTAGTAGCTAATGCATTAAAATATGCTTATGATGTTGTAAAAGGAGAAATAAATAATATTGCAAGAAGTGAATTTACAAAAGTTAAAAGTGCAAAATTTGATGATATTATAGCTTCTCTTACTAAAAAAGAAGTTAAAGCTGAAAAAGTAGAAGTTAAGATGCCAGATAAAGAGGTTGTTACTCGTCAAATAGCTGGTGTTGATATAATGGACTTAGAAGATGCAGTATCTGAATTATGGAAAAATGGAATCTATGCTGAAAGTGGTATGGGTTGTACAGGGCCAATAGTTCTTGTAAATGATGCTAAAGGTGATTTAGCTGTTGAAACTTTAATCAAGGCTGGATACACTGCAAAATAAATATAAATTATACATGTAAATGAATAACATATAGTTATAGCCTTCTACGCTATAACTATATGTTATTTTTGTTACTCAACTTATATTATTTTTATTATCAAAGTAAGTATATAAAGATAATTAAATATTTATAACTGATAAAACAGAAATAGGAAGGGTTTTTATCATAGTAATATTTTTTTACTTATTTGTTGTTACTTATACTAAGTAAAAAATTAGTGGAAATGTATAAACAATATTAATAACATATGAAAAAATTTTAGAAATAAAGCATCTATAAGATAAAAAATAACATTATTAGTGATATAATATAACTAAAGCAAAAATTATTTTTTGGAGGCAAAATCATGAGTAAAGTAGAAAAAGTAGTAGAATTGTTAGAAGCTAAAGGACTTGATGCATTATACTTAACAAAAAAAACAAATGTAAATTACATAAGTGGCTTTCCTGATGAAGAAGCATATGCAGTTATTTGTAAAGATGGAAATTTTTTAGTTACTGATAGTAGATATATGGAGCTTGCTGAAAATGTTTGTAAAGGTTTTGAAATTATAAACTGGCATAATTTTGATAGAAGTGTGGCAAAAGCTGTAAAAAGTGTGTGTGATAAAGTATGTATAAAAAAGCTTGGATTTGAAAGCACAAATATAATATTTGATAAATATGAAGAACTTAAAAATTTAGTTGAACAAGATGGAGGGGAATTGATACCTACAGAAAATATTGTAGAGACTCTTAGATATGTAAAGGATGAAGAAGAAATTAAAAATACAAGAAAAGCTTGTGAAATAGCTGATAAAGCATTAGAAGAGTTAGTTCCACATATAAAAGCTGGAGTTACTGAAATAGAATTAGCTACAAAACTAGAATATTTTATGAAAATGAATGGAGCTCAAAATATAGGATTTGAAACTATATTGATATCAGGAGCAAAAACTTCATTGCTTCATGGTAAACCAAGTGACAAGGTTATAGAAAATGGTGACTTTGTACTTGTAGATTATGGAGCTATGTACAATGGATATATTTCTGATACAACTAGAACTTTTATAGTTGGAGAAGCATCTGAAAAACAATTAGAGATTTATAATTTAGTTAAAGAAGCACAAGATGTTGGAGTTGAAAACATGAAGGCTGGTGTACATGCTACAATTCCAGATGCAGAAATAAGAAAAGTTGTTAAGAAATATGAAGATTACTATTATCAAGGGATAGGACATGGGGTTGGAAGAGATGTTCATGAAGAACCTTTTATTGGTAATTATGGTGATAAAACAATAGAAGAAGGATGTATAATAACAATGGAACCAGGTATTTATTTCCCAGGATGGGGAGGAGTTAGAATAGAAGATACTGTTTTAATTACAAAAAATGGACCTGAAAGATTAACTAAATTCCCTAAAAATTTGATGATTTTAGACAAATAATTTAATTTTTATATAATTTTTTACACAAAATAATATTGTAATCTCACCATTAAGCTCTCTCTACATATCTTAGTAAAGAGGGCTTAATTTTATTATGTGAGGTGATAATATCCATGAATAAAAAACATAAGTTTATGAAAAACATAAAAAAAGCCTGGTACAAAATTAAATTGATAGATAGATGTCTTATAATTGTTATGGCAATACTCATGTTTGAATCTATATACACATTGTTTGTCAATGAAGTTAACTCACAAGATACTACTACTATTGATGTAGTGATAAGAACTACTTCAGCAGCAATATTTGGATACTTTTTAAGTGCTAATTTTATAAGTAGAACTTCAAGAAAAGTTACAAATACTGATGCATATTCAAATATTTTTATAGATGATAATTCTTCTAATAACGGTCAAGTACCAAGTCAAAATAATATAATGAATGTGAAAAATACTATTGGATTTGAGTTAGAAAGTGACAATTATCAAAATAATGATAAAAAAGTGACTGTTAATAATGATGAAGAGATTGAAAAAGGAGAAACTAGTGAATTGCAAATTGTTATAGCTACTGTGATTTGTATAGTAGCATTAATAGTACTTTTTATTGTAAGAAATTTTACAACACCAGCAACAGCATCTCTAGGAACTATTTCACAGATGAGAGATTTTGTCTCTGGATGCGTGGGTTTCTTGCTAGGTTGTCCAAGTAAACCCAATTAAAAATATGAGTATTAAAATAGGTAAAATTAATATTAAAGGTATCAGTATAATAATATTTAAGTTATGAATGTATATCATTGTAATTCTTTTGAGATAATATATTTTATTGTTATACTGATACTCAAAAATATTTATAATATTTATCAAAATATATATAATGCTGTATTTACATAATATGTAGAAATATTAATTTATATGAATAGAAGCCATATATTCAATAAAAAGTTTCATACTATGAGATATATATTGATGTTTTCTCCAAAGAACACCAATATTGGCAGTAATTGCACGTTCTAAAGGAATTGAACAGAGATTTTCGGTATTCTGGAATATTTCTTTATATAGTATCGTTGAAGCTAAATCATTTTCTAATAAATAACGAATAGTAGAAAGTTGATTTGAGTGTAAAATTATATTTGGTTTAACCTTCTCAAGTCTTTTTGTAATAATTTTGTAGTGATAAGAACCTTCAGATAGTATGACAAAAGGAATATTTTTCAACATATAGTTTGAAATAATGGACTGTTTTGCTAATTCATTTTTAGGATTTGTAACTAAATATAATTCTGTTTTATATATTGTTTTTGAATCTATATCATCATAAATATCACTATCAATTATACCAATGCAAAAATCAAGTGTAGATTCTTCAATCATTTTGGCACCCACAAAGGTTGGGACTTCAAAAATTTTAAGCTCAATATCTGGATAAATTACATTAAATCTAGGTAGTATTTTTGAAAGTAAAAAAGTACCTAAAACTGTAGGAATTCCTATTTTTAGAGATGCTTTTCTTTTTTTTCCTAAATCTAGTGCATCACTTTGAAAATCCTCAAATTGTCTCGTGAAATTTATTGACTTATCTAAGAAAATCTTACCTTCAGGAGTTAAATCTATTTTATTACCTATTCTAAAAAAAAGTTCAAAACCGAGTTCCTTTTCCAATTCTTTAATAGCTAAGGTTATAGATGGTTGAGAAATATGAATACTTTCTGCTGCTTTAGTCATGTTTTTATATTTACAAACAGTTTGGAAATAATATAGATAATTTATGTTCATTGGTTAATAGTTCCTTTCATTTATGTAATTAGTGACAAGTATATAATTAACAACAATATAAGTTTTGTATATTATTGTAGAAAAATAGAATAGTTTTAAACTATCATATCATAAGTTTTTGATATTTTCAATCTATTAAGAATAGTGCTATTATTAAATTAACAAAAGATGATAGCTGATATAATTTAGGTAACAACTATTTAAAACCTAGTTATATCAATGAATATTAAAAATTTAACTATCTAAAAATAATTAGCATTTATGTAATTTAACTGTTAACTAAATTGTAACATAAAAAACTAATGTTAGAGGGATGAAATTTTTTTAATTAGAAATGTTAATTTAATAACAAAATATAATTTTGTAAAGTTTGCAAAGAGGGGAGAGATATATTTTTTAATAAATATCGTTAATTTAATAACAAAATATGAAAGGGAGTGGTTTGGTGAAATTTGAGTTAATGGATTTTTTAATGAACCCTTTTGTCCTTATGTTCGCTGCTGTAATTACAGGAATATTATTTGGAAAAATTAAATTTGGGAAGTTTAATTTTGGAGTGTCAGGAGCGTTATTTACAGGATTATTTATTGGATGGCTTGTGTATAGCTTAGGAAATTCAGTAATAGCAAAAGGAGAGACAGCAGCAGGGTATAAGGCAGCAACTATCATGATGGGTAATGGAATTATTTCTTCTGATTTCTTTGATTTTTTTCTAATTATATTTGTTGCAGCAGTTGGTTTATTGGCTGCTAAGGATATGAAAGCTGTACTTAAGAAGTATGGAGCTAGATTTGTAGTTTTAGGAGTGCTTATAACTTTTATAGGAGGCTCTATGACTTATGCAATGACTTTGCTATCAAGTAATAAAGGAAGTAGTGCATATGAGGTTTCTGGTGTTTATACAGGAGCACTAACAAGTTCTCCTGGTCTAGCTGCTGCTCTAGAAACAGCTGGTAAACATGCAGAAGATGTATCAAAAGAGTTTGAGAAAGCATCAATAAAAGATAAAAAAGAAATATTAAAAGTAGTTGATCCAGAGGGAAAATTGGATGTAGCTACAACTACATCACTAACTCAAGAGCAAATAGATAAGTATATCGCATATGCTGAAGCAGGTGTTGGTATAGGGCATGCAGTTGCCTATCCTTTTGGAGTATTAATAGTGATTTTAGGAGTAAATTTCCTTCCTAAAATATTTAGAATGGACCTTAGAGAAGAAAGAAGAAAATATGAAAAAGAAATGAAAGAAGCTAGAGATAGCGTTGGTGGTAAAACGATACCAGAAGTTCCATTTAATATAATAACATTTTTCTTAACATGTCTTGCCGGATATTTAGTTGGAGGAATACACGTGTTCATGGGACCATTAGGATACTTTACATTAGGGGCAACTGGTGGTTCTTTAATTGTATCTCTAATACTTGGATATATAGGTAAGATAGGTATAGTAAATTTCAGAATGGAAGAAAAAGTATTAAATATTCTAAAACAAATAGGGCTAGTATTTTTCTTAGCAATAGTTGGATTAAGATATGGTGGTAAAGTTGTTGATTCAATTATGACATCTGGGATGCATCTAGCTTTAGTAGCTATAGTAGTAGGAATTACAGCTATGATGATTGGATTTTTAGTTGGTAAGTATGTATTCAAACTAAATTGGATTTTGTTATCTGGAGCTGTCTGTGGTGGTATGACATCAACACCAGGTCTTGGAGCTGCTGTTGATGCTCTTGATAGTGATGACCCAGCAGCAGGGTATGGTGCTACCTATCCATTTGCACTGTTAACTAAAGTTATATTGGTTATAGTTTTACACAAACTTCCAATGTAAATAAGATTTTATATGGGGGGATATTTATGAATAATGAAGGAGTATTTGAAGAATTAAGCGAAAGATTAAGAAATAAAAAGTTATGTGATTTAATTATGAATGCAGATGAAGCTGCTAAACTTATAAATAATGGGATGGTTGTTGGACTTAGTGGATTCACACCTTCAGGTTACCCAAAAGCAGTACCATTAGCGGTTTCAGAAAGGGTTAAAAGTGGAGATAAGATAAAATTAACTGTATATTCAGGAGCATCTTTAGGACCAGAAGTAGATGGAGCATGGGCAGAAGCAGGAATAATTGAAAGAAGACTTCCTTATCAAACTAATTCAATACTTAGAAACAGTATTAATAAAGGTGATGTCAATTATATAGATATGCATCTAAGTCATTCTACTCAATTTTTAAACTATAAAACTATACCTAAAGTGGATGTAGCGATAATAGAAGCACTTGCCATAACTGAAAATGGAGATATTGTACCAACTAGTGGGATAGGAAATTCACCATCTTTTGTAAAAAGTGCAGACAAAGTAATTGTTGAAATAAATCTGGCAAAACCAATGGAGATGGAAGGTATGGCAGATATATATATTACAGAAAATCCGCCAAACAGGAAACCAATAGAAATAAATCATCCTAAAGATAGAATCGGAACGACATATATACCTTGTGGTTTAGATAAGATTGCAGGAATAGTAATCACTAATATGCAAGATAAAACACGTCCATTGGGTGTTGTAGATGAAGCTTCAAAAAAAATATCAAATAATATTATTGCATTTCTTAGAGAAGAAGTAAAATCAGGTAGATTGTCAAAAAATTTACTTCCTCTTCAATCTGGTGTAGGAAGTGTAGCAAATGCAGTTTTATATGGACTATGTGAATCTGAATTTGAGAATTTAACTTGTTATACAGAGGTTGTGCAGGACTCTATGTTGGACTTAATAAGAATGGGTAAAGTTACAATGGCATCAACTACATCTGTAAGCCCATCACCAGAAGGATTAATAAAATTTGAAAATGATATAGATTTCTTTAAAGATAAGATTATATTGAGACCTCAAGAGATTAGTAACAACCCAGAAATAGCTAGAAGAATTGGTGTAATTGCAATGAATACTGCAATTGAGGTTGATATTTATGGAAATGTAAACTCAACTCATATCATGGGTTCAAAGATGATGAATGGAATCGGTGGTTCTGGTGATTTTGCTAGAAATGGAGCAATAACTATATTTAGTACTGAATCAATTGCAAAAAATGGTGATATATCATCAATAGTACCTATGGTATCTCATGTAGACCACACTGAACATGATGTAATGGTAATTGTAACAGAACAAGGATATGCTGATTTAAGAGGTCTTGCACCTAGAGAAAGAGCTATTAAGATAATAGAAAATTGTGTTCATCCAGATTATAAAGATCAACTTATGGATTACCTAAATAGAGCATGTCAAAATGGAGCAAAACAAACTCCTCATATATTAGACGAAGCTTTATCATGGCATAGTAAATTTATGAGTACAGGTACAATGAAGAAGTCAGAAACTTTTGAAAGTGCACTATAAAAATATTTAATAAATTGGAGGAATATTAAAAATGGAAAAAGCAGTAGAAAACTTTGAAGATTTAAGCAAAGAATATATTAATGGATACATTGAGAGGGCTAGAAAAGCTCAAAGGGAGTTTGAATGTTATACTCAAGAACAAGTGGATAAAATAGTGAAGATAGTTGGAAAGGTAGTATACTATAACGCCGAATATTTAGCTAAACTTGCAGTAGAAGAAACTGGAATGGGTGTATATGAAGATAAAGTAGCTAAAAATAAAAGTAAAGCGAAAGTTATATATAATAATTTAAAAGATAAGAAATCAGTTGGTATAATTGATATAGATAGAGAAACAGGAATAACAAAAGTAGCTAAACCAATTGGAGTTGTAGCAGCAATAACTCCTTGTACAAATCCAATAGTTACACCTATGAGTAATGCTATGTTTGCATTAAAGGGAAGAAATGCAATTATTATAACACCACATCATAAAGCAATTGGATGTAGTACTAAGACTGTTGATATGATTAATGAAGAATTAGAAAAAATAGGAGCACCAGAAAATCTAATACAAATACTTGACCAACAATCAAGAGAAAATACGAGAAATTTAATTTCATCAGCAGATGTAGTAATTGCTACTGGTGGAATGGGAATGGTAAGAGCTGCATATTCAAGTGGAAAACCAGCTCTTGGTGTAGGAGCAGGAAATGTCCAATGTATTATAGACAGAGATGTAGATATTAAAGAAGCAGTACCTAAAATCATAGCTGGAAGAATATTTGATAATGGTATAATTTGCTCAGGTGAGCAATCAGTGATAGTGGCAGAAGAAATGTTTGATAAAGTAATGGATGAATTTGAAAGTAACAAAGGATTTATAGTTAGAGATAATGCACAAAAAGAAGCTTTTAGAAATGCCATGTTTGTGAATAAATCTATGAATAAAGATGCAGTAGGACAATCAGTTCATGCAATCGCAAACATTGCAGGAGTTGAAATACCAAAAGATACAAAAATAATAGTAATAGAAGCAGATGGACCAGGTGAAGAAGACATACTTGCAAAAGAAAAAATGTGTCCAGTTATATCTGCATATAAGTATAAAGACTTTGAAGAAGGAGTAGCTATTGCAAAAGCAAATCTAAATGTAGAAGGAAAAGGACATAGTGTATCTATACATTCAAATACAATTAAGAACATAGAATATGCAGGAGAAAATATAGAAGTATCAAGATTTGTAATTAATCAATGTTGTGCTACAAGTGCTGGAGGAAGCTTCTTTAATGGTCTTGCACCTACAAATACCTTAGGTTGTGGTTCTTGGGGAAATAATAGTATTTCTGAAAATCTTGATTACAAACATTTAATTAATATTTCTAGAATTGCTTATTATATGCCAGAAAATGAAGTACCTACAGATGAAGAACTTTGGGGATAAAATTCAAATATAAAAAAGTATTCATTCTAAATTAAAATAGAAATATATTTTAATTTAGAATGAATCTAAACTAAAAATGAATTTAATTTAAAATATTGAAGTGAATTTAGAAGATTGAAAGACGAACAAAAGAAGGAAGTATTATAAATTAACATAAATAAAAATTATTATAAAAGAGAAGGAGTGGTTTTATTATGGCATTAATGACAGGAGCTCAATATATTGAAAGTTTGAGAAAATTAAATACTAAAGTTTATATGTTTGGTGAAGAGGTTAAAAATTGGGTTGACCATCCAATGATTAGACCATCTATAAATTGTGTAGCAGCTACTTATGATTTGGCACATGACCCAGAATATGCAGATTTAATGACAGTTACTTCAAATATTACAGGAGAAAAAATAAATAGATTTGGTCATCTTCATCAAAGTACTGATGATTTGATAAAAAAAGTTAAAATGCAAAGACTATGTGGCCAAAAAACAGCTTCTTGTTTCCAAAGATGTGTAGGTATGGATGCTTTTAATGCGGTATATTCAACAACGTTTGAGTGCGACAAAGCGCATGGAACTAATTATCATGATAATTTTGTAAAATACTTAACTTATATACAAGAAAACGATTTAGTAGTTGATGGAGCTATGACTGACCCTAAGGGAGATAGAGCATTATCACCTAGTGCTCAACCTGACCCAGATATGTTCCTTCACATAGTTGAAAGAAGAGAAGATGGAATAGTGGTAAGAGGAGCAAAAGCACATCAAACTGGTTCAATAAATTCACATGAACATCTTATAATGCCTACTATAAGCATGACTGAAGCAGATAAAGACTATGCTGTATCATTTGCAGTTCCTTCAGATGCTGAAGGTGTATTTATGATTTATGGAAGACAATCTTGTGATACTAGAAAATTAGAAGAGGGAGCAGATGTTGACTTAGGAAATAAAGAGTTTGGAGGTCAAGAAGCTCTAGTAGTATTTGATAATGTATTTGTTCCAAATGATAGAATCTTCTTATGCGGAGAGTGGGATTTCTCTGGTATGTTGGTAGAAAGATTTGCTGGATATCATAGACAAAGTTATGGTGGATGTAAAGTTGGAGTAGGTGATGTAATAATAGGAGCAGCAGCTTTAGCAGCTGATTACAATGGAGCAAACAAAGCTTCTCATATAAAAGATAAATTAATAGAAATGACTCACCTTAATGAAAGTTTATATTGTTGTGGTATAGCATGTTCATCAGAAGGACATAAGACAGAGGCTGGAAACTATCAAATAGATTTACTTCTTGCAAATGTATGTAAACAAAATGTAACTAGATTCCCTTATGAAATAGTGAGACTTGCAGAAGATATAGCTGGTGGGCTTATGGTTACTATGCCTTCAGAAAAAGACTTCAAGTCAGATTTAAAAGTTGGAACAAGTGGAATGACAATAGGTGAAGTATGTAATAAATATTTTAAAGCTTCTTCAGTAGCTTCAACAGAAGAAAGAATGAGAATATTAAGATTCTTAGAAAATATATGTCTTGGCTCATCTGCTGTTGGTTATAGAACTGAGTCAATGCATGGAGCAGGTTCACCACAGGCACAAAGAATAATGATTTCAAGACAAGGAAATATAAATCAGAAGAAAGAATTAGCTAAGACAATTGCAGGAATAAAAAAAGAAAAAGCTCTAAATTTATAAAAAGTTAATATATAAAAAAGTTGATATATAAATGGGAAAATATATTGACTTATACTAATTAATGAAAAAATATATCGTATAAGAATGATTATAAAGTAGTAGTTTGAGTTATAAAAAGAGCTTTTAGAAGGAGAATTTACACATGACCTGTGGAGTTAGATTTTGTGGGGGCTGTAACCCTAGATACGAAAGAGGGAAGGCTCTAGCAATAATCAAAGAGCACTTCAATGGTAGAGTAGATTTTAGCGTAGCAGAAGAAGATGTAGAATATGATTTATTACTTATAATTGGAGGATGCACAACTTTATGTGCATCCTACCAACAATATAAAGTTAAGAAATCATATATTAAAATTTGGGATTTTAGTCATATAGAAAGAGCTATAAATATAATAGAATCAGCGATTTGTGAGGCTTAAATAAGAGTTAGATGGGGTGATTTCATTGAATTGGCGAGAATTGTATCAAAGTAAGTTATGTACTGCTATAGAGGCTGTAAAGCATATTAAAGATGGGGATACAGTAGTATTTGCACATTGTGTAGGTGAGCCTCCTGCACTAGTAGAGGCAATGATTGAAAATGCAAAACAGTATAAAAATGTTGAGATTAAGCATATGGTAAGTCTAGGCAGTGGTGGATATACTGGTGAGGGAATGGAAACTCACTTTAGAGTAAATCCAATGTTTGTAAGTGGAAATGTAAGAAAGGCAATTGAAAATGGAGATGGAGATTTTACTCCTGCATTCTTTCATGAAGTACCAAAATTAATTAGAGAGAAAAGATTAAAATGTGATGTTGTTTTAGCTCAGGTAACTCCACCAGATGAACATGGGTATTGTAGCCTAGGAACATCAGTTGATTATACTTATGAAGCTATTAAAACTGCTAAAACAGTAATTGTTCAAGTAAATGACCAATTTCCTAGAACTTATGGTGAAGTAGTTCATGTATCAGAGTTTGATTATATAGTTGAAAAGTCACAACCTTTATATGAACTGCAACCTGCTAAGATTGGAGAAGTAGAAGAAGCAATAGGTAAAAACTGTGCTTCTCTAATTGAAGATGGTTCTACTTTACAGCTTGGAATTGGTGGAATTCCAGATGCAGTTATGCTATTTTTAACAGATAAAAAAGATTTAGGAATTCATTCAGAAATGATTTCAGATGGAACCCTAGCTCTCTATGAAAAAGGTGTTATAAATGGTAAATATAAAAATTTTGATAAAGAAAAAATGACAGTTACATTTTTAATGGGAACTAAAAAATTATATGATTTTGCTAATAATAACCCAGTAGTTGAAGTGAAACCTGTAGACTATGTAAATCATCCAGCAGTTATAATGAAACAACATAAAATGGTGTCTATAAATTCTGCTATACAAGTTGATTTGATGGGACAGGTAGTTGCAGAGGCAATGGGTCTTAGACAATTTAGTGGAGTTGGAGGTCAAGTTGACTTCATACGTGGAGTATCTATGGGAGAAGATGGAAAGGCAATTATAGCAATGCCTTCAATAACTACAAAAAAAGATGGGACAGTAATTTCAAAAATTGTCTCTATTGTGGATGAAGGTGCTCCTATAACAACATCTAGAAATGATATTGACTATGTTGTAACTGAGTATGGTATAGCAGAACTAAAAGGGAAATCTCTTAGAGAAAGGGCAAGAAATTTAATCAATATTGCTCATCCAAGTGTAAGAGAAAATCTAGCATTAGAGTTTGAAAAACGATTTAAGGAGAAATATTAATAGTAGAGGGGTGTTAAGTATGGAAGCACTTAGAGTAGTTCCAAAAATATTTTATTTTGATACATTTAAAGAATTCAATGAAGAATTTAAAATAGGAAAAAATGATTTAGTAATTACAAATGAATTTATATATGAACCATATATGAAGCCTCTTGGAATAGATACCAATCTAATTTTCCAAGAAAAATTTGGAACAGGTGAACCATCTGATGAAATGATAGATTCTATGACAAAAGAAATGAAGAAATACAATTTCGATAGAATTATCGCTTTTGGAGGAGGTACAATAGTTGATATATGCAAGATATTAGCACTTGATGTTCCAGAGAAGTCTATTGACTTATTTGAAGGAGAAGTAGCACCTAAAAAAGTAAAAGAATTGGTGGTAGTTCCTACAACATGTGGTACAGGAAGTGAAGTAACAAATGTAGCCATTGCAGAGTTAAAATCTAAGCATACTAAAAAGGGTCTTGCAGTAGAAGAAACTTATGCAGATTATGCAGTATTAATTCCAGAGTCAGTAAAAGGATTGCCTTATAAATTTTTTGTAACAAGTTCAGTGGACGCTCTTATACATGCTATTGAGTCTTATCTATCTCCAAAAGCAAGTCCATTTACAGAAATATATTCTTTACAGGCTATAAAAATGATTATGGATGGATATAAAAAGATTGTGGATAAAGGAGAAGAAGAGAGATTCAATCATCTTAAGGACTTTGTACTTGCATCAAACTATGCAGGAATTGCTTTTGGAAATGCTGGTTGTGCAGCAGTGCATGCTTTATCTTATTCGATAGGTGCAGCTTTCCATGTTGCACATGGGGAAGCAAATTATCAGTTCTTTACTGAAGTATTTAAGATGTACTCTAGAAAAAATCCTAATGGAAAGATTACGCAATGTACAAAAATTTTAGCAGATGCTCTTGAATGTGACTCTAATTGTGACGTTTATGGAGAATTAGAGAAATTCTTAAACAAATTAATAACTAAGAAAGCTCTAAGAGAGTATGGAATGGTAGAAAGTCAGATAGATGAATTTACTGATAGTACGATAGCCAATCAACAGAGATTACTTGCCAATAATTATGTAGAACTTAGTAGAGAAGAAATAAGAGAGATATTTGCAAATCTTTATTAATATAATTTTTTATTTGGATTAAGTATAGATGAGATAAATAATGATAATTATATAAATATAAAAAATGAGAGGGCTTAAATTTACTTAAAATTAAGTTCTCTTATTTTTGTATAGCATTAAATGTAAGTACATTTTTAGTTAGAAAATGTACTTACATTTAAGTCTATTACTTTATTTGAAATAATTTGTAGAATTTCAAATTCCTTGACAGTAATAAGTAAGTAATTGTATAATCAAACTGAAATATAATAATAATATTAGTAAAAATGAAAGGATATAAATCATGTATAAACCAGAGAATTTTTCTAAAAAATCTGTATTAATAAATTCGTTTTTAAGTAAGTTTTTGAAGATCGTTGGATGGGGTCTAGTAGGCTTATTTACACTATCAGCCTTAGTATTGTCAACTATTTCAATTATAATTGGATGGGCAGTTATACTTCCTATTCAAGTATGTGCTTTATTCTTAATAATAGGTGGAGTTTGTATTTTTAAAGGTAAAAGATTAGGAGACCAAATTTCTCGTTATAAAAAATACTGTACAATCATAAGTAATAAAAATATTATTCCAGTAGAACTTATTGCAGAAAGTACATCTAAATCACTAAAATTTATAATAAAAGATGTGCAAAAGATGATAGATAAAAATTACTTTATAAATACTTATATTGATAAAAGAAATAATCAAATTGTATTGACAAATGAAGATGGAGTTCCACCAACATATGAAGATGTAGTATATGAAGTTGAAGAAGATGAAGTTGAGAATAGCAATGAAGCTGATATGATTATTAAAAAGGGAATGGACTATTTGAGACAAATAAAAGAGGCTAATGAAAATATTAAATCAGAATCAATGTGCAAGAAAATTATACAAGTAGAAGATGTTACAAGTAAAATATTTGATGTTGTAAAACATGACCCATCAAAACTTATTCAGATACAAAAATTTATGGATTATTATATTCCAACTACTTTAAAGCTTTTAAATTCATATCATATATTGGAAGAACAAGGAATAGACAGAGAAAATATAACAACAACTATGGAAAGCATTGAAAGTACAATGAGTACAATTGTAGTGGCTTTTGAAAACCAACTGGATTCTCTATTTGAGGATGAAGCTATTGACATATCTACAGATATTACTGTTTTAGAAAATATGTTAGTTCAAGAGGGATTAACAGGTGGAAAGTTTTAACTGTAATATAAAAAATATTCTGTTATTTTTGAACAGTTAAGTAGTTATGAAGGATAAAAATATGTAAGATATAAGTATATAATTAGTACTTTATGAAGGAAGAGGAGAGAACTATAGAATGAATAATTTAGATGATATACCAGTTATGCCAACACTAACACTTGACCCATTTGGTGAAGAAACAAAAACAAATGATATAAATAATTCTGACCTATTAATGAAAAAGAATGAAAAAGACCCAGAAGAAGAAAAATTATCAGAAGCTGAGCGTAAAATGGTAAAAGAGTTTGCAGAAAAAATAGATATTACAAATACAAATATGATTTTGCAATATGGAGCTGGGGCTCAAAAAAAGGTAGCGGGATTTTCGGAAACCGCTTTAAAGAGTGTTAAAACTAGAGATTTAGGCGAAGTTGGTGATATGCTTACAAATCTAGTTACTGATTTAAAATCATTCTCAGCTGACGAAAAAGAACAAGG
This sequence comes from Clostridioides sp. ES-S-0005-03, assembly GCF_020658455.1. Lineage (NCBI taxonomy): Bacteria > Bacillati > Bacillota > Clostridia > Peptostreptococcales > Peptostreptococcaceae > Clostridioides > Clostridioides sp. ES-S-0005-03. The sequence goes on along the minus strand of NZ_JACVWI010000001.1, from coordinate 1,560,164 downwards.
TGGTTTTTTAGGAATTTTTAAAAAGGCAAATAATAAAATTTCAAATTTAAAAACTAAGTATGATAGCGCAGAAGTAAATGTAGACAAAGTAAGTAAAGAACTTCAAAAGCATCAAGTTAAAATATTGAAAGATATAGCAATGCTTGATAAAATGTATGAATTAAACTTAGCTTATTCAAAAGAGCTTACAATGTATATTATAGCAGGGAAACAAAAGCTAAAAGATATGAAAGAACTTGAGATGCCAAAATTAAGAGAAAGAGCAAGTTTGTCTGGTTCAACAGAAGATGCTCAATCTGTAAACGATATGGTTTCACTTTGTGACAGATTTGAAAAGAAGATTCATGACTTAGAATTAACTAGAATGGTATCACTTCAAATGGCTCCACAGATAAGATTGGTTCAAAATAGCAATAATCTAATGGCAGAAAAAATTCAATCTACTATAGTAAATACTATTCCATTGTGGAAAAATCAAATAGTACTTGCTCTTGGAATATCTCATTTGAATCAAGCTATGAAAGCACAGCGTGAAGTTAGTAATATGACAAATGAACTTCTACTAAAGAATGCAGAGACATTGAAAATGGGAACAATAGAAACAGCCAAAGAATCAGAAAGAGGAATTGTAGATATAGATACAATTAAGAAAACTAATCAATCTTTAATATCAACTATTGATGAAGTAGTTAAGATACAAAATGATGGTAGAATAAAGAGACAGGAAGCAGAAGTTGAATTATCAAAAATAGAAAATGAACTTAAAAGTAAGCTTCTTGAATTTACAGTTAAATAATAACTCATAAATAATAGCTTATATTAAAATAAAAAGTGTAGTTGATTGATTTACAATTAACTACACTTTTGTTTATATTATAAGTTTCTGTTATCTTTTAGCATAACATCATGAGCTCCACCTTCAACGATACTAGTAGAAGATACAAGTGTTAGCTTAGCATTTTTTTGAAGTTCAGGAATACTAAGAGCACCACAGTTGCACATAGTAGAACGAACCTTACTTAGAGAAAGTGTCACATTGTCTTTTAAAGAACCAGCATAAGGAACATAAGAGTCAACACCTTCTTCAAAAGAAAGTTTCTTATCTCCACCAAGGTCATATCTTTGCCAGTTTCTAGCACGTGCAGAACCTTCTCCCCAATACTCTTTCATGTAACTACCATTTATATTAACCTTATTAGTTGGACTCTCATCAAAACGAGAGAAATATCTACCAAGCATTATAAAATCAGCACCCATAGCTAAGGCTAAAGTTATATGATGGTCATAAACAATACCACCATCAGAACAAATTGGAATGTAAATACCTGTTTTTTCAAAGTATTCATCTCTAGCTTGAGCAACTTCAATTATAGAAGTAGCTTGTCCACGTCCTATACCTTTTTGTTCACGAGTGATACATATAGAACCACCACCAATACCAACTTTAACGAAGTCAGCACCAGCTTCAGCAAGGTAAAGGAATCCTTCACGGTCAACTACATTCCCAGCTCCAACCTTAACCGTATCACCGTATTTTTCACGAATAAAATCAAGAGTTATTTTTTGCCACTCAGAAAAACCTTCTGAAGAGTCTATACATAAAACATCAGCACCAGCTTCAACTAAAGCAGGAACACGCTCAGCAAAGTCTCTAGTATTGATACCAGCTCCAACTACATATCTTTTAGAAGAATCTAAAAGTTCAAGTGGATTTTCTTTATGAGAAGAGTAATCTTTACGGAATACCATATATACAAGATTACCATTGTCATCAAGTACAGGAAGAGAATTAAGCTTATGGTCCCATATAATATTGTTTGCTTCTTTTAAAGTAACATCTTTGTTAGCATAAACTATGGACGACATAGGAGTCATAAACTCACTAACTTTAGTGTCTAAGTCCATACGACTTATACGATAATCACGACTTGCAACAATACCTAATAATTTACCAGTTGAAGTACCATCTTCAGTAACTGCAACCGTAGAATGACCAGTTCTCTCTTTTAGTTCAAGTATGTCTTTTAATGTATTGTCAGGTTTAATATTTGAATCACTCACAACAAATCCAGCTTTATGAGATTTAACACGTGCTACCATAGCAGCTTCACTTTCAATAGATTGAGAACCATATATAAATGAGATGCCACCTTCTTTAGCAAGTGCAATAGCCATCTTGTCATCAGAAACAGATTGCATAATAGCAGAAGTTAAAGGTATATTCATATGAATATCTGCTTCCTCGCCCTTTTTAAATTTAGTAACAGGTGTTTTTAAACTTACATTAGCAGGTATACAGTCAGTAGAAGAGAAACCTGGTACAAGTAGGTATTCACTGAAAGTATGTGATGGTGTATCAAAATAAAACGCCATTTTTTAATCACTCCTTATATTTTTATACTTTATTATAATTGATAGTATTAATTATAACTTATTCTTTAATTTTATTAAAGTATTTTGTCAGATATTGAGATTTTTGAAAAATTTAAACTATTTTAACTGAATCTGTTTAATATATGTTGCTTTATACAATCAAACTGTATATTAAATAATGTTTTATTTAAGGTGGTAGCTAATTTGAAGTTAATTCTTATTATATAAGATCTTACATTATGTCTATATACTCCTGTTGTTAATATTGTGTATATAGTATTTTTTATTGAAAGTATAAGTCAATTAAATCTATATTAGTATGTCCAAAAGTGTCCCTAAAAAATTTATTTCATTAAATTCTTAATTTAAAATACTACATAAATAAAATTAAACAAAAACTAAAGTGACAAATGTCATTATCTTAAGTGACATAGAAACGATTTCTTAAAGTTGTTACTATAAAATATAAACTCTATAATAAAAGTATAACAAAAGGGAATCATATCGATATAGAATATAATTCAAATGGAGGTAAAATTATGAGCAGTTCTAATCAATCGACAATAAAGACATCTATACAGCGAGTAGGAAAGTTTTTAAGTGGGATGGTAATGCCAAATATAGGAGCTTTTATAGCATGGGGTCTTATAACAGCATTATTTATACCAACAGGGTGGATGCCAAATGAAAAATTAAGCACTATAGGCGATCCGATGATAAAATATCTTTTACCACTATTGATAGCATATACTGGTGGTAAAGCTATAGCAGGGCAAAGAGGCGGAGTAATAGGTGCAGCAGCAGCGATGGGAGTAATCGTTGGAGCTGATATACCAATGTTTATTGGAGCAATGATAATGGGACCATTTGCAGGATGGGTAATCAAGAAGTTTGATAAACTTGTAGATGGTAAAATACCAACAGGATTTGAGATGTTAGTAAATAACTTTTCAATAGGTATAATAGGTATGCTTCTTGCAATATTAGGTTTTTATGCAATTGGACCAGCTATAGTAGCAGGTACAGCTCTTATAGAATCAGGAGTGCAATTTATAGTTAGCAAAAGTTTATTACCTTTAGTTTCGGTATTTATAGAGCCTGGAAAGGTACTGTTCTTAAACAATGCAATAAATCATGGTATATTAGGTCCTATAGGTATAGCTGAAGCAAAAGAAGCAGGTAAATCTATAATGTTCTTATTAGAAAGTAACCCTGGACCAGGTTTAGGTGTTCTATTAGCATATTGGATGTTTAGTAGAGGAAGTGTAAAACAATCAGCACCAGGAGCAGTAATAATACATTTCCTTGGTGGTATCCATGAAATTTACTTCCCATATATATTAATGAATCCAGTTTTAATATTAGCTACAATGGCAGGTGGAGCAGCAGGAATATTAACTTTTTCAATATTAGGAGCTGGACTTGTAGCAGCACCATCACCAGGAAGTATATTTGCACTTATGGCACTAGCACCAAAAGGAGGATTACTTCCAGTATTAGCAGGGGTTGCAGTTGCGACAGTTGTATCATTCTTAGTGGCAGCACCATTTGTTAAGAGAGCTTCAGCAAACCAAAGTGAAGAAGATGGTACTTTAGAAGAAGCTAAAGCAAAGATGAGTGATATGAAATCTGCAAGCAAAAGTTCAGAACAAAAAGTTAAAGAAAAGCAACTTGAATTAAATGAAATTAAGAAGATTGTATTTGCATGTGATGCAGGAATGGGTTCTAGTGCAATGGGAGCTTCTAGATTTAAAAATAGAATAAAAAACTTGAATTTAGATATAGAAATTACAAATTCATCTGTTGATAATCTTCCAGATGATACACAAATAGTAGTAACTCACAACACATTAGTTGAAAGAGTTGCCAAAAACAATTCAAATGTTGAGATAGTATCAATAAATAACTTTTTAAATGACCCCAATTTAGATATACTGTTTAAAAGATTAGAATCTAAATAAAAAATAAAAAGTACCACTGATTAGGAGTGGATAATTTGAAAAAAAAGAAGATTACATCTAGACAAAAAAAGATAATACTCATGATAGTAGAAAATTCTAAAAAAAATATTCCAATAACTGTTTCTGAAATTGCAGGAGAGTTAGAGTTAAGTTCAAGAACTGTACTTAGAGATATGTCAGGAATTGAAAAATGGTTTGATGAAAATGATTTTAATTTTGTAAAAAAACCAGGTGTAGGTTTGATTTTAGAAGAGAATACAGAAAATCAAAATTTTATAATTGAGTTGTTAGAAGAGGAAAAAATAGAAAAAGAATATAACAAAGAAGAAAGAAACTTAATTATATTATCAAAGCTACTAGTTTCTAATGAGCCAGTAAAATCTTACTACTTTGCAAAAATATTAAAGGTATCTGAAGGAGTACTAAATAATGATTTTGCACTAGCAAGTGAATGGTTAGAAAGATTTGATATTGAGCTTATTAGAAAACCAGGGCTTGGTGTGTATCTCAAAGGTCAGGAAAAAAACTTTAGAGAAGCATATGTAAACCTTATATATGACTCATTTAATGAAAAAGAAATATTGGATATGGTCAGAAATATAAGTGAGAATATACAAACTGATAAAGCAATAGAGATTTTAAGTGAAAATAGACTTTTAAATTTAATGGACAAGTGCATAATAAGAAAAGTTGAAAGTACATTAACAAAGAAGCTTTCAGAGTTAGATGTAAATTTAGCTGATAGTGCATATATAGGGCTTGTAGTTCATATTTCATTAGCTTTACAGAGGATAAAAAATGGTGAAAATATAACTATGGAGAAAGATTTTCTAAAGGAATTATCTTTAACCGAAGAGTTTAAATTAGCTCAGGAAATCGTAAAAGGTATGGCAGTTGATTTTAGTATGGATATACCATTAGATGAAGTTGGATATATAACTATGCACATTAGAGGTGCAAAGCAAAGGTCATCTTCAAGTCATAAAGAGTTAAACTTAGATGACATAGAAGTAATGGACATTACAAATAAAATGATAGATTTGGCAGAAGATGAATTTAAGATAAGTCTTAAAAATGATGAAAGATTATTTAAAGACCTAGCAAACCATCTGGGACCTTCCATAAACAGATTGAATATGGGACTAGAAATAAGAAATCCCCTTTTAGATGAAATAAAAACTAAGTATTCATATGCTTATAATGGAGTCGAAAAGGTTTCTAAAGTCATAAAAGATAAGCTAAATATAAATTCAATACCTGAATCTGAAATAGGATATATTGCAATGCATTTTGCATCAGCCATAGAAAAAAATCTAATGATGCATGCTAATATAAATATTGTTGTAGCATGTCCTACTGGAATAGGAACTTCAAGGTTTTTATCGACTAAAATTGAAAATAAATTTCCAAATCTAAATATACTTGAAACTATTTCAGCTATAAACATAGATGAGGAATATTTAAAAGAAAAAGAAGTCGATTTAATTGTATCTACAGTAGAATTAAATACAAACTTAGATTATATATGTGTAGGGCCATTTATGAGTTCAGATGATGAGCTGATAATCAAAGAAAAAATAAAGTCTATAGCTCAAAATAAATTAATGGATTTAAAAGTAAAAGATGATACTAAAAATAAAAATAAAGTATATGAACAGATAACAGAAAGTATGAACATAGGAAGAGATATTCTTCAGTTTTTAGATGAAATTCAATTTAAAAAATTTAAAAGTAAAAACTTAGATGAACTTATTATGGATTCATCAAAAATATTTGTAAAATCTAGTGAAGATGTAATATCTATAAAAGAATCCTTAGAAGAAAGATTAAAAATATCAATTCCATATATAGAAGAATCAAGGATTTTATTATTACATTGTATGAGTGAAAGAATAGATATTATGAAGTTAGCAATAATAAGATTAGAAAATAACATAAAGCTAAATTCTAAGGAAGAAATTGAGAATGTGGTTTTTATGTTACTTCCTAAAGATTCACCAAATTATCAAAGACAAATAATGAGTGAAGTAAGTGGCTCATTAATAGATAATTTTGTTTTTACTAATAAAATAAACAAATTTTCTATACAAGAGATGACATTAGAAATAAAAGATATAGTTTTTAATTTTTATACAAATAAATTAAAAACATTAATAGATAAATAAAATTTACATTAAAAAAAGGAAGGTTGATATTATGAGTAAAGTATTAAATGAGAATAATATATTTTTAGGATTAGATAGTGTTTCAAAGGAAGAAGCTATAACTTTAGCAGGAAGAAAACTATTTGAAAATGGATATGTAAAAGAAGAATATATACCAGCAATGTTGGAAAGAGAAAAGGTAATGACTACATACATGGGCATGGGTGTTGCTATTCCACATGGTGTAAATGAAGCGAAAAAAGAAATATTATCTTCTGGAATAGTTATACTACAATTCCCTAATGGTATAGATTTTGATGGAGAAAAGGCATATTTATTAATAGGAATAGCTGGTGTTGGAGATGAGCATTTAGAGATACTATCTAATATAGCAATAGTTTTAGATGATGATTTAACAGAGAGACTAAAAAATTCAAATGACAAACAAGCTTTTATGGAAGCTTTTGCCAACTAATCTTAGGAGGAACTTAAAATGAAAAAGGCAATCCAATTTGGAGCAGGAAATATTGGAAGAGGATTTATTGGAGGTTTGTTAGTTAAGTCAGGTTATCATGTTGTATTTGCTGATGTTAATGAAGAAATATTAAATTCAATAAATAAAGATAAAAAATATACTATACACATAAGAGATGTAGAATGTGTAGATGAGATAATTGACAATATAAGTGCAGTTTCATCTATAAAAGAAGAAATAATAGATGAGATTGTAGAAGCTGAAATAATAACTACAGCAGTTGGCCCTTTGGTTTTAACTAAAATAGCCCCTACAATTGCTAGAGGTATAAAAACTAGAAAAGAAAAAGGATTAACAAATAATTTAAATATAATAGCTTGTGAAAATGCAATATATGCAAGTTCTTCTTTAAAAGAGGAAATACTTAAGTGTCTAAATAAAGAAGAAGAAGACTATTTAGAGAACTATATTGGTTTCCCTAATTGTTCAGTTGACAGAATAGTTCCTCCTGGTAAAAATGAGAATCCTCTTGATGTAACTGTTGAAAATTTTTATGAGTGGAATGTTGAAAAGCAAGGATTTAAAGGAGAAATACCTAATATAGTTGGAATGAATTTAGCTGATAACCTTATGGCCTATATAGAACGTAAGTTATTTACACTAAATACAGGCCATGCTATAACTGCTTATATAGGGTACTTAAAGGGATACAAAACAATAGAAGAAAGTATAAATGATGAATATATTTGTAATATAGTGAAAAATGCAATGACAGAAAGTGGAGAAGGATTAATTAAAAAATATAATTTTGATTCAGAAGCACATTATAAATATATTGATAAGATTTTAAATAGATTTAAAAATCCATATCTTAATGATGATGTAGTCAGAGTTGGAAGAGAGCCACTTAGAAAATTAAGCGATAAGGATAGATTGATTAAACCTCTAATGACTGCAAAATCATATGGCTTAACAGTTGATAACTTAATTCTTGGAATAGGTGCAGCACTTCATTATAACAATAGTGAAGATGCTCAAAGTGTAGAATTACAAGAACTAATAAAGTCTAATGGAGTAAAAAAAGCTATTGCTAAAATAGCTAATATAAACAAGGATGAAGTACTTCTAGATAATATAGAAAAAAGTTATATCTTTATGGAAAATCTATAAGTTTACTTAAAATGGTTGAATTTTGTCAAGTAACTAGTGAATGTTTTATTCTACACAGTTTGAATTATTTGTTGAATAATAGAGAATTATAATATATAATTAAAAAGAATAAATTAATATGTTTACCTGTATACTTTTGATAATATGGTTCAAATGTTTCTACTAAGCTACCAATAATAGCTTAACTACAGGAGTGAAGATGATATAGTTTATACTTATTTTAAATTATATATTAAGTTGGTTACTTTGAATTTTAAGCTCCTGTCTATGATATAGACAGGAGCTTTTTTAGTATTCTAAGATAAAATACAAGCAATGCAGAGAGTAAAATTAAAGAGAATATAATTTTTTTTATTAAGATTAATATAATTTAGAAAGGTTTAGGTGGGAGTACAATGAAGGCTTTAGAGGAAAAGATATTAAGAGAAGGTAGTGTTTCAGGAAATGATATACTAAAAGTCGATAGTTTTTTAAATCATCAAATTGATGTAGCTTTTTTAAATGAAATAGGAAAAGAATTTAAAGAGAGATTTAGTGGAGAAAAGGTAGATAAAATATTTACAATAGAGGCTTCAGGAATAGCTATAGCATCAATTGTTTCACAATACTTTGACAATGCACCTGTAGTTTTTGCGAAAAAATCAGAATCTAAAAACTTAGATACTGATGTGTATGAAACTAATGTATATTCATTTACTAAGGCAAAAGAATATGCAGTAAAAGTTTCTAAAAAGTATATAAACGAAGGTGAAAACATATTGGTAGTAGATGATTTTTTAGCTAATGGAAGGGCCGCTCTTGGTCTTAAAGATTTAATTGAACAAGCAAATGCAAACTTAGTTGGAGTAGGTATTGTTATTGAAAAAGGATTCCAAGCTGGAGGAGCACTTTTAAAGGCCAATGATGTAAGATTAGAATCTTTAGCAGTAGTTGAATCTATAGATAATGGAACTGTAAAATTTAGATAATTTATGATATTATATACTTGTGTTTAGCACATATTCTAATTATGGAGGATTTTTTAAATGAGATTTTTTATAGACACAGCTAATATTGAAGAAATAAAGGAAGCAAATGATTTAGGTGTAATATGTGGAGTTACTACAAATCCATCTCTAATAGCTAAAGAAGGTAGAGATTTTATAGAAGTAGTTAAAGAAATCAGTGAGATAGTAGATGGACCAATAAGTGCAGAAGTAATAAGTTTAGAGCACAAGGGTATGATAGAAGAAGCAGAAAAATTATCTAAGATACATAAAAATATAGTTATAAAAATACCTATGACAGCAGAAGGTTTAAAGGCAGTAAAAGTATTATCTAGTAAAGGTATAAAAACTAATGTTACACTTATATTCTCTGCTGGGCAAGCTCTTTTAGCTGCTAGAGCTGGAGCTACATATGTAAGTCCTTTTGTTGGAAGATTAGACGATATATCACAAAATGGTCTTGATTTAATTGAAGAAATTGTTGACATCTTCAGTGTAAATAGTATTGAGTCTCAAATAATAGTTGCTAGTGTTAGAAATCCAATACATGTTTTACAAGCTGCTAGAATGGGAGCTGATATAGCAACAGTTCCTCTTAAAGTTATAAACCAAATGATTAAGCATCCTTTGACAGACAAAGGAATAGATAGCTTTATGAAGGATTGGGAAGGTGCTTCTTTAAAATTATAATCATATAGTTATGGTTATAATTTTAATAGAAGTTCTTATGGAAATTCTAAGTAATAAGGCTAGGCTATTTTGCCTAGTCTTATTTTGGTGTATAATATATTGAAATAAACTAAAATTTAAAGTAAGGAGGCGAAATATGGATAAAATATTAAGAGAGATACAAAGAGAAGACAAGAAAAATCCATACACTGACCAAGAACTTGCTGAAATATTAAATGTAGCTAGGTCTGAAGTAATAGCGGTTAGAAAAAAGAATAATATTTTAGATTCAAGAGAAAGAAGAAAACAAATATTAATAAAGGATATATCTAAGATTGTAAATGAGAATCCTCAAATGTCTGAAAGAAAAATAACTGAAATTTTAACCGAAAATGGCTATAATATATCAAGAAGTGCAGTATCAAAATTACTAAAAGAAGAAAACTTAAGTCAATCGAAAGCTGAAATAAAAGATAAAGAACTAGTATCATCTGGAAAACATGTAAAAGTTAGTAAAGCTGTAGAAGAAGATGGGTTTGAAGAATTAATAGGTATAAAAGGCAGTTTGAAAGAAAAAGTAAACCTAGCTAAATCAGCAATAATGTATCCTCCTAATGGTCTTCATACTATAATATATGGAGAAACAGGTGTAGGTAAGAGTGAGTTAGCTACATGTATGTACAAATATGCTGTGAAAAATAATATCAAAGAAGAAAATAGTCCATTCATAGTATTTAACTGTGCAGATTATGCAGAAAATCCTAATCTATTGATAGCTCAGCTATTTGGAGTAGTAAAAGGTGCATACACAGGTGCAGATGCAAATAGAGAGGGTCTTGTAGAGCAAGCCAATAATGGAATTTTGTTTTTGGATGAAATTCATAGATTACCTGCTGCTGGTCAAGAAATATTATTTTCTTTAATAGATAGAGGTGAATTTAGGAGGTTAGGAGAGAGTAGTTCTAATAGAAAGGCAAATGTTCTCATAATAAGTGCTACAACAGAAAATCCAGATTCTAATTTACTTCAAACATTTAGAAGACGTATACCAATGGTAATAAACTTACCAAATATGAGTGAAAGACCAAAATCTGAAAGATATGAAATAATAATAAAATTCTTTGAAAGAGAAGCAAAAAGAGTAAATAAAAACTTTATAATAACTAAAGAAGTGATGTGTGCACTTATGAATTATAAATGTACTGGGAATATAGGACAGTTAAAGAGTGATATACAAGTAACTTGTGCTAGAGCTTTTAGTAAGGCAATATTTTCTAGTGACAAGGTAATTATAGATTTAGATAGCTTGAGAGATTATATAAAAAGTGGATATTATGATTGTAATTGTGAAGATGAAAAGTATTCTGAGTTTTCAGTTGAAGATATATATATAGATATTAGTGAATTAGTAAGTGGGAAAAATAGAATTTTGTCTGATAATGAGATAAGTGAAATATACAATTATGCAGAAAAAGAATTAAAAGTTCTAGAAAGTAAGTGTTTTTCAGAAGAAGAGTTAAAAAATGCATTTATAGAAAAGTTAGACAATAAATTTAATGCTATTAAAAACAATAAAAACTTGTCTGATAGAAGAAGTCGAATAGACTGGGGTGGACAGTTAAAAGAATCCACACTAGAGATAATGGACAAAGTAATTGTATTTATTAAAGAGCAGTTTAAGCATGTAAATCAGGGGCTGTATTTAGCTTTAGCAATTCATATTGAGCATGCTATAGATAGAATAAGAGATGGAAAAACTATAATAAATCCAAGTTTGGATAAGATAAAAGCATCAATGCCAATGGAATATGAATTATCCAGATATGTAATGGGAATAGTGGAAGATTTAACACAAGTTACATTCCCAGAGGATGAACTTGGATATTTAGCATATTATATAAATAAATTTTGTTACAATGAAGAAAGTATAAAAGATAAAGTAAAAGTAGTTATAGTTACGCATGGTAAAGTTGGAATTGAAATGTCTAATGTTGTAAATCACATTCTTGGTATAGAATGTACACTGGGTATAGAAATAGCACTTACAGATTCACCAGCAGAGGGAATAGAACATGTATTGGATGAACTTAAAAAGATAGAAGCACAGAAAGGAATTTTGGTTCTAATTGATATGGGTTCTCTAGTAATCCTTGGTGATGAGGTTGAAAAAAGACTTGGTATTAGATGTAAGACTGTAAACAGGGTGGATACATTATTAGCAATGGAAGCAGGAAAATTGGCGACAATTGAAGGAAAAAGTTTAGATGGTATAATAGCAGATTTAAAGAAAAATAAAAATTATGCTATGGTAAATACGAATAAATTTAGTTATAGAAAAAATGAATATGGAAAGAAAAATGTAATTATTACATTATGTTTAAGTGGGGTAGGTACAGCTTTAAACTTAAAGGAACATATAGAAAAGCAAATTGAGGAATATGATGCTTCAATTGAAGTAAAGCCAATTGCTTTTTTAAATAATAATTTAGAAGATGAATTAAATGACATTGAAGCTGAATATAATATTATTGCTATTTGTGGCACAATTGATATAGATTATAAAAATGTACCTTTTATTTCTTATAATGAGGTACTTGGAAAAAATGGAATTAACAAGGTATTAGAACATTTAAATAATAAACAACCATCTTTGAGTAGCGATAATCAATTGGATAATTTAATACATGAAGATTTGATTTTATATGATTTTGAAGGAATCTCAAAGGAGTATATAATCGACACTCTTGTATCAAAGCTTGAAGAAGGTGGGTATGTAGACTCAAAATATATATTAAGTGTGTATAAAAGGGAAGCTATGGGAAGTGTTGTAATGGCTTCAAAAGTTGCTGTACCACATGGGCTTCCAGAAAATGTTATAAAACCAGCAATAGCTATAGCAAGATTAAATAAGCCTATAGTGTGGGATAATAAATTTATGGTAGATTTAGTGGTTTTATTAGCACTTAAAGAGAATAATAAAAAAGAAATACGAAGCTTATTTTCAAAGATTAATGACCAGCATACTTTGGAAATTTTATTAAATACTGAAGATAAAAATGAAATAAAAAAGATATTAAGTTAATTTTAAACATGAAAAATAATATAAAAAATTAAATAGAAAAATTTATTTTAGCACAAGTTTTAAGGTAAGTTTAATTGATAGATAGTTAATTGTTTAATATAAGGTTAATACCATAAGATTTATTTATTTAATTTTATAGTGTTAGCCTTTTTATTTGTAGATAGCAAACATACAAAATAATAATAATTAGTGATTTTATTTTTTATAGACTTGTTATAAATTATTAAAAAGCAAATATATTGCTAAAATACAGGGCTTTTTTTATATTAATTTATGAAATTTTAGAATCATAAAGATTTGTATATGCAGATACTAAGAAAGAGCAGTAATAAAAGATGGAATATGTATTATAATAATTTATACATATACCAAATAAATAGAAATATCTAGTAGAATATAAGAAATTAAAAACAGTAGTCAGGAAAATATCAAATATGTTGGTGTTATAGTGATTTTCTAATATCAAAGCAGGTGTTATAGAAACATAAAAGTTGACACCTGCTTTTTATATTAAAATTAAGGAAAATAATAACCCTGCAAGTAAAAATAATAGATTTATTTTCCTTGCAAGATTTGTATTAATTAAAATTGATATTTTATTTTAAGGTAAGTTTTTTATTGAATTTTATAGCATCTATACATACTTTCACCACTCTTAAAGGAGAATCTGAAATAAACTTTATCATTAGAGAAATCTTTTTCTATAGCTACTAAATCTTGCTTTTCTCCAGCCTTTCCACCAGTTCCAACTAAGAATACATCTTTTTCACTATCTATTTCTTGAACTGAACCCATATATTTGTAATAGTCATTTATGTCATATGAGCGATATTCAGTAACTTTTTTATTTTCTTCATCCAATTTTATTTTAATAACTCTTGTAGATTTATTTTTTACACCATTATCATATAAGGTTATATATCCATCATCTGTAATTCTAGCATTATGCTGTCTTGAGAACTTTTGATTATCTGTTAAATTGAACTCATCACCCAATCCTCCTAGGGTCCAAATAATTTCTCCTGTTTTTCTATCTAATTTAATAACTTCATCTAAATTTCTAAATGAGCAGATTAGATTTCCGTCCTTGGGGTCAATAGTCATAGAATTAAAATGTACATAGTCTAAAGATGTATCACTTTTTTCGCTAAAATTATTTTGTTCAACACTTTCTTTATATAGTTTTTCATGGTCAATACTTTCCCACTGCCATACAACTTTACCATCTTTTATTTCTTGTAGTACACTATTTACCACATAAGGTGAATTTCCTTTATTCAAGTTTGAAGGAATGTTTGTTGCCTTAGATTTTTGATAACTAGAAACAATATAGTGATTATCATTTATGTATATAAAGTCATGGTTTTCTAACTCAGTACCAGATTCTATGTTTTTATTTTTTTCCATAGTAATTTTATTTATTTCATTATAATTTTCATCTAATATAACAAGATATGTTGGTGAGTATCCAACAGAACTTATTCGTTTTGTTGAGTCTTTATCTTGAAGTAAATATCCATATCTAACTTTACCATCATCTGTAGTGATTTTTTTAAAATCAAAAGGATTTGATTCGACTTCCTTGTAAAAAACTATATTTCCTTTGTTATTTAATTTAAATACAAAATTATATTCTTCATTGTGTGTAGTAAGATAATAATCACCATCATAAGGGCTATTTGCAGTAACAGTATACTTTGGAAAATCTTTTGAAAGAGAATTTATGTAATAATTTCTATATGAATTCTCACCACTATACATTACAGATATTTTTATTTTAGAAGAGCTACTGATTTCTTTCAATTTAAAAGTTGATTTATCATTTACATTAATTTCTTTATCATCTATTTTGACACTGTTTACACTTTTAGAGTTTTTTATTGTTATACTATTTTGATTTGTTGAATTAAGTTGCTTTACGTTTTGACTATTAAAAATTCCCTCTTTAGATAGTGTTACATCATAACCATTTACAGTTATAGTAAGTGTTTTTTTCGACTTACTTTGAGATGCAAAGACTTGCTTTGCGAAAACACCAGAAACAAATAAAATACTACATAAAAATACTATCTTTAATAAATTTTTTCTTTTCATTCTTATCTCCTTTTCATATTAAGTTTTATATATTTTCATATTGATTTTATTATATAAATAAAAACATACTATGAATTTAATTATGCGTAACGTGAATTTTGATAGACAATTATATGAAAATTCATTCACACTGAAATAATTAAACAATAAATACGAAAATTAATGTTGTTTAGATTGAATAATTTTATAAAATAGCTAAGAAACAGAAAAAACCACCCATAAAAAATAAAAAAACCATTTCTATAACAAAAAAAACCACGAAAATATAAAAATATATGGATAGTTAAGTGCTTAACAAGTGAAAATTAAAATAAAAATTAAAAAAAATTTATCTATGAAAGTCGGCTAAAATCCTGCGATTGAACATTATTTCAAGGAAAACATTTTCTTTTATTTCACAAAAAAAGCCACTTTTTGGCACGGCATATGCTTTATATAAAGACAAGAAAAACAAGATATGAGATAAGAGCAATTAGGAGGTGCAAATATGGAGTTTATAAATTTTGTAAGTGATAAAGTTATAAACCTTAAAATGGATTGTAAAACAAAAGAAGATTTCTTTAAGGAAATACATAATAAAGTTTTTGAATTAGGCTTTGTAAAAGAAGAATTTGGAGAAAAAATACTAGGGAGAGAAAATGTATTTCCAACAGGTTTAAACTTAGGTGATTATGGAGTAGCTATACCACATACAGATGCAGAATATATTAAAGAACAATTTATAGCAGTCTGTACTTTTAATGAACCAGTAGTATTTAGTTCTATGGAAGACCAAGATGAAAAAGTACCTGTAAATTTAGCTTTCGTTTTGGGGCTTAATCAACCACACAGTCAATTGTCTGTATTAACAGAATTGATGGGGATTATGCAAAATAAAGAATTAGTTGAGAAGCTAATGGATTCTACTGACAAAGAAGAAGTTTTAAAGACAATAAAGTCTTTATAAAAAATAAAAGAATAAAAGATACTAACAATAAAAATAAGAAAATAAAAATTATTAGGAGGAAATAAAAATGAAAAAAATATTAGTAGCATGTGGAGCAGGAATAGCAACATCAACAGTAGTTTGTGATAAGGTAGAAAGATTAGTTAAAGAAAATAATATACAAGCAGAAGTTATACAATGCAAAATAGCTGAATGTGCAACAAAGCAAGATGGAGCAGATTTAATAGTATCAACAACTATATTACCAACAACTTATAATATACCAGCAATAAAAGCAACAGCATATATAACTGGAGTTAATACAGCAGCATTAGATAAAAAAATATTAGATGCTTTAAAATAATCCTATCATAAATAAATTGAAATCATATTAAAAAAACAGAAAAAGGAGGATTTATAAATGGATAAATTATTAGCAGTAGTACAGTACATTTTAAACATGGGACCAACAGTAATACTACCAATAACAATTGTAGTCTTAGGAATGATATTTAGAATTAAATTTACAAAAGCTTTAAAATCAGGTCTTACAATTGGTATAGGGTTTGTGGGTATAAACTTAGTTGTAAACCTATTAACTTCAACACTAGGGCCAGCAGCTCAAGGAATGGTTGAGAGATTTGGACTTAATTTAACAGTAATAGATGTTGGTTGGCCAACAACAGCATCAGCAACATGGGCTTCACCAGTTGCACCAATATTAATACCAGTTTGTTTATTAGTAAACTTACTATTATTATACTTCAATAAAACAAAGATATTAAACGTTGATATATGGAATTATTGGCACTTTATAGTAGCAGGTGCAGTTGGATATATAGTAACAGGAAGTTATATCTGGGCTATATTCTGTGCAATATTAATGGAATTATTAGTACTATTTATTGCAGAAAAAACAGCCAAGAATGTTCAGGAGTTTTATGATTTAGAAGGTATAGCATTACCAACTGGTTCAACAGCTTCATTTGCTCCACTTGGATATTTAGTAGGTAAATTTGTTGAAAAAATACCAGGAATAAATAAAATACAAGCAGACCCAGATTCTATACAAAAAAAATTCGGTATATTTGGTGAACCAATGATGATGGGTATTATACTAGGGATAATACTTGGAGCTCTTGCTGGATACGATGTAGCAGGAATATTCAATGTAGGTATATCAATGGGTGCAGTAATGTTACTTATGCCTAGAATGGTTAGAATATTAATGGAAGGTTTAATTCCAATTTCAGAATCAATAAGAGATTTCTTACAAGCAAAATATGGAGATAGAGAACTTTATATAGGCCTAGATGCAGCAGTAGCAACTGGACATCCAGCAGTTATATCAACAGCTCTTATACTTGTTCCTATAACTCTATTCTTAGCAGTTATATTACCAGGAAATAAAGTTTTACCATTTGGTGACTTAGCAACAATACCATTCTATATGGCATTTATAGTATGTTTTAGAAAAGGTAATATAGTTCAATCAGTTATAACAGGAACTATAGTAATAGCTATATCACTTTATATGGCTACAAATTTTGCAGATGTTCATACGCAATTATTACAACAAGCAAATATGATGCCAGAAGGAACAACAATGGTTACAAGTATAGATACAGGTGGTAACTTACTAAAATGGGGAATATTGAAATTATCTCAATTAGTTTCTTCACTTGGAATATTCTAATATTTAGTTAATAGAGATTACTCTTTTTTAGTAAAGTATGCGAAAATTTAACATTTAGCAGCTACTAGAAAAGAGTAATATTTTTTATAAATTTTAAAAAAATACAAAATACAAAAGGAGGAGATTTATCGTGAAAGCAGCAGTATTACATGGCACAAATGATATGAGATTTGAAGATATAGAAATAAAACCATGTGAAAGTGATGAGGTAAAAATAAAAGTTATGGCAGCAGGAATATGTGGGTCAGATCCTCCAAGAGTATTGAAACATTGGAAATATCCAGTTCCAGCTATACCAGGACATGAATTTTCTGGAGTAATTGCAGAAGTTGGTAAGGATGTAAAAAATGTAAAAGTTGGAGATAGAGTAGTTGCGATTCCTTTTATACCTTGCAATGAGTGTGAATATTGTAAGAGAGGGTTATTTTCATTATGTGATGACCATGGTATGTTAGGAGCTAAAACTTTTGGAGCTTTTGCAGAATATGCAAATATAAAAGCTACAAATGTTTTACCAATAGGAGACATGGATTTTGAAGATGCCGCTATGATAGAACCACTTGCAGTTGCTATGCATGGAGTACTTAATATAGGTATCCAAGTTGGAGATACTGTAGCTGTAATGGGTAGTGGAACAATGGGTCAACTAGTAATACAAGGACTTAAGATAGCAGGAGCTGGAACAATTATAGCAGTTGATATATCTGATAATAAATTAAGAGAATCAAAAGAATTAGGTGCTGATATAATAATTAATGCTAAAGATGTAAACCCAGTAGAAAAAATAAAAGAACTTACTGGTGGAAAAGGTGTTGATATAGCACTTGAATGTGCAGGCTCTAAAATAACTCAAGAACAATGTTTACTTATAACTAAAAAGAAAAGTAAAATAGGATTTTTAGGAATAGCATATTCAGATATAACTTTATCTGAAGAAGCATTTGAAAATATATTTAGAAAAGAACTAGAGTTAAAAGGTTTCTGGAATTCTTATTCTGCACCATTCCCAGGACAAGAGTGGACTAAAGGAATCACTCTAGTTAATGAAGGAAAAATAAAATTAAAAGAAATGGTATCTCATAGATTTTCACTTGAAGATACTTATAAAGCATTTGAAATGATAAGAGATAGAAAAGAAGAATTTAATAAGATATTAATTTTACCACAAGGGGTTGAAAAATAAATGAAGGCAGTAGTTAAAACTAAACCAGGTTATGATAATGTAGAAGTATTAGAGGTAGAAGAGCCAAAAGCTACAGGAGATAAAGTTAAAATAAAAGTAGAATACAGTGGTATATGTGGTTCAGATATACATTCATTTAAAGGGGAATATGCAAATATAAAAGCTCCAGTAACTTTAGGTCATGAATTTTCTGGAATTGTCGTAGAAATTGGTGAAGATGTTAAAAATATAAAAGTAGGAGATAGAGTTACATCAGAAACTACTTTTGCAACTTGTGAAAAATGTATATATTGTGCAACTAAAGACTACAATTTATGCCCAACTAGAAAAGGTATTGGTACTCAAGCAGATGGAAGTTTTGCTGAATATGTATTATCAAGAGAGGAAAGCATACATGTACTTCCTGAAAATGTATCTTTATTATCAGCAGCTCTTACAGAGCCACTAGCTTGTTGTGTTCATGCAGCTCTTGAAAAAACTACTATAGAAAGTGATGATACAGTATTAATAATAGGACCAGGACCAATAGGTTTACTATTAGCTCAAGTTGTTAAATCTCAAGGTGCTACAGTTATAATGTCTGGTGTTACAAAAGATAAAGAAAGATTAGAAATAGCTAAAAATCTTGGAGTAGATAGAACTGTAAACGTAATGGAAGAAAGTCTAGCAGATGTAGTAAATGAAATGACTGATGGAAATGGAGTAAATAAAGGATTTGATTGTTCTGGATTTATGCCAGCAGTTAATGAAGCTTTAAGATTACTTAGAAAGAAAGGAACTTTCGTACAAGTTGGGATATTTGCCAAAAAACTAAATGAAATGGATCAAGAAGCAATAATTCAAAGAGAGTTACAATATATTGGAAGTAGATCACAAAAACCAAGTTCTTGGATTATAGCATTAGATTTAATGGCTAGTGGAAAAGTAAATACAGAAGCATTAGTTACAAGAACTGTTGGTTTAGACGAATTTAAAGAGGGTATTACAGCTTTAATGAACGGAGAAGAAATAAAAGTTGCAGTAAAATCTTAAAAAAACATTTGTATTATTTTAAAAAAAATTGTAAAATCTACTGTAGGATAAGAAAATGTAAGGTCTTAAAAAATAACAGGAGGAAAAAAGTATGAGCACTCTTAGAGATCATTCTAATAATATTAGAAAAAACATAATAAAAATGGTTGCAGAAGCTAAAAGCGGGCATCCAGGTGGTTCATTATCAATAGCTGACATGTTAACAGTGTTATATTTTGATAAAATGAACATATGTGTAGAAAATCCAAAAATGGATGATAGAGATAGATTTGTTCTATCAAAAGGTCATGCAGCACCAGCTTTATATGCTACATTAGCAGAAAAAGGATTTTTCCCAGAAGAAGAATTATTGACACTTAGAAAGTTTGGTTCTAAGTTACAAGGACATCCAGACATGAAAAAAGTAGCAGGAGTAGATATGTCTACTGGTTCTCTTGGACAAGGTTTATCTGCTGCAAATGGTATGGCACTAGCTGGTAAATTAGATAATAAAGACTATACAGTGTATACTATATTAGGTGATGGAGAAATCCAAGAAGGTCAAATATGGGAAGCTGCAATGACAGCATCACATTATAAATTAGACAACTTAATTGCATTTGTTGACTTAAATGGATTACAAATAGATGGTTCTAATGAAGAGGTAATGAATGTTAGTCCAGTAGATGACAAATTTAAATCTTTTGGATGGAATGTAATAGTAATAAATGGACATTGTTTTGATGAAATAGGAAATGCAATAGATGAAGCTAAAAAAGTTACAGGAAAACCAACTGTAATAATAGCTAAGACAGTAAAAGGTAAGGGTGTTTCATTTATGGAAAATAATGCTGCATGGCATGGAACAGCTCCAAATGCAGAACAAGCAGAACAAGCATTGAAAGATTTAGAAGGAGGTCTATAGGAATGGGAATAGCAACTAGAGAAGCTTACGGACAAGTGTTAAAAGAACTTGCAGAAAATAAAGATATAGTAGTATTGGATGCAGACTTAGGAAAAGCTACAAAAAGTATATCATTTAAAGAAGTTGCTCCAGATAGATTTTTTGATATGGGGATAGCAGAAGGTGACATGATTGGTACAGCAGCAGGTCTTGCTACTTGTGGAAAAATACCTTTTGCAAGTACTTTTGCAATATTTGCAGCAGGAAGAGGCTATGAGCAAATAAGAAACTCTGTAGCATATCCAAACTTAAATGTTAAAATAGCAGCTACTCATGCAGGAGTAACAGTAGGAGAAGATGGAGGAAGCCATCAAGCTATAGAAGATATATCTTTAATGAGAGGTATACCAAATATGGTTGTGTTAAATCCAGCAGATGCTTTAGAAGCAAGACAAGCAATATTTGCATCTATTGATTATAATGGACCTGTATATATAAGACTAGGTAGAGCTGCAACTCCAGATGTAAACAGTGAAAACTATAAATTTGAAATAGGAAAAGGAACTGTTTTAAGAGAAGGTTCTGATATAACAGTGATAGCTACAGGAATAATGGTAGCAAAAGCATTAGAAGCAGCAGAAGAACTTGCTAAAGAAGGTATAAATGTAGAAGTTGTTAATATATCTACAATAAAACCTTTAGATGAAACATTAATAAAAGAAAGTGCTAAGAAAACTGGAAAAGTAGTTACAGCAGAAGAGCATAGTATAATTGGTGGTTTAGGTTCAGCTGTATGTGAAGCTTTAGCAGAAACTAAAGATGTAGTAGTTAGAAGAATTGGTGTTAAGGATGTATTTGGTCAATCAGGTACACCAGCAGACTTATTAAAACATTATGGATTAACTACTGAAGATATAGTAAAAAATATAAAAGAATTATTATAGATGTAAATATCATTGAATAATAAATTGGTTTGATATAAATCAATTAAAGCTGTCTTAAAAATAGAAAGAAATTTCTACAATGGGACAGCTTTATTTTTACGATAATTATAAAATTTTATATAAAGAGGGGTGCTTTTTAATGAAAATATCTATTGGATGTGACCATGGTGGTTACGAGTTAAAGGAATTTATAAAAGAAAACTTAATAAATAAAGGTATAGAAGTTGAAGATGTAGGAACAACTTCAAAAGAAAGTGTAGATTTTCCAATATATGCAAAAAAAGTAAGTCAAAATGTTCAAAGTAAAAAATCAGATTTAGGTATACTTTGTTGTGGTACAGGAATAGGCATGTCTATTGCTGCAAATAAATTTAAAGGAATTAGAGCAGCAGTTGTGTCAGATTGTTTTTCAGCTAAAGCCACGAGAGAACACAATAATACAAATGTACTTTGTTTAGGGGAAAGAGTTATTGGAAAAGGATTAGCAATGAGAATTGTTGAAGAATGGTTAAATTCAAGTTATAATGGAGAAAGACATGCAAGAAGATTACAAATGATTGATGATATAGAAAATGAAAACTTATAAATAATGAAAATTTATATCTAAGGAGGAGAATTATGTCTATTATTTGTGCTTCAATAATGTGTGCAGACCAAATGAATTTAAAAAAAGAACTAGAAGCTCTTGAAGAAGCTGATGTAAAATTGCTTCACTGTGATGTTATGGATGGAATATTTGTCAAAAACTTAGCTATGGGGCCAGAACTATTAAAATCAATAAGTGAAAATACAACTATCCCTTTAGATATTCATTTAGCTACAGAAACTCCAAATAAGTATATTGATATGATGTCTTATATAAAACCAAAGTATATTTCTTTTCATGTGGAATCAAGCACAGATGTAAAAGCTGATATACAAAAGTTGAGAGAATATGGAATAGGGCCAGTATTAGCGATAAGTCCTCAAACTAGTGTAGATAAAATAGAAGAATATATAGGTTTAGTTGAGGGTATCTTAGTAATGACAGTAAATCCAGGATTTGCAGGTCAAAAATTTAATCTATCTGTTTTGGATAAGTTAGATAAGCTTACGGAGATATTAAAAGATTATGATAATCCTCCATTTATAGAAGTTGATGGAAATATAAATAAAGAGACCATTAGACTTATGAGTGGCAAAAAAGTCGATATATATGTTGTAGGTACTTCAGCTTTATTTAATGACAAGCCTCCAATTTCATATAAAGAGAAGATAAAAGAATTAAAAGAAAGTATAAAATAGTTAATAATAAAATTATAAAATATGCATATTTAAATAATGTAAATTTTAAATAAGTTAGGAATTTTATAATCTTTAATAAAAATTTTAATTGAGTAAGGAGAATGTTTATGGGTGACATATACAAGCTGCAAAATGGAACAGATATTAGAGGAATAGCATATAAAAATGATTCTAAGGAAGTTAATTTAACTGTAGAAGAAGTAAAAAAAATAGCTAAAGCATTTCATATTTGGTTAAAAGAAAAAACTAAAAAAGATAAAGTAACTGTTGCAATAGGAACTGATTCTAGAATAACAGGGAGTCAATTTAGAAATACTGTTATTGAAACCTTGATTAATGATAATTGTGATGTAATTGATTGTGAGATTGCTACAACACCAGCAATGTTTATGACAACTATCATGGATGGATACCACTCTGATGGTTCAATTATGATTACAGCTAGCCATTTACCTTATTACTATAATGGGTTAAAGTTTTTTACAGAAAATGGTGGTCTAGAAAAAACAGATATAAAAGAAATGTTAGATATAGCTGTTAAAAATGATAGTGTACAGTCTGAAGGAGTAGATAAAAAAGGAACAGCTGTAGTAAAAAATTTAATAGAAGATTATTCTAATTTATTGATAGATAAAATTAGAATAGGTGTAAACTCAAGTAAAAACTATGAAAAGCCTTTTTCTGGACTTAAAATACTAGTTGATGCAGGAAATGGAGCTGGAGGGTTCTTTGCTGAAAAAGTTTTACACATACTGGGAGCAGATACAACAGGTAGTCAGTTTTTGAACCCAGACGGTATGTTTCCAAATCATATACCAAATCCTGAGAATAAAGAAGCAATGGAAAGCATCTGTAAAGCCGTATTAGATAATAAGAGTGATTTAGGAATAATATTTGATACAGATGTAGATAGAGCTGCTATTGTAGGTAAAAATGGGAAACCAATAAATAAAAATGCTCTTATAGCTGTTATATCATCAATAATATTAGAAGAACATCCAAATACAGCCATAGTAACTGATTCTATTACCTCAGAAGGTCTTGCTAAATTCATAAGCGAATTAGGAGGAAGACATCATAGATTTAAAAGAGGATATAAAAATGTAATAAATGAAGCTATAAGATTAAATAGTGAAGGTGAAGAGTGCCATTTAGCTATAGAGACATCTGGACATGCTGCTCTAAAAGAAAATTATTTTTTAGACGATGGAGCATATTTAATAGCTAAAATTTTAATAAAAGTTGCAAAACTGTCTTTAGAGGGAAAGACTATAGAAGAATTGATAGAAAACCTTGAAGAAGCAAAGGAAGAAAAAGAAGTTAGAATAGGAATCAATAAAGAAGATTTTAGACCATATGCAGAAGGTATACTAAAAGAATTAGATTCTCATGTTAATAATGTTGATGGATGGTCTGTTGCACCAAATAACTTTGAAGGTATAAGAGTCAATTGTAATGAAGCAAATGGAGATGGTTGGTTTTTACTTAGAATATCATTACATGAGCCATTGTTAGCTTTAAATATTGAATCAAATAAAGTTGGTGGAGCAGAAGAAATTTACTCTGAATTAAAACTTTTCCTAGAAAAATATGACTTAAAAGGTCTTTAGTGTTAATAAAAAACATATACTATATTAAAGAATGGATGTAAATTTATACCTAAGATTACAAATATTACAAAATTGTAATCTTAGGTAACAGAGATGTAACTGATTATGGAAACTCTATGTGATATTATAAATACAGAGAGATGAAATACATGATGATTTATAGAGAAATATAATTTAAAATGTATTAATATCGCACTAAAAGGTATAATCAAATAAATATGTAAATATAAACCCCAACATTTAGAAAGAGACCTCCAAGGAGGTTTTTTTCTTGTTTACTTCTAAAAAAGCATAAAAAATATATTATGTATAGATATAAATTTTTTTCTTTAAACAAATACACAATGTCATGATATAATAACTTTATTAGAACGATAAGGGGATAATAATATTATGTTTAAGAACAAATATGTTGAACGTGTTGAGCAGTTTATAAATGCATATTTTGTAGAGAGGGATGTGAAAAAATGTATGTCTTTTTTTCACAAAAATATATGTTGGATTGGTACTGGAAAGTTTGAAGTAGGGAATAGTATTGAAGAGGTAGAGTATTTATTAGAAGAGTATGTAAAACAATCACCAGATAGTTTTATTTTAGAAAAGTTATGGCTAGATAGTAAAGAATATTCAAAAAATTCAGATACTGTATTTGGAGAATATCTAGTTTGTAAGAAAACTAAAAAAGGCTATAATTTTCAAGTAGAAATAAGAATAACATACTTATGTGTTGAATATGAGGGAGAAATATTAATAAGTAGTGTTCATAATTCTGTTGCAAATGATTTACAAAAAATAGGTGAGTATTTTCCGATAAGTTTAATGGAAGCTGAAAATAATAGACTAGAGGCCATTATTAATGAAAAAACAAAAGAAATAGAAGAGCAAAGAGTTATGTTGTTAGAGGCAAACAGAAAACTTCAGCAACTGGCTATTACGGATGAATTAACTGGTTTATTAAATCAAAGAGCCATTATGGGAAATATAAAATATACTGTTAAAGATAATTCTAAAAATTATGCAATAATGATAATCGACATAGATAATTTTAAACATGTAAATGATAATTATGGGCATCTAGTGGGAGATGAGGTTATAAGAGTGATGGCTTACATCATTCAATCATTTAAAGATTACTATCTATTTGCTGGTAGATATGGTGGAGATGAATTTATTGTTTTGACAGAAAATATAGAAAAAGCAATTCATATTGAATCTAAAGTTCATAATAGTCTACTTAAATATAATTTTAAAGAACTTCAATATAAAATAACTGTAAGCATTGGAATTTCTGAATGGATAGACTTTGATTCCTTTGAAACATTTTTAAGCGAGGCAGATAAAAAATTATATAAAGCTAAAAAATCAGGAAAAAATAAGACTATATATTAGAGCAAGTATATAAAAATAAGTATATATGTATATTAAAAATAGTTTTATGATTTTAATAAGGTTGTAAATTACAAGTTAACTATTTATAGCATGTAATTTAAAATAAAAATTATTTTGCAATTTACAACCTTATATATTTAATATTAATTAATTTTTTTAAAAGCAAGGGTTACCTTAAATAAATCAGCATCTATAATTATTTCCATAGTTGCATTTTGTAATTCAATTATATTTTGAGAAATTGATAAGCCCAGACCAGAGCCATCTGTATTTCTGGATATATCACCTCTTCTAAATCTTTCTATTAATTCTTCTGGTTTTAGATTTAATTTATCATTTGAAATATTTTTAAAGGTTACTATTATATTTTCATCTTTTATAAACATATCTATGTAAACTCTAGTATTTTTCATAGAATATTTTAGTATATTACCAATTAGGTTTTCAAAGACCCTCCAAGTCTTTTTTCCATCTATCATAGTAAATACAGAGTCTTCTGGTGTTTCTATTATAAAATCTAAATTACTGTTTTGAATTTTATCTTCAAGTTCTACTATACTTTGAATTAAGAGTTCTTTTATATCAGTCTTTGTTATATTAAATTCAACATCACCACTACTAAGTTTAGAAGCTTCGAATATATCTTCTATCAATAATTTTAATCTTTGTGATTTTTTATCTAAAATATTTATATAGTCGTTTATAGTTTCTTTATCAAGGTCGTTATTTTTTAACATATCTACATAACTTAGTATAGATGTAAGTGGAGTCTTTAAGTCATGAGATACATTTGTTATAAGCTCAGTTTTCATTCTTTCACTTTTTATATTAGCATCTACAGCAGCTTCAAGACCATCTGTTATATTATTTATGCTTTTAGATAAAGCAGATATTTCATCATCTCCTATCACTTCCAACTTATATTTTAGATTTCCATTTTCAATGTTTTTTATATTTTTTGAGATATTATTTATGTAATTAAACTTAGTAGATAAAAAGTTGTATATATAAGAACAAGCAATTATACTTACAAGTGTAAATAAAACCTCTATAACTATAGCATTAGCGTAATATATACGCATAAATAATACTAAAGCTATGTACTGAATAACTGCTTGTATAACTATAGAGATTAAAAATGCTATAGCTAGTTTCTTATTTATAGTTTTTCTATTATATCTGCTAACAAGATCTGAAAAGAATCTACATGTTATAGACATATCTTTTGGATTGTAGCCACCATGCTTTATGTTTTCATATATTATATAAATTACAGATAGAATAATAAAATTAAATACAATTAAATTTGTATTGTAGAACATTTTAGTGTTTGTAAATATGTAAAATCGTAATGCTAAAAGTATTAAAATTAATATAAGTGTAAACTCAATCTTTACATTGGAAAAGAAAGTGATAATGTTTTCTAAGAATTTAACTTTATTTTGGTTATTTTTTTTATAGAATATAAAAAATAATATAGCCAATATACAACTTAATAATGCAATACCTTCACAAATAAATTTCAAATTTGTTTTTGATAAATACAAAGGAGGCCCAAAGTAGTAAAAGCAAGGTATAGCTACCTCATTGTATAAATATTTAAATTCATTAATATCAATAAAGTTATTATTTAAATCGTATATTGTCTCAAATAATATAGAAAGCGATAGAAATAATAGTAATAATAAAATAAATTTTGCTCTTGAATCATTAATAATTAAGTTTTTCAATTTTGTAACCAATACCCCACACCACCTTTAAATATTTTGGTTCTTTTGAATTTACTTCAATCTTTTCTCTAATTCTTCTAATATGAACAGCAACAGTTCTTTCGCAGCTATAAGCATCTTCGTTCCAAACTTTTTCATAAATCTCATGAGAAGAGAATATTTTTCCTTTTCGTGATAGGAGAAGAACAAGTATTTTATACTCAAGAGGTGTCATTTTAACTTCTTCACCATCTAAAGAAACTATTTTTGTATCTGTATTTAGCTCAAGACCTCCACTTTTTAAAATATAATTAGTATCATTTGAATTGTTTGTATTACTAAAATCTCCTAAGTTTATATATCTTCTAAGCTGAGATTTTACTCGTGCAGTAAGTTCGAGTGGATTAAATGGTTTAGTTATGTAATCATCAGCACCCATATTAAGGCCTATAATTTTGTCCATATCCTGTGATTTTGCAGATAAAAGTATTATAGGAATATTCTTTTTTTCTCTTATCTTGAGAGTAGTCTTAAGACCATCTAAATTGGGCATCATTACATCCATTATTATTAATTTAATATCATTTTCAATTAATATGTCCAAAGCTTCTAACCCATCATATGCTTTTAAAACGTTAAGATTATCAGGTTTTAAATAGAATTCTATAGCATCTACTATTTCCCTATCATCATCTACAACCAATATATTTTGATTCACTTCATTAATCCCCCTCGAAATTTTATTTTTAATCAATTTTTATTTTATACTAAAAATTGGTTTCAGAAAACAGTAAGTATATAAATTGACTAGCTCTAAAAATATATTAACAAATATAAATAACAAAGGAATTTCATAATTATTAAGAATTTATAACAAATATTTATTTTAAAATAAATATTTGTTATAAATTAGGAGTGTGGAGTATAGCAGGAACATTTTTATCACTTAATAATTTATCAAAAGATTTGTGGTCAGATTTATAACCAATACCCTCTCTACATTCTGATTCATCAATAAGTTTATATTGTTCACATGCATTTTTAACTTTTTCATAGTCCTCAATAGAATGAGCTTTATAAACTATCTTGTTGTTAAAACTTATTTCATGAGCAAACTTAGGTTTTACAAAGTATTTGGCATCTTTGATTTGACCAGAGTTATATAGACCTTGAATAACAGAGCCATTTTTTATGTGTTGTAAATGGTCATCTAACTTGTAAGTATGTGCTATATGGGTTACACTTTTAAATTTTTTTTCAAAAGTAATTGCAATTTCTTCCATAGAGTTAAAATTAGTAGTACCATTTACATTTTTTTCTGGTAAGATTATTATGTTTTCTCTTTTTACTCCTAGATTATTAAGAGAAGCTAAGAACTCTCTATTTCTGTATTCTGATTTTTGGCTATCTGTAAGAGTTTCATATTTTTTATATCTATCAAAAACAGATATACCACATCCAGTAGACACTAAAACCACAAATACATTATTTTGTCCTCTTTCTTTTACAGCATTTACAATAGCACTACCAGCCCACAATACCTCATCATCTTGATGTTGAACATAGAAAACAACATAATCTTTAAACTTTCTATTACTATAATTAACATAGCTATTAAAACCTGTTAAAATCAAGCATAAAACTAAAATGATAGATAAAATTCCATACTTATTTATAGTAAACTTCTTGTTTTTAAGAGTCATTTAATCATCTCCTGAAAAGCTGTCTTACTTATATTATCAATCAAAGTATTAAAAATTATTTCTTAAAAATCAAAAAATATAGAGTAGATTAATGGAATAAAATTTTTTGTTAACTAAACTAAAAATTAAAAAAATTTATATAGAAGTAAGAAAAAAGAAGGGATGGTTTATTGGAATAAACTTATAAATAAGCTAAATATCTACTTGACGTTTTATGAATTATTGAATCTAAGCGTACGTGGCACAAAGACTATTTTTTCATTGCTTTCATTTAGTGAGGTATTAAGTATTTAAACTAAATTCAAAGGCGTAAATTTGGTATTATTAACGCCTTTAAAAATTTAGATACTGTTATTAATTTGGTTTGTTTATATTACTTTATATAGTATACTAGTAAAATAGTATTAACCTTAATTACACAACGATTTTAATTGTGCTTTTAAGAATAATGTTATATTTTTAAATATAGTTCTTTCATCAAGATCATTTACATATATATCTTCAATACATGAATCTACAATAAATTCCTCACATAAATCCACTTCTATGTCTAACTTAGGATTATATCTGTAACCATTTATTGTAACTACTGGTCTTCCAGGTGGTGAAATAACTATTCCTTCTTCATATGTCAAGCATTCAAATTTGGCATATGGAATTATATATGCTAAAAATGGTACTTCATAATGTGCAGAATGAACTGATTGTTCATCTACTAGAGCAGTATATACTATTTTCTGTTTTAATAAACCATTTACTATTAGTTTTCTTCCATTTAAGCATGTTCCTTCAGCATTTTGTAGTATTGCAAATGCACTAGTCTTGTCACAATCGATTGGTATTCTACTTAAACTTTCAACAAGTATAATTAATATACCATTTTCTCCAATTAATATCTCAAATGAAGGTGTAATGATATTATTAATTATTGTTTGTAAAGTTGTTATTAATATTTCTATTAATGGTCCTTCAAGTGTACTAACTGTTTCAAATATATCATTGATAACAATTTGTATAGATTTTAGTAATCTTATTAAATCGTCTGTTCTGCATATTATAGAATTAAGAGATTCGCATACTATTCTTGCTATATCAGTTTGAATTGTATTTAACAAATTATCAATATCAAATAAAATAGAATTCACAGATGGTTGAACTAAATCTAGTAATCTTTGTAACTTAGCTAATAAAGGATTTATAATCTCACCTAATCCAGGTATTAAAGGTATAGCATCCTTAATTGTTGATATTAAATCATTTATTCCACCAATCAATGTATTAATTGTTGTCTGTATATTTGTTGCTAGAAACGCATCTAATATAGCTTCTATTTTATTCAATATATCCAAGCTAATATATAAATTATATGATTTATATGCAAATGGAGTTTCTATAAGTTTTACTGAAGTAATTGTTGCACTTGCATAAACTTGATCTATATTTTCTATATCAGGTTTTAATCTTGGGATGGGAAGTATCTCAGGAATTGAAATCTCTGTCCAATTTAAGTTTTCTTTTTTACATCCATTCATATTTAATTTTGATACATCACATATACCTAAAGTTTTGATATTAAAGTCACATTCACAAGTTTTTT
This sequence comes from Clostridioides sp. ES-S-0005-03, assembly GCF_020658455.1. Classification (NCBI taxonomy): domain Bacteria; kingdom Bacillati; phylum Bacillota; class Clostridia; order Peptostreptococcales; family Peptostreptococcaceae; genus Clostridioides; species Clostridioides sp. ES-S-0005-03. The sequence goes on along the minus strand of NZ_JACVWI010000001.1, from coordinate 1,529,255 downwards.
TATTACATCCCATTTTTATTCCTCCTCATTTTATTTAAATTACTTAACATATTTTTGATGCCTTTATAAAAATAGTTGTATTTTTAAAGACACTTCTTTCTGATAATACACATGCATATATGTCCTCTATATATGCTGTTATTTTAAATTGTTGGTATAGTGGTGTATTTTTCTCTATTATTATAAATACTGAAAATGGTATATTAAAATCTGCAGAATGAACTGATTGTTCACCCAGTGCTGCTGTATAGATTATTTTTTGTCTTAGTAGTCCTTCTATTATTAGTTTTTTTCCTGTCAAATTTGTACATTCTCCATTTGGTATAGTTTCTCCTGGGATATAGTATCCATTACATGAGCTGTATCCGTTTACCAAAGGTGTTTTTATTACTCTTTGAGATATTATATCTACACAAGAATGTACCTCCACTATATCTTCTATATTTGGCTTTTGTGATGGTATATCTACTGTTTCTGATACAAAAAACTCTGTCCATTTGTTTTTATCTTCAGGACAGGGGCATTGCAAAACTTTTTCTATTTTTGATTCTGGATAGACACCAACAATATTTAATATCTTATCATCGCAACAGCATTTATCATGGAATTGATAAGATGTGCCATTTGTATAATTAGAATTTAACATTTCCTCTACTCCTTATTTTTATAATTTTATAATGTATTTCTTGGTATTGCATATAATAATAATGTTGTATATTTAGAGATAGTTCTTGCATCTAATAGGCTTACAGACAAATCTTCTATACACGCATTTACTTGATAGTCTACATCAAGTGAGTCTAATTTCATTGATTTTGTGCCCTTATTAAAAGTAATTTTCTGTGGTATAACTATATAGCTTGAAAATGGTACATAAAAATGTGCAGAATGAACTGATTGAGATCTTTCATCAGCTGTATAAGATATTTTTTGACACAATTCACCCTCAACAATAATTTTTCTTCCTGTAGAGATTTTTCCTTCTAAGTTTGGTATAAAATCACAATTAGCATCTAAAGGTGATACAGGTGTTTTTACTACTTTTGTTCTCAATATATTCACTGATACATTAACTGAATTTATCTGTTCAATATCTGGTTTTTGTATTGGGATACTTAATGTTTCTGGTATATACATCTGAAACCAATAAGGATATTGACTTATAACCTGTGTAACATCGTCTATGTCACATAAACCGCTTACATCAATTAAATCCATATTACAAGCACATGCATTACTATTCATATTTATCTCTCCTTATATAATTTATTGAAAGTTTTTACCTCTCAATATAATTTATTTAAATTTCGACTTTTTGTTACATGTTTTTAAGATTTTTTATTTTTTTAGCTTTTTTATAACAATATATGATTTTATATCATATATAAAATGTATATAGAAACTTTAATCTCTATATAATTATAAAATTAAGGAGATATTTATATGAATGAAAGTATTTTAAAAACGGGAATTACACCCTTAGAAGACTATCCAGATAACAAATGTATGAAATACTATAAAGAATTTATAGAAGATGATATACTATGTGTTCCAACACAAAAACCAGATATAGAATGTATTAATGAAGTAAGTGTAAAGATATGCATAGAAGATAAGGAGATTATTAACACTATACTAGGGCCAAAATTAGTTATAAAAGGATTTAAAAATATTAAGATTATATATACAGGAGATAATTGTCAGCAGTCTCTTCATTCTGCACATTGGAGTATACCATTTTGTCAATTTATCTTGCTAAAAGATTTGAGGTATGATAAGTGTGATAATATTATAGAAACTATTTTTGTTGGAATAGAGAATATTTGTGTAAAACACTTTGATTGTAGAATGATTGATTTATCACTATTATTTATAATTTGTCCGCAACTTCGTAATTGTAATAATTGTAAATGCTGTAGAAGTTATTGTATGCATAATCCAAATTTATGCTATTATGATAATGATGACTGTTCAGATAGTTGTAATAATGTTACACAATGTAAATATAGTCTTAGTGATAAATATAATAGTAAAATTAGATACAAATAAATATTTAAATAAGAGACAATAGGTATATTTACATATATTTATTGTCTTTTTATTAAATTAAAGTCAGTTTCTATAAGAGAAAATTTAACAATTACTATAAATAGATATATAATAAATTAATATAATATAGTATTATTAAACTTATAATTGTTACTATTTGAGTTAAAATATTGGAAAAAATTATATAGCAGTAAATTTGAGATAATAAAAAAAGACCTCAATTACATATAAAAATAAGGTCTTTTTATAGATTTCAAAAAAGTAAAAATATTATAGATTTTTACTTATACAAAAGAAGCTATCTCTTTTAGATTTTTAAACCTATTGAAGTAACTTCTTCTGTATTATAGTTTGTATATTATTATAAAATATTTCAAATAGCTAAAAAGTCATATTATTTGTATTATTCTATATATTTAGCTATCAAAATATATTAGATAAAAATAACAAGTTCTATTATAGTTAATAGAGCTTTTGAAAGATTTTATTTTGTATAAAAATAAGATTTTTAGTAGTTTCTATTACATTTACATTTTTTTGTATAGCATTGTTTTTTGTACTTATCAAAGCATTCTTGTATATCATCTTCATAATTATTTATATAAGATGAGTTTTCATGATAAATATTACAATAGTCACAGCCGTGATGTTCATCATGTTTACATTTTTTTGAGCCACATTTTATAAATGCAATGGCTAATTTAATTAGTTCATCAATTAACTCTTCTATTTCATCCAATTCTTTTTCTAAATCACAAATTAGACAATCGCAGAAAGAAGATCTTACATCTTTTTCATCATTGCATGAAATGCAATCACTACAGAATATTAACAGTATAATTATTTTAGCTATAATAGATATTATTAAAAGTATAATTTGTACCAATAAGCAAAATAATTTTCCTACTAAAAATTCACAGTTATCATTACAACTTATTTGTCTTATAGCTTCAGCTAAACACTCAGACAATCTAAAAGCTCTTTTTAATTCTTCTCTAAGTTTGCAGTTTTTTACATAATTAGAATCTATTAGAGATTCTAATTCTTCGGAAAGTTCGTTTAATATGCCATTATCTAAATTGAAACTTAAATCTTTCTGAAAATCTAATTTAACTTTTGCATCATATAAATCATAACTTTCGCCAACTAAAAAATATTTTATTATTCTCCATATTTGACAAGGTGTTAAATAAACTCTTGTATTTGCATTTAAATATTCCTCCTGTGTTAATCCAATTACTAATTTCATTAAATCACTAGAATATGATTCTAAATTATTTTTATAATATTCTAAACTCTTTGTATTATCCACTCTTTACCACTCCTATATATATATTAGGATAAATTCAATATCCTAATATATATATATGACTTGAGTACCTTTATGATACAAATAAAAACAAAATTTTACATTAATATATATAAAAATGCTATTTCCAATTGAATTATATAATTTTTTTATATTTTGTGTAAATATATGAATAAACATGTGAAAGAACTTTTATGCAATAGAGGTATAATAACTAAATTTAAGCATCCCTTAAATATAGATAAATTTATAAATTGTAATGGTGATAAATAATAATTTTGTTGTAAATGAAAATGATGTATAGAAGGCATTAACTAATATTATAGAAGTATTAGATTCTAAAAATAAAGAAATTAGGGTAAATACAAATATAAATATATTAAAAGTCTAACTTATTTCAGATTTGAATAGAAACAAAGTTATGTACGAAATGAAGGCAAACAGCAGTCCATGTGTTCTTTGATTTCGTACTTAAATAAAATCTCAAAATTATATCATGTTTTAATAAAAAATAAAACTGTGAATGCTAGAAATATATTTTAATTAATTTTTTAACAGAATAGTATTTAAAAGTAGATAAAACTAAAAAGGGTTTTCTAGAAAATAAGGTCTATTTAATTATACTTACTTACCAATACCATCACTTGATGCAAACAAGATTCTACTATATTTTCTCCATATTCTAGTATAAAATCATCTAACTGTGTATCTATAAAATCACAATAATCATATGAACTACCAATATAAGCAGTTAACATATGTGTACATCTATCCATTTTATCTCTAAACATATATTATTATCCCCCTAAAAAACTTTCATAAAAACAAAAAGAAAAATATCTTTTTGGCAACTGGCTGACATAACTTATAATATACTTTACAAGTCTTAGTCCCTATAGCTTTGCGTCACTAAATTTCTCTAGTTTTGCCCATTTAGTTTTATTCTACAACTACAATAATACAACAGAATTAGTTATTATTCAACATGATTGTTTGAAAATTGGATAAATTTATAAATATGAACGTCATTTTACTTAAAAAAAACATACTAAATATATAGATTTTATGGTAAAAATTACCTGTATCAATTATGATTAGAAGCTTCTATTATTAATTTGAACTAGACAGAATTTGAGGGAGTGACAAAATGTGGAAGAAGAAATATTAATAGAACAGTTAGTAAGAGCAGAATTTGTGGTAATGTGCTATCTATGGGAAAAAGATTCTTTGATATCTAAAAAAGAAATAATAAGAGACATAAAGCAGATATATGGATGGCATAAGAGTACAATAAAAATAATATTAAAAGGATTAATTTGTAAGGATTTTTTAGCTAGAGATATTATAAGATTTCAATCGCATTATAAAATAATAATAACTAGTGAAGAGTATGATACTTTCAAGAAAAAAGTATTAAAATCTACTAAAAACAGAAAAATTATACGTTCTCTTACGACTACACATAAGTCCATAAGTAAAGAAAAACTATATTATTTAGAAGAGTATTATAGGAATTTTGAAGAATGACTTGGAATAAATTGCAAAAATATTTATATAAATTCTCTTGTTTAGAAAACTTTATTGAGATAGAATTTATATATATATAAATCAATAATTTAAAAAATGAAAATGATAGATAATTAAATAATAAAAACAATGAAGGTATGAAAGTATAAGTTTTTGTACTTTTATTTTATTTATTATTCTGAACATATTTTAAAGATAAAAAATGTAGATAATATATCATTAATTAAAAAATAACAAAGAAATCTAAATTATGAGAGGTATATTTATAGAAAATAATGATATTAAACTTACAATATGTATATTTGCTTTTGTAATTGGAATAATAGTGTTATTTTGCTGTATAGCCTTAGGGCAATTTAATATAGATTGTATTATGTGACAAAATGGTGGAACAATGGATACCAACCAATACAATGTATATTTAGAACAACCTATTTCACAATATAGAAATTTTGGTTCTATATTGGCTTTACTAGGAGGAATAGGAATACTGTTTGATAAAAGTGTTAGAAAAGATTAAAAGAGTAAAAAATATTCTTAGTGATTATATTTTTGGTGTAATTAATACTAATAGAGATTAGAGTAAAGATATATAAGAATAAAGAAGCACCTACTTAAATGGTAGGCGCTTTTGCTTTGTTCAAATTTGCTTAGTTAAATATATAATAGGTAAAATATGTAAAAGTTATATGTTATAATCTTTTTAGCAAGAAGATGTAATCTACAATTTATAGAGTGGAGTTCATACAAAAGATTATCCTCCCAAGGTATAGAAGGGAGGTGAATATGTATGGATAATTTTTTACAGGGCATACTAGCCAGTTTAGTTGCCAGTTTAATAGTTTACTTAATTAGTAAGTTATTTAAAAAAGTAAAAAGCCACTCTGGCAGGAGTGACTTTAGTTTTGAACTAAAAATCAAGTTCAAAAAGAATAAACATTTAGTATTTGAACTTCACTCTACGTCTAAATAGATTGTAGTTCTTCTTGCTTTTATTATACCACAAATTGGTACACATATTCAAAAATAATATTATTATGATATAATAAAAATATAGAAGTTTTGTAGTGTGCGATTTTTCTACTAAAGTATAGTTTAACAGTTGGAATATAAGGTGTTGAGAGACTTTGATAAGTGTTATCAATTGCACTATTAGCCACTCACTGCAAATTTAAGAGAGTTGTATATGTGTAAGTATTGGAAATGCTCAATTTGTTTTGGGGTTTTTCTAAAGACAAAGCTTTTGCATCAGAATTGTTTGCATACTTTCCATCAATTCTATCATGATTATCTACTGCTACTATAGGTTTATGTGACAAATACTCAGCTACTCTCATTTTATCAATATCCTTTTATTTAAAAATTTTATTAAATTCATTCTAATAAACAATATAATAAATGCCAATAAAATAAATAAATTTATTAGTAACATATTTAGTAATTATATTGAAATAATTAGATTATATAAAAAATACAACTAAGGTATATGCAATTCATATAGGTTATATGGTAAAAATTAGATGGATATATTCAGCTAAATTCTCTTATTTGAAAAACTTTAGTGATAGTGGAGGAAGATAAATTAATTGAACTCGAAGAATATTTTAAGAATTTGAAATAAAAAAATGACAAATAGATACATAATAAACAAAATGAAGGTATGAAATTATAACTTTTTCTACCTTCATTTTGTTTATTATTCTGAACATGTTAAAAAAATGAAATAAGTTTATCTTCTGTTTATATAAATTTTAATAGGATATGTATAGTATATAGTAGATAGGATGTATAAGAATTGAATTTAAATAAGTAGCTATTATTGCAGTGAAATAAATGCTTCTAAGTATATTTGGGAGGAAGAATGGTGGAAGAAAATTAGTAAAATATGATTCTTCCACCATTCTTCCTCCTAGAAAATAAAAACTACTCAATAAGAATTTATATACATTAATTCAGCTGAATCCAATCAAAATACTTAAATGAAAGTAATCTGAAAACAACATAATTCAAATTAATTAATTCAAATAAACCTCAATTTATCTTAAATCTTAAGAAATATTTAAGATTTAGGATAATATTTTCTTAAGATTTATATTCTATTATATAGATATAAAGAAAAATTATAAAAATGTAAGATAATACAATATAACAATTTAGTCATTATTGAGAAAGGGAGTGAAAGATATTGTATAATAAATATAAGGATTATTATACAATAGAGGAAGTGAAAATATGTACAATATATTAGTAGTAGATGATGATAAAGAGATTGTTGATTCAATAGAGATATATCTTAAATCAGAAGGATTTAAAATACATAAAGCATATGATGGAATGAAAGCATTAGAAGTAATAACAAAAAATGATATCCATCTAATCTTAATGGACATAATGATGCCTAAATTAGATGGAATCAAAGCAACTGTAAAAATACGTGAAGAAAGAAATATACCAATAATTTTAATCTCAGCAAAAAGTGAAGATACAGATAAAATAATGGGATTAAACATTGGAGCTGACGATTATATAACAAAACCATTTAATCTATTAGAACTTGTAGCTAGAGTAAAATCAAACTTAAGGCGATATGTAACCTTAGGTAACTATGAAGATACATGTAAAGAAATTTTAAAAAGTGGGGCTCTAGAGCTAAATACATTGACAAAAGAAGTTAAGATTGATGGCGAAAATATAAAAATGACACCAATTGAATATAAAATAATTGAACTTCTTTTAGAAAATAAAGGACGAGTCTTCTCGATAGATGAGATATACGAAAAAGTATGGAATGAAGAAAGTTTTAATTCAGAAAATACAGTAGCAGTACACATTAGACGAATAAGAGAAAAGATTGAAATAAATCCAAAAGAACCAAGATTTTTAAAGGTGGTGTGGGGAGTTGGTTATAAGATTGAAAAATTTTAGCGGAAAACTTATGAAAGAAAAGAGTTTAATATTTAATTGCATTTTGATTTTAGTCGTTTTTACTTTTACACAAATATTAGGAATTCTTATATGTTTTAACTTCTTCTCAAGTAGCTTAGTGTACTCTATGGGAATTATGCTTGTATTGAATTTTATTTTATATAAGATATTGACGATGTAGATGAGGTGAACAACTTGGAAAAATATAGAGCATTAAAGTTAGTAGCATTAATAATAGTATCTATTTCGTTTCCATTAGCTATACTATTTGCATCAATAGGACTTGCTGAACCTAAACACAATATACAAAAAACTTCTACAAATAGTGGAATTTTTCGAATATCTGATGATTTTTATGACAGCAATATATTTGATGAAAGTACAATTCAAGATTTATTATATAATTTGAAACTATCTGTAAGTAGTGGATACACCAAAGAAGAAAAACTTAAATTAAATTATGAGGATTCAAAATCAGAAGGAAACGGAAAAAATGTTGCTTTAAATAATGATTATGATAACTTTGTAAATGATAAACTATCATCTATAGAATACTTAGACTCTTTAAAAAATGTAAAAATGTATATTAGAAATACATATACAGGAGAGTATTATACGAACACAATATATAATGATTTAGATGAATTTAAGCAAAACATAAAGGGTTATTGTGATGTAGAAATAATAGAAGGAGTAGAAAAAAGTTCCTATACTAAAAAACTAAATGGAAAAAAATCTGAATTAAATAATATCGATTTAAAACTAAATGGTATGGATAAAGCTTTTGAAGCCTATGTATCTTTTCCTAAAGAGTTAAGTATTGAAGATGGAATTGTATACAATAACTTTGAAACGTTTAAGCAAGCTACAGAAAAAGTGCAATTATTTTTTGTAGCTAGTTTAATTTTAGCTATTATATGTTTATTGTCCATTATATTATGTAAACGAATTAAATACAAGGCATTAAAGAAAGACAATGTATTTTTATTAATATACAATAAAATACCTATGGAATTTAATGCAGTAATAATAGTTACCTCAATAATACTTCTATTTCTGTATGTTATTGATACATCCTATGATATTTATATTATATTACTAATTTCTATAGCATCATTACTAATTTCAAATAATATATTTTTTATAACTGTTCAGTTAAGTCATTTAGAAAATAAAATATGTATATTTAAGTCAAGTATTATAGTAAGGGTGATTTTATGGTTAATAAAAACTGTAAGGGAGGTCATTAACGCTATAAAAAAAGTATCTTTAGCAAGAAAAGTTATTGGTATAGTAATAATATCTTTGGTTTTAACAATTGTAATTAGTGTTCAAAGTGTGAGCCTAGGATTGTTATTTTCTATATGTATATTTTTGGGTTTTGCACTTTATATAACCAAAAGGCTTTCTTATTTGAGTTATGTTATAGAAGGTACCGAAAAAATAAAAGATGGTGAATTAGACTATAAGATAAAAATTAGTGGAAATGATAATTTTACATCTTTAGCAGAAAATATAAATAATATTGGAGAAGGTCTGGATAAAGCAATAGAAGAACAGGTAAAAAGTGAAAGGATGAAATCTGACCTTATAACTAATGTATCTCATGATTTAAAAACTCCACTTACTTCTATAATAAATTATGTAGATTTAATTAAAAAAGAAGATTCTATACAACCAGAATATATAAACGATTATATAAATGTACTAGAATCAAAGTCAAAGAGGTTAAAATTATTGATAGAGGATTTATTTGAAGCAAGTAGAGTAAGTAGTGGAAATATAGAGTTACAAATTAGTAAAATTGATTTGGTGCAACTCTTAAGGCAAAGTATAGGTGAACTAGAAGAAAAGTTATCTACAAATAATTTAAGTATAAGACTAAATGTTCCAAATGAAAAAGTGTATATATGGGCAGATGGAAGAAGAATGTATAGAGTTTTTGAAAATCTATTATCAAATATAGCTAAATATTCTTTAGAAAGTACTAGAGTTTATATAGATGTTTATGAAAATGGTGAAAATGTAAAGGTGGTTATGAAAAACATATCTTCATATGAGTTAAATTTTGACCCAAGTGAAATTATGGAAAGATTTAAAAGAGCTGACGAATCAAGAAATACTGAAGGTAGTGGGTTAGGACTTGCTATTGCAAGAGATTTAGTAAACTTACAAGGTGGAAAATTCTATATAGAGATAGATGGAGATTTGTTTAAAGCAAATTTAGAATTTCAAAAATATGAAGAAGAAATAAAGATAGATTAAAATAAAATTTCAAGATATAATATAATTTTTACAGAAAAATTAAGATATTGAAAGGTTTCTTACAAAACAATTATATAGGTACTTTTAAAGAAAGGAATACTTTTAATTAATTTTATGAGAATATAGATAGATTTGTGTAAATATATTTTTCTTATTCAATATTACTGGAAATTTTGATATGCTCCCTTTATAAGTATACAGTTGAAATAATAACAACTGATGCTATGAAGGGAGTATATTTTTATGTCATGAAAATCTAAAATAGATTTTGAAATAAAAATTAAATCAGTTGAAATGTATTGTTTCGCCCCACTCTTGTTGTTCAAAAACGATAGTAACTGGAAGATTATAAGATAATTTAGATATTTCTTTTAAAATAAATTCTCAATCTCCTTTATTCAAAAATATTTGACATACATACTGTACGTATGTTATATTGATGATACCAAATATAAAGGAGATTATTTTTATGAAAAATAGTTTTTATCCTGTACTAATGTGCAATGATATAAGAAAAGAAGCAGATTTTTTTATAGAATTATTTGATTTCAAGGAAACCTTTAATAATGATTGGTATATTAGCTTAAAAGACAATGATGAATTTGAGTTGGCATTGATTGATAGTTCACATGATTCAATACCTAAACTTTATAGAAAACAGTGTGAAGGCCTTATTCTTAATATTGAAGTTAATGACGTAAACACTGTATATTCAGAAGTAATTAGTAGAAAAAAATCATCACTTTTATTAGATATAAAAAATGAAGAATTTGGACAAAGACATTTTATTATTGAAACTCCAAGTAAAATTTTGGTTGATATTATTCAAATAATTCCGCCATCAAATGAGTATCTTAAAAATTATAAGAAATCAGGTAAAGAAAATGAACAAAAATAAAAAAGAATTAGCATCTATAAATACTACAAAAAATTTGATTGCTATTGCACGTAATCATTTTTCTACTTATGGATATGAGAAGACATCATTAGAAGCTATCGCAGAAGAAGCTAATATGACTAGAGGTGCAGTATATCACCATTTTAAAAATAAAAAAAATCTATTTAAAGCAGTTTTAAATCTTGTTCAGTATGAAGTTGGATTAAATGTAGAAAAAGAAGCTATGAAATCCGAAGATATATGGGAACAGTTAATTTTAGGTTGTGTTGGATTTGTACAATCAGCTACTTTAGAATCTAACAAAAGAATATTATTAATCGAAGCACCCAATATTATAGAATGGACAGAGTGGAAAAAAATGGATAATGAGAATTCTGTTTTACTTTTGGAAGAACAACTCTTAGTTGCACAAAAAAATGGGAAATTAATAGAGTTTGATATTCATATGATTTCACATATGATTTCTGGTGCATTAAATGATTTATCTATTTTTCTTGCAGAAAGCAATATTTTAGATAAAAATCAAGTTTATAAAGCGATTTCTCATTTATTGACAGGGTTTAGAAAAGATGGCTAAGAAAGTGAAAGACTACTATGACATTGAATATGTAAACTTCTTAGCTGAAAAAATAAAATCAGTATATCCAGAATTTATTATTAATGAGTTTTTTTCACTAACAAAACCAACTATTGAATTGTTAGAATTCAATGAAAGGCAAGAGTTATTAGCAAATGCTTTAAAAAAGTCTATCAATTTAAACTATTCAGATACTATTAATGTTTTTGAGAAAATATTAGGTCCAGAGTTAGAAGGCAGTTTAGGCATGTTTACAGAGGGTTATTGGCTATGGCCCATTGGAAAGTATGTAGAGAAGTTTGGTGGAGAAAATTTTGAAGTAAGTACAACTTTCAGTAAGGAGTTGACAAAAAGATTTACTAGTGAATATTGTATGCGTACTATAATAAATAATTTTCCAGAACAGTCTATGGAATTGCTTTTAAAATGGAGTAAAGATAGTAATAAAAGAGTTCGTCGATTATCCAGTGAATGTCTCAGAATACGGTTGCCATGGGCAAAAAAAATGTATGTTGCCTTAGAATACTTTGATACTTATTTTGAATTATTGTCTAATCTAAAAAATGATACAGATAAAACAATTCAAAAGAGTGTAGCAAATAATCTAAATGATTTATACAAAGAAGAGCAAGACAAATTTGAATTAATTATTTCTAGTTGGCAAACAGAAAATATAACAAAAGAATGTCAATGGATTATTAAGCATGCTTCAAGAACAAAAAATAAAAAGAAATAATGTTTGTAGTATTTATATTCAAAAATATGTCTAAAGATGATATCTTTCTAATGAAAAAAGAGTAATTAAAAAGTAATTATAAAAAAACTCTATAAGAAAATTGTATTTTTCAAAAGATTTTCTTATAGAGGCAAACATATATTGTGTATAATACTAATATTAATGATAAATTTAAACTGATAATCAACCTAATATCTTAAAAATATGTTGGATTCATAAATGGGATTACAAGTTCTGCGACCTCTCCATCTGCATCAAGCCCCCAATATCCGCTGTAAATACCATCACCTATACCGCTTGTGAACATAATTAATCTGTAGGATGTTTGTGGTAATTTTAAAAGTAAGAAATTGCCATTTTTATTCTGTAAATTTGGATGCATTTCATGACTTTTTTGAAAAAGTGTTGCAAAATAATCATTATATTTGTTTTTACTTGGATTTTCATTTTGCCATTTTGTTATAAAATTACTATACTCCTTTGCAACTTTTGCGTCTGAAAAACAGGCTAATCCTGTATCCACACCAAAGAAAGTCCATGCTCCTGACTTTCCAAAATCTTCGCATTTCTTTCCCTTTGGCATTGCAATTTCATACTTGATAGGTTTTTTGTCATTGATAATCAATCTTGATGCTGCAATTCTAAGTCCTGCAATTTTAGAATGGCAGATAGAAATTTCTACCGAATAACTTCCAACAGGTATTTTTCTTTCTAAATAAGTCATATATTCACTACCTAAATACGCAAGAGGGTCTGCAAGGACAACTTCTCCACTTGGGAAATCTGTTTCTCCTATAATGAATGGTTCAAGTTTCTCACTTCTTTGAAACAAGCTTTGAAAGAATTCTATTGAATAGTTTTCCTGATTTAGAAATTTTAGGTTTTTTTCAAATGCTATTTGAGCAGGATGTTTAACTTGTTCTCTAATTTCTTTTCCTGTATTTGTATCAATAAAATATTTTCCACTTTTATTAGAGTGAAATTCTAAATCAGTTCCTATGGGCATATAAAAAATATTCAAAGTAGTTGGTTCAACGTTAATAAGTGTATTAAAATCTACAATTGCCATATTCTTGGGATTGTCTACATACTCTTGTGTATCTGTATCACCAAAAGCAATCCATCCATTTCCAAACTCACTATGCTCTCTAAAAAGCCACCTCAGTTTTGATGTTCCATTGAGAATCGATTTGCTGACAATACAGCCACCTGCTCCAGTAATATACTGCTTTACTTCTGATTTTTCGACTTTTGTTTCTTTTTTATTTTTGCTAAACAGTTCCATACGAATTCTCCTTACTTTCAAAAATTTCTTGATAATAAATATAATAGACATTATTTTATTTGATGGTTGATTTGTTATCTTTCAATTTATTTGTTAAATATATCGTATCATACCTTCATACTAAATTCTGTGTTTTTCTGATTTTAGCAAAGATACTTATTTCAATCTGTATGGTAATAATTGTATTTGATTGTATTAAATCATTACAGTACTATTTATTTAAGTAGACACAACTTAGGGATTTTTTACTCAGTATAGATTGTTTTTTGAAAAAATAATCTATGCCATTCCCATATTTTTTAAAAAATACTTTTTAGTATCATTTATCTTTTAGATTAGGGTTAAACTGTGCAAAATTATAGAATAAGGTAAAATCATGTGCAATTATTTGGTATGGCACTATGTATGTAAAATATAGATAATAAAATTAAGGAGGCAGTATGAAGGAAAGGGCTAAAAAAATATTAGATTTTATTATTAAAAATAACAATGTAACATCACAAGAGCTACAAGAAAAGTTTAATGTATCAAAAAGAACTGTTTATTACGATATCCTATCTATAAATGAAGAACTAGGAAAAAGAGGTAATATAAAAAATATAAAGCACAAATTTATATTTGAAGGTAACTTAGGTAATGTAAGAAAAATAATTTCAGCTGAAGAAGATAAATTTCTAGATAGTGAATATAGAAAAACTTTTATATTAAACAAGATATTACATGATGAAAAAATATCAATAGAAAAACTAACAAATGAAATGTTACTTTCAAAAAACACAGTAGTACAAACAATAACTGATATAAAAAAGCACCTTCAAACAATGGGACTAAAATTAGAGTACAAGGGAAAGTACAAAGTAATAGGTGATGAATATGTTATTAGAGAACTTTTCTTGCTACTTACACAAGAAAATGTATTAGAAATTAATTCTATAAGTAAGGAAGTAACTGACTTTGATACAAAGGGATGCATAAACCTTACAGATTACTCTTTATTAAATTTAACTAAGTTTACAAAGTTTCTAAATAAAAGAATAAGAGATGGGAAAACCTTGTATTCTTATAAATATCTAAATGAAGCTAAAAAAATTAGTTACTTTAATAATTGTAAAGAACTTTTGTGTGAAGAAGCTAATGAAAATGAACAAGCCTATGTATGTGCTTATGTAAGTTCACTTCCTAGTTTAAATAGTGAAGTTAAGGAAGATGTTGTTGAAGAATATGTAGATAAACTTATAGACAAGTTTGAAGTAAATACAGCAATAAAATTAGAAAGTAAACATGAGTTTAAAAAAAATATTTTAAGGCACTTGCATTCTTCTTACAACAGAATAAGATTTAAGTTTCCTATTAGCAACCCTATGCTAGACGAAACGAAGTATAAACATAAGTCACTTTATAAGATTATAAAGTCAATTATAGAAAATGAAGAAGAGTTTCCTGTATTTGAAGGTATAAGAGAAGAAGAAATAGGATTTATAGCAGCATATTTTGGAGGATACTTAAGAGGTTCTAGAGATAATGGTCTAAGAAAGAATAAAGTTTTACTAGTTTGTCCTAATGGTCTTATGGTATCAAAGAGTTTGGAAATACAGCTATACAAATACATACCAACTATAGAAATAGTAGGTATAGTATCTATTAAGCAACTAAAAGAAGTAAATATATACTATGATTACATAATTACAACCATAGACATACAAAATGTAAGTAATGTAATAGTTGTGAATCCTCTTTTAACAACATCAGACATTCAATTACTGATGAACAAACTCATAAGTGTAAAAGAAAATGAGAAGTATTTCAATCTTGAACTGATAATACAGGCGATAAGAAAAAATGGAGTTATTAATAACGAAGAATCACTAAAAGCTGACTTATTAAACATAATACATAAGATAGATGAAGGAGAGATGTATCAACCAATGTTAAAGGAATTAATTAATGAAGATAGGGTCAATATAATAAAAAATGTTAAAGATTGGAAAGAAGCAATAAAAATAGCCTCAAAACCATTGTTAGAAGACAACTCTATAGAAGACTTGTATATAGAAAATATGATAAAGTCAGTTGAAAAGTATGGACCTTATATTGTTTTAGCTGATAGATTTGCTCTACCACATGCAAGTTCTAAAGAAGGGGTAAACAAACTTGCCATGTCTTTACTTATAGTAAAAGATGAGGTTGATTTATTAGGAAAGCCAGTGAATATATTTATGGTACTAGCTGCTATAGATAACACTACTCACATCAGAGCATTAGCATCACTTTCAGAAATGATGTATGAAGAAGAAAATATAAATTTAATAATTAATGGAGACAAAACCTCAATACTAGAACTTATAAATAAACAAAATTAGGAGGAATTTAAAATGAAAATATTAGCAGTATGTGGATTTGGTGTAGGTTCATCAATGGTATTAAAAATGACGATACAAAAGGTTTTAAAGCAGTTAAGTATAGAAGGTGAAGTAGAAAATACAGATATAAACTCAGCTAGAGGAGCTGATTGTGACTGTATATTTACAAGCCAAGAATTATTAAATGAATTAAAAGGAACTTGTAATGTACCAGTATATCCAGTTAAGAAGTATATGGACTTAGCAGAAGTTACAGAAGTTGTTCAAACCTTTTTAAATGATAAGAAATAGTATAAATTTAAAAAAGTAAATTTAAAAGTAAATTTAAGTTAATCGACATAAAATAAAAGCTTACTGAAATTAAAAATAGTAAGCAAGAGAGGGGGATTTTAGTGGTAGAAAACTTAAATAGTTAACCTATCACTAAAAAAATATAATGCTTGATTTTATTTCAAATAATATTTTACGTAATCCGTCTATGCTAATTGGATTAATAGCAGCATTTGGTCTTATATTACAGAAAAAGAAAGCATCAGATGTTATAAAGGGTGCATTACTTGCAGCTTTTGGAATCATAATTATGGAAACTGGAACAGGTATGTTAGTCAGTTCGATAGCACCAATTAATGGAGCTTTCCAAAGTATAAGTGGTGGTGCGGTAACAGAAGGTTTAAGTGATGTTACTTTTACTGCAAGTTATGGAGGAGTTATAGGTTTAGCTATGTTTGTAGGTCTAGCTCTTCATTTAATGATAGCAAGATTTACACCTATTAAGACAATCTTCTTAACAGGTCACATGCTTTACTGGTTTCCGTTTATATTTGTAGCATCAGGAGTTGAAGCTGGATTAGGTGGTGGAGTATTAATAGCTTTTGCAGCAGTACTATCAGCACTTTACTGGTCAATAATGCCATGGTTATTAAGAAAGTATGTATTTGACGTTATTGGAGATGAATCTTTTACACTAGGGCATCCAGCAGGTTGTTTAGCACTTGTATCAGGGTTTGTCGCTAAGTTAGTAGGAAATAAAGAAAAGTCTACAGAAGATATAAACATACCTCAAAGTTTATCATTCTTTAGAGAAATATCTATAAGTGGTGGAATGGCAGTATTTTTAATGTTTATAGTTGTTGGAATAGTAATACCAGGGGCATTTAAGGATGCTAATGAGTTTATTGGAACATATGCAATAAAGCAAGGTCTTTCTTTTGGGGCAGGTCTTATAATCATGCTTCATGGGGTAAGAATGTTAATAAATCAAATAATGCCAGCATTCCAAGGCATATCAGAAAAAGTTGTACCAAACGCACTACCAGCTTTTGACTGTCCAATACTATTTAACTATAAGCCAAATGCTGTATTAATAGGATTTTTAGTTGCTATGTTAACATCTACAGCTATGATTTTAATATGTAACTATTTCAATATATTTAACATGTTAATTATACCACTTGTTATAACTTCATTCTTTGAGTGCGGAGCAGCAGCAGTAATAGGAGAATCGCAAGGTGGTATACGTGGAGCTATAATAGGTACAGCTGTAGCTGCAATACTTATGGTAGCTTTAGTAGGAATATCTGCTGTAATTTACTCAGGAACTATTAAAAACTGGATACTAATATTTGGTGGTAACGACCTTTCATTATTTGGTATAATCAGTAAGTTTATAGGTTCATTATTTGGAGGAGTATTATAAGTATGAAATTTAAATACATAGATGAGATAAAAAGATTAATTGACATAATAGAAAATGAAGAAAAAGTCAATATGGAAAAAGCAGTACAAATCCTTGTTGAGGCAATAGAAAACAAAAGTGCTATATTTTCCTTTGGGGCTTCACATGCAGGAATACTAACAGAAGAATTATTCTACAGGGCAGGTGGATGTGTTCTTATAAATCCAGTATTTGCAAAGTCTCTAATGCTAGATACAGCACCGATAACTCACACTAGTAAGATGGAAAGGCTAGAAGGATATGGTGCAGCTCTAGCTGATAAGACTCCAATTAAAGAAGGAGATGTAGTTATAGTTCACTCAGTATCTGGTAGAAATCCAGTAAGTATAGAGTTTGCTATAGAAGCTAAAAAAAAGATGGCAACAGTAATATGTATAACTAATTTAAGTTATTCAAAGAGCGTATCTTCAAGACATTCTTCAAGAAAAAATCTTTATGAGGTGTGTGATTTAGTAATAGATAATCATGGTCAAAAGGGAGATGCCTGTGTAGACATAGATGGACTAAATCAAAAAGTTAGTCCAACGTCTACTGTAATTGCAACCACTGTTATGAATTCTATTATAGCTCAAGTTACTCAAGAGTTAGTTAATAGAGGGTTAAAGAATCCACCAATTTTTTATAGTGCAAATATAGACGGTGGAGATGAGTTAAATAAGAAGATTTTTGATGAGTATAAAGATGTAATCTACTATGAGTATTAAGGCGAATAAAGTATTTCAATAAGATTCAAAAGGTCTTAACAATGTAAATAAGTAGTATCTAAAAAAGCTGTAGGTAAAATCTACAGCTTTTATTATTAGGTAATCGCATAGAATAAAGATAATTAAAAGTACTCCTTATTTATCTTATAGTATAAATTATTTAACTATTTAATTTCTATAATAAATATATTTAATTGTTTTTAAGTACAATAGTATTTAATTTATATTTATGAATTAATCTTTTTATTTGCTAGTTCTAGTTCTAATTTTTTTATAAAATTATTAAATTCATCTGGTTGTCTTTTTCCAAATAAGATTCTTACAATAAGTGAATTAATTTTTCCAAATATATTTCTATCACTTTCACTTTCAGTGAAAATAAGTTTTGTATTTTCTAAATCAATATGTATAAGTTCATATCTAGTAATAAAACTTTCTCTGTTATTGCTTGTTTTTATCTCATATATTCTATTCTTCTCAAAATTAGTTATTTCAACCTTAAATCTTTTATTATTTTTTTGTTGTACAAATGTACCTACCGCCCTCTTCTCGTTAAAATTAGGGAAATTTAGTCTTGCAGATTTTATAAATATATTAAATATATCTTTTGCAGAGTATTTCAATAAAGCTTCAGATTTAAATGTTTTCATATTATTTTCCTCTCTGTGTGTAATTTTAATACTTGTAAATTATTTTTATAAATAAAATAGTATAATATGTCATATAAAGTCATACCTCAGTTAGAGATATGATTAAATTACTGTGTATATGAGAATTTAATAAAATACTATTATATCGAATTAAAATTTAAAAACAGAAAGTGTTAAAAGCATAAAGGTTCATAAATTCTTTGTTGAGTAGATATATAATATTATATCTAATTAAATAAACTTTTCAATCCTAATTTTATAACTAATTTATATGATAATCTATATTATGAATTATAATATCAGCAATCAAAAACAGTTAATACATTTAGTAAATTACTAAATGTACAAAAAGCAAATGTTTATCAAAATGTATGAATACTTATGAAAAAGTAGTCATTTACAAGCGTTGCAAAGAAAAAAAGTATTGAAATAAGTATGGCACGATAGTTGCTTATATATTTATCAAGAAAGGAGTTATCAAGCATGGAGTTGAGAGATAAACTTGTAAACATCATAAATACAGAAAATAAAAAAGACCCACTAACAGATGTTCAAATAGCAAAGTTTTTAAATACAACTAGAGAAAATATAACTAATCTAAGGAAAGAACTCAATATAAGTAATTCGAGACAAAGAAGATATCCTTATTTAAAGTCAGCGATTTCAGCAATATTGCAAAACAGCAAGGATATTTCTATTTCAGAAATTACCAGAGAGTTGATGACAGAAGGATTCAATATATCAAGAAGAGTTGTAGAGGAAATTTTGCCTAAAGAAAGTTTAGAAATGGAAATTGTAGAGGTAATTGAAGAAAAATCAAGCGACCCGTTTGAAACTTTGATTGGAAATAAGGGAAGTCTTAGAAATGCTGTAGAACAAGCAAAGTCTGCTATATTGTATCCTCCAAAAGGTCTTCCAACTTTAATTGTAGGAGAAAGTGGAGTTGGTAAGAGTTTATTTTCTAAACATATGTATGAGTTTGCAAAGAAAAAAAAGGTAATAAAAGAAAATTCTAATTTTGTTGTATTTAACTGTGCTGATTACAGTGATAATCCACAATTATTGTTATCTTTATTATTTGGATATAAAAAAGGTGCATTTACAGGAGCTGAATATGATACCCCAGGTCTTGTAGAAGAAGCTGATGGAGGAGTTTTATTTTTAGATGAAATTCATAGATTACCTCCAAAAGGTCAAGAAATACTATTTTCTATTTTAGACAGAGGCAAATTTAGAAGATTAGGTGAAACTAATGCTGAAAGAAAGGTAAGCATGATACTGATTGGAGCAACTACTGAAAACGTAGAGACTAATTTATTGTTGACATTTAGAAGAAGAATACCAATGCTAATAACATTACCATCATTACATGATAGACTGTTAAAAGAAAAAATAGACCTTATATACAATATCTTTCAACAAGAGTGTAACAGAATAAATGCAAAAATATTTGTAGATAAAAATGTGATTGAAATACTTGCATTAAAAAAATTTAGTGGAAATATAGGGCAATTACAAAATATGATTCAGGTTCTTTGTGCAAGAGCTTTTATGAAGTTTATAAATTCTAAAGATGAAGATTGTGAATCAATAGTAGTAGTAGATATAAATGAAGTTTTAAAGCTTAAGGATTCTTTCAAAGATGCTGCTTTTCAAGAGGTTGAATACACAGAAATAAGAAAGTATTTAAAAAATGCTATATTTATACCATTTAATGTAGAGGAATCCTCAATAAAAGAAAATATTGTGAATGATGAGTACATATTACCAGAGGATATATATAAAACAATTGAAAAGAAATATTATGATTTAAAGTCTCTAGATATTGAAGATATTGACATAGAAAACATTTTATGGACTTTTGTTTTAAATAGATTTGCTGACATAAAGTTTAATCTAGAAAACGATGAAGAAATCTTCTCAATGAGTGATTTAAATAGCTTTGTAAGTGATAGTCTAGTAAAACTGGTAAAAGAGCTAATGAATAATATAATTGAAAAAAATACTAATTTAGAAGTAAATAAAAATGCATTTAAATATCTAGCAATACATTTAGAAGAAGCAATAAAAAGGATTAAACTAAATCAAAAGATAATAAATGTAAACTTAGAAAAAATAAAAATAGATTTTTCAAAAGAATATGAAATAGCAAAACGCTTTGCAATAAAAATTGAAGATACAAATGAAATTAAGATTCCAGAAGATGAGATTGGATTTATAACACTTTATATAAAATCAGCCTTAAAGAATGAAGTAAAAAAAGATAAAGTTGGATTGATAATAATCTCTCATGGTCGTATAGCTACAGAAACTGTAAATGTTGTTAAAGAGCTTTTGGGAGTAAAATTTCCTGTGGCCATAGACATGCCTTTAGATGAAAAACCAATGAATATATATAACAAGGCGGTGGAGTTGTCAAAAATAATAGACCAAGGGAAAGGAATATTATTTCTAGTTGATATTGGGTCACTTACAAATATAGGACAAATAGTAAATAAGAGAACTAACATAAATACTAAAACTATTGATAGAGTAGATCTTTTAATGGCATTAGAAGCAGCTAGGAAAGTTTCTATGGGAGATGAAGAACTTGATGAAATGTTTTTTTCTCTTGTAAAAGATAGGATGGGATATAATTATGAACTGGAAAAGCATATAGATAAAACCAATGCAATTGTAGCCCTATGTCTTACTGGAGAGGGAACCGCTAAGTACATAAGCAAAACATTAGAAGAAAAGTACAACAATACTAAATGTTATCAAATGAGTGCTTTGGATGAGAATCTTCCCTATAAAATTGAAAAATTAAGAGAAAAAAATAATATATTAGCCATTGTTGGTACAATAAATCCCAAAATACCAGGCATAAATTTTATTCCATATAATAAAGATGTTTTTAAAAACCTAGATATCTATCTTTCAAAAAAGCAAGATGATAGTCAAATTAAAGGATATGGAAGAATGCTTGATGAGGATTTAGTAATATTTGAGCCAGATATATATTTTAAAAAGGATTTACTAGAATATGTATGTTCAATTCTTATCAATAAAGGATATGTGGAAAAAGATTATTTGGATTCAGTTCTACATAGAGAAGAAATGCTTCCAACCTATTCTAAAGGGGCTACAGGTGTACCTCATGGAGATTCTTCTACAGTAAATAGTACAAGATTTGTTTTTATTAAATTAAAAAACCCTATTGACTGGGGTGTAGGCAATGTGAATTTTGTATTTATGCCAGTTTTTAAGACTAATGATAAAGATATTGTTAAGAATGTTCTTGAAATTTTAAAAGATGAAAAGTTTATGAATAGTGCTAAACAGTGTTTTGATAAAGAAGATTTTAAGAAGATTATATTTGATAAATTTAAAAATATATAGATATAGCAACAATTTGAGAGGAGTTAGAGTAATGAATGTAGATTTAATATCATTAGACTTAGAAGCTAATGATTATGAAAGTATTATCAGAGAATTAGGAAATAAAATGTATCAAAAAAAATATGTAAAAAATACATATATAAATGCCGTTTTGAAAAGAGAAAAAACATTACCTACAGGGCTTAATATTGGAGAAATGTGTGTTGCGATTCCACATACAGACTCACAACATGTAAATGAATCTAATGTAGCTGTAGGAATATTGAAAAATCCAGTAAAATTTAATTCAATGATAGACCCAACAGATAAATTAGATGTGGAGCTTGTATTTTTACTAGCAGTAAAGAATCCAGACTCTCAAGTAAAATTATTAAAAGATTTAATGTCAGTTTTTCAGAATATAAAGCTGTTGAGAGATATAAAAAATGCATCAACAAAAGAAGAAGTAGCTGAATTATTAAATTTTATAGAAATATAATGAAAAGATGTTTTAGAAGTAAATAATAGAAAATTAGAAACTTAAAAGCAGTATTAACTTTTGAGCAATTTAATTTATATAAAATAAAACTTAAATATAATATTAGGAGGAAATTATTATGAAACAATTTAATGTATTATCAGTATGTGGTTCAGGAACAGTTACATCATCAATGGTGGCAGGTAAATTAAAAGAAGTATTAGGAGATAAGGGTATATCTATTACAACAACAGAGGCTAGACCAACAGAAGCATTAAATTTGGCACAATCAGGAAGATTTGATTTTATAACATTTACAAGCCCACTTCAATCAGGTGATTACGGAATACCAACTATAAATGCATTTGCTTGTCTTACTGGTATAGGAGAAGATGCATTCTTTGAAGAAGTTTTAAAGGTTATTGATAGTTTAAATAAATAGTGTTTATAGTATTTAAATTAATAATTTAGATACTATAATAAACTATTATTCAAATAACTACTATCAAAATAAATTTAATTAAAGTGGCATCATTTAAGAATTTATTAG
Organism: Clostridioides sp. ES-S-0005-03; assembly: GCF_020658455.1. Classification (NCBI taxonomy): domain Bacteria; kingdom Bacillati; phylum Bacillota; class Clostridia; order Peptostreptococcales; family Peptostreptococcaceae; genus Clostridioides; species Clostridioides sp. ES-S-0005-03. The sequence continues at coordinate 1,505,847 of NZ_JACVWI010000001.1, read as the reverse complement.
AATAAAAATGACAACAAAAAGATATTTATTTAGACATATTTAATTAATTTGATAAATGTTTAGAAATAGGAGGGTAAAAGATGTTAACATTTATGAAATCTATAATCGATACATTTGGTTCTGCAATTATAGTTCCAATTATAATATTCATAATAGCAAAAATATTTAAAGTGACTACTAAGAAATCGTTTCTTTCAGCTGTATATGCAGGTGTTGCTTTGCAAGGTTTTACGTTAATATTAAATTCATTTACACCAATAATAACACCAGTAATTAATAGAATGGTAGATAGTACAGGAGTAAATTTACCTGTGTTTGATGTTGGTTGGCAAGCTACATCATTAGTTGCATTTTCAACAAGTGCAGGTATGATATACTTAGGTCTTGGAATATTATTGCAAACTATTTTATTTTTAGTAAAGTGGACAGATGTATTCCAACCATCAGATTTATGGAATAATTATTCTTATATGGTTTGGGGAGCAATGGTAATAGGAGTGACAGGCAATTTCCCTTTAGGTATAGGGTGTATGGTCTTGTTAAACTTATACAGTTTATTAATATCAGAATTAGTTGCAAAGAGATGGTCTAGTTATTATAGATATCCTAATTGTACAATAATAGCTATGCACAATGTTGAAGCTTCTGTCTTTGCAGTATTTGCAGACCCTATATATAACAAACTTGGACTAAATAAAATAAAGTTAAACCCTAAAGAATTAGAAAAGAAATTAGGATTTTTAGGTGAGCCGATTACTCTAGGTCTTTTCTTGGGTATGTTTATTGGTATACTAGGTAATATGACTAGAATAACTACTATGGAAGCTTGGGGAGAAATAATGAAAGTTGGTATATCTACAAGTGCTGTTATGGCAATATTCCCAAAAGTAGCAAGTATGTTTGCTCAAGCATTTGCACCTATAACAGAAGCTGCTAGAAAGATTATGCAAAAAGCTGGAAATCGCGAGTGGTATATAGCAGTAAATGATGCTGTGGGATATGGTGAACCTGCAACTTTAATATCAGGTCTTATCTTAATTCCAATAATGCTTGTAGTAGCTATGATACTTCCAGGGAATCAGGTATTACCAGTTGTAGACTTACTTGCAATTCCATATATGGTACAAGGTTTAGTTGCAGTACATAATGGTAATATACCAAAAGTAATAGTTTCAGGTATAATATGGTTTGGATTAGGATTATATATATGTACATCTACGGCTCCATTATTTACAGATATGGCTACAAGTGTAGGTGTTGCTATACCAGCTGGAGCTATGCTTATAACAAGTTTCAATATACTAGGAAAACCTTTGATGGGGTTAGTATTCTTTGCATTCTTAAGTGCAAATACAATTTATATAGGATTAGCAGTTGGAATTTACTTTGTCTTATGGGCATTATTTAGAAAGAATAAAACAAGTATACTTGAATATTTAGAAAAACAAGCACTTAAAAATGTTGCAGAAGAACCTGTAGTAGCATAGCTTAAGTTTATTAAATATAAGAATACAATGAATCAAGAAATCTATAATTGATTTTATAGGAGTATCAGAGATTATCTGAAAAGCTATAAATGAAATGTAGATTTCTTTTTATTTTGATAAATATTAGGATTCTGTTTTATTGTACTCAACTATTAATTTTATGAATTTTATTTTGTTATTTAAAACATATTTTTTTATATTTATACAATAATGTAATTTGATTTTATAAAATGTATTATACACTGTCAAAATGCTTTGTATGTAAGGTATTTGTAGATATGAATTATTTGTTTTTTGTATGGCATAAATATTGCTATATATAAGTGTATAGCATGAAGGGAGAGGTTTATATGGCAAATAAGATGAGAGCATCAGTACTATACGATATAGGTGATGTTAGATATGAAATGGTTGATATACCAGAAATAACAGATGGAGAAGTACTTGTAAATGTTAAATATGTTGGAATATGTGGTTCGGATTTACCTAGGTCTATGGTTAGTGGATTGAGTGGAGGTACAGCATATCCATTAATCTTAGGACATGAGTTTTCTGGTGAAGTTGCTAAAGTAGGGTCAAAAGTAAAGAGTATTAAAGTAGGAGATAGAGTAGCTGTTGCTCCATTAGTTCCTTGTGGAGAATGTGGTTATTGTAAAGAGGGGAATTTTGGATTATGTAATGACTACAATATAATTGGGACAAGAGTAAATGGAGCTTTAGCAGAATATGTGAAAGTTCCTGAAGAGCATGTTTTAAAATTACCAGATACATTAGATTATGAAACTGCTGCTGGAATTGAACCAGCAACTATAGCATATCATGGGATTGCAAAAGCAGATATTAAGGTAGGAGATAGTGTAGTTGTACTAGGGTGTGGTCCAATAGGTCAGTTTGCTTTACAATGGGCAAAGGTTTTTGGAGCATCTAAAATTATAGCTGTTGATATTTTTAATGAAAAGCTAGAACTGTCTAAAGGTCTAGGAGCGAACTATACAGTAAATTCAAAAGAAGTAGATGCAATTGAAGAAATAAAAAAAATAACTAATGGTGGTGCTGATATTGTCATAGAGACTGCTGGGAGTAGGTTTACTCAAGAGCAATCTCTACTTATAGCAAAAAAAAGAGGAACTATAGTATTTGTAGGTATTTCGCATACAGAATTACCACTTAGTGCAAAAGCTGCTGAGAGCATATTACGTGGAGAACTTACTTTGAAAGGTTCTTGGAATTCATATACAAGTCCTTATCCTGGAAGAGCATGGACCGCAACATTAGATTTTATGGGAAAAGGAGATATTATTTTTACACCAATGATTTCACATAAAATAGGTCTTAATGAAGTGGGAGAATTTCTGCGTAAAATGGCAAATAGAGAAATAAATTTCAATAAAATCCTAGTAGAAATATAAAAATTTAAGAGGTATAAAAATGAATAAAAAATTAAAACAAATAGCTAAAAACATAAGAATAAGTATTATAAAAAGTATAACAGAAGCGAAGTCTGGACACCCAGGAGGTTCACTGTCAATAGTAGATATCTTAACTGTATTGTATTTTGAAAAAATGAATATAGACCCTATAAAATTTAATGATGAAAATAGAGATAGATTTGTATTATCAAAAGGACATTCTGCACCAGCATTATATGCAACTTTGGCAGAAAGAGGTTATTTTGAAAAAAAGGATTTAATAAGTTTAAGAAAATTTGCTTCTAAGTTACAAGGACATCCAGACATGAAAAAGGTAGAAGGAATAGATATGTCTACTGGTTCTCTTGGACAAGGTTTATCTGCTGCAAATGGTATGGCATTAGCTGGTAAATTAGATAATAAAAGCTATAAAGTATACACTATTTTAGGAGATGGCGAGATTCAAGAAGGACAAATATGGGAAGCTGCAATGACAGCATCACATTATAAATTAGATAATTTAATTGCATTTGTTGACTTAAATGGATTGCAAATAGATGGTTCTAATGAAGAAGTAATGAATGTTAGTCCAGTAGATGACAAATTTAAATCTTTTGGATGGAATGTAATAGTAATAAATGGACATTGTTTTGATGAAATAGGAAATGCAATAGATGAAGCTAAAAAAGTTACAGGAAAACCAACAGTAATAATAGCTAAAACTGTAAAAGGTAAAGGTGTTTCATTTATGGAAAATAATGCTGCATGGCATGGAACAGCTCCAAATGCAGAACAAGCAGAACAAGCATTGAAAGATTTAGAAGGAGGTCTATAGGAATGGGAATAGCAACTAGAGAAGCTTACGGACAAGTGTTAAAAGAACTTGCAGAAAATAAAGATATAGTAGTATTGGATGCAGACTTAGGAAAAGCTACAAAAAGTATATCATTTAAAGAAGTTGCTCCAGATAGATTTTTTGATATGGGGATAGCAGAAGGTGACATGATTGGTACAGCAGCAGGTCTTGCTACTTGTGGGAAAATACCTTTTGCAAGTACTTTTGCAATATTTGCAGCAGGAAGGGCTTATGAACAAATAAGAAACTCTGTAGCATATCCAAACTTAAATGTTAAAATAGCAGCTACTCATGCAGGAGTAACAGTAGGAGAAGATGGAGGAAGCCATCAAGCTATAGAAGATATATCTTTAATGAGAGGTATACCAAATATGGTTGTATTAAATCCTGCTGATGGAATAGAAGCAAAGAAAGCTATATTTTCTGCTGTAGATTACAATGGTCCTGTATATCTAAGACTTGGAAGAGCAACTACTGAAGATATACATAATGACGATTATAATTTCAAAATTGGAAAGGGCGAGATTCTTAGACAAGGTTCAGATGTAGCTATAATTGCAACTGGAATAATGGTTTCAAAAGCTATTAAATCTGCTGAATTATTAAGTAAAGAGGGACTTGAAGTTATGGTAGTTAATATATCAACTATAAAACCAATTGATAGTGAACTTATAGTAGAGGTAGCTAAAAATACTGGTAAGGTGGTAACTGTAGAGGAACACAGTGTAATAGGTGGATTAGGTTCTGCTGTTACAGAAGTTTTAAGCGAGAAATACCCTGTTGTAGTAAAGAGGATAGGTATAAATGATGAATTTGGTCAATCAGGAAATCCAGAATCTCTATTAAACTATTATGGATTGACTGTAGAAAATATAGTTAGTACTGCAAAATCATTCTAAATAAATATAATCAATAATAAAATTAAACTAAAAATAAATTTTATCAAAAAAATATAGGAGGAATCAGAATGTTAGAGACTCTAAAAGAAGAAGTATTAAAAGCAAATTTGGAATTACCTAAAAGAGGATTAATCACTTATACATGGGGAAATGTAAGTGGAATAGATAGAGAAAAAGGGTTAGTAGTAATAAAACCAAGTGGTGTTGAGTATGATAAGATGACTGTAGAAGATATGGTAGTAGTTGATTTGGATGGGAATATAGTAGATGGTAGATTAAGACCTTCTTCAGACACTCCAACTCATCTAGTTTTATATAAAGAGTTTGAGGAATTAGGAGGTATAGTACATACACATTCAAGTTGGGCTACAACTTGGGCTCAAATAGGTAAATCTATACCAGCATGTGGGACTACTCATGCAGACTATTTTTATGGAAGTATACCATGTACTAGAAAAATGACTCGAGAAGAAATAAGTAGTGAGTATGAAAGAGAAACTGGTAATGTAATTGTTGAAGAATTTATGGGGAAAAACCCAATACACTGTCCAGGAGTAATTGTAAATGACCATGGTCCTTTTACTTGGGGTAAAAATGCAAAAGAGGCTGTTCATAATGCAGTGGTTTTAGAAGAAGTTGCAAAGATGGCATATTATACAGAATTAATGAGTCCTGAGAATACTATGGATAGAGTACTTATGAACAAGCACTTTTCAAGAAAACATGGTAAAAATGCATACTACGGTCAAAAATAACTGTCTGGAGGTAAATTATGCTAGAATCTTTAAAAGTTAAAATTGTGGAAGTAGCAATTAAAGCAGAAAATTATGGTTTGTGTAAGGAAAAAGCTGGTAATTTTAGTATTAGAGATAAGGATACCGGATATATACTTATAACACCTTCAGGTATAGGAAGAGAAGAATTGAAGACAGAACACATTTGTGTATTAGACTTGGATGGGAATGTAATAGAAGCTGAGAAAGGTATTAAACCTAGTAGTGAGGTGCTAATGCATATTGAAATATACAAAGTGAGAGCAAATGTAAATGCTATATCGCATACACATTCTCTCTATGCAACAGCATTTTCAGTGGCAAATAAACCAATTATACCAATTGTATATGAGTCAGTTAATTATGGTGGTTATGTAGACATAGCTCCATATGAAAGACCAGGGACTTTGGAACTAGCCAAAAGTGTTTCAAAGTTATTATTAGATACAGATGCATGTTTATTAGAAAGGCATGGATTGACAACTGTAAGTAATGACCTTGAAGATGCTTTGTTAAAATCGAGATATGTAGAAGAAGTAGCAGAAATATACTATAGGTCTTTAGTATTAAATCAATTTAAAGAACCTAAGGCAGTAGATATTAATGAATTTAAAGCATGGAAATATCCAGATGAAATAAAATTTTAATTAGGATGATTTAAATTAAATAGATTAACTATAATAGATATTAGCTTCTTTATATAGTGTAGTACTTCTTAAGTAAATATATTTAATCTGATATATTCATTTAAAACAAAAAAAATATAAAACCCTAAATCGATTCTTATATTGGTTTAGGGTTGTATATTTTTTATTTATATATTTCTACTTATGCATTTCTTTTTAGTTGATTTTCTGGAGAATTTATATATTCAAAGTATTTTTTAGTTTCAGATACTATTATAGGTGATAGTGCAAGTAAAGCTATTAAGTTAGGTATTGCCATAAGTCCATTTACAATATCAGCAATTATCCAAACTACTTCTAACTTTAAGAATGCACCTAATAATACCATAGCTACAAATACAGTTCTATATCCATTCATACCTTTTACGCCAAATAGGAATTCAAAACATCTTTCTCCATAATAACTCCACCCCAAAATTGTAGTGAATGCAAATAATGTTAAGCTAACTGTAAGTAATATTGGTCCAAATGTAGGAATAGCACCATTAAAAGCTGCTTGAGTCATAACAGCACCATTTAAGTCTGAACACCAAACACCTGATATAACAAGAGAAAATCCAGTAAGTGTACAGATTATAATAGTATCTATAAAAGTTCCTGTCATAGATATAAGCCCTTGCTCTGCTGGCCACTCAGTTTTAGCAGCAGCAGCTGCTATTGGAGCACTACCTAAACCAGATTCATTTGAAAATACACCACGGGCGATACCATTTCTAATTGCTAGTGACATAGTTGCACCTAGAAAACCACCAGTTGCAGCAGTAGGTGTAAACGCACTTTTAATTATCAATACAAAAGTTTCAGGTATTTTATTCCAATAAGATATTAAAATGATTCCACAGATTACAATATAGATAACTGCCATAAAAGGTACTATCTTAGTAGCAACATTAGATATACTCTTAAGACCTCCAAATACAACTAAAGCTACAAATACTGCTAGTACAACACCTGTAATTCTAGGGTCTACTCCAAAGCTACTATTGATAGCGTCTGTTATTGAATTTACTTGAGTAAAAGTACCTATTCCTAAAAGTGCAACTAATATACCACTTATAGCAAAGAATATTGCAAGAGGTCTCCATTTTTCTCCCATACCATTTACTATGTAGTACATAGGTCCACCAGATACTTGACCATTTTTATCTTTAGTTCTGTATTTTATTGCAAGGACACCTTCTGAGTATTTAGTAGCCATCCCAAAGAACGCAGCTATCCACATCCAAAAAAGTGCACCAGGTCCTCCAGCTTTAATAGCTGTGGCAACACCAACGATATTACCAGTACCAACTGTAGCAGCCAATGCAGTACATAAAGCTGCAAAACTTGAAACATCACCACTACCTTTATTTTCAGCAGCAAATATTAGCTTAAGAGCACGTGGAAGTTTTGTTATTTGCACAACGCCAAGTTTAACAGTAAGTAATATACCAGTACCAACTAGTAGTACCAACAGGGGCGGTCCCCAAATAAAAGCATCAACTTTGTTTAAAATATCAATTAGATTCATAAAAACACTCCCTCATTTTTTTGCTTTACACAATCAATAGAATTTTTAATGAAGTAATTGACAGGAAATTAGTATAATTTATTAATAATTTCTAGTGTAATAAAAAAAGCTAAATCTAAAATAGATTCAGCTCTGGATATACACTAATTAGCAACCAAAATAAAAGTATTAATAATACTAGTTTTGGTAGATAATCCCTGTCCTTTTGCCTGAGAGATTGAGCACAAATGCCTTGCCCCTTCGGCGCCCATAATGGGTCTCTCCAGAGTTCCGTAAATTTTACAGTCCTACTTTAAAAAAGTACCTGAGAGTGTTACTCCTTCGGTGTGCCATATGGCAACTCTTCTATAAAATCTTAACCGGATATTGATTTGTCATAGCTTATTGTATTAATAATATTAATATAAGGTTTTGTGTTTTGTCAACTAAAAAATTTAAAAACAGGAAAAAAATATAAAAATATAAGTCTAATTACGAATTATAAACTTACAAATTTAAATAATATACGTAAAAATAAATAGGATAGTAGGTATGTAAATCAAATTAAATATAGGTTTGTGATAAAAAAAGAAGAAAATATTAAATAATTAATTAGAATTGATTTAATTATGGTAATATTATAGTTACAATATTAAGAAAAAGTCTATTTATTTAGCTTTTAAGTGTAGTGTAAGATTGAAGAAAGAGAAAGGAAGTATTTTAAAATGGGAAAAATATTAGTACTAGCAGAAAAACCTTCTGTAGGAAGAGATATAGCAAAAGTTTTGGGTTCAAAAAATGAAAAAAATGGATATATAGAGGGACCAAAGTATATTGTTACCTGGGCACTAGGTCATTTGGTTACACTTGCTGACCCTGAAAGTTATGGAGAAAGATACAAATCATGGAATTTAGAAGATTTACCAATACTTCCTAAGTATCTAAAGACTGTTGTAATAAAAAAAAGTGGAAAGCAGTTTAATACAGTGAAGGCTCAAATGAACAGAAACGATATAGATGAAATAGTTATAGCAACAGATGCAGGGAGAGAAGGAGAACTTGTAGCAAGATGGATAATAGAGAAATCTCAAGTAAAAAAACCTTTAAAACGTCTTTGGATTTCTTCAAGTACAGATAAAGCAATAAAAGAAGGTTTTGCAAAACTAAAAAGTGGTAAAGAATATGAAAATTTGTACTATTCAGCAATAGCACGAGCAGAAGCCGATTGGATTATTGGAATAAATGCAACTAGAGCTTTAACAACAAAGTATAACGCACAACTTTCTTGTGGAAGAGTGCAAACTCCTACTCTTGCTATGATATTGAAAAGAGAAGAAGAAATAAGAAATTTTAAACCTAAAGAATATTATGGATTGGAGATAATTGCAACAAAGGGTAGCTCAGATATAAAGTTTATTTGGAATGATAAAAATAATAATTCCTCAACTTTTAGTAAAGAAAAGATGGAAGGTGTATTAAAAAAAGTAAAAGATTTAGATGTTAAAATATCTGAAGTAAATAAATCATATAAGAAAAAATATTCACCTGCACTTTATGATTTAACAGAATTACAAAGAGATGCAAATAAAATGTTTGGATTTTCGGCAAAAGAAACATTATCTATAATGCAAAAACTATATGAACATCATAAGGTACTTACTTATCCTAGAACTGATTCTAGGTATCTAACTTCGGATATTGTTGGAACATTAAAAGATAGAATAAAAGCTGTAAATGTTAGTGATTATTCGAAGATTTGTAATAAGTTATTAAAAAGTAATATTACATCTAATAAGTCTTTTGTTGATAATTCAAAAGTAACAGACCATCATGCTATAATACCAACAGAGCAAAAAGTGTTTATGAGTGATTTTACAGATAAAGAAAGAAAAATATATAATCTTGTCGTAAAAAGGTTTTTAGCAGTATTAAGTCCTCCATTTGAATATGAACAGACAACTATAAGTGCAACTATAGAGGGCGAGACATTTAAAGCCAAAGGCAATAAAGTAATAAATCTAGGTTGGAAAGAAAGCTATAAAGATATGGATGATGAAGATGAATATGAAAGCATTCCAAATGTGTTGGAAAAAGATATTCTTAAAACTAAAAGCTTGAAGATGACTTCAGGAAGGACAAATCCACCACCATACTTAAATGAGGCTACACTTTTAACATCTATGGAGAAAAGTGGACTTGGTACAGTTGCTACTAGAGCAGATATAATAGAAAAATTATTCAATTCATTTTTGATGGAAAAGAAAAATAAAGATATATATATAACATCAAAAGGAAAACAACTGTTAGATTTAGTTCCTGTGGACTTAAAGACACCAGAACTTACAGCATCGTGGGAAAAGAAATTATTAGATATTTCAAAAGGGAAGCTTAATAAAAATACATTTATAAATGATATGAAGGATTATTCAAAAGCTATTGTATTAGAAGTAAAAAGTAGTGATAGCAAATTTAAACATGATAATTTAACTAAAAATAGATGTCCAGAATGTGGCAAATTTATGCTAGAGGTAAATGGTAAGAAAGGTAAAATGTTAATTTGTGAAGATAGAGAGTGTAATACTAGAAAAACCATATCACAAACAACTAATTCAAGATGCCCTAATTGTCATAAAAAATTAGAGCTTCGTGGTGAAGGTGAAGGAAGAATTTTTACTTGTAGCTGTGGGTACAGGGAAAAATTATCCTCTTTTAATAAAAGAAAACAAGAAGAAAAAAAGAAAGCATCAAAGAAAGATGTTAATCAATATCTAAAAAATCAAAATAAAAATCAAGAAGTATTTAATAATCCATTTGCAGAAGCCTTGGCTAAGTTAAAAAAATAAATAGTTTTCATGGCAATATTATACACAATCATAACTTTAACTATATATTAGTTATATGTACTGATATAATATAGGGTATAGTTTAGACATGAAAGTAGGGATGTCAAATGAGATTAAATTATATATTTAAATGCTATTGTGACGAATGTAAAGATATATGGAATAATTCAAGTATCGAATTATGTAAAGAAATAGAAACATATAGTGAAGATTCACAAAAAAAGTGTGAAGACGAATTAGATAAATTGATAGATAAAGTATCAGTTCACTTAGAGAAGTGTCCAAGTGATGTTGTTCTAAGAAAAATGTGGATAAAAAAAGGTGAAGCTTTTTTGCAAAAAACACTAGAAAAAGAGAATATTTTTAAATTAGAGAAAATGAATGTAGAAGATAGAAAAAAATTCTTAGAAATAACAAAACAATTTATCAGAGATGCTAGAGGATTTGATGATGATTTACTTATAGAAGATATTATGCAGGCCATGAGAAATGTATGGATTTCAAATGCACTGCAATTATTATTTGGAAAAGATGTCTATTATTCAAAAGCAAGTTTTGCATATAGTATGCTATATCCATATACAGACAATTATTTAGATAATACAAAGACAAATGAAATGGATAAAGCCTTATTCAATCGTTGGTTAGAAAAAAGACTCTTAGGAGAAAAAATTAAACCTAATAACTGTCATGAAAGTAAAGTATCTCAGATGATAGATTATATTGAAGATGTTTATCCTAGAGAAGATTTTAAAGAAATATATGAGTCATTGTTATTAATATTTGAAAGCCAAGTAAAGAGTTTAAAACAGCAGGATAAGGAGACTTATTTGCATAAAGACGAAATATTATCTATTTCTGTTGAAAAGGGAGGTTCATCTGTTTTAGTAGATGGATATTTAATAAATGGGCTTATGACAAAGGAAGAGGTAAAGTTTTGTATTGGTTATGGATTTTTATTACAAATATCTGATGATTTACAGGATATAAAAGAAGATTTAAAGTGTAATCATAAGACTATTATGACAGAGATGTCAAAAAAGGGTTTATTGGATGAAATTGCAAATAAGTTAATAAACTTTACTATTGAATTAATAGAAAACTTTAAAATTAACAGTAGAAATGAAGCTATAACAGACATGATAAAAAATGATTGTTTAATGTTGATTTTGTTTTCTATAGCTTATAATGCTGAATTTTTTTCTATAGAATATATAAAAAAAATAGAGAGATTTCTTCCATATACGATATCTTATTCATTGGAAATTAAAGAAAAGATGCGAAAAAAATTTAAAAATATTGATTTTTTAAATAATGAAAATGAATATAAAGAAATGATTGATACTATATGTGCAAAGTAGAAAAATAGTGAGATGTATAATACATATCTCACTATTTTAAGTTTAAATAAAATATTGATTTTAAGTTATTTAAATGCAGTAATAATCCCATTATCATGTAGATTTTTAATGATTGTAGCTGCAATAGGAAAGCCAAATAATCCAGCTATTCCAAATAGTTGAGCACCAACAAACATACACATTAGTGTTATTAAAGGATACAGACCAATTTGTTGCCCTACTACTTTTGGTTCTAATATTTGTCTAACAACAGTTATGATGATGTATAGTATTAAAAGCCCTATTGCCAAATGTATATTTCCATTGATTAATGAAATAATCATCCAAGGAGTTAAGATACTTCCTGTGCCTAATACTGGTAAAATATCGACAAGCGCAACTATGACAGATATAGTAAATGCATTTTCAACTTGTAGGATATTAAGACCAATAAGAAGTTCTACAAATGTTACTGATAGTAGTATGGCATATGCTTTTAACAATTTTAAAATAGCATTGATACTACTATTTTTTATATTGATTATCATTGTCTGACTTTTTTCTGGAAACTGTCTTAAAATAAAGTTCACTATTTTTTGATAGTCAAATGTAAAGAAGAAGGAAGCAATTAAAGTTACAATAAGTTTCAACATAAATGCAGGTGTTTTACTTGCAATACTTGCAATAGCATTAAGTGCATTTGTTGAAATAGAGGCAACTAAAGACATCATAGATTGACTGATATTATCCCAACCAAGTATCAATGCTAGATTAACATTAGGTGTACTAGCATCTATCTTAGAAAATAAAGTGTTTAACGTTGGCTGTATACCTGATTTATATATATCAGGAAGTCTAAAAAATATGTCGCTTATACTTGCAAATATTTTTGCACCAAAACTAACTAATAAAAATATTCCTAATCCATAAAAGGCTAAAAGTACTACCGCAGAAATGAATGTACGATTTAAGTTTGTATTATCTGTAATAAGTTTTATAATAGGTCTTAAAATAAAGGCAATGATAAAACTAATCACAAAAGGCATTAATAATGGAAATAAGAATTTTAAGACAACATATATAATACTTGCTATTAAAACTACATATGTAAATTTAATTATAAAGCTCTTTTGTTTTTGAATGTCCATAATATAAAACCTCCAATGTATTTGATATTATTCTAAATATGGTCTTATTTGTATAAAATATACTACTGTATATTGATTATAAACTATAAAGCTTCTATGTAGTAAATAAATTATGTAAAATTTAGGTTAATTTTGTATAAAGATATACTTTTGTATTTTAAAATTATTAAGCAAATACGAAAAAATATTTTAAATAAATAGCATAAAATTGTGATAAAATTAATTTATAATGTTTGAGCTAAATATAGTAGATAACTTATCATATGATAGAGAATTTTTAAGAGGTGGTAAGATGAAAAACTTTAGAGATTTAGGTGGAAATAAAACAGCGGATGGTAGAACTGTAAAGTATGGTTTATTTTATAGGTCTGCAAAGTTGTCAAATTTGAGTAGGAATGATATAAAGATTTTAAAAGACTTAAATATCAAATATGTATTTGATTATAGGAGTGATGAAGAGGCACGTAAACATCCATCAACAATAATATCAAATATAAAAAATATAAGAATTCCAGCAATGAGAGAATTAGAAGAATCAGGAGGTCGTTTTGGCTCTATCGAAGATATGATTGAGAGTTTATTTGAAAAAGATGGTGCGTTTAATATGCTAAATAATAGCTACTATAATCTACCTGTAAATAATCCTTCATATAAAAAGTTAGTAGAACTTATAAAAGATTACTCTAATTTGCCAGTACTAAATCATTGTACAGCTGGTAAGGATAGAACTGGTGTAGGAAGTGCTATAATTCTTATGATTTTGGGTGTATCAAGAGAAAATATAATGAAAGATTATCTAAAAAGCAATGAGTTTGCAGATAAGGAAATAGAAAGGTTTATAGAATGTAAGCCTAAATTTAAAGATATTCCAAAAGAAAGATTAAATTATATATTTGGTGTAAATGAAGAATATATGAATACAGCCTTTAGAAGAATTGATGAGGAATACAATAGTGTAGAAGAGTATCTATATGGAGAATTTAATTTAAATAAAGAAGAGATAAAAAAATTGAGAAATCAATATCTAGAGTAAAAGGTGATTTTATGAGTTTAAATATAACAGCTAGACAGATAAATATAATAAAGATACTATTAAATTCAAAAGATACAATGAGTGGACTTGCCTTAAGCCAAGAAATAGGGTGTTCTTCAAAGACTATACAAAATGAAATAAAGGATATTAACAAACAGCTTAAAAATGGTAAAATTTTATCAATAAGAGGTGTTGGTTATAAGTTAGAGGGAAGCTTTGATGAAGTGAATTTAAATAGTAACCTTTATGATGATGTAGATAGGGTAGAATATATAATCAGAAAAATACTAACTTTAAGCAATGAAGAAAAAAATACTATAAGGCTTGAAGATTTAGCAGATTCTATGTATGTAAGTGTTTCAACAGTAAAAAATGACTTAAAAGAAGTCAAGAGGATATTTGATAAGTATTCAATTTCTGTTAAATCTAAGCATAAACAAGGTATATGTATCTCTGAAAATGAAGATAAGATATTAAATTGTATAATTGATTTAAGTAATAAGAGAGACAACCAACTCAGTCTAAATGATTTTTTAAATGACGATATAAAAGAAAAGAAGTTAATAATAAAAAAAATACTATTAGACGCATTAAATGAAAATGGATTAGTACTAACTGATATAGAATTTAAGAATGTATTAAATAATATATTAGTTATTTTGAGCAGGCATAAGTATGATGAAAGAGAGTTTATAAAGGACTATGTAGAAACTTATAGCAACAAAAGAAGTTCAATATTGGAAAATGAACAGAACAAAGAGATTATAATAAATTCGATAAGAACGTTTTGTAAGAATTTAAAGCTAGCTACGTCAATAGATATAAGCCATGATGATATATTTGAAGAATATTTATATAAGCATATTAGTAGCTTGTGTAAGAAAATAAAGTTAGGCATGAATCAATCGCCTATAATAGCACAAGATATTAAAATAAAGTATCCTTTTGCCTTTGAGTTAGCTAATATAGCTAAAAAAACAATAGAACAAGATTTAAAAATAGAAATCAACGAAGATGAAGTTGCAAATATAGCTCTACATATAGGAGGTGCTATTGAGAGGGCATCCTATAATAATAAAGATAAGGTTTTCAAAGCGATAATAGTTTGTACATCAGGTATAGGTACCTCAATGTTAATAAAAGCTAAATTAGAGAATATATTTAGAGAAAAGCTAGAAATATTAAAGGTCATTCCTTCATATCTAGTTGAATATGTAAAGGTTATAGATGTTGATTTTGTAATATCTACTGTACCTATTGAAATAGGTGATATACCAGTAATAAACATCTCTCCAATGTTGAGTGAAAAGGAAATTAAATTAATTGAAAAATATATAGAAACAGGAAATGTATATTTGGATTTAGATATAAAAAACTTATTTGATAGTGCGTTGTTTTTTACTGACTTAGATTTTAAATATAAAGAAGAAGTTATTGATTTTATGGCAAGTGAACTTGTACAAAAAGGTTATATAGATGATGACATGAAAAACTCTTACTTTGAGAGAGAAAAAATAGCAACAACAGAAATAGGCAACATGGTATCTATACCACATGGAGCTATTGGAAAGGTTTATGATAATAAAATAGCAATTGGAATACTAAAAAAACCAATTGCTTGGGAAATATCAGATGTGCGCTTAATAATAATGTTGGCACTTGATAAAGATAAAATATTAGATTATGAAGTTATATTTTCAAACATATACAAAAGAGTAGACTCCATAGCGAAAGTTATAAGCATATGTGAAAATAGCAATTTCGAAAAATTTGTAAACATGTTTAAATAGATATATAGAACATAGTGTTGTATATACACATGCAAATTTGGATAATATAAAACTAAATAAGATAAAAACGATAAATTTCTCTTTTAATTAAGAGAAATTTTTTGACTTTCAGGGATATTAATATGGAGTTAAGATATAAACATAAGATAAATAAATAAAAAGAGGTGGCAAAATGATTTATACAGTAACATTAAATCCATCAATAGATTATATAGTTAAATTAGATGAATTAAGTACAGGAAGTACAAATCGTGTAAATGAAGAATACGTTTATCCAGGAGGAAAAGGTATAAATGTGTCTTGTATACTTAAAGAACTTGGACATGACAATACATCATTAGGTTTTATAAGTGGTTTTACTGGTGAATATATAGTAAAAACATTGGAGGAAAAAAAATTAAAAACAGACTTTATAAAATTGAAAAACGGTTTTTCAAGAATAAATGTAAAAATAAAAGTGTCAGAGGAAACTGAAATTAATGGACAAGGACCCAATATAAATGATGAATACATCAACCTATTATATAAAAAACTTGATAAATTAAATCAAGATGACATTTTAATATTGGCAGGTAGTATACCATCTACTTTAGATGAAAAATTATATGAAAATATAATGTCTAGACTAGAAGAAAAGAATATAAAAATTGTTGTAGATGCAACAAAAAATCTTCTTCTTAATGTCTTAAAATATAAGCCTTTCCTAATTAAACCTAATAATGATGAGCTAGAGGAAATGTTTGGTGTTAAATTAAATTCAAATGAAGATATAGTAAAGTATGCTAAAAAGTTAAAAGAAATGGGAGCTGTAAATGTTTTAGTATCAATGGGTAAAGATGGTGCATTACTGATTACAGAAGATAATGAAGTATTTATAAGTGATGTACCAAAAGGAACTGTAAAAAATTCTGCAGGAGCAGGAGATTCTATGGTAGCAGGGTTTATATCTGGATATCTAAGTACTGGTGAATATGATTATGCTCTTAAATTAGGTGCAGCTTCAGGAAGTGCAACTGCTTTTTCATATGATTTAGCTGAAAGAAAATATATTGATAAATTAGTAAACGAAATATCTGTTAAAAGATTTTAAAAATAACCTAAAAAATATATAGAGAGGAAATGAGAACTTATGAAAATTATAGATTTATTAGATGAAAAATCAATTAAATTAAATTTAAAGTCAAAAAATAAACCAGAAGTAATAGAAGAACTAGTTGGTTTAGTTGAAAATAGTGGTAATTTAAATGATAAAGAAAATTATAAGAAAGCAATTTTAGCCCGTGAAGAGATGAGTACAACAGGAATTGGAGAAGGTGTAGCTATTCCTCATGCTAAGACTACAGCAGTTACTAAAGCTTGTATAGCAGCAGCTGTATCAAAGGAAGGTATAGATTATGAATCTTTTGATGGAAGTTTGTCAAATTTATTTTTTATGATAGCTGCACCAGATGGAGCTAATAATACACATCTTGAAGTATTATCTAGATTATCTACAGTACTTATGGATGAAGATTTTAGAAATAAACTTATAAATTCAAATTCAGCAAGAGAATTCAAAGAAATAATAGATAAAAAAGAAAGAGAAAAATTCAGTGAAGAATATCAGGATGAAGAAATTAGTAAAGAGGATGTTTTAAATAATAAAGATAAAAATATTAGTAAGTATCCTCAAGTTTTAGCAGTAACAGCGTGCCCAACAGGAATAGCACATACATTTATGGCAGCTGAAAGTTTAAATAAAATGGCTGAAAGTAAAGGTATCTCTATAAAAGTAGAAACTAATGGTTCAGCAGGTGTTAAGAATAGACTTACAAAAGAAGAGATAGAAAATGCTAAATGTATAATAGTAGCAGCAGATAAAAATGTTGAAATGGCCAGATTTAATGGCAAAAAAGTTATAAAAACTAAGGTTGCTGATGGTATACACAAAGCGGAAGAACTTATAGATAAAGCTGTAAATGGAGATGCTCCAATTTATCATGGAGAAGAAGGAAGTCACAACGAATCAAGTGAAGAAAGCGAAAGTGGATTTAGAAAAGTCTACAAGCATTTAATGAATGGTGTGTCTAATATGTTGCCATTTGTTATTGGTGGAGGTATACTTATAGCTTTGGCATTCTTACTTGATGATTACTCTATTGACCCTTCACATTTCGGTTCAAATACACCAATAGCAGCATTTTTTAAGGGAATTGGAGATAAAGCATTTGGATTTATGTTACCTGTACTTGCAGGTTATATAGCATATTCTATATCTGATAGACCTGCATTTGTTGTAGGTTTTGTGGGAGGAGCTCTTGCAGGAGATGGTGGTTCAGGTTTTCTAGGAGCATTACTTGCAGGTTTTATAGCAGGATATTTGGTAGAAGGACTTAAGAAAATATTTAATGTATTACCAACTTCATTAGAAGGAATAAAACCAGTATTATTATATCCTTTATTTGGAACTCTTTTGATGGGCGTTATAATGACATTTCTAGTAATACCTCCAGTTACAGCAATTAATAATGCTATGGTTGGATTCCTAAATAGTTTAGGTGGAACTTCAAAAATAGTTTTAGGATTAGTGTTGGGTGGAATGATGGCTGTAGATATGGGTGGACCTGTGAATAAAGCAGCTTATGTATTTGGTGTAGCATCTCTTGAATCAGGGCAATTTGAAATAATGGCAGCAGTAATGGCTGGTGGTATGGTTCCTCCACTTGCTATAGCTCTTGCAACTACATTCTTCAAAAATAGATTTACAAAAGAAGAAAGAGAGTCTGGTAAAGTTAACTATGTAATGGGGTTATCATTTGTAACAGAGGGAGCAATACCTTTTGCAGCTGGAGACCCACTTCATGTTATACCAGCTTGTATTGGAGGTTCAGCAGTAGCAGGAGCACTTAGTATGCTATTTAATGCAGCTCTTCGTGCACCTCATGGAGGAGTATTTGTTATACCAGTAGTTACTCATCCTCTTGGATATATAGTGGCTATAATTGTAGGTGCTATAGTTGGAATGATGCTTTTAGCACTACTTAAAAAACCACTAAATCAAAGCGCATAATAGTATTAAAAGGGATAATTTTAGATATATTTAAATGAAATTATTATAAAATAACTGACTGGCATTTAACTGACAGTCAGTTTTTATTATTTAAAAAAATTTACTTAAAGTATAGGGTATTTCATTGTCAAATTTTTAAATCAGATGAGAATATCTATTTTATAGTTATTTGTAATACTTTATAGCTTTATAACTAAGTCATAGTATAGTTTTTTACTTGAAAAACTTTCAATTAGCCTTGACTTATATTTTGTATCATGTTTCATAAATCTTACATCTCATCTTTTAATTAATATTTTAATATTCAATCTTAAATCAAGGAATAAAACTCTACTCTATATGTTCTAAATTAATATTGTATTTTTTTTCACCTTTTATAACTTTGAATTTATCATTTTTATTAGGATAAATAGTCACAACATTGTTTTTGTACTCTGATTCATCACATTTTATATTAAATGGCATAAGCTCTGATTCTCCATATAGATAAGTAACAGGTTTATTATTCTTCATAACGACAATTTGTAGCATATCTCTATCTTTTGGAGAAGATATATTTCTCCATTTATATCCTACAGCTTTATATATATCGTTTGCTGATGTTCCAGACTTAAAGATAAATATTTTATCCCATTCAGGCGGCATTACTTTTGCCAGTCTTATTTCATTATTGTTTTCACTAGCTTTCATAAGTGAAGAAACAAATTGTCCAAATTTCTCATCTTCTTTATTTTTCTCAAATTTAACTAACTCACTGGATTTGTCAACTACACTCCATTTATCGTTATTTTTTTCTAATTTAAAGTTAATTTTAGAAATACATTCTCCATGCTTTCCTGGTTCAGTAACTATAACCTTTTCTCCCAATGTGTTTTTATAATCGTGTTGTTCAATTTGAACATGATTATGCCCTGCAACTATCGCATCAATACCATCAACTTGTTGAGCTAAATCTTGTATTCTATTGCCTGGATTTTTAGGATTTTTAGGTCTTTCACCTGTGTGCGCAACAGCTACTATTATATCTGGACTTTCTTTTTCCATGATTTTTACCCATTTTTTAGCATCTTCTACTAAATCATTCATATATAGTTCACCACTATAACCTTCTTGGTCTTTTAGTTCTAAAGATTTAGAATCTACAAGTTCTCCATTTTCATTTAGTTGTTTTCCTTCACCAACTTCTTTTATAGTAAGTCCTAGAATTCCTAGTTTTACATTTCCTTCTGGTGTATCAATATTTTTTATTATGTATGGTTTTGTATAGCTATCCCCATTTTTCTTATAAGTATTAGCTGATAATACATCTATTTTTTGTTTTTCAAAATCAGATATCATATTGTCTAAATGAAATTTATTAAGAGATATAAATTCATGATTACCAAGAACTACAGCATCATAACCGACTTCTTTCATGTCCTTTGAAATAGGCGTTTCAATATAGCTTTCAGTTTTGTTGTTGTTATCTTTAAGCATAGCATTAGAATAATCATCCATACTACTTCCTAAAGCTACTCCACTGTCAAAGAAGTCTCCAGCATCTACTAAAGTTATATTTTTATCTTTTTCTCTTTGTTCCCTTACATAAGAAGTTAACTCATAAGGGATGTTTCCATGTAAATCGGTAGTGGCTAATACATTTATTTCTGTTGTATGTTTTGAAGTACACCCAGACATTAGCAATATAAATAAACAAGTAATGCCTATAATTATTTTGTTTTTCATAAAACCTCCATTTTACTTTTTCTGAATATTTGTTTTAGTGTCATTAACTAGATAATCCCCTATAATATAAATAGTAATATATTACTATACAAAAATCAACTATATATTTCATAGACATATAAATTGATAGAGATAAAAATAAACCTCATTAAATAAAAATCAATTAAAAGTAATCTCAAAAGAATTTTAAAGCATGCTATAAGATTGGTTAACTATAGTATCTTTGAGAAAATGATAAACAAATAATCTATAGTATTGCGTTTATTTTTTTATATTATTTATAATAAATAAACCCTATGATGGAAAAACTATTCTTATTTAACATGTAAAGGAGTATTTAAAATGAATGAATCGTATTGGATTTTAAATTCAAGTCCCAAAAAATATGAAAAATTAGGCGAGAATATAAAAGTAGAATGTCTAGTCGTAGGAGGAGGAATAACTGGTTTAACAACTGCATATCTATTAGCAAAAGAAGGTAAAAAAGTAGCACTTGTTGAAGCTGATAAAGTAGGATATGGAACTTCATGCAGAAATACTGGTAAAGTAACTTGTCAACATGATATAGTATATTCTAAAATAGAAAAAAAATATGGATTAGATAAAGCTAAATCATATTATAATGCAAATAATGAAGCTTTAAAATTGATTGAGAAAATAATCAGTGAAAATAATATAAAATGTGATTTTCAAAGGATTCCATCTTTTGTCTTTACAGAAAAGGAAGAATCTATAAAGGATATTAAAGATGAATACCGTACATGTAAAAAAATAGGCATAGATTGCGAATATTATGAAACTATAAATGATATTCCATTAGATGTAAAAGGAGCTATTCATTTTTCTAATCAAGGTCAATTTAATCCAAAACAATATGTTGATGGTTTGGCAGAAGTAGCAGTAAATTTAGGGCTAAAAATATATGAAAACACGCCGATAGTAGACCTAGAAAAAGGAGCTATATGTAGAGTTAAGACTGGAGATAATAATATAATAGAAGCTGAAAATGTTATAATCTCATCTCACAGTCCATGGTATGATGGGTTGAATTTTTATTTTGCAAAGGAATATGCTGAACGTGCCTATTTAATGGTTGCAGTCCTACAAAATGAATTGCCAGAGGGTATATTTATAAGTATAGATGACCCATCAATAACTTTTAGACAATGTAATGATGAAAATAATAACCTATTAATCTTTGGAGGAGGAGACCACAAAGTTGGTCAAGGTGGAACTGAAGAAGAAATATTTGATGATTTAGAGCATTATGGTAAAGAAGTATTTAAGATAAAAGACTTTAAATGTAAATGGTCTGCTCAAGACAATATGAGTTTTGACAATGTTCCTTATATAGGTTATATCAATAAAAGGGAGAATAATGTTTATGTAGCTACAGGATTTTCTAAATGGGGAATGACTAATGGAACTGCTGCAGGAATAATAATAAAAGATTTAATAATAAATAAAACTTCTGACTATAAGGACACTTTCAATCCATCGAGATTAGGTAGTTATTTTTCAATGGATTTTATAAAGGAAAATGCAAATGTAGCGAGGAATTATGTAACTGGAAAATTAAAAATAGGTAGTGGAGATATGCCTAAAAGTAGTGGTGAAGGAAAGATTGTTAATATTGATGGAAAAAGATATGGTGTTTATAAAGATGATAGAGGAGATTTTTATATTGTAGATACTACATGTACTCATTTAGGATGTGAACTTAATTTTAATAGTGAAGAAAAAACATGGGATTGTCCATGCCATGGTTCAAGATTTGACTATAAAGGAAACATACTTGAAGGCCCAGCACTTAAGCCATTAAAACTTTATGGTTATGGTGATAATGATGTTAATCCTAAGTTATTATAGAATATAGAATGTTTTGGAAAGGTAAATTATTTATGAATAAACTTTTAAAGCCAATAACCATTTTACTTTATATAGTATATGTTTTATGTGCCATATTTTTTGCTACAAATAGAGCTTTTGGAAATGTAGGTTTAGTAGCAATCAGTTTAATTGGTACTTTTATATTAAGTATTTTAAATAGGCAAAATAAAAGACTTTTGAGCAATGAATTATATATTGTACTTGTATTATTTATAATGTTTGCATCATTATTAGGTACTTGTTTTAATTTTTATGACATAAATTATTATGATGATTTTTTACATTTATGGTCGGGTATAATATCATGTATTGTAGCATTTTCTACAATTAAATATTTTTATATACAAAAAGATATAAGTAAGATGAGTAAAATATTTTTAGTTATATTTGTATTTATGTTTAGTATGGGAGTGGCTAGTTTGTGGGAAATAGGTGAATTTCTAATGGATACTTTTATTGGGACTACTACACAAGCTGGAGGACTAGAAGATACTATGATTGATATGGTAGATGCTTTAATAGGTACAATTATAACCATTCCTTTTATAATAAAAAAATCAAATGCATAGTTTAAAGTTGATTGCAATGGATTTAATTAGTCATATGAAGTCTAAGAAATTATATGACAAATTAAATCCATTTTTTATTGTATATACTTGTATAAGAGATTATATAATTTCTTATATCGTGAAAATAAATTTAAAATATTTAAAAGTGTATATGATTATAAAGACAATATTTTTTATTAAATACAGATATTCTACAAAAAGCATAATATAAATTTTATTTTTTTGTTACAAAATGGAGAAATGTATAGGTATATATATAGATAATAAATATTCTTTGACTTTTGCCAAAACAAAGTCTTTTACTACTATAATTTGAAACTCGTATTTAATGATGTAAATTTGAATCAATTAAATAGTGTAGTAGGTAGAATATTTTTTATACAATACTAATTTTAATGGTACAAAAATTAGTCATTGTATACATATATAAAAATAAATATAAGAAGTAAACTTAATAGGGGGGAACAATGTTAAAAAAAATTAATTTAGAGAGCTGTTTTAAACATGCTATGGAAAAGGGATATAATTATTTAGGTGTGGTTGTAAAAATAGATGAAAATCACAAGGAGCTAATAGTAAATACCAAAAATAATTTTCAAAACAAACTTAAGTATTATAAATTAGCTTATGATGAAAATTTGAATCATAATGTAGCAAATGATATGAGTATAACTGATTTTACATATGGAAATACATTAGCAGATATTGAAAGTAAATTACAAAAAAATTTTATATAAAACAAAAAATATGCTTTTTAATTTAACAAAGTATATCTTATAGAGGGTATATTACATAGTGAATAAGCAAATATGACCCCTCAAAAAATCCGCGTAATACCAACAAATCTAAGAATCCCAAATAAGCTTGTTAGCATTTAAATAATGCTAACAAGCTTAGATATACTAGTCTAAGATATCTCAACTAAGGAAGGAATAATATGGATAAAAGTATAAAGGAAGAGAATATATTGAGTTACAATCCTAATTTAGAAGTAGGGAGATTTGAAAATTTTGAATATACATCAATAGTAAATGAACCTATAACAATTGAGGATTATAAGACTAATATTTTGAAGTCATTTGAAAAGTATCATCCATCAAAAGTAGTATCAAAATTAAATGAACTTATATCATTAATCAAATCCTATTTGAGTTTGATAGAAAATGATGCATATCAAGGTAAGATTACAAAGCAGTATTGTTTTTCTATTACAGAATCTGAACAATATGTACTAAAAGAGGAAAATTTTAAAAATTTATATGGAGATTCTAAGTTTGAAAGTTACTTAGAGATATTAAATATAAAAAACGAATTATTAAATATAAGAAAAATCTTTGTAATGGGGATATACACAACTAAAAAAAATGATTATTTATTTGATGATATAGATTCTTCATTTATTAATAAATTGAACCAGTATGAATATGAAAAGAGTAATCATAATATAAATTACTTTTCATTATTTTATGATATTCAAGTTACATTTATTTTATTAGAATACTGTAAGAAAATAGAAAAAATAATTAAAGAATTATATTTGATTGAAAATAGAAAAAAAGGACAACCAATAAATTCAGAAACACATTTTATTCTAAACAAAAAGTTTAACCTTATAAATAAAACTATGAAAAATGACTTATTTAATGAAAAAAGTATACATGGAAATATAGAGGATTCTTTACATAATCTATTTTTAGCTAAACATGATGTAAATACATTTATAAATAATTTTATTAATTTAAGAGATGAATTTAACTTACTTAATGAGATAAAGGAAGATAATCTAAATGATGTAGAAATTTGCATTGATGAGTTAATAAATGCTTGCATGATGTCTGTAATTTATAAAAAAGATGTTTATAATTCACTATTGAATAAGTCAAAGATAAGAGAATTTTTTACTAAATAATTTACAATAGAGAAAAATGGTTGGTATATTCAGAAAATGAAAAGTATTAATAAGGAGGGTGAATATATGGCTGTTAAGCAAAAAAATATTAAGAAGAAAGATAAAGAGGAGCTTTACTCAAAAGCAGTAAAAATAAAATGCTGTTATTGTAGTAAAAAAGAAGATTGTTTATATCAAGCAAGAAAAGAGTTTAGTGAAAGTATAGGTCATATAACCTATTGTACATTAACTCCAAATATTCCTAAAAAACAACGTAAAAAAATAAAACGTTAGTAAAAGGAGAGCATATATGAAGAACTATTTAAAAAAGAGAGTAGGAAATAGAGGGTTTTGGGTTTCTCTAGCAGCAATGATTCCACTTACAATACAATCTTTTGGATATATTGATATACTACCAAAAAATTATTCTGATATAGTAAATTGTCTTTTAGCCTTACTCACAACACTTGGAATATTGAATGACAATTCTACTGAAAACAAGTGGTATTTAGATGATAAGTAATAGATTTTATTGAATAGCTAACATATTTACATTCTAAAAAAACTTTTCAAAAATATTTATAACAAAAATAAAAAATAAAGGAGATAGTATTATGATTTTTAATGATTTGAAGATACCTAGAGGAAGTTCTTTTGACCCAATGCAAGGAGTTAGATCTGTAGATAATATAGATGGGGATGTCACAGAACTTGTTACAGTTGAAGGTGAAGTCGATGTGAATGCAATTGGGGAATATACTTTGAAATATTCAGCTCCAGATAGATCTGGAAATATAACAACAGCAACTAGAATAATAACAGTTATAGATACAGGTGCTCCTGTAATAAGTGGTGCTGATGATAAGACTATAAATTTATTGGAAGAACTAGATTTAAAAGCTGGAGTTACAGCAATGGATGATATAGATGGAGATTTAACTGATTCGATAGTTATAGAAGGCTCAGTGGATAATACTATACCTGGAGACAATAAGATTGTTTATACTGTGGAAGATAAATCTAAAAATAAAAGTACAGTAAATAGAGTAATAACAGTTGTTGATAATGTAGCTCCTATATTATCTGGTGTTGAAGATTGTACTGTAGAATACGGCTCATCATTTGATTCAAAAGCTGGGGTTACTGCTAATGACAATATAGATGGAGATTTAACTTCTAAGATAGTAATAGAAGGAATAGTTAATACTTCTGTTTTAGGAGAACAAACATTAACATATAGAGTTTCAGATGTTGCAAATAACGAAGCAAGTGTTGTGAGAAAAGTTACTGTTGTTGATACTGTTAAGCCAGTATTTTCAGGCGTAGACAATTTAACATTAAATTTAAATGACACATTCAATGCTTTAGAAGGTGTAACAGCTGTAGATGGAGTTGATGGAGATTTAACAGATTTAATAACTGTTGAAGGTGGAGATTTAGTTGATACATCTGTTGTAAAAGAATATCAAGTTACTTATAAAGTATCTGATAAATCATCAAATGAAGCTGTAGTAGTTAGATTAGTATCTGTAATAGATAATATACCTCCTGTATTAACTGGGGTTGAAGATAAAGAGATAGAAGTAGAGCCAATACCTAAAGAAGAAGTTTAATAAATGATGTAGTAGAGGTGAAATTATGAGTAACTTTAATGTCACTTATAGTGCTGGTGGAAACATAGATAAAATAAAAAAAGTTGGAAATATTGAAGAAATAAATAATATAGAAAACATAGAAAAAATAGATAGTCTATCTGAAGTAGAAAACATAGAAACTCTTAAAAACATTGAAAATTTAGAGCAAGTCAAAAATGTGGCAAAACTTGAATCTGTTTCTAATATAGAGAACCTTAATGAAGTTAATACAGTCAATGAAATAAAAGAGATAGGTAGTATAAAGGGATTTGCATCAAAAACACAACCATATAATTATATGAGATTAATAGAAGTTCCAGCACTTCGAGGAGTGTTTGAAGAAGAAATAGTTTTGTCTCCATCTGAAGTTGAGATTCTTGCTATATCTGTTACATGTAGTGGATATGGAGAAAATGACCACTATAATTTATATTTTAATGAACAATTATGGTTTAAAGATTGGTACTTGGGGGAAGTAAAAGAGGGACTTTTCTTAGGTTCATCAACATATGTATATTCAGCACCTCCAAATTCAAGAGTAATTTTAAAATTTCATAATGATAGCGGAACTTCTAAAAAATTATGGTTTGGTATAAGAATGTTAAAAGACCCAGAACCAATTTAGAGATGGAAAGGAAAATTAAATATGTTAAGTAATGAAATAAAAGACTTTGTCTTCCATGAATTTAAAACAGATGCAGACAGTTTTGTAAAAGATTTAGCAAATGTTTTGGCTTTAGGGAATTATACTAAAGAAGTAAAAGATGTATCTGGAAACTTAATGAGAAAATCATTACCTTCAAAAGAAGATTGTTGGAATATAGTGTATCCTAACCCAAATTTTAAACTTATAAAAGGTAGAGAAGTTTCTTCTTTTGATGAGATAAATGCAAGTGAATATGAAATAATAACTAAGGACCAAATTTCTAAAATAACTGATTCTGTTGTGGTGAGAGCTGTAACAAGACCATCTGATAGAATTACTCAGCAAACAACAAAAGTTGGCTCTGATGAAATTTTAAAATATGGACTTCTGGATAATGATATAGAAGAAAATACAGTTATGTATTTGGAAGTGTATTTTCCAAAATATTTATGTGATACAGAATTGGATGACCCTACTCAACAACGAGATGGAAAAACTGTACCAAAAGTTGTAAATCTAAAAACTGGTGTAAAAGATGCGCAAGCTAGAAACTATCATAACTGCTATATAAGAATTTTTGATAATCCAAATAAGGACTATTCTGGTCCAGCAGAAAATGTTATAGATATGGTAACTGGTGATATAGCTGAATTTAATTCTGCTTCATCTGAATGGTGTAAATTATCTTGGTTTACAGATTTTGATGAAAAGTTTAAATCAGAACTTGGTATAACTGGTTCAGATGCTCTTTTAAGAATACCTATTACATCTTCTTTAAATAATAAGACTAAAATAAGAGTGCTTGCTAATATACATCCAAATAGAGTGCTTATAAATGTTACAGGTAATCCAAATGTAGATTATGAGGACAATAGATATTTAGTTGGTCAAGCCTATATAGGTTCTATTGATAGTTTTGATTTTGCTAAGAAAGACATAACTGGTAATTTTGGTATATTTACAACTTCTTCATCTGTACCTTCTATACCAAAGTTTAATATTAAATATAGTGAGCCTTTTAATGGAGTCAATACGCTTGGAACTGATGGAGTAAAAACAACTGGAAAAAATGTTATATCAAATGCAGGAGCTAAGTCAGCTTGGGTAAATATAGGTACATTTCCTTGGTTAAATAATTCATTATTTAATACTAGACCTGCAGATACAATAGTAAAATATACATATAATAGAAGAGATATTCCAAGAGATTTTGGTTCAAATATTGCTGGTGGAAAAACAACTATATATGAACCTAGTTTGCAAGTTACAATAGGAGCTTCTGTAAATAATGAATTTGTGGCTGAGTTTGGATTAATGAATCCAAATATAAAATATAACTCATATGGAGTATCTTATATTACACCTAATGCAAGAACTTCTATATCAAGAGAAAAAGTTACTTTTCCATCTGAGCTACCAATAACTATAGATAAACCAATAGTAAAAGACATGACAGTAGAAGTTCAAGTGACTTATAATGAACAAGATTTATATAACTATATTAGAAAGTATGTAGCACAAAATGATGGAAAAGAGCTTTTAAATGACCTAAGTTATTATATATATGGAGCACAAGATGGAACAGTTGAAAGACCAATTTATTTTTATCTAGGTTTTGATGAAGTTGAAGAAAGAACTACTCAAGAAGGTGGTTCGAATAGAGATAAATATGGAAATCTTGTAGATATAAAATACCATCAAACTTATGGTGTGCATACAGCAAATGGAACAACTGACTTTGCAATGTACAAAACAGACTCTGCTGACTATTTTCAAAGTCACTATTTTATGTTCTCATCAACAGAGCAATTCATGAAAAAACATATGTATGGTAAATCAGTATATACAAACGAATACTTTGCAGATAGGATAAAAATTGTCCATAGTGCAGAAGGTGTTCGTGGAGCTTTATCAGGTATTATAGTGATAGATGCTGAATCACTTTTCCCATTTGATGAATTAATAGTAAACAAATCTTTTGAAAAATATGAAGATAAACCAGAAGAAACATATATATACCTTCCATTAACTACACCTTATACTCCTTTTGCAAATTCTCCAAATGAAAGATATGGTGTTGGAGTATTAAAAGAGCTTAAATATAATGAAAGCAATGATGATTCTAGATGTGAAACTGCATTAAGAGAAATACAAGATATGTATAAAGATATCTATTCTTGTACAAATAATGCTGAATCAGTTTATTTTGCTGATAAAACAGACAATGGATTAGAGATAACATGGCATTCTTCTGATACGAATATAGTAAGTTTTTCTAAAGGAGCAGATGTTGAAGAACCTACAATAGAATTAAAAATATCTCCTGAAAATCCAATTTTAAAAGTTGGAGAAAAAAAAGTTCTTTCTTTACTTGAAAGAGAAGAAATAGTAGAGGATGATAACATAATTTGGATTTCATCAAATGAAAATATAGTTACTGTTTCTCAAAAAGGAGAATTGACAGGGATTAAAATAGGTGGGGCAGTTATAACTGCTAGATATAAAAGTAGAAAAGTTCAAACTGAAGTAAATGTAAATTCTACAGATGAATTGGATGAATCAAATTCACAAGAAGACCCTGTTATATAAAATATAATGAGAAATAGAAAGGATGAATATTAATGTTAGGTATAATTAATAGACCAGATTTCTATGAAGGAGATAAAGAAGTATACTTATCTGCTACTGTAAAGTCTGGAGAAGTCTCTAAAACTAAAAAATTTAAGGTACTTGTAAAAGCATCGAAGCGAACTGATTTACAAAGTGTACTAGAGGATATAGGAAACCTATCTATACCAAATATAGTCACAGAAAATCTGACTTTTATACAAAAAGGTAGTTGTGGTTCAACTATAGTATGGTCATCTTCTAGTCCAAATATAATAGGTCAATTAGGAAAAGTAACAAGACCTGTATTTGGTGAACAAGATGCAAAAGTTACTATAAACATTATTGTGTCAAAGGGAAGTGTAAGTAGAAGTAAAGAATTTAAAGTTACAGTACCAGCATGGACTCAAGAAGGTGAAGTTGAATCTGCTGCTAATGCAATAACTTGGGAACTTATTAGAAATAAAAATACTGATATAAATAAGGTTACAGGTGATTTAGTACTTCCAACAACTATAGGAAATGAAATATCAATAACATGGACTACAAGTAATTCTACATGCTTGAGTGATAAAGGGGTAGTTACTAGACCAGCATATAAAGACGGTGATAGCATCGTATCTGTTACAGCAACACTTACTAAAGGTGAACTTATATCTACAAAAACTATAACTAATATTAGAATACTTAAGCAAGAGCCTACTAATCAAGAGAAGGTTGATGATTTTGTAAAAACTTTTGACTTTGTTTCATATATTGCACCAAATAAATCATTAACAGAACTTAGTGATAACTTTACATTGCCTGCTAAAGTTGAAAATATGTCATTGACTTTTTCGGCACTTGATAATGAAGGTGAAGACTTAACATCAACAAATATAAAATTAGAACTTGATAATCAGGCTCTTTCTTATAAAGCCACAATAGTGAGACCTAGTTCTAACATTGGTGATTTTAGTTTTAATTTAAAAATTGAAGCTAAAATTACTGTCTTGTCAGAAGGAGAAACATCAGAAGAAATTAAGGCTTCTAAGATATATCCAGCTAAAATATTAGCTATGATTGAAGAATAGATGATTGCAACTTTTAAGTTTAGCACTGGCGTTTTCGTCAGTGCTAATTTTAAATATAATCTTTCTGGGGATGAAAACTCTATAGCTTTATTTTATAAGATAGAATGTGAACACGCAGAAAGTAATATAGACAATACTTTGTTGATGTTAAAAAATGACAAAAAGTCAATGTATATTAGAGAAAAACAGGTATTTTTTATAAAAAGTAAGAAATCTTTGCAACCAATATCCATAAGTAATATCTATATAAATAAAGTATATAAAAAATTATATGATAAAAACATTAGTGAATATATAAGCAGCTATAAAGATTTTAAGAAATTTAGAAATTTTAATAATATATTAAACTATCTAAGTAGAGAGGAACAATATTTAGATAAATCAATTATAGAACATATGCTGTTCGTAGAATATAGAAATACTAGAGACAAAATACAAATAAATGATAACTACAATACTTTTAAGACCAATC
The DNA here is from genome assembly GCF_020658455.1 of Clostridioides sp. ES-S-0005-03. Lineage (NCBI taxonomy): Bacteria > Bacillati > Bacillota > Clostridia > Peptostreptococcales > Peptostreptococcaceae > Clostridioides > Clostridioides sp. ES-S-0005-03. The sequence continues at coordinate 1,474,541 of NZ_JACVWI010000001.1, read as the reverse complement.
AAAATACTTTGTTCTTTCAAGATAATACAATAGAAGTAAGTAATATTGATAAATATCTAAAAATTTATGACTATGAGGATATGATAGGTCTTCCAAGTAAACAAATTTTTGTAGACTGTAAAAGTACAAATATAAGTGAGACAGAAAATGATACATATATATTTGATTTTGAAAAAAATATTAAAGACTTAGATAAAAAAATAAATGAAAATGATTCTATAGTTGTCAAAAACTCTATAAACAATAAAATATCTATAGAAAAACCAAAATTTGCTGAAAATCATATTAAAAACTTATCTATAAATTTACAAAAAATTATAAAGAATGGAGATTTAAGAAAAGTTTTTGTAGAAGAAAATAAAATGTCTACATCAGATTCATCAGTTAATGTAGATATTAATTTACCTTATTTGATTGATATACCAAATATACCAGAGGTTTTAATCAATAATAATATAAACTTAAGAAACGGTTTTAATAAGCAAATACTTATAGAAGATAAAAAACGTTTAGCAAAGGGATACTCAGATAAAATACAAACATTTTTAGAATCTAAATATAAACTATATAAAGCTAAAAATTATATTGAGTTATACCATTCACTAGATAATATTGAAAAAAACATAGATAGTAGTCTTCATATTGTAGATGATATTAAAGATTTTACACATGAAGGTTCAAATATTCAAATGAATGATATCCTCGCTGGATATGATTTTTCAAAAGGGAAACCCACATTTAATTTATATAATCTAAATATAGATGTAGGAAAGGCTGACAATCAAAAAATTTATATTTCTAGTATAGATTTATTCTTAAAATACTATAATCCAAAGTTTGATTTTAAAAATGATGAATATAACTTATTAATATCAAAGTCTAATAATAAAGAAACATCTATAATTGAGCATAAGTTATTTGGAGAATATTATAAAGGGAATCTATCTCTTATTGACTCAATTATATATCCTGATTATCTTTCAAAACCTTCATTATATACCTTTGAATGCTATATATATAAACGACTAGAAAATAGCAAATACAGACTTCTAATAAATAAAGAACTTGAAAAAGGGACAATACAAAAAAATGACTTTAAAACATCTTATGGTTATAGTCTGATAAATTTTTATAAAGAAGGTAGTTTATTAAATATTTCAGACCATATGGATGAGTTATATAAGTACAGTAATAATCTTTATAATATGTATCAAATTCAATTTGGAATCATGAAAAAAATCAAGGATACATCATCTGATGAATCACCAATTAAATTAAAGTTTTCAAAATTACCTACATATAAAAATGATGATGGTTACTTTGGAGTTGCGACAGAATATTTCCCTGACTTTGTGGTGATTGATGGAAGTAAAGATGAATTGATTCTTCCCAAAAGTGGTTTTGATTATAATATATATAAAGATAAGATATTTGGTGACAATCTTATAATAATAGATAAGGATAAGTATGTAAAAAAATACACACAAGCTGGAAATCAAATAATTGAATTACCTATAGAAAATCCAGTTGATTATTTTGCAAATATAGCAATAGATGTTATAAATATTGATGTTTCTGTTATGAAGTATGTTCTTGATACACTATACAATCAATGGAGACATAATATTTATAGATATGCTGGTATAGAGCCTGAAAAAGCTATAAAAGATTTGATAGACTCAACAATGAAGTATATAGGTGGAAAATATTATTGGGATAGATGCAAAATACCACATCTTGAGAGAACCTTAAAACTTTTTTTATGGTATGCAGAAATGAGTATATTGTGTAATTCAGAGTATGAAGTTGTATATATAAGAGAAGATTGTAAGATTGATTATTCTAATAAAACATTAGGAAATTTAGAAAAAAATATATTACATATTGACAATTTAGAATTGACAGATGATTTTGTTCTATCAAGTAAGAAAAAGGGTGTAAGTTCCAAGTTAAAATTTAAAGTCAATCAAGAATTTGATTTACAACTAAAATTTAAAGCATATATGGAAAACCGTGGTGTTTTAGAAATACATATAGGAGAAGAAATTTATACGTTCTTAGGAGATGAAAAACCTTCTTATAATATAGATTTAAGAATTCCAAAAGAAGTTAAAGAAGTAGAGATTTTATTTTTTTATGATAATGAGGAATCTTTTATAGATATAGCTGCTTTTAGAATAAAAGATATGTTCAATAAATCAGTTAAGATAAAATATATTGGAAAACTTGGAAAAACAAATAAAACTGTAGAATATTTGATAAATATGTTAAATATTGCAGGTGAGTCTATAGAAGATACACAAGTTAAGTTAGGAATTCAAAATTCAGTACAAGTTGCATATGCACTTGATACATTTAAAGATTATATGTTTAAACATCATAATAATAAAGAAAAAGGTAAGCGAAGAGTAATTAAAAAATAAAAATTATTTAAAATACTATCAAAGATAATCGAAGGGAAGAAATGTTATGGTAAATTATCAAATTCAATATAAAGAAAAAGTAAATCAAAATGAACTATCTGGACCACCAAATGAAGCAAATGAATTTTGGAGAGTTGTATGTGACATGCCAACTTTACAATCAGCAATATCAACTACCAAATCACTAGTGAAAAAATATGGGTATGAAAATTTTCAGATATGTAAAGTGACTAGTATAAGGGTTGAAGTTCATGCAGAGTAAAAAAAAATTAAATAAAATATCTACAGGATATATATTTAGTGAGGAATTTAATGGTACCATGAATCCTCTGTGGGATGTATTTCCAAGTGATAACAATAGAATCACCTTTACAGGTGATTCTATTAAAATACTTGAAAATGATGATAAAACAGAATTATTGATACCATGTCCCAAAGAATCTGGATATGTATTTCAAACATATATAAGGTATGAACCAAAAGAATCTAATGGTAATGGTGGTTGTATAATAAAGTCTATTACTGAAAATTATGTAGAATGTGAATTATCATCAGAAATCGAATCAATATATTATTCATATTTAAAAGTAATATATTCTGATAATTTTGTATTAAACCTTAGAGCATCAAAAGATGGATTAAATTGGGAAGATTTTGGAAGTACAAAATTGTTAGATTCTAACTCAATAGGATATTATCTAAATGACAGTAAAGATACATTAGAAATATTTAATTGTGAAATGTATAAGAATAACTTTATAACATTTATAGGAATTGATAAAACACAAAATATCAAAATATATGACGAAAATAATAAAGAAATAGTGACAGATGTAGATATGAAATATACTGAAGATTCAGTTATTGTTGATTTATCATCAAAACTTTTTCCAATAAATCATGTAAAGGTAGAAGTTGAAAGTGGAGGAAGATTATTTGATACTATAACTATAGACAAGTTGTATGGTGGAGATGTGTATTCATTTGAACCAGAAATTAGATTTATTGTCAATGAAGCTAATATAGATAATGGTGACTTTGATTTAGGACTAGTACAAGGTAAAGATAGAGTTTATGAGTTACAAGTAGTAAATGCAGGTGATTTTACTAAAACTGGAACCTTAAAAATAGTTGGAGTTTCTAGTTATGATAGGGGAGATAGTATGGCTTACTTGATGCCATATGGGGATTCAAGTGGAAGTTCTGAATTATTTAAAGAGTTGGACATTACTTTATTGCCTGGAACTACAAGTAAATTTTTGATTAAGATAATAAAGGACTCTAGTTGTATAACAATTGATGATAAATATAGTTTTAATATTATATTTATGTAAGGTGGTATGGTAGATGGGTGTAAGAATAAAAAGATATGGAAAAACAGAATATTTAAATGACCATAACCAATTAAAGAATACTGATATAGAGGACCAACATCCAATAAAAGCTATTACTGGATTGAATGAAAAACTAGATGATATAGATAACAATATAAGTATTAATATAGATTATATAAGAAATAACAGAAATGATATAGATATTATTAATAAAATGATAGAAAATGGTGAGATTGGTGGGAGTTCTGGTGGTGTATCTGATATAACTCCACTAGTTGAAAGAGTAAAAGTATTAGAGCAAAATGTAGTTATACTAAATAACAATAATTTAGAACTAAAAGAATTTGTGATTAGTGTATTGAATGAAGTAAATCGTTTAGAAGATGAACTTGTGAAAACAAAGCTTATTGTAGACGAATATCATAAAAATACTAATTTAAGTAAAAATAGTTTCACTGATACTTTGATAAATGACGATTACATACAAAATCTAATTTATTGTAAGATTGATATAAATAATGATAATGTTACATAAAGTGAGGTGATGATATGCAAGGAATAGATAAACATACTTTAGTATACTTAAAAGCAGAAGATTTTACGGATAGTAGTTTAAATAATATAGAGATAACTCCAGGAGGTGCTCAAATTGTAGATGATGGTTACTTTGGAAAATGTTTTAACTTCACAAATGTAAATCAACGGTTGAGAATTCCAGATGGTTCATATAAATTAAATGATGAATGGACTATAGATTTTAGATTGTATATGAATTCACTAAGCACTTCTACAACTTTTGATATTTTAGGTAAAGGATACTATCAAGGTGGAGTTAATAATGGATTTGTTATTAGAATAGAAGGTAATGGTTCAATTCGTATTATGTTAACCACTGGTTCAACAGTAAGAAACCAATTATTTACTTCAACTAAAGTTATAAATGCTAATATCTGGCAACATGTATGTTTTATGTACAAAAACTATAATTTAAGCATTTATATTGATGGAAAATTCACATGTTCTTTTATTGATTACAATGTAGATATAAATGGCACTGGTAGAGATTTAATCTTAGGTGGTGGATGGGAGACTGATTCTACTAGAACCTCAAACCATAGAATAGATGAATTTAGAATTTCCAATGTAGCAAGATGGACAGAAGATTTTGAATTGCCAACAGAACCATATGATTATTCTCCTAATATTGAGATAATAGAACAAACAGAACATCATATAAGCTTTAATGTATTATCAAATACAACTACTGTAAATAAAGTTAAAGTATATGTAAATAATGAAATAGAAAAAGAGTATATTGATATTTTTGAAAATCTAGTTTTTGATATTATATATGATGAAAAATATATAATAGGAAAAAATGAAATAAAGTTTGTTGTTGAATACAATGAAAATAAAAATATAGAAGAAAAAGTATATCATTATAGGCATAGAATTGATGAAAATACAATGTTCTTTCTAAACGGAACAGACATTGTTGATAGTAGCTATAATCCAAAGGTTATAAATAACAATGGAGTAACAATGTCTGAGGGTGGTAAATTTGGTAAGTTTTATAATATGAAAACTGGATATTTACAAATACAAAATTTTAATCCTCATTTTAGAAACTTTTCAATAGAGTTTTATTTGAAATTTAATACAAATAATACATTAGATGTATTATTTGATACAAGAAACTCTTCCCATAATAAAGGATATGTAATTTATATAGAATCTAATAAGCTAAAATTTCAAATAGATAAAGATGCATCATTGAGCTCCTTTATAGATTATTCAAGTTTTGATAAAAATGTTTATCATCATTTTGCCTTTGAGATTAAAGATTATAAATATGTAAAACTGTATCATAATGGTAAGCTTGAAAAAATTGACACTATATCAGAATTACCTCAAGAACATATAAGTAATAACATCTATATGTCAAAAAGATGTGACGGAGTCAATAATTTTTTTACTCACGAATTAAGTATGTTTAGAATTTCTAATGTGAATATATACAATGAGAATTTCATACCAACAAATACTATTTATTGTTATGAAGCTATATTAAAAGCAAATCAAACATCTGAAAATAAGTTGATAATATCAATAGATGATATGTCTAATGTAATGAATAGACTAGAAATTTTTATAAATGGAACTTTAAAAGAAACTATAATAGAAGGGTTTAGTAATATTTCTTTTGATTTATTAATGGAAGATTATAATGATGGTTTTAATGAAATAGAATTTTTAATGACCTTCAACAATAATATTAAGCGTATTAGAAAAAGGTTTAAAGCTTACAAACACAAAAAAGGTGTAATCGTTGCAAGCAAAAGCTTTGAAGTAAAGAAAATCTTATTTGATAAGATATACACTCACTTTAAACCTTTCTTTTTAGGTCATGGAAATGTTAATATTTTATATTCAGTAGATGATAATGAGTTTATATATTGTGATGCTAATAGTTTTACTCAAATAAATTCAAATAACATAAAACTAATATTTTTAATGGACTTAGATGCTGTAATTGAAGCTTATAAAGTTTATCTAAAAGATTGTAATGATACAATTGACATTAATTTTAATGAAGTTTTACCTCCTCCAAATAATATAGACAAATTCCCTATAACTAACGGAGGTGGAGTTAGTAAAGAATTATTAGAGGCTATAGAAGGCAATGATAATATTTTAAATAATAAAATATCAGAACTTCAAAAATATGTAGAAAAAATAAATAATGAACTTATAGCAGTAGAAGATAAAGTTTATGATATAGAATTTGCTGTTGATGAATATCACAAAAATACTAACTTAAAACATAATCAATTAACTGATACTCTTATTAATGATAAGTATATAAAACAGTTAATAGATTGTGAGTTAGATATTAATAATGATAATGTCAAGTAAAAAAAAGAAGGTGAATAAATGTCTATAGTTGGTGAACAGTTGTTACAGCCAGAAGCTGGATGGCAAAGAATTGATAACATTGATAATAATTTTAAATATATAGGATTATGGAAAAAAGATACAAGTTCAGGGCTTTATAATAACACAGGTATGTTTATACAAGAAAATGCAACAATAGAAGAAGTAAATTCTAGTTATATTACATTTGCTTTTTATGGTTCAAAAATAAGGATATTCCATAGTAGATATACTAGTCATTCTTCTAATATGAAATGTATTATAGACGATATTGAGTATGAAAATTATAATATTCATGGAGAAACTATAAGACAATATCTTGCCTTTGATAAAATAAATTTAGAAAAGAAGATTCATTTGGTAAAAATTAAAAGTGATGATGGTGTCAGATTTGATTTTGATTGTATAGATATAGATGAAGATGGATATATGATAGATTTAATTGAAACCAAACTAACGAAAAAATCTACATTAGAATCTATGGAAATAGGAGATATAATTCCTTGCAGATATACAGTGCCTATTTCTGGAAAAGTAGGATATTTTTCAGAACTTGGAAGGTGTAATTGTGAAGGAATAGATGTAGATACTTCATCAGATACACCAGATGGAAAGTTTTATTTTATAAAAGTTGATGATAATAAATTTATTGCTGATAGAAATGTTCAATCTTCTATTTCATGGAATAAATTAAACAAAAACAAATTAACTTGTAAAATGCTTTCTCCAACTTCTTTAGTATTTGATGGTAAGTCATCATATGTAAGTATACCTATAGAAAAAATTAGGAACACTAAAGAGATAACAATAAAAATAAAAATATATAAAGATGACTGGTCAATTGGAAATAAGCAAATAATTTTTAGTTGTACACAAACTGGTGGATATGATTGCCTCTATACTCCTAGTAATGGATATTTTCAGTCTAGCATTGCTATAAACTCAACATCATATTTAAGACTAGGTTTTACTGTTGACTTAAGTAACAATGGTTGGAAAACTATATATATATCATTTGATGGAGAAAATTTTAAAATGTATGAGGGAAATACACTTAAAGCAAACGCCAAGAAGGTAGGCAATATTGTATATGGAAGTACAAATCATTTTGTTATAGGAGCTGAAGCTGGAGCAGGCACTAGTATTGAAGACTATTTATCTAAATTAACAGGCAAAGTTTCAGAATTTACAATATGGGATAAATCGATAGATCCAGCAACTATAGAAGATAATCTAACAGGGAATGAAGAAAATCTAATTTGTCTATTTAAATCTACTAATGCAATTGGGGATACACTTTATGATTTATCACCAACTAAAAATAATGCAACTATTTTTAATTGTATAAAAGAATATGACAATAGTAATAAATATCATTATACTATTCCAAGTGGGGGTATAGCGTATAATGATGATATAACAATATCCTTTCCAAAGAAAGCTTTAAAATCAAACGAAAATGATGACTATATTTTAGAACAAAGTTCAACATACAGTACAGGATTTCTTGCGTATTTAGCTTTCAATAAAACAAACATAGATTCTGATGACTGTTGGCATAGTAATTCTGAACCTAACCCATATATTAAAGTGTCATCAAAAAAAGATAAAATACCAGTTTCTGGATTTAGGTTAACTAACAGAAATTGTCCTGGTTCTATCCAACCTCCATCCTCTTGTACTGTATATGGAAGCAATGATAATACAGTTTTCGAAAAGATATATGAAACATCAAATTTACCTTCAGGAAATAAAGCTACTTCTTATCATTATTTTAATTCACAAGTAGAATATTTACATTATAAATTCAATTTTCAGCACGCAGATTTATATATAGCTGTAGGTGAATTAGAAATGTTTAAAGAATATGAGTGCAAAGATTCATCTTCAAGCTTAATTAATAAAAATAAAGGTGGATGGCCAATAGAAAATGATTGGGATACATATATAAGAAATAGTGATTTAAAAGGAAAGATAATAGCAGGAGACAATGATATATGGAACTATCGCAATATGATTTCTTTATGTAAAGAGAAGGTTATTACAGGATTAAAAGATATTAACAATGGAAATATAGAGCCTACAAATGGGAATATATTAATACCAGTTCGTGGCAAAATTGAAGATATTGACGATTTGTCAGCAAAAAGATTTAATATATGTTTATCTTCATCTGTCGCTAAAAATACAGGTTTCAGACCTATGTTAATTGCAGAGGGAGGGATATAGTATGGCTAGTGTAGGTAGTACTTTACCAGAGCCAGAACAAGGTTGGAAAAGATATGACAACACAGACAGTAGAATAAAATATGTCAATAAGTGGACTATAAATAATAATGCTCCAACTGCTTATAACAATACAGGATGTATTACAAATTATAGACATGGTGAAAATGGGATATTAGAATTTAGATTTACTGGTACTAAAATAAGATTAATAGTTCCTGGTTCTGATGGTTCTCATACAGATAAGTGTACAGTAGAGATAGATGGTGAAAAATTTATAGCTAGCCAATGTACATCAAATCTTATACATCCTAATTATATTTATCAAATGTTATTTTTTGAAAAGCTTGATTTAACAGATAGTGTTCATACTGTTAAGCTATATATAGAACTTGGAACACCGCCACCTTCAAGTGCTCCTTATGGAGATAATTATTTAGCTTTAGATGCAATTGATGTAGATGTAAGCGAATCTCTATTGCATCACACACTAGAAGAAAATAACTTAATACAAAATATTCAAATTGGAGAATATATACCTTGTGATTACACTTATGAAGATGGTTTTTCAAACTTTGGGACAGGAAAATCAATAAATTTTATTTGTGTTGAACATAATTTAAACCAAAGTATATTAATGTCAGATACAGTAATTCCAAATTTAAGCTTTGATGAAATAAATAATAAAGGATTTATTTATGGTAATTTACTAGAAAGCCAACCTTATGGAAATTATTTATGTACTATAAAGTCAATTACAGATAGTCCATTTAATGATAACTATTTCTATTCAGAATATGATAAATACGTTTTAAATAGTAGTTTAAATAACTTAATTACTGCTGGAGATAAAGATATATGGCATCACAATTTAGCATCTATAACGGATACTTTTTCTGATTCAGATAATACTAAGGTAACAATTAGAGGTGGTACAAATTCAGACTCATATAATATAGTTAATACATCTGCTAAGAATGATGCAAGTGGCTTTAGACCAGTTCTAATTATTAAGAAATTATACTTTTATCCAGAGTTTGATATTAATTATATTTTTGGAGAATGTAATGGCATTATAAATATAATTAATATATCATTAGATAAAATAATAGATATACCAAAAATAAAAGTAAAAATCATTAATAAAAGTAATGATACAGAAATATTATATACAAATTTACTTGATGTAAATGAAGGGAGTTTGGATATAGATGTAATTAATACTAATTTACTAGATGGATTAAATATCTTAGAAATTATCATAGAAGATGAAAATAATTATACTTCAGAACCAAAAACTCTAAATGTGTTTAAACATTATGAAGGAATTATTCAATATGCTAAAGTGGTTGTAACTAATAATATACCCTTTGATAAAGAATATAAAAGTGTGAAAGTCAAATTAAAATCTGATGGCTCAATTATTGGTATATATACTATAGATAATACCAATTATAGTATTTTTAATATAAATTCTATTTTTGATATAAATTCTAATAATATTAATTTATTTTTATTAATGGACAAAGATACTATTCTAAACGCTTATAAGATAATTTGTGAAGATAAGAAAAATCTTTCTTTTGATAATGCTGAGTTAATACCTTTGCCATCACAAGGTACTGATGAAGATACAAATTCAATAAATAAAGAAGAAGTGATAAAAATAATAAATGAAACTGTTAATCCCAAACTAGATTTAATAAATAAAAATCTAAGCTTATCTGATTTAAAAATTCAACTAAAATATGATAAAGAATTAAATCTTTCTGCTAATTATACATCTAACTATTATATAGATACTAAGCTTGATACATTAGAAAGAGAAGGTGAATAGTATGTCTAGTGTTGGAGAGTCACTTCCTCAACCAGAGGAAGGATGGAAAAGGTACAATGATGATTGTGTAAATATAGTCTACTCTGAATCGTATAAAAGAGTTCCTATGAGTTCATGTTATGGTGGAACAGGTACATATGTTAAAAATGTTCCTTATAATGAAACAGATATTAATTTTAGTTTTATTGGTTCAAAAATAAGAATAATGTGTGACGTATGTAGCGATAGGTCTGATTTAATTGATATTAATCTTGATGGTAAAGTTGAACAATTTAGCACAAGAACTGGTAACGCTTGGAATTTTTCTAAAATAGTATATGAAAAATTAGAACTAGATAATAAACTACATAATATTAAAATATCAATAAATAAAAATAGCGTTGTTGTTTATTTTTTCTTAGATTGTGTAGATATAGATGAAGATGGACATGTTCTATCTCCAATAGAAGGTAAATTAGAACAACGAGCTTCAATAGAAGACATGAAGATAGGAGATATAATATCTTGTAGATATACTGCTTCTACTGATGGTAAAATAGGGGGTTTTTCAGAGTTAGGAAATTGCAACTGTGAGGAAATTCCAAGGGATGTATCAAATTCAACTCCAGATGGAAAATTCTTTTTTGTTAAAGTAGATGATAATAAATTAATAGCAGATAGAAATATACAAAACAATATCTCATGGAACGAAATTAATAAATCTGATATTGACTTTTTCTATAGAGAAAAAGTGTTTCCTATAAAAGATTGTGAAAGTGATGAGACAGATGAATATATTTTAAAAGCAAGTAGTGTATATGAAAATAGGCATGCTTACAATGCATTTGGTAACAAAATAGGATGGCACAGTGAATTATATAACTATCCACATATATTACAAGTTAGTTTCAAAAGAAAACCTCAAAGAATAAACTCATATAAGTTTCACTTTGGAAATAACGAACAGTTTCCACAGTCAGCAACAGAATGGACTATAGAGGCTAGTAATGATGAATTAAATTGGGTTATTTTACATACAGTTAAAGAAAATCCAGCTCCAAAACATGATCAAATTAAAAATTATATCTTTAAAAATGAAATTTTTTATAATCATTATAGAATAAAAATAACAAATTCAAATTCTAACTCTGGATGTGTAGCTATAAAATGTTTAGATTTCTTCTATAAAGAATTTTCTATATGTTTACCAGATGGTGGAGTAGCTTACAATAATGATATAACAGTATCTTTTCCTAAAAAAGCTTTAACATCAAATGAAACTGATGAGTATAAATTAAATGCAAGTAGCTCTCTTAGGGAAATGCTTCTATATAAAGCATTTAATAAATCAAACATAAATGAAGATGATTGTTGGCATAGTGCTAATGAAGCAAATCCATATATAAAAATAATTTCAAAAAAAGAAAAAATAATTTCAAATGGATTTATGTTCACTAATAGAAATAGTGATTCATTCCCTCAAGCTCCTAATTTATGTATTGTGTACGGTAGTAATGATAACGAAAAATTTGAAAAAATATATGAGTCATCAAACTTTCCTCAAAATGCTAGAGCGGTATCTTACCATTATTTTAATTCTCAGGTAGAATATTTATATTATCAATTTAATTTTAGTGGAGCAACAGGTTATGTAGCTATAGGTGAATTAAAAATACTTAAAGAGTACGAGTACAAAAACTCTTCTTCAAGTTTAGTTAATAAAAATCAAGGAGGTTGGCCAACCGTTAATGATTGGGATACATATATATGGAAAAGTGATTTAAATGGAAAAATAGAGCATGGTTACAACAATATATGGAATTATAAAAATATTGCATCTTTAACAGATAACATTGCGATTTTATCAGTTGTAGATGTATGGGGAACAAGACCAAATGGAACCTCAATTGCTGTTAGAGGATATAATGATCAATTCGTAAATGATAGTAGTCCTAAAAGGTATGGTATAATAAATAATGCCTATACGGCTTCTAATGTAGGATTTAGACCAATGTTAGTAATAGGTGGTGACGAATAATGGCTATTGTAGGGGAACAATTACTTCAACCAGAATTAGGATGGAAAAGATATGATGAATCTAGCATACGATCTATAAATAAAAACTGTAGTTCAGAGGCTCATAGTGTTTATTGTGGAGGTTCAGCTACTTTACTTAAAAGAACTGATAGCAGTTATAAATTCAAATTTTATGGAAATAAGTTAAGACTTATATCAGATAAAAATTCAAATAGACCAAAAGATAATACCAAGATAACTATTGATGGAACTGAATATGTAGCTAATTCATATGGCAGTCAACCTATTCCACAGATACTTGTAATTAGTTTAGAAAATCTAGAAAATTCTATACATGAAGTTGTAATATCACCTGTTAAAGAAGGATTTGTGGTTGTTGACTGTATAGATATAAATGAAGATGGATATATTACTGATTTACCTTTAGAAAAAAATAAAATTATTAATAAGATAAAAGTTGGAGAATATATTTCATGTAATTACACTTACAATAATGGTTTCACAGATTTTTATAGTGGGACAGACATGAATTTTATTTGTGTAAAGCATACAGATAGAGAATCCATATTGATATCCGATAAAGTTTTTCCTAATTTATCATTTGATGATGTAAATCAAAAAGGATTTATATATGGTAATGAATTAGATAATCAGCCTTACAAGCATAATGTATTAATAGTTCGTTCACTAATTGGTGGAGCTAACAATAATGGATTATCCGAATATGATAAGTATATTGTAAATTCAGACTTAAATGGACTAATAACACCAGGAGACAAAACTATTTGGAATTGGGATATTTGTAGTATTACAAGTTCTATATCAGCATCTGATAATTCTAAAATAATAACTAGAGGATACTCTAGCCTTACAAACTATTCAACAAACAATACTTTCAACAATAAAGGCCCAAATTTTGGGTTTAGACCAGTATTGATTATTAGACATTTATATGTCTCTCCATCATTTGAAATAAACCAATTTGGAAATTTTGATAATTGTTTTAGTATAGCGAATATAAATTTAGATATATCAATAAAAATTCCTAAAGTAAGTGTCAGTATAATAAATACAACTAATTCCAAAACTTTTATTTCTACTGAATTAATAAATGTTGTAGATAATTCTTTAAATATAGATTATACATTTAATAAAGACGATTTTGAATTAAATAAAGTAAATGTACTAAAGATTACTTTAACCGATGAAAATGAGTTTGAAACATCTATAGAAATAAATACATTCCCTATCGAAGATAAGCTGCTTATATTTAACAATTCAATAACCTCTACTATCATTGAAAACAAACATAATAAAGATAGAATGATTGTCTGTGCTAATATAAAGGATAATTGTATTGTATTATACTTAAATAATAATAATTACATTGAAGCAAACCTTGAAGATTATGGTAGTGTAAATAAAAATACGAAATTAAAATTTTTATTAGATAAAAATTCTGATTTAATATCTTATGGATTATCATTTATATAAAAAATAATTAATACTAAAGCCAATGAAGTATAAAAAAGGAAATCTAAAATAAAAAATAATTATCGTGATTTGCAAATAAAATATAAATTAAAATCTACAAAATAAATATAAGTGGTAGTATATTAAATAATGTCAAGATATATAGTGTATTTAATTAATCTTGAAGAATTATAAAAAATAAAGATGATTAGAAGGAAAGAAATAATCATGAACATATCAAAAAATTTGCTTAATGAACAAGAATTCTATGGCAAAAATATCTATCTATTGGGAACTTCAGAATTTGGGCCAGTAAACACTCCAATAAAAATAAATTCAATTTCTCACATGAATTCAAACTTTGGGAAAAAAGGTTCTTTAGTTGAAGCCTATAAAATTATAAAAGAATCCAAATTAGACTGTAAAGTTTATCTATGTAAAATTACAGGAGCACATGCAGAAATTTATCTGGATGTGAAATGTGCTAATGGAGAAATAATAAAAAACAGTATACACATTAAATCAAAGTATGCAAATGAAATATATAATGATATTGAAATAATGATAAATCAAGATGACTTACGGGTGGTCTATCCAAAAAATTTAGGGGATTATGTATCAAAATATCCATATAAAAATTATCCTACTTTGTATGATTTATCAGAAGCTATAAATAAAGATTCTCAAAAGCTAAAAGGGATGATAATTTGTAGTATTTATTGTGATTCTTATATAGAAACAAAGGATTCTATAATTGAAGTAAATCAAAGTACATATAAACTTAGTGGAGGATATAATGGATTAGATTGCAACAAAAATATAATGTACAATAACTTAGACAGTACATACACTATTTTAGAAGGACTTGATGTAGATATTATTATGCCTTTAGGAGTATATTATGATGATATATTTACAGATGACAGAGAAAAAATAGATAAATATTATGACCTAACAAGAGACTATCTAACTATTAAAGATGGAGAACGATACTTGACTTTTTATGAACAATTGCTTAATTTTTGTAAAGTTCAAATGAAAACTGGTATCATAACTCATGGTGTTATTGGACTTAATCTAACTAATGAGATTTGGGTAGATGAGAAAAAATATATTGCTATACTGGAATATTTTAAAAAAGTAAATGAAGTATCAAAATTTAATAAAAATTATGAACAATTGGTAAGTGTAGTAGCTGGAGATGTATATACCACATATGGTACTAACATTGTAAATGCAAGTATAGTATATGCTCCCCTTGTAGCAAGTTTAGATATTATAGCAAATACTACAAATAAGGAAGTTCCAGAATCATTTTCACTATTTAATACCTTTGATACTTCAACAATAGAAAAAATGAATGAACTTGGATATGTATCATTTAGATTTAGTCAGTTACATAGAAGGGTAGTAGTATCAAATGGAATTACAATGAGTGAGCATACAGAATATAAGTATTTATGTAATGTAAGAATGATTCAGTTGACCATGTGTTACATAAAAAAGATGTTATATTCATATATAGGTGAAAATATAGATGCTTTGTTATCATCTGGATATTTAAAAGAAAACTTAACACAATTGTTAGATGAATTAAGGGAGAGAGAACTTATAAGTGAATATATAATAAATGAACTATCTAAACGTAAATCAGGAGAATTATTTTTAGTCTTAAGTTTAAAGACAGTATATATGCTAGAGTATGTTAAAACCTATAGTGGTTTGAGTATAGGTAGGTGAAAAAGTGAATACAGAATCTATTCAAAATAATAAAAATATATTTATAACTAAAGAATACATTAATAACTTTGAAAAGATAGAAGAAATACTAGAGTATATTTTAAAAACAGAATTAGAAGATAATTGGGGAGTAATTTCCTTTGAAACAATAAAAAAAGATGAGACAGATAAAATTATACTGCCACAAATAAATTACTGTGTAAAATTAAGAGAAATATCTAAAGGAAAAAGTTATAAGCCAATGTTGACTGATATAATTGATGAATTAGATGAAAATAAAGAAAAAACAGGTAAAGTAATTAAAGTGTATAGACAAAGTTTTGATTGCATACTAGAATTTAGATTTATAGCTAAAACACAAAAAGAATGTAGAAGACTTATGGAAGCTTTTGAGGACATAATAACATCTTACACAGGATTTCTAAAGAAAAAAGGTCTAGGGGATATTTTCTTTTTAAAAGAAATCTCAACTGAAGATAACATAAGTTTTGATGAAAATACTTCAGTTAAAACATCTGAATATTTTATACGATTAGAAAAAGTAAAAACTTTAAATGTAAATAAACTTAAAAATATAGAAATGAAATTTTCTGTAAAGGATAGAATTTAGCCAAGAATAGTATAAATTCCACTTGGTATAAAGTCTATAATATCTACAAAATTTAAAGGGGGAAAAACCTTTATGGCAAACTTAGGAAATATGTATCCTAATCTTCCAGGAATGTTAGTCGAATTTAAAGATGGTGGTTCTGCACTTAGATTTGGTTTGGATGAATATAAAACTGATAGTATGTTGTTACTTGGGACAGCAGTTGATGGCCCAGTAATGGAGCCTGTAGCGATAGATGATTCTTCTATAGAATTATTATTTGGTTCAGACACTAATTTAAATGGAATTCCAAATGGTTCAACATTAGTTCAATCATATAAGCAAGCTAGAGATGCTGGATGTCAAGATATAAGAGTAATGAGAATCTCTGGTACATGCGCAACGTCAAATATAAGTGCACCATCTCAAGTTGTTGAAAAAAATAAAAAGATAGATGAGGATTTATCAGTTACTCAAGGATGTGAGAAAACTGATATAAAACTAAGTGGAAAAGGGATTATTGCAAGTTCAATTAGAGTTTATGTAAAAGGAAAAGAACTACTCTCTGGATTTGTATATAATGAATTTCTTAAAAGCATATCAATAGAAAAAAATGCTTGTGATGCAGGTGTACCTGTTTCAATAGCTTATAATTATAGATATTGGGTTGAACAGAAACCAGAATATTTAACTTTGAATCGTGATAAAAAGATTTTTTTATCTAATATTCCAAATGGCGCTGCTATAGTAGTTACTTATGATGGGAAATCTATAGATGAGTATATTGAAATGAATGATAATGTCATAACAATACCATCTTTAGATGAAGGAGAAAGAGTAGTTGTAAGTTATAGGGTAGAAGTTGTAGGAGAAGAAATAGAAACTCAAGTAGATGGAAATATTTTTATGACTGCAACATCAAATCAAAAGCTACTTTTAAGTAATACTCCAGTAGATGGAACACTTACATTATATATTGGAGGAAGTAAAGTATTAGATTCAAATTCTTTTTCAATAGATAAAAAGTCAAAAACTATAACTCTTAAAAAAGAATGTTTTCAAATGGGACAAGTAGTATCTGTAAGTTATTATATGCCAGTTAAAGAGAAGATAGAAAGAAAGATAAGATTAAAATCTAAGTTTGCTGGAGATATGTATAATTTAGGTCAAGTAAAAGTAGAAGATTTGAGAGACACTTTTGGCAATTATATAGGAAAATATGTAAAAATCATTAAGCCAGAATCTAAAATGAGTATTGGTGAAGAACCTTTAATATTATCAACTCTTGACTACTTAACTTTTGGAGCATTAGTAGATGCAATAAACAATTTACAGACAACATATTTTGCAGAAACGGATACACCAGAAGAACTTACAAAAAATTTAATAAAATCAGCTACATATTTTATAGGCGGTTCTAATGGTTTAGATATGAATAAAGAAGATATGTTTAAGGCATTATCAGGAGAAAGAGATAGAAATGGATACATAGTAAAACAAGGTGCTTATCAATTGCTTGAAAATTATAATGTAGATTGGATAGTTCCTTTAGGTGTTTATGCTGATGATAAACTATTTGACAGACATCAAGATTTTGCATATGAACTTGCTTTATTCTGTGCAGTGTTATCCTATAGAAATAAATCTACATATGGTGTAATAGCAATGAATCCATTAAAAGATACATCTCTATCAGGTGTCCAATCACACTCTAAATATTTAACACAATACAGTAATGAATTTTTAATGAAGGATGATAAAGGTACTATAATTACTGCTGGTCAGGGAAACTCTATAGACCTTGGAAAGTTTATATCAGTAGTTGCAGGTCCTACACCTATAGTGGAACATAAGGTAAGTTCGCTTAGAGAAGGAAATCCAGCAGTACTTTATACTGCGTTCAATACAAGTATTTTACCACATTCATCTCCAACAAATAAGATATTAAGTGGTGTGAAATCACTAAAATATTCTTTTTCAAATGCACAATTAAATGATATAACAGGGAACAAATTGGTTTCATTCAACTCTAAAAAATTAAATGGTAGAACTTGCTTAAATAAGGTTTTTGTAGTAGATGCTCCAACATCTGCGAAGAAAGATAGTGTATATTCAAAATTATCTACATTAAAAGTTATGAGAGTAGTAACTGATAATATAAGGGAAGTGGCAGACCCATTTATAGGGGAAGCAAATACAATAGAACAGAGAAATGCACTAAGTGCAACAATTGCAAAAAGACTAGATGCATTATTATTACAAGGAGTTATATTAGATTATAGTTTCAATCTAATAGCAACACAACAAGATTTAATATTAGGACAAGCTAAGTTGGAAGTTGGTATAGTAGCACCACAAGAACTTAGAAAAATAACTACTATAGTAGGTCTAAAAAAATAAAAACGGAAGAAAACCATCCGTTTATATTTAATAGTTAGGAGATATCGTTATGTCAAGTCCGAATATAAACACACTAACATCATTTTCTGGTGCTGATTTGGTTGTAAGCTTTGCAAATCAAGTTATTGGAGAATTACAAAAAATATCGTGGAGTATAGAACGTGAAAAAAAACCAGTATACACATTAGGAAGCCCAGATGCAAGAAGTTTTTCAAGAGGTAAAAGAGAGATTAAAGGTTCCTTAGTATTTGCTATGTTTGACCAAGATTCTCTAATTAAATCTATGAAAAGCGTTTTAAAATCATCAGAATCTACAATATTTACAACATCAGGAAAATTAGCTATAACAGAAGAAGAAAACTTTATAAATGCAGTAGAGATGTTGAAGTGGAATATAACAGCACAAGATGCTATAAATTTAAGTAGAAACATGGATAGTAAATCTAAGTATAATGAAAGTAATCCTAAAGTAAGTGATGAAAATTTTGAAATACCTAATGGCTTTAGCCCAATAAGGGATAATAGAATAATTTATTTAGATTCTTTACCACCATTTGATATAACAATGACCTTTGGAAATGAGCAAGGTCAATGTGCATTTCAAAAGATATATGATGTTGATATAATAGATGAATCTAGTGAGGTCTCTATTGATACAATTGTTTTAGAGAAAAAGTTAAATTATAGAGCTAGAAAAATATCACCACTTATACAAGGTGTATATTCAAAAGAAGAAAATTAAAATAAAACATAAAATAAAAGATGTAAATAGATAAAAGTAAAAAATTATAAGGCCTCATGTAGTAAATATTTACAGGTGTATTTTATGTATTTAAAAGCTACATGTGGTTTTTCTAAATATAAATCACAAAAGAGAGGTAAAGTAAAATGGATTTAGATAATACTTTTTACAAAGCATTTTCAAGTACAGATTCTCTCGCATTTGTTTTATTTCCAGAATCTAAGCCCATTCTTTTAGGTAGTTTAACAAGTATATCATACTCAATTCAAAGAAATAAAAAGCCAGTAACATCAATAGGAAATACAAAAGTATCTGGATATACTAGAGGACCTAAGGTGATTTCTGGAAAAATGGAATTTACTTTAATAAATCAGAATCTAATAAGTGATTTGACAAATAAGATTTCAGCTTTATCTAATAAAAAGAAGATTAGTTCAGACGAATTGCCTCTATTTGATGTAATGATAGTATCTCTAAATGAATATAAATATGTCACACAAATGATGATATATGGCATAGATATTATCAATGATAGTCAGATTATTTCTATAAATGATATTTTTATAAAAAATACAATTCACTTTGTAGCAACAGATTTAAATGATTTTATGAGTTTATCAAGTGATAAAACAGTATCAAATAATACAAGTAGTTCAAATGTATTCTCGAATTCAGTGTTTTCTTATGATTTTACTATTGAGGGATATGAATATTCTAAAAAAAGTAATTTGAAAGGCGTTAAATATGACAAATTTAAACTTTGATACTATAAATAAAAAAGAAGTAAATAAGAGAGATTATAGTACATATAAAGAAGAGTTTTATGGAAGTTCTGATGTATTAATTTATATAAATGGAAAACATAATAAACAGATATCTGCAATAAAATTTTATGTCAAAGAGCAAAGTAAACCTATTTATGGATATACATCTAGGGTATTTGATGATATAGCTGTAGGAAATAGAATAGTATTAGGATATATAAAAGTTCCTGTTAGTAATGCTCTCTCAGATACATCTAATTGTTTAGAACAAAATATAAGTATCTGTGATGACTTTATTTTAAATAAAGAAGAAAAAATATATATACCAGATTGGATATATGGATATGATTTAAGAAATCTAAATGATAATTATATATGTAAATATGATGATAACTTCTTATATAAAAATAAATGTAATTTAGATGACAATAATGTATCATTTCTTTATGATAAGTCACTATTTTATGTTGATTTTGGAAGTAAATACGATATTAGAGTACACTCTGTACAAACAGCTCTAGTGTATATGGGATATATGTATAAGGAGCTAAGCTTTAGTGAATTAAAATACGGTCATTATTGTGTATGTACATTTGATATGGTTAAGGCTTTTCAAAAAGAAAGTGGAATTATACCCACAGGAAGGTTATGTAAAAAGACTTGGAATTTAATATTTAAAAAATTATATTCTAATTATAACATCATTATTTTGAAGAATAATGAAAAAGAAATGTGTATTAAAGATATGCAAGAAGAAAATCAGTATAAATCAGATTGTAATTTAAAAGCTATAAATTCTTTTGTTTATGATGAATTAGAATGTGATTACAACTTGATAGATAATTTAATAGATGATTACAATTACAAAGAAAATAAGCTGAAATATGACTTAGAAAATTCAGACTATCAACCTTTCTTTAATCCTAATAATATAAATACACTTAGAAAAAATAATTTTTCGATAAGTCTTATATATGGAGATAAAAAAGAAAAATATAGAAAAATAATAGGAGTATCACCTGTATCAGTAAGTCAAGAAATAGATACAACAGGAAATCCTATATACGATATATACGAATTCATAGCAAAGGATGTAATTGAAACTAATAATTAAATAGTACTTGGAGGTGAGTAAATGAATTATGATGAAAAAGAAATAGAATTATTAGCAAAACAGGCCAAGCTGGACTTAGAATCTCAATATGGAAAAAATATAGACGAAATTGATTTATATGCAGATGTTTTTAGTGAGGACAGTAAAAATGAAGAATTTCAAGGTTTAGGGCTAGAAGACACTCCATTATTTGAAGGAGGACCAGGAACAATTCAAGTACAAGCATGGAAAAAGAAGTGGTCTGGTTATGATATTTATATGATTGATATTTTAAATAAAAGGTTTATATTTAGAACGATTAACAGATTTGAATATAAGCAGTTATTATCTATTCAAAATATTGACACTTTAGAACGTGAAGAAATTATATGTCAAACAGTTACATTATGGCCAGAAGAGTATAATTGGAAAGATACTACTAAGTCCTTAGCAGGTTTACCAACTTCATATTCTGAAGTAATTATGGAAAAATCAGGATTTACAAAAGAATTTACAATAGAGGTAATATAGTATGCTTTTAATAAAAGATATTATAAATATAAAAGAAAAAACAGGATATAAAAAGTTAATTCATATTAAGTTTAGTACACATGAATATATATTTAAATTAATTAATTTAAATATATACATAAAAGCTGGTATTATTTCTGATACATATGAAGAGTTTAATGATTTTATATGCCAATCTGCATTAATATATCCTGATAAATTTGTTTTTTCAAAAAGTCCAATAGCAGGATTGGCAGATGAAATATCTAAAAGAATAGTTTATGAATCTCATATTTTAGAGGAAAGTTCAATAATAGATTGTTTTGAGGAAAGTAGAAGTAAGCTTAATTCTTTTTTAGAACAGAGTAAATTATTTGTAAAAGCAGCATTTCCAGAAATTTCTCTTAAAGAAATACGAGACTGGGATTATGAAAAGCTTATGGAAATGACAGCTAAGTCTGAATATATTCTTAAATTAAGGGGCGTAGATGTGAACCTTGAATATGACAAAGATTATCCAAATAATAAGTCTAATAAAGAGTATATGAATAATCAGAATGACATAAATAATTTAAATAAGGAAAACCTAGAAAATAATTACATAAAATCTAAAAATTATCGTTTGGATTCCAATAAATTCTCAAATACAAGATGGGATAATCCAGAAAAGCTAAAAGTATTAAGGTGTAGAAATGTACAAAAATTAAATATAGGAATTAAATATGCAAATTTAGATTTTTTTAAAATAGAGAATAAAAATGATAAGGATAATATTACTAATTCAAAACATATAAAAGATAAAAAGAGAGATTACATAAGAAATAAAGATAATATCATAAATAGTACAAATAGAAAAAATTCTAAGATAAGCGATTTCTATGTTAATGAAAATTTGAAGAATTATAACGACGATATATCAAAACTTCATTTACAAATAAGAGATATTTTAAATGGAGCAGGATATAAAAATATTGATATAGACTATATTCTAGGTGGAAAAGAATCAAATATAGATTTGAATTTTTATGAAAACAGACTTGAAAAATTTAAAATAAAGATGTTAAAAATGATTGGAGATATTATAAATGAATAATTTAAATAATGTTGAAGAAGCCTTTTATAAAGAAGAATATGAAAAATTTTTATTAGGGAGAAGAATAAAAGCTAAAGCATCTTTCAATAATATCAACTCTAAATTAAATGATGAATATTGTAACTTAGAAAGTAAAGATAACATAGTAGAAGATGATATTTTTACAAATAATAATGAAGTATTAAATATGAAAATATCTGCTCAATCTCCTTTAGATACTGATATAGATTATGGTGAAAAAATTATAAAGAATCTATTTAAAAATATAAAAAATTTAAACATAAGAACTACAATACAAGATGATAGAAAAGACATAACAAGTGAGGAAATTGAAAGTGTAATATCTAAAATAATTGAGTGAATTTATAAAAGTGCTTGTGAGTTAAAGAAGGTGAGTTTATGAATAATAAGTCTAATAAGAGTTCAAACCAATCTTATTATGGAGCTATTGCTCAGGAAATAACTGATAAAGATAGTCAAGAAATAGTCAATATGCTATACAAAGAATCAACACTTAGAAACTTAGATGGTGAATATAAACCTTTAAGTTATTACGAATATATTCAATATGAACATAGGCTCAAATATAAAGACAATCTTGATAATATTTTTAGAATAGGAGACTGTTGTTTTAAAATATTACCAGAATATATAAGTATAACTTCTATAAATGATAGTGAGAGTCTTAATGAGAATAGGATGGCAAATATAGAACAATCTAAAAAACAGAATATAAGAAAAGAAATATTTGTGAACTTGACGATAAATGGTATAAATCAAGTTAATGGATATCAAGTAGAATCGCCATTTGACTTCAAATATTATGTAGATGGATTAAGAAATTTAATTTGTCAGTTTAAATATACTCCATTTGTTCCAATTGAATGTAAAGTTGTAAATGATGCAAATAGTATAAATAATGTAGCCTTAAAAAGTATGTCAGTTGAAACTGTAGAGGGTTTTTCTGAGACTCTAAGAATCAAAATAATTATGGAAGAATTTAATGTAAAGTCTTATTTTAATAAAGATAATATTTCATTAGATAAGCATATAGATTGGGATTTGTATAGATTTTATACTCAAAAAAATCTTGAAAATTCTAACTTATCAAGTCTTAAAAAGATACAGTCACTAAACTTCACTGGTAAATTTACATTTAAAAAATTACATTTAAAAAATATTGATTTTAATAAAATAAAGAGCAAAAACATTATAATGAATGAACAATATTTTGATGAAATATTGAGTAGTGAAGAAAGTGTATATCTTACATATATCAATTTTAGTTTAAGTAATACATTTTCGAACATAGGATTAAATCATGATGAAATACCAACAAAACAATATATGGGATTTAATAAAATTGACTTTGTCTTTATATTTAAAACAAGCGATGAGAGTATAATAAAAAAATTCAACAGATTAAATAATAAAAATACAAGTTTTGAAAATGAAGATAGAGATATTATAAAAGTGGAAAATGAACTTGTAAATCTGACTGGAACAGAGTACATAACCATAAAAGATGTTCAAGTAGACACTGTATTTGGATTTTGTGGATTATACAATATAACCATTAAATGTAGAAGTTATGATATGGATAAAATTCAAAATATGAAGCCAATATGCTTTAGACCATTTAATAGAGCGATAGAAACATATGAATATGAGTACAATGAAATTCCTGAGGGGAGACTAGGTACAGAAGAGGATTTTATAGATTATACATCTAAAGGAATAGATAATAAAACTATGCAGGATATTTGTGCCTCCAAGAAACTTGTATATTTGGAAATGTATCCAAATCTCAGTCTACCAAAATATAACGAAATAGACAATGCTATACAAAAAGTAAGAAATTTTAGATCTAAAAATGGAATTAAACAAACTTCACTTGTAAAATATCCTAGAACAGATATAGTTATGGGCGAAATAGCGAGAAATGAAAAATATAGTGGTTTTGTTGAACCAGACTTTTATATTATATATCCTACTAAATCTGAATGTAATAAAATTGATACACAGTTAAAAAGCATTAAATCAGATATAGTTGTAGAGCCAGAATATAAATATGGATATGAACCACAAAACATAGGTGAATTGGATGATGAATTTGAAAGAGAATTATCTTCTGACGAACACTTAATATTTAAGAATGAAAACTTTAATAAAATACATGGAAATGAGGTTGGAAAATTTAATATCGAACAAGTAAAGCCAACTCAATCTTTTAAAGAGTTTCCTAAAAATAATCGAAATACAGTTGTAGAAAATATGCTAGTTGATGAATTTTTATATTCGCAAAAAGGTACACTCATTAGGGCATTTCCAAATTTTATATTTATGTTATGTGATGAGGGTATAGATTGCTTTGATGGACAAAAAAGTTGGACAAATTACTATATATATAAGTCTATTATAGATATAAAAATATCACAAGAAGTTGATTCTC
The DNA here is from genome assembly GCF_020658455.1 of Clostridioides sp. ES-S-0005-03. Classification (NCBI taxonomy): domain Bacteria; kingdom Bacillati; phylum Bacillota; class Clostridia; order Peptostreptococcales; family Peptostreptococcaceae; genus Clostridioides; species Clostridioides sp. ES-S-0005-03. The sequence continues at coordinate 1,448,915 of NZ_JACVWI010000001.1, read as the reverse complement.
CTATATCAAGTGCAAAAGTAATTATTCCTAATGATTTTAATAATGAAAAAAATTTAGATGGTGATAGTATTGGTATAAAAAATGACACTGTAAATATGTTTAATAAAAATCAACGTATATTATCAAAAGTGTTGGAAGGATATAAAGAAGACTCAAGAGATGAAATTAATTTAGAAATAGTGAAAAAAAGAAATAAATTAGATAGACAAGACATTTTGAAAGAAGGAACTAGAGTACATATACGAATGGGATATGGTTCAAATCCCTCAAAATATCCAATTGTGTTTAATGGTACTATAATTGAAATGAACACTTCAAAAGACACTATTTTAATAGAGGCAAAGTCAGATGGATTAGAGCTTACAAATAGATATCTAAGTGAAGATATGAATTTTTTAAATGATAATATAGATTTAAAGAAAGATGCAAGTAATATAATATTAGATTTAATGAGTAAGAGAAGTTCTAAAATAGAATACCAAAATATTGAATATAAGGAAAAGAATCTTAAGAGTAAATATGATGTAGAGCATTTTGGCATGTATGATTTTAATTCTATAGAAGCTTACAAAAAAGTTCAGAGTGATATATCTAAAAATATGTATCTAAGTAATTATAATGGGATATACCTTAGTGATATTCACAGTGTTAACTATATAAGTGAATCAATTTATGAGTTTTTACCAATAGGTAAAAAAATATGGGACATATGTAAAATGAGCGAAAAATCTATGCCTGAGTTTGTAGTATATCCAAGACCATTCCTATTTGAACATAGATTATTTTTTGGTTTACCTATTTGGATGTACAAATTTGATATAAATAAGTTTAAAAATGATACCTATGAGTATTCTAAAGCTTTTTCGCAAATGCATATAGTAGACTTTAATGACTCAATTATAGCCAATAATATAAAAATAGATAATAACAATTTAATAACAAATACAAGAGGAATTTATAATGTATTAGGGACTTTAGAATCAACACCATTTATAACGAGTGATTACAATATGAAATGGTCAAATCAAAAAAATAAAGTATTAGACAATTCAATGATACAGAATTTTAATATATTTTCTACTTTAGAGGATGAAAATTTGAAATGCAGAGAATTATATGCAAATAACAGGCATATGTCTATAAGAAACTGTGTATCACAACTTCAAAATTCATGGCAAGAAACTTACAGTGGTGAGTTGATTATTATGGGGAAACCACAAGTGAATGTATATGATTTAATAGCAATTAATGATTTGTTTGGAGGACTATCAGGTGTGTGCTTAGCAAGGAAAGTAACACACTCTATAAATATGAAAACTGGATTTACAACATCAATTACACCAGGTCTATTGACTGCAAACTCATTAAAATATAGTGGTATGAGTAATATGTTAAGATCATGTAATAAAATATTGTTTTCTGTAGCAAATATATTAAACAATGAAAGCTTAGTAAGTTCAAACAATACAACTGATACTTCTAAACTAACGAGACTAGATAATTATAAGAAGCTAAATAGTATATTTACTGCACAATATGAAATGTTTAATTATAAAAACTCTATAATTAGATATCCATTATATAAAGTTTAATTCATATAGGAAGTTTAACCTAGAGTGGGAGGTAATTAATATGAAGCTTAAAGATAAATTAATAGATAACATAATAGATCCATATTCAAAGATACTGTTTACAACTTCTATAGGTAAAGTAATACATTATAATATATGTAAAAATACAGCAGATGTATATGTAGAGAACATAAAAGGCAATAGTACAACTTTTTCAAATGTACCTATTCAAAATATAGGAGAAGGAGTTCATTTATCACCATTAGAAAAAGGAGATAAAGTATATATACAATTTAATAATGGTTCTATATTTCAACCGAAAATAACAGGAGTAGTAGAGAAGTCATACAAATCTCCATCAAAAAAAAGACAAACTCATATTAGAAAAGGATGTTTATTATCAAATATAAAGAGAGATTCAAGAGAAATAACTAAAAAAACGAGCGAAACTTGGCTAGACTATGCTAATAAAGATAAGTCAAAATATAAAGATTTTATGCATAAAAATCCTATTGATAATATTGTAAAAAAAATAGAAAAAAAAGGAATTTTTGTAGGTAAAGAAGTTGGTATATACCATCCTGTAAAATCTTCAATTGTAAAATTAAGAGATGATAGTAGTATAGATATATTTACAGCAACTAATGTTGGATTAAGGATAAATGCTGAAAATAGAACTATAGAAGTTTTTGGAGATTTTTCTACCAAATCAGAAAACTGGTCAATAATATCAAATAATATAAATATATGTGCTGAAGATAAAATTACTTTATCTGGAAGTGAGATAGTTATTGATACAAAAAAGATAGAGATAAATGGAGTAGATAAGAATGTTTGATTTTTGTATAACAGATAGTGGAGAGCTAATATATGATAATAATTCGAATAATTTTTTATATTTAAATTCAGATGATTTACTTAGACAAAAATGTATTTGTAGAATAAAGTCTGTAACAAAAGATTGGTTCAATGTAGATTATATAGGTTCAGATATAGAAAAGTTTTTAGGCGAATTAAATAATAAAAATACATTAGACTTAATTATAAAGTCTATTGAACAAGCATTACTTTATGATGAGTTAGTTGGAGAAAATAGTTTGTTTTTTATACCTAAAATATGCAAAAATAGGATAGAATTATTAATTTTCATAAAAGAAAAAAGAAATAATAATCCAATTGTTATTAACATGGAAATTGATGTAGTTAGTGGGGTGAAAATCAAATATGATATTAATACACAATAAAAATTTTGAATCTCTGGTTAAAGAAACGGAAGTCGAACTAAATAAAATTGGATTTGACACAAGCCCTGGTTCTATAGCCAAACTTTTTTCTGATATAATAAATAAAAATATATCAGAATTTTATGATGTACTTACAATGAGCCATCTTCAAGCTTTTGTGACTACTGCTACTGGTAGGTTTTTAAATGCTATAGGTATATTAGTAGGATGCAAGAGATTATTTGAAGAATCAGATGAAGATTATAGAAAAAGAATTACTCATCAAACACTAACTTTGGCTAAAGCAAATGAAACTTCAATAAGATTAGCTGTCTTAAGTATCAAAGGTGTAAAAGATGTAATATTAAAAAGATACTCTCATGGACCAGGTAGTATGACTATTGTGCCAATAACTGAAAATATAAAAGATGAAGATTTACTTTTGAATGTAAGAGAAGCATTATTAGATATAACATCATTTGGAGAAAAGGTCATAGTAAAGTTGCCTAATTTTAAATATGTAAAGCTAAATGTAGGGTTGGTATTTTCTTCATATATAGGCGAAATAGAAAAACAAGCTATAAGAGTATCTGTAAGAGAAGAAATCATAAGCTATATAAATTCTATAAACATAGGAGAATCACTATTTATAAATGAATTGACACAGAGAATAATGCAAGTCAGTGATTCTATACTAAATTATTCTTGTAATAGTATTAAGATAAACAATAAAAATTGTTTGTTAATTAATCAGGAGTGCAGATGGGATGAAAAATTTATCGTATCTCCAGATGGGGATTCTGTAGTAATTATATAGGGGACATAATGACTGAAAACATATATTTGGAATTAATAAAGAGTGTTGTAGCAGTTACAACTGCAATTATCACTGTAGTTGGAGCTTGCTTAGGTAGAAAAAAATATAAAAAAAAGAATAAAGAACAATATAAAGCTATAAATAATCAATTAATGTTATATTCGCATCCAATATTTAAAAAAATAGAACTAAATAAAAATATTATAAAAATACATTTTACACTCGAGAATAAGGGAAAAGAAGCTGTTTTTAGAGAAATATTGATTAATCATATGGATATATTTAAGGTTCATGCTTTAAAACTATGTAAAAAAGTGGACTCTGGAAAGATAGTAGATACAGATGAATTATATACAGAAAGTGTTTATACATTAAATAATATTATTGCCGATTTGAAAAGTTTTTATAATGATAATAATCGTTATTCGCAAGAAGAAGTAAATGTACTTGATATAGTGATGGATAAGTATAATCATTGGAATTCAGATAGACAGCATGAAATAGTTGCTAGGATTCAAGAAATTTGTGTATCTGCTTTTTATCCAGATATATACAATAAGTCTATAACGGTATTTGATACATTTCTGTTTGTTATGAATGACATTATGTTTGATGCAAATAAAACATTAAATAATTTAAATGGAGACTTAGTAGGGCTAAAATTTAGAGGAGTGATTATCTAAATGCAAGAAAGCGATTTTGCAAGATATACAGAAAAAATAAGGTCAATGCTTCCCTTTTGGTTTGAAATGAAGAAAAAACCCAATAAGTCTATTGGGATTGAGTTTTTAAATATATTTGGTATAGAGTTGGATGAAATAGAAGAAATGCTACTTTATGCTTCAAAACAAATGTATATTGAATCAGCAGATGAAGAGTTTGTTGATTTGGTATATAAAGCTTTACTACCAAGTAACTTTAATATAAATAATATTTCTATGGTGTATACAAATCAACTCATACTTGAAAGAAGTTGTGATTTGTATACTTTTTTTGGAATAAAGAGAAATGAAAAAAATTTAGAAAATAACATAAAGCAGCCAGATTATTATTTTATTGATGAAAAGAAGAAAATAATTTATGTTAGAGAGGCATACGATAAAGAAGAAGATTTACCTTTTGGTAAAATAAAAATAAAGTTTAATAATAAAGAATTTTTATTTGAGCTAAGTCTACATCATGTATGGAACTTTTTTGATGAATTTGGTTCTTTAGTAGGATGCTCTAGGCTTAAAGGTGAGAAGAATCATGATTATAAATTGAGAATTCTTGATGTCTTTAAAAATCCAGCTAATTCAACAAAGCGAGGTCTTGCTAATGGAATTGCAAGAGAGCTTGGAATTAGAGAAGTAAAAGAATGGAAGAATATGGGCGAAGATTTTATTATATCTGAAAAGATGGTATTGATAAATACTATATCAATAGATAACAATATAATAGACTTAAATGATGTCTATATCACTTCTAGAGGAGAAATTCTTTTAAAGGGAAATCCTGATAAAAAAAATCAATCAGCAGTTATTTCTTTTATAAAAAATCTTGAAATGTATCAACTAGTGGATATAAATAATAAAAAATTAAATATAGAATTGTATAATTCAGATGCAACTCCAACAAGTCTATTAATTGATTATGTAACAAAGATAAAAGATGATACTTCAACTTTCTGGAATGATTTTAGATATGATGAAGATATTTGGGTAAGAAAAGATGAAGATTATGATAATAGTTTTTCATTTTTACCAACGTTTCTTGATTCCAGTATAAAAGGTTTTTCAAAATATGGATATTATAAAAAGTAGATTGGGGGTGAAAAAATGGATTTGAACTTTGAAATTAAACTTATTATAGAGAATACTGAAATAAATAAGTTGATAAGCTTTAATAAACATATAATTAAAAAAAATCTAAAGCTATACCCACACGAAGAACTTGAAGTTGATTCAAAAGAAATAACCAAGTATTTTGCTAAAGAGTTAGATAGATATAGTATTGAAAATAATATACATATAAGTAAATTAATGGTTGATGGATATGAAATAGAGTCGTTAACAGAGGGTGTATATATTTTTTTTAAAACAGAAAATACAGAATCATTCTCGCTATCTCCATCTATAGTTGCCGTATTGGAAGAAGAAAAAAATGTAATTATAAAAGAAAATAAAGTGCTAAGCTATACTAAGTTTAAATTGCCAGAAAGAGTGGAAATAGTTCCATATATGAATATTAACATAGCAAGTAGAATGAAAGCATTTCAGTCTGGGATAGGAGATTATAATGATTGTAAGTTATATAAATCAGAAGATACTACATATAAAAAGACATTTAAACTACTAAATAAAATATATGGAATAAGAGCAAGTAACAAGGTAAAATATAACACTATAAAATTTTATTATAGATATAAGATGGAAGCTAAAACTAATTACATTACTTATGATTCTAAAGTAAGTATTAGAGTAAGTGCAAGAGAGGTATCCCAAATTAGAGAAAAAATTGAAGGAGAACCATTTGGGCCAACATATAAATCTGAACTAGATTTAGACTATGTATTTGATGAGCATACTCAAGTAGCAGATATTTATTTATATAGTTTGATACCAGAATTAAAAAATAAAGATTATTCAAAGAGATATAAATTTGATATAGAAGTTTACAATATAAAAGGACCAGTAAGAATATATTCATATACACATGGATATAGGGATTTTTTAGAAGACAATAAAGCTGATGCCAACGTTAAATTTAGTGAATATGGTTATTTTGACCATAAAGTGTGTATAAAAGCTGTAGAAGTTATAAGACAAAAAGAATATATTGAAATATTTCCACCACTAGAATATGATTCGCTTGTTGGAGCCATAAATGGAGATTTTGAAGTATCAGAAAATGGAAAGAAGGATATGGTAGATACAGCTCCAGTTTTTGAAGCTTCTCTTGATGTCTATGATAGAAAATATTATTGTATAATAGAAAAATTTAGTCCAGAAGAAGCATATGTTTTATATGAGTTTGATAATCAAGTAGATGAAGAAGACTATACATTAATTAATGGAGACAAAATAAAATTTTATTCTGATTCTATAATTTCAGATTCAACTGAGTATAAGGAATTTTTAGGACAAGTTGATAGAGGAGAGTTCATAATTGATGATAATAGAAAGCATACCTATGTTTATGGTCTTACAGAATTTAGTTTAAATTCAAATGAATATAAAAGGTTTGAGCTTGTAGTAGAAGTTAGTATAAGTGATGTGATGATTTTAGATTATCCAAAAGTGCTTACTATAAGATATGGATATATTGATGATATTATAATTGTATCCTTGAGAACATTACAAAATGCTTTAGCACGTTGGTGTCCAAGTATACATAATGGATATTATTATTATAATCAAGAGGAGTATTATTTATATAATAAATGTAATATGAATGGTCAAGAAAAAATATTACAGGATACCTTTAATAAATTTAGAATACTAATTAAGATTACTTTGAATGTATCAGAGCCAACAGGGCAACTTGAAAGGTATGATATTAGAAAATTTAATAAAAAAGACTTATTACTGGATAGTTCAAAATTTGTATATAAAGATGATATGTTATGGCCAAAACCAATAAAATACTATAACGATTATTATTACGATTTTCTGGATGAATATATTTATGAAACAACATCTTTTTTATTTAACAAAAAACCTACATCCATTCAAGAAATATCATGGATACAAAAATCCAATGAATTTAGTACTGTAGATGTATTTTATGTAGGTCATAATGATATTTATGGAGAATGGATGCAACCAGTTAAATTGATTTATGGAGAGCCCATTCCTTCAAATTTAATATTGTGTAAAGTTTTTAAATTAAGGTTTATACTTAAACCTTCTAAAATGCCCAAACTACAACATAGAGAGTTAATTTATGAATGTGAATCTGATTGGAGAAACTTTATTGATTCTTTCCTTAGTTTTAATTTTTATTATAGAGAAGAAGTATTGATGCCGTTATCAGATAATTCCATATCAATATCAATAACTAACATAATTGATTTAGGGGATACAATAGAAACCACAGAGAATTTAAAATATATAATGCCATCAATGAAGTTTGATGGAGAAGTAGAATTTTATGTACAAGATGATAATGTATTGCTTAATTTAGAAGGAAAACTAAATTCAGATAAATGGATTCAAGTAGAAAATAATACCAAGATTGAAACTAAAAGATTTGTGAGATTTAAAATTGTTTTAAAAGAGGGAGCAAAACTATATAGTTTAAACCTAAAAGTTGGAAGATATGAGTATACAGGAATGAATTTAGAGACTTTTTTACCCTCAATAGGGGATATAAAAGTTAAAGCCACTTACAATCCTACAGAATACTCATCTAAATATGAAAATATAATATCTTATAATCTACCGTATGATACTCAACCATATACAATTATAAAAAATATTGAAGAATATGCAGAAACAGTTGCAAAAGCTAATAATTTTAAACTAGAAAATATAAAAAGTATAAAATTTACTAAGGTAGATGTATATTCTGAAGAATATAATATTTTATATGATGGAGATGATAAAGTAACTAAAAAACCAGTAAAAGCACAATCATTATATTTATCTGAAAGTGATTTTATAGTAGAATCAGAGCAAGATGGAATAATATTTAAAGTTCCTTACACTAAAACAATAAGAATGTCTCCAATACCACAACAATATTCACCTATTATCATATATGAAATTGGAATAGAAGAACCATATACTCAAGTATTTTTTTTGAGTGAAACAGGAGAATATTCACTTGAAAGTGAAGAAAAATTTGAATCTCTTGGGTTTAAAACTTTATACTTACAAAACATAGATATAGATGAGACAACAATAGTGATTACAATAAATGAGGTATTAATGAAGGACTATACTATTGAAAATAATGTTATAGTTTTTGAAAAAGAGGTTCCTAAAGGAAAGATAATAAATGTTAGATACAAGATTAAGAACTCTTTTATAGCTTTGTATGACTATGAAAAAGATGAAGTTGAAATAAAATTACATAAATTTGAAGAAAAGTATCCAAATAAAGTGAAGGTCTATTTTGAAACTCATAAAACATCTTCACTAAAAGAATTAAAGCATATATCACTAAATCCAATCTACAATACCCTATACAATGGATATATATACATATCAGATTATACCTTAGAACCATACTTTTTAAGGATATATTCAGAAACCAACTTTGTGTTTGCAAATGGAAAAGATGATATAAGCATCTTAATATCAGTAACAGATATGTATAATAATCCAGTTGAAGGTGCTTTTGTAAATATAGAATCTGCTCTTGGAACAATTGAAAAATTAAATGATAGAACTGATATTAATGGAATAATTCCATGTATTTATACAAGTTGGACAGGAGATTGTATAGATGTTATAAAGGCAATTGCTAATGAAAATGCTAAAGATGAAATCACTATAGTAAATAGAAAAATATAGATAAGCTACAAAAGGGGTATGTTTTATGGATATTAATAAGTTGAAAACATTAAATTATAAGATCACAAATGGGTCTAATCTTCAAGGCGTTATTTTAATAAAAGAAGGAAACATAAATTCTCTAGGAGAAGCATATAGAAAAGGTTCTATTGAAGAAGAAACTTTTTTAAAATTATCAGGAAATGTTAATTTTAGTATTTTAAATAATATAATATATTTTAATTATTATGCAAATGATTTATATATTGGAGAAGACTCTTTTGATTTTATTGTGACATTAGAAAATGGAATGACATACATTCAAACAATAGGTATTTTAATTGAACAAAAAATAGTGAGTGTAAATACAAAAGAAAGATTTATAGAAATATATTTTGATAATGAACAAGATAATAGAGTAGCTGTAAATATATCAAGTAATATTAACCAATCTATAGAATTACCAACTACAATAGTTTATAGTTCAACTGATAAAGAATTTAATATTGATAAATGTGTTGAAACTAATGATGCTATAAATAATTTTAGTGAAATAGCGTATCCTTTATATGATTGTAAGGTTGAGATAGTAACTAAAGCTACTAATGAGACCGTAAATAATGGGGCAAGTATAAAAGTCGTTAATAACGCAAATATATCATTTATAAAGAGTAAGAAATTTTTAGGTGATGAATACGGGAAAATTGTATTTAAAAACTTTGTAAATAGAGAATATAATATTGATTCACCTACAAAAGAAATTGTTTATATAGTTTGGCATGCAAGAACAATTGTAACTGAATATAAACCCAAAGATGATATTATAGTAAGTCAAAGACCTGATGTAAGTATACCTAATTTCAAGTTACCTATTATGGACTATCCACAAGCACCAAAAGATGAATCTATTTTAAAAAAAGAAGAATATGTATCTGGAGATTTATTTTCTAATACAAAAGTACATAAAGAATTTGATAATAAAGGAAATAAATCTATTAAACTTGGAAGAAATGTTCCAAATGGAGCAGTAAATTTAGCTTATTATTATAATACAACAGCCTCACTAGATGATACTGTTTCTGTAATAGAGACTAATACAAATAATGTAACATTGCATTTTGTTGAAGATTGGATTCACAGAAGAGATTTAGCTACAAAAAATGATGATTACTTTCCAGAAACTATTGAATTTACTGGTGAAAAAGGCACAGAATTAGAAGGGTATTGGGGTGTTTTATATAGAGATTTTGTTATGTGGGATGAATCTACAGTTACTGATTTTAAACCAGAGCATAAAGTTCAACATGAGGAATTTAAAGGTCTATTAGCTAAAAGAGTGCCTATAGACAAGATATACAATGATGGTGATAAGTATGGTGTTTTAAATTTGACAAACTCTATATTTGAAGCTGTAAGCTTTGTGGAAACTGAGAATGAACTTATTGATTATAACCCTAAAACTTATAATGCATATACACGATATGAAGGTTTGGTTAGAAAGTTAAAAGTATTGTATAATGGGTCAGCTAAATATAGTGGTGTTGTAAATAAAAAAGATGAAATATCAAATATACATCCAGAACAGGAAAGAGAAATAATAATGTATCCAGATGAAAGTGGTCTTTTACATAGAATTGATGGAGAGTATTTGATAGATGACGATTTATTTTATATTACAAATAAATTTAAGGACAACATACCACTGTATTACAGATATAAGTTAAAGTATAAAATTTATGATAATGTCGGATTAGATATAAATGGTTTGTATAATTCAGAAAATATAAATCTCATTTCAGAAAATAATTATCCAATAGATGAAAATGAGTTTAAGTACAAGGTCTTTATAGAAAAAACTAAATATGAAAATGTCTATGATGCATATCTATATACATCATTTGTACCAACTGTAGAAAATCCTATATATGTTATGTATGATGGATTGACAGAAGAAGCTTATGGAAAAGATAGTGTAAATCCTTTAGAAACTAAAGCAGGTATACTTGAAAAGATAAGTCCAATTCAATGTTGCGATTTAGATTCATATAGAGTAAATAGGTTTCAAGATATAACAAATAAGTCTTCTATAGAGGTATTTGAATATGAAATATTGGAAGACAAAAGAAGTAAAATACAAATTGAATACATTATAATGGCGGATGAGTTAGAAATAGCTCCTATTACAAAGGAAATAATAAATAAAAAATATGCGTTATACTCAGAACTTGCTAGTTTTAAGAATGAGGACATGATTATATCTGAAAAGGATACAAATGGATATATGACAGCAAGAGAGATGTTTATGAAGTACTCATCAGTTGAAGACAGAGATAAAATAAATGAAAACTCAACTTTTAGAGTTAAATATAATCTTCAAAATTTAGATACTATGTATTCAAAAGATAAGACTTTGATATATACAGCATCAGATGGAAATGGATTTATATATGGAAGAACATATGAAGATACTGGATTTCCAGAACAAGATTCAACTACTCTTGGAGATATTAAAAATACTAATATGTTAGATAAAGATTCTATATATAAATCAGCTAATGGAAAAGTTTATAAAGGATATTCAGTAGTGTGTAGAAATATAAATCAAATTGTTGTGGGAACTCCTCTAGAAAAAGAGCCCCTAAAAGGTTGGTTTCCAACTATTAAATATGCTTATTTTAGTAAAAAATATGAAAGAATCGATAAAACAATAGAAATTATATATTCCATACCAGAATATGATTTACAGATATTTGGAAAGTATGGCAAACCATATATTGACATATCTGGAGAAAAAGGAAGTTTTGTTGGAAATAGTACTATTAAGGTAAAAAATACTCCAATGTATATAGAAGTTGATAATAGCTGGAAGCCAACTAATTTAAAAGTTTATAAAATGTTAAATGATAAAGATAAAAAAGAACTTGAAATAAAAGGATTTAATTTTAAGTATGGATTTATAGAGATTAATGATTCAGTAAGTGATAATGATAAGATATTAGTAGATTATACTTATGAAGAAAAGAATCTTCATTACAGAGGCTATTATAAAAACCAAGATAAAGATAGCAAAATTATAGATTTAAATTTAAATCCAAATATGTATAGTTTTTATACAGACACTTCTAATGAACTAAATGAGATGAGAAATTCTTATGATTTATTTAATCGAACAATTCACTTTTTTTTAAAACCCATGAGAATAATAGACAGAGGCACAGGTGAGATTTTAAAGGACAACTATTTTTGTGTATACCATAAATTTGATGATCAAGAAGCTTTAGAACCATTTGACTTACATATAGGTAGAATTTTTGTGAGGCATCATACTTCATTAAAATCCACAAATTTAATAGATACTAGATTGAGAGGCGGAGGTATTATCAAAGAAATGGAAGATATACTTCGTCGAGATTTAGAGCCTGAAAGTGATTATTATTTAGATATTGGTACACTTGATGGTAAACCATATCAAGAAAACTCTGTAATTATAATAAGAATAGATAGTAAGCTTCTTTATAAAAATGGAGGAAGATTTTCTGAAGAAGATATAAAAAAAGCTGTTCAAAAGTGGGCTGCTTATGGTAGCTATCCTATTATTGAATTTGTAGATGTAATAAGTGATGATGAGTTACCTCAGACTAGCATAGAAGTCAGTAAAAACATAGATAATCAAAAACATGTAAGACCAAGTATATGGATAGAAAATGTAAACTATAATATATAACTGTATTTTAATAATTATACAAAATATATTTAAATGAAACTCGTTATAAACAATTAAATTAAAAGATTAATAACTATAATTTTAAAAATATACTACTAGATTAAATGAGGTGATTTTATTGGGTGTTTTACCTTCAGCAACATTGCTTACAAATGAATTGAAATTGCATGATTTCAAAGGTGTTAAGTTATCCGTTACATTTGGAGATGCTGATTTAAATGATGGATATTCATATGCAAAAATGAATTTTAGAGCAAGTGACATTAAATTTGATTGGTGGATAGATAAACCAAGATTAAATATTATAACAAGTGAACTGACTTTAAATGATAAAAAAGTTTGGAGTGAGTTAAATCATGGTCCTAATAGTGGATTGAATGCAGATTGCCTAGATGGGTATCATGCTGTTGATTTTAAAGATAGATTGGGATACAACCATTTTAAACATGCTGCATTGGTGTCCCATAAAAGATATATTAAAATAGCCACATTTACTCCAAGAAGAGTTGGAAATGTACCTGATTTTTCTACAGATGGTAAACTTCCATATCAGGGGATATTTGCAAATAGTCTAGTGGCTAAAATGAAAAATGAAGATTACATTGATGAATTTGTTAAAGCTACATCTAATTATATCGATTACACAAAACCGAATATAGGAAAATTCGACCACACTGATATGATGACAGAAGGAATTTACAACTCCATATTTAGAGGGTCTATAACTTTTCTTAAAGAAAACAGTCCAACTACTATGGATATTCATATTGGTTTATTTGAAGACCCTACAAATACAAATAAAGATGGATGGACTTGTACAAACAAGTTTTTTTATATATCATTACATGATGAAAAATTACCATTTTTAAATGAAGATTTGTCTTCTGAAGAAAATTTAATAAAAGAAGATGAATTTAGAGAACAAAAAAACAATGGTGGAAAAATTAATTTTGATAAAACTATAGCTGATAAAATAGAAGATTCTATAGAAAAATCAAATTTAGAAAAAGAAAATATCTCAATGTATGCAAGTGTAACTTCACCAAGTGAAAATCATGCACATGAAAGACCTCTTGATTTAAGTGGATATAAGACTCCTCCAGACCCTAGTAAAAATGACTATAAAGCTGAACAATTTCCACCATATAAACATGAAGGGGATAGCTATCAAAAAGAGATAGATATACTAAGGTTATATCATGTGAAGTCAGATTCTACTACAGTTGATGGTGTGGAAATAGTTACTCACAAATTTGAATTATACTTAGCTATAGATGAAAAAACAGAAGTACATATACAGCCATATATGTCCAGTTCTTGTATAGTTCATCAATATCAAAGCCCAGTTACAATATCTGGACTTCCTGAGACAAATCATTTTATAAAGCCAAAGTCAATTTACGATAATAGATATTCCCATATTAGACATAGACATTATGATTATGAAGCTAGAATGGATAAGATTGATAGCGAAGTAGAGGAAATTTGGGATACTTTTGACTATTATGTTGTAATAGCTCAAGGAAGTGATAATGCTAGAAAAATTCTTATGACAGATGATAATGGAAATGTTTTTTGTTCAAATGATAATATGGAAAGGCACACTGATTATAGGAGAAATGGTTCAAGAGTTTTAGTTAGTGATACAAATAAGTGTATTAGTGAAAGTTCTGTTACAACTAGGGAACTTGCTCAACTTAAAGAGGTAAGAGCCAATGTTCAAGAACAGTTAGACGAACTAAGAGATGATATTGATGATATAAAAAGAGACATAATCAATATAGAAAATGAAATTAAAAATATTAAAAAAGATTATGTCAAAAGACGAGGGGATTCTATGTATGGAGATTTAACTATGATTCAAAATTCTAAGATAGTTATAACTGATGAAGGAGATAGAAAAATATCATTGAGGGGAGACCTTAAGGATGCTCAATATCCTGATAGTGATGGAGAGATTGACCATTTTTGTTTATATGATGAAGCTATTAAGTATACAGATAATGATGGTAATAAGAGGGTAGGTAGACGAGTATTATCATATAGACCTCAAGATGGAAATGGTGGATGTGTGTGGTTTTTCAATAACGCTATTCGTTTTGGAGATGGAAAGGGTCTGCCAGGTCCTAAATTTATACTATCTTTTTGTCCTCCTGGAGATTATAAACCATTTAAAAAACCTAAAGTAGGTGACATATGGATAAAGCATATATTGGATACAATAACAGCAGATAAAGATAAGGAGAATGCTAAATACCCTATAGGTCTTTATGTTTGTACTAAAAGTGATGGTAAGACAACTAGTGATGGTAAATATCTAGCAGAATGGACTCCAATAGCACAAAAAAAATAGTAAGTATACTAGATAAAGGGATTGTTTTAATTAAAATTGAAACAATCCCTTTTATAGTAATCCCATATCTTATTTTCGGCAAACTTAAATTGCAATATTTATTTATATAAAAAATTATTAATATAATTTAAAAAATGTTAAACAAATTGCTATATAGATAAGGTATATTAAAAATAAAAGTAAGTTTACAAAAGTAAAATGATATGCAAAAGAGGTGAGTTTATTTGGAACATCCCAAGATAAATATATGTAAATCTACAGAAGGAAATTTATTACACTATATTTATAGATTTAAAAATATTTCATCAGAAACAGAAATAGAAGAATATATAAATAATCAAGACCCAATTATAGAAATATTAGAAGAAAATGCTGATATAGAATCGACTAACATCAAAGATTTTTTACTTAGTAGAAATGATTTTCCAAAAGGATATGATGGGTATACTGAATTTATGCTACCATTTGAAATAGTAATTCCTTTTAAAAAATTAATTGTGAATTTAAAAAATGATTTATCATCAGCACCTCAAGAAAAAATAGAAATACAATTAAGTTCATATCAAACTATAGCAAAAATTTTATTTAAGAAAAGAAATAATTATAATGAATATGAAACATATAGGATTATAACAGAACAATATGAGATTGACGATACAATAAAGATTAGAAATAACAATGGATTTCTAATAAAAAAATCTAATGTGGAATATAATAAAATCACATTAGATTTTTCCATAGATATAGTTACACATATAGATATACATGCACATGGAGTGTTTGATCCAGTAGTAGCTACTATAGAAGGAAAAAATTACACATTATTTTATCAAATGAAAGAAAAGCAAAAGAATAAATATGAATATAGAGTCATTAGTAAATTTCCTAGTGGAGATATAACGGAATTATCAAATCTAGCAATTTGTGAATTATCTGAAAGTCCAGATAAAATAACTCAAATATTAGAAGTAAAAGAAGATGACCCTAAAATAACAAAATGGAAAGAGATAAAAAGAGAAAAAGCATCAAAGGATATAAATATTAATAAAGAGGATTTATACAGCAAAGTAATAAATACAATAACTAGCCAAGAAGTACATTCAGATGATTCTACACTAATAACTGATGGGATAAGATATGTAAAGTTACCAAATATATGGCATAAAGATAAAAGAGAATTATTTTATAGAAAATCTAGAGTTTTTAGAATGAAAAACATATATAAAAACATATCAACAGACTACTGTAAGCCAATAATATTTCAAGATAAATTTGAAGTATTAATTGATAAAATGGTTATCTATAGAAAAGATGTAACGAATTTAAATGAAAACGAGCAGAAAAAGCCAGTTGATATAACAGATGAAAAAGCCACCATATTTAAAACATATATAAGACAAGGTGGTAAGTACTATAATGATTATATAAATAATATAGAAGATAATGGTGCAGTTGAGATGGTTGTGTTAAATTCTAGATATCCACTTTTATCAATAAAAGATTACTGTTTGTACTCAAATAAGTATAACTATACTATATATTTATATGATGAGAAAGGAAATATATCAGACCCAGTAGTGGCTGTATTATAGGTGTACATATGTATGATAATATCAATAGTCTTTCAAAAATATATACAGAAAATACAATAACTTTTTCAAGGATAAAAAATCTAAAATGTATAAGTTATAAATTGTATGTAAATGAAAAGATAGGAGAAAGATGGCAAAGTTATTTATTAGCAGAAATACCAAATCCAAAGGTTGAAGTGCTGTTGAATGAAAATAAGGTGCTAGAGTACAATTCGAATCAAAAGTGGGATGTATCTAAGGCTATAAGTGGGACAGTAAGCAAGTCTATAAAAGTGAGTGTAAATAACATAGAGCTAAATAATAGGAATTATACATTTAATTCTAAGTTTAAAATTTTATATATTCATATAGAACTTTCTCCTACAGACTTTGTTGAGATACAATATCAAGTTGATAAGATAAAATACGTGCATAAGACTTTAAATAAATGTGAATACAGTGTAGTACCTGTTTTTGATAAACAATATTTAACAGGGCAGCACTCTTTATTATAGGTGAGTTATGAGTGAAAAATTTACTAAGATTTCAAGAAAAAATATAATAGATAAACTGTATACTGATGAAGATATGATTGAAAATTCATTTGAAAAGGATATATCTTATTATTCAGATAATTTATTTTTTGATAGAGTTTTATTTAATTTTGATAATAATAGATATGCAAATTCCTTATTTATAAATGAATTTAAAAATAAGGAGTATTCTGATGTCCAAAATAGTAGTGATATAAAGTTTGATTTTGATAAAACTTGTATATATTTAAATGAAGGTAGCAGTTTTGGAGAATATAATTCAGTTGATATTTATACTCATGAACATAAAAGTTCTTCATTAAATAATTTTTTTCTGATTGTAGACCAAACTATACCAAATGGTTCAGAAGTAATCTATTATCTAGTAACTGATAAAAAAGAAGTGCTTCAGATAAGAGCAAATAATACTGTACCATATACTATACAAAAAGAAGAAGATATACCTAAAACAGTAAAAGTAAGAGCTAAGATATGGTCAAATTTAGCAGGAGAATCACCTAAAATTAATGCAATAGCACTTCTCTATAGTGATGATTTTACAGAAGCTCAAATGGGGCTAATTAATCCTGATTTAGGAAGACTCCCAGATACTGAATATCCAGAATTAAATGATGTAACAACTATATTAAGAGATTCTAAAAATGATGATAAATTGATAAAAGTAAGTAATGCAACTGAAGACATAGTACTTAATTATGCTGAAGAAGGAAATTTAGATACAATAAATATTTATGAAACTGTATCAGGAGATAAAAAAGAAGATATTTATCTTATATATGATGATTACGAAAATAGTGATAAAGAGGTTGAAAAAGTCTTGATGCAGATCATAAGTAAGAAAAAATAGTAATGTATATAGACAATATGGTGAGTTGGTGAAATATGAGAATACAACAGAAAAAAGATAACATTTATGTAAAAGGTTTAGATAAAGTTGATGCGTACTTAATAAATATAATTCAAAGATATTTTGAATATGATGGTAAAAAAATATTAGGGTCTAAAGAGCAAATCATAGATGAGGTTATACAAAGAGTTAAAGAAGATTTAATATTACCTGAAATTCAAAATCTATTTGAAGAGTTTTTGTTAAAAAAAGGAATATCATTTGAGGAAAATAAAGTGATAATAACTAATAAAGATTTAATAATTATCAATGGTCAAATAAAAGAAGAAAAAAATAATGAAGGAATATAAAATCATAATATAAACATAAGGAGGAAACTTTATGCACAGTTTTGAAAGAGATAAGTATTTCATTTCAAAAGGAAGTTTAGAAGGATATACTATGGAAAGTGGTATTATCATAGGAAAACAATTAACTAGAGAATTAGAATTAATGGATGAAAATATGTATGAAGTTCATAAATTATCTCTGTGGACTAAGTTGCTAAAAGAAGGAATTAGACCTATTAAATGGAATAAATCAGAATGGAATGGCACTAAGATAGAGTTTGAAGTAATGAAAACTAAAGAAGATGTAAAAATGGCTGTAAATGAGTTAATTAATCTATCTAATAAATGTCATGAAAAGTATAAATTAAAGGCTGGAATGTAATATGCCAAATACTTCATTGAATATAAGTAAAATAAAAGATGAGATTATAGAAGCTGTTGTAAGAGAAATAACATCCAATTGTTCTACTGATGAGGAAAGAGAAATTTTAGAAAATGAATTTGAGACAAAAATTAAAAATAATACATTGATAACGAGCTTAGATGAGCATGAAATAAGTATTAATTCTCAATCAATTAATAAGACTATGAACGAACTGTATATAGATTTACTGACTAGTTTTGGTGTAGTTAACTCAATGAGTGAGTTGATATCAAAGTATGATAGTATGAGTACATCATATATAAATAGTATAGCGACAAAGATAAATCAAATAAAAGATAAACTAGAGAGTTGTAGATATTCTACCTCATTTAAACATATGTCTAAATTTATAATAGAGAGATTTAGAAACTCAAACAATTTCGATAAAAGTAGAAGTATTCAAAAAGATAGATATGGTCAATGGATACCAGAAAAGTGCTATGTTAATTTTGATGAAAAGGAAAACATATTAACATTACCATTTTTAAAACGAGATAACATGTTAAGATATGATAATAAAGTCTCAACAGCATCTTTAAATTATAAGTTTCAGCTTGGTGAAGGATTTATAAAATCTTACAATAATGGAACATCTCTTGAAAATGCTATAGATGGAAATCCAACATCATTTTGGAGTGATACTATACTGTCAGATGCTCCATTAAGTGTTTCGTTTGAAAATAATAAACCAAAAGCTCTATATGTAAGAGATAATTATTTTTATGGAATAGACTCTGGGGCAGTTTGTGACCTTGAACTTAATTTTGAATCTATTAATAAAATAAACGAAATAAACATAACTCCATTTACAAAATATCCTATTGATATAGTTGCTATAAGATATAAAATGACAGATGATGAAGATGAAGTGTTGATAGAGTTAGTAACACCAGATAATAAAGACAAAACACTAAAAAGTGTTTTTACTAGAGATAAAGTTACATTTAGATTTCCAGAAATAATATGTAAGAGGATATACATATTATTTACACAGAAACATTATATAAGAGAAACATATGTATATAATCCAACTGAGGTAAATAAAAATTTACTTTGGTTTAATAATGAAAATGATAGAAAAGAAAAAGTAAGTAAAGCTGTATTTAAACCAGTGTACTATGATAGAGAAATGGTTAATTCTCTATGGCAACAAATGAATGATAGAATATTATCAGATTCTTATGATGAGCTACTATCTAGAATAGTTGGAAATGACAAGTTGAATCACAAGGTATTAAAATATGAATACAACTATGGTTTATATGATTTAGGATGCTATAATAATCATTTTGATAGAACTGGCTTTTATATAAGCAAATCTTTAAATTTAAATTCTAATATAAAAAGTGTACAGATAGCAACTGATGAACTACATCCTAAAAATTCACTTGGAAAAACTGTCACCGACATAGAATACTATATTACAGTATCTGATAATCCAGATGCTAAAGATTGGATTCCTATATTGCCAATGAATAAGGAGATTATAGAATCTGAACTTTTATTTATAACAGGAAGTACTAGAGCTTATTTTAGATTTGAAGCAGAAATCGTTTATAAAGTAATGAAAGATGGAGAAGAGATACCTTTAGATAGTGAAGGATTTTATATACATAAAAATCAAAAAACTGGATTTTTTTGGTGTATTCAAATATTTAATTATGATTATAATGCAGTATATAGTATAAGTTATAAGCCTGTAAGGGGCAGTGATTCTGTAGATTTTGCATCAAAGTTAGAAACAACTATAGAATCTTTTAATGGAGAAAATAAATCAAATTTTGAACTTAAATACAGTCCATTTACAGAGTCTACAGTGGATTATTGTGATGTAAAAGTGGTAGACACATTAAATCAGAAGATTAACTGTGAAATAGAAACTCTAAATGTGACAGATATATCAGAAAATGGAAGTAGTTATAAGAATTTTGATAATTTAAATGACAAACTTCAATTTTATATATTTAAGAACTCAATCTATTTTAATAGAGAGATAGAGAATAAGTATATCATAGATATATCATATAAACATTTAGTATCAAAAATAAAGTTAAAAGCATTATTTAGAAGAAATACAGTTAAAGATGGATGGTTAACACCTGCTTTAAAAGAAATAAAATATATGGTAGATACATTTTAAAGGTGATAATATGAATAATTATAAATATAAAAAGCCAAATATATTGTTTGAAGAAAGGATTAAAATTCTAATAGATGATTTAAACAAAGATTTTGATTCTGGAAAAATAAAAACTAAAGCAGAGTATTTTTACGAATTTAAGAATATGATTATTGATTTTTATAATAAACTTGGAAAACCATCATTTAAATTCTATGAGGCAGTATATATACCATCATTTTCAAACTATAGTGATATGTTAAAAAAAGCTAAATATGATATGCATGTCTTAATGTGTAGTTGTGAGAAAATAGGAAATGATTTACAAGTATATTTTAAAGATGTTAAAGAAGATACTGGTATATTAATGAAAAAATTAAACTGCATAGAAACAGAGATAAATGAACTAGATAAAAAAGTAGACTCTTTGAAAACAGTAAGTAATATGATTTATTCAGATGACTTTGTAAAAGTTAGTAATAGAAATAACTTGAATAATACTTCTTGCAGTGTATTATATGGAGCATTAACATTAGCAACAACATCGAGTAAATGTTTAAATGACAATATAAATATACAAGTTTTAGATATATCAAATGGCTTTCCTGGAAATACACATGAAATATATCCATCTTATAATAAAATAAAATATATTGGAGAAGATGACCCTCATATATATTTATCAGATATGTTAGATGGAAATGATGATACTTGGTTTGAGTTTGAAATGTATAATTTAGAATCTGATGTAAAAATAAAAACTGGAATGGTTGGATTTAAGTACAAAGAAGGTATAAGTTGGATAAGTGATGATAGAGTTTTAAAACTACATTTTAAAGTTTCTTTGGAGATACCTGTTAATATCAATTGGTTCAAAATTTCTGGTATACCAAGGCCAAATGTTAATCTACATAATCCTATAATAAAAAGAATAGTTGTAAGAGATAAATATGAAAATGCTCAAATATTACAATTAAATCAATATCTAGATGAAGAGCATATAATAACATTTGAATCGAGTATAGTTAAAGAAATTATAGTTGAATTAGAACAAGAGGACAGTAATTTTACTAAAGTATGTAGAGAGTATTTTTTAAATATAAATCCAACTAGAATTCCATATTTTTTTTATGACAGTGAGAAAGATTATGTACAATTTGATAAACCTCAAAAAAGTATAGAATTAATAGGGCTTAAATATAATCATGATGATAAAAATATAATTTATCCATCTACAAAAACAATAAACAATTTTTTGACAAGAGAGTATGTTAAATCTCAATTGTTTTATAAAAAGATAAGTGAAGATATTTATAAATTTCAATATGAAGAAGTAAGTGCAAGGAGATATGTTATAGGCATAAAAAATATTGATCTTAAATACAAAGTTTATGATATATATGGAGTATATCTATCACGTAAATTTTTATCAAATGAAAATATAAGGTCAATTACTTTAAATTCTAAAGATTACATACCTAAAAGATTTATAGAATATACAGATAAAAACAACAAAATTGATGATTATATTAAATATTATATAAGTTTTGATGATGGTTCAGTATGGACTAGGATAAGACCAAGACATAGAACTCAGTATGGCTCTTGTACAATAGTAGTAAATAGTAATGTATCAATTGTAAATAGAAATAAAAATGTTACATATGTTGATATGCTTAATGATGTAAAAGAATTTAGATTAAAAATAGAGTTATATAGACCAGAGGAAATAATTGATGAGTCACCTATAGTATATAGTTATAGTATAGATGTAGGTTCGGAGGAAATTATATGATGAACATTCAAGAGTATCAATTAAAAATTAAAGAAGAAGAGATAATAAAAAGGCTTTTGAATAATGGAGATTTAGTGACTTTTTATGAAGTAAATAAGTTTATAAGTGAATTTTTTGAAAAGAAAATAATTGGTTTGCCTTATTTTAAGCCAATTACATTATTACCATATCAAAATTCAGATAAAGAACAGTTTAATAATATGTTTAAAAATATAGAAGATGATTTGAAATCTATTTATGAAGTACATAATAATCATGTAGAGTCTTTTATAGAGACTGTAAATAAATATGATTTAGAAATAATAAATATATATAATGAAGCAAATAAGATTATTGCTTATTCAGAAATAGCAAATGAATTTTCAAGCCAAAAAATGGCTTATTACCCCTATGTTATAACTTTTAATACACTTGAAGATACAAATACTATAAACTTAGTAAAAAATAATATACCTAAGTCAACTTGTGAAATAGATTATAATACATCTACACTTAGAAATGAACTTCATTCAACCCCAGATGATAAAATAGATTTAAGTAAGTCAAATTTGAAAATATTATTAAATGGGCAAGAGATAGGTACAAGTTCAAATCTAAATTTAATATTAAATGAGGCTCTTAATGAAAACATATCATTAAATATAATGCCAATTAAAAATGAAACTCAAATAATTACAATTGACTTAGTGTTAGATGATATTAAAACAGTATCTAGAATTGAGTTGAGCGGTTACTCACTACAAGATACCATTATAACACTATTAATTTCTTCTGATAATAAGAATTTTAAAGAGAAGTTTAAATATCATGGAGAAAGAAATAATATATGGAGATTTAACAAAGAAGATATTTTATCGATTAAATTTATAATTGAAAAATACGAAATTGACCAAGAAGAAATAGATAACTTAAGTTCATTATTTGTATTAAACAATATTTCACTTTACAATGATAAGTATTCTAAAACTAGTGTGTATACAAGTAATAAAATTAAAATTGATGCACCTATATCAAATATAACATTAAATCCTAAAAATAAAATACCACCTATGACGAATATATCATATTTCATAGGTATAGAAGATAAAAATAATAGTGTAGAATGGAAGAATATAAAGCCAGGTGTAGCTTTAGATTTAAATCTTCTATGCAAAGAAGAAAAACTACTTAATTATTATACATCTGATTTATTTGGAAGACGTGACTTTGATATAGAATTAAAAAATTTTCTGTTTTATATACAACAACTTCCAGAACATGTAAACTTAAATTCTATTGAAATGAGAACAGGACATTCACAATGGATGATTGAGAGGCTGAATGTAAGTGATAAATATAATCAAGAATATCCAAGTTCATTGAAGGTATCTATAAATGACTATGCAAAACATAGAGTTACTGGAATAGCTCCAATGGATGCAAATATGATGGAAATAATGTGTAAAAGCGTATGGAATTATATGGTAATGAGTCAATATGTTAATTGTCTTGAAGATACTGTAATAGAAAATAAATATTTTAGTTTTGACAAAGACAAGGAAGTTTTTGATGTAGTTGTACTTGTAAATGGAAGACAAGTATTTAAAAAAGATAATAAGTATGCATTTAAGTTAAAAAAGGGAGAAAATAAAGTTCAAATAATGTTTTTACTTGGTGAATTAGATTTATCCGAGCCATTAAAAACCATCAAGCATAATTTTAATCTAATGTCTTATAGTGATTATATATTTGCTGGTCCAAAAATGAAAAGAATAACGTATAATTCTCTAGTGAAAGATATAAATCCTCATTCTCTTAAATATTATGCAATAAAATCTATAGATAATATGGACAATATAGTTACAAAATTTGACCCTAATTATACGATTAGCCCAAATGACCCTATAAATATTGAATTAAGAGAAAAAAGGAGTCCACAATACCAAAGACCAGATATAAAAATTAATACAGCTGAGTATTTTAGACTATTTATAAAATATAGACATATGTTGCCATCAACAATTGAAAAGTTAAAATCTATAAATGATGATAGCTTAATAAGATATAGAGTAATGGCTAAATTATCTACTTCAGATATATCTGTTACTCCTGTAATCAATAATATAAAGGTGGTGGCTGAATAATGTCAATAACACTATATGCTAAATCATCTGATAAAGAAAATAAGGTTAGTTTAAGCTGGGAGAATACATCAAGTTCACCTCACTTGTACAGAGTATTTAGAAAAAAAATAGGAGATGATTTTGGTAATTCTGTTGATGAAATATTTCAACCTATTTCTTTATGTGAACTAGAAAAATTAGAAAGTGACATAAAGGTATTGAATATACATCCAGACATAGGAGAAGAAATTAGTTTTAAATGTTATAGAGGTATTACATGGAGTATTAAGAAGTCTGCTTCTTTAAAAAAATGGATGGAAGAGCCTTGCAAAGAAGATGCAAGAGGATATGGTATGGCTAAGATAAATGTAACTCCTGTATCAAACAAAGAATTTTGTGAAAATCCAGATGATTTTTTAAAGGATACTAGTGGTATGTACATTTATGATGTAATAGTTATCGGATTTTCTAGTGGTGAAGATTATACTAATGAAAATAAGTTAAATAAGATAGCATTAGATTCTATATTTGAATTTATGAATACAAATAGAAGTGTTATTGCTAGTCATGATTTAATTTCATCCATATTTAGAGAAGATGAAAGTTTAAATAAGTTAAGGGAGTTTTTTAATGTAAAGATTGGAAAATGGAAAGGAGAGAATATATTTTTTGATAAAGGCTATGGATTTACAAGTTCTGTATGGGGAAATGAAGTCGTTGTAAATAAATTAGATTCAGTTGCATTATATCCATGGAATATTGTAAATAAAGAAGAAAAGATAAAAATATCATATACCCATACTACATCTAATTTTGCACATGGAGATATATGGTTTAATATAATACCACAAAAAACAGAAGGAGAGTCGAATTGGTCTACTTCACAAGAAAGAGCTGCTTCATATTATCTTACAACATGGAATAATACTGCCATGATTCAAATAGGACACAATATAAATGATATTGAAGATATAGAGGAAGATGAAAAGAAGATATTGGCAAATACTATTTTTAGAATGAAACAACTAACTGAAAATACGTCTATTGAAGACAAACCTGGAGATACCTCTATTCCAATTAAACCAAGTATAACAAATCAGTATACTACTGAAGATAGAAAAGTCATTTTGGAATATACTTCTAAAGATACAGGGAGTATATATCAATATTATGTAGAAGGAATAGATTTAAGTACAAAAACAGTAACAGAATCGAACATAGCCACCACAATAGTTACTACAGGCATAAAAGAGTACAATTGGTGTTTACATCCTGTAGAAAGTGATATTAATCCAATTATTTTAAATAATTCACATATTGTATACAATAAGACCCAAAGAGAAACAGTGATGACACAATCTCTACAAAAAGGATATTATATGTTTAGGATTTATACAACTGATTATTCAGGTAATAAATCTAAAGTAGAAAGTAAGATTTTTCATGTAGATGGTGAAGTAGACGAAACTTCAAACAGGGTATTAGATGAAGTTCCAAATGCTGTAAGATTTAATAATAGGTATAGGGGGCCACAAGAAAGTTGTAAGACAAGTTCGATGTACAATCAGATAGATTATAATATAAGAAAGTTAAGTGGTAAAATAGATAGATTAGGTGTAATGAAAGAAGAAGTGCTTATAGACTCAAATTATAGTTATGGAAGTTTTGTAGATATAATTGACAATATACAAGAAGAGATAGACATATTTTATGATGTAAGGGGAGATTAGATGAATAAACTTATCATTAATAACTTACCAGTATCAAACAGGAATGATTTTGGATATAAAGCTATAAACAAAAGTTCAATGCATAATGATAATCAGAATAATATGCTAAATGATATCCTAGATTTATTCAATAAAACTAATGAGATAGAACGTACATTAAATAATAAGATAAGTTTGATAAAACTTGAAAATGCTCAGTTGGAAGCTGTAAATTTAAACTTGATACAAAAGTATAATCAATTATTGAATAAGTATATTGATATACAAAAGTCTAATAAATCAAGAAGAAAAATAATATTACCTCAAGATTGTAAGACTGAGGAGAGTACATTTGGAGCTATAATAAACAATGTAACATCAGATATAACTATAAGACCTTCAAAAAAGATTTCAAAATTGGCTGTTTTTGATGATATATCAAATTCTATGTTTATTCCCAAAAGTCTTTCGGTTAAGACAAAAATTACTAGTTTTGGTGTCATATCAGAACAGGATAATGATTTATATGCACCTTTTTCTAAAGATAATAATCTATATTGGACAAAAAGAGTAGTTACAAGTAATTTCGTAGATTTTTTAGATACAGAGTATGAAATTACTCTTCCAGAGGATATTATGACTACATTAGAAATGAATGAAATATATATACATCCATTTTTATGTAGTGTAAAAAATGTATATGTAAGGTTTGGAGATTCCAGCTATTGGGAAGAAGTAGAGGGAATTGAATATCATTCAGCAATAACACAGAATAATTTAACAAAT
Organism: Clostridioides sp. ES-S-0005-03; assembly: GCF_020658455.1. NCBI lineage: Bacteria > Bacillati > Bacillota > Clostridia > Peptostreptococcales > Peptostreptococcaceae > Clostridioides > Clostridioides sp. ES-S-0005-03. The sequence goes on along the minus strand of NZ_JACVWI010000001.1, from coordinate 1,421,514 downwards.
GAATTTTCAAATTCAGTTAGAGCATTTAGAATAAACTTTCCTAATAAAAAAGTTAATCAAATAAAAATAGTTTTAAGAGGTTATAATTATGAAGAATGTGAAACAAATCTAAGAACTTTTGTTTATGGTATAAAATCCTTAGGAGCTTATATAAATTATTATAATAATTATGAATCTTCTACATTTAGTTTTAAGTGTAATATTGATGAAAAGAAAGATGTAATGATTACAGGTATAACGCCCCACTTTAATAATAGCAGTGACACTGGAAAATATTCTAAAGACTTTATATTTGACGTATATTATGAAGATAAAGGAGAATATCATCATAAAATAGTAGATACTTTTCCATTTAAACCTCCTACAAAAAAATTGATGTTTAAATGCAGGATAGGTGAAATTTATAGTGAAATAAATATAAAGAGTATTGATATAAATTATACCTATTATGGAGATGACTTGTAGTGTTTTTAAGTGTGAACGATTGTATTTAACATTTTGCATATGATATAATTAGTAGTACAAATTTGGGGGTGGTTATTTTGATAGTGCTGATTTAGGATTTATAATAAAATATTTTAAGGTTTATAATAAAATATTAAAAAATTTTGTCTTTATCGAAAGACTTTTTTTTATTTTTAAATTGTCAATTGTGACAATTGACCTATATACTTTTATGCTTAGATTTATCATTAATAATGATAGATAGAGCGACATTAAAGATTAGGAGGTGAAAACTATACATTTATTATACAAAAATAAAAGTGAAATTAAAACAGTAACTAAAATAGTAAATCTTATTTTTAAAATTATTGATGAGTTAAAACTATTTGCTAATAATGTGGTGATATGTAATATAAATAAAGATGACTTAAAATATTATTTTTTGAAATTTGATTTACAAAATAAAAACTTGTTGTTTAATATAAAGCTTTACAATTCAATTACAAAAACAATTGTTATAAAAAGTTATGTGTTAACGGACTTGATAAGAGACTGTGAAACTAAAAAAATAGAATTAAAATTGAACTATGATGTCAAAAATATGATATTAAAATCAAAAGAGAATGTACATAAAGATATTACTGAAATTTATATATGATTTTATCAAGCTTATGGGGGGAGAAATATGAATTTTACTATTGATAAAAATATAGAAGCAAAGCATTACACTACAGGCGGTAGAGTTCCAAAGCCACCAGGAAAAGGAGAGGTAATGATATGTCAAATATGTAATAAGCCAATAATGCCAGAACAATTTTCAATAGATAAATATAAAAGAAAAAAAGAATTTAAATGGCATATACATCCAAAATGCTTTGAGTACATAGATAAAATGGCTGATAAATCAGTTCCTGGTTTACTTAATGAAAGAAGATATTTACTTGAGTAAATATTTCTTGTATAAATGTATAGTTTTATAATCTTAATGGATAAGAAATGATAATATAATGCTAAGAAGGTATATAATATGGAGAAAAAAATAACTTATAAAAATAATATGCAAAAGTATGGAATGAGTGAATATCAAAGAATACATGATTTGGTATATGAATTACAAGCTGGTTCAAGAGATGCTGCACAAGAATTAATTAATTCATTTAGAACAATGTTAAATAAGTATGTCTCTTTAATAGTGTATGGACAATATTCTATAGAAGATTACTCAATAAGAAGTTTTATTAAATTATTTGTAGAGGAAGAAAATGAACGACTAAAATTAAATTCATATTTTGTGAATGGCCATGGTCAAAGGGTAGCAGATAAGACAGTTGCAAAAATAGTTGGTATATTTTCAAATAATGACAAAGAAGACATACAACAGGAGATAAGCGCTATTTTTTTATCTATGTGTCATAAATATAAAGATACAAAGCCGTCTTTTCACAATCATGTCAAAAGAAATTTTCATTATTATGTCTTTAGACATTTAGAAAAACTATCTAAAGACCCAATAGCAAGAGGTCTATATTATCAGAAAAAAATATGTAAGATATATGATTCTGACCAACAATTACCTATAGAAGAAACAATTTGTGATAAAAATGCACAAAAAGAAATAGACGAAGTGCTCGATTATGTCGAGCTTTTTTATAAGTTACAATTGTCAATTGCGATAATTGAAAAAGATGTAGCTATAAATATATACGATGATGAATTTTTAAATAATAATTGGATTAATGGAATTACGTGTTCTAATATTTTTAAGGATCTTACAACATTTGAAAGACGAATATTAGTAATGTGGTATATGAAAGATAATACTGATTCAGAAATAGCAGAGCTATTTGGTCTTTGTAGAGGGACAATAAATAAAAAAAGAGCCTGTGCAAAATCTAAATTGAGAAAAGCTGTAAGATTGATTAATTATTTAAAGGAGTAAGAATTATTACTCTTATAAGATTTAGACCACTCTAATATAAAGAGTGGTCTTCTTGAGTATTATTCTAATTCGTTCGCAATAGTATTATAAAAATTTGCTGATTCTATTAGCATCTGTTTAAAGTCTGCAGACCTTTCATTGTAATAGGTTCTACCTTTTTCAGTTATTTTATAGAGCTTTTTACGTTCTTTTTTTGCTGCAACCTCAATAAGACCTTTTGTGAGCATTTTTTCTATTATTGGATACATAGTTCCATTACTAGGTTTCCAAGATAAATTAAAACTACCTATATAATCTGTAACTTCCTTTCCATAAACACAATCGTCTTTTTTTATCATCAAATTTAACGTGTACAGCTCTAAAAATATACTACTAGAAAATTTATTATCATTTTCTTTTGTATTTACCGCTTTCATACCCATTGTTGAATATTTCATATATTTTCTCCTTTTAAATATTATTTTACAAATTCTGATACAGTTTTAATAAATAATTTACATGATAAATAATTTACATTATGTATTTGAATAATATAATTGAATATACACTATGAATTTTAACTTATATTTTTTGTATAGTTTTTACACGTACTTGATTATTATTATATAACATCCAACAGTCGCAAACAACAATTAATAAGTTAGAAGATATTTAGTTTTTAAGCTATAAATAAAATTTCAAATAAAGGAATGGTGAATAAACATGTGTAATACCAATATACAAGAAGAAACTATTTTAGAACAAATAAAAAGGATAAATGAAGAAGATAACAATATAGTTACCAATATAGTAGATAATTTTATAAATAAGCTTTATGATGAAATTAATAATAATGAAAATTTTAGTCTAAAACATGGTTTTTTAACTATAGGAAAATTACTAGTTATTTTAGCACAGTCATTATGTGATAATGAAGAACATTTTTCTAAAGAGTGTGATTTAGCAAAAGATATAGTTTTAAACAAAATTATGGAAGCTATTATGCCAAAAGTTGATTGTGGAAAAGTTATTGATGAGGATTTTGATATAGAAGATCTATCAATAAGAAGAATAATGCTTACACTTGGAATAGCTATAGATTATATTATTTGGAAAACTGATTTAACAAAAAAATATCAAGAAAATAGTATTAAGTAGTTATATACCAAATAAGAGTTTTGACAAAGTAATATTTTGTATGGCAATATAAAGAGTAGATAAAGTATTAGGAGGAACATTGAGTGTTAAAAAAGTGGTTTGGTATTATGAAAAAGAAACAAAAAGTTGAGGCAGCAAAAGAAGAAGGTGAAATAATATTAAAAAATGAAAAAATTTTGTACGAAGAAAATTTAATTGATAAAGAAAAAAAGGTATTATGCTGTAAAGAGGAAGTTGTAAGTGAAGAAAATGAGTCTTTAAACCAAGAAGAATATTTGTCTAATAAAGAAGATAAAGTGTTACGCAAAGAAGAAGTGGTATGTGATAAAAAAAATAAAGTCTTATATGAAGAAGAATTGATAATCAACAATGATAAAGAAGAATTAATAGTTAATAATGATGATACAACTTTAAATAAAGTAGAAATAATAATTGATGATGTAGAAATAACAGAAAAAAGTATAAATAGTGAAGAAACACTAATTAATAAAAATACTATAGAATTAGATAAAAAAGAAGTATTTATTACTGATGAATCTATCAACTTAAATGAAGAAGAAATACCACTTGAAAGTAAAAAAACAGATTCTAAAAAATTTGAAGAAATTGAGCGAAGTGAAAATAATATTTTAGTAACAAACACTACTGAAGTTGAAGAAAAACAAGTAATTGGTATAAATGAATATTTAACAGAAGAAGATTTAAATTACATAAAAGAAATAAAAATAAAACGAGGAAGAAGTATAAAAGCAATAAACTTATATACTAAAGAAGAGAAGACTTTTGATACTCATATTCAATGTAGTAAAAATCTTAAGGTACCACTTGGCTACATAAGAGAAAATTTAAAATATGGATATATGGATTACTTTGGAGAAGCTATAAATTATTTAAGTAAAGTGTTAAATGTAGAAGAATACTGTAAAAATGAGTGGAGCTATCTAGAAAATAGTAAATCTCCATCTGAGATATTTAATATTCTTAATGACAAAATATTTAGTACAAGACTTTCTGATAAAAGGAGAAATGAAATTTTAACTAATGATAAGATTGAAACAATAAAAATGAATTATAAGTTTGAGTGTATTGATGAAGAATATGATGAATATTTTAAAAAATATAAGTCTATAATCAAAAGAGGTGGAAAGAAAAAGATTGAATTAGTAAATAAAAAAGGCGAAGTATTAGAGATATTTAAGTCTTTAGAAGAATGTTCTATTTATTTGCAAAAAGAAAAAAATGAAGTTATACAAATGTTAAAGTATGGAGATACAAAAATAGGAAGAAATTTCATAAGATATAGTTTAAGAAATATTTAATTTCATTTTAAATTCATGAGAGTTTCATTTATGATTCACACATTTAATATTATTTTAATGTAAAATAATAAAAGTGAAGTATTGTACAATTAAATTTAAGGAGGATATTAATGTCTGAAGAAAAAAATTCAAAAGATAATACATTGAATGAAATTAAAAATTCAGAAAATGTAAGTTCTAAACAAGATGATGTGTCAGGTGAAAAAAATACTGATAACAAAATCAAAAAAAGAGAAATAAAATTAAGTAGTAAAAAGCTTAAAGCAATTGTAGCAATTGTTGCAGTAGGGGCAATTTGCTTGGGTGGAGGCTATGTCTCTGGAAAAGAAGCTGGAAGAAAATTACCAGCCACTTCAAAGCGTTATAATAGTAATGAAGTAGTAGCTACTATTGGGGATAAAAAAATTACAGGGGAAATGTTAAGAAAAAGAATGGAGCCATTATTTTATTTAAATGCAAAAAATACTATGAGTGATGATGAAATACGTTCATATGAATCAAATATGATTGAGACTATGATTACATCAGATATATTATCTTCAGAAGCAGCAAAAGAAAAGATAAGCATAACTAATGACGAATTAAATTCTCAATATGATAATCTAATGTCTAGCATAGAATCTGCAATGGGAATGACAAAAGAAGAGTTTCTAAAGCAATTTGACCTGACTGAGAAATATATAAAAGACGATATGAAAAAAGAACTAATAGCATCAAAATACTTAAATGAAGCATCAAAAGTAACAGATAAAGATGCACAAAGTTATTATGACAAAAACAAGAGCAATTATTTACAAGTTAGAGCTTCACATATTTTAATAAAAACTGTTGATGATAAAGGTAAACAAGTCAGTGATAGTAAAAAAGCTGAACTTAAAAAACAAGCAGAAGAAATACTTAAAAAAGCTGAAGCTGGAGAAGATTTTGCTACTCTAGCTAAAAAGTATTCTGAAGATAGTAGTGCAGAATCAGGTGGAGATTTAGGATTTTTTGGAAAAGGTCAAATGGTAGAATCTTTTGAAAAAGCTGCATTTGCTTTGAAAAAAGGAGAAATATCTAGTAAGCTTGTAGAAAGTGATTATGGATACCATATAATTAAGAAAACAGATGAAAAATATCAACCATTTGAAGAAGTAAAATCAGATTTAGTAAGTACTTTAACATCAGAAAAGCAAAACTTACTTATAAATGATTTAAAGGAAAAATACAATGTAAAAATTACAGATAAATATCAAATGAAAGCAAAGCAATAGATTAAATCAATTTATTAAAAGAAGAAAATATTAATATATATATCTAAAAGCTGTTTTTGTTCTTAAATAGAGAACTTAAACAGCTTTTATTATTTTATCATAAAATTAATTCGCCTAAAAATGAAATTATAAAAAAATAACATGCATAAATTAACAATGAAAACGTATTTTGAATTTAAATTATTTCATTGAAAATCTATATAAAATATAAAAAAAATAAATAAAAAAATTTAAAAGCTAAAAAAATACTATTCAAATATATATACTAAAGTTATTCTTTAAAAATACTTAAAAAAGAATATTTTTCATAATTTTAAAAATAATAATAAAAAAATGAAAATATTAACAATAATCTATTGAGTAATATAAAAAAAGATGCTATTATAAGTATGTGTTAAAATGATTAAGCTAATCTTAGTACTGAATTTAACTATAAAAATAATAAGGGGGCGTTTTTTTATGTCAAATACTGAAAGCGTATCTAAAAAAGCTAGTCATCCGAAGAGTTTTTGGCTTGTTTGTATGACAATTTTATGGGAAAGATTTAGTTATTATGGATTAACAGCTTTGTTGGTATTATTTTTTACAGCGAGTGTAACTCAAGGTGGTCTAGGACTTTCTACTCAAGAAGCAACTTCAATGTTTGGTTTGTTTACAGGTCTTATATATCTTACACCATTAATTGGTGGCTGGTTGGCAGATAAAGTTTTAGGTCAACAAAAATGTATATCTATAGGTGCACTTTTAATAGCAATAGGTGACTTTGTTTTGTTTGCATCATCTACATCTATTAATATGGTTTGGGTAGGTCTATCAATAATCATTTTAGGAAATGGTTTTTTTAAATCAAGTTGTTCCAATATAGTTGGTGATATATATCCTAAAACCGAGGTATCAAGAAAAGACGCAGCATATAGTTTATTCTATATGGCAGTAAATGTAGGTGCATTCATAGCTCCAATCATATGTGGACTGCTTTCTGATAATGTATTTGCAGTAAGAGGAGTAAACGGAGATATAGTGTCTTATGGATATAAGATGGCATTCTTAGTTTGTGGTATAGGTATGATGCTTGGTATGATTATATTTACACTTTTTGCGCCAAAGCTACTAAAAGAAGTTGGAAAACATCCAGTTACTAAGGGAAATAAAGGTGAAAAAATTGAGTATGGACCACTTACTAAATTAGAGAAAAATAGAATCATAGCAATGGTTGTATTATTCTTATTTGTAGTTTTATTTTGGACAGCATACTATCAAACACAAAGTTCATTTATGATTTATGTAAGAGACAATGTAAATAGAACTCTATTTGGATTTGAAATGCCAGTGGCATGGCTTACATCGTTAAATGCTATATTATGTGTAGCTTTATGCCCTGTATTAGCTGCTTTGTGGGTTAAATTATCTAATACTAAAAGAGGCGACTTTTCTATTCCAGTTAAAATGGGGTTGGGAATGATAATAATGGGTCTTGGTTTTATAGTTATGGTATTGGCCACATTAGCCAATGGTTCAGATGGGACAATAAAGGCTAGCATACTTTTTATAGTAGTAACCTATATATTTACAACTGTAGGGGAGTTATTTTTGTCTCCTATAGGTCTTGCAATGTTTAATAAATTAGCTCCAGCTAAATATGCTACATTATCTATGGGTGCATGGTATCTGACAAGTTTTTTTGCTAGTTTGTTATCAGGAAAAATTGCTGGATTTACAGCTACATTAGGTTTTTTGCAAATCTTTGGAGGAATAGCAGGAGTCTTAATAATCTTTGGTTTAATATTACTTGGATTAAGAAATATATTGACAAAATTAATGGCAATGGATTTGTTAACAGAAACAAAATAATCCACACTTAATTAGTGAAAATAAAGGAAATTACATTTGAATATAAAATCAAACGTAATTTCCTCTTTAATTATGAAAAAAAGCTTTACATAGATAGATATTGTAATTAAAATTATAATTGTGATAATTAGAGTGTATAAGATTTATATAAATTATATAAAAGGAAAATTTATGTAATAAACTTTACATACTTATATATTTAGTTATTCAAACTATTATTTTGAGGAGGTCTTGTTGTGAATATAAAAGACAGAGTAAATGAATTAAGAAGACTTATGGAAGAAAAAAATATTGATGCTTATATGATTCCGTCTTCTGACAATCATCAAAGTGAATATGTAGGAGATTACTTCAAATCAAGAGAATTTATATCAGGATTCAATGGTTCAGCTGGAACAGTTATTGTGACTAAAGATGAAGCTGGATTATGGACAGATGGAAGATACTTTATACAAGCAGAATCTCAATTAGAAGGAAGTACAATAAAATTATTTAAAATGGGACAAGAAGGTTGCCCAACTACTGATGAATATTTATATACAAATATTCCAGAAGGTGGAACTTTAGGTTTTGATGGTAAAGTTATATGTGCTAAAGAAGGAGCTACATTAGCTGAAAAATTATCTAAAAAAGGTATAAAAGTAGAATACCAATATGATTTAATAGATAGCATATGGTCAGATAGACCAGCTTTATCAGATAGTAAAGCATTTTTATTAGATGTTAAATACTGTGGAGAAAGTTTTAGTTCAAAGTTAGCTAGATTGAGAGAAAAAATGAGTGAAAAAGGTACTTCTACTCATGTAATAACAACTCTTGATGACATAGCATGGTTATTTAATATAAGAGGTGGAGATGTTAAATACAATCCAGTTGTACTTTCTTATGCAGTGATAACTTTAAAAGAAGTTTATTTATTTGTTGATGAAAGTAAATTAAATGAAGAGATATTAAATGAATTGGCTAAAGAAAATGTAAAAATAAAACCATATAATGATGTATATGATTTTGTAAAACATATAGATAAAGATGAAAAAGTTTTAGTTGATGGAACTAAGATTAACTATGCAATTTACAATAATATACCTTGTGGAGTTGAAAAAGTTGATGAGTTTAATCCAGTAATGTTCTTTAAGGCCCAAAAAAATGAGGTAGAATTAGAGAACATAAGAAATTCACATGTTAAAGATGGTGTAGCTTTCACTAAATTTATGTACTGGTTAAAGAATAATGTAGGTAAGATAGAAATAACTGAAATAAGTGCTACTGAAAAATTAGAGGGACTAAGAAGAGAACAAGAAGGATTCTTTGAACCAAGTTTCAATACAATTGCTGCATATAAAGAGCATGCTGCTATGATGCACTATAGTGCAACTCCAGAATCAAACTATAAGTTGGAAGCTGAAGGTTTATTCTTAGTAGATTCAGGTGGACAATATTATGATGGAACTACTGATATAACTAGAACTACAGTATTAGGACCTATAAGTGATGAATTAAAATTACATTTCACTTCTGTAGCAAGAGGTATGATAAATCTTTCTAAGGTTAAATTCTTACATGGTTGTAGAGGATACAACCTAGATATATTATCTAGAAGTTGTATGTGGAATATGGGAATAGATTATCAATGTGGAACTGGACATGGTATAGGATTTGTATTAAATGTTCATGAAGCTCCAAATGGATTTAGATGGAGAGTAGTTCCTGAAAGATTTGATAGTGCAGTTCTTGAAGAAGGAATGGTAACTACTAATGAACCAGGTATATATATAGAAGGTTCTCATGGTATAAGAACAGAAAATGAAATAGTAGTTAGAAAAGCTGAAAAGAATTTTTATGGTCAATTTATGGAATTTGAAGTTGTTACATTAGCTCCTATTGATTTAGATGGTATAGTTCCAGAATTAATGAATCAAGATGAAAAAGATTATTTAAACTGGTATCATAAATTAGTTTATGATAAGATATCTCCTTTCCTAACTGGTGAAGAAAGAGAATGGTTAAAAGTTTATACTAGAGCTATATAGTTTTGTAATTGAATACTATAAATAAATCGAGGCATTTTAATGCCTCGATTTTTGATATATTATCTATTAAACTTAAACATAGTTTTTACTTTGATAATTCTACAAGTTTTTTATTCATTATAAGTAATATAATTCCAAATAGCAATAAAAATGAAGGGATTACTATAAATACTTGTAACATACCAAGGTGGTCTATAATAGCCTGTGTATAACCAGATAATTTATTTGCTGCAAATTTACCTAAGAACCAAACACCCATTAAGAATGAAATATATTTTTCTGGTGAAAGTTTATTTACCATACCATATCCAACTGGAGAAAAACAAATCTCTCCTATACTTTGGAATGTTAAAAATCCAATTACCCAAAATACACTTGCTTTCTGAATTGAATTAGGGTTAGTTCCTGTTTGTATAACTGCGACTATCATGAATAAAAATGCTATAGCTAATAGTATAAACCCTAGACTCATTTTTGAAGGTACACTTAAATCGCCTTTTTTAGTCTGAGATAATTTTACCCAGACTAGAGCAGATATAGGGCCAAGGATTACACATAGAAGACCATTATATGAATCTATCCATGAGGTTGGTATTTGAAAATTACCAACAGTCAGATTTATGTGTTCTTTTGTATACAAAGCTATAGACATAGAAGCTTGATTATATGCTATCCAAAAAAATACTGTAAAAAAAGCTAATATTAATATTACTATTATTCTTTTTTTCTCAACTGAAGTTAATGGTTTTGAAGCAAGTAATTTTTTATATTCTAATGATTTCTTTATAGTTTCTTTTTGACTACTAAATTCATTACTTGAAGATTTATAAAATCTTTTGTGACCAAATATAAAGAATAATAAGCCTATTAAAACAGTAATTGAAGCAAATAAAAATACATATCTGTAACCATACATATTTATAGAAGTACCATTTTTCATAGCGAACCATTCATTAGCGACCAAACCACAGATTAAAGGACCAAATAATGTTCCCAGATTAGTAGCCATATATGTAATAGAAAAAGCGCCATCCTTTCTTGGGTCATCATTAGTATATAAGTTTCCAACTAAGGTATGCAAGTTTCCCTTATAAAAACCTATTCCTAATCCAGACAAGAATATCATGATGTTTACATCCATTTTGCTATTTGCCAGATATCCTAAAAAGTAGCCAATTGAAACCATTATCATTCCAAGCATAATACAATTTTTCGGACCTAAAAATCTATCACTAACCCATCCACCAATAACTGGAGAAAAATAAGTCCATGCTAAAAAAGATGCAAGCATTGATGCAGATTCTGCTGGTGTTAATCCCAAACCACCTTTAGATACTTGCTCAGCTAGAAATAACAATAGCACTAATTTCATACCATAGTATGCAAGTCCTACAAATGTAAATATTGAACAACAAAAATATAAATCCTTAGGCTGTTTAAGCTTTTCTTGAGTTTTTAAAATTGACATATGTTGAGAACCTCCAGACCAATAATTTAACAAAATTTTTCCACACTATATGAGTATATGTTTTTTTTATAAAGACGTCAACTTATGGCATAAGAAAACAAAGTGTTAATAATCTATAAAAATAGTATTATTTTATAGATTCAGTAATATTTTTTTACAAGAATATATGTTATTATTATATTAAAATACAACATATTATGGAAAGGATATGCCAATTTAGTAGTTAGATTGATTGTTTGGCAGGTGGGATGAGCTATGATAAGAAAGAAATCTGAATTACAAGTAGAAGTAAAAGAAAATTTAACTGGTGGGGTTGGAAAAGTTAAGCTTGAAAATATATTACAAATTGATGAGCTTAAAGGAAAAGGAAGATTATTTAAAAGAATAACTTTACCAGTAGGAAGTTCAATTGGTGTGCATGACCATACAACTGATTTTGAGGTATATTATATATTAAAGGGAAAAGGTAAAGTTTTTGATAATGGGGAATTTGTAGAAGTAAATGAGGGTGATGTAATATACACTGCTGATGGTGAAGAACATTCTATAGAGAATATAGGAGAAGAAGAACTTGAATTTGTAGCAGTAGTCTTATATGTGTAAAATATGGAGGAGGAGTCATGACAAGCAAGATAGAAGAAATTAAAGACAAGATAAATAGATTTTGCAACTCCAATCTAAATCAAGAATATAAAGATATAAGTTTTAAAATCTTGCAAGACATTTTAGATAATAATAAAGAGATAATTCATTCTTCTAGAGCTGATATATGGTCTTCAGCTATACTAAACATAGTTTTGGAGCAAAATCTCTTATATAATAAGAAGCATCCATTACATATAACCAAAAAGGAATTTTCAAAAAAAATAGGTGTTTCTTTAAACACTATAAACAATAAATCATCATTGATAAAAGACGTTTGTAATATTGATTTCTTAAATCAAGATACTATTGCTATCTCTAATATTGAGTTTTGGGTAAGAGAGAGTAACTCTAAATCCAAAGCCATAGATTTAGAGTTAGAAAAGAAAAAAATACTTTATAAAAGATATATTAAACTATCACAAGAAGCTAAAAATCATATTGAGTCAATTAGGTATATGGAAGAAGCTGTAAACATTGGAAAAAGCATGATTACTAAGGAAGATAGACAACTTGGATTTTGGAAAGGTGTATCTACTAGAGCTTATATGGTAGCACTTGAGTCTCTTGCTAGGAAGTTAGAGAGTATTGATAATTTAAAGGAAGCTAGAAAGGTATTAGAGTATTTAATAGAAATCAATCCTGATGATGAGCAAGGAATAAGGTATAAATTACTCAATGTATTAATTAGGTTAAATGATAGAATAGCAATAAATAATTTATTTGAAATGTATAAAGAAGAAAAGTCTGCTACATGGATGTATAGCAAAGCTCTTTATTATTTTAAAAATAAAAATATGTTTTTAGCAAGTGATGCTATTAAAAGTGCTAAAAATAAAAATAAATATATTGGATTATATTTAATAGATTGGCGAAATGCCTTTGGTAGAGAGTTTGTTACAGCGGAAGAAAAGGGAGAAGCTGTCTATTACTATGATGAAAATATAGTACTTTGGAATGAAGTTAAAGGTTCTATGGATTGGTTACTGAAAAAAATGTTGGAATTTTCATAAAAAAAACTACTCCTTATTACTTATAAAAAAGTAAGGAGTAGTTTTTTTATTTATACATCTAATTTTAAATCTCCTGGTTTTATCATACCTTTTTTTCTCATAAATTCTGATATTATTAGAGTTACAATAGCAGGAAGTACAAAGTTAAGTAAAAGTATACCAATCCACATAGTTATTCCACCTTTTCCAGCACTTTGCATGGCAGTTACTGTTCCAAATTGTCCAACTAATCCACAAGTTCCCATACCAGAGCCAATAGGTATATTTTCCATTTTAAATATTGTTGTAGATAATGGGCCAAGTATTATTGAAGCTATTGTAGGTGGTATCCAAATTTTCCAGTTTTTTATTATATTGGGAACTTGGAGCATGGATGTACCAAGTCCTTGAGCTACAAGACCTCCTACTCCATTTTCTCTAAAACTCATAACAGCAAAACCTATCATTTGGCAACAACAACCAACAGTTGCTGCTCCACCAGCAAGCCCTCCCAAACTTAACATCATACAAATAGCTGCACTACTTATGGGTAGTGTAAGAGCTATTCCAACAAGTGCAGAGACAAGAGCTCCCATTATTATAGGTTGCATAGTGGTTGCTTGCATTATTATGTTTCCAAATGAAGTCATAAATGCAGAAACTGCTGGTCCAATAAGTTCTGCCACAAGTACTCCTATTAGTATTGTTACAGCAGGTGTAACTAATATGTCTACCTTTGTTTCCTTTGAAACTAATTTTCCAATTTCTACTGCAAAAAGTGTAGCGACAAATGCACCCACAGGTCCTCCTAGTTCATTACCACAAGCTCCAACAAGTGCACAAGAAAATAGCACAAGTGGAGGCGCTTGAAGTCCATACGCAATAGCCACTGCTATAGCTGGGCCTGTAACTTGCTTAGCAAGTGGGCTTATAACTTCAGTAAAAAGAGAAATATTGAAGTTGTCTCCTAATGTGTTAAAAATTGTTCCAATTAAAAGGGAAGAAAAAAGGCCTAGTGCCATATAACTTAATGCATCAATAAGATACCTTTGAACAGAAATTTCAATGTTTTTGCTCTTAGCAAACGATTTAAAATTTCTTTTTTTGCAATTGATTTCCAATTTAAAATCCTCCTCATATAATACAAATATAATTTCTTTTTAATTAATTATATAACTTTTCAGCTGACAAGACAAATGTTATTTCACTAAAATTAGACTACTGTAATAGTAAGAAATTAACACTAATTTTAGTTTTAAATTTTAAATTTATGGTTTATAATTAGTATAGGGATATTCTGAAATATAATACTTTTCCAGTTTATCCCAATATTTAACTTAGGTAGATTGCTTACAAAACAAATGATTATATATTAGGCTAAAGGAAGTGGATAGATGAGATTTGTAGAAAATAAGAAATACAGAAAAATTGCCATAATTATATCTATTCCTATATTGCTTGTTGCGCAGTACTACCTTTTTAAATTTGGAATACTTAGACCAATGGTAAAGGGAGTGGAAATCGAAATTGTAGATGGGGAATATGTTAAAGATTTAGATAAATATGTAGTAAAACTAAATGAAACAGTTACTTTGTCTACTGGCGAATATATCAAGGTTCCTTCATATGCTAAAGACCCAAATATTTGGTTTAATGTGTTGGATAATTCAGGGACTTTAAAAATAGATGGAAATAAGATGACAGCATTAAAGGTTGGGTATTCTTCTGTGGGTATTATGAAGAATTCAAGAGTGTTGAAAAAGGCTACTATAAAGGTAGTAGACCCAGAAGTAGAATCACTAGATATGGAGATTAATGGGGATTTAAAACATGTTGGTGATAGTGCTACTATAGAAAGTACAATAGAGGTTGATTATGACAAATTTAAAAAGTCATATAAACCTATTTATAAGAGTAGTAATGATGATGTGCTAAAAATTAAAGGAAATACAGTAAGTGCAGTTGGAGTTGGAAAAGCCACAATATATGCTAAGTGTGGAAATAAAGAAGTAGAGAGAACCTTTAGAATTCAAGCTAGAGTTGCCGAAATAAATATGAATGATGTAAAAATAGAAGTTGACCAAAATGAGAAATTAAAACCAGATATAATAACTTCTCCACCAGGTTTAGAACCACCAAAAATACACTATGAGTTGGCCGATTCAAAATTACCTGTGGAAAGAGCTATAAGTCTAAGCGGTGATGGAAGTGTAGTAGGTCTTAGAGAAGGTAAAGAAAGAGTAAGGATAACTTGTGGAGATAAGTCTAAAATAATAACTGTAACAGTAGTCAAAGAAACTATAACTAATGATTATATACAGAATTTAGTAGGTTCACATAAAATAGTAAATAACAAAGTTATTATTAAACTTGAATGGGATTATATGAAAGATGTTTTTGACTATGATATATATCTTAAAGACAAGTTGTCAGGAGAATCATTTAAGAAAATTAAATCTATAACTGTAAATGAAAGTGATTTAGGAAAATCACAAAAAGTATATGCTACTATAGAAATTGATGTAAAAGATAATCAGAGTATAGATTATGATATTTATGTTCTAGGTAAGAAAGACTCAGACACAACCAAGCCAAGTAATGTAATAAACATTACTAACATGAATGGTAATGGCAACTCAGATAATAATGATAACATACAAAACATGAAGGTTGAAAATATATCCGCTAATGTTGACAGAGATAACAATGTTATTAGAGTTAACTGGAGCAGTGTATCTCATAAAGAATGTACCTATAGTATATATATAAAAAATAATACTAATGGAGATGGTGAGTTTACTTTGTATCAAAGTGATATAAAAGGGAATGAACATACTATAAGTATCCCTGAAGGAGATTTAAATTTAGATATATATGTAGTGGCAAATTACAATGGACAAAATTCTAAAAATAGTGATGTTATAAATGTAAGATAAATTTATACAAAAATTTAGAAGTGTTAGATTTATGATTTATTAATAAATCAAATCATTATAAGAAGAGGATAGTATGGGAGTAATCATACTATCCTTTCTATTTTATTGAAACATACTGGTGTTAAATTTTTAGTGTGAAAATTATTGTAAAAATGAAAACATAAAAGGCATATATATCATACCAGATTATCATAATCCAACAACGCATTCTATGTCTAACTTATCATGTAAGAAAATAGCAGAGATAGCAAAAAAGTATAATATCATAATTATTGAAGAAAGAAAAGATGAGATTATAAAAAGAAATGAAGCTACTAATAAGATTTTATCTGAGTATAATTTAATTAAATAAATAAAAATGCGGAGAAATTTATTATAATAAACCTCCGCTTTTATTATTTAATGAAATACTTTACTTTCTATTAAAATTTTAACTTTAATCATCTTGAAAATATAATCGTTTTATGGTAAAATAATTCTTAAAAATAGAAATAATTAATCATTTGTTAAAAAAAATGCATAATAAATTGTAATTTATTGACTATAGTGGGAAAATATTCACAAATGTATAAAATAACAGAAAAAATGCAAAAATAAAATCAATTTCATATGTTATAAAATCTATATGGCAAAATTAAATTTGCCTATCAGAATGATATAAACACATCAGAAAGGAGGATGCTATCAATAATGGAAATTAATTAATTTTGGTAGCTAAAAATTATGAATGAACAAACTAGAATATCCTTAGAGAGAGCTGCTGAACTAAAATCAAAAATTGATGATTATATTCAGGCTAGGAAAACAATTAACAGAGGTCTTGAAAAAGAAGAAGAGATAAATAAACGAAAACAAAACATATTAAGCATATTAAATGGAACAGAAGAAGACTGGAATAATTACAAATGGCAATTATCAAATAGAATCACAGATGTAGATACTTTATCAAAGATTATCAATCTAACTAAAAAAGAAAAAGAATATATAAAAGAAGTTGGTACTCAATTTAGATGGGCAATATCTCCATATTATTTGAGCTTGATAGACCCAGATGATATATGTGACCCTATAAAATTACTTTCTATACCGACACATATAGAATTGGAAGATGAACAAGATGATTTAGACCCAATGGGAGAAGAGTATACAAATCCAGCAGGATGTATAACTAGAAGATATCCAGATAGATTAATAATAAATGTAACAAATGAATGTGCTATGTATTGTAGACATTGCCAAAGAAGAAGAAATATTGGTCAACAAGATTCTCATAAGTCGAAAGCTGTTATACAAGAATCTATAGACTATATTAGAGAAAATGAAGAAATAAGAGATGTATTAGTAACTGGTGGAGATGCTCTTACATTAAAAGATGATTATTTGGAATGGATTCTTAGCCAACTTAAAGAAATACCACATGTTGATTATGTTAGATTAGGAACTAGAACTCTTGTTACCATGCCACAAAGAGTTACAGATGATTTTTGTAATATGCTAAAAAAATATCATCCTATATATATAAATACACATTTTAATCATCCGATGGAAATAACTAAAGAATCTAAAGAGGCTTGTGAAAAATTAGCAAATGCAGGTATACCATTAGGAAATCAAGCCGTGTTATTAAATGGTATAAATAATGATAAATTTGTAATGAGATGTTTAAATCAAGAATTACTTAAAATAAGAGTAAAACCATACTATATATTCCAAAGCAAACATGTAAAAGGAACAAAACATTTTAATACATCAGTAGATGATGGTCTTGAAATAATGGAATATCTAAGAGGATATACATCAGGAATGGCAATACCAACATATATAGTTAATGCTCCAAAAGGAGGCGGTAAGACTCCATTACTTCCACAATACCTTGTATCAAAAGGAACAGATTATGTTATGCTTAGAACATGGGAAGGCAAAGTTATAAAAATGGAAGATGAACCAGCTGTAGATATAAAGAAACTTATAAAAGAGCAAGCACAGGATTAATAAAATATTTAAATATATAAAAAGAAACAACTTTAAAATAAAAATAAAATGGATGCTAAATTTATATCAATTTGCATCCATTTTTATATTAGTTAATTATTTTATTTATTATTTTGTTGTTGATTAACCAATTCAAGGTATCCACTTGGATGGAAGTAATATATCTCAGAAGTATTTTCATTTACAAAATAACCAATGTCACCATCTGCATCTGGTAAAAATACATATCCATTAAGATTTTTAGCTTTTAATGCTTCAAAATCGCTAGCATTTCCTTGATATATGTAATCAACTTTATTGTTGTATTTTACTAAAAGTTCTTTGGCTTGCTCTTGAGTCAATTTAGTACTTTGACTTACAGGAACATTCTTTTGAGAATCAGCATAAGAAGATTCATTTACTGGTGCAGTTAATAATAAACAAGATAAAACTAATAAAGATATAAGTGCTTTTTTCATACTAAAACCCTCTTTCGTAATTAATTATATAAGATTCATTTCTTAATAATATTATATGTTTTCTATAATTAAATATTACCATTAAAGAGGATAATATTACAGTTACACAGCTGTAACCTTTGATTACAAAATCGTAATTAAATTGTATTTTTATTCCATTTGTATTTTATCATGTCTACGATTAACAAATTCACAAAAGTATATTTTTATTACACCCATAACAGGAGCAGATAGAATCATACCAGGTATACCAAAAAATCCTCCACCAACAGTAACTGCTAGTATTGTAAAAAATGGGCTAAGCCCTAGCTGTCCACCTACAATTTTTGGTTCTATAAATGCAACTTCTACTTGTTGAATTATTATTAAGTAAATTAAACAAGTTAATGCAGTTGTCGGATTGTAGAATAAGTTGATTACTACAACTGGTGCCATACCTATTACTGGGCCAAAATATGGAACCATATTCATAATACCCATTAATGTACCAAACAATAGGGCATATTCAGACTTTAAAAAGTATAGACCAATTCCAGAAAGTACTCCAACTACAAATGAATCTAAAATTTTGCCTGTAAAGTATTTACCAATATTTAAATTTAAGCTTTGACACAATTCTATTATAAAGTCTCCATATTTTTTACCTAAAGAAATATAAACAATTTTCTTTGTAAATTCTAAGAATCTTTCTTTTTCTAATAATATATAGAAACAAATTATAAAACCTAAAACAAGTTGTACTATAAATTTTCCAACAGAGAAGGTAGTACTAAAGATTCCTCCAAGTGAACCAATAAGCAAGTTACTAAACTTGGGCATTACGCTCATAATTTTATCACCATATTCTTTTAATGTATTAGGGTCTACTGATTGTAAGCTTTTTCCTAAATCAAATAAAAATTGTTCTGTCTTGTCTATATACATAGGAACTTGAGTTACCAAATCAGCCAAACTGTTTACTATGGATGGAACTGTAAATAGTATAAAAGATATTAATATAACTATTAATACACCATAAGTAAGAAGCAAAGAATATATCCTTTTAAAATTAAGTTTATTTTCTAAAAACTTTACTAATGGATTAAATACATATGCTAATACAAAGGCTATTATAAATGGAGTTAGTAGTGACATCAGTAAACTTATTACTCCAAAAAAATATTTGTAATTATCAATAACTTTAATCAAAATATATGAAATAACTACAGTAAGTATAATATTTAAATGAATTTTTTTATCTTGCAAAACAACACAACCTTTCTTATATTTATTAAGTTTATATTTACTTAAATTTAAAATCAAGTTAATATTTATAGCTTATTATACAATAAAAAGTAGTATTAATATAGTGTGATTAATATTAAATTTGACAAGTGTACAATATTTTGCAAGTTTTCTCTAAATAGTGTTTTTATCTTCTCAAATTTGCATATTGCAAATAGAAACAGTTATAATTTGTTTCTAATTCTCTGTACATTTCTATTTATATAGTGCCTTCCAATATATTTGTATAAAAGATTTTTACACCATCCTATTTTTTGGTTATATTGATTGAAAAAATCATCTGGAGTATCAAAGGTTCCCAAATCATCAATTATTCCCTCTTTTTGAATAAATGTATTATTTAGATTCCAAGATATTTGAGGATTTTGCAAATCCTTAGTGGCAATGCCCCATCCCAAAAATAAGCCTTGACAGTCATTGTATTTTTGCTGAATACTTGTAAGATAATTTTTATCTAAAATAAGACCTTCTAATTGATACCATTGTTTTTCATAGTATACTTCTATCCATGTGTGAATGATTTCTGTAGGAGTAATCTTGTAAAGAACTCCTAAGAGCTCTAATTGAACTCTTTTATCTAGAGTAAAACCATGAATCCTACATGGAATGCCAACTCCTTTTAAAAGTGCCATAGCAAGTATAGTCTTTGTATTGCATTGTCCATATCCATCTTTTAGTATTTTACTTGCAGATATATTGTCACTTTCATTAAAACCAAACTTGATGTCATCTCTAACAAAATTATAAATTTGTTTGATTTTATTAAAATTATCTAATTGATTCCATTTCTTTTCGCTAATAAGCTCTTGAACATTTTTTGAATTAAAGTCTAATAATGTACTTTCTGATAAATGTCTTTTCATAAAATATAAATCTCCTTTATTTAGTGTAATTATATTTTATATCTTAGAGTAATTTGAAACTTTCAAAAACTTGCTGTTTTTTAATATACCAGAAATATTCATACCAGTCATACATTTATTGGTATATGCTAGATGTGAAGCGCTGTCAAAACCTGACATCATAGCAGCATCGGTTATAGAGTATTTACCAGATAAAAGTAAAAAATATGCTTTTTGAATTTTATGTAGGAGAATATAACTTTTTAATGGCATTCCTGTTTGTTCTTTGAATATATGGGACAGTCTACTTGGCGAAAGAAAGACCATATTAGAAATATTTTTTATAGAATGGTCATGACAGTCACACTCATTAAGTCTTTGCATTATTTTATGAATTCTTTTATCAACTACTGTGTAATTGTCTTGAGTAACATTAAGATATTCGAACATAGAATTTGTAAAATTTAAATAACTTTTTTCATCATGATTTTTGAAAAAATTAATATATTCTTTTTGTGTATGTTTATTATTATGAATATCTATAATTCCATAACCTTTAATTTTGTCAATATATTTTGACTTAAAGCTTAATGCAAGTGATGATGTTGGCTCAATTAACATAGTAAAACATATTTTTTCTCCTGTTGAAAAACAATGTTCTATATTACTATCTACAATAATACATTTACCTTCTATATCATTGCCATCTATAGTTATATTTAAACTGTCTTCAATTCCTATAAACAATTGTAACATCCAATGTTTATGCTTATTTGATTGAATAGAATTTGTAAACGAAGAAATATGATTATTTGACATAATTATATAATTAATAAAATTACCTCCAAACATTTTTCTTATTGAGGAAATACAGGTTAATTGTACAGTATTTTTCAGTAAGATTAGTGAAATTTTTATTTTATTATACTTTAGATTTTAATTTTGTTCAATTATTTTAAAATTAGATTATTTTTATAATGAATTAATTTTATTTTATATACTATTGGACCTGTATTAAGATATTTTAAAATATAAATTACTTATGGTAAAACTTGCATATAAAAAATAAAAATTTTATAATTATATTACAGATTATATAAAATAAAACATCAAGTCATAAGTTGAAGAAAAGAGGATGTCATGAAGTTATTTCAGCAAAAAACACAAGTTCATAAATTTAAAAATTCAAAGGAATTTATAGAAGAATTCAAAATTTGTAAATCAGATTTTATATTGACAAGTAAAAGTGCATATGATACATATTTTAAAAGCCTTGGTTTGGATGCACATGTAGAATATAAAAGTAAGTATGGAACTGGTGAACCTAATGATATAATGATGGATAAATTATTGGATGATTTTTCAAAAACTAATTGTACAAGAATTATTGCTATTGGTGGGGGAGCAGTTATTGATATGGCAAAGTTGTTAGTACTGAAAGATGGAAATAAATCAAGTGATTTATTTCAAAAAAAGGTTCCTTTAGAAAAAATAAGAGAATTAATAGCTGTTCCTACAACTTGTGGAGCAGGTTCAGAGGTG
Source organism: Clostridioides sp. ES-S-0005-03 (assembly GCF_020658455.1). Classification (NCBI taxonomy): domain Bacteria; kingdom Bacillati; phylum Bacillota; class Clostridia; order Peptostreptococcales; family Peptostreptococcaceae; genus Clostridioides; species Clostridioides sp. ES-S-0005-03. Next base: position 1,399,385 of record NZ_JACVWI010000001.1, on the reverse strand, counting down.
TCAAATATTTCAATTGCAGAAATAACAGAGATGAATACGAAGTTTGGATTAGCTGTAGATGAATTATTTCCAGATTATGCAGTTTTAATTCCAGAGTTATTATTAGAGCTTCCATATTCATTTTTTGCTACAAGTGCAATCGACGCTTTAATACATGCTATAGAATCTTTTGTATCTCCAAAGGCGAGTATTTATACAGAAATTTTTAGTACCAAAGCTATAGAGAAGATTTTAAATGGATTTCAGCAAATTGTACTAAATGGAAAAGATTATAGATTTGATATTATAGAAGATTTTTTGATTGCAAGTGATTTAGCTGGTATTGCTTTTGGAAATGCTGGTACAGGAGCAGTACATGCACTTTCATACCCATTAAGTGGAGTTTATCATGTTACTCATGGTGAAGCTAATTATCAATTTTTTATAGAAGTATTTAAAGCATATAATAGATTATCACCAGATGGTAAATTAGCAAAAATAAATATGCTTTTGAGTGAAATAATGAATTGTAAAGTATCAGAGGTATATGAAAAAATGGAAGAACTACTTAATAAAATTATTACAAGAAAAAGTTTAAGAGAATATGGAATGAAAGAGTATGAGATAAATAGTTTTGCAGACAGTGTACTAGATAGTCAACAAAGGTTGCTAAATCAAAGTTATATTAAACTTAATAAAGAAGAAATAGTAAATATATACAGAACTTTATATTGATACCCCAAATATAAAAGTTAATTGTTCTATATTTAGCTATAACTCAAATTTATGAAAAGCGGTGATTTAATTAAATCATCGCTTTTTATGACTGATATTTTTATAAGATAATATATCTTGTACTTATTAAAAAATATATATTTCATTTAATTATGACAAATAAAGATAAAATTTAAATATTTTAGAGGTAATTTTATTTAGATATAGAATTTTAGAGTAATGATATACAAATGTGTTATATTACCACTTTATATCAAAAATAGTAATATAATAGTCATATACATTTAGAAAATTTATTGTTTAAAAGGAGTAGAACCTATGATAAAAAAAGAAATGGGTAATTTTAAAGGAAGCAGTGATTATGTAGTATCACCAGAATTAATGGCATCAGTTAATGTTGCTATAGCACTTGAAAAACCACTTTTAATTAAAGGAGAACCTGGAACAGGAAAAACTATGCTTGCACAAGCAATTTCAAATCAACTGCAAAAAGATTTAGTAATTTGGAACATAAAATCAACTACAAAAGCACAGGATGGTCTTTATGTATATGATACTGTTCAAAGACTTTATGATAGCCAATTTGGAGGTGAAGGAGTAGATGATATTGGTAAGTACATAAAATATGGTAAATTAGGAGAAGCATTTAGTTCAGAGCAACAAGTAATTCTTTTGATTGATGAAATAGACAAGGCAGACTTAGAGTTTCCAAACGACTTACTTTGGGAATTAGATAAAATGGAGTTTTATATAAATGAAACAAAAGAAACTGTAACAGCAAAACAAAGACCTATAGTGATTATAACTTCGAATGCAGAAAAAGAGCTTCCAGATGCTTTTTTAAGAAGATGTATATTTCATTATATAGAATTTCCTGATAGAGATATGATGGAGGAGATAGTAAAAGTACATTTTGATAAAGTTGAAGAACATTTATTGGAACAAGTAATGACTACTTTTTATTGGATTAGAAGTTTAAGAGAGATACAAAAGAAACCTAGTACATCAGAGTTAATAGACTGGATACAAGCATTGACTTTGAGTGGAATTCCAATTGAAAAAATAGAAAAAGAAGTTCCTTTTGCAGGGATACTGCTTAAAAATAACGAGGATATTGAATCTATGCAAAAACGTTTGTAGTCAATAGGAGCTGAATAATTATGTTTATTAAATTTTTTTATTTATTGAGAGCAAGAGGCCTAGATATATCTTTAAATGAGTGGATGACTCTAATTGAAGCACTAGACAAAGGGCTTTGTTATTCAAATTTTTCGAATTTTTACTATCTTTGTAGGATGATTTTAATAAAAAGTGAAAGTAATTTTGATAAATTTGATGCAGTGTTTTTGGAGTACTTTAAAGGTATAGAACACAAAGAGGAAATTCCAGAAGAGATTATGAACTGGCTTAAAAATCAAAATGTAGATTTAGAAGGATTTGAAAGATTAGAGCAAAATCCCAACATAAACCTTGATGAATTGAGAGCTAAATTAGAGGAACGTATAAAAGAACAAGATTCTCCACATAATGGAGGGAATTACTGGATAGGAACAGGGGGTACTTCTGAATTAGGTCATTCAGGCAAAGGTCAAACTGGTATACGCATAGGCGGAACTTCCACCTATGGAAGAGCTGTTCTCGAAGTTGCAGGAGAAAGAAAGTATAGGGATTTTAGAGATGATGAAGTTTTAAATATGCGTCAATTTCAAGTTGCATTAAAAAGGCTTCGTCAATTTTCTACTAGAATAGATGCTCCAAAAACAGAACTTGATTTAGATAAAACCATTGAAGAGACTTGTAATAATGCAGGGTATTTAAAACTGTTTTTCGAAAAACCAAGAAAAAATACAGTGAAGCTTTTGTTGCTTATAGATTCAGGGGGTTCAATGAGAGGATATAGTACTTTATGTAATACATTATTTCAGTCTGTAAGTAAATCAAATCACTTTAAAGATGTAAAAGTATACTATTTTCATAACTGTTTTTATGATAGATTATTTACTACACCAGAATGTTGGTTAAGTAAGTCTATTGATACTGAATGGATATTACAAAACATAGATAAAAACTATAAAGTTATAATCGTGGGTGATGCGTCTATGGCACCTTCTGAGTTACTTCATATTGGTGGTAATTATCGAGGTCCATATAACGATACACCTGGAATAGAGTGGCTTAAAAGATTCAAAAGAAAGTATAGTAAAATTGTGTGGCTAAATCCGGAACTGAGAGATGGGTGGGATTCAATCAGTTATTGGTATCAGACTCAAAGGTTAATACAAAGTGAGTTTAATATGTATCCATTAACTGTAAAAGGATTGGAAAAATCATTGAAAAATTTAATGGTCGCGAAATAATATAAAAAATGATGGTACAAATTATATAAAAAATGTACCATCATTTTTTATATTATAAATTGTATAATTGAAATTTAAAAATTATGTAGTCTAATACATTTTAGACTTACAAAAAACATATACATTAATAATAATTTTAGAAATTGAGGTGATTATAATAAATTATGAATTAATCGTAAAATACAATGGAGATATATTAAGATTAGAGCAAGAATTAGGTGTTTCAGTAGAAATACTTAATGCTTCCTATGCGATAATAACATCAAGTGATGAAGAAGATATAAATAGATTACTGACTTATCCAGAAATAGAGTTTATAGAAAAACCTTTTATATTACAAACTCAAGACATACAAAGTTTTTCAAGCACAGGGATAACAGGTTTTAAAAATAGAACAGGATTAACTGGAAAAGGAACTATAATTGGTATAATTGATTCAGGTATAGATTATACTTTGCCTGTATTTAGAGATAGCGAAGGAAAGTCCAAAATATTATACTATTGGGACCAGTCTATACAAGGAAATCCTCCAGCAGGTTTTAAAGAAGGAACCTTATATAATAATGAAGATATAAATAATGCAATAGCTGGTAATACATATATACCTATCTCAACGACTAGTCTACATGGTACACATGTTGCAGGTATTTGTTCAACCATTGCAAGCGATGCTAGGATAATAGTAGTAAGGGTTGGAAATATACAGACAGATGTTTTTTCAAGAAGTACAGAGTTTATGAGGGCGATTAAATTTATTTTAGATAGGGCATTAGAATTAAGAATGCCTGTTACATTAAATATAAGTTATGGAAGTAATGAAGGCTCACATAGAGGGACTTCTTTATTTGAGCAGTATATAGATGATATGTGTTTATTTTGGAAAAATAATATAGTGGTAGCGGCTGGTAATAATGCAGATAAGGGAGGACATAAAAGGATTAGGCTTCAAAATAATACTACAGAAGAAGTTGAGTTTGTAATTGGAGAAGGAGAGCGTATATTAAATATAAACATATGGCCAGATTTTATTGATGACTTTAGTGTACATTTAGTAAGTCCATCGAATAGCCAGACACAATCAATTTCTCTAACTTCAGGTGAAATAAGAAATACTTTAGGAGATACAAGAATTACTGGTTATTTTTATCCTATAGCACCATATTCTCTTACTAGAAGAGTTACATTGCAATTAAGTTCAAATACACAGATAAATCCTGGTCTATGGAGAATCGTATTTGAACCTATAGATATTGTAACTGGTAATGTAAACATATATCTACCAACTTCTGAGGGATTAAATAGAAACACGAGATTTTTGATTCCTACTCAAGAACTTACTGTTACAGTTCCCGGAACAGCAAGTAGAGTTATAACTGTAGGAAGTTTCAATTCAAGAACAGATATAGTATCTATATTTTCTGGCGAGGGAGATACACAATTGGGTGTATTTAAACCAGATTTATTAGCTCCAGGCGAAGATATAATATCTTTTTTACCAGGAGGTACCAGTGGAGCATTAACTGGAACGAGCATGGCCACTCCTCATGTTACAGGAGTTTGTTCGTTGTTTATGGAATGGGGAATTGTAAATGGAAATGATTTGTTTTTATATTCGCAAAAGTTAAGAGCATTGCTTCTTAGGGGAGCAAGAAGAACAAGTAATCAGTCATATCCAAATAATTCATCGGGATTTGGTTTTTTAAGTTTATCAGACATAGATTTGTATACTTTATCTAGTATAAATCAAGACTTAGAAACAGAAGACATTGGATATAGAAGCACTAATAAGTCGTTTAAAGATGAAGAAAATAATTATAGAGTTATAGAAAATTATAATTCTCAGAGAAACGATGATTTAAAGTTGGAGGATTTTATAAGTGAAAATATGGATAGACAATCAGGAACATTGGCAGGAATAAATGTAATTCATACTCCTGAATTTGAAGATGAGTTAGCCTCATTGGGTATGAGTCAAGAATTTCTTAAGCTAAGTGACTCATTTGGTGTATTATCTATAAACACTACAGACTATAATAGCATACAACGAGTTTTGGAACTTCCATCAGTTATAAGGACAGAATCAACTATAAAGATGACACTGCTTGGAGAGATTAATCAAGGTACTTTTGGTGGTGTAGTTGCAACCGAAGAAATAGGTGTAAATTTTTTTAAAAATAATCCCAATATAACAATAACAGGAAGAGGTACTCTTATAGCGATTGCTGACACAGGAATAGACTATTTACATAAAGACTTTATATATGCAGATGGAACCTCAAAAATAGCTTTTTTATGGGACCAAACAAAGAATGGAACTCCACCTGAAGGTTTTTATATTGGGACAGAATATACACGAGAAGATATTAATAGAGCAATTGCAGAAAATGATGCTAGTCTATCTCAAGATGAAGTTGGGCAAGGGACTATGATAAGTGGCATATGTGCAGGTCTTGGTAATGTAAATAAGGAATATGCAGGAATAGCTGAAGATGCTGAATTAATAATAATAAAAATTGCTAAGATAGAAGGATTTTATAATAGTGCAATGTTATTTGCTGCATCTCAGTATGCATATAAAAAATCTTTAGAACTTGGGAAACCATTAGTAATAAATATATCTTTGGGTAGCAATAGTTTAGTTGGATTGACCAATAGAAGTAATAGTGAAAAAGCATTTTTTACTAGAGGGCTGTGTATAACAGCAGGAGCTGGAAATGAGGGAAATACTCAGACACACACATCTGGAATAATACCAAATGTAGGAAGTTCCGTTGAAGTCGAGTTGGAATTAAATGAAGAAGAAGAAGAATTATCAGTTGAACTTTGGCTGAATAAACCAGATAAGGCAGATGTAATAATAGTGTCTCCCACTGGTGAAGAAAGTAAAAGTGTTGGAATATCAAGTTATAATAGGATAACAGGTTTATTTGATTTAGAAGGAACGGAGTATTCTATAACATATGTATATCCAACTACTTTTTCAGGGCAGCAGTTTACCAATGTTACTCTGAAAAATGCTAAAAGAGGAGTGTGGAAGATTAGATTAGTAGGAGTTTATATTGTAAATGGAATATATAACTTGTATCTTCCAAATAGGGCTCTTTTAAAAAGTGGAACTAGATTTAGAGAGGTTGACCCTTTTTATACAATAAATTATCCAGCTGTTCAAGATGATTTAATAACTGTAGGAGCTTATAATACTATTAATAATAGTTTGTGGCAAAGTTCATCAAGAGGGCCGACTATTGAGGATAGATTAAAGCCAGACTTAGTAGCACCAGGAGTTAATATAATAGCTGCATATCCTGGAAATACATATGCGACTATAACTGGGACAGCAGCAGCTAGTGCACATGCTGCAGGAGCCGCTGCGATGTATTTTCAATATACTTTTGTTGATAGAAGATATCCAAATCAAGCATATGTTCAAAAAATAAAAACTTTTATGCAGGCTGGAGCTAGAAAAAACCAAACTACAGAGTATCCAAATATGAGTACTGGATATGGAACTTTGGATGTTAGAGGTATGTTTGATGTGTTAAGATAGGAGGGATTTATGGAAAAATCTTATTGTATAATTTACCAAGGTGATATAGAAACTGCACTTCAAGAAAACGGAATAAATAAATATATGGTTTTAAATAGTCAGCTTGCAGTAATATATGTACCTATGGATTTTGATGAAACTATTTTAAACAATATATTACAGGTTGCTTGGTGGGAAGAATCTGCTCCAATGAGCAGTTTAATTGAAATAACTAATAATATGAATAATGGAGAAACTATTACAACAGCTACTGAAGCAGAGTATATTTATGAGAATCCATATAATGATATAACAGGAAGAGGGATTTTATTAGCAGTTATAGATTCTGGTATAGATTATTTACACCCTGACTTTATAAATGCGGATGGAACGAGTAAGGTTTTACGATTATGGGATCAGGAAGAAAATACAAATCCACCACCAGAAGGATTTATTTTTGGGAGTGAATTTACAAGAAGTGAATTAAGTTTAGCTATAAGTAGAAATGATGGAAGTTTAAGTCAAGATAATATAGGTACTGGAACTTTGGCTTCTGGTATATTAGTGGGAAATGGAAGAGTAAATTCACAATATAGAGGTATAACTACAGAGTCAGATTTGATAGTGGTTAAATTAAAATCATATACAGATACTTATTATGCTGGAAAGATAAATTATAGTGTTTCAGATTTTTTAGCAGCTATAACATATGTTACTAATATAGCAAAAACAGAAAATAAGCCTATAATAATAAATCTTACTATTGGAGTTAAGTCAGGTGCTGTAGCAACTACTTCCATATTAGATACATTTAATATATTAAGTAGTGCTGGTGTTGTTGTAGTAAGTGGTGCAGGTAATCAAGGTAATACAGATATTCATTATGCTGGAAGATTTAGTAGTTTAAATGAAGTCCAAGATGTAATAATACAAGATGGTGACGATTACGCACTTGATATAACACTCAATACAAATGGTCCAGATAAGATAGGGGCACAAATAATATCTCCTTCAGGTGAGGTTAGTCATGATATAAGATATTCTCCAGACTTTTATGTATATAGAGGAAAGTTTAATCTGGAAAATACTACTTATTCAATGAGATTCATCTATCCATATATTACTTCTGGGAATGAAAGCCTAGAGATAAGACTCAGAGATATAAAACCTGGTGTGTGGACTTTGAGGCTAACTCCAGAACTTATAATAGGGGGAGAGTATGATATATATTTACCAAATAAAAACTTGATAGCACCAGATACAAGATTTTTAGACCCAGACTCAGTGGCTACAATAACTATGTATGCTGCTGGTGATGATGTAATCACAGTTGGTACATTTAATAATAAGACTGATAGTATGTGGATTGGTTCATCAAAAGGGCCAATTAGAGGAAGGGGAATTAAGCCAGATATAGTAGCGCCAGGAGTAGATATAATATCTACATATAAAAATGGAACCTACAATACAGCAACAGGTACAGGAGTTAGTAGTTCAATAGTTTGTGGAGTCTTAGCCTTATTAATGGAATATTTGGAAAAACAAGATAATATCCCAAGGTTATCGTTGTTTACACAAGTTTTAAAAACATATTTAATATTGGGAGCTACGAAGCTCGATATATATACTTATCCAAATGTTTCACAGGGATATGGTATTTTAAATTTAAAAAATACAATTCAACAGATGGCAAATACTTTATAAATAAAAAAATATGTAAATAATGGTATTTTATCTGTTATAAATTTTACTTATGAATTTAATTTGAAAAATTGCTAAAACTATTACAAAATAAATATATAGAGGTGATAGTTTTGGAAAGTAAAAAAGCAAGAGCATTAAAAGGTAATGATAACAAAAGACTTAGAAGTCCGCTTCTAGTTGGAAATGAATCAACAGCAGCTTGGGCAGATGTTGAAAAATTAAAACCTCATAGTAAAGTTTCAATACCTTCACTTAATAGTGTTGAAGAAGCAAAAGATTGGGTTGACAATGGAAGTAAACTGTAAGACTTCTATACTTGATAACAAAAATAAATAATTTATTGTATTTAAGTAAAGTAGTATTAGTTTAAAAAGCTTAAAGTTAAACTTAAGCTAATAAACAGTATACTGCTTTACTTTTTTTATAGGTGTCAGAAGGCAAAATGTAACTTACAAATATTTGAAAGGAAAATATAAATTTTTGTATATAAATATTTATAGATTATATAAGACTAGTAAATATCAATTGTATAAATTTATTGACTAAAAATTTATAAATTGGTATAATTTTGTTAATTAGCGGAAATAATAGAAGATAAATACTGTGAAGAGAAGAGTAGATATAAAATGTAGTTTTAGCGAGTTGAGGATGGTGAAAGCTCAATACAAGTTTTATATTGAAGAACATCTTGGAGTTTCTAATCGAAAGCTTATTTAGCAAGTAGACTTAGACGGAAGGCACCGTTATAGGCTTTAAGCATTGCTTAACTAAGAGGTCATTTATGACAACTAGGGTGGTACCGCGAAAGTAATAGTCTTTCGTCCCTTTATACAGGGATGAAGGGCTTTTTTTATGGAATTATATTTAGAAAAAATTACTAAAAATTAAACTAGGAGGCTTTAAAATGCAAAAGGAATTTATAACAGTAAAAGAATTGTACAGAGATAAAGAACAGTACATAGGAAAAACTGTAAAAGTAGCTGGATGGATAAGAACATCTAGAGTATCTAAAAACTTTGGATTTATAGAATTAAATGATGGAAGTTTCTTTAAAAATATGCAAATAGTATTTGATGAAAAAGTTGAAAATTTTAAAGAGATAGGTAAATTGGCAATAAGTTCATCTATACTTGTAGAAGGTGAGTTGGTATCTACAGAAGGAGCTAAACAACCAGTAGAAATACATGCAAAAAATATAGTTGTAGAAGGTGAATCAGATAGTTCATACCCACTACAAAAGAAAAGACATACACTTGAGTATTTAAGAACAATCGCACATTTAAGACCAAGAAGTAATACTTTTTCAGCTGTATTTAGAGTAAGATCAATAGCTGCATATGCAATACACAAATTCTTTCAAGAAAGAAACTTTGTATATGCACATTCTCCAATCATAACAGGTAGTGACTGTGAAGGTGCAGGAGAAATGTTTAGAATAACAACTATGGATTTAAATGATATTCCAAAAACGGAAGATGGGAAAATAGACTATACACAAGATTTCTTTGGTAAAGAAGCTAATTTGACAGTTAGTGGGCAATTAAATGCCGAAATAATGGCACTTTCTTTTAGAAATGTCTATACTTTTGGGCCTACATTTAGAGCTGAAAACTCTTATACAGGAAGACATGCTTCAGAATTTTGGATGATAGAGCCAGAAATAGTTTTTGCAGACCTTGAAGATAATATGGAACTTGCAGAAGATATGATAAAATATGTTATAAACTATGTTTTAGAAAACGCTTCTGAAGAAATGGAATTCTTTAATAGTTTTATAGATAAAGGATTGCTAGAAAGACTAAATAAAATAGTAAACTCTGAATTTGTTAGAATAACATATACTAAAGCAGTAGAGCTATTACTTGAATCAGGACATGAGTTTGAGTATCCAGTAGAATGGGGATGCGATCTTCAAACTGAACATGAAAGATATATAACAGAACAAATATACAATTCTCCAGTATTTGTTACAGATTATCCAAAAGATATAAAAGCTTTCTATATGAGAATGAATGAAGATGGGAAAACTGTTAGAGCAATGGATTTATTAGTTCCTGGTGTTGGAGAGATAGTTGGAGGTTCTCAAAGAGAAGAAAGAGAAGACGTACTATTAGATAGAATTCATGAAATGGGATTAAATGAAGAAGATTACTGGTGGTATTTAGAACTTAGAAAATTTGGTACTGCTACTCACTCTGGATTTGGTCTTGGATTTGAAAGAATAATTATGTATATGACAGGTATGTCTAACATAAGAGACGTTATACCTTTCCCAAGAACTCCTAAAAATGCTGAATTCTAATAATTATAACCTATAATATGATTATATAATTTTTCGATATAATAAAATAGCTTGTGTGCTATCTGATTTAGATACATACAAGTTATTTTTATTGTGTTTACAAATATATGTAGTTTGTTTGTTCATATTTTATTATACAATGTAATTATAAGTTGCTTATACTAGGAGGATAAATAATGTGTAGTTTTTGTTTTATTAAATTTAATGTGAATGATGTAAAAATATTTAATCGAATAAAAAATTTATTTTCATATATAGCAGATATAAAAAATGATTGTATACAAATTGAGGATTTAGAATATTATATTTTAGAAAAAGTAGATGAATTTTATAATAAAGAAGAATTAGATTATTTTTGGTGGCCAACAGAAGCAGAAAATAAAATGTTTTGGGAGAACTATAAACTACTGGATGAAGAGAATCGACAGGAATACATAAAGTCTGTTTCATGGGATTTTGAGACTGTGTTTTCTGAAGTTGGACTTGGCGATTATACAATAGAAGGTTGCGAAATGATTGGTGAACAAACTGCTAAACTTTATTTTAACCCTATTGGATATCCTTATGGTGGAAATGAAGTGCTTCAAGAGGCACTAAAAGCTTTTGGAGTGACAATAGTGGGTGTGCTTGGATAACGTTTATTGTGCTATACTATAACTAGTAGAGTAATTTTTTGGAAGTTTAAATATAAATTATATTTAAGCATTATCTTTATGTAAATAGTATAAAAATATGTAAGGTGATTTAAATCTAAAAAATTATTGAATAGTATATTTATTACACAAAAAGTTTTATCATTATCATGAGGGGGAGTAATAATGTTAAAGAAAGGGTTGTTTATAGTTTTAAGTTTGGCACTTATATGTACAGGTTGCAGTTCACAAAATGATTCTAAAGGTAAGCAAGCAAACAAAGATAATTCTCTTATACTATTAAAAAATGATGAGAATAACTCAGGTGATATGACAGATGTATACATAAAGACAGAAGGTAAGGATGAAGAAAAAATAGCATCAGATGTACCTACATATACTAAAAAAGATTATATAAATGGAGAACAATCAATATTAATCCAAGATAAAGAAAATAATTTATATAAGTATAATCTAAAAAAAGAAAAGGAAAAAATAGCATCAGATTTATCTTCTGACGAAATTAATTCATATGAATTTATGCCTTCTTCAAACACTATAGCATATATATCATCAGAAAAATCCTTGTATGTAAAATACGATGGAAAAGATAAAGAAAAAATAGCCAATGATGTTGTATTGTATAGGATGTCTACAGATGGAAAATTCATATATTATATGAATACAGATGAAGAGTTATATCTATATAAAGAAGATGGAAATAAAGAAAAAATATCTACTGATATACAGAGTTTTGATATTATAAATAATAAAGGTGATGTAATATTTATAAATAATGATGATAATCTATATTTAAAAAGTGCAGATAAAAATGATAAGGTCAAAATTAGTTCAGATGTATCAAATTTATGGGGGGTAGAATCTAATGATGAAGAAATTATGTATATAAGTGAGTATAATTATAAGGATTTGAAAGGTGAATTATATTTGTACAAAAATAATGCTAGTGAAAAAATAGCATCGGATGTTCGGTCTTATAAATATAGAGATAGTAAATTTTATTTTATAAATAGTGATGATGAATTATATGAGAAAGAAATAGGTAAAGAGGTGTCTAATAAAATAAAATCAGACATTAATTATGTAAGTTTTATTAAAGATGGAATTGTATTTACAAATTCTGATGGAGATGTATATATTAAGAAAAATAATAAAGAAGAAGAAAAAATAGGTAATGATATGAAAGAAAATTCTAATGTATCTATTATTAATGATGAGAAATTACTTTATATTAAATCAAGTGGTGAGTTATTTTTAGATAAAGGCAGGATAGCAAGTGATGTTGTTGGCTATTCATTTAATTCAGAGAATATAGCATATTCCACTAAAAATAAGGAAATACATTTTTATAATTTAAAAACTAAGAAAGACAATATAGAAATAAACAATGTAGGAAAATATTCAGAGATTTATTTAGGAAATAAATTGATTTACTCTAAAAATTTAGAACCAAAAGACTTAAATGGTTTTTGGAAAGCTGATGAATATAATATATTTGAATTTGAAGAGCCAAATAAGATAAAACTTTATAGTAAAAGTGAAGAAGAAAGCAATTATACAGTTAAATATGAAGTAGAAAGTTCAGATAGTAATAGCATAGTATTAAAAGGAAAAGATACTTTATCAAAGGAAAAATTTACTATAACTAAGTTTAATAGTAATGAAATTTCATTACAAGCTAATAATGTAAGTGGTACACTTAATAAAATTTCCAAAGAAGACGCGGAGAAATTTATCAAGAGTATAAATAACAAGGAAAATAGTGAAAATACTGATAAAAAGAGTACTAAAAGTAATTCAGGTTCAAGTTCGAATTTGAAAAATAAAGAAGTAAGTTATGATGATGATTATATTATATATGATAGTGATTCTAGAGTATTAACTAAAGATGAACTTGAGCTTTATAGTAAAGAGGAGTTAGCATATATAAGAAATGAAATATTTGCAAGATATGGATATGTATTTAAAGAAGAACCTTATAAAAGCTATTTTAGCAATAAGTCATGGTATCAGCCAGATTATAGTATAGGAGCGGATACAGATGTTTTAAATTCTGTAGAGAAACAAAATGTATCATTGATTAAGGAAATGGAAAACTAAGTTATAAGAAATTTTAAAATACATGTCTAAATGTGTAGTATAAGATAGTCTATAAACATTAAAATTGAAATGTGAATTAATTTTAAACATGAATTAATTATATATAAAATTATTAAATCTATAAGTTAGACTTAAGTATAATTTATAGATTTAATAATTATGAATCTAAAAGCTAATTTATAGGTTTACATAATATTATACAAATATTTTGAACAAAATAAATTTATTATTAAGAAAATATAAATATAAGGATTAATACTTTGTTTCTATACTACTAATAAAACTCAACACGATTACGACCTTGTTCTTTTGCAATATATAAAGCTTTATCACAATAACTTATAAATTCATTTAAAGTTATTAATTCTTCAACTTTCTTTGTATGAACTCCGATGCTAACAGTCACACATTTTGAAGGAACGTCATCACGTTCAAAATTACAATACTCTATAATCTTACGTAAATATTCGGATTTAAGTTTAGCATTCTCCTCATCACAATTGAAAAGACATATAAAAAATTCTTCACCACCATAACGGATAGCATGTGAATTTTCAGAATTTGTAAAATCTAAAATTACTTTAGCAATATTCTGTAAACAGTAGTCACCCTTTTGATGTCCGTAAGTGTCATTAAACTGTTTAAAATAATCTATATCTATCATCATTCCTGTTATAGGTTCTTGCTTTGTATGGGTCTTTAATTTTTTTTGAAGAACATCTTCTAAATACCTACGATTATTCATTTTAGTTAGGTCATCAGTCATAACCTTAAGATTTAATAAATTATTCATATGGGAGATTTCTTCATATTGTTGATGGATTAGCATTTTATCATAATAAGTAAATACACGACTTCTATATAACATTGTAGAAATAAAAATAGCAAGTGATGTTATAAAAAATGTGTTTACAATATTACTGAACTCATTACCTGATACAGTTTGAATTCCTGGTAAGAGTAGATTAAGGAATAAAAAACATCCTCCAAAAACTATTATTGATTGACCTAATTTTAATACTGAAAAAGCAGCAGCTGTTAACATTATATAACTGAATACACTCAAATCATTTCCGCCTAACTGGTCAAGCAAAGTAATTACACAACCCCATAAGCAGAAAAATGTTACATAAATCACCCACAAGTTTATATAATAAGTACAATGTTCCTTTTTTTTATTCCAAAGATAAGAAAAAACAAGCATAAAAATTAAAGAGATACAAAATAGTATTATATACATACAAAAATACCATTGACGTCTTGGGGTGGCAAAAGGACCACCATCTCTAGCTGATATTGATATCATCATAATTAGTTGAGATATTATTATTATGATACAAATAATTTTGCCTGTATGATAAAGATAATTGCAAAGTTCTCGTTCAACATTTTCTTTGTATTTTTTATCTAGAGGGAATCCAAAGAATTTTTTAAAATTTTCTAAGTTCATATAAGCCTCCATTAAAAATAAAACATAAAAATAAGTATTCCTCTTCTTTTCTTAGATACTCGGAATACTTTGTTTATAACTTAATTATAGCAAAATATGTTATATGTAACAATCTAAATTTGTAATAGATAGTATTTATTAGTTAAGATTAAATAAAATTTTGTATTAGTATTTTATTATAATTAAGATTAGTAAGTTATTTATTTTAGAATATTAGACAATTATAATGAAATACTAATACAAGACAAATAAAATAGATAAATATATCCAATTAAGGTATAATTAAGTTTTATATGATATAGTTATATTTGATAATTGACAATGGTAAAACTTGGAGGGAAAAAATGGATGAAAAAAAAATAGATAATATGAATTATTCATATAGTAACTATTCTAAAAAAACAGGTAAGCCAACTAGAAAAATAAAAAATAATAACCTTACACTTGAAACTAAAGAAGATAAACTTTGTTCTAGTTGCAACAAAGAAAATAATCCTAAAGATAATTACTGTAAATTTTGTGGAAATGAACTTTATGAAATAGTATCATTAAAATCGAGCGAAACAAAACTTGACTTAAAATCTAAAATAAAAGAACTCTCATATCACGCAAATACAAGAGGGATATTTTTAACGACTTTTTCAACTATATTCATATTGCTTGTTATTTCGTTAATATTTAAGGCTATAATTACTATTCAATTTAATGATATCAGTTACATGATAAATCCAGCACATATAATGTTAGCCCTTAATCTAGGTCAAATTAGCGTATCTATGTCTACTATGATGGGTTCTGGATTTATAAGTGCAAATATAGGATTGTTAATATTACTTATAATTCCTGTTTTAGGATTAATTATATCAAATTTAATTTTTATGAGAAAAAGATGTAAGGATTCAAAAACTACATTAGCCAATTCTCTTGGAGTGGGAATTTTCTATGGATTAATTTTAGCTATTTTATGTACTTTTACTAATGTTAAAACTAGCTCACATAGTATGCTAGAGTATGGATATGCTTTAGAGTATAGTTATGAATTTTTTAGTGCACTTTTAAATGGATTTGTATTAGGATTTATATGTACATATATAACTAATTATAGAAAAAGCTATGAAAAAGAAAATATGTATATGTCCCTTTTTTCAAATGCTATTAAAATATTCATATTAGGTTATGCTTTAGTGTTAGCAATACTTTTTATATTAACTATATCTGATAGTAGTTATTTAAATGAATTGAATATGAGTGGATATTCAAGTGGTATCGATTTATTTGCTGTATTGCCACAAATTGCTAGTTACATGTGGGCTTTTGCAAATGGAATTTCGGTAACAATAATAAATTCAACAGTTTCAATGCTTAGCTTAGGCTCATCCTCTTTATTTGGAGATACTAAATTAATGTTTTATGCAATGGGAGCTTTGTCTGCATTAATAATTTTATTAAATGGATATAAATTAAGATTTAAATATGATACAGATAATATTAAACCTGTAATAATATTTAGTATATATTATGCATTTTTAATGGGTATGTTGGCTCTATTTAGTACTTTTATACTTGATAGTAATATTAACTTCTTTAATACAACTAGCTATGGAACAACTCTAGTTATGCAATTTAAATTGTTCTCAACTATTATAATTTCATTTATATACAGTTTTGTGATATCTTTAATAGGATATAAGCTAAACTCAGCTGATTAAATATGATTGGAGGAAACTTCTGTGGAAGAAAATAATAAAAAGACAGTAGATGATAAATTTTCTAAGGTTAAGAAAAGATTTGGTAATGGAAAATTTAAGATTGAATTATATAAAGAAAAATCAAAGATAAATAGAGAAATTGATGATATTCAAGAAAAGAAGAGTAAAATATTTTTAGAAATGGGAATGTTGACTTATCAAAAAATTAGAGAAAATTCTATTGATGATGAGTGTTTTGATAAATTCTGTGATGAGTTATTAGAACTTGATAAGATAATTTATGAAAAAAATATGGAAATTAATGATATGGAAATTGCAGAAAGCAATGTAACTTGTGAATGTGGCTATATTGGAAATATAAATGACAAATATTGCGCTGAATGTGGTAAAAAATTTGAATTAGATAATGATTGCGATAATTTTATAGTTTGTGGTTATTGTGAAAGTGAAGTAGATTCGGAATCTGAGTTTTGTCCATGTTGTGGTAGAAAAATTATTATGGATTTAGAGTAATATTGGGGAACCTATGTATTATATACATGGGTTTTTTTATTGAAATCATTTGTATCTATATAGGAATGAAAATAAAAACCAAAAAAATGAAATAAATTTTCTTAAAACTGTGAAATATAAGGAAATACTTGGAATAAATCTATAAAAAAATAGAATTAATAAAAAAATATGAAAAAATATTGCAAAGAAAAAGTTTTCATGTTATTATTAATACATAAATTAAGAAAATAAATTTCAGAAATGAGGTAATCGAAAAAATGCTAGATAAGGTAAAGGGAAGACTAATAGTATCATGCCAAGCTTTAGAAAATGAGCCTCTTCACAGTTCTTTTATAATGGGTAGAATGGCTAAAGCTGCTCAAGAAGGCGGAGCAGTTGGCATTAGAGCACAAGGAGTTGATGATATTATTGAAATAAAAAAAGTTACTGGACTTCCTGTTATAGGTATTATAAAGAGAAATTACGAAGATTCAGATATATATATAACACCAACTAAAAAAGAAGTAGATGAGCTTTTAGCAACAGGATGTGAGATGATAGCACTGGATGCTACTAATAGAGTTAGACCAAACAATGAAGATTTAAAAGAAATTATAAATTATATAAAAGAAAATAATGTTTTAGTAATGGCTGATATTTCAAATTATGATGAAGCTGTTAAGGCGCAAAAATACGGTGTAGACTGCGTTTCAACTACATTATCTGGATACACTCCATATACAGAAATTTTAGAGGGTCCAGATTTTGTATTGATGGAAAGATTGGTTAAAGATTTAAAAATACCTGTAATAGCAGAAGGAAAAGTAAATACTCCTCAAGATTTAAAGAAAGTCTTTGAAATTGGAGTTCATTCATCAGTTGTAGGTTCAGCAATAACAAGACCACAATTGATAACAGAAAAATTTGTTAAAGCAATTGAAATTAATTAAAAATTAATTATATTTAACTATATTTGAAAATTAAAATTGGAGGTAAAGATATGAGAACAACAGATATGAAAGGAATTTATTCAGCATTATTAGTTTCATTTGATAAGGAAGGAAATATAAACGAAAAAGGGTTAAGACAAATAATTAGACATAATATAGATGTTTGTAAAATAGATGGTCTTTATGTAGGAGGAAGTACAGGAGAAAACTTCATGCTTTCAACTGATGAAAAGAAAAAAATATTTGAAATAGCTAAGGACGAAGTAAAAGAAGAAATAAAGTTAATAGCTCAAGTTGGTTCAGTTAATTTAAAAGAAGCTGTAGAGCTTGCTAAATTTACAACTGATTTAGGATATGATGCTATAAGTGCTGTTACACCTTTTTATTATAAATTCGATTTTGAAGAAATAAAACATTATTACAATAAAATAATAAATTCTGTAGACAATAGATTAATAATATACTCTATACCATTTTTAACTGGTGTTGATATGAGTTTAGATCAATTTGGAGAATTATTTGAAAATGAAAAAATAATAGGTGTTAAGTTTACAGCAGCAGATTTCTACTTATTAGAAAGAATGAGAAAAACATTCCCAAATAAATTAATATTTGCAGGATTTGATGAAATGATGTTACCAGCTACAGTTTTAGGTGTAGATGGGGCAATTGGTTCTACATTTAATGTAAACGGTATCAGAGCTAGACAAATATTTGAACTAACGAAGAGTGAAAAAATATCAGAAGCACTTGAAGTACAACATGTGACAAATGATTTAATAACAGATATATTAGGAAATGGTCTATATCAAACAATTAAATTACTACTTGAAGAACAAGGCGTTGAAGCTGGATACTGTAGACAACCTATGAAAGAAGCAACTGATGAAATGAAATCAAGAGCGAAAGAAATATACAGAAAGTATTTTTAATAAAAATACTTTTAGTATGGGAGGATTGGTCAAATGGTAGGATTTACTTGGATAGATTTTGCAATACTAGTAGTTTACTTATTGGCAGTTTTATTTGCAGGATTGTTATTTTCAAAGAAGGAAATGAAAGGAAAAGAGTTCTTCAAAGGTGATGGAACTATTCCATGGTGGGTTACATCAGTATCAATATTTGCCACATTATTAAGCCCAATATCATTTTTATCACTAGCAGGTAATTCTTATGGTGGAACATGGATTTTATGGTTTGCACAATTAGGTATGTTTATAGCTATACCTTTAACAATAAAATTCTTCTTACCTTTATACAGTAGATTAGAGATAGATACTGCATATGAATACTTAGAAATGAGATATGAAAGTAAAGGACTTAGAGTACTTGGAGCTTTAATGTTTATAATATACCAAATAGGACGTATGTCTATAATAATGTATCTACCATCAGTAGTTTTAGCAGGTCTTACAGGAATACCTGTAAATGTGTTAATAATAGTTATGGGGGTAATAGCAATAATTTATTCATATACAGGTGGATTAAAAGCTGTTTTATGGACTGACTTTATACAAGGCATGGTACTAATAGTAGGTGTTACAGGTACGCTATTTTATTTAATATCAAGTATAAATGGCGGATTTGGAACAGTGATGGATACTCTTACAAGTGGGCATAAGTTCTTAGCAACAAATGAAGTTATGTTTGATAAAAACATACTATCTACAAGTGCATTTATAATATTTGTTGGAGCTGGTCTTAATACTTTTTCATCATATGTATCAAGTCAAGATATAGTTCAAAGATTTACTACAACAACTGATATAAAACAACTTAACAAAATGACATATGGAAATGGTGTTTTATCAATGGGACTTGCAACAGTATTTTATCTAATTGGAACTTGTTTATTTATATACTATACTCAAAACCCAGATTTAGCACAAACAGTTCAACAAGACCAAGTATTTGCATCATATATAGCTTATGAATTACCAGTAGGTATAACAGGAATACTACTTGCAGCAATATATGCAGCATCTCAGTCAACTTTATCAACAGGGCTTAATTCAGTTGCTACAAGCTGGACTTTAGATATACAAACTATTATAACAAAAGATATGAGTATGGAAAGACAAACTAAGGTTGCACAATATATATCATTAGGAGTAGGTATACTTTCTATAGTTGTTGCAATAATCTTAGCAAATGGAGAAATAAAGTCAGCATATGAATGGTTCAATAGTTTTATGGGGCTAGTTCTAGGAGTTTTAGCAGGAATATTTGTACTTGGTGCGTTTTGTAAAAGAGCAACTAAAATGGGAGCATATATTGGATTTGCAGTATCAGCAATTTTAGTTGTTTATCTAAAATATAGAATGCCAGAAGTAACTTCTTGGGCTTATTCTCTAATAACAATAACTACTTCTGTAGTAGTAGGAACAGTATTTAGTGCAATAGAATCTAAGGTTAAAGCAAAAGTATCTTTACCAAAAGCTGAAACTACAGTTTATTATGAAAAATAATATAGAATTTAAATAAGAAATTATCCTATAGAGTGGCTAGATTAGAGTGATTAGATATATAAATAATCTAGCTACTCTATAAGAATGTATAAAGAACTGTATATGTAAAAAACCTGAAAGTAGAATATACTTAAAATTATATAGGGAGATAGTGATTATGATATTTGGAAGTATAAATCATAGTAAGACATATTCAACATTACACGAAGACTTACTTAAGTGTTTTGAATATGCTAAAGAAAATTCATTGATAGATTACGAAAAAGGGACTCATACAATAGATGGTGATGATATCTTTGTAAATATTGTTGAGTATAAAACTTGTGAAAAAGAAGAAAGATTCTGGGAAGCTCATAAGAAATATATAGATGTACACTTGATGCTAGATGGATGCGAAAGAATAGATTTGAATTTTATAGAAAATTTAGAGCAAAAGACATATGAAGAAGATAGTGACTTTTTGCCTCTTGATGGGAAAAACAATGGCTATGTTGAACTTAGAAAAGGTGATTTCTTAGTATGTTATCCAGAAGATGCACATATGACAGCAATAAAAGTTTCAGAAAAAGAAAATATAAAAAAAGCTATTTTTAAGGTTTTGGTTAGATAATGAAAATTTATATAACTACTAAGGCTGAAAATAGTGATTTAACTTTCAGCGATTAGTGATATTTCGTAAATTTTAGTTAGATTACTATTTTCAGCCTTAGTTTTTTATAAGAAAGTTTAAATAGATATTAAAAGGTTTAGAATTGTATAGAGGAGTTAATTTATGGATAAAATAGATGTATTTTTATTAATAGGACAAAGTAATGCGAGAGGCTTAGGAAATCCAAAAGACAGTGTTATTCCAAATGAGAATTGTTTTGAATACTTAAGTAGCAACGAGATTATAAACATGAGATGTGAATTAGAGACTTCTGAAGGAGATGGTACTATAGCACCTGCATTTTCAAATGAGTGGAATAGACTTACTGGTAATAAAGTTTGTTTTATACACAATGCAAAGGATGGGTCAAGAATAAAAAATTGGAATCATGATAATAACTGGTTTTTAAATGACACTATAGAAAAATTTAATGCAGGGTGTAATACTTTAAGCAAGAATTATAAAATAACAAATAAATATGTTATTTGGATTCAAGGTGAAAGTGATGCAAAGTATGGTAGTGATGTTTTATACTATAAAGAGAGTCTAAAAAAAATTGCATATAGACTAAAGGAAGAATGTATCATTGATAAAATGTTTGTTAGTTTAACTGGTTATTGGCTTGGAGAAGATGAATATTTTGTTAGAACAAGACGAATTGCAGCAGCACAAGAATTTGCTTGTAATGAATGTGACATATTAAGCATAGGAAGCAAAATTGCTATGAAATTTCATGACCAAGGTCTAACTATTGATGATGTACATTATAGTCAAGAAGGTCTTAATATGTTGGGAGAAGATTTATGTAAGAATATTTATAAATATCATATAACTGAGAAAAAAATTATATTAAAGGATACCATAGATTTATCAGAAGCGAGAAAATATATCTGTGAGTTGGAAAAAATAAATAAAAAATTCATGTAATATAAAATTTTAATTAGTAATATTGGTTATAAAAATAATTTGTATGGAGATATGTTATGAAAAATTACGTTTGTATAGATATTGGAGGTACTTCAATAAAATATGGATTTATTAGAGAAGATGGGTTAATAATCGATAAATCCAGTTTAGATACTGAAGCAAAAGAAAAAGGTGGACCAGGAATATTATCTAAAATAAAGAAAATAGTTAAAAAATATATGAAAGAAAACAATATTGATGGGATATGTATATCAACTGCAGGTATGGTTGACCCAATTGAAGGTAGGATAGTATTTGCGTTAGAAGAATTAATTCCAAACTATAAAGGTATGGAATTAAAGAAAGAGATAGAAAAAGAATTTAATATAAAATGTGAAGTTGAAAATGATGTTAATTGTGCTGGCCTTGGTGAAATGTGGCTTGGAGCAGGTAAGGGAGCAACTTCTTCTATATGTATGACAATAGGTACTGGTATTGGTGGTTGTGTTATAATAAATAATAAGCTTATAAATGGATTTAGTAATAGTGCTGGTGAAGTAGGATATATGAATATGAATGGAAGTACTTTCCAAGAACTAGCATCAACTAGTAGTTTGGTAAAAAAATTAGCAAAAATAAAAAATATGGATGAAAATGACCTAAATGGGAAAATAATTTTTGATTTAGCAAAGAATAATGACGAAGATTGTTTAAAAGAATTGGATAATATGATAAAATCATTAGCAATTGGTATTGCAAATATATGTTATGTAATAAATCCTGAAGTTGTAATTTTAGGTGGTGGAATAATGGCACAAGAAGAATTTCTAAAACCTAAAATAGATAGAGCATTAAAGGAGATTCTTATAGAAAGAGTTTATAAAAATACTAATGTAGAATTTGCAAAGAGACAAAATGATGCAGGTATGCTTGGGGCATTGTATAATTTTTTAAACAAAATATAGAGAATAGAAGGTTTTTTAATGAGTATTTTAGAACAATTGGAATCACCAGCTTTTAAAGTTACAAAGTCAGATAAATTATTGATAGCTTATATAAAGGAAAATATAGAGGATGTATTTTATAAACCAATATCACAAATTGCTAAAGAGAGTAATATTGGTGAAGCAACTATAACTAGATTTGTTAAAAAAATGAAGTTTAATGGGTTGCAAGACTTTAAAGTTACTTTAGCGCAAGAAATATCAAGTAGTAATAAAAAAAATATTATAAATAAGAATATACAAAATGATGAGCCAGCTTTAGATACAGCCAAGAAACTTTTAAACTCAAATATAACTACTTTAGAGAATACTGTTGAGATAATCAATAGTGTAGATGTTCATGACTGTGCAAGACTTATAATAAATGCTAAAAAGGTTTACTTTATTGGTATTGGATATTCAGGTATAATAGCACAAGATTCAAACTATAAGTTTATGAGAATTGGGCTTAATTGTGTAAGTTTTGATAGTAGTCATACTATGATAATGATGTCTTCTATAATGGAAGAAGGAGATTTAATAGTTGCAATTTCTCATTCTGGGGAAACTGAAGAAATTATAAAAACTGTAAAACTTGCGAGAGCTAATAATGCTAAAATTATATCTATTACTGAAAATAAAAATTCTGAATTAAAGGATATTTCAGATGTGCACTTATCTTATGTATCTGGGGAAACTGTATTGGAAACTGGTTCAATATCCTCTAAATTGGCACAATTTTTTATTATTGATTTAGTATATACACAGGTAGTAAAAGAACTTTCAAATGAAGCTATTGAAAGAAAAATCAAGACTACAAATGCTATAAAACTGTTTAAAAATGAATAAAATCAGATATTTGTAATACTTTATGTGGTTTTCTTAAAAATTTAGTAATGGGGAGATTTTACATGTCTAAATTAAAAGACTATGATATTGACAAAGTAATACTTTTTAATAATTTATGTAGTGAAACTAAGAATCAACTTAAGGAAAAAGCTAAACTAAAAAGATTACAAAGAAAAGAAATTTTATTTTATGAAAAAGAACAATTGGACAGAGTATACGTACTTTTAGATGGGAAAGTATCTATTTTTAAGATAAGCGAAAATGGTGAGAGAAAGGTGATTTTTATATTAAATAATGGAGAAATTATAAATGACATTACCTTTGATTTTACGAAGAATTCTGCTGTTGGATGTGAGGCATTTGAAAATTCAATTGTGTCTTATTATAGCATTGAAGAATTTACAGAAATTATGAAAAATGATTTTCAGCTTACAAAAGATATTATTTCTTATATGGAGAGAAGGACAAGACGTTTATATAGACAGTTAAAAAATTCAATATCTATAAAAGTAGATAAGAAATTAGCAGCAAAATTGTATAGATTAAGTAAAGAGTTTGGAATTTATTGTGGAGAATGGACCTTATTAAATGTAAATCTTACAGTTACATATTTAGCTGATATGCTTGGCTGTAAAAGAGAGACAGTTTCTAGAATGATAAAAGTATTGCAAAAAGAAGAACTTATAAAGATTGATAATAAAGGTTTTTATGTAAAAGAAGCCGAACTATCAAAATACTTTAAAAATAATTAATTATAATTAAATAAAGATATTATTAAGAGAATCTATCCATAGATTCTTTTTTATTTATCTAAAATGATAATATTTGCCTTAAGTTTATTGAAACAGCTTAATTCTGATAGTATAATTAATTTAATATGAACAGTAAATATACAGATGTTGACACAGCTTCTATACTCAGAAAGGGATGTATCAAAATGAAAAATAAAAAATTCATAGGTTATGCTTTAGGTTTGATTTTTATATGTGTATTTGTGATGTTTTCTCTTTGGGATTTTACCTATAATGTTAATTCATTAGTAGAAAAAAGTAAAAAGATGCATTTAGAAGAGTTGTCATTGCAAAGTTCAAATACTATAAATGTTAAGCTTAACTCACTAACAAAGTTTATAAATAGTATTTCTAAAATTATTTCAGAGTCAGAGGGTATGAAGAAAGAAGATATAATGAAATTGCTAAATGATGTATCAAAGGAATCTGATTTTGAAAAAATCTATATTGCATATCCAGATGGTACAGCCTATACAGGTGATGGAAAGGTCTATAATATATCACAACATAGCTATTTTAAGAAAGCAATGAAAGGGGAAAGCAATATTTCAGAAATCATAAAATCATCTGTTAACAATGAAAATAGTTTTATAGTAGCATCTCCTATGTACAAAAATGGTAAAGTGATAGGTGTTCTGTATGGTTCTTATTATACAAGTAAATTAAGTGAATTTATAGATGTGACTAGTTTTAATGGAGAAGGAAGTACATATATATTTGAAAAATCAGGAAATCTTGTCTTAAAATCTACTCCAGGAGAAACTGATGACACCATAAATAATGTTAGCGATTTTTTTGATTTTATTTATGTTAGAGAAGATTACAGTTATAAAAACTTTATTGAAGATATATCAAATAAGAAAAGTGGATTTTTAGAATATAAATTCAAAGGAAAAGAGGAATATGCCACGTATACTCCAGTTGGTATAAATGATTGGTATGTATTGTCTTTTATTCCAAAGACTTTGATAGTGAAAGAGATTTCTAAGATAAACAAACTTGCAATTATATTAACAACTAAAAACTTCATAGCACTTTCAATTTTGATTTTAATTGTATTTTATAAAGAGAAAAAATCCAAAGAAAAGCTTGTAAAAGCAAATCTAGAGATATCTTCACTCACTAACAATATACCAGGAGGTGTTTTTAAATGTAGTGTAGGTGAAAAATATGAATTTGTGTTTTTAAGTGATGGATTTATTAACCTGTTTGAATATACTAAAGAAGAGATAAAATCCATGTTTAATAATAATTTTTATGATGTAATTTATAAAGATGATGTAGATAGAGTGAAAAATGAATTTGCACTTCAAATATTAGAATCAAAAGTAGTTGAAATAGAGTATCGAATGATTACTAAGAGTGGGAATTTTGTGTGGGTTGTAAATAAGTGTGAGCTTATAAAAGATTCTGATGGAAAAGAGTATTTCTACTGTGTGTTGGTTGATATAACAGATTTAAAAAAAGTAGAAGAAGAACTTAAGATTAATGAAGAAAGGCTTAGAATAGCCTTATCCAAGACTTCTAACATAGTATTTGACTATTATATGCATACAAAATCTATACATGTCTCTAGTGATGTCTCTTTAATATATGGATTACAAAAAAATATTGAAAATGGCATAGAATATTTTATAGATTCTGGGATAATACATCCTGACTTTGTTGATGTGTTTAAAGAATCTTTTAATAAAATGGAAAAAGGTGAAGAAAGTGTAGTATCTGTAATAAAAACAAGACTAGTCAATGGAAAATATATATGGAATAGAATGACTCTAACGAATCTATTTAATGGAGCAGAAATTCCAATTAGAGCGATAGGTCTACTAGAAGACATAAATGAGCAAAAAAAAGCTGAAATGCAATATAATCAAGAAGAGCAATATAGAAAAGCTATGTTGTCTGAAGCAATTGCTATATATGAAATTAATTTTTCTCAAGATAAATTTATATCAAGTAATATAAAGCCTGATAACAATTTAGGCTTAAGACCTGCTGGAAAATATTCTGAAGTAATGGAGGCTATTGTTGACGATATAGTTTTTATTTCAGATAGGGAAAACTTTAAAAAAGTATTTTATTATGAAAATGTCTTAGATTCATATAATAAGGGAGTAAATGAGTTAAAGTTAGAGTATCGAAGATATGACATTAATGGTAAGATTTTATGGGAACTTTGTACAATGCATTTACTTAAAGACCCCCAAAGCAATCAACTTAAAGGATTTGCGTACATTAAAGATATAGACAAACAGAAAAAAGAAGAGATTGAGCTTAAATTTAAAGCTGAACGTGATATATTAACAGGAATTTATAATAAAGGTACAACTGAAACTCTAATAAAGAGATTTTTGAGTTTAGACAGAGTTAAAGAAAGTAGTCATGCATTTTTTATTATTGATTTAGACGATTTCAAAGCTATTAACGATAATTTAGGGCATGTCTTTGGTGATAAAGTATTAGTTGAAGTATCAAAAAAATTAACTTCTATTTTTAGAGAGGATGATATAATTGGACGTATTGGTGGAGATGAGTTTGTAGTTTTCATAAAAAATATGAAGAATATAAAATTTATTGAAAACAAAGCGATTGAGCTATGTAATGCATTTAGAAATTATTATACTGGAGAAAATAAGTCATATAAAGTTTCTTGTAGTATTGGAATATCTATTATGCCAAATCATGGAACAACTTTTATTGAATTATATGAAAAAGCAGATAAAGCTCTTTATCATTCAAAAAATCAAGGAAAAGATAGATTTATTATATTTAATGACTCTATTTAAAGTTTAAATGCAAATGGAGGGCTTAAATTTTTAATATAAAGAATATTAAGTTGAATAAGAATATTTTAACTATCTTGATATGATTTAGTTATAAATGGAGGCATATTATGAATGGAAAATATAGATTTACTATTACTATGGTTATTTTTTTACTTATATTAAATACATCATTTGTTTTAGCCACTTCTGAGAAAGAAAAAGTAAGGGTTGGATATTGGCCTAGTTATGGAATTTCTGTTACAAAAGATGGTCAGTTATATGGATATACATATGATTATATGAATGAAATCGCTAAAATAAATAATTGGAAATTAGAATATATACCTTGTGGATGGAGTCAAGGTCTAGAAATGCTTAAAGAGGGAAAAATTGATATATTTGGAGCATTGCAAAAGGATGAAGAACGTGAAGAATACTATGATTATACAAATTTAAATTTTGGATATGAATATGGAGCATTGTATGTGAACTCCAAAAACAATACAATATCTTATAATAATCTAAAAGAGATTGATGGAAAAGTAGTAGGTACAGTTTCAGATAATCATTTTAAAAGTGTATTTGATGAATACTGTAAAAAAAATAAAATATCTGTAAAATATAAGTACATAGAAGGTGCAGAAGAACTTCAAAAGGAACTTGAAAAAGGAACCATTGATATGATACTTACAGGAAGCATTAGAGATATACCAAATACAAAGGTAGTATTACGTTTTTCATCAGAGCCTATCTATTATGCAACAACTAAGGGAAACAAAAAAATACTAGATGGTTTGAATTATGCATTAAATGAGATTAAGCGAGAAGATATATATTATGATGGTAATTTATTTAATAAACATTATAAGAGTACTGCAATAGCTAAAGAAGTATTTACTTTGGAGGAAAAAGAATATATAAAGAAACATCCTGTAATAAAAGTTGTATCAGGTCCTGATACGTCACCACTATCTTTTTTTGATAAAAATACAAATTCCTACAAAGGTATATCAATAGATATATTAAAATCAATTTCAAATAACTCAGGTTTAAAGTTTGAGTATATAAAGGTAGATAATTTTTCAGAGGGTTTAAAAATGGTTGAAAATGGTGAGGTAGATATTTGTGCAAATATGTTTATGTCACGGAGTACTGAGTTAGAGCATAATATTATATTTACTGATGGCTACCTTGAAACTACCATGTTAGGTTTGGCAAAAAATGATATTAGAATGGATGAAAAAACTAAGGTAGCAATGATTAAATGGACAGGGATAGAATCATTCGTAAAAGAATATTATCCAAATCAAGAAGTAAGTTTTTATCCAAATGCTAGTAAATGTATTGAAGCTGTCAAGAAAGAAGAAAGTGATGTATTTATAGGAAGCAACTATATCCTAAATAATATAATTAATACTGAAGAATCTGATGGGCTTATGTTTATGCCAATAAAAAATCAAGTCGTGGATATTGGAATAGGGGTTTCTGAAAAAGCAAATCCTGCATTATTGTCAATACTCAATAAATCCATCAATAGAGTTACAGAAGAAGAGGTTGCAATTGCAGTTACAGGCAGTACGAAGTACTTAGAGCATACAGTTACTCTATTAGATTTTATACAGCATAATATTATGGCATTTATTTTGATAATATTATTTATTATATTTATAGTTTTTGGAATATTTATTGTAAATTATAAGGTACAAATGAATAAATTAAAAAAGATAGCATATGTTGATGAAGTAACAGGTATAAGAAGTCTATTGAAATTTAAAATTGATGCTAATAAGCTTTTTGAAAAATATGGAACGTATAACTTTGTTATATATTATATTAACATAGATAAATTTAAATATATAAATGATATGTTTGGTTTTGAATTTGGAGACAATATTTTAAAATATATAGCAAGAAAAATAGGTGAAAGTATTTTTAAGGATGAAATATATGCAAGATTATCAGACGATAGATTTATTGTAATGACTAAAAAAAGTAATATAGAAAATTTAAGAAAAAGAGCAAATGATTTTTTTGAGATTGTGAATAGTGATAAAGAAAATACATTTAAAATAGATATAATACTTAAATGTGGAGCGTATTTAATTGATAAAGATGATGTAAATATTGATGTAATGATTGATAGAGCTAAGATAGCTTGTCAAACAATAGAAACCAATTATAAGAGTAAAGTTGCTTTTTATGATGATAAAATAAGGCTTTCTATACTTCGTGAAAAAGAAATTGAAAATAATATGGATAATGCACTTTTAAATAAAGAGTTTGTAGTTTATTTGCAACCTAAAATTAACCTTATAACAGATGAGATTGTAGGTTCAGAGGCTCTTGTTCGTTGGATTCATCCAATTAAGGGAACTATATCGCCTAATGATTTTATTCCACTATTTGAGAAAAATGGATTTATAGAAAAACTTGATTTGTATGTTTGGGATAATGTCTTTAGTACAATGTCAAAATGGATAAAAAATGGAATAAAGCCACCACCAATTTCTATAAATGTATCAAGAATTCATTTAAATAATAGAAATATAGTAACTAGTTTAAAATCTTTAATCAATAAGCATAATATACCAGCGCATCTAATAGAACTTGAGTTAACAGAAAGTTTATTTTTGTCAAATATAAGCATGCTTTTAGATATTTTAAATGATTTGCATGATATTGGATTTATTGTATCTATGGATGATTTTGGAAGTGGATATTCTTCACTTAGTCTTTTAAAAAAATTACCAATTGATGTATTGAAGATTGATAGAGAATTTTTAAATGAGACAATTACATCTACACGTGGAGAAAAAGTTATAAAGAATATAATTACATTAGGTAAGGATTTAGATATGCTAATTGTAGCTGAAGGAATAGAAACTGAAGGTCAATTAAATTTATTAAAAAATGCAGGCTGTAATATTGGACAAGGATTTTACTTTGCAAGACCTATGGATATAGAATCATTTGAAAAGCTTGTATTTAAAAGAACAGATTTTTAATTTAAAGTTATAAATAATAAAGAAATATTACTAGAGTTTAATAAACTCTAGTAATATTTTTTTTATTATTTTTAAAACTGTGATAATTATCACAGAAGTATCTAAAATAAAGTGTTAAGATTTAAACAAGATAATAAGTAAGCAAAACTAAAATATAAGAAAGGTGATAAAAATGAAATTAAAATTAGATTCATCCAAATTCAATGAAGGTCTGAATTTCCTAAAAAAAGACTACAAAATATTTGCACCAGTCATAATGCCATTTAAAGGTACTTTTTCAGATACGGACATGATAAGATACAAGGAAGTAAATACTTTTGAAGAAATGGAATTTGCTCAAAAATCAAACTTTTCACCAAAAGAAGTAGTGCTTCCTATTAATCAAGTCTTATTTTACTTTACTGAAAAAGAATTTAAGGAAAGCGATTTAGACAATAAAAAGATTTTAATTTTTCTAAGAGCTTGTGACATAAATGGAATAAAGAGACTCGATGAAATATATTTAAATAATGGAGAAGAAAAAGATTATTTTTATAAACATATTAGAGAAAAAATAAAATTTGCACTTGTAGGATGTAAAGAGAGTTTTAGAAATTGTTTTTGTGTAAGTATGGATTCTAATAAAACTGATAACTATTCACTTGGATTGAATATAGAAGGAGAAACATTGTACTTAGACATAAAAGACAATGAATTTGAAGTATTTAATGGAGAGCCATCAGAATTTGATGTTAGTCATGTAACAGAAAATTTAATTTCTATAGATATACCAGAAAATATTGATTCTAATGAGATAATAGGAAATCCAATATGGGATGAATATGACACAAGATGTATTGGATGTGGAAGATGTAATTTTGTATGTCCAACATGCTCATGCTTTACAATGCAGGATATTTTTTATAAGGAAAATGAAAATGTAGGTGAAAGAAGAAGAGTTTGGGCTTCATGTCAAGTAGATGGATATACAGACATAGCAGGTGGAAATTCTTTCAGAAAAAAACAAGGAGAAAGAATGAGATTTAAAACTATGCATAAAATAAATGATTTCAAAAAAAGATTTGGATATAACATGTGTGTTGGATGTGGAAGATGTGATGATGCATGTCCACAATATATATCATTTTCAAAATGTATAGAAAAAATAAATGATTTAGTAACTAGTAAGGAGGAGATATAAATGAACTCATATATACCAGTAAGTGCAAAAATACTAGACATAGTTAAACATACTGATAAAGAATGGACATTCAAAGTGAATTGTGATACAAAAGGGGTTCTGCCTGGAAAATTCTATGAAATATCTATACCTAAATATGGTGAAAGTCCAATATCAGTATCAGGATATGGAGAAGATTATATTGATTTTACAATAAGAAATGTAGGTAAAGTTACTAGTGAATTATTCAATTACAAAGAAGGAGATTCGTTTTTTATAAGAGGACCTTATGGAAATGGATTTGATGTATCTTTATATGAAGGAAGAGAAATCGTAGTAGTAGCAGGAGGAAGTGCATTAGCTCCTGTAAGAGGAATAGTTGAATATTTTTATAATAATAAAGATAAGTGTGAAAAGTTTAAATTAATAGTTGGATTTAAATCACCAAAAGATGTTCTATTTGCAGAGGACTTAAAAAGATGGAGTGAAAAATTGGATATTTTAGTTACTGTGGATGGAGCTGATGAGGGTTATAGTGGAAATGTAGGATTAGTAACAAAATATATTCCAGATTTAGATATAAAAGATATAAATAATACTTCTGCAATTGTAGTTGGACCTCCAATGATGATGAAATTTACAGTAGGAGAGTTTTTAAAAAGAGATTTAGACGAAAAAAATATTTGGGTTTCTTATGAAAGAAAAATGTGTTGTGGAATAGGAAAATGTGGACACTGTAAGATGGATGATACTTATATATGTTTAGATGGACCAGTATTTGATTATTCATATGCTAAAAATCTTATTGATTAGGGGGTGGAGTTTGTGATAAGAGATTTAAATACTAAAAAAGTAATGAAAAATGCTTATAGAATTACAAAAACAAAATATAAAACTTCTTTAAGAGTTAGAGTGCCAGGAGGTCTTATTGACCCTGAAAGTTTAATCACAGTTTCTAGGATTGCAAATGAATATGGTAATGGTCAGATACACATAACTACAAGACAGGGATTTGAAATCTTAGGAATAGATATGGAAGATATGGAAGAAATAAATAATATCATACAACCTGTTATTGAAAAGATGAATATAAATCAAAGTGAGAAAAATGCAGGTTATCCAGCAGCAGGTACGAGAAACATAGCTGCATGTATAGGTAATAAAGTCTGTCCAAAAGCGCAGTATAATACAACTGAATTTGCAAAAAAAATAGAAAAAGCAATTTTTCCAAATGACTTACATTTTAAAGTGGCATTGACTGGATGTCCGAATGACTGTATAAAAGCTAGAATGAATGACTTTGGAATTATAGGAATGACCTTACCACTATATGAAAAAGATAGATGTGTGAATTGTGGAGCGTGTGTAAAAAAATGCTCAAAACTATCTGTTGGAGCATTAAAAACAGAAAATAATAAAGTAGTAAGAGATGGAGATAAATGCATAGGTTGTGGAGAATGTGTACTAAATTGCCCAACAAATGCATGGACTAGAGATGAAAAAAAATACTATAGATTAGCTATAATGGGTAGAACAGGTAAGAAAAATCCAAGACTAGCAGAAGATTTTCTTTTATGGGCAGATGAAGACAACATAATAAAAATAATACTTAATACTTACAAATATGTAGAGCAATATATAGATAAAGATGCACCAGGAGGGAAAGAGCATATAGGATATATAATTGACAGGACTGGATTCATGGAATTTAAAAAATGGGCACTTGAAGGTGTACAATTTGAAGAAATAACTAAAGTACATGAAAATATATACTGGAGTGGTGTTAAATATCTATAAGTAATAAAAAAATATATTTAAATAAATTATAAATTTAATAGAAGGAAGAGGGAATTATGCATAAAGAAACTTTGGATAAATTAACTAACGCAGCTATAAATAAAATAAATTTATTAAATACAAGTAAGATAAAATATTTAGTGTCTTCTGCTTTTGCAGGACTTTATGTAGGTATCGGTATACTTTTGATATTTACTATTGGAGGGATTTTGACAGATGCAGGTTCTCCTATGACAAAGATAATGATGGGGTTATCGTTTGCAGTAGCACTTAGTTTAGTTGTAATGACAGGAACAGAGCTGTTTACTGGAAATAATATGGTAATGTCTGTAGGTATGCTAAATAAAGGGGTAAGTATAAAAGATACTTCTAAAATATGGATATACAGTTGGGTAGGAAATTTAATAGGAGCTTTAATTTTAGGTATAATGTTTGTAGGAACTGGTTTAGTAGATAAAGGTCCTGTAGCAGAATTTTTTGCAAACACAGCAGCAGCCAAGGCATCTATGCCATTTATGTCTCTTTTCTTTAGAGGAGTTTTGTGTAATATCTTAGTTTGTGTCTCAGTTTTATGTTCATTTAGAACTAACAATGATAGTGCAAAAATAATTATGATATTCCTATGTTTATTTGCTTTCATAACAACAGGGTTTGAACATAGTGTAGCGAATATGACAATCTATAGTGTTTCATTATTTTCTCCAACAATTCAAACAGTTAGTATTGGAGGAGCTATTTATAATTTAGTAGCAGTAACACTTGGAAACATTGTTGGAGGAGCTTTATTTATGGGACTTGGTACTTACATACTAGGTAAAGAAAAAATTAAACAAGTTTGCTAGATAAATCTTACAACGCCCTCAATAAGTACAAATATTGTATTATTGAGAGCGTTGTTTTTAATTTTAAAAAAATATTTGAAAGAAAAAACGTATGCTGGCATATGAATATATATGTTATATATGATTATAAAGTTCGTTAATATATGAATTAAAATTAGAATTATAAATAGAAAAATTAGAATCCTCACGTAGAAAAGACGATTTTGAATACGATAATAAGTGTGATAAAATTGACTTTGTTGAAATTTTTAAGGAGGTATTTGATGACAAAAAAATTAATAATATCAAAAACTAAATTGTTTATTTTTATAATAGCATTTATATCTGCATTTATAGCTTTATTTGGAAGTAAAAATACACTTATAGGTGTGGCTATAGTAACAGCTATGCTAATGCTTTTGGAAAGGGATTTAACTATTTCTCCAATTAAAAATTTACTGAAATACTTGATAATAAACGTAACATTAGGAGTATTATCGTTTTTTGCAGTACAAAATATGTATTTAGGAATTTTATTAAATTTTATAGCATTATTTATAATAGGATATTTATTTAGTTATGACTTGAAAAGGGCTGTATATGTACCTTTTGGTCTTATGTATATATTTATGATAAGTATACCTGTAGGATTAAGCGAATTTCCTATAAGATTATCGGCTTTAGCTAGTGGTTCACTTGTCATAATGATTGCTCAATTTGTTATGAATAGAAATAGAATGAAAAAAATTGGTGACAAAGAATTAATATCTATATGTGATGAGTTGTTGGAAAAAATAAATCTTTTAAAAAATATTATTAACAGTGATAATTCTGTAAATAAGTCTAATATGAGAAAAATAGATAGTTGTAATTACACAATAAATTCTATATCAAAAGGTCTTAAAATGGTTATATTTGATAATAGAAAAGATGATTTTTTTATTAGTATTAAAGGAATGGATATAATAAATATCTTATTTTCATTAGAAAGAATAAGTTTAATCTTAGATAGATATAAAATAGATACTAAGGAATTTGAGGATGAAGACATAAAAAATATGCTAAAAGAAAGTAGTACAAATAGTAAAGAAGATGTTTTAGTTGTAGTATCTAAAGAAGTAAATTATATCAAGATGTGCTTAGAAAATAAAGATAAGATAACTGATAAAGAAATACTTGGATTTAGAGATTATGTTGTCGCTCAAGATACTAAAAATATAAATTTGAAAGAAATTTATAGTGCTTTAGAAAATCTATATGAATTTTTATTAGAGTACAAAAAGGTAAAATCAAAAGAGGAAAAAAGAGTTGAAAGAAAAATAAAGATACCACGTGAATTTAAAAGAATATCAATATATAAACAACATTTTAATTTAAAATCTATAAGATTTTCTTATGCAATAAAAATCGCTTTGGCTGCAGCAATCTCAGGTTTTATTATGGATTATTTTCACTTAAAAGATGGAAGATGGATAATGTTAACTGTGTTTTCATTAACGCAACCTTATGCAGAGAACTGTTTGCAGAAATCCAGAAAAAGAATAGAAGGTACACTAGTAGGAGCGGTAATATTTATTGTTTCATTTTCAATAATAAAAGATAATACATTAAGGTCATTAATAGTACTTTTAGCAGGATACATAAACTCATATGTAGTTGATTATAGAAAACTGATAGTGTGTGTAACTGTTTCAGCCCTTGGTTCGGCAGCAGTTATGGGAGACCCTAATGTTTTAACTATGAGTAGAATTTCATATGTAGTATTAGGTGCAATTATTGCATTAATAATAAATAAATTTGTTTTACCATATGATGCAAAAATGGGGTATCAGCATGTTATAGATGTGTATAAAGGTATAGTTAAAAATATAATTAATGAAGTTAATAAATCTATTGAAAATTCAACCAATGTTCATTATATAAAGAATCTATTATTAGTGCCATCACTTATTGAAGATAGACTTATGCTGATAAATACTATATACAAAGATGAACATCAAGATGATTTCTTAGAAAATCAACAATTACTAATAAGTAATATGTACAATTTATATATAAATGTCAAAAAGAATAATATTAGAGATGAAGATGTAGAAAGAATATTGAGAGATACTAGTTATATTTCAAATTATGATGCTGATAAATATGATGAAGGAAGAAGTGTAATTTTAGATAGTATTGAAAGTACAGTAAGTTTAGGTGATAAAATAATTTGTCTAAATTTACTTCAAACATTAAATGGTGTAAAAGAAATGTATAGAATAAGTAATATCAGTAAAATGTTAGTGCAAGAAGTTGCATAGTTTTCTAATCTAATCTAATTAAATTATATAAAAAGTCATAGCTTTAAAATAAAGTATATGACTTTTTCTTTTATACAATGTTAACAGAAAATAGTATATTAAAAACAAAAACCATATATTTATGAATTTTGTGTGAAAAAGGTTAAAATATTGATTTTTTTCATTGGTTGAAAAAACAATTTACTTAGGATAAACTATAATAGTATTCAAATATTATGGGGGTTAGATTTATGAGTAAAGATGTAAAGGTAAAGCGCAATAAGAAATATGATACATTTAGTATAACTATGGAACTTGAAAGACCTTTACTTTATGATGAGGTTGAAAACGAAGATGATAAAAATGATAATAGAAAATTTAATATAAAAAAGAAAATATTCATGGGAATAGGGATACTGTTTGTATTGATTCTGCTTAGTTTTTTCATATGGATAAACAAAACATATGAACCTCAAAAACTAGCAAAAGAAGCATTAGTTAGCAATAGTAAAGTTGAGGTAACCATAAATGAAAATATTTCATTTACACCGAAGGGTAGAAAAGTTTCTAAAGGTCTAATTTTTTATCCAGGAGCTAAAGTAGAAATTGAATCATATGCACCACTTGCAAGAAAAATAGCAGAAAGTGGATATGAAGTGGTAATTGCAAAAATGCCACTTAATCTAGCTATACTTGGAACTAATAAAGCACAGAAAATTATGGATTCTTACAATAATATAGAACATTGGGTAATAGGAGGTCACTCATTGGGTGGAGTTGTTGCATCTAATTTTGCACGTGACAATAAATTAATTGATGGAGTTGTGTTTTTATCTTCCTATCCAATGGGCAATGAACTAAAACAGCTAGGTAAAAAGGTTATATCTATATGGGGAAGTAAAGATGGAGTAGTTAATTTTAAAAATCTTATAGAAGCAAAAGAAAAACTTCCTGATGATACAACTTATGTTGAAATTGAAGGGGGAAATCATGCACAATTTGGAGATTATGGAAAACAAAAGGGAGACAATGATGCTATTATAAGTCAAGAAAAACAGCTTAAGATTACTGCAAATAGTATTATTAAATTTTTAAATAATATATCTTAAACAAAAGCTTGAAGTTTATAATATATATAAAGTATTATTTTAAGTAAATATTATTAATATAATAAAATTAAGAGTTGATTAAAAGGGGGATTTTAATATGGAATATGATATGCCACTTTATAGACCGCCAAGTGAGGCTTATAGTCTTATAATACAAGTTACACTAGGATGTTCTCATAATAAATGTACATTTTGTAGTATGTACAAATCAAAGAAATTTAAAATAAAACCATTAGAAGTAATAAAAAATGAAATTGATATATTTAGAAGACATTATAAAAATGTAGACAGAATATTTTTAGCAGATGGAGACGCATTGATAATACCAATGGAAAAACTAAGAGATATAATATTGTATATAAAAGAAGTTTTTCCAGAGTGTGAAAGAATTACTCTATATGGCTCTCCTAAGTCTATAGAGAAAAAAACTGATGATGAACTTAAAGAGTTAAAAAAACTTGGTGTTAAGATGATTTATCTAGGGCTTGAGAGTGGAAATGATGAGGTATTAGAAGATATTAAAAAGGGATTTAATAGTGAACAACTTATAAAAGTTGGTAGAAAAGTTAAGCAAAATGGTATTAAATTATCAGCTACTGTAATAGCAGGTCTTGGAGGAACTAAAAAAACGAATCAACATGGAGTTGATACAGGAAAAATGCTAGGAGCAATTTCACCAGATTATGTAGGTGTATTGAGTTTAATGGTAGAACCTAATACTGAACTTTACGATTTACTTCAATCAGGTGAATTTACAGTATTGGAAGATAAAGCTGTGCTACAAGAAATTAAAGAAATGATAAAAAATATAGATACCAATGAAAAAGTCGTATTTAGAAGTAATCATGCCTCAAATTATGTTAACTTAAAAGGAATATTACCTGAGGATAAACAACGTCTAATTGATGAGATAGATTATTATCTAAGTAACTTAAAATTAAAAAGAGAAGAGTATAGAAGACTGTAAAATTTAGCTATTCTTAATATATATGTGTAGATGTAAAATATTAAAATTATCTAGAGTTTAAGTAATCATGCTACATTAATAGTGTATCACTATTAATGTAGCATGATTTTTTTGTTAAGAAACATAATCATAAAATTATAGAAAAAATCTATCAATAATGATGAAAATATGCACTGGTTTAATAGATTTCTACGCATTATAATAGAGACATAAATTTAAAACACAAAAACTATAAACATAAAAACGTGTGGAGGAATAGAAATGAAAATATATCAAAATATCTTTGAACCATTAACTATAAAAAGGATGAATGTAAAAAATAGAATAGTTATGCCACCAATGGGAACAAACTTTGGTGGAGAAAGTGGAGAATTTAAAGATGAACACATTAAATATTATGAACAAAGAGCTAAAGGTGGAACTGGACTTATAATTGTAGAAAATGCTTGTGTAGATTTTCCTTTAGGTTCTAATGGAACTACACAAATAAGAATAGACCATGACAGATACATACCTGCTTTATATAAGTTAACTGAGAGTCTACATAAACATGGTGCATGTGTAGCTATACAAATTAATCATTCAGGTGCTTCAGCTATGCCAGATAGAATAAATGGATTAACTCCAGTATCTTCTTCGAACATACCCTCAAAAAATGGAGGAACAATACCAAGAGAATTAAAGAAAGCAGAAATACTAGATATAGCTAAAAAATATGGAAAGGCAGCAAAAAGAGCTCAAATAGCTGGTTTTGATGCTATAGAGATACACGCTGGACACTCATATCTAATAAGTCAATTTTTATCCCCAATTTACAATAAGCGTACAGATGAATTTGGTGGAAGTCTTGAAAATAGAGCGAGATTTGCAAAACTAGTAATTGATAAAGTTAGAGACGAAGTAGGAGCCTTATTTCCTATATCTTTAAGGATAAGTGCTGATGAATTTATAGAGGGAGGAAATACTTTAGATGATACTTTAAAGCTTCTTGAATATTTAAATGAAGAAGTAGATATATATAATGTATCAGCAGCATTAAATGATTCTATACAATTTCAAATCGATACAATGACATTAGAAGATGGGTGGCGTTCATATATGTCTAAAGCAGTTAAAAAAAGATTTGGAAAAACAACAATAATAACTGGAAATATAAGGAATCCAGAGATAGCATCAAAAATACTTGAAAATAATGAAGCGGATTTTATAGGTATGGGAAGAGGCCTTATAGCTGACCCTAATTGGGCTGAAAAGGTAGAAAATGGAAAAGAAGATTCGATAAGAAAGTGTATTTCATGTAATATAGGATGTGCAGGTAATAGAATTGGAGCAAATAGACCTATAAGATGTACAGTAAATCCAGACTTAATAAATGGAGAAGAATATAAACAAAGAAAAGTAAATAAGACAACAAATGTGGTTGTTATAGGTGGAGGAACGGCGGGTCTCGAAGCCGCAGCCACAGCAGCAGAGGTGGGCTGTAATGTATTTTTATTAGAAGAAAAAGCAGATATAGGAGGGCTTGCTGAGACAATATCAACTTTTCCGGATAAAAGTAGAATAAATGATTTTCCAAAGTATTTAAAACAGAGAGTTAATAAATTAAAAAATTTAATTGTTTTTAAAAATACAAAGGCCGATATTAAATTTATAGAAAATTTAAAACCTGATATAATTATAAATGCTACAGGTTCAAAACCATTACTTCCACCAATAACTGGTTTGATGGATAGGATAGACCAAGAAAATGGAAAGGTGAGTTCAATATTTAAGCTATTTAATGATATAGAATATTTTAAAACAAAAGACTTAGAAAATAAGAAAGTAGTAGTTGTGGGTGGTGGAGCTGTTGGATTAGATGTTGTAGAATTTTTCTCAGAAAATAAGGCTAAAACGTCTATAGTTGAGATGTTACCAGTTGTGGGCAAAGATTTAGACCCTATAACAAAGGTGACAATGATGAAGATGTTAAAAGATTACAATGTTGATGTTTATACAAATACAGCATTATTGGAAGTTGAGGATGATAATTTTAAAGTTAAGAAGAATGAAGAAGAGTTCTTACTAAATTTTGATTATGGATTTATATGTTTAGGAATGAAATCTAATAATCCAATTTTGAATAATTTAAAGAAATATTTTGAAGCTAAAAATGTGGAAGTTCTAAATATAGGAGATAGTAAAATAGCTCGAAGAATAATCGATGGAGTTAGAGAAGGAAGAAATATAATAACAACTTTAGAAAAGTTAAATCTTTTATGATAATAAATAATAGAGATGATTTTAGAAAAGTCGAATCTCTTGTAGAGAATAAATAATAAAAGTAAAGTAATTTTAGAAAAGTTAATTTATCTTTGTTTTATAACCTTAGTACTATTTTTAATTTTAATTATATCAAGTAAGACTATTGGCAATATAGTAGATTTAAGGGAATTCCTAAAAAGATTTCCCCTAAATCTCGTTTTAAGATAAATTAGTCATAAAATATTAAACTAATCTATCAATAGCTCCTGATTGAATGTGTTGAATACTTGATTGGATTTTTTCATATGACCAATCCCACCACTTAATTTTTAATAATTTTGAAATTATATCATCATTAAATCTTTTCTTTATAATTTTTGCAGGTATTCCTCCAACAATAGAATATGGAGGGACATTATTAGTAACTACAGCTCTTGTTCCAATAATTGCTCCATCACCAATTTTTACACCTGGCATAATTACAGCATCATAGCCTATCCATACATCATTTCCAATTACAATATCACCCTTATTATCCCAAGCATCTGTTATATGATTTATGTCTAAATCCCATTCTTCATAAAAGATTGGAAATGTATAAGTAGAGAGTGATTTCATAGTGTGGTTTCCACTAGTCATTAAAAACTTTACATTACATGCAATTGAACAAAATTTTCCGATTATTAATTTATCATTGTTTATAGGATATTGATATAGTACATTATTTTTTTCAAAATCCCTTGGGTCATTATAAAAGTCGTTATATATTGTATAGTCTCCAACTTTTATATTGTCTCTTGTAATCACATTTTTAAGATATATAGTTTGATAATCATTACTTCTTGGATATATTTTATCTGAATTTGGAATAGTCATGTTTAAATCTCTCCTTTATATTATGTTGTTTTCCTGACTATCCCATTATTACAATGCATCTCTTCACAGAATCACTCCTTATATATTACTTATTTATTTATAGTTTATTATTTTATTTTAAATAAAATATTTTTAACTAAATTGTATTTTATTACAATTGTCTATTTATTTGATTATATCAAAGTGATAAAAAATTACAAGTATTTAAGATATACTAAATATAAATCATTTTTTATTAAGTTAAATAATGCTATTATTGAATTAAACTTTAATTTTCAACAGTGATTTGACTAGAATATATTGGGTATGATAAAATTATGTTTATATAAATATTTATGTAGTATTTATGTAAATTTATTATCTATATTATATAAATAGATAGTATTTATATGTATTTATTTTTAGGAGGTTTTATTATGAGTCGACTAGAGAGACTCGAAATGAAGAAAGTAGAAACTAAGCATTTGCAACAATTCAATCAATTGTTACGTTATGTATTTCAAGTGACAAACCATGATTTACAACAAGTAGGTTGGGAGGAAAGAGAAATAACTCTTGCTAAACTACCTGTATTAAGACAAGCAGATGTATTTGGTTGGTTTGATGAGGATAAACTAGTATCTCAAATAGCTGTTTATCCATTTAAAATCAATATATTTGGTCAAGAATACGATATGGGTGGTCTTACTGGTGTTGGAACATATCCTGAATATTCTAATTTAGGTCTTATGGATAAATTGATGCGACAAGCATTAACAGATATGAGAAAAAGAAAACAATCTATATCTTATTTATTTCCATACTCAATTCCATATTATCGCCGTAAGGGATGGGAAATAATATCAGATAAGATATCTTTTGAAATTAAAGATACTCAGTTGCCAAAACCTAAAGCGGTATCAGGAGAAGTTGAGCGTGTAAGTATAGAACACGAAGATGTCAGAAATGTTTATGAACGATTTTCTAAAAAGAGCCATGCATCTATGATTAGAAGTGAGTTGGCATGGGAAGAATACTGGCGTTGGGATTTAGATGACTTAACATGTGCAATTTATTATGATAAAAACCATGAAGCACAAGGTTATGTGTTATATTGGATTTCTGATGAAATATTCTATATTAAAGAAATGGTATTTGTAGAAGAAGAGGCACGTACAGGATTATGGAATTTTATAAGTGCTCACTTTTCAATGATAAATAAAGTGGTTGGAAATACATATACAGATGAACCATTGGCATTTTTACTTGAAGATGGAGACATAGAAGAAAATATAAAACCATACTTTATGGGTAGAATTGTTGATATAGAACAATTTATAAATCAGTATCCATTTAAAGAACAAGAAAATGAAGTAAAGTTAGTATTTCAATTAAAAGACCCTTTATTAGATTGGAATACAGGAGTATTTACACTAAGTGTTTCTAAAGAAGGTAAAGGTATACTAACCTCTGGTGGTGATAAGTATGATTTGAAGCTTGATATACAAACACTTACAACTATGTTGCTTAGTTACAAAAGACCAACTTATCTTCATAGAATAAAAAGAATTACTTGTGATAAAGAAATAGTAGATTTATTAGAAAATCTTATTGAACGTGAAAATCCATATTTCTCAGATTATTTCTAATAAACTTTAATAAATTTTAAAATGTGTCTGGGATTGTACAGAGTATTTACTCTGAAACAATCCCTTTTTAACTTGTTCTTATTCCATTTTATCAATTAGATTATTGTTTTTACTGTAATTAATAACAAAGTTTCTAAAACTATTAACAGCAGGAGTTAAATATTTATTTTTCATTGTAGCTAAATATATGTACCTTTCATGTATAGGATTTGTTATTGATAAAACCTTTACATTAAAATATTTAAGAGCAAAAATATTTGGAACAACTGCTATACCATAGTTAATAGAAACTAAACCTGCGACAGCTGTATCTTCTTCTGTTTCACATACAATTTGTGGTTTTACATCAACTTTTTCAAAGAGCTTATCAATAATTGGTCTAACTCCACTATCTTCACTAAAGAATATAAAAGGATAATCCTTTGTATCCTTTAAGTCTACACTTTCATTTGAGGCTAAAGGATGGTTATATGGCACTATTACAACCAATTCTTCCTGAAGTATAGCTGTAAAATCTATGTTGGGTTCATTTGGAACAAAAGAGCAAAATGCTAAATCGAATTTTTCATCTTTTAAACTTTGGATAATCTTTTTAGTAGTACCTTGACCAAATGAAAATGAAATATTTTTATTTGACTCTTTTTCTAAAAACTTACCAAGTATATCTGGAATGAAGTAAGCTCCCAATGTATAAATAAATCCTAAGTCTATGACACCTTTTGATATACTTGTATA
Organism: Clostridioides sp. ES-S-0005-03; assembly: GCF_020658455.1. Taxonomy (NCBI): domain Bacteria; kingdom Bacillati; phylum Bacillota; class Clostridia; order Peptostreptococcales; family Peptostreptococcaceae; genus Clostridioides; species Clostridioides sp. ES-S-0005-03. The sequence continues at coordinate 1,355,394 of NZ_JACVWI010000001.1, read as the reverse complement.
TTCTCTAAGCTTTTTTTCTCCTCTTTCTAATTCACTCAATGCTTTATCAACATAAGTTAAAAAAAATTTACCATATTTAGTTAAGCGAACATTTCTACCTTGTTTTTCAAATAAAAAAGTTCCCAGTTCTTTTTCAAGAGCAGATATAGCATGACTTAAGCTTGGTTGAGTTATAGACAATTGTGTAGCTGCTTTTGTATAGTGCTCAACTTTGGCTAAAACTCTAAAGTAATGCAAATGATTTAGGTTCATTGATATTCAATCCCTTCATAAGAAATAAAATTCGGGTTATTTCTACAAAATTATACCATATTATACCATAATTCATAGATTAATTCTATCAATATTAAGAATAATATGTATTTTATTAATAATAATTAAGTAATATAATGAAATTACAAGAAAGAGTGTAAAAAAATTAAATGTAAGTATATAAAATGAAGTTGAAGTACTACTGTAGAATTAGTATTGTTATGACTTATAGTATTTTTACGATATAATAATATTGTGATGTAAAGAATATAAAATCTGATAAAACTTCTATATGTGTGGAGGAGAAATATGAATAATATAGTACAAGTAAAAAATATTAGAATAGGAGAAGGTATACCTAAAATCTGTGTACCAATAGTTGGAAAAACTAAAGAAGAAATTATTGAAGAAGTTAATGACTTAAAGGAAATTTGTTTGGATGTTGTAGAATGGCGTGTTGATTTCTTTGAGAATGTAGAAAATATTCAACAAGTTAAAGAAGTTATTAATGAATTAAGAAAATATATACCAGATACACCTCTATTATTTACATTTAGAAGTATAAAAGAAGGTGGACAAAAATTAATATCAAAAGATTATTATACTATTTTAAATAAGGAAATCTCTAATACAGGATTAATAGACTTAATAGATGTAGAGCTATTTATGGGAGATGAAATTGTAAATGAAATAGTCGAGTTTGCTCATGAAAAAGAAGTGAAAGTAGTCATGTCGAATCATGATTTTAATAAAACTCCCAAAAAAGAAGAGATTATATCTCGTTTATGCAAAATGCAAAAACTAGGAGCAGACTTACCTAAAATAGCTGTTATGCCAAAAAATGAAAGAGATGTTCTAGTGTTGCTTACAGCTACAAATGAAATGGTTCAAGTTTATGCAGATAGACCAATAATAACTATGTCTATGGCAGGAATGGGAGTTATAAGTCGTTTGTGTGGGGAAATATTTGGCTCAGCATTGACTTTTGGAGCAGTTAAAAAGGTTTCTGCACCAGGTCAAATGTCAGTTGAAGAACTAAATTCAATACTACGTATATTACATAAAAGTATTAATTAGTTTAAAAGACTTGAGTATATATGATAAAGGTTGATGTTGTTTCAGGTTTTTTAGGAGTAGGAAAAACTACACTCATTAAAAAAATATTAAAGGCATAAGGTTTTGTAAATTCATCTGATGTATATTTAGAATTTAGCTATTCTTCTGGCAAAACTAATGTTTTTAAATATAGCGGAGTTAAGGATGGAAAAGTAGCTATAATAGGATTAAATTTAGGTAATAAAGTTTTAAAAGAATTATTTAATTAAATAACAAAAATATATAATTCTAATTTTGATTATTAAAAGATTATTATAAGAGTCTTTACTAATATAACTAATATGTGAAATTATGGAAAAATAATAATTTTATAAAAATAGATGATAAATATAAATTAAATTATATATGTATATATTGTAGTCCAATAGTGATATAATAATATAAAAAATTTTTATAGAGAGTGAGATTACATATGCGAAGACTTGAAGAGATATTAGAGTACAATAAATCATTTGTAAAAAATAAAGAATATGAACAGTATGCAACCTCAAAACATCCAAATAAAAAAATAGTAGTCCTATCATGTATGGATACAAGATTAACTGAACTTTTACCTAAAGCCATGAATCTTAAAAATGGAGATGTTAAACTGATAAAAAATGCAGGTGCTACTATAATGCATCCATTTGGAAGTATTATGAGAAGTATTTTAGTTGCAATTTATGAATTTGATGTGGATGAAGTTATGGTTGTAGGACATCATGGATGTGGTATGTGCAATGTGGATACGGATAAATTACTAAATAAAATCTTAGATAGAGGAATATCAAATGATGTAATACTTACACTTCGTAGTGCAGGAATTGATACAAAACAATGGTTACATGGATTTGATTCAGCAGAGGATTCTGTAAAAGATAGTATTAATTTAATAAAAAATCATCCTTTAATTCCAGAGGGAATTGTTGTGCATGGGTTGATTATATCGCCAGAAACTGGAAAAATAGATGTTGTTGTAAATGGATATGAGGATAAATAATATATTGTTATAGTATATAAGTAATATATTATTAAATAAGAGGTTGTTTCAAAATTTATTTTGAGACAACCTTTTTTAATTGATAAATTTATGAAAAGGTTTATCTTAAGGTTTTAATGAAAAATATAAGTAGTTAGCTAATTAAAAAACTTATTATTAACTATTAAAATCATAACTAATCAATAGAAAAATATTTAATAAATGAAATTTATATGAATTTTTTATAAATATATTGAAAAAAGATAGCTGTTATAGTAAAATAATCATTAGCCGACTAAGTAATATAAAAATAAGGAGGGTAAGTATGAATAGCAATTCTGAAGAAAAATTAAATGATGTTTTCTTGCAATTGATGCGAATATATTTTATAAGAACTCATTTTTATTTTGATAAATTAGGCTTGTACCAGGGTCAGCCACAAATACTTTTTTCTCTTAGGATGAAAAATGGTCAAAGTCAAAAAGAATTAGCAGATAAAAGAAAAGTAAAAGCATCTACAACGACAGTTATGATAAAAAGAATGGAAAAAACTGGGCTTGTAGAAAGAAAACAAGATGAAAAAGACCAAAGAATTTCTAGAATTTTTTTAACAGATAAAGGCCTAGAAGTATGTAAGAAAGTTGAGGAATTTAACAAAGAATTAGAAAGAGAAATCTTTTTAGGATTTAGTGAAGAAGAAAAAATAGTACTTAGAAGACTTCTAATGCAAGTTAGAGACAATTTAAAAGCAGGATGTCATAAACATGAGCATGAAAAATATTTCTAAAGTTTAAAACAATGTTTTTCAATTTAATGCTATCAGACTAATTAATATTACAGAAGGGAAGAAGTGTATGTTTAAATTAATTAAATATTTAAAGAAGTCAGCCTTATCAATAGTAATAATAGTATGCTTATTGGTAGTTCAAGCAGTATGTGACCTTTCTTTACCAAAATATACATCTAATATAGTAAATATAGGGATACAGCAAGGTGGAGTAGAAAACTCTGTTCCATCTATAATTAGAAAAAGTGAATTAGATAAGATTACTTTGTTTATGGATAAAGATAATAAGGATAAAATATTAGACAATTATACTTTATTGAATAAGGAAGATTACAGCAAGTATAAAGAGAAGTATCCAAATTTAAAAGACGAATCTCTTTATGAGTTAAATACTAAAAACAAGGATACTATAGATGAGTTAAATACTATTTTTGGTAAATCTATTTTAATTGTATCAGGGCTTGAGGGGGACAGTAAGGAAGTAAAAGCAATGAAATCTCAGATAATGAGTCAACTTCCTACACAAGGGACTCAAGGTGAAGAAGTTGATATATTTAAAGTGTTATCAATGATGCCAACAGAACAATTAGACAAATTAACTAAAGAGATGAGCAAAAGCTTTGAAAGTATGCCAGAAAGTATGATAACACAAAGTTCAGTATCATATGTAAAAGCAGAATATGAAAACATAGGTATTGATACAGAAAATATGCAAAATAATTATATATTACTTACTGGTGCAAAAATGCTTGGTATAGCTATGATTAGTATGATAGCTACAATTACAGTTGGATTTTTAGCAGCAAGAGTAGCAGCAAGCGTAGGAAGAAATTTAAGAAGTGGAGTTTTTAGAAAAGTTATGTCATTTTCAAATAGTGAAATGAATGAGTTTTCTACAGCATCATTAATCACTCGTAGTACAAATGATATTCAACAGATACAAATGTTGATGGTTATGCTACTTAGAATAGTTTTTTATGCTCCAATAATGGCTATAGGTGGAATAATAAAAGTTTTAAATACTAATACTTCAATGGCTTGGATTATAGCAGTTGCAGTAGTAGCCATTTTATCTTTAATAATTGTATTATTCTCAGTTGTTATGCCTAAGTTTAAATTGGTTCAAAAGCTTGTCGATAAGTTAAACTTAGTAAGCCGTGAGATAATTACAGGTATTCCAGTTATAAGAGCTTTTAGTACTGAAAAACATGAAGAAAAAAGATTCGATGAAGCAAATAAAAATTTAACTAAAACAAATCTTTTTGTAAATAGAGTTATGACATGTATGATGCCTGCTATGATGCTTATAATGAACCTTATTACAGTTCTTATAGTTTGGAGAGGTGCATATAGTGTTGATTCTGGAGCAATGCAAGTTGGAGATATGATGGCATTTATACAATATACAATGCAGATAATAATGTCATTCTTGATGATATCAATGATATCTATTATGCTTCCAAGAGCATCTGTTTCAGCTACACGTATAGATGAAGTGTTGGTATCAGATATAAGTATCAAAGACCCAGAAAAATCAAAAGTACAAGAATTTAAAGAAGATAAAAAAGGTCTTGTTGAATTTAAAAATGTTTCATTCATGTATCCAGATGCAGAAGAAGCTATATTGACAGATATATCCTTTACAGCAAAACCAGGAGAAACAACTGCATTTATAGGAAGTACTGGTAGTGGTAAGTCGACTCTTATAAATTTAATTCCTCGTTTCTTTGATGTTACTGAGGGAGAAATATTACTTGGTGGAGTTAATATAAAAGATGTTGCTCAACATGATTTAAGAGAAAAAATTGGATATGTACCTCAAAAAGGAGTATTGTTCTCTGGTACCATAGAATCCAACTTGAAATATGGCAGAAAAGACGCAACAGATGAAGAAATGAGAGCTGCAGCTGAAATAGCTCAAGCTACAGAATTCATTGATTCTAAACCAGAAGCTTTTAAAACTGAAATTTCTCAAGGTGGAACAAATGTCTCTGGAGGTCAAAAACAAAGACTTTCTATTGCAAGAGCAATAGCAAAAAATCCAGAAGTTTATATATTTGATGACAGTTTTTCGGCTCTTGACTTAAAAACTGATGCAGCTCTTCGTAAAGCTTTAAAATCAAAAACTGCTGAAAGTACAGTATTAATAGTTGCACAAAGAATTAGTACCATCTTGCATGCAGAACAAATAGTTGTTTTAAATGAAGGAAAAATAGTTGGAATAGGAACACATAAAGAGCTTCTAAAAAATTGCGAAGTTTATGAGCAAATAGCTTTATCACAACTTTCAAAGGAGGAGCTAGCTAATGAGTAGAATGGGAAAAGGTCCTATGGGAAAATCTATAGGAGCAGGACAAAAAGCAAATGACTTTAAAGGAACCATGCGAAAACTAATTGCATACTTATCTAAATTTAAAATATCAATAATTTTGGTAATTGTATTTGCTATTGGTAGTGCATCGTTTTCTATAGTAGGTCCAAAAATTTTAGGTAAGGCGACTACAAAGATATTTGAAGGATTAGTGAGCAAAGTCTCTGGAGGCAATGTAGGTATAGATTTTGACGCAATTGGAAAAATTTTAGCCTTATTACTTTGCCTTTACTTGGTAAGTGCACTATTCTCTTTTATACAAGGATTCATAATGAGTGGAATTTCTCAAAAAGTATCTTATAATTTAAGACAAGAGATTTCAGTAAAATTGGATAGATTGCCAATGAAGTATTTTGACACTAAAACACATGGTGAAATACTATCAAGAATTACAAATGATATAGATACTCTAAACCAAAGTTTAAATCAAAGTATGACACAACTTATAACATCAGTAACAACTATGATAGGTGTTTTGATAATGATGTTATCTATAAGTGGTATTATGACATTAGTGGCAATTTTAATATTACCAATATCAATGTTTGTAATTTCAAGAATAGTAAAGAAATCACAAAAATACTTTAGATCCCAACAAGAATATTTAGGGAATGTAAATGGTCAAGTTGAGGAAACTTATAGTGGTCAAACAATAGTAAAAGCATTTAATCGTGAAGAAGAAGCAATTAATGAATTTGATAAATTAAATGATAGTTTGTATAATTCAGCATGGAAATCTCAATTTTTATCTGGGATAATGCAACCACTTATGATGTTTATTGGAAACTTAGGATATGTAATGGTATCAATCTTAGGAGGTTGGCTTGCAATTAAGAAAACAATTGAGGTTGGAGATATACAGTCATTTATACAATATGTAAGAAACTTTACACAACCAATGACTCAGATTGCACAGGTTGCTAACTTACTACAGTCAACAGCAGCAGCTTCTGAAAGAGTATTTGAGTTTTTAGAAGAGGAAGAAGAAGACCAAGTTGTTGAAAATGCAGTTTCAATAGATGGTTTAGAAGGTAAGATTGATTTTGAAAATGTTAATTTTGGATATAATTCAAATAAGACTATAATAAATGATTTCTCAGTAAATGTTAAACCTGGTCAAAAAGTTGCTATTGTTGGACCTACAGGAGCAGGTAAAACTACTATAGTTAAGCTTTTAATGAGATTTTATGATGTTAATAGTGGTTCAATACTAATTGATGGTCATAATATTAAAGATTTCAATCGTAGTGAGCTTAGAGAAATGTTTGGTATGGTTCTTCAAGATACATGGTTATTTAGTGGCTCAATTATGGAAAATATAAGATATGGTAAACTAAATGCTACAGATGAAGAAGTTATAGAAGCAGCTAAATCTGCACATGTTCATAGATTTATCAAAACATTGCCAGATGGATACAACATGAAATTAAATGAAGAAGCAAGCAATGTTTCTCAAGGTCAAAAACAATTATTGACTATAGCTCGTGCCATTTTAGCAGACCCTAAAATCTTAATATTGGATGAAGCTACAAGTTCTGTTGATACTAGAACAGAAGTATTAATTCAAAAAGCTATGGATAATCTTATGGAAGGTAGAACAAGCTTTGTTATAGCACATAGATTATCAACTATACGTGATGCTGACATGATTCTTGTTATGAATGAAGGAGATATAGTTGAACAAGGAAACCATGAGGAACTTCTAAAGAAAGGTGGATTCTATGCTAATCTTTACAATTCTCAATTTGAAGAAGATGAAGCAATGTAGTAAGAATTTACTTTAAAATATGAGTATCGTTGTAAGAGAAATATAGAATAAACTATGTAGATAAGATTATATTTTGTAAGATATAATCTTATCTATTTTTTTATGTATTTACAAAGTTATGTATTTTGTTATAATATATAATAAGGAAAATGTTGGAGGTGATTATCAAAATGTATATTTAATCGTATTCTTTAAATTTTATTAATAATAAAATTTAATTTTAATAGTTAACAATTATGTAAAGTTATCTACTTTAGTTACTTTTATTAGTTGTGTAAAAAACTACTTAAATTTAAGAATTGGGTTAAATATAATATAATAATCACATATGAGTCAATTAAATTGACATATTTTTAATATATATTTAGAATTTTAATCCTTCTTATAATGTAAGTAGATTGTTTTGTATTACTTAGATTTATAAGGAGTTTTTTTATTGAAAAAACTACATAATATAATTGAGGAGAGGTGTTTTAAAGTGATTTTTTATATAAGATTAAGAAAATAACGCACGATTATGGTTATTATAATATTAAATTAGAAGTATCATTTAAGGATAAAATTAAACAAGCAAATTCTTAATGAATTTAATTATAGAGCCATAATCTCGTGCTATATATTAAATAAAAAATAGTATATAAGGAGAATATGGATATGGCAAAAAAAGGAATAATAGTAGGACTAAACATAAATAGTAAATCTGAGGATTTCAACGAACTAATGATTGAGCTTGAAAACTTATGCTCTGCATGCAATATTGATGTTGTAGGAAGTATAACTCAAAATGCAAAGCAGGTTAATAGAGCATATTATATTGGTATAGGTAAAGTTGAAGAATTATTAAATATAATAAAGCAAGAAAAAGCAGATATAGTTGTGTTTTATAATGAGCTTTCTACATCACAACTTAAAAACCTTGAAGAAAAATTAAACTGTGAAATTATAGATAGAACAGCATTGATACTTGATATATTTGCACAAAGGGCAAAAACTAGAGAAGCCAAGCTTCAAGTGGAAGTAGCAAGTTTAAGATATATGTTACCAAGACTTATAGGCTCAAATGAAAATTTAGGGCGTCAAAGTGGAGGAGTAGGTACTAAAAATAGAGGTTCTGGTGAAAAGAAATTAGAGCTCGACCGTAGAAGAATAGAAGAAAAGATAACTTCTCTAAATAGGGAATTAGATGATTTAAAATTCCAACGAGAAACTCAAAGAAATATGAGAAAAAAATCTAATCTTCCAAATGTAGCTTTAGTTGGATATACAAATGCCGGAAAATCTTCAATAATGAATGAATTAGTTGATATATTTAAAAACTCTGAAGAAAAGAAAGTATTTGAAAAAAACATGTTATTTGCGACATTAGAAACTTCTATTAGAAGCATAGTTCTTCAAGATAATAAAGAATTTTTATTGTCTGATACAGTTGGATTTGTAAGTAATCTACCACATGATTTAGTAAAAGCATTTAGGTCGACATTAGAAGAAGTGTGCGAAGCAGATGTGTTATTACATGTTATTGACGTTTCAAATCCAAGCTATAAAAATCATATTAAAGTAACAGTAGATACTTTAAATCAAATTGGCGCAAATGATATCCCTATAATAAATATTTACAATAAAATTGATTTAGTTGATGAAGAATTATTAAATGATATTGTAGATGATATAGGCAAGGAAGGTATATTTGTTTCAGCCAAAAAAAATATAAATATAGACAAAATGGTAAAATGCATTTGTGATAGCATATTTAAAGATTATATAAGATGTAAGTTTTTGATTCCATACAGTGAAGGAAATGTAGCTTCTTATTTTAATAATAATACAAGTGTCATAAATACAGAATATATGGAAGAGGGAACTCTTTTAGATGTAGAATGTAGTAATATAGAATATAACAAGTATAAAAAGTATGTTTTAGAATAAACTTTTTAAAAGGTATTGTAATCTAGAATTTATTTAAAGTAGTTAGTTTGGAGTTAAGTTGTAAAATTATTATAAATTATAATTTGTATAAAGCGGTATAGTTATCTAAGCTATACCGCTTCATTATATATGATAAAAAATAAGATTATTGACACAAAAGTAATTAATTACTATAATATAAAGTAACTAGTTACTAATTATAGTTATTATCAAGATTAAGGAGATAATTAACATGAAAAATATAGTGATAATTTATAAAAGTAAGTATGGTTCAACAAAAAAATATGCTAAATGGCTTTCAGAATCATTAGCTTGTGATATTTTTGAAATTAAGGATGTTAATCTAGAAAAGATTATAGATTACGATACAATTATTTTAGGTGGAGGTCTTTATGCTTGTAATATAGCAGGAATTTCTTTTTTTAAAAAGCACTATGAGAAATTAGCAGGTAAAAATCTAGTTGTTTTTGGTGTAGGAGCATCTCCATATGATGATTCAGTAATAAGAAAACTGAGAGAAGTTAATTTTAAGGATAAGTTGAATAATATTCCTTGTTTTTACTGCCGTGGCGAATGGAATGAAACAAAAATGTCATGGCTTGATACCACTCTTTGTAGTTTTCTTAAAAAGTCAATAGCTAAAAAACAACGTCAAGGTTTTAATCCAATAGAAGCTCCTTTATTATTAGGAGAAGATTTTGATTGGTGTGATAAAAAGTATCTAAATCCTATACTTGATTATGTGGATAAACTTCAAAACACAAGCTTATAACTATATTGTAATTTATAGAGTAATTAATTCTTAAAAATACAATTTTTTTATTAGTTCTCCTGTATCTAAAAGGGGGGCTTTTTTTATTTGTAAATTTATGTTATATTGATATGAATTTATTATTGTATAAAAATTATATTAATAGAAATTTAAACAATTTGTTTTAAAAATAGAGTAGTCTAATTCTTAAAGAGGGGGGTTTAAATAGTGGATATAAATAAGATAGTAATGATGCAAAGGGAATACTATAATACAGGTAAAACAAGAGATGTATCATTTCGTTTAGAGCAGTTAAAAAAGCTAAAGTCAGTTATATTAAAAAATGAAGATAAAATACTTGTGGCATTAAAACAGGATTTAAATAAATCAAATTTTGAAGGATTTATGACAGAAGTAGGTATTTTATATAGTGAGTTGAATTTTGCTATAAAAAATATAAAAAAATGGAGCAAAACAAAAAGAGTTCGTTCAAGTATGGTCAATTTTCCATCTATATCTAAGGTTGTTCCTCAACCTTATGGTGTTACACTTATAATGTCACCTTGGAATTATCCATTTCAACTAGCTCTTATACCATTGGTTTGGTCATTAGCAGCAGGCAATTGTGCAATAATAAAACTTTCTGAGTACTCTGTATCAACTTCACATATAATCAAAGACATACTTGAAAGTATATTTTCAAAAGAATATATTGCAGTAGTTCAAGGTGACCAAGAAGAAAGCGAAAAAGTACTTTTAGAAAAATTCGATTATATATTTTTTACAGGAAGCACTGCGGTAGGTAAAGTAATTATGAAAGCAGCATCAAAGTATTTAACTCCTATAACTTTGGAACTAGGAGGAAAAAGTCCTTGTATTATACTAGAAGATGCAGATATAAATCTTGCTGCAAAAAGATTGACATGGGGAAAACTAATAAATGCAGGACAAACTTGTGTAGCACCAGATTATATTTTAGTACATGAGAATAAAAAAGATGAGTTAATAGAGAAAATAAAATATTATATTGAACAGTATTTTGGAGAGAATCCATGTGATAATGAGCAATTTCCTAAAATTATAAATGAAAAGCATTTTAAGCGTATAATATCCCTTATTGATATGGAAAAGGTAGTATATGGTGGTAATTATAATAACCATACATTAAAAATAGAGCCAACTATAATAGATGATGCTAGTTGGGATGATGATATAATGAAGGAGGAAATATTTGGACCAGTATTTCCTGTTTTGACATACAAAAACTTAGACGAAATTTTGCAAGAAATTATACAAAGACCAAATCCACTAGCTCTTTATATATTTACAAAAGATAAGTATTTGGAAAATAAAGTTTTAGAAATGATTCCAGCAGGAGGGTGTTGTGTAAATGATACAATTATCCATATAGCTACCAACTACTTACCATTTGGAGGTATTGGTGAAAGTGGTATGGGTTCATATCATGGTAAAGCAGGATTTGATACATTTACGCATTACAAAAGTGTATTGAAAAAATTAAATTTAGATATTCCTATTAGATATGCACCATATAATGATAAATTAATTAAAATTCTTAAAAAAATGATGTAAACTATATTGTAGAAAAAATACAAATCAAATTAAAAATATATATTTTGATTATATTTTATCAAATTAAAAATTTTAATTTGGCATATTTGTTATAAAAGTAGTAATTTTGTGATAAAATTTAATTATATAGAAATAAGGAGGAAAAAATGAAAATTAATTGGAATACAAAGTACACGACAATAGCAATTTATACGTTTATAATATCTGCTTGTAGTATTATATTCTATCTTATATCATCACAAATTGATGTATTCTCTAACAATTTAGATATTATGTTTACAACATTACAGCCATTTATAATAGGGTTTGCTATTGCATATCTTCTGAATTTTATTTTGAAATTTTATGAAGAAAGACTTTTTATCAAAAGTGAAAAATTAAAAAACCTAAAACAAAAATCAAAAAGAGGATTGGGTCTTTTATTAACATATGCAACAGCTGCATTGATACTTTACTTATTTATGCAATTCGTATTACCTCAAGTAATTGAGAGTATTGTTGGATTAGCAAATGATATACCTATGTATGTAAACAACGCAACTAAGCTTCTTGATAAATTAATGACTGATTTAAATCTTGATGAACAATACTTTAATTTAGCAGTAGATAAATGGAATGAATTTGTCACATACATTATAAAATTTGTAACAGATTTAATACCAATATTAGGAAATATGTTGAAGGATATAGCTTCTAGTATATGGAATATTGTACTAGGATTGATTGTTTCAGTATATTTGCTAATTGATAAAGAAAAATTCTATGGATTAAGTAAAAAAATAACTTATGCACTTTTTACAGAAACACAAGCTGCTAAAATTCTAGAATTAACTCACAGAAGTAACTATACATTTGGTAGATTTTTAGGTGGTAAGATACTAGATTCATTTATTATAGGTATTTTAACATTTGTAATACTTACAGTGGTAAAAATGCCATATACATTATTAATATCAGTAATAATTGGTATTACAAATATTATTCCATTCTTTGGACCACTGTTTGGAGCAATACCATCTACAATAATAGTAATGTTTGTTTCTCCAATACAAGCACTATGGTTATTGTTAATTATATTAATAATACAACAAATAGATGGAAATATTATAGGTCCTAAAATACTTGGAGACTCAATTGGGATATCTGCATTTTGGATTTTATTCTCATTGTTAGTTGCAGGTAAATTATTAGGCTTTGTTGGAATGGTAATAGGAGTTCCTCTATTTGCAGTAATTTATTCTATAATTAAAGATATTATTGAGGGTAAATTAGATAAAAAAGGATTACCAACAGATACTTCTGATTATATGTAGTTAAAAATATATAAATTAATAAAATATTTAAAGCACTGAGACAATTAAAATCTTGGTGTTTTTTAGATAATAAATTCATTATAAAAGAGGTGTTTTTTGTGGCATTTATAGAATGTAAATTTAAATCAAAATATACAGGAGGAGAGACTGATATAATCGTAGTTTTACCTATAGCAAATGGAAAAGAACTATTTACTGGCAAAGAGATATATGACTTTGAAGGTAAGTTTAAAACATTGTACTTATTTCATGGGCTAGAAGATGACCAAAGTTCATGGATTAGATACACTAATGTAGAACATTATGCCAAAAGCAAAAATATAGCTTTAGTAATACCAAGGGTAGAAACTAGTTTTTACACAGATATGTTATATGGACATAAATATTTCACCTTTGTAAGTGAAGAGTTACCTAGATTTGTTAGAGCTATATTTCCTTTATCAGATAAGAGAGAAGATAATTTTGTAGCTGGAATGTCTATGGGAGGGTATGGCGCTTTAAAATTAGCACTTTCAAAACCAAATGAATTTTCAGCAGTAGCAAGTTTTTCTGGTTCACCTGATATGATTCATGAGTTGGAAAATCAGCAAATAGAAACAAATGCTGATATTCTATTCCATGACTTTGGGAAACCAGAAGATGCTAGAAATAGTGAGAATGATTTACTTTACATACTTAAGAATCTTAAAGAGAGTAATAAAGATATTCCTAAAATTTATCAATTTTGTGGTGATAGGGATTTTTTATATAAGAATAATCAAACCTTTAAAAAATATGCAGAATCTTTAGATGTTGATATTGTATATGAAGAGTGTGTTGGTGGTCATGAATGGCGTCTATGGGATTTATGGATAAAGAAATTTATAGATGCAATTGGATAAGCATTTTATTGTCATTAGAGCAAAATATTATAAAGTATTTTTAAACGTAATAAAGACTGAAATATTAAAATACAATTATGATTTCAAAATTTCAGTCTCTAAAAGTTCAATAAAATTTTATTAAGTTCTTATGCGAGTTATTATTGGCGTAAAATTATCAACTATATCTATATAGTATTTACTCAATTCTTCTAAAATATCTTCGCATAAATCAGTGCTGTGACCAAGGTTAATTAGAAACTGTTTTGTAAAATATTTTATTACAGATTGATAAGATATATCATATTTATGTGAAGTATAGACCCTAATTATCTCAGGTTTCATAGCGAGTATACCAATACAGGAAAGTATCAATTCGTCATGTTCTATAGATTCTTTTTCATTAACATATCTTTTCATGACCATTTCAGTTACACTTCGTTGATAGCTTAAAATAGCCTCCTCATAAGCTATATCCAAATAAAAGTTTCTATACGCTTCATTTTTTAAAAGAAAACAAAGGTCAGCATTCATAGCAAGAAAGAACATCATCATTGTACCTTCTTCATGATAATTATAGATTAAAGATTGCATTTCATCCCTTATATCTTCATATATTATAGCTCCTATTTCACTTTTACTTGAGAAATAATAACTTATTAAGCCTAAATTTATATTGGCTCTTTCTGCAATTTGCCTAGTGGTTGTCTTGTGATAACCTTGTTCAAAAAATAATTCTCTAGCAGCACTTATAATACTAGCTTTTGTTTCCTTACCTTTTTCTGATTTTGACATATTTACTGTGTATACCTTTCTTTTCAATCTTTTTTTGAAAATTTACTAACTATAAATATCGTAACCGAACCACCTATTATAGGTACTAAAATTCTGTCAAAGACAGTAAGGAAGCCAATCATATTTAAAAATGCTAATATTGCACTTACTATGACAGCACAGATAGCTCCTTTTTTTGTAGCACCTTTCCAGGAAAGACCAATGACAAATGGTGCAAATATCACACCTGTACATAATGGTGCTGGCCAAAATAATAGTTCTAATAAACTGTCAAACTTGAGTGCTATAATTGCTCCTATTATAGCTGTTAAAGCTGAGGCGATTTGAGAGTATTTAAGAGTATTTTTTAAATCATTAAACTCTATATTAGGATGTAATAATTTATTATAAATATCTCTCGATATTATGGCACTCATTGAGGTCATTAATGAGTCAGCAGTGGACATTATGGCAGCTAATATAGCAGCTAAGAATAATACAGAAACTAAAGGAGGTAGAGTTGTTGATATCATTTGAGGTAAAACCTGAACAGATGATATGTTTGGAAATAAACTACCACCAATAGCTCCAATTATGCCTATAGGGAAAGCAAGAAATAATAGTATAAATCCTGCAATAACACTGCTTTTAACTGCATTTTTAGCATTATCAGCACATTGGTATCTCAAAAAACTTTCATAAGAAAATATTGAGCCTAAAACCAATGGTAAAACTGTATACATAAAATCACTAAGCGACTTATTTCCTGGGAAGAATGGTTCTTTTACCATTGATTGTAACATAAGTAAAGGATTGTCGCCAACTAATTTTAAGCTTATATAAGCTACTATTGGCAAAAATACTACACAAATAGCAAGTTGAATAAATGCTGATACTGCAACTCCCCACATTCCTGATGCATAAGTATATATAATGATTACTATGACTCCTACAATTACAGCTATATCATAAGGGATACCAAATGCAGTAGATACAGAACCAAAAGATATTAGTTGACTGCCCATAATAGCTAATATTGATATTGGTGTTACAAGACATTGATAAGCTCTTAAGAATATACTATGACCATATCTAGTTTCAATATAGTCAGCAGGTGTTATATCACATGATAAGCTTCTTAATTTTCCTGCAAAAAACGCATTTACAAAACAAGCTAAAGCCGCACCTATAGTAGAGTACATACCAACCCATAGTCCTCTTTCAGCTCCCCATTGAACTCCACCAACCAAACATCCTCCTCCAAAAGACGTAGCAGCAATAGTTGCGGCAAGTATGGGTAAAGGAAGATTTCTACCCGCAATTAGGAAATCGGATGCTGTTTTAACTTTTTTAGAAAAATAAAAGCCAATCCATATGTACACTGCACATGTAGCAATTAAAAGTAACATAATTTTTTCTCCTTATATAATATTTTTTAAATAAAATTTATAAAATATATTTATAAAATATATTTTATATAAAAGTAAGACAATATTGACTTTAACTGGCTTTGGATTAGTGTAGCTACAATAATTTAACATATTATGTTATGTAAAAGTTAGATAAAATAAGAAAATTGAAAATTCTGAAATTAAAGATTATAATAAACGTTTACTTGATATATTCTTTTTTGTAATTGTAACATGCTTTTATTTTAAAATCAATAGTACATGTATAAAAATAAAAGGAATTTAAAGGGTGAAAAAATATTTTTAATATCTGATTGTAGTATATAAAAAGAAGATAAAAATTATTCTTGAATAAATTTATAATAATTTAAAATAAGTAAAATTTTGATAAAATAATTTAGAATGTATGCTTTGGTGACACTTTATATGGATATATTAATAAAAATAACGATTTAAATTAAGTATAAATGCCTTTTTAGTTCATTTAAGTAATGAAAAAATAAAACCAAAAAGTGTTTGACAATTATGAATTTTAAGAATATAATTAAATTAAAATTATACACATATAAAATTTTGGTTCGAATCATAGAAAGTGTAGAGTTGGATTTGAAATTCAAATTATTATACGTGAATAAAAATAAATAAAGAATAAATTATATTAAGGAGGGGTAGATGTGAGTAGTCAAGAAAGCAAACCAAAAGGAAACCTTATATCAAACTTTAGAGATGATATGAGAGACCCTAAAAAGAGAGCAGTATACACTTACTCAGGTTCTATAAATTTGGCATATAATTTTATAGGCTACTTTGTATCAACAGTAACAAACATATTTTTAACTGATGTAGCAAAGCTTGGGGTAATTATGGCAGGTGGTATGCAAATAATACAATCTTTCATAAAGATGGCTGTGGCTCCGATAACAGGGACTGTATTTGACAAACAACCATTTAAAAAAGGAAAATATTATCCTTGGCTTAGATATACACCAGCAGCATTAGCACTAACATATGGAGTATTTTTCATAGTTCCATTAATGAAAATAAGCCCAACATTGCTTTTACCTTTAATGACAGCATTATTGTTAATAGCATCTTGTGCTCAGCAAGTAGTTTTCACTATAATCTATGCTATTTACCCTGTGGTTACTAAAACACCTAGAGACAGAGTTATAGGTTCGACTACTACAAATATATTCAAAGAAGTTGGAAAATTTTTAGTAGGTTTTTCATATCCGTTATTATTAGTTTTATTTGCAGATGTACTAGGTGGAGAAGGAATGGGTTATTTAGGTACTTATCTATTCTTTGCAGTAGGATGTCTTCTAGTATTTTGGTTTTCTTCAACAGAGATAATAAAGTCTGGAGCAGAAGCTGAAGTACTTCAAAAAGAAGAAAAACCAAAAATTAAAGCAAGTGAAATGCTAAAAGCTTTATTTACTAATGTACCACTTATGATGGCATTCTGTTTAGAGTTTCTTATATGCATAAGATCTATAGGTTTAGGACCTTTAGCTCCTTATTACTTTAAGTATGTAATAGAAGATGAACGTGGATTAGCAGTATTTTTAGCAATAATGCCTTTGGTAAGTGTAGGCTTTATGTTTTTCGCACCAGTATTTATAAGAATTTGTAAAGAACAAAAATTAGCTTCAATAATTTCTTTCTCTATATGTGCATTATGTCACTTGTTAGTTGCATGGACTCCTTGGGGGAGAACAACTTTAGGTGTAACTATGTTATTGGCAATTGGTGGAGGTTTCTCAAATGTAGTATCAATAATAAATCTTAACTTCTTTGCTGGTTCTTGTGATTATGGACATTGGAAATCAGGAAAAGATTTACCAGGTTTAAGTATGTCACTATATCCAGTTGCAATACAAGTAGGTGTATTACTTGCGACTACTATAAGAACAATTTTAATGAATTCAATGGGATATCAAGCTGATATGGTAGTTACAGCAGCAGTTAAAACAGGTTTTATAAATATGATTTCTTACTCTATGGCAATACCTTTAATAATAGCTGTTGTTATAGCAATCTTATATCCAGTAAGTGATAAAAAATTAAATCAAATAAGAGAAGAATTAAATCAAAGAAACGCTTAATAAAAAATTTGAGTAAATGACTTAGTTTAGTTGTGAGAGTAAGTAGACGCAATAGCGTTTATATAAATGAAAATACATATACAGAGGGGGCTTTTAAAAATGATAGAAAAATTATTGAGAAATACAGTAAAAGAATTACATCAATATGTTCCAGGTGAACCAATAGAAAAAGTAAAAGAAAAATATGGTGTAAAAGAAATAATAAAACTAGCTTCAAATGAAAATCCTCTAGGACCATCACCAAAAGCAATGGAAGCTATGATTGAAATGTTAAAACAAGGTCAACTTTATCCAGAGCCAGAAGCTAATGAACTTAGAAGAAAATTAGCTGAAAAATTGAATCTAAAAGCAGAAAATTTCATTGTTGCTAATGGAGCAGATAACGTTATCACGCTAATAGGTGAAGCTTTTATAAATAGAGGGGATGAAGTTATATACTGTGACCCAACATTCCCGTCTTATAGAACAGTAACTGTTAAAAATGAAGGAATACCAGTAGAGGTACCTTTAACAGAGGATTATAAGTATGATTTACAAGGTATATTAGATAAGATTACAGATAAAACAAAGTTAATATGTGTATGTAATCCTAATAATCCAACAGGAACAATTGTAGATGATAAAGAATTGGAAGAATTTTTAAAGAAAGTCCCTGAAAATATTATAACTATATTAGATGAAGCATATATAGAATTTTTAACAGTACCTAATTATGTGGATGGGCTTAAATATGTAAGAGAAAATTACAATGTTATAGTGACAAGAACTTTCTCTAAAATATATGGTCTTGCAGGACTTAGAGTAGGGTATGGTATTGCTAAAGATGAGATAATAAGAACTTTATTTACCGTAAAAGAACCTTTCTCTGCTAATCGTGTTGCGATAAGTGGAGCAACAGCAGCACTTGATGATGATGAATTTATAAAGGAGACATATGAGTTAAATAGAGTTGGAATGGATTATTTCAAAGACGAGTTCACAAAAATGGGATTTGATGTTGTAGATTCACAATCAAACTTCCTTTATGTAGATATGAAAACAGATATACCTAAGCTATTTGAAGACTTAAAACAAAGAGGTTTTGTAATAAGACCAAATGCTACACATGCACGTGTAAGTATTGGAACTATGGAAGAAAACAAGAAATTTGTAGCAGTTTTAAAAGAAATATTAAATCTTAAGGAAGAGCCAAGTATTGGCTAATAGATAGAAATATTACGAAATGGGGTGTAACTATGAGTTTAAAAATAAACGCAGAGAGATGTAAAAGTTGTGAATACTGCGTTATATCTTGTAAAAAAGGAGCATTAAAAATATCCGATAATATAAACACAGAAGGATATACTCATGTAGAAGTCGATGAAAGCAAATGCATACTTTGTGGAATCTGCTATCAAGTATGTCCAGATAATGTATTTGAAATAATTAAAGAAGAAGCATGTCAAGAGGCTTAAAAGGAGTTGGGAGAATATGAAAAAAATGTGGAAGGGGAATCACGCCATTGCAGAAGCAGCTCTAAGAGGTGGTTGTGAGTTTTATGCAGGATATCCAATTACACCACAAACAGAGGTAATGGAATTTTTATCACATAGAATGTCTGAACTTGGAAGAACTTTTATACAATCTGAAAATGAAATGGCTGCTATATATATGGTATATGGAGCATATGCAAGTGGAATGAGGTCTATGACAAGTTCTTCAGGACCAGGAATATCTTTAAAACAAGAAGGAATCTCATATTTATGTGCAAATCATTATCCTTGTGTAATTGTAAATGTGCAAAGATGGGGACCTGGTCTTGGTTCACTAGATTCAGCACAAACAGACTACCTAAGAGACACTAGAGGGGGAGGAAATGGAGATTATCATCTAATAGTTTATGCACCAAATAGTATTCAAGAAACTGTAGATTTAATGTATAACTCATTTGATGTAGCGGAGAAATATAGAGTGCCTGTTGAAATTTTGACAGAAGCAGCTTTAGGTCAAATGATGGAACCAGTAGAGTTTCCTGAATTTAAGAAAAGAGAAGAAGACTTAGGTTGGACTTATGATGGAAGCAATAGAGACCATGCAAAAGTTCCAGATAACCAAAAACCAGCTTTTTGTATGGAAAAGCGTATGAAAATAACTGAAAATGAACAACAATGGGAAGATTATCAAGTTGAAGATGCAGAATATGTGTTTGTAGCGTTCGGTATACCATCAAGAACAACTATGAATGCGGTTAGAAGACTTAGAGAACAAGGCGAAAAAGTTGGAATAATAAGACCAATAACAGTGTGGCCTTTCCCATATAAAGCATTTGAAAAGGTAAATAAAGATGTAAAAGGATTTATCTCAGTAGAGTCAACTGATACAGGGCAGTTAGTAGAGGATGTTGCATTAGCTTCAAAGAAAATATGCAAAGAAAATGTACCTGTTTATGGATTATTTAGTGGAAATCATATACCAAAAACATTACAAGTAATGGACACTTACAGCAAAATAAAATCTGGCGAAATTAAGGAGGTGTTCTAATATGGCTACAGATAGATTAACACCTAGCATTGTTTCAATACCAAATAAATTTTGCCCAGGTTGTGGTCATGGAATAGTAAACCGTATAATAGCAGAAGTGATAGAAGAAAATGGATATGAAAAAAATCATGTATTAACTTTAGGCGTTGGCTGTGTTTGTAATATGAATTTTAGCTGGAATGGAGATAAGATGCAAACCGCACATGGTAGAGCTTCATCTACAGCTATAGGAGTAAAAGTAGCACGACCAGATATGTTAGTTATGACTTATCAAGGTGATGGAGATGCATATGTTATAGGTCTTTCTGAAACATTAAATACTGCATATAGAAATCATAATATAACTGTGTTTGTAATAAATAACAATAACTTTGCAATGACTGGTGGTCAAATGTCATGGACTACTATGCCAGGTCAAGTTACAACAACAAGTGTAAATGGAAGAGATATAAAAACTACTGGTAGTCCATTAAAAGTTCCTGAAATGGTGGCAAATTACTTTGATGTAGCCTATGTAGCAAGAGGTTCAGTTCATAGTCCAAAAGAAATAATTAATCTAAAAAAATATATAAAAAATGCTATAGAAGCTCAATTGAATGGAGAGGGATATTCATTGGTTGAAATATTAGCACCTTGCCCAACTAACTGGGGTGTATCATTAGAAAAATCTATCCAGTGGATTGAAGAAGAAATAGTGCCATATTATACTCTTGGCGAATTTAAGCAAAGGGATGGTGAATAGTTATGGAAAAAGAGTTAGTATTTGCAGGATTTGGTGGTCAAGGAGTCTTAACTTTAGGTTTAATTGTGGCTGAATCAGCACTTGAATTAGGAAAACAAGTTACTTGGATGCCAGCATATGGTCCAACTATGAGAGGTGGAAAAGCATACAGTGTGGTTAAGTTTTCTGATGAGAGTATAGGTGGACCTGATATGGAAGAAATAGATGTTTTAGTAGCAATGAATAAGCCATCCTTAGATTATATAAATTTAGTAAAAGAAGGAGGAACAGTAGTTATTAATACGTCTGCTATAGATGAAAATATAGTATTAAGAGAAGATGTAAATGTAGTTAAAATAAATTGTCAGGAATTAGCTCAAAAGGCAAACAATCCAAAAGCCGCAAATGTAGTAGTTCTTGGAGCATTGGTTGCAAAAACAGGATTATTTGAGAAAGAATTAGCTATAAAAACTATGTGTGATTTCTTTGAGGAAAAAGGAAAAGGCAAATTTAATGTTCAAAATGAAGCAGCATTCATGGAAGGCTATAATAACGCCATTTAATAAATTACCCTTATCTTAAGTGATTCATCTCAAGATTTAGCAAATCTTAAGTGCCAAGAGAAGCTTTATCTTGAGATGGAATTTACTTAAAATCACAACTATAAACATATAGGAGAGTGAATTTATGAGTTTGGAAAAACTTATTAGACCAAAGAGTATTGCTATAGTAGGAGTTACTGATAAACTTGGTTTTGGTAGAAGTGCTGCACTTAGCATAGTAAAAAGTAAAGATACAGATAGAGTATATTATGTAAATCCAAAAAGAGAAGAGTTATTTGGCAGAAAATGTTATAAGACAATACAAGAAGTTCCAGAAGTTGTAGACTGTGTGGTAGTATGCACACCTAGAAATGTAGTTCCATCTGTGTTAAAGGATTCTGGAGAATTAGGAACAAAGGCGGCAGTGGTATATGCTAGTGGATTTGCAGAAGAAGGAACAGAAGATGGAGTAGATTTAGAAAATCAACTTATAGAAATATCTAATACATATGATATGAAAATATTAGGTCCAAACTGTATGGGATTACTAAACTGTATAGATAAAGTTAATCTATGGGCTGGTGGTTCTAAGTGGGATTTGGATACTAAAAAACCAGGGATAGGAATTGTAGGGCAAAGTGGATTTATAACTGCAGAAATTGTTTCAAGTGATTATTTTAATATATCTTATGGTTTTTCAACAGGAAATGGAAATATAGTTACACTAGAAGATGCAGTAGACTTTCTTGTAGATGATAATTATGCATCAGTAATAGCTATTTATCTTGAGGGACTAAAAAATCCTCAAAAATTTATAAATGCACTAAAAAAAGCAGCTCAAAAAAGAAAACCAGTAATAATCTTGAAGTCAGGAAGGTCAGAAAAAGGAGCTATATCAGCTGCTTCCCATACAGGAAACTTAGCTGGTTCAAGTAAAGCTTTTGAAAGTATTTTTGAAAAGTATGGAGTAATTTCTGTAGAGAATTTAGAACAATTTATGAGTTTAGCTCAGGCTTTTAGTGTCTTAGAGGGTAATTTACCTAAAAATTCTAATTTTGCAGCAATAAACTTCTCAGGCGGAGAAAATACTATTTGTGCAGATTTAGCAGAAGAAAATTGCGTAGAACTTGCAGAAATATCTGCTGAAACTAAAGAAGAGATGAAAAAATATCTTCCAGGATTTGCAACACCTAAAAATCCATTGGATGCTACGACTGCATTATTCCATGAAAAAGATATGATAGTAGGATTATTACACACATTTGATAAAGATGATAGTGTTGGATTTACTATGATAGGTGCAAATATAAGAGATGAAGAAAATGAAATGCATGAGACTCTTTGTCAAGCTGTAAGCGAAGCTAGAGAGCAGGGATTAAAGAAACCTGTATTTGCAGTTCCTACACTTGAAGGAAATAGATATCTGAATTATAGGGCTAGGTTAGAAAACAGCCAAGTACCTATAATGTCATCAGTTGGGACTACATTTACTTGTTTCAATAAAATGGCTAAATTTGTAGATTATGATTATTCAAAGAGAACTTTAGAATTTGAAGCTGTTAAGAAAAGAAACTCAAATAATGTAGTAGCTTTATCGGAATTAGACAGTAAAATTGAAATGAAGAAATATGGAGTACCAGTGCCAGGTCAAGGTATTGCAAAAAGTATTGATGAATTGGATGAAATTTTAAATTATATAAACTATCCTGTTGTCCTAAAAATAAACTCTTCAGAGATATTACACAAGTCTGATGTTGGAGGAGTCAAAGTAGGAATTAATAATAGAGAAGAGGCAGTAAACGCATATAATGAGATTTTAACTAACGTAAAAGAAGCAAAGCCAAATGCCAAGATTGATGGTATATTGGTTCAAGAAATGGTTGAAAGTGGAATAGAAATAATTATTGGTATAACTAATGATGACCAGTTTGGACCAATGTTATTGGTTGGTTTAGGTGGAGTGTTTGTAGAAGTATTTAAAGATACTACTTTATATCCTTTGCCTATAAATCATGATGAAGCTATAATGATGCTTAAGAAGTTGAAATCATTTAAGCTTTTAAATGGATACAGAGGTAGTGAACCTTGTGATGTTGATGCTCTTGCGGATATGATGGTTAAATTAGGTAAATATGCTTATGAAAACAAGGATGAGGTTAAGGAAATAGATTTAAATCCTGTGTTCGTATATCCTAAAGGAAAAGGTGTATGTGCAGTAGACGCCTTAATAGTTAAATATAAATAGTTAACAAGTTTTGGTATTCAACCATAATTAAAGTACTGACTGAAAATCACACTAATTTATAGATTGTGATTTTCAGTCACCCCACATTTAATACACCTTATCTATTATACTAAAAATTTTAATGGTAATATTTTTATATTGTTACAGGTGGATTTGTTGGTACTGAATATGTACGAGTAGCCAATTCTTGGTCTACAAAGAATAACCCACCTTCTCCAGCAAGTTTAACACGTTTTATATTGTCTTCGCAAGTTGTCTCTTCTTCTGCTTGTTCAGATATAAACCAAAGTAAGAATTGAGAAGTTCTAAAGTCTGCTTCAGAGTTTGCTACAGCAGCTAGATTGTTTATTAAAGCAGTAACTTTTTGTTCATGAGCTAATGTACGCTCAAGAACATCCATTGCAGAAGTGAAATCTGCATCTGGCATTGGTATAGCATCAAGCTGAACATTTCCTCCTACATTATGTAAGTATTTGTAGAAATACATAGCATGGTCTGTTTCTTCTTTATATTGAACATAAAACCAATTAGAAAATCCTTTAAGTCCTTCTGCTTCAAGGTAAGAAGACATAGAAAGGTAAAGATATGCAGAATATAATTCATGGTTAATCTGTTCATTAAGTAATTTTTCCATTTTAGCTGAAATCATTTTTATACCTCCAAATTTTAAACGCTCTTATAAGATATAATAATATTAAATGGAAAAATATTCAACAAAAGTGATTAAATATTTTAATATTTTACATATTTAATCAAAACTTATACTACCATTAAAAAAATTATAGCTTACTATGGCTACAGAACCAATTAGTGGTGCATTTGCTCCAAAATTTGAATGCCTTACATTTATTTTTTTATATTTAGAAAAACTTGCTGAAGCAGTCAATTTCTTTAATAATGTATTTTCTATAAATGTACCAGGAATATTAAAGTCATAACCTATTATTATAGAACTACAATCAATTAAGGTAAGTGTATTTACTAATGCATATGATATATATGTACAAAATTCATCAAGTAAAAACATACCTAGATTATCCTTGTTATTGGCTTCATCTATTAACTTGACTAGAGAAAAATCTTTACAATTAATTAGTGGAGAATCTGGATAAATATGACTTAACGATTCAATTCTTTTAATTAACTTACTCACACTTGTATAATAGTCTAGACATCCATTATTGCCACAACTGCATACTGGACCACTAAAATTAATAGATGTATGCCCTATTTCACCACTTTGCCCTAAATTACCAGTGTGAAGTTTATTTTCTAATACTAAACCAGCTCCGATTCCATTCATTATATGTAGATATATATAATTTGGAATATCTTTACCTAGACCATACATTTTTTCAGCCAAAGCACCTGCATTAGCATCATTTATCAAAAATATAGGTAAATCAGATATTTCTCCTATAAAATTTACTATGTTTAGGTTTGATACGTTTCCAAAGTCTGGAGGATTTAATATTATACCATTTATATTATCTACAGGACCTATTGAAGAAATCCCAATTCCAATTATATCTCTTTTGTTATTTTTCATTATTTTAGAAAACATTCGTTTTATTATATCTTTTAAAACGTCATTTGACAGATATTTAGGGTAAGTCTCAAAAAGTTGTTTGACAATATTACCTTTTAAATCTGCAATGATTACCTTACAAATATTTCTTCTTATCAAAATGCCACAAACACAAGGAGAGATATTAGAAATATCTAATAAAATAGGTTTACGACCTGATGAATGTGCATTTAAAGTTGATGATTCTATCTCTCTAATCATATTTTCATTAATAAGTTCAGTGACTAGGTTTGATAAAGTCATTTTAGTAAGACCTGTAGATTTAGCTAAATCAACTCTAGACATAGGAGTATTTGTAGAAAGTAGTTTCAGTATTATTAACTTATTTTTAATTTTTACATCTTTTATGTTAGAACCTTGTTTGTTGCTCATCGTAGATCTCCTTAAAAAAGTTAAGTATTTTTATGTATTTTCATATATATACTATGACCTTATAATAGAATAACATTTGATTAAGTTCGAAAATACCATTAATTAGAATATATCACATTATATATTAGAATAGCACTAAAAATATGTTATAATAGTATGAAAAAATATTAAAGTAAGTTAAGGTATACAATAATAAATTAGGATTTGAGGTGAAATACTATAGATAAATATACAAAAGAAGAATTGATACAAACACTAAGAGTTGTATTTTCAGTTATCGTAAGATGTGAAAAAGCACAACTAAAGTTTATGGAAGGGACTTCTCAACACTCACTCCTTAAGAATAGGATAAAAGCAATGTATATTTCAAAATCATTAATAACAGATGAAAATATAATTGATAAATATACAAAAGAAGAATTAATAGAAGCACTACGACCCGTATCTTCAAGTATAGGCAAATGTTGTGAAAAAGCACAGTCAAAATTTGCAGAGGGTACTACTAATTACAAACGATTTAGAAATATAATAAAAGCAATGTATATTTCTAAATCATTAATAACAGACGAGATTAATAGAAGAAGTTAGATTCCAGATTTTTAAGTTATTAGAAGCTTATTTTTTAGGTTATTTTGAAAAAATAATTATTCCTATTTCTAAAATGGGAAAGTCATTTTATATAATCAATTAGAATAATAGTCATCCACTTAAATGCTATATTTTTGTGCCCTTTCTTAACTTTTTCATATCTAAAATTTTCTATTTTAATATCATGATGAAGGATTAGTCATACCTGCTACACTTGTTACTATAATATTTCTGCTTAAATTTATTACAATTGTTCCTGCACATGTAGTTACAAATACAATAATAAGGGTTTCAAGAGCAAAACCGAACATTAAAGAAAGAAGCAGTGAAATATTGATTGTTATTTTTCTCATTAACTGTAAAATAACAATTAGTACAATAAATAGAAAGAACAGTGTAATAGCAAATAACATGCAAATGATAAATGATAATATGATTTTTGAAAAAAACAAATCCTAAATTGTCTTTGTGCTGTTATTGAAAAGAGCTACAGTACCACCAGTCAGTACAGGTATTAAAGATAGGAGCAGAAGAGAAATCATTTTTTTGACTCCTTGGTTCTTATCTCCTACGCAATACATTATATTTCGTTTATTCAAATAAAGCAATAAAAGATATCTTTTATTGCTTTTTATAATATGTTTATTCAATAGTGAAAGTCTTATATAATTTTTATTAAATTTTTATATGCAATAAATTTCATTATTGTATAATATTAAAATGAATACAAAGTGTATTTACTATCTTTTATTACAAATTGTTACCAAATATGTATACATTAGAATTAAAAAATGGAAAATTGTAACTAAAATGTAAATTTTTTCTCTAATCTATCTAATATTATGGAAACTTTTTGTAATTTATGATATAATAAGAAACATATAATTATTAAATTATAATAAATGACTATAGCGTAGATGTATTACTATGTTATAGTCATTTTTGGATTAAACTTGATATATCAAGGGGGAAGAATATGAGAACAATTAAAAGAGTTTTAGCATTAGGTTTAACATTAGCTATATTTCTAATGAACGCACCTAATGTAAGTGCATTAACATCAGATACCATTAAAGGTAAGAACATATACGAGACGGCTGGATTAATAGCAGATAAAACGAGTTATGATACAGCAATTGTGGTAAATATGGATAGTTCTATAGCAGATGGTCTTTCAGCAAGTGGTCTTGCTGGTGCTGTAGATGCTCCGATTTTACTTGCTCAAAAAAGTAACATACCAAATGAGACAAAACAAAGATTAAAAAATGTAAAAAAGATATACATAATAGGTAAAGAGTTATCAATAAGTAAGTCAGTAGAAACTGAACTTAAAAATACAGGAGCACAAGTAACTAGATTAGGTGGAGATGATAGAATAAAGACTAGTTATAGTGTTGCCAAAGAAGTAAGTAGCATTAAAAAAGTTGATGAAGTTATATTAACTAATGCATATAAAGGAGAGGCTGATACTATAAGTGCTGCACCTGTCTCAGTAAGAGATGTAGCTCCTATAGTACTTACAGATGGAAAAAGTGTTCCTTTTTCAACAAGTAATGTAAAATCATATGCTGTAGGTGGAAGTATTTCTATGAGTACGAGTTTAGTTAACAAGACTAACTCTAAGAGACTTGGTGGTTCAGATAGATATGATACAAATAAAAAAGTTATAAAAGAATTTTATCCAGATTCATCAGAATTTTATTTAAGTGATGGATATGATTTAGTAAATGCTCTTACAGGTTCTACAATTGCTAAAGATAATCCAATTGTATTAGTATCAGAAGATAGTGATAAATCCATACTAGCAGGAGCAGATAAGATTACTAGATTAGGTTCAATAAGCGATAGTGTATATAATAAGTGTGTTTCTGCTGCACAGAATAATGGTGATTCGTCTACAAAAGGGGATTCACCTATGAAAGATGAGACAAGTATATTAGGTGAACCAACAGCTAGCTTAGAAGCTTGTTTAAAATGGGCAAAATCTAAAAAAGCCAATGATTTATTTATAGAATTAATACCAATACTGTATGATACAGCTGTTCAAGAAGGTGTAAATCCTGTTTTAGCTGTAGCTCAATCAGCAAAAGAAACTGGTTTCTGTAATTTTGGTGGAGTATTAGATGCATCTTTTAAGAATCCTTGTGGACTTAAGACTTCTGTTGGTGGTTCTGATACTGACAAAAATGCACACTCAAAATTTGATACTTGGGAAGAGGGAATACTAGCTCAAATTCAACATTTATGTCTATATGCAGGACAACAGGGTTATCCACTTTCAAATCCAGTAGACCCTAGACATGAAAAATCTTTGTTTGGGAAAGCTAAAACAGTTGAAAGTCTTTCTAATAATTGGGCTGGTGGTCAATATGGACAAGACTTAGTTAGAATGATGGGAGAAATTGAGGCGACAAAGTAATTAAATTATTAATTTAATGGTTATATTTAATGAGTTTCATTAAATAACCAATTCAAAATTACAAATAAGGAAAATTTATTATGAAAAAGAGTAATGTTTTTAGTATTATATTTCCTACAATCATAATGTTATTGGTGTTTTTGACTTTTGCTACAGATATATTCAATATACCAGATATTCATTCTAAAGGGATTTTTGTAATAGGGATGATTTTAATTTTTCCAATTGCCTTTTTAATTCAAGGGATAGTTTGTGTATTGAGTAAAACCAACTGGATTTTATCACTTGTAGTATCTTTAATAACTTATATAATATTAATGTATATGTTTTTAAATGATTCAGCATATATCTATATTTTACTTTATGCCGCTTTTTATATGATTGGATATATAACCACTAAAATTTGTCAAAAAATGCAAATTTTTAAAAGATAAATTAACCAAAATATATTACTAAGGAAGTGTCTGCATTGATTTTTTTAAATCAAAAGATAGACACTTCTTTTATTGTAAAAATAAAATATTTATTTAAGAGGAAGTATTGTAAATAAAATTTAACTATTATCATTTTCTTTTAACAATTGTATACAATAAACCTGTAGTATAATTAAGATAGATAAAATAAAGGGAGGGATAATATGAATTTAATTGATAATCATATTCATACTAATTTTTCAAGTGATGGAAAGGATTCAATGGAAGATACAATAAAAAAAGCTATAAGTATAGGTGTTAGATATTTAACTTTTACAGACCATTTAGAACATGATGAAGGGAAGGGATTTTGTATAGATTATAACAACTATGTCCCAGTGTTTAATACACTAAAAGAAAAGTATAAAAAGGATATAGAATTATTGTTAGGTGTTGAAGTAGGATATAGAAAACATTTAAAAAATGAAATAAAAGATGTAATAAGTTCACATCCTTTTGATTTTATATTGTGTTCAACTCATACAATTGATAACGTACCTGTTCCATCAAAAAAATACTTTGAAGGACTTAGCAAAGAAGATGCGTACTATAAATATTTTAATAGCATACTTGAAACTAATCATGAGTTTAAAGATTATAATATATATGGACATTTAGATTATATATCTAGATATGGGATATATTCAGATAACAGAGTAATATATAATGATTTTAAAGATATTATTGATGAAGTTTTAAAGTCAATAATTAATAATGGAAGTGGAATAGAGTTAAATACATCTGGTTATAGATATGGATTAAATGCCATACATCCAAATGAAGATATCTTAAAAAGATATAGAGAACTTGGTGGTTTTATAGTTACTGTAGGTTCTGACTCTCATAGAGTAGAAGATATCTGCAAAGATTTTGATGTGGCTTACGATATGCTTAAATATCTTGATTTTAAATATGTATCATTATTTAAAGAAAGAGAAACTTATTTTTTAAACATAGAAAAAGTTAAATCTAATAATATAGCATAAAGAACTAATATGGCATATAGAGTCTTTTTAAATAATTTGAAAGTTAGTATAAAAATTAATAGCAGAATATTGTATCCTCTAGGAAAATACTAGAGGTTTTTATTTTGTAAAAAATGATAATAGAGAAGAGTTTAAGTTTAAGAAAAATGATTGTCTCAAATTAGAAAACTATTACTATTATATTTAACTATTATATCTTTTTATTATGATATAATAGTTAAATACATTAACCTATCTTTAAATCATGCAAATTATTAGAAAGAAGGGATAAAGTTGTCTAATAAAAATAAAGAAAATATAACCTTAAGCAATCAAATCACAGAATCAACTCAACAAACTTTAACAAAAGAGGCTATACTACATATACCAATGAGCAACTATGCTTATGGCTATGATAGAGAAACATTACATATAAGAATTAGAACCAAAAAAAATGAGGCAAAAAAAGTGACCTTAAGGATAGGAGACCAATATGTATGGGACAAAGGAGGTGCAGGAGGAGGGAATCTAAATGCATCTGGACTTGGTTGGTCTGGTGGAACAAATATAACAATGAACAAAGAAGTAGAAACAGAATTATTTGATTATTGGATAGCTGAGTGTAAGCCTTTAAATAAACGTTCGAGATATGGATTTATAATAGAAGGTCAAGAAGAAAAAATTTTATTTACAGAGAAAAAGATAATAAAATTAGGAAACGAAAATGATGAAAAAGAGTTATGCGAAATAAGTAATTTTTTTGGATATCCATATTTGAATTATATAGATATACCTAAAGTTCCAGATTGGGTAAAGGAAACTATTTGGTATCAGATATTTCCTGATAGATTTGCAAATGGAAATCCATCTATAAATCCAGAAGGAGTAGATATATGGGGCGCTATTCCAACAAGAGATAATTTTACAGGTGGAGATTTACAAGGTGTAATAGACCACCTAGATTATTTGAGCGATTTAGGGATAAATGGAATTTATTTTTGTCCTATTACAGTTGGAAAAACTAATCATAGATATGATACGATGGACTACATGGAAATAGACCCTACCTTAGGTGATAAATCTACTTTGAAAAAACTAATAGAAGAAGCCCATAAAAGAAATATAAAAATAATGTTGGATGCTGTATTTAATCATATAGGATATTATTCTAAGCAGTGGCAAGATGTAGTTAAAAATAAGAATAATTCGAGATATAAAGATTGGTTTTATATAAAAGATATAAGTAAAGTTGATACTCCAATAGAAGAAATAGATGAAAAAAACATACCTTATGAAACTTTTGGGTGTGAAAAATACATGCCAAAACTTAACACAGAAAATTCAGAAGTAATAGAATATTTATTGCGTGTAGGGAGGTATTGGATACAAGAATTTGATATAGATGCATGGAGATTGGATGTATCAAATGAAGTAGATCATGTTTTCTGGCGAAAATTCAGACAAGAGATTAAAAGAATAAAACCTGATATATATATATTAGGAGAAATTTGGCATGGAAGTTTACCATGGTTGATGGGAGACCAATTTGACTCAGTTATGAATTATTTAATGTCAGAAGCTATGAAACAATTTTTTTGTACAAATGAGATAAATGCTGAAGAATTTAAATACATGATAAATGATGTAATAGTAAGCTATCCAATGCAAGTTAATGAAGTTATTTTTAATTTACTTGGAAGTCATGATACTACTAGAATATTGAGCTATGCTGATGGAAATGTGGATAAATTTAAACTTGCATATTTGTTTATGTTTATACAATCAGGAGGTCCGTGTATATACTATGGTGATGAAATAGGAATGCAAGGAGAACTAAGTCCAGTATCTGAAGGACAAAGAAAATGTATGGAATGGAATGAAGGAAAGTGGAATAAAGATATACTTGATTTTATGAAGAAGATTATTAGACTTCGTAAATCAAATAGAGAACTTAGAACTGTATCAAATGAATGGATACTAGCAGATAAAGAAAATGGAACAATTATATTAAGGAAAGAATCTATTACAATAATAATAAATAATTCATCCAAAGATTTAACCTTAAGATTACCAGATTATTTGGTAAATAGAAAAGTAAAAGATTTATATGAAGAAAAAATAGTTGATTTAAAGGAAGAAATAACATTAAAAAAATACAAGTTTATTATTTTAAAATAATATAACCATGTGTTTGTTAGATTATACTATAACTTTTTATATTATTTAAACAAAGTATCATTAATTATAATAAGTGAATTCAGTATAATTTTATATACAAATTATTTGCAGTAAAACTTGTTAAGTAAAGTTTTTATTTGAATAAAAATTAATATTGAAATTTTTAATTATTTTGTAGTTAAGTAAAGATGTATAATTACTGAATAAGTAGAGGGAAGGGAAAACATGAATGACTATGAAGAATATATAGTTATAGTAAAATCTAGTATCGTGAATCTAATTTTAGGTTTAATATTTTTATCAATTGGGATTGTATTAATTGTATTTTGTGTATATATTAAACAGTACTATATATTATTAATTACTCTTGTACTTACAATATATGGATTAATTTCAATTCTCAAATATACAAGAAAGTATATTATTTTTGATTTATATAATATTAAAGTTCGTAAATGTATAGGGAGTGAAAAAGAGTATTCATATAATGATATTACTAGAATTTCAATAAATAATAAGAAACAGGAATGTCCAGTTAATATATATGTGGATAATAATAAAATTGCAACTTTTTTTGTATCGGATAAAAGTTATATGTCTGCTATAGCGGAAATGAAGCGAAGAGAGTTACCATTTGATGATAAAAGTATAGACTATATATCAGATATGCCACTTTGGATTCCAATTCCATCTAGTGAGATTAAAAAATTTTGCAATGAAGCTTCAAGAAAACTTGAAAAACAGGTTAAAGAGGATTTGTGTAAAATAGAAAAGGAGTTTGGAAAAGATATATCCTTTTCTTTTGGTATAGATGTTGAAGAAAAAACATTTGTATGTGTATTTTTAGTATGTATTATGAAGAATGGCAACTATACAAAAGTTATAAAAAAATACAGAGGAAAAAAAGCATGGGCTATGTTTCCTGTATATATAGTGGGTCCACAACTATATAAGAAAGAGATTGAAGATGGCAAATTTATTTGTAATATAAATTATTTAAATGCTTTTTCTGGAAAGATGTGGTCAAATTTTTCTAAAATGATAAAAAAATATGGTGTGCAAGAGAGTGAAATAGAAGTTGATTTTGAATTAAAGAGTGAATTGGATTAAATAGTTCTATAGAGAATATCTTAAATATAAGGTATAGACACAAAATAAATTAATTATTAGTCTAAAAAATCCTTATAGAGAAAGGGGTACAAGAATGCTAGAAGCATTTATATTTGATTTAGATGGAGTGATTACAGACACAGCATATTATCATTATTTAGCTTGGAAAAAACTAGCTGATGACATTGGCATAGATATAGATATAGAATTTAATGAGTCTTTAAAGGGTATAAGTAGAATGGAGTCATTAAATAAAATATTAGAATATGGATATAAAAAAGATTTATTTTCAGAAGAAGAAAAAATGAAAATGGCAGAAGACAAAAATAACTATTATGTATCTTTAATAAACAAAATAACTTCAAATGATATTTTGCCAGGTATAAAAAATTTACTTGATGATATAAAAACTAATGATGTAAAGATAGGGTTGTCTTCTGCAAGCAAGAATGCTACAAATGTATTAAAACATCTAGGCATAAGTGATAAGTTTGATTTTATAGCAGATGCGTCAAAATGTAGGAACACCAAACCATATCCAGATATATTTCTTATGTCAGCAAAGGGACTTGGTGTAAATCCTAAAAATTGTATAGGAATAGAAGATGCAAGTGCAGGTATTGATGCTATAAACTCAGCCAATATGTTTTCTGTTGGAGTTGGAGATTATAAAAATCTAAAAAAAGCAAATTTACTTGTAAATTCAACAAGTCAGTTAAATTTTAAGTATATATTAAGTGAGTATAATAAGTATATAGTTAGGAGCATTATATGAAATGTTTGTTTGATAATATAAATGAGTGGAAAGTTATACAAGACAAGATTGAAATTAAAGAAAATAGATTAGCAGAGTCTATAATGAGTATAGGCAATGGTTATATGGGTATGAGAGGAAACTATGAGGAAAGATATAGTGGAGATAGCCATAGAGGTTCTTATATAGCTGGAGTATGGTTTCCTGATAAAACTCGTGTTGGATGGTGGAAAAATGGATACCCAGAATACTTTGGTAAAATTCCTAACTCAGTTAACTATATAGGGATAAGAATTTTCATAGATGGGGTAGAGTTAGACCTTGAAAAATGTAATGTTGAAAATTTTTATAGAGAATTAGATATGAAAAATGGTATTTTAAAGCGTAAATTTACTGTGAATATTAATGGTAAAAAATTTGAAGCTAATATAACAAGATTTTTAAGCGTATCAGTTAAGGAATTAGCTGTAATAAAGTATGATATAAAAGCTTTGAATTCTAGTGCTAAAATAAAATTTATTCCATACTTAGATTCAAATATAAAAAACGAAGATTCAAATTACGAAGAAGAATTTTGGAATGCAGTTTCTTCAAGTTCCTCAGAATATAGAGGAAATATACTTTCACGTACAAAAGAAAATACATTTAAGACACCCATATTTACAGTAGGTGCAACGATGCATATTAAAACAAGAGGTAAAGTAGATGATATATCTTATTTAAGTACTGATAATTACTGTGAAAATTCAATAACAATGGATGTTTTAGAAAACGAAACTATTGGAATAGAAAAGTATGTAACAATAACTTCCAATAGAGATTATAGTGAAAATGAGTTATTAAAGAAATGTGATGATATCTTAAATATAGAAATATCTAAAGAGTATGAAGAAATCTTAAATGAACATACAAAATTGTGGAATAAAAGATGGGAAAGTGCAGATATAAAGATAGAAGGAGATAAGAGTAGTCAACAAGGTATAAGATATAATCTATTTCAATTATTCTCGACTTATTATGGAGAAGATTCAAGATTAAATATAGGGCCAAAAGGTTTTACTGGTGAAAAATATGGAGGTGCTACTTATTGGGATACAGAAGCATATTGTCTTCCAGTATATTTAGGTGTAGCAGATAAGAGTGTAGCAAGAAATCTTTTAGTATATAGATACAATCAGCTAAAGCAAGCAAAAGATAATGCAAAAAAACTTGGACTTAAGGGAGCACTATATCCAATGGTTACTTTCGATGGAGTGGAATGTCATAATGAATGGGAGATAACATTTGAAGAGATTCATCGCAATGGAAGTATAGTATATGCAATATATAATTATACAAATTATACAGGTGATTTTGGATATATAAAAGAAAAGGGCATAGATGTAATAGTAGAAGTAGCTAGGTTTTGGGCTAGTAGGGTACATTTATCTACAAGAAAAGATTTATATATGATACATGGAGTTACAGGTCCAAATGAATACGAAAATAACATCAATAATAATTGGTATACTAATTATATAGCTAAGTGGTGTTTAGAATATGCTGTAGAAAATATCTTAAAATTAGAAAAAGAGTACAGTGAATGTATTAAAAGAAATAATGTAAGTAAAGAGGAAATTGAGGACTGGAAAATAATATCAAATAAAATGTATTTGCCATATGATGAAGAATTACAAATAATAGTTCAAAATGATAATTTTTTAGATAAGGAATTTATAGAGGTAAAGGATTTGCCAAAAGAGAATCTTCCTCTTAATCAAAAATGGTCTTGGGACAAGATTCTTAGGTCATGTTTTATAAAACAAGCAGATGTGTTACAAGGAATTTATTATTTTGGGAATATGTTTACTAAAGAAGAGAAAAAGAGAAACTTTGATTTTTATGAAAAATATACTGTACATGAGTCTTCTTTATCTTCTAGTGTTTATTCTATTATTGCTTCTGAAGTAGATGACTTAAAAAAAGCTTATGAATTATACTCAAGAACAGCTAGGCTTGATTTAGATAATTATAATAATGATACTAATGATGGTCTTCATATAACTTCAATGTCTGGCTCATGGCTTTCTATTGTACATGGATTTGCAGGGATGAGAACATGGAATGAAACACTATATTTTGAGCCTAAGTTACCTCAAGAATGGAATAATTATTCTTTCAATATAAATTATAGAGATAATAATATCCATGTTGATGTATATAGTAATTTAATTAAGATAGAAAATTTAAAGGGAAAACCAATAAAAATTATTGTATATGGAGAAGAGTATGTATTAGAAAAATCTATAGAAATTAATAGAAGTAAATTAAAATAATGTCTTAGTGTATAAATAGTTAAAATAAATTTATCTAATTTTAAATTTATTTTAACTATTTTTTATTTAATGCAAACCTATATATTATAACAATAATCGTGCTTTAAATTAAATATATTACATAAATCTTCATAAAATCTTCATAATTTCGTAAAGAATATGTAACAAAAGTAGGGTATATTGTATTCTGTAGAGAATATAAGGGAGGAAATAATTTATGAAGAATAAGAAGTTCATTATAGCAATACTGATAATAATAGTTGGAATAGGTGTGTTAGTAAAAGAATATTCAATTAAAGAGATAAATAAGGCTGATATAGATGTTAGTAAGTATATAGAATATGCTGATTTAGCAAGTGAAAATAATGCACAAGTTAATTGGAAGTATGTAGCTTCTATCATTGCTGTATTAAATAAAAATAAGTTAGAAAAAGTTAATGATTCACAAATAAAAGAAATATCAGATTTATTTGTTAAAGATTTTTCTAAAAATAATAAAGTAGAAAATTTAAGTAGTGTTTTAGATGAGTTGAAATTTAATAATAAACAAAAAAGATTGGTTAATGATTATATAGAGGACCTTAAAGATTATGGAATAAAGCCAGAAAGATTAAAATCTGATACACAATATATGAAATTTATTAATGAGATTGAAACATCTGCTATACAAAACTATAAAAATTATAAAATATTGCCATCTATAACCATTGCACAAGCAATAATTGAATCTAGTTGGGGTAAATCAAGTTTAGCAAAAGAGTATAATAACTTATTTGGTATAAAGGCTGATGCCTATTGGAAAGGAAAATCAGTTACTTTAGAAACAAAAGAACATTTAGATACAATTATAGATGATAAATTTAGAATATATGATGATAAAAGTGAATCTATAAAAGACCATGCAGAATTTTTAGCTACAAATAAAAGATATAAAGCCAATGGTGTATTTGATGCAAAAACATATATCTATCAAGCTAAAGCATTAGAAAAAGCAGGTTATAGCACTGCAAAAGATGAAAGTGGAAGTAACATATATGCAGAACGTCTAATAGAATTAATTCAACAATATAATCTTCAATTAATAGATAGTGAAATTCAAAGTAAATTGTAACTTTGGTGTAACATAAGGGTGATATATTTATCGAGGAGGTGGATTTTATGAAAAAAATATTCTCGGTATTTACAAGTTGTATGATTATTGCAACTACTATCACTGGATGTAGTAGTAGTGAGGTTATTAATGACACATCATCTATGTATAATGTCAAAAATCTGGACTTTAATTTTGAAGTAAAACCAGAAACTTTTGAGGTATCAGTAGAATCTAATGGTTTAAAGGAAAAGATATCTGAACCATTAAAAGAAAGGAAAGTATCAAATTTTAAACAGACAAAAACAGAGACATCATGGACATATCCTGATGAAAACATAGACATAAATATAAAAAAAGAGGAAAGCTATTTAGATGTAGATATTAAATCTAATTCAGAAAAAGAAGCTAGTTTTAATTGGCCAAGAATTGAAGGAGAAAGTTATGTGTTACCACTTTATGAAGGTAAATTTATACCAAGTGATGATAAATACTGGAAAGAGCATTTAAATGAATCAGCTTACAATGTCATAGAATCCTTTTCGATGCAGTTTTTTGCAGTAAATAAGACAAAGTATTCTGTGCTTTATATTATTGAAAATGAATTTAATAATGAGATTAAATTTAATTCTAAAGATAAAATTAATTTTACATTTACACATGAATATCCAAGTATAAATAAAAATAAAGAGTATGGATTTAAAATATATTTGACTGATAAAAATATTACAGATGTGGCAAAAACCTATAAAAATTATATAGTTGATAAAGGTGAGTTTAAAACATTAGAAGAAAAATCTAAGGATAATAAAAACATTGAAAAGCTTTATGGAGCTCCTCAGATTTATTTTGCAGACAAATCTATAATAACAGTAGGTGATATTAAATGGGACAAATTAAAGGAAAATTTATCAGATGATTTAATTAATTGGATGAAAGAACTCCTAAGTAAAAAACCTGATAATAGTGAATTTATAACTGTACTTAATCAAATAAAAACCCAAGATTATATAGATAAATATCAAAAAAATCAAATAGTTCAAGCCTTTAATCAAGTTATGCAACTAAATACTTTTTATAATAGTAAGGTTTTTGATAGTAATGATAAAGAAATAAAAAAAGTACTAGATAAAGGAATATCTAAATTAAATAGAGTAGAACTTATAGAGTTTAACAAAAAGTTATTAAAGTTAAAATTGGGGAATAGTGTGAATAAAATTGATACATGGGCAAGATATAATACAATTGATGTAATTAATGATATGAATAAATCTGGTATTGATAATGCTTGGATAGGGTTTGATGATATGGAAGAAGGTTATGTATCACCAGAAATAGTCAAAAGAGCTAATGATTTAGGTTATCTTGTAGGACCATATGATTCATATCATTCTATACACAAGCCAGGGGAAGAAAAATGGAGTACAGCATCATTTAAAGATAAGTCACTATATGAAAATGCTACTATAGAAAATAAAAAAGGTGAAAAAGAATCTGGATTTCAAGGAGAAGGAAGACAACTAAATCCTACATTATCTTTACCAAGTGTAAAAGAGAGAGTAAAAAGTATATTGAATGAGGGGTATGAATTTAATTCTTGGTTTATAGACTGTGATGCTACAGGAGAAATTTTTGATGATTATTCTCCAAATCATATAACAACACAGTCACAAGATTTAAAAGCTAGACTTGAAAGAATGTCATATATAAGAGATAATGCAAATATGGTTATAGGTTCAGAAGGAGGAAATGACTTTGCAAGTAGCACTATAGCATTTGCACATGGGCTTGAAACACCAGCGTTTGCTTGGGTAGATAAAGATATGAGTAAGAACAAAGAAAGTGAATATTATGTTGGTAGATACTATTCTCCAACAGGAGGAGTGCCAGAAGTCTTTTCAAAGCAGATACCTGTAAAAGAAAAATATAAAAAAATATTTATAGACCCAACTTATTCTTTACCTTTATTTAGATTAGTTTATAATGATTCTGTTGTATCTTCTCATCAATGGCTATGGGGAACTTTCAAAATTAAGGATGAAGTTGGAAGTAGAATGATGAAAGAAGTATTATATAATACACCACCTATGTATTATATAGATAGAACTGAATGGGAAAAACATAAAGGTGAAATAATTTCTCATGATAAAGTATGGTCAGAGTTCAATAAAAAGGCTATTAAAAGAGAAATGACAGACTTTAAGTTTATTTCTGATGATAGATTAGTTCAAATGACTAAATATGGAGATGATTTAAAAGTAGTAGCTAATTTCTCTGAAAAAGATGTTAAATATGAAAATGAAATTGTAAAATCAAATTCTTTGGTAATATATGATAATAATAAGAAAATTATGTATAAACCAGAATAATAGATTTAATGAAAATAAATTCTATCAAACTCACATATAAAATAATATTTAATTAAACTATACAAAATGGTGACTATAATTAATTTTAATAATTAAGATAGTCACTATTTTTATATCATTTTTAATATTGAAAGCTTTACTTCAGTAATATTAAATATCCTAATTATTCTAATATATGTCATACTCATTGTGCCTCTTAATAAATATAAGTTTTATTTTTATTTTAGACAATATATTGACTTTTTGTATTTGAAATAGTATTCTTAGATAAGACACTATATTGTCTAATTGAAGTAATATTATTTTATGAATTATGAATGAATCAAATTTGAAAGATTTAATAAACACTAAAAATAAATACTGGTTCATAGAGAAAGGAAAATATTAAAGAAAATGAATACAATCATTAAAGTTCAAGATTTGGTAAAAGTATTTGATAATCAAGAGGTCATAAAACATTGCAATATAAATGTAGAGAAAGGAAGTATTTATGGATTTTTAGGTGCAAATGGAGCTGGAAAAACTACAGTACTAAAATTGATAGCAGGTTTATTAAAACCAACCACTGGGAATATAATGATTTCTGATATGAATATATCAGAAAATCGTAATAATATTTTAAGAAAAATTGGATGTATTATAGAAACACCAATTTTTTATGAACATTTATCAGCTGAGGAAAATTTAAAGATACATAATGCTTACATGAATTTTTATGATGCAGATATAAATGCTGTTTTGCAAAAAGTAGGACTCGAAAATACTGGAAAGATACAGGTATGTAAGTTTTCTTTGGGTATGAAGCAAAGGTTGGGGATTGCTCGTGCAATGATACATAATCCAGATATTCTTTTACTTGATGAACCTATCAATGGTCTTGACCCTATGGGAATAAAACAAATGCGTGATTTATTCAGAACACTTGCAAAAGAATATGATATGACACTTATTATTTCAAGTCATATATTAAGTGAAATAGAGTATATAGCTGATACAATAGGCATTATTTCGAATGGAAGTATTTTAAAAGAAATTCCTATGTCTACAGTAAAACAAGAATTTCCTAATGGCTTGGAAGAGTATTTTTTTGAAATAATGAATGGAGGAAACAACTGTGTATAAACTTATAAAATTAGAACTAAAAAAAAATAATATTCGCCCTTATCTTCATGCCATGGGTATCATTACCTTATGTGTATTAGGATTTTTGTATACATTTGCTATGATTGCTTATACAGGGGGGGATACAGATTCTGCTGAGTTTTCTAATTACCATAATATTTGGGTAATCACTACGTTCTACAAATGTCAGCTTATGCCATTTTATCAGCTGTATTGTTTTCCACATTTGTTATAAAAGAATATTCTGGAAAAAATGCAATTTTGATTTTTACTTATCCAATAAATAGAAAGACTTTATTGAACTCAAAGATTGTATTGATAGCTACATTATGTTTGAGTTTTATGTTGCTTGGGACGATTATTTCCCTCCTTATATTTATGGTTACAGAAGCTTTTTTTCCTATGATTTCTGATAATTTTACTCTTGGATTGTTTTTTAAGATTATTATTGAAACAATTTTGTGTGCTGTATTCTCTTTATTTATAGGTGTAATTTCTGCTAGCATTGGATTTCGAAAATATTCCATTCAAACAACGATTATAGTCTCTGTTATTCTTGCTTCCTGCACTGCTAACATTATAACAACTATGATTCACACATATATTCCTTTTATTATTGTATGGATAGTAGCAGCAGTATTAGCTGGACTTTCGTATTTATGGCTTATCTCAAAAGTTGAAGACATAGAAGTATAATTGTATACTTAATAAAGGTAGTTCTAATGAATAAAGCAACAGATAATAATGCGTCATACTTTATTTATCTGTTGCTTTTTAACATTTTGTGGATGATTAAAGTATGTTTTCCAATCGGTTTGTACATTTAAAAATAATTTTTAATTATTTTATACTTTATGCTTTTGATTCATTCTTATATAGATACTTAGCAAGAATTGAAATTAATAGCATAATTATGAACATACATACTATAGGTATATAGACTGTGGAACTGAAAATTTCAAATAATTTTCCATGCATAATTTGACCAACTGGAGCAACACACTGTGATACAGTGGTAATAGTAGCCATTACTTTACCCAATAATTCATTAGGAGTTTGTTTTTGAACAATAGTTAAAACGAATATAGTAATAATTGTCATAGACATGGCTATAGGTATAACACAAATAAATAACAATATAAAAGATGGATAATATCCTAGTCTAAGCATTAAAGGTGAAATAGAAATAGCCATTGGTATCATCAGAATACTAATTAACATTAACCAGCGATACAGTGTATTCATTTTCATTTTTTTAGCAAACAGACCTATTGAAAGTGCACCTAAAACACTACTAAATTCAATAATTCCTATCCCTATGCCATACATATTATTACTACTATGCATTGTTATACGTAAAATATATTGTATTCCTACAAGTAAGAATGGAGTCAAAAATAAATTTAAAGAAGCAGCTAGAATCATGGCTTTACTAATATAAGATTGTTTTATAACATAAGAAAATCCTTTTTTCATATCACTGACTATTGTTGATACTATGCTTCCATTAACTTTTCTTTTATTAAAAGGTATATGAATAAACATTTCCATTACTGCGGATAGAAAAAATGCAATACAACTTACAATAAGAAGCATCTTAATTCCAATAAGGCCATATAACAAACCTCCAAGTACAGGAGCAAACATACTTGAAAGAGAGCTTATTCCGTTTACAATTCCATTTGCTTGTTCTAAATCTTTTTCATTTGCTATTAAAGGTATGCTTGCTTGCACAGTAGGTTGATACATAGAACTAATAATTGATAATAGTACCATAATAACCCCAATTAATACAATAGAATTATTTAAAGTAGAAAGAAGACAAATAAAAGTAAAAATAA
This sequence comes from Clostridioides sp. ES-S-0005-03, assembly GCF_020658455.1. Lineage (NCBI taxonomy): Bacteria > Bacillati > Bacillota > Clostridia > Peptostreptococcales > Peptostreptococcaceae > Clostridioides > Clostridioides sp. ES-S-0005-03. The sequence continues at coordinate 1,312,199 of NZ_JACVWI010000001.1, read as the reverse complement.
TAACTGAACTAATAAAATCAAATATAACCATTAAATTTTTACGATTAAATCTATCAGCTATTGCACCACCAATTGGAGAAAATAAAAGAGGTATGCTTGATATTGCGTATAAAGTTGCAAATATGTCTGCACGTCCTGTCATATCTAAAATATAAGTGGAAAGTCCAAATCTTAACAACGATGAACCAAGTATAGAGACAATTTGACCAAGTACTATTAAATTAAAATTCTTATTAAAACAACTATTCATTTTATTTAAATCTTGCATTTCTAGAACACCTCACTTTTTAAGACTGACCGTCAGTCTATAAAAATTATAATCAATCACAAATAAAAAGTCAATAGAAATATTTAATTTATAATTTTAAAATTATATTTTTATTTTAAATAAAAGGTATGATATCTATCAAAAATATATCATATCTTATAAATAGCGATATTTCTTTCATACAAAATTAAAAATGGTAATTTGAAATAGTTATAATGAATAGTATTAATATATAGATATAGGGAGATTGATGAAATCATGCATGAAAAAGATAAGGTTATATATAATCTGGAAGAATGTGAGAGTCTAGAAAATACACTTTACTTCTCTCAATTTAATACATATAAAAATTTTAAGCTAGTTTCTAAAAAATCTGGAGTAAATTTATTAGATACATCTATTTGTGGCATGAATATCCACGATATAAAATTGATTGATACAATAGAATGTATGTCGTTAGAGGATGAGCAGATGACTGGTAAAAAGTTAATTTTAGTTGGCGATATAAATACTAATATAAGGTTAGAAAATATAAATAATGCTAAAAGAAATAGGAATTTTACAAAGAAAAATATACTTGAATTAAAAATACCTTTTAGTACATTTATACAAATGCCTAGAGGAATAAAAAATAACGATAAAATTAATTTAAAGTATATTATACAAGATATAACATCATCCATTTTAGATGACAATAATTTATTTATAAGTATAACTACAATTATAAGTTATGACAATAATTTTAAAATAAGATAATATTTAAATTATAGAAAGGTGGGTGCAATGAGAGGTATCAATGAATATGGGGGAGATTTTAGTTATAAGTTATTATCTAGAAGCCCTATAATAACAAAAACTACTTTTAGTAATATTGTTTCAAATGATATGAGTGGAAATATTTTAGAGGTAGAAAAATATGTTGATAAAGAATGTGCATCTGTATTTGATATTTTAACATATACTATTGTTGTTACAAATATGAGTAATCGCAAAACTGGGAATATATTTTTTAAAGATTATATTTCTAAGTACATAAAATTTATAAATAATACTGTAGAAGTTAATGGTATCAGAAAGGGTGGATTAAATCCACAACAAGGTTTTTACATAGGTAAAATAAATGGAAATTGTAAAAAAATAATATCTTTTAAAAGTATAGTATTAGCAAATTCAGCATGTAGGGTTATAGAAAACCACGCTAATATATATTATTATTATAAGTATGATATGGAAAAATTTCCAATGAAAATATCAATAGAAAGTAATCGTGTTTATACAAGTATTAAAAAAGCTGTATTTAAACAATTAAATATAAGCAATACTTTAAAAGCACCTAAAAATCTAAAAGATATATTAAAAGTGAATACAAATAGCAAAATACTTAGTATAAAACTTATAAAAAATCCTATAAATAAAGACAAAAATCTAAAACTATGCAATTTAATAATTGTTGGAAGTATAGAGTTTGAAATTAACTATAGTTGTAGAAATTATAGTAGATTTAAATCAGTAAATAAATTAGATAATAGTTATAACATTCAAGAAGATAAGGACTATAGAAGCAATATAAAAATGGCTAATGAAAATATCGAAAATTACAAAAATCAAATTAATATTACTCCTAGCAAAGTTAAAAAAGTTACTAAAACCTTTGGTTTCTCTTGCTTTATTTGTTCACCTGTTGGAATAGTTTATGAAGATGTAAAAAGTATAAATATAAAAACTGAACATATATCAATAAATGAACTGAATAATGGTGAATTATTCATAAATACATCGCTTTTATTATACTATTAATTGGTTGTACATAAAATTTAAAATTACTAAAACAATTATATGGTTTAATGTATACAAATATTATTATAGATTAGATATAAGGTGATAATTATTGTTAAAATAGCATCAATTATAAAAAATCAGTTAATCAAGTATTTATGACTTATAAATTGATTATAAAGCCTTAACAATAAGCTATTATCAAATAATTTATTATAATATTATAATGACAAGTATATAGTTTAAGAATAAAAGTGTTAGCAAAGTTAGAGATAAGAAATTTATGATTCTTGAGGAAATTTTAGCTTGCAATATATCTGTAATAAATATAGAAATATAAATTTAATAACCACAGTATTCTTAGGAATACACCAAATAATTCAATGTTTGTAACATATACTGTTAGATAATGTGTTGAACTATAATACTTATACTGGATTTACAGTAGTTATTATGAAATAGAGTTAAATAATAATTGTAATAAATAAAATTAAGCATCTAGATTTATGCTAAAATAAGACAAATATGTTAAAAAAATGATAAGTTATGAGAACTTTTGCCATCTTCAATTAATATATTATTACTAGTAATAGCTTTAAAATCATATTACTATTATACAAATTTTAGCTTTAAAAGAAGGTGACAAAAAGTAAATGAAAATATGCATAACAGTAGGTCATAGTATACTAAAAGGTGGAAAAAGTACAGGTGTAAATGCAATAGTTGATGAGTATAGTTATAATAAAAAATTAGCTCCTATGTTAGCAGAGATGCTCATAAGTCAAGGTAATACAGTAGATGTAATAATTTGTCCAGAAAGACATTTTGTAGCAGAAAAAGAAGAGTTTTTTTATAGAGTTCCAAAAGTAAATAGTGGCAAATATGATTTACTAGTAGAGCTACATTTAAATAAAAGTGATGGAAAAAGCTTTGGTGCAGAAGTACTTTATTATGGTAATGAAGGATTAGAATATGCTAAAAGAGTATCTAATAAACTTGGAGAATTATTTGAAAATAGAGGAGCTAAAAAAAGAGAAAATTTATATATCTTGAGAAACACGAATCCAGTTGCAATACAAATTGAAAGTTTTTTCTGTGATAATGTGGATGATTGCAATAAAGCCAATGAAGCAGGTTATGACTATATAGCACGATTAATTACAGAAGGTATTTTGAATAAAGATATAGGTATGTGAGATTATGGTAATTTAGGTATTGATTAATACCTTTTAATCTTAGATATAAATTGAAAAATTGTCTAGGAATATAAATTAAACCTAAGAAGTATACTAATTCAGTTTATTTAAATCAATTTAATTATCTAAAAAAAATACCCCTTGAAAATATTGACTTATCAATGTTAATAAGGGGTATTTTTTTAGATTTTATTTTGATTTAAGGACTAGTTCATAATTTTTTCTGCTAAAATCTATATATAATGATAAAAAGTATAAAAATATCGGTGTCTTACATTATAATAATATAATGGAGAAAAATATAATTGATAAGATAAAAATAAACATAATAAGGTGGTAATATATGAAATATACATTCGAAAGTTTTAAATTGGATAAAAAGATACTTAAGTCATTAAAAAATTTAGAATATAATGTACCTTCTAAGGTACAAATAGAAGTTATTCCAGAATTGTTAAATAGTAAAAATATAGCAGTAAAATCAAAAACAGGAAGTGGGAAAACAGCAAGTTTTGCAATACCTATATGTGAAAATATTGATATAGAATACAATAATATTCAAGCACTTATAGTAGTACCAACGAGAGAATTAGCGCTACAGGTAAAAGATGAGATATCAAGTATAGGAAGGTTAAAGAAGGTAAGATGTAGTGCTATATTTGGTAGACAATCTATAAAAGAACAAGTAGCTGAGTTAAAGCAAAGGGTTCATGTCGTTGTAGCTACTCCGGGTAGAATAATTGACCATATAAATAGAGGCACTATTAATTTAGAAAAAATAAAGTATTTAATAATAGATGAAGCTGATAAAATGTTTAATAAAGGTTTTCTTGAACAAATGGAAACAATATTAACAAATATACCTAAAGAGAGAACATTAGGTCTTTTTTCAGCTACAATAGGTGAAGAGATAAAATATATATGTGAAAAATATATGCCAGATTACAGCATTATAAATGTAGAAGGAAATGAAAGTAACACTAATGAAGGATTAAGACAAATAGATGATAAAATAATCAAGTCAAAGGAAAGAAATAAGTATGTAGTTTTAAAAGAATTAATATACAGCGAAAATCCAAGGAGTGTAATAATATTTTGTAATACTAAAGAAAAAGTATCTAAACTATATAATAAAATGAGTAAGGAAGGTTTTTTGGTAAGAGAGTTACATGCAGATTTATCACAAGAAAAAAGAATATTTGTGATTAAGGATTTTAAAAATATAAAGTTTAATGTATTGGTTAGTAGTGATGTAGCATCTAGAGGAATACATATTGATGATATTTCTTTAGTCATAAACTATGATGTGCCACAAGATAAGGAAAACTATATACATAGAATAGGTAGGACTGGTAGAAAAGGAAATAGTGGAAAAGCTATCACTATAGTAGATGAAAAAGATGAGAAATATATAGATAATATAGAAACATATGTAGGATATAAAATAAATGAGTTAACTAATATAGAACAAAGTAGTATTATTAAGGGTAAAGTTTTGTTTGAAGAATATTCAAAAGAAATTTTGAAAGAAGTATCGAAAAGAAAAAAAATTGCTAAAAATTCAAACAAAAGTAAATATATAAAATCAAATCTAGAAAATGAAGTAGTTAAATTGTATTTAAATGCTGGCAAAAAGAAGAAGATAAGGGTCTTAGATATAGTTGGAGCATTTAGTAATATAAAAGGTATTACTAATGATGATATAGGTGTAATCGAAGTTCAAGATTTATGTTCATATATAGATATATTAAATTACAAGGGAGACTTGATATTGAAAAGATATAAAGAGATTCCTATAAAGAAAAAAATGGTTAAGGTAAAAAGAGATATACAATAATTCAATTATCATTATTAGTTAATTATTATAATAAATTGCATTGGTTTTGTATTTTCTAAGTATAATGAGATTATAAAGGCTAGATAAAATAAAATTAGAAGAAAAAAGAATTTGATTAAGAGGTACTATATGAAATATTTTGGAAATGGGTTAAGTGAAGTACACAAAGAATTAAATAAAATCATACGTAAAGAAGAAAAAATAGAACAGGTAAAAACACTATTTTTAGAAATTCATTCAAAATTACATCTCTCAGAAATATCAAATACAGAAAAAAATGAAGTGGACAAACTTATTAATGACTTAAACAGAAATGAATATGCTATTGTGCCAACAAGTAAAGACGAAACTATTGCATGGGTTTTGTGACATATCTCAAGGATTGAAGATTTAACAGTAAATGTACTAGTTGCCCAAAAAGAACAAATTTTTAATGAACAATGGAAAGAGAGATTGAATATTTTTATTACAGATACAGGAAATGCTCTCTTTGATTATGAAATTATGAATTTAAGTAAAAGTATCAATACTAATGAATTGCTTTGCTATCGAGATGAAGTTGCAAATGGAAAGAACATTTTCGTACAAAAAAGAAACTTTACAGAAGTTAGATTATAATAACTTAAGTAAACAACAAATCAACTAAGGTATTATTGATTTTGGTTATACTCTAAGTTATACTATTTTTAAGTGTTTATGACAATAGTCATTTTAAATGTAAATCATAAACATATATTTATAGAAATATTAAAGGGGGAAACATATGGCATACTTTAAATATAATAACAAACAGTGCTACTATAATGAAATTGGAGATGGTACACCATTACTTTTTTTACATGGAAATACAGCCTCATCTAAGATGTTTGATGATATAATCGATTTTTATAAAGATGAATATAAAATAATATTAATTGATTTTGTTGGTCATGGCAAATCTCAAATGGTTGATAAGTTTTCTGTCGATTTATGGTTTGATGAGGCTATGCAAGTTATATGTTTTTTAGAAAAGATGAACTATAAAAAAGTAAATATAATTGGCAGTAGTGGAGGAGCTCTTGTTGCATTAAATGTTGCACTTGAAAGACCCGATTTAGTGAATAAGGTAATTGCAGATAGTTTTGAAGGAGAAGCTCCTCTAGAGTCCTTTGTGCAAAATGTGAAATTAGAGCGTGAAGCATCAAAGCAAGATGATGATGCAAAAGCTTTTTATATTTACAATCAAGGCGAAAATTGGGAGCAAGTAGTAGATAATGATACAGAAGCTATTTTTGAACATTATAAAACTATAGGTAAATTTTTTCATAAGCCTCTAGAAACTATGCAACCAGATGTACTTTTAACAGGAAGTAAAGAAGATGAATTTGTATCTTTAGTAGCTCATGATTTCTTTGAAAATACTTTTTCATCACTTCTTGAAAAAATTAAAAATGGAAAAATGCATCTGTTTAATAAAGGTGGACATCCAGCTATTTTATCAAATGGATTAATTTTCTCAAATGTAGCAAAGAAATTTTTAAAAGAATAATTTAATGATATAATTTGAGCATGGAATAGAGTGTGTTATGGAAATAAAGAATACTTTATATTTTATAAAGGCGTTGGAATATATGAGATACGTACATACAAATATAATAGCAAGAGACTGGGAAAAGCTGTCTGAATTTTATAAAGATGTATTTGAATGCAGAAAAGTACCACCACAAAGAAACCTAAAAGGTGAATGGTTGGATAGATTGACAGGGATAAAAGATGCTCATATTGAAGGTGTGCACTTAGCTTTACCTGGATATGATGATTGTTTACCAACATTAGAAATATTTTCATATAATTTATATGGTGAAGTGCTTCAAAAAAATATAAATAATTATGGTTTTTCACACATCGCATTTGAAATTGAAAATGTTGAAGAAACCCTAAATAAAATAAAAAGTGCAGGTGGAGGTCAAGTTGGAGAAATTGTTAAAACAAAATATCCTAATGGACAAGTTGCTACATTTGTATATGCAACAGATATAGAAGGAAATATTATTGAATTACAGAGCTGGGATTAAATAATAACACAAACAAATTTTTATTTATATTACAAAAAATTTAAAAAGGGTGTTATTAAAATATGTAATTAGACATATCTATTATGTATTGATAACACTTTTTTAATAAATTGGTCATCCTGCAATTTTATCAAATGGTCTTGCTTTCTTAAAAATAGCTAAAGGTTTTCTTAAGAAGTAATTTAAAAAGTTTTTGTATATAATAATGAATAACAAACAATGGAAGAGAGACTTATAAAAAGTAATAGATATTGCTTATAAAAAGGATACTTGATTATTTCATAGAGAATTTATCAGGTATCCTTTTAAATGCTAAATTAATTGACATAGTTTTTCTAATGAGGCAGATTTATACTTATTTTTATTTATTACTACAGTAATATCATTAAAAAGTTTAAAATCAGGAATAAATATCTGTATAAGGTTTCCTTTTTCTATTTCTTGCTCAACTAGAATTTTAGGAAGAATTGAAACACCTAAACTATTTTTAGTAGCTTCTATTAGGGATTGTGAATCTACACTTTCCCAGCTTGCATGTACTTTGTAACCTTGCAAGGTTACAGCTGATTCAAAAGTTTCACGTACAGCACTTCCTCTTTCTCGTAATAGTAAATCCATACCCAATAGTTGAGATAAACTTAACTCGGCAGTACTGCAATAGCTTGGTGAAGATACAATGCATAATTCATAAGAAGAAAATTTTCTGATTTCTAATGCGCCTTGTATGATTTTCCCTTCAATAAAAGCTATATCAACCTTTCCTTGTTTCAATAATTTTAATGCTTTTAATGCACTATGAACTTCAACGTTAATCTTAGTATTTGGATATATTTCTTGAAATCTCCTTATTAATTGAGGCAGCCATATTTGAGCAAATGTAATACAAGACGCAATATGTATGGGCGTTTCACACTCTAAGTTTTTAATCCTTGATTCAACATTTTCTAAATTTTCAAGTATTGGCAAAATTTCTTGTAAAAGAAGTTCTCCTGTTTTTGTTAATTTAACACTTTTATGTAATCGCTCAAATAATTTGGTTTCAGCCTCATTCTCAAGCTCTCTTATTGCATGGGAAACTGCTGATTGTGTAATAAATAGATTATTTGCAGCTTTAGTGAAATTTTCTACTCTTGCAACTTCTCTAAAAATAATGCAATGTTTAAAATTCATAATTAGACTCCTTTACTCATGAATTAAATTCATGTCTGCAACAATATTTTATCATTTTACAAATAGCAGTACAACATTTATAATATGTCCATGTGCACATAGAAAGGAATATTATGAGAAAAAATATTAAATTGTATTTATGGCTTTGCTATATAAATTTATTTATAAGTGCCTTTACTTTTGGTGGTGGATACGTTGTTGTTCCTATGATAAAAAAGTACTATGTTATGGATAAAAAAATATTTAGTGAATCAGAGCTTATGGAAATGGCTACAATTGCTCAATCTTCACCTGGAGCAATTGCAATCAACTTAAGCATTTTAGCAGGTAAAAGAACAGCTGGATTTATAGGAGTAATTATCAGTTGTATTTGTTCAATTATACCTCCTATAGTAATTTTAGGACTTGTTTCAAGGTGGTATGTTGCGTTTTCTTCAAATATTTATATAATTGCAATCTTAAAAGGTATGCAGGCATGCGTTGCTGCATTGATTGTAGATTTGACTATAGATATGTATAAAATGATTCTTAATGAAAAATCAATGTTATTAAATCTATTAGTACCATTTTCATTTATTGCTTGTACTTTCCTTAAAATTAATGTAATACTCGTATTACTTTTAAGTTGTTTGATTTGTTTATTTGCTATATATATTCAACTTCGAAAAAAGGGGGAGAGTATATGATTATAAATTTATTCTTTACGTTTTTGAAAATAGGAATGTTTAGTATAGGTGGTGGTTATGCTATTATTCCAATTATACAGGAACAGGTAGTTTTTAAGCAAGGATGGATAACACAAAAGGTTTTTACTGATATTATTACAATTTCTCAAATGACTCCAGGTCCATTAGCTGTTAATACTTCTACTTTTGTTGGTATGCAAGTGGCAGGAATTGAGGGTGCTATATCAGCAACAGTTGGTTGTATAATATCAGGAATAATTATTTCTATGTTTTTATATGGATTTTTTAAAAAATATAAGAGTTCGAAATTTGTTTTTGAAATTTTAAATGGACTGAAAGCATCCTCTTTAGGATTAATCATCTCAGCAGGATTTACAATTATATTGTTGACATTTTTTGGTTCTTCAAATTATTATACTACCAATATTTTCAAAAATATAGATATTATAGCTGTTATTTTATTTTGTTGTTCATTGTACTGTTTACGAAAATATAAGATTGGACCTATACTTATGATGGTGTTATCTGGATTGTTTGGATTAATTGTATATTTATAAAGAAGGTTAATATATAAGCAAAGAAAGATTTACATATAATTTGCAAAGCTTAAGATATTATGGAGTCTCCTATATTTTAGGAAACTCCTGTTTATCAATTACAAATAACATAGTAGTATTTTATTTTTACTTACTATATATCTTACCTTCAATTAAACAAGTCCATTATCTCACTATCAGATAAACTTCTTAATACACCTTCGTTAGAAAGCTCTCCATTTATAAATTGATTTATAAGCTCTTTTTTATTTTCTTGTAATTTTATTATCTTTTCTTCTATAGTGCCTTTAGCAATTAACTTTATAACTTGTACTACATTTTTTTGACCGAATCTATGAGCTCTGTCACTAGCTTGATTTTCTACTGATGGATTCCACCATGGGTCAAAGTGAATTACAATATCAGCAGTTGTAAGATTTAATCCTGTACCACCTGCCTTTAAAGATATTAAAAAAACTTTTTTGTCAGTACTATTATTAAATTTATCTACAAGTTCAAGCCTTTCTTTAGCATTAGTTTTACCATCTATATAGTGATATGCAATTTTACACTTATCAAGTTCCTTGCCTATATTTTTAAGGACAGATGTAAATTGTGAAAATAATAATATCTTGTGATTTTCATTTATACTATCTCTAAGTATTTCTAGACATGTTTCTATTTTTGAACTTTTTTTATTATAATCTTTTACCACTATACTTGGGTCTAAACAAAGCTGTCTTAGTTTAGTTAAATAAGAGAAAATAACTATTTTATCTTTCTTAAGATTTTTATCTTTCATTTTATCTTGTATATCTTTTGCATACACACTATATATTTTTTTCTGTTCCTTATTTAATTCAACAAAAAAGTTTTTCTCAATCTTGTCTGGGAGTTCTTTCATTACTTCTTTTTTACTTCTTCTAAGAATAAAAGGCTTTATAAGTCTTTTTAAATTTTCAACATTATCTTCTTTATTTATAAATAACTCTTGAAATTTTCCTCTACTATATAAATATCCAGGCATTATAAAATCAAATATAGACCATAACTCTACTAAATTGTTTTCCATAGGTGTACCAGTAAGTGCAAATTTATTTTTGGCATTTATATTTTTTACAGCTTCTGTTACTAAAGCCACTGGATTTTTAATGTTTTGAGCCTCATCTATTACACAATAATCAAAAATTATTTCATTATATTTTTCTAAGTCATTTCTAAGAGTACCATATGTTGTAAGGACTACATTAAAATCGTTTATTTCTCTAAAGCACTTTTCTCTATCTTTTTTATTTCCATGTATCAATAGAACTTTTATATCTGGAGCAAATTTTTCAAATTCATTTTTCCAATTATAAATAAGTGATGTTGGCGTAACAATAATACTTTTTTTATTGAATACAGATAGTAAAAATGTAATAGTTTGTATTGTTTTTCCAAGACCCATTTCATCAGCTAATATACCACCAAATTTATAAAAATCTAAAACTTTAAACCAATTAAAACCATTTATTTGGTAGTCACGTAGATTTGCTTTTAAATTACTTGGAATTTCTGAATTTATAACATTAAAATTTCTAAATTTAGCACATGTATTTTCTAATTCATTTTTACCAGTTATAAATTTTAAATCTTTACCTTTTATCATTTCATTTATATATAGAGCTTTATTATTATGAATTTTATTATCTTTTGATTTATCAATTACATCCAAATTTTCAACCAGTTCAAAAAAATCTTTAGTTTCTTTTTCTGATAAGTCTATAAAACTTCCATCTTTTAGCTTATAAAAAGTACGTTTTTCTTGGAGAGCTTTTAGAATATCTTTGTACTCTTTTGGATTTATATCAGATATATTAAAATTAAATTCTAGATAATTTTGATTAGTTTGATTAATTGAAGCTTGAATTGATGAAGAATTATATATTTTCTTCAATTTAAACTTTTCAGAATAATAGATATCTCCAAATTCCTTTAAAGATTCTAACTGTGAATCTAAAAATGTAAATAGGTCATAGTCAGTTCCTTTAAATGTATATCTGTTATTTTCTTTTACAAATTGTGAAGAAAGCATTTTATTTTCAATTTTAGCCTCCTTTTGTATATTGGGAAGTATAAATTTTTTACCACTTTCATCATCATAGATATACTTTATGTCGCAACATACATTGCCATCAATTATATCAAAGTAAAACTCTGTTTCAAAATTATTTGCTATATTATTTTTTATGTTTTCATCCAAATAAACTTCTTTGGATATTGACTTTAATTTAGGCACTAATAGCCCTAAAACATCTTTAGAGTCTTCTTTATCAAATTTTAATTCCTTAGATTTTGATAATACTTGATAGATTTTTGAATAATCTCGAGCCTTTTTATGAGACAATAAGTAGATATTATTCTCATATAAAAGTACATCACCTTTTCTACTAAGTGGAACAGGTAGTAAGTCTTTGGAGGATAAGACAATTTTATCTTCTATATTTTTAAAATTAAATTTTATTGGTAAAATATCACTTGATACTTTTGGATGATATTCTTTCTTAGAAAAAATTAGAGTAAAATCCTTGTCCTTAAGAGCATTCAAAAATTGTTTCAGAGAACTCATATTTATTTCCATGAACTTTTTTGAGTATGACGAATAAAAATTATATGAAAGATTTGTTCCATATTCTTCTATCATATCTATTAACTTCTCATCTTCATCAGCAAAATAATGGATGTTAGGATTATAAATAAATTTTTTTCCAAACTCCAATTCATATCCATTAAGTTTTGAATATGCAAATTCAGTGATATTTTTTAAAACATACATTTTATCGATTCCAATTTTAAACTCAGCAATTGCTTTGTTTGAATCAATGTTTAATAATACATCTAAATTGACTCTTTCTTTTTTAGTATCATTTAAAAAAGAAAGTAGTTGTTTACTTAAGTCCAAGCCGACTTTAGAATCAGTCTTAGAAAGTTTATCTTTATCATCATCTAATATATCTATTAGAACAGGAGGAATGTCATTTTTACTTTTTATTTGCTTTAGGCTTTTTATCACAATAGCAACTAGATGTTTACATATAAAGATGCCTCGATTTGTAATATTTGATTGACAATCAACACAACTACAGTCACTTTCAATTATTTTAAAGTGTTTTATATCTATTGTTATTGAATTAAAATAAAAGCTATAATTATCCTCAGAATTGACTCCACCACGAAATGTTAGCAAGTTATTTTGTAAGTCATCAATATCAATGTCTATATAATCAACTAATTGATTACTATAGTATTTTATACCTCTTGACCATCTTGATGGTTCTGTATTTCTTTTGATTAATTTATATATCATATCTATTTTCATTTTATTCACCTTACCTCACTGTATATATTATAATCTAAATCTATTCAATTTACACTCTAAATACAGTGTTTAAATTAAAGCATATATAAATAGCTTTTATCTATTGCAAAATATATATAAATAACAATTTGCTATTAGATTTTTATTGTAATCTCCTGTAAACTAGGAGTGAAAAATAATGATTTAAGTAGTTTATAAATGTATATAAAATTTAATTATTAAAAACATATTTTAAGTTTATGATATTTAAATTAAAAGAATGTATAATAATTATAGTGTTTTATATTTATCATTGGGAAAGGAAGATATTGATATGGATAGTTATAAATTGATTAAGGCTAAGATACCATGTAAGGAAACAGGAATAGAAATAAAGAAGACTTTATGTGATATTTGTTCTCCAGGAATTCATTGTGGAATTGATGCATATGTCAAAGATGGCAAAGTAATAAAAATAGAAGGAACAAAAGAGCATCCAATGAACAGAGGGTTGTTGTGTACAAAGGGGCTTTGTAATAGAGAATATATGTATCGAGAAGATAGAATAAAAACACCACTGAAGAGGATTGGAAAAAGAGGTGAAGGAAAGTTTAAGCCAATATCATGGGAAGAAGCTTATAGTGAAATAGGGGGAAAATTAAATAAAATAAAAGACGAATATGGAGCAAAACATGTAGCATTTTTTACAGGGTATGGAAAGTGGTATAGACCGTTTTTACAAAGGTTTGCATCTTCATTTGGTTCTCCTAATTATGGTACAGAATCAAGCTCCTGTTCAACATCAGCACAGATGGCTGGAAATGTTGCAACTGGGAGAAATTTTACAATGCAGGATATGGAAAATGCAAATACTTATTTAGGTTGGGGGTTTAATCCATACTACTCTAAATTTTTAAATAGTGTAAATTTAAGTAAACTAAAGGAAAAAGGTTTAAAATTTATAATTGTAGACCCTAGGATAACACCAACAACTCAAAAAATATCAGATTTGCACTTGAGAGTTAAGCCTGGTACTGATGGAGCTTTAGCTCTAGGAATGGCTAATTTATTTATAGAAAAAGATTTGATAGATAAAGAATACATAGAAAAACATGTACATGGGTTTGATGAATACAAGGAATATGTAAAATTATTTGATTTAGATACTGTCAACAAAATTACAGGGGTTTCTAAAGATGATATAGTAAAAGCTGTAGAGATGTTATCGAAAGGTCCATTTTGTATAAATGAAAGTGCTGCTCCAGTAGTTCATCACCAAAATGGATTTCAAAATTATAGGGCAATGATGTCTCTATCTGCTATAACAGGTAATTATGATAAAATTGGAGGTAACATACCAAAACAAGATTATTTTGCTGGTAAGGTAGGAGGATTTCAAACATTAGAAAAAGAGTTTGTAAAAGAAGTGCTACCTAAAAATATAAATGAAAGAATTGGTGGGGAAAGATTTCCTCTTTGGAATGAAATGGTAAATCAATTTCAAGCTATGGATTTAACTCGACAAATAGAAGAAAAGACACCTTATGAAATAAAAGCATTGTTTTGTCATGGTATAAATGCTAGAATGTTTCCTAATTCAGGTAGGCTTTTTAACGCTCTAAACACTGTAGATTTCTTTGTCAATATAGATTTATTTATGACAGATGCATCAAAATATGCAGATATACTTTTACCTGCATGCACATCTTTTGAAAGAGAAGAATGTAAGAGTTATCCAGGTGGATATATTACATATACGAAAAAAGTAATTGATACATTATATGATTCAAAATCAGATGTAGAAATACTTTCTGATTTAGCAAATGTTATGGACATAGAAGATGATTTCTTAAAAGCAGGTTATGAAGCAAGTATAAGACATATGTTTAAAGGAACTTGTGTAGATGTAGATGAACTTAAAGAAAGTGATTTACCATTGAAATGTAAAGATTTTAAATCATATGAGGTAGGTTCGTATACAATGGAAGGTTATGATACTAGTACATCTAAGTTTGAATTAAAATCTACAATTATTGAGAAATATAAAGATTTTGGATTAGATGCATTACCAACATACAAAGAATTTAATGATGATATAGATGAGTATAATTACCTATTAACATCAGGTGCAAGAATTCCAAATGCATTACACTCAAGACTTCATGATGTTAAGCTTTCGAGAATATTAAAAAATGAGGCTAGTTGTGACATTTCTAGTTTAGATGCAAAAGACTTAGGTATTAAGAATGGAGATTATATAAAAATAACTACTAAAATAGGAAGTTTGAATGTCAAGGTCAATGTTACTGATAGAGTTTTATATAAAAACATACATATGTATCATGGATATAGAGAAGTTGATGTAAATAGTATCATCTGTGATAATTTTGACCCTTATAGTGGATTCCCTGCATATAGAAGTTGTAAGTGTAAGATTGAAAAAGTGAATAAATAATTGGGGGGATATAATGAAAAGTTTATTTGAATTCAATAAAGAGTTATGTACAGCATGTGGGGCTTGTTTGCTTGCTTGTATAGACCAAAATGATAATGACATAGATAATGGTGAATTTTTTAGACATGTATTTACAGTGGAAGAAAAAGAAAAGGTAGAATATTTTTCATTATCATGTGTTCATTGTGATGAAGCAAAATGTGTAGATGTATGTCCTAAAGATTGTTTTAAAAAAGAAAATAAATTTGTCATATTAGATAATCAAGATTGTATAGGATGTAAACTTTGTGAAAAAACTTGTGAATATGGAGCTTTGATTTATGGAAATGATGGTAAAGCAAACAAGTGTAATGGTTGTGTTGAACGAAATGAGTGGGGTATGGATGCACCTTGTGTAATGGTATGTCCTACAGGAGCATTAAAGTTTAATATGGAAGTAGATTAATTATAAATTATAATTTATACTAAGATGTAAAATGAACTTTGTAAAAGACTACATTAAATTTGTATTATAACTAATTTAATATAGTCTTTTTATGTATATACTTATAAAATAAAAAATTGAGATAGTTAGAAGTTTAAATTTTTATTTTAAAAAGTTTGTCTTATGGATTACTAATCAATTAACATGTTTAAGAATTTTTCTTTATGATTTAAAAAATCTTGAGTAAGTTGATAATTTTCACTATCTTCGCATTTAACTTTATTAATGCCATTCTCATTTATTTCATAGATGATTGAATTAGGATAACAAATTAATATGGGTGAGTGTGTTGCTATGATGAATTGGCAATTTTGGGTTACTAATTCGTGTAATCTTGTTATAAAAGCCATCTGTCTAGCAGGTGAAAGTGCTGCCTCTGGTTCATCTAATATATATATTCCTTCTTTAGAAAATTTATGAATAAATAATGAGAAGAATGATTCACCATGAGATTGTTCATGCAATGATACTCCTCCATAATAGTTTATAGTTTTTACTCCTGACGAAAACCTAGAAGCTTTATCTATTGCAGTAGCTACATTATAAAAAGATTCAGCTCTCAAGAAAAAATTTTGCTTAGGTTTTTTAGGTCCTTTTGTGATTGTTATATATTTATGAAGTTCAGAGTGGCTATTATAAGTACTAAAGCCAAAGTTTTTTGTCCCACCTTCAGGGTTGAATCCATATTCAATAGCTATTGCTTCTAATAATGTTGATTTTCCACTTCCATTTTCACCAATTATAAAAGTTACGTTTTTATGAAACTCAAGTTGATATAAGTTTTTTACTATTGGTAGATTAAATGGATATTCATTTATACTATGTATACCTTTTCTGTTTAGTTTAACTGACCTAATATATTGATTTATTTTTTCAGCATTCAAATTTAAAACTCCCTTTTATTGATTTTAATATACTTATTATAACTTAAAATTAGTGACTATATTTAGGTTTTTATCTAATAAATTTTAATATAGATATTAATAATTTTTAAATTGGAATATAGATATAGATATTCATAGTGTTAATTATCAGAAACCTTACACTAACAACAGATAATTTTAATTACTCTTAAAATATTTACTTAGGAAATTAAAATATTTTATATTTTTAACAATAAAATATGTCTTTTATTATAAAAAATTATTGAAAAACGATATTATATGATGTAGTATATAAAATATTTTAAAGGAGTTGATATAGTGTCTGATAAATTTATAAAAAATCTATTAAATGGTATATTACAAATTTTATTTTTTTTTTAAGCATTAGTACTTTCTGTAGGAGGAATTAAAGGCTTTAGTTATATTTGTTTTAGTGGTGAAGCAACTATACAAAGTTTTATATCTGGTATGTTAAGGTTTTCTTTGGTTGTATCATATTTTATTATAGTAAAGTCATTGTTAGAAATATTAAATAGTTCTGAATATAGCTTATTCATAAATGAAAATGCAAAAAGATTTAGACTTATTGGCTATCTTTTACTTTTAAATTCTGTTATAGAATTTAGTTCAACTTTCGGTACTACTGGAACAGGAATGAGGTTCCTAGATTTAGGATTCGGATTTTACTTCACAGTCCCAACTCTTGTATATTTTGTGGTTGCTCTTATGAGTTTTGTGATTTCAGACGGATTTAAGAAGGCAATAAAGATAAAAGAAGATAATGATTTAATTATTTAGGAGGCGCACTATGTCAATTATAGTAAATTTAGACATGATGTTTCGATAACTCTATATTTATGTTTAGTATATGGTAATAAAATATTTAATATATACTCAGTCTTTATTTTAATATATCCAGTATTCGTTCCATCACTACATCCATAATAATTCTTCTGAAGTAAATGATACACGAGATATATTTAATTCTTTACTAAATTTTTTCGTATCTAATTTTTTATTGATTAATATACAGTCTTCCACGGAGGTTGATTTGCAATAGCAGTAATGATATGTAAATATCTATATTACAACTTTTTCATATGTTTTAATTTTATAAAAACGAGTTAGACAGCCCAATCATATTAAATAAATTTGATATTAAAAAGGGCTATATAAGTGGGTAAGGAAATAGTTTTTTTCTATTGGAAAAATAAATAAAATTCTATTATAATTTAATATGTGACAAAAGTTTGCAAAAAACAACATTAAGTGAGGGGGACTTATTTTATGATTTTTAACATGAAATATTTTTTGGAATTATTTCCAATAATAATGAAATCATTCAATGTAACTGTGATTTTAGCAATAAGCTCACTGATATTTTCATTAATTATAGGAACGATATTAGAGTTATCATCTTAGAAGAAAAAGTGCTTTAAAAATACTTGGAGATGAAAATATTGAAATGATTGATTTTCCAGCAATGACAGGTGAAGATTTTGCTATTTATATGAATGAAAGACCTGGTTTATTTATGTATATAGGGGTAGGAAATAAATAAAAAAATATAAATTACAGACTTCATAATAACAAGTTTAATATAGATGAAAAATGTTTAAGCACAGCATCTTCATTATTTGCACAACTTGCAGTAGATTATCTTTGTCAATGTTAGATTATAATTATAAGAATATATTCTATTTAAAAATAAAATGACTAAGTTATTTTTAGATTTCAAATTAACATATTAATTTTAGTATCAAATATATGATTAGTCTATTCTGTTTATTAAAAAAGGTGGATAATAATGATAAAAGTAGAGAATTTACATAAAAGTTTTAAAGGTACAGAAGTTCTTAAAGGTATAAATTTAGAAATAAATCAAAGTGAAGTAGTAGCTATACTTGGTCCATCTGGAACAGGTAAATCTACGTTACTTAGATGTTTAAATTATTTAGTTGAGCCTACAAAAGGAAAAATAATGATTGGAGATGTAAAAGTAGATGTAGAAAAAGCAACAAAAAAGGATATAGCAAATTTAAGAAAACATACATCTATGGTATTCCAAAATTATAACCTATTTAAAAATAAAACAGCATTAGAAAATGTAATGGAAGCATTGATAGTAGTACATAAAAAGAGTAAACAAGAAGCTAGAGAAATTTCTCTAAAATTAATAGAAAAAGTTGGGATGTTAGATAGAAAAGATTTTTATCCATCAAAGTTATCTGGAGGTCAGCAACAAAGAATAGGTATAGCTAGAGCGATGGCAGTAAATCCAAATGTAATATTATTTGATGAACCAACATCTGCACTTGACCCAGAACTTGTTGGAGAAGTTTTAAGTGTTATAAAATCGCTTGCAAAAGATGGAATAACAATGCTTATTGTGACTCACGAAATAAATTTTGCAAAAGAAGTTGCTGATAAAATTATATTTATGGATAATGGTGTGATAGCTGAAGAAGGAACTCCTGATGAAATATTTAATAATCCAAAAAATGAAAGAACGGCAAAATTTTTAAATATTATTAGGAAAGAAGAAGTATTTAATTAAAAACATATAATTGAAGTATGTCTTAAGACATATGAGATACTTTCATAAAAGTAAGCTAATTAACATACAAAATTAATAGATATCTTAATTTATATAATTAAGATATCTATTAACTTTTTGAGTAAAAATATAAATTCTAGATTTAGACGTAATGCCTATAATTTGAATTAATTAAAATTATGTGTATTGAATCATATAAGTTTAAATATCAAACTTATTTTGGAAACAAAAGATTTCAAACTTATTTTTGTTAAAAGATAATAGACCTTCATCTCTCATTTTTCCAAGTTCTCTTGACATAGAACTTCTATCAACACATAAAAAGTCAGCCATTTCATTTCTTGAAAAAGGGATTGTAAACTTATAGTTACCCGTTCTCTCTATTTGATTTGAAAAGTACATGAGCAATTTTTCACGAGTTGTTTTACAAGAAAGCAACTCTATTTTGTTATGAAGTAAAATATTTTTTTCAGCTATTAATTGTAACATATTTTCAACAAGTCTATTGTGAAATTCACATGTAGACGAGCAAATACCAGTCACACTTTTAAACTTTATAAATAGAACTTCACATGAAGATGTTGTCACTACTGTTACAGTACTTTTATGTAGTCTAGTGCAAGCAAACACCTCTCCAAATAAATCACCAGGTAAAAGTTCAGCCACAATATTTCTATTACCTTCAATATCTTCTTTTATTATGTGTGCACTTCCCTTAAGCATAATTCCAATAGAAGTCACTTCATTTCCTACAGAAAATATTATGTCATCTTTTGGATAAGTCTTATCAGTAACACCCAAACATTCTAACATTGCTTCAAGTTCATCATCTTTAATCCCTTCAAACAGAGAAATCCTTCTTAATAGATTTATATGTTTTTCTAAAAATTTTTTCAAATAATCACTTCCTTGTTGCATATGCAACCGATAATTTCTTTTCATTGTACTATACTAAATTTATAAAAGCAAGGAGATATAAAAATCCTGATACAAAAATCTAAAATAAAAAAGACCTATGTCTTAAAAATAAATATCTAGTAAAGTAGTATTTTAAACAAAAAAATTTTATGAGGTGATATAAATGATTAGAAAAATAATTAAAATTAATGAAGAAAAATGTAATGGTTGTGGATTATGTGTTGAAGCTTGTCATGAAGAAGCTATAGGTATGGTAAATGGAAAAGCAAAACTTTTAAGAGACGATTATTGCGATGGTTTAGGAGATTGTTTACCAACTTGTCCAACGAATGCAATTTCATTTGAAAATAGAGAGGCTGCAGAATATGATGAAGAAGCAGTAAAAGCAAATATGGAAGCAAAGAGAGCACAAAAAGAAAATTTAGCATGTGGATGTCCAGGTTCTCAGTCTAAGTCTATAAAAAGACAAGATTTAGATACTATATCTACAAATAACAATATAGTAATGGAGGCACAAGAGTCTCAGCTTAATCAGTGGCCAGTGCAAATAAAACTAGTACCTGCTAATGCATCATATTTAAAGAATGCAAGTCTTTTAATAGCAGCAGACTGTACAGCATATGCATATGGAAATTTCCATAATAAATTTATGAAAAATAAGGTTACATTAATTGGTTGCCCTAAACTTG
Source organism: Clostridioides sp. ES-S-0005-03 (assembly GCF_020658455.1). Lineage (NCBI taxonomy): Bacteria > Bacillati > Bacillota > Clostridia > Peptostreptococcales > Peptostreptococcaceae > Clostridioides > Clostridioides sp. ES-S-0005-03. Next base: position 1,291,352 of record NZ_JACVWI010000001.1, on the reverse strand, counting down.
ATGAAGTTGATTATGCTGAAAAACTTACAGAAATTTTAAGATTAAATGATATTAAAAATATAGTGGTAACACGTATGGAGGTACCTTGTTGTGGTGGTATCGTAAATGCAGTTAAAACAGCCCTACAAAATAGTGGAAAGATGATACCATGGCAAGTAATTACTATATCTGTAGATGGGAAAATAGTAGATGGAGAAATCTAATTAAGTAAATCGTAAACAATTTAATAAATTTTAATAAATAAAATTAAATGGGAGGAATAAAAGATGGAGAATATGTTTTGTTTTCAATGTGAACAGACAGTTGGTGGTAAAGGATGTACTATAAATGGAGCTTGTGGTAAAAAAGGGGGAACAGCTAATTTACAAGATGAACTTACAGGAGTATTAATTGGACTTTCAAGAGCAACTGTTGGAAATAAAAATAGACCAACAAGAGAAACAGATAAAGTTATGATAGAAGGATTGTTTACTACTGTAACAAATGTAAGTTTTGATGATGAAGCTATAAAAAGACAAATTGAAAAAACTGAACTAGCAAAAAGTGAACTTGTACCTAGATGTTCAGATTGCTCAACAACTTGTAGTAGAAATGATAACTATGATATGAAGAATTTATGGAATGATAATGAAGATATACGTTCATTAAAATCATTAATTTTATTTGGATTAAGAGGGATGGCTGCTTATGCTTATCATGCAATGGTACTTGGATATACAGATAAAGAAGTGAATGACTTTTTCTACGAAGGGTTAATAGCAGTTGGAGAAGACTTATCTAGTGATGAACTTTTAGGATTTGTAATGAAAACTGGGGAAATAAACTTAAAATGTATGGAATTACTTGATAGAGCAAATACCGAAACTTATGGAACACCAGAGCCAACTCAAGTACCTATGAAAATTGAAAAAGGTCCATTTATTGTAGTTACAGGGCATGACCTTTATGATTTACACAAATTGCTAGAGCAAACAAAAGATAAGGGAATAAACATATACACTCATGGAGAATTATTACCAGCACATGCATATCCAAAATTAAAAGAATATAAGCACTTAAAAGGAAATTTTGGTACAGCATGGCAAAATCAACAAAAAGAATTTGACAATATACCTGCTCCAATACTATTTACGACAAACTGTTTAATGCCTGTTAAGGATAGTTATAGAGATAGAGTATTTACTACAGAAGTGGTTGCTTATCCTGGTATGGTTCATATTGGAGAAGATAAAGATTTTTCTAGTGTAATAGAAAAAGCACTTGAACTTGGAGGATATAAAGAAGATATGCATATGACTGGAATAAATGGAGGTGATATGCTAACTACTGGTTTTGCAAGAGGAACAGTTTCATCTGTACAAGATACAGTAGTAGAAGCTGTAAAAAATGGTGCCATAAGACACTTTTTATTAGTTGGTGGTTGTGATGGTGCAAAACCTGGAAGAAATTATTATACTGAATTTGTAAAACAAGCTCCTGAAGACACTGTTATATTGACTCTTGCATGTGGAAAATATAGATTTAATGATTTAAATCTTGGAGAAATAGGTGGTTTACCACGTTTAATGGATATGGGACAATGTAATGATACTTACAGTGCAATTCAAGTGGCTATTTCATTGGCAAATGCTTTTGAATGTGATGTAAATGAATTACCTCTTAGCATAGTTCTATCATGGTATGAACAAAAAGCTGTTTGTGTACTTCTTACATTGCTTTACTTAGGTATAAAAAATATCTATATAGGACCTTCTTTACCAGCGTTCTTGTCTGAAAATGTATTGAATATATTGGTTGAGAAATTTGCTTTAACTCCTATATCTACTCCAGAAGAAGATATGAAAAAAATATTAGGATAAAGAAAATACGCTTAGCTGATAAGGTATAAATTTTATAATCAAAGTATTATTAAGATTAATTATAATTAACATAAATAAGGGGGTGGCTTTGTATAAGGTCAACCCTTATTTATATTTTTATGGTCTATTACTAAAGTATATATTATTTTAATCAATTATTTATAATAAATCATACTTTTAAACTTATAATACTTAAAATATGTGTATAGTACAAACAAATAAAAAGTATAGTTTTAATAGTGCAGGATACTGAATTTAATTATAGAAAGAGGAACTTTGTAATATAGAATTTGCATAATATATATATATTATAGTGTAATTATTTTAACTAAAATTTAAAATATATAAGGCATTTTATATGGGGGTATGTATATATGAAAAATTCGAATTTTAATATATTAACATTCGATGGTGGTGGATTAAAGGGAGCATTAAGTATATCCATACTTGAGAGAATAGTAGAGGAGTATCCAAGTTTGTTAAATAACATAAATATGTTTGGAGGAACATCTACAGGAAGTTTGATTGCATTAGGGCTTGCATATGGTGTAAGCCCAAAAGAGATAAAGACTCTCTATTCAATTGAAAATTCAAAGTATATTTTCAACAAAAGTTATGCAGAAATGCTCAGACCAAAGTATGAAAATAAAAATTTAAAGGAAATTTTACTAAGTATATTTCCAGAAGACTTAGAATTGAAAGATTTAAGTAAATTAGTCATGGTACCAAGCTTTTATATAGGTAATGAAGAACATTCATGGAGGCCTGTATTTTATAATAATATGCCAAATTCTCTTAATAAAACTAGTAAAGTTGTGGATGTAGCAATGGCAAGTAGTGCTGCACCAGTATTCTTTCCAACCTATAATTGTCATGTTGATGGTGGTATAATAGCAACTGACCCAAGTTTAGCATGTATAGTTTATTCAATTGACAGTGGACTTAAGCTAAATTATAAAAATACAAGACTTTTTTCTATAGGGACTGGATATGTATATAATAGTATAAAGACAGATACAACTGAATGGGGAGCTATTGACTGGATAATCAATAAGGAGCCAGACTTACCAATTATATCTGTTACACTAGAAGGGAACTCTCAAATGAGTCAACTATTTTCTCAAAAACTTCTTGGAGATAATTACTATAGGTTAAATCCTAAAATGGAGAGAGATGTAGCTATGGATGATTGTGATTCACTAGAATATTTAATATCTCTAGGTGAAAACTGTGATATAAAAGATGCATTTGAATGGATAAATAAAAAAGGTTTTTATAAAAATTAGGTATAGTTTTTCATTATATTTATAAGTAGAAAATTTTTATAGTTTATAATTTTGATAAAAGATTTTGCAATTTTAAATACTTTAATATCATATAGTATTTTCTAAATAAAGTAAAAAATAATAAAATACAAGATTATTAAGTTACTTCTTAGGGAATAAATAAAATATAATTTTTTTAAGGAGTGATGAAAATGATAAAACTTGCTACTTTTGCAGGTGGGTGTTTTTGGTGTATGGTAAAACCTTTTGATAAATATGATGGAGTTATAAAAGTAGTTTCTGGATATACATCTGGTCATGTTGAAAATCCTACATATCAAGAAGTATGTTCAGGAACAACTGGCCATGTTGAAGCTATTCAAATAACTTATGATGATAATATAATAAGTTATGATGAACTTTTAAATATATTTTGGAAACAAATTAATCCTACGGATGATGGTGGACAATTTGGTGATAGAGGAACTCAATATAAAACTGCTATATTTTATCATGATGAAGAGCAAAAAAATACAGCTTTGAAGTCAAAAGAAAGCTTAGAAAATAGTAAAATATTTGATAGTAAAATAGTTACTGAAATAATTCCAGCAACTAAATTTTACGAAGCAGAAGAAAATCATCAAGATTATTATAAAAAAAGACCATTAAATTATAATATGTATTATAAAGGTTCAGGAAGATATAATTTTGTAAAAAGTTATTGGGATGGAAATAATGTAGATAGGGAAGCGTTAAAAAAGACTTTAACTCCTATTCAATTTGAAGTTACTCAAAATGACATGACAGAAGTACCTTTTGAAAATGAATATTATGATAATAATGAAGAAGGTATCTATGTGGATATAGTAAGTGGAGAGGTTTTATTTTCTTCAAAGGATAAATTTGATGCAGGATGTGGATGGCCTAGCTTTGCAAAGCCAGTTATAGATAAGTCTATAATTGAAAGAAGTGATTTTTCACAAGGCATGTATAGGGTTGAAGTAAGAAGTGCTAAAGGAAATTCTCATCTAGGTCATGTTTTTGATGATGGACCAAAGGAACTTGGAGGTTTAAGGTATTGTATAAATTCTGCTTCTCTTAAGTTTATACCTAAAAAAGACATGGAAGAATTAGGATATGGAGAATATTTAGAGCTTTTTAAATAATTAAAACTAGTTATATCATATATTCAGATTAGAGATGGAAATATAAATTTATGTTTTCATCTTTTGTTTTTTTGCCAATAATATGATAAATTATTAATTGTAATGTTATAATTTATATTTGTATGACTAAAGAATTTAATTTTTGAAAGAGAGAAAACAAATGAATTTAAAAGACTTTAATGGAAAAAGATTAAAATCAGCTAGAGTTTTTAGAGCTAAAACTCTAGAGCAGTTATCTAAAGAAACTAAAATAAATAAAAAAGATTTACAAGCTTTTGAAGAAAATAAGTATGTTCCAAATATTGAAAATGCATTAAAATTATCAAATATATTAAACTTCCCAAAAGAGTATTTTTATAAAAACGAAAGTATAAATGTTATTGTGGAAGATAGTCATTTTAATCCTCAATCTAAACTTCCTAGAGTGGAGGAAATTTCTTATAGAGAAAAAATAATAATCATTCATAAAATATACTCGTTTATGGAAAGTTATATAAAATTTCCAAAAGAAAACTTACCAAATAGAAAACTAATTAAGGATGTTAATATAAATGATATAGAAAGTCTTGCTAATAAGACTAGAGAACTTTGGAATTTAAACAACAATCCAATAGTAAATATGGTAAGTTTATTAGAGGCTAATGGGATTATAATATCAGGAATGAATGTAGATAGAAAAGGAGCAACCGTATTTACTCAAAAACAGAGAATAGGTAAAGAAACTAAATATCTAATATCTCTTGGGAATGATAAAAAATCAGCATCAATTAGAAACTATGATTTAGCCTATGAGCTTGGATATATAATATCAAGTCAATTGGGAATACCAAATAAGCAATTCTTAGCAGATGAATATGCCTGTGCATTTTTGCTTCCAAGAGAGACTTTTTTAGAAGACTTGGTTTATCCAGAAGACCTAGATTATTATGTAGAACTAAAGCAAAAATGGATTGTACCTATATCTGTTATGATTTTTAGAGCATACAATTTAGGTGAGATAAGCTATAAAAAGTATAATTATCTTATGAGCGAAATGGATAAACGAGGATGGTTAATAGAAGAACCATTAGATAAAATGAAGGGTGTAAGTCCAGTATATTTAAAAAAAGCAGTCGAATTACTGATAGAAAACAAAATAATGAACACAGACAATATAGTATCAAATTTAGGAGATATAGGAATAAGTCTTTATCCAGAAGACCTAGAATTATTGATGGGATTGAAAAATGGACTCCTATCTCAAAATACAAAGAAAAAAAGTAAAGTTATAAAATTTGATGGGAAAAGATAAATTAATATTTTAATATTGAAAGATAAAAGCAGGTATTTATGATTTAAATTTAAGGTTTATTAAGATAATTTTTTATCATAAGAAATTTACCTGCTTTCAATATTAAATTTGAGATACACTTAAAATATGCTATTAACTTAAATATGTATTCTAATATGGTATTAATCTAAATATCCTTAGCAATTTTAATGTATTCTTTTAAAATAGTACATGATTTATTGAATTTTTTTTGTTCATCATCAGTTAAATTAATTTCTACTATAGACTCAACTCCATTTATGCCAATTATGGCAGGAACACCAGCAAACACATCTTTTTGCCCATACTGACCATCTAATAAAGTAGAAACAGGAAGGATTTTTCTTTCATTATGAAAAATTGTCTTTACTATTTCTGTTAAAGCAGTACCAATACCAAATTCAGTAGAACCTTTGCCATAAAGTACATCCCAACCAGCTCTAGCTGTTTTTTCAGTTAATTCATCTAAGTTTAATTTTCCATAAGTGTTAGGATTTTCTTTCATAATATCAAATAATGGTTTACCACCAATTGAAACATGAGACCAAGGAACCATCTGAGAATCTCCATGTTCACCCATAGAATAAGCTTGTATTGATTGTTGAGGAAGATTTGTTTCCTCAGATAAAAGCCTTCTAAGTCTCGAAGAATCGAGTGCAGTGCCTGTACCCAAAACTTTATTTTTAGAAAATCCAGAAACTTTCCAAATATAATCAGAAATTATATCAACTGGATTTGAAATTACAATAAATATACCATCAAATCCAGAATCAACAATAGGTTTTACAATTGTTTTTACAATGTTGACTGTAGACTCAAGAGTATCCAATCTAGTCTGATTTTTTTCAGGTAATGGACCTGCACTTATTACTACAATATCAGAATCTTTACAATCATCAAGTGTTCCACTTTTTATTTTTGTAGCATGTTTAAGATAAGAAACTGCATCTGATAAATCTAAAGCTTGAGCCTTTGCTTTATTTTCATCTATATCAATCATCAGTAGTTCATCACAAACACCTTGAGTTATTAAACTAAATCCACAATGTGAACCGACATGACCAGTTCCTATTATTGATACTTTTCTTGGTTTTATTGACAAATTTAACATCTCCTTACAATTTGTTTTATGTATACATATGAGAATACTCTATAATAATTATAGAGTATCTAAATAAGTTAATTAAAGAATAAATCGTATAGATTTAAAACTAAATAGTCTTTGAAAGTGCAATATGGTCTCTTAAAACAGAACAAGATTTACTAAATCCTTCTTGCTCATCATTAGTTAAATTGATTTCAACAATTCCCTCAATCCCACTTTTTCCTATAATACAAGGAACACCTGCAAATACATTTTCTTCATTGTATTGACCTTCTAATAATGTAGAGACTGGTAAAATCTTTTTCTCATTATGTAGTATAGCCTTTACAATTTCTACTAAAGCAGTTCCTATTCCAAACTCTGTGCAATCTTTGCCATTTATTATACCTATACCTGTTTTCTTGTTTTTTTCAACTATTGATGGTAAGTCTAATTTGCCATAAGTATCTGGATTATCCTTCATCATATCTAAAATTGGTTTGCCACCAATTGAAACATGAGACCAAGGAACTATTTGAGAATCTCCATGTTCACCCATTGAGTAAGCCTGTATTGATTGTTGAGCGATTCCAGTTTCTTCAGATAAGAGTCTTCTAAGTCTTGTTGAGTCTAAAGCTGTTCCAGTTCCAATAACTCTGTTTTTAGGGAAACCAGACTTTTCCCAGATATAATTTGTAACTACATCAACTGGATTAGAAATAACGATAAATATACCATCAAATCCAGAATCAATTATAGGTTTTACTATAGATTTTATCATCCCAATAGTTGGTTTTAGTAAGTCTAACCTAGTTGTGTTTTGTCTGCGTAAAGGACCTTCTGAAGAATCTGCAACACTTATCACTACGATATCAGAATCCTTACAATCATTAAAAGTTCCTTTTTCTATATGTACTTTATGTGGAAGATAGGAAACCGCATCAGCTAAATCTAAAGCTTGAGCCTTTGCTTTAGCTTCATCAATATCAATCATAAAGAGTTCATCACAAACTCCTTGAGTTATCAAACTAAATCCACAGTGTGAACCAACATGACCTGAACCTACAATAGATATTTTTCTTGGTTTTATTGGCATTTTAAATCACTCCCCCTACAAAATAAAACGATATATTTATAATACAATGCTATATGTTATTAAGTATGTTTTTTATAGATTGCAATATTCTATCATTTCAGAAAATTTATTTAATATGATTTTATACTAAAGTTTTTAAAAAAGCAATGTTAATATACTTTATATTATTGAATATTTAAAATAATATATAATTATAAATTTGTTAACATTAATATCTATATGTTAAAATATAGTAGAAGATTACTATTAAAAAATAGGTTAAGCTCTATCTGGTGTAATTACTTTAAACTTAACCTAAAATATGTGTATATTTAAACAATAAGGCAGTTTAGAATAAAGGAAATGGAGATAAAATCATAATGGAAAAGTTATACTATACAAATCAGTATATAAGAGATTTTACAGCAGAAATAATTGAGATAAGAGAAATAGAAAATAAGTTTCATGTTTTGTTGGATAAAACAGCGTTTTTCCCTGGTGGAGGAGGACAATTTGGAGATTTAGGAAAAATAGATAATTATGAAGTAATAAGTGTATATGAAGAAGATAAAAAAGTATATCATATATTAGATAAAAAACCAATAAAGATACATAAGGTAAAGTGTAGTATTGATTGGGATAGAAGAGAAGATGGTATGCATCAACATTTTGGACAACATGTACTCTCAGGATGTTTTTTTAAGACTTTTAATGCAAATACAACGGGTTTTCATTTAGGTAATGAGTACAGCACAGTGGATATAGAGGGTAATTTAGATGAAGAAAAAATTAGAGAGATAGAGTTGCTTGCCAATGAAATTATTCATCAGAATATACAAGTAGAAACATTACTTCCAACTAAAAGAGAATTAAAAAAAATTTGGTTAAGACGTGCTTTACCAAACACAAATGAAGAAATAAGGGTAGTAAAAATAGGTGACTTAGATACAAATGCGTGTTGTGGAGTACATCCAACATCAACAAGTGAGCTTAGAATGATAAAAATAAAGAAATGGGAGAAGCATAAGTCTAGTACAAGAATAGAGTTTTTGGCTGGTAAAAGAGCTGTAGATGAAGTATTAAAAAGGGATATATGTTTAACTAAAATCTGTAGATATTTAAGTTGTAGTGAAGAAGATGCTATAAATGGAATTGTAAATTTAAATGAGAAAGTGGAAGATTCTCTAAGTAAAAAGAGAAAACTTGAAGAAATAGTAGCTAAGTATCAAGTTAAAGAAATGGTTGAAAATGCAAATAAGATTGGAAATATTTCAGTTGTTAAAAAAATTTATGATGAAGAAGATTTAAAATATGTAAATAAAATTGCAAATAAAATTACAGAAGATGAAAATAAAATTGCATTATTAGCTGTTAGATTTGAAGAAAAAATAAACTTGATTTTTGCATGTTCTAAAAATTTGAAGGATGTTAATATGGGAAGTTTATTGAAGGATGCAATAAGTCTTATAGATGGTAAAGGTGGAGGAAGTCAGGTTTTAGCTCAAGGTGGGGGAAAAAATAATGGTAACTTAGAATCTACCTTCGATTATGCATTTATGAAACTAGAAAAAATTTTATAATGTATTATTACAAAGAGATTAATGTAATACGTAAAATAGATATGGGGGAATAAGTATGGAACAAAAGGACTATATAGAATTATATGAAAATGAAGAACTGATAGAGATAAGAGAAGCCCGTTTAGATGATTTGGATATAATAGCGAGATTTAATTATAATTTAGCTAAAGAAACAGAAGGAAAAGAACTTGACATGGATGTTTTAACTAAAGGTGTAAGGGCGCTGTTATTAGATGAAAGAAAAGGAAAATACTATGTATATACAGTATTTGATAAGGTTGTTGCACAGATTATGTATACATATGAGTGGAGTGATTGGAGAAATGGAAACTTTCTTTGGATTCAGAGTGTATATGTAGAGAAAGAGTATAGAAGAAAGAACATCTTTAATTATTTATTTAATCATATAAAAAATATGTGTGATAGAGATGAAAATATTGTTGGCATGAGATTATATGTAGAAAAAGAAAACATAAATGCAAAAGCAACATATGAGTCTTTAAATATGTATGAATGTGATTATAATATGTATGAATATGAAGTAATAAACCAGTAATGTAAATATAAGATGTAATAAACCAATAATATAAACTTATACTATTATTATATTAAGATTATAAGTTTATATTGGGTATATTGAGAATTGTATGAAATAAAGCAGATATTATAATTAAATTTTTTAGGGGGTATAAGTATGGGCGTTTTAAAAGTCATGTTTTATGTATTTTTGTTTTTAGATTTAGTATCAATATTCTGTTTCTTTTTTAATAAAGGCAAGATAGCATCTAACACAATTGTATTTAATGCAATAGGTGTATATACATTTGTACTTTGTTTCATGTATTTTAGTTCTTATCCAAGTAATAATATTCTTGGTAAATTTATTGCATCTCTCTTTTTTATACTTGGAGTTGCAGGAGTTATGCTTAAAGAAAAAAATTTTTTATATGCTAGATTACTTTTAACTTTGGTTATTGTTTGTTCTACACTTAAATTGTTTGTCATTTAATAAAATGTATCTATAATGAAATTTATGAAGGTCTATATTTTAAAGTATAGACCTTTTTAATATGTTTTAATTTAACACTTAAGGAAAATTTAAGAAAATTTTAAAGGCATCTTAAACACTTGTTGGTATTATTAAAATATTAGAAGAGAGAAGGTGTTATTATTGAAAAAAGACATGTGTAGAACTTCAGAAAAATTATTATTATCAATTATATACATAATATTTTTTGTATATGTTCTAATAACTATAAGGATAATTTTATTTAAAGATGTACCAATTTATGCCATTTTCAAGGGTGGATTTAGGTCTGTCAACTTAATTCCATTCTATACAGTATGGGAATTTATGACAGATAGTAACATTAGTCTTATAAGAGCTATTGCAAATATCATAGGTAATATTGGTATATTTATTCCAATGGGAATTTTTCTTCCTGTAGTATTAAAAAAATTAGATAAAAAAACTATAATTATAATAATTTCTCTTATTAGTTTAGGATTTGAATTAATACAATATATTTTAGCTATTGGAAGCAGTGACATAGATGATGTGCTTCTAAATTCATTAGGTGGGATACTTGGTATTATTATTTATACAAAGGTGACCAAATTATTTCCTAATAACATTAAGAAATTCCAAGCCATAATAAGTACAAGCATAGTTTTGGGAGTAATAGGATTAGGTGTCATTGTTACAAATTACCAAAGCTTGTTAACTTTTAAACTCAAGCCAGATAAACAAGTTTCAAGAATATTAGTTGAAGAAAATAAGGAAATAATTAAAGATATAGATAAAAATGAGGGAGATATAATTGGCTCATTTGAAAGCTTTAAAAATGGTGTATTAACTATTAAGGCAGCTTGTAATAATAATATAAAGAGTCCAGATAATTTAATGGATAAGAATGGTAATATAAAAGTTTATCTAAGTAAAAATACAAAACTAATATCCTTTGTAATCACTGAAGGAGAGAATAAAGATATAATTAGATATGAAGAATTTGATGCTAAAAATTTGCCTCTGTTAAAGAAATCTGATACATTTGAGATTTGGATTGATAAGTATAATCGACCAAAAGATGAACATGGAATTACAGCTGCTAGATTATTAATCGGATTAGATGAATAGAATATCCAACAAAAAAGAATAACAAAAGTAAAAAACGAAAAAACTATTTCTACAATTATTTTTACATTATGCACAAAAATATATCAACTATTGAAGGAGTAGAGATAAATTATGGAGATAATAAAATATATTTTGTATTTTTTTATATATTCATTTCTAGGATGGGTAGTAGAAAGTGCAGGATGTTGTATAGCAAGCAAAAGGATAATCAATAGAGGTTTTTTAAATGGCCCAATATGTCCTGTTTATGGTTTTGGAGCAGTACTTGTGATATCAGTATTAGGCAGGTTTGACAATATAATTATTTTATTTTTGATAGGAATGATTTTGACTGCAATACTAGAATATTTTACAGGATTTATTTTAGAAACATTATTCCATGCCAAATGGTGGGATTATTCTGACCAAAAATTTAATGTAAAGGGAAGAGTCTGTTTAAAAAATGCAATATATTTTGGAATAATGTCTGTTGTAATAATAAAATTTATACATCCCTATATAGAATACATTGTGAGTACTATTCCGTATAATATATTAATTTCAATAGTGGTAATTACGACTTTATGGACAATTGTGGATTTAATTGTTACTATCATATCACTTAAAAAATTAGACATGAAGCTCAATTTATTAGATGAAATAATTACAGACCTAAATGGTATAAACATGAAATTGGATAAGTTTGATAGAAGAGAGATACAAGCTTTATTTAAAACAATAAATAGTGAAGAGTTAGAAGCCAGAGAAAAATTAAACAAAATAAACAGTAAATTAGACCGTATAGAATCTAATATTATCTTACAAAAAAGAATTATCAAGGCTTTCCCAGATATAAAACATAAAAAACAACAAGAACAATTACAATATTTTAAAGAAATCATTAATGATAATAAAAGATGATAAGATGATTTAATTAGAAATAAATGGAAAAATAGTATTTATAAGATAATTTGCAAAGAACTCTATTATAATAGAATAGAGTTCTTTATTTTTTGGAGAAATAGAGTTGATTTGCTGAAAATAAAATATATTATCTCTGAATAACAAATATTTTGAAAATTATAAAAACATATATTGACAATTTGTGTCAAAAATACTAACATTAGTATATAAAGAATTTTATATAAAAATATCTTTATAAATTGCAATAATTCTAAAAATATAAATTTACTTAAAGAGGGGAATGATTTGCCAATGAGCGAGATAACTAGTCAAATGATAAGTACAGAAGAAAAAAAATATGTTGCTAAGACTCAAAAAATACCTTATTATCCAGTAGCATTTAAATCAGGTGAAGGTGCGATGTTATATGATTATGAAGGTAATGAGTATGTAGACTTTTTAGCAAGTGCAGGCTCTGCAAATGTAGGTCATGGAAATAAGGAAATCTCACAAGCAGTTAAAGAACAAATGGATGATATCACACAATATACACTTGCATATTTTCATAGTGATCCTCCTGTAAAGTTAGCTGAAAAGCTTGTGGAAATAGCCCCTGGAGATAATGATAAGAAAGTATTATACAGCGCAACAGGCTCTGCTTGTATAGATGCTGCTATAAAATTAGCAAGAGGATATACTGGAAGAACAAAAATAATATCTATGTGTGAATCATATCATGGAAGTACTTATGGAGCTATATCTATATCTGCATTAAGTACAAATATGAGAAGAAAAATGGGTCCATTATTACCAGAAGTTTATCACTTCCATTATCCAGATAAAAATAGAACTGCCAAAGAATGTTTAGATGAAATGGAATATGCTTTTGCACACTACTTACCAGTAGAAGAAGTAGCTGCAATATTTATAGAACCAATTGCAGGAGATGCAGGAATAATAGTGCCTCCAGTAGAATGGATTAAAGGATTAAGTAAAATATGTAAAGAAAATGGAATACTACTTATAAGTGATGAAATACAGCAAGGTATGGGAAGAACAGGTAAATGGTTTGGTATAGAAAATTTTGGTGTTGAAGCAGACCTTATAGTTCTTGGAAAATCTGTTGGTGGAGGATTACCTTTAGGAGCAGTTGTTGGAAGAACAGAAATAATGCAAAGTCTTGATGCACCAGCACATCTATTTACTTTAGCTGGAAATACAACAGTATGTGTAGCTGCTTTAAAATCTATAGAAATAATTGAAAGAGAAAATTTACTTCAAAAGAGTATAGAAATGGGAGATTATATTAAAGCAGGATTTGAAAAACTAAAAGAAAAATACGATATAATTGGAGAAATAAGAGGCTTAGGTTTATCTATAGGAGTTGATATAGTTAAAGGAAAAGGTTCTACTGAAAAACATCCAGATGCTACAGCTAAGATATGCTACAGATGTATACAAACTGGTTTGATAATGATATTCTTAGGACAATCCACTTTAAGAGTACAACCACCTTTAGTAATAACTAAGGAACAAGTAGATAAAGCAATGAGTATTATAGATTCTGCAATAGATGATTATTTAAATGGTAGAATTGGTGACGAAGTTTATGAAGTAACTCAAGGTTGGTAAAATAGATATTAAATAAAAAAGAGTTATCTCAATTTTAGAAAATAATTTCTGAAATGAGATAACTCTTTTAAGTTACCCACAAGTAAGAAGATTAGTCGATTCATTAAAGGTTATGTTTTGGGTATTACTTTTGTGAGTATTAGAAACAGTATTGCGAGAGTAGTTACTCTTACTCGAACTATCTGTCAGTTTTGTTATAATCAAAATTGCTAAAAGAATAAAAATTACTGTGTATAAAGCAATAACATATGGTTTTCTTTTATATTTGTATTTGTTATTAAAAAAAGAATGTCCATAATTATCTTTATTGACCTTATGTTTATTTATATTTGTATTCTTTTTTTTGTTATTCTTCTTTTTATCATCCTTTTTTCTATTTTTAGGGTAAGGAATGACTTTGTGTGTATCATCAAGTTTGACATTTTTATTTTTTTGAATATTGTTTTCTAGGCTAGCTTTTTTTTCTCCAAATTGAATAGTTTTATTGGTATTGTTGTTATCTTTCAATGTTAATCTCCCTCCCTTAAACTTTCCCTTTAGATAATATTACTACTAACCTATAGAATATACAATAATAATATACAACGAATAAAATTTTATAAGTATAAATCTCTTTCCCCACGTTCTAAGGCAGTCATATTGTTAGATACGATGTTTCTTATGTCTTCTCTTTCTATCTTAGATATTTCTTCAGTAATAAGTTTTTTACCCATAGCTTTAAGTTCTTCGTCACCATAATCAATTAAAAATTCATTCAATGTAGTAAGTGCATTTGGTGTGCAGACATTGTGAATTTGACGACTCTTAGCCAAACTCATAAATCTATCTCCAGTTCTACCTTTTCGATAACAGGCTGTACAGTAACTAGGGATATATCCATCAGTGATTAATTCCTTAAGGACTTCTACAGGGCTTCTGTGGTCTCCAACCTCAAATTGTTCTGTATTGTCACCATCTTCATATGCTTTATATCCACCAACACCTGTTAGAGAACCTGCACTAACTTGTGATACACCATATTTTAGTAATTCATTTCTCATTTCAGCAGTTTCCCTAGTAGACATTATAATTCCAGTAAAAGGAACTGCCAATCTAGTTATAGCTACAATTTTTTTGAACATATCATCAGAAACTAAATGAGGGAAATTTTCTAAACTCATACCCTCAGCCTTTTTTAATCTAGGGAAAGATATAGTATGGAATCCTACACCAAATTTTTCTTCTAGGTGTTCATTATGCATCATAAGTCCTAAAACTTCAAATTTAGGGTCAGCTAGACCAAATAAAACTCCTGCACCAACATCATCAACTCCAGCTTCCATGGCTCTATCAAAAGCTGTTAAATGGTAGTAGTAATCATTTTTTATAGACTGACCATGCATCTTTATAAATGTTGGTTTATGGTAAGTTTCTTGGAATAGTATATAAGTTCCTATTCCTTTTTCTTTTAGTAGTTTATATTCTTCTACACTAGTAGCTGCTATGTTAACGTTTACCCTTCTTATGTTTCCATTTTCATTATATGTTGAATAAATTGCATCTAAGCAGTCTAATATATAATTTATATCACAATTTTTAGGGTCTTCACCAGCTTCTAAAGCAAGTCTTTTATGACCCATTTTTTCAAGTATTTTAACTTCTTCTCTTATTTCGTCCATAGTAAGTTTTTTTCTTTTAAATTTATTACATGTATTGAAACCACAGTAAACACATTCATTTACACAGTAGTTTGATACATAGAGAGGGGCAAATAAAACCACTCTATTACCATATATTTCATTTTTTATTTGCCCAGCTATACTAAATAATCTATCAAGTTGTTTTTTATCTTCTACTTCAAGAAGTGTAGCTATATCTTTATAACTAAGTTTTTCTCTTCTATCAGCCTTATCAAGTACTTTCTCAATATCATCAGAAGTTGAATTTTTTGCATCCTCTAACAAAGAATTAATAAGTTCATGTTTTATGAACATTTACAAACGCCTCCATTCAATATTATCACCACGAGAGTAGTCAACTTTAAGTCCTAGTGACTTGATATTTTCCTCTAAACTCTGGTGATATTCACAAGCTTCTTGACCAGTAAAGGCTTTGTTATCATAAAGAGAATATTGTTTTCTAAATTCTTGAGGAGAAAGGTTTGGCATAATTACATTACAACCAGCTAAAAGACCTGCATTTCTACCACTAGGGTTTATAGATGCAAGAGCTGTTGTAGCAGGTAATAAGACTTTTGGAAGTAGAAGTCTTGTAATTGAAAGCATAAGTAGTGTTTTTTCTAAATCACCATGTTTATAATCTTTAAAGATTGTATCATGATGTGGGATAAAAGGTCCTATACCAACCATATGAGGATTTAACTCTTTTAGGTATAATAAGTCACGAACAAGGTCCTCATTGCTTTGGAATGGTGACTCAACCATAAATCCAGCACCTACTTGATAACCAATTTCCTTGAGGTTTTTAAGGCATTCTTTTCTAGTTCTAAGTTCAATGTTTGGCGGATGTAATTTTTTGTAATGGCTGTCTGTAGCAGTTTCATGTCTTAAAAGATATCTATCTGCACCACTTAAAAAGTATTTTTTATAGGAGTCATAGCTTTTTTCTCCTAATGATAATGTTATAGCACAATCCTCATATTTATTTTTGATACTTGAAACAATCTCACATATCTTATCATCAGTAAAATATGTGTCTTCACCACCTTGTAAAACAAAAGTTCTGTATCCTATCTTATAACCTATATCACAACATTCAAGTATTTCATCCGTTGAAAGTCGATATCTTGTAATATTTTTGTTAGAAGATTGTATACCACAGTAGTAACAATTGTTTTTGCAGTAGTTTGTAAGTTCTATAAGCCCTCTTAAGTAGACTCTATTTCCATAGTGTTTATTTCTCATATCGCTAGCTTGCTTGTAAAGATAGTTTCTCAAATTTTGTTCAAAGTTATATTCTTCATTGTCGATATTCTCTATTAAGTATAGTAGTTCATCAAAGCTTAGTGAATTAATGCTGTAAAGTTTATCTATAAAGTATTTAATCTTATTTTTAGTCATATCTTAGTATGTATTTATTAAATATATTTAAATTTTTAGTAATTGAAAAGTTCAAGGGATCTTTCCAAAATACCTTTTGTATATGCTATTAAAATACCATAGTTTACGATAGGTACATTGAAAGATTTTGCCTTTTCTATTCTAGATAACATTCCAGCTCTATTCATCATACAAGCTCCACAGTGAACTACAAGTGCATATTTAGTTATATCTTCAGTGAAAGATACTCCAGAACTAAATTCAAAAGTAATATTTTTACCAGTTTTCTTTCTAATCATATTAGGGATTTTAACTGTTCCAATATCATCAGTTTGTCTGTGATGAGTGCAACCTTCAGCCATCAAGACCTTGTCACCATCTTTTAAATTTTCTAAAGCATAGGCACCATCAATTAATTCTTTAAGGTCTCCTTTTTGTCTAGCGAACAATATAGAAAAAGATGTAAGAGGAATATCTTTTGGAGTATCTTTATCCACTTGTGGAAATACTTGAGAGTCAGTAATAACAAGCTTAGGTTTTTTACCTAAATTAGATAGAGTTTCTTTTAAGCTATCTTCTTTTGTAACTATAGAAATTGCTCCAATATCCAAAATATCTCTTATAACTTGCTGTTGAGGAAGTATAAGCCTACCTTTTGGAGCTGCCTTATCTATTGGAACAACTAAGACAACTAAATCATTTGGCTCGATTAAATCTGATACCAATTTAAACTCATTACTGTCTTTAGGCAAAACCTTTATTATTTCATTTTTTAAATCTTCAATTCCAATTTTATCTGTTGATGAGACAGAAACAACTGGACATTTAACTTTATTTTTAGTTAAGTTTAAAATTTCAGATTGATTTTTAATTGTATCAATCTTGTTAAGTACTAAAATGTGAGGTATATTTTTATCATTAAACTTTTCAATTAGTGATAAATCTTCTTTTGACACACCAATTTGGCAATCCACTACTAGTAAAGCTATGTCTGTCTTTTCTAAAATATCTAATGATTTGCTTATTCTAAGCTCACCAAGTTCACCAACATCGTCAAGACCAGCAGTATCTATAAGAACACAAGGTCCTATAGGAAGGATTTCCATTGGTCTAAATACTGGGTCTGTAGTAGTTCCAGCAATATCTGATACTATTGCAGCACTTTGATTTGTTATAGCGTTTATTACGCTAGATTTACCTGCATTTCTTTTACCAAAGAGACCTATATGTACTCTTATTGATTGTGGAGTAGAATTTAGACTCATTTGTACTCACCACCTTAAATTTCTTTTTTTGATATACTAGTTTTTACAGATACATGAGGTATATTTCCCAATTTACCAGTCAAACTATTGATAATATCCATTTCGCCAACAACTGCTATACATACAATTGAGACACCTTCTTCTTCACAAGGAATTCCCATTCTACCTTTAATAATACCTTTAAAAGTTGAT
The DNA here is from genome assembly GCF_020658455.1 of Clostridioides sp. ES-S-0005-03. Taxonomy (NCBI): domain Bacteria; kingdom Bacillati; phylum Bacillota; class Clostridia; order Peptostreptococcales; family Peptostreptococcaceae; genus Clostridioides; species Clostridioides sp. ES-S-0005-03. The sequence continues at coordinate 1,272,868 of NZ_JACVWI010000001.1, read as the reverse complement.
ACAACTTCATTAAATTTAAGCTGACATTCTTTTGGTTCTTCCAAAATAGCACTTATAACCGCAACCTTTTTCATAAATATCCTCCTAACTCAGAAAATATGTTCTTAAACAAATCCAAAATCAAAAAACTTTTCTTTTTAAAGAAAAGTTTCTACAAAAGAAAAGTTATTAATTACACAATTATAATGTGCTATATTAAACTATTTCCTTACAGATTAGATAACTCTTTTCTGGTAGGGTTAGCTTGTAAAATTTATTTTAACAACAATTAGCTAAAGAAAATTTTTATACAATTTGTGTGAATCATATAAAAATTAACTAAAGAAAATTGAAGTTACTTATATAATAGTAGTAAATCGAGATTAAGTCTATAGAAAAACCAATTTTTGTATAAAAATAAAAATAAAAATTGGTTATTTACAAAGAAATGACTTTAATAAAATATATAGTTAATTATTTTTTTAGCATGTAGTTTATAAGAAGTTTTAGAGTATTTTCAATTGCTTCTATATGAGTTCTTTCGTAGTGGTGGCTATTATTTGTTCCAGGGCCAACACAAGCTATTTGAACATCTTCTCCCCAACGAATAGCCTCTGAAGCATCTGAACCATAAAAAGTAAATACATCGACAGCATAATCTAAATTATTATCTTCTGCAACATCTACAAGTTTATTTCTTAAACTAAAATCATATAGAGATAAGTTATCTTTTGCAACTATAGTTACACCATGTTCACTAGATGTTTGACTTGGTCCAGTAGGTGCTATATCTATTGCTACAAATTCTCTAGTTTTTTCAGGTAAAGCTTTAGAGACACCATGTCCAATTTCCTCATAATTACTTATATAAAAGTTAGTAGTATGCTTAGGTATTAAGTTGTTTTCCTTAAAGTATCTAGCTATTTCAAGAACCATTGCTACAGCTGCTTTGTTATCTATATATCTAGATTTTATAAAACCAGATTCTGTAGTTTCAAAACGATGGTCTAGACATACAAAATCTCCAACATTTATTCCCAAATCCAAAACATCCTGTTTATTAAATACTTTTTCATCAAGTCTAATAATCATTGTTTCTTCATTTCTTTCAGATGCAGCTTTTGTCTGTCCATATATATGAGTAGAAGCGTATTTAAACACAACACTTCCTCTAACTTTTTTACCTTTTCTAGTTATAACAGTGCAATTTTCACCTTCTATAGCGGCCCAACAACCACCACCGACTTTATGGTATTTAAGAGTACCATCTGGTGATATTTCTTTTACCATAGCACCAAGTGTATCCATGTGTGCAGATATTGTTATTTGATTTGAATCATCTTCACCAGGAAGAGTAGCTATAAGAGCACCTTTTTTTGTAAGAGTAGTATTAAGACCTAAAGTTTCAAAATCCTTTTTGCTTTCTAAAACTGCATTTTCAGTATATCCAGCTGGACTTGGTATATCAAGATACTTCTTCATCAAATTTATAGTATTAGTTAAATTTAAATTCATATTATTTCCTCCTAAAAAATGTATATTCATACAAATTATAACATAAATACGAATGTTCTGAAAACTGTATTTGAAAGAAAAATTTCTAAATCTATTAAAAAAAATAATATATAAGGTAAAATTAATTTATATTATATGGGTTTAAGTTGAAAATAGCTTTATTGTATAAATAATAAAAATAAATAAAAAACAAATAAACAAATAAAAACAAATAAATAAAATATTTAGTTTAATTCTCTTTACAAATAAAGATTTTAGTAATAAAATAATTTTTGAAAAAGATTTTAAATTCAGACTATTCGTTTTTAAAGTAATTAATCTGTAAACCTTTATTAATATGTGTAAATAGTTGGTTATATATGTATTTAATTAGCTAAATATAAATAAAAAAGTTTATTTTAATTATTTTCATTATTGGGAAAAAATTTATTAGGAATTATAAAAAATCTGGATTACTTAGAAAAAGAGAGGGTGTGTATAATGTGATTGAAAACGGATTCGTATTTTGTAGTTTTTTAGTTGTATTTGTAGGTGGCATTTTTTACATGGTTGATAAATTAAAATGGAAGATATTCGATGTTATTAATCCAATGCTTTTAATCTATTTAGGAGCTGCTATACTTGCATCATTTGGTTTATTTGCACAAAATGAAGAAGTTGGTATCTATCAGAATATAATAACCGTAAATTTTCTACCATTAATGTTAGTATTCTTATTAATTCAATGTGATTTAAGAAAAATATTAAAAATGGGCCCTAAAATGTTATTATCATTTTTCTGTGCTACATTGACATTTATGCTTGGGTTTGTTATAGCCTTTATAATTTTTAAAGGTTCAATGGGTGCAGATTCATGGAAAGTTCTTGGTGCAGCATCTGGGTCATGGATAGGTGGTTCATCAAATATGATTGCAGCAGCTAATGCTTTAGGTGTTGCAGAAGAAGGGCTTAGTTATGCAATACTTATGGGTTCTATAGGATATACAGTATGGATGTCTGTTTGTCTAATGTCTGTAAAATTTGGACCTAAATTTAACAAATGGACAAAATGTGATACAAGTTTTATAGATGAGGTTACAGCAAAGCTTGAGAAAGAAAATAAAGATAATACAGCACCTACGTTTGTGGAACTTATGACTTTATTATCTGTTGGATTTGGAGTTGCAGCATTTGCACAGATTGTATCTAAGATACTTCCAACTTCAGGCATACTTAATGAGACTATGTGGGTAGTGCTTGTTGCCTCTACAGTATCAATACTGTTAGGTATGACTAAGATATCAAAACTTAAAGGAAGTACATTAGTAGGAAATGTGTTTATGTACTTGCTTCTTGCAGCAACAGGAAGTAAAGCAAATTTCTTTGGACTATCAGAGGCTCCTGTTTACATAATGTTTGGATTAGTAGTAGTTCTTGTACATGCCATTTCATTTATAGGACTTGCAAAACTATTTAAATTAGACTTATTTACTTGTGAGGTAGGAAGTATAGCTAATATAGGTGGTGTAACTACAGCACCAATGATTGCTGGGGTTCATAATCCAGTATTAATTCCAGTAGGTGTACTTATGGGGCTTTTAGGAAATGTTATAGGAACTTATTGTGCTCTTATAGTTACTCAAATATTACATATGTTAGCTTAATGAAACTATAGTATAAAGCCAAATAATTCATATCAAAAAAGTTATTTCAATTTAAGCATAAGCTTTTATCGAAATAACTTTTTTTATTTGGCAAAATAAGTCGTTTTAAAAAGTTGTTTTGACATATTTAGTGAATAATATTGTAAAAATTACCAATAACGATATATATTTAATTTTTATATTGAATCGAACGTTTGTATGATGTATAATAAATATATAGAACGAATGTTTGCAGAACGAATGTTTTTTGAAATTATTTTAATAATTTATGAATATATATCACAATGCATAAATATATTTAAATATAAAGATAAAAAGAATTTAAAGGAGTGTTGATAACTTATGATAATTCCATCAAGAAAAATACAGGATATAACATTAACAAATTTAAAAAATGGTGAAGTGACTTTAATTGAATTAGATGAAATATATAAAAAGATGGGATTTTTATTTGTTGTAAGTGAAGGCAAATTGAAAAAAATAAAAAAGGAGAATCATCATTAAAAATGCATAAAATAAATACTATAAAATTTTGTAAAACCTAACTTATGTAGAATATAAATACTTAAGTTAGGTTTTTTTGTGATAAAATCTGTGATTACTTGAGTTTTAGAAAGCAGTACAGTGTTTTATAAACTAAAAAATAAATGAGTTTAAATCTCAAGGGCATAATACTGCATAAGAGGTGATATTAATGAAAATAGTAACCTACAATATTCATAAAGGTATGGATTCAAATAATAAATTGACATTATCTAAAATGGGAATATATTTAAAGAACTTAAATTGTGATGTAGTTTGTTTGCAGGAAGTACTATACCCTCAATTTTTAGCTTTAAAGGCTGTTTTAAATATGGATGGTGTATTTGCCACAAATGTAAAAAAGGTAAATATGTTATATGGAATTTGTACATTTACAAAATTAAAAATATTAAACAATAATCATTTTTTTTTAACTAGTAAAAAAGAACAGCGAGGAGCACTTTGTATAACTGTAGATGATTATGGAAGAATTATAAATATTATAAATGTTCACTTAGGTTTAGATAGAGAAGAGAGAGCAAAGCAACTGGATGAAATAATAGACTATAGAAATAGATTAGTAGGAGCTGTTGTTTTATGTGGTGATTTCAATGAAAAAAATATCTCTTTAGATATGTTTAGTGATATGGCTGTTTGTCTAAATAAATCTCAGTTTGCAACCTTTGAAAAGTCAAATTCTAGGATAGATTATATTTTTGTTGATAGAAAAACTGAACTAAAAGGATATATAGTAGAGAAGATTTATTTATCAGACCATTATCCAGTAATAGGATATATTTGATTTTTAATGTAACTTAATCAATATTCGTAAATAAAGAGTAAATTTTTTATTAAGGTATAATTAAAAAAATATAATTAAAAAGTGTCAAAAAGAAATCTAATTATAAGACATAAATTTACAATAAAGTTACATTTGCTTAAATGCCTTGTTTAAAAAAAGCTATTCAAATATAATCTAAAGTAGTTTTGAAAGGGAAACTTTAATAAGCAAAATTAAGATAAATTAAGTTAGTGTTAAAATGAGGTGAATTTATGAGCAGAAGTACAACAAGGGTTTCAAAATTAGGAAAAGAAAAAAAACGAAATTTTATAATAGTGTTAGCAGTTTTAGCTGTAGCGATTGGTGTGTCTACTTATTTTTTTAACAACAAATTTCTATATAATGGGAAAATAGCTAAAAATGTATATATAGAAGATATAAATGTATCCGATATGAGCAAAGAAGAAGCATTAAAAGCTGTAACAGATAAGTATACTCCAGAAGACCTGAATCTTACTTATGATGGAAAAGATTATAAAATATCTCCAAATGATATTGATTTAAAATATAACACAGAAGAAGTTGTAAAAAATGCTTATGAGAGTACAAAAAAAGGTTCTTACTTTCAAAACTTAAAGAAGTATATTGATATAAGAATAAATAAGCTATCCCTGAAAATAGAATCTGGATATGATGAGGCAAAACTTAGTGCTCAAGTATCTTCAGTAGCAGATAGCATCAACGTTAAAATGAAAAATGCTTCAGTTAGTGTTGGAAGTGGTGGATTAAATTACACAGAGTCTGTTATAGGTAGAGAATTTGACTTGGCATCAAATAAAGAATCTATATACAACATGATAAAAAATAAAGAGCATAAGCCTTTAGAACTAAAAGTAAACCTTCAAAAACCAGATATAACGACAGAACAAGTAAAATCTGTGAATTCTGTTATAGGTCAATATTCAACAACATATTCTCAATCTGTATCAGGTAGAGCATATAATGTGGCATTGTCAGCAAGAAAAACTAGTGATGTTTTACTAATGCCAGGTGAAGAATTTTCATATAATAAGCTTACAGGGCCTAGCAATAAAGCTAATGGTTACAAAGATGCACCAGTTATAGTTTATGGAAAATTAGAGCAATCAGCAGGTGGAGGTGTTTGTCAAACATCTTCAACAGTTTATAATGCAGCTCTTCTTTCAGGTATGGAAATAACACAAGTTACAAACCACTCATCTGCATCTACTTATGTACCAAGAGGTAGAGATGCTACGGTAAGTGATGGAGGATTAAATTTAAAATTTAAAAATCCATATAACCATCCTGTATATATTAAAAATTATGCAGGTGGAGGAAGTGTATCATCTATAGTATATGGCAATTCTGGTGATAAACCAAATATATCTATAGAAGTAAAAAACACTGGAAAAGATAAATATTCTACATATAGGGTGTATAAAGACTCAAATGGAAAAGTCATAAAAAGAGAACATATATCAAATAGTTCTTATAAAGAATTGAAAAAATAGATTATTTTTTAGCTTAATATTGAATTGATACAAAAAACAAGAGAGTTGATAACTCTCTTGTTTTTTGTATCAAGAGTAGACTTACTAATTGTCGTTTTGATATTAGAATCATTAATATATAGAAAATATTCCTATATATTGGTATAATTATAAATAGATTTAGTTATATAAAATGTATGAGGAGGTGACAGGGTTGAATTTTATAGGCAATAGGTATGAGGTAGTAAATTCTGATGACGTTTTAGAAATTAACAAAATCTATAAAGCTAGGGATGTTTTTTACAGAAAAAATGTGTTAATAAAAGTTATAAAACACAATAACTATATTTGTGAAGATTTTGTATCAAATTTAATTGATGAAAGTACTGCTTTAGATGAAATAAACTCTCCTTATATACTAAAAATAATTGATGTTGGGATTCATTGCACAGAAGAAACAACATTATATTATATTGTAAGTGAAGACTTTGATGGTATTGGCCTAGATGAATTAATTCTAGGTAATTATCTTCATCTAGAAGCAATTATAAATATAATGATACAAGTTTTAAAAGCTTTAGAAATGATACATAGAAATTATTCATATCATGGCAGTTTAAAGTCAAGTAGTATAATGGTGAATACAGAATATAATATTAAAATTTGTGATTTTGGAATTACAAAAGCAAATAATGGGGTTAATACAAGAAGCTATGGAAATAGAAGATATTTATGTCCACATCAACTATGTATAAACTATACTGATAGAGAGAGTGATTTTTTCGCAACAGGTCTTATTTTATTTGAGTCTATATTTAAGAAATTACCTTTTGGAGAAGCAAATTCAGAAGAAAAAATGTTACAATTGATTGATAAAGGGCTAGATTGGAATAGTATAAGAGCAATTAATGGCAACATAGAACTTATAAATGTTATAAAAAGACTGCTTGGTAGAAATAATAAATATACTAGAGCTAATGATATTATTGTTGACCTTAGTAAGGTAATGTATGAAAAAGCATATATAGAGGTTGAAGATAAATTAGAAGAAGAACCAAAAAAAATTGTTCAGGTTAGAAAAGAAGATAAAAGTAAAGTGAGAAGAAAATTACATAAAAAAATTGTTGTTGCTGGCTTAGCTATAGTTATGATTTCAATGATTATTATAGGTTCTATAATATAAAAATTATATATTGTACATTTTAAAATAAATGTCTATAAATAATATACATATAGATTAAAATTTTAGTATTGTTTTAATTATGAGAGGAAGTGGTTATTATGTTAGCAAAAAATAATGAGGTGTTAAACGTTTAAGAGTATTTTAACAAATAGCCACCTGCTTTTGTAGTTTAAAATAAAAAAGCTGTGGCTAAAAGTCACAGCTTTTTGCTACTTTTTAAAGGCAGGAGTATATTAAAAAGGAGCAAAGTATGAGTGAAATAAAAATAATAGCAAGTAACAAGTGTTGGATTGAAGATATAGCAAAGAAACAACTTGAAGATATTTTAAAATTGAATGGAGTTTTAAGAATAGTAGGATTGCCTGATTTACATGCAGGTAAAATACCTGTGGGCCTAGCAGTTGAAACCAAAGATATTATCTATCCACATATAATTGGAAATGATATAGGTTGTGGCATGACTTTATTTAAAACTGGAATTTCCAAAAAGAAATTTAAAAAAGATAGATGGATTAAACGTCTTTATGAAATTAAAGATTTATCTGATATAAAAATAATAAATCCATATGAAGAGGAATGCCCAATATCAAATTTGGGGACTATTGGAAGTGGAAATCATTTTATAGAATTTCAATGTGTAAATAAAATTCACAATAAAGAAAAATTTGAACTATTAAGATTTTCATCTGATGACATAATGATGTTAGTTCATTGTGGGTCAAGAAATTACGGAGAAACCATACTTAAAAAATTTTATAATAAAAATGGTATTGAAGTTGGAAGTGAAAAAGAAAGAGATTATATGATAAATCATGATAAAGCTTTAATCTGGTCAGAGCGTAATCGTGAAATTGTTAGTAAAAAAATCATGCAATCAATAGGTATATCTAGAGATATTGAAAAAATATTGTCTATAAATCATAATTTTATAGAAAAAAGGGAAGATAAATTCATACATAGAAAAGGTGCTGTTTCAAGTGAAAGAGGAGCTGTAATTATACCTGGTTCAAGAGGAAGTCTATCATATATAGTTATGCCTACTGAAAATACAGAACTGTCTTTATATTCTCTATCACATGGAGCTGGTAGAAAATGGTCTCGTTCAATTTGTAAATCTCGTCTTAAAAACAAGTATAATAAAGATACTATAAAACAAACAAAATTTAAAAGTCATATTCTATGTAATGATATAAACTTGTTATTTCAAGAGGCTCCAGAAGCATATAAAAATATAGAACAAATTATTGAAAGTTTGATAGAATATAAGCTTATTCAAGTAGTGGCAACTATGAAACCACTAATTACTTATAAAGGGTAATTTTAAAAATTATATTAAATTATAAATAACTGATTTTATTAAAGCATATTAAGAATGCTTTGATACTATCAGTTATTTTTTTGTTTTTTGTTAGGGTTAATAATTTAAAGAGCTTAACTTCATAATATGTAATTTTTATAAAATTACATTCTGTAAGAAATGTTGGGTATAAATGAAAGAATAAACATTATTTTTATTTTAATAGTGAGTATTATAGGTGTTTTATTATGTTAAAAGATAAATAAATTTATTTATATTGACACTAGGATATAATTTATGAAATAATGTTAAAGTGACTAAAATAGTTAAGTAAAAATAGAAAAGGAGCAGTGTTTTATGAAAAAGAATACTAATATTAGTGAGTCCGGGGTTAGACTTCTTAATAAATAAGGAGTTTAATGAACAATAATTCCTTATTTATTAAGTCGATTACAAATAATTATTATAAAAATAAGTGAAATAGTTATTTAAAATTCATGACTTATAAATAAAGGAGAAAGTAAAATAATGAATAGTAATACAATTGAAAGACTACAACTAAATGAGGTTAAAGAATTAATAAAAATACATTGTGTAAGTTCACTTGGAAGAAATTTAATAGACAAATTAACTCCTAGTGGTAATATTGAAGTAGTAAGAAGGAAATTAAAAGAAAATAAAGAAGCTAGAAAAATAATTGAAAATAGTAATCATATACCACTTGAAGGGTTGTTTAATGCAGGTTCTACAATAGATAAAATTGAAAAAGGAATGATAATAGAACCTATTGAACTTGTAAATATAGAGGATTTTTTAAGAGGTTGTAGGAAGATGAAAGCTTTTATGTTAGACAAAGAATTTTATTCGCCTACATTAAGTTCTTATGCTTTAAATATAACAGAATGCAAAAACATAGAGGAAGAGATAAACTACTGCATAAAATCAAATAAAGTTGATTCTAATGCCAGTAAAGAATTAAAAAAGGTAAGAAGAAATATAGAAGTTACAGAAGGAAAAATAAAAGATAGATTAAATAAGTTTATAACATCAAGTATAAACAAAAAGTATATACAAGAGTTTATAATAAGTAAAAGAAATGATAGATATGTAATACCAATTAAATCTTCTTATAAAAATGAAGTTGATGGTACTATATTAGATACTTCATCAAAAGGAAATACTGTATTCGTTGAACCAATAAGTGTGTCAAATTTAAGTACAGAATTGACTATGTTAAAAGCTGACGAGACTATTGAAGAATATAAGATATTATCTTATTTAACAGAGCTTATATTTGATAAAATAACTCAGATAAAGTTAAATATAGAAATACTTTCTGAATATGATATGGTATTTGCAAAAGCTAAATATAGTCAAAAAATAAATGGTATTACTCCAAGAATAAACAACAATGGATATATAAAAATAATCAAAGGTAAGCACCCACTTTTAACAGGAGATGTGGTACCTTTAGATTTTGAAATAGGTAAAAGTTATAGAAGTCTTGTAATAACAGGACCTAATGCAGGTGGAAAAACTGTAACTCTTAAGACTGTTGGTCTATTAACTTTGATGGTTCAATGTGGTTTTGATATTTCTGCTAAAGAAGACAGCGAACTAAGTGTATTTGAAAAAGTGTTTGTAGATATAGGAGATAATCAAAGTATTGAAAATGCTCTAAGTACTTTTTCATCACACATAAAAAATATTGCAGAAATTATGGACTCATCAAATAATTCTACACTTGTTCTATTTGATGAGATAGGTAGTGGAACTGAACCCAATGAAGGAGCAGGACTAGCAATATCATTGCTAGAAGAGTTTTATAGTATGGGATGTATAACAATAGCATCAACTCATTATGGCGAAATAAAAAAGTTTGCTAATTTGCATCCAGAATTTGAAAATGCAGGTATGATGTTTGATAAAGAAACTTTAGAACCATTATATAAATTAACAATAGGAAAATCTGAAGATAGTAATGCTCTTTTTATTTCTAAAAAGATGGGAATAAAAAATAAGGTATTAAGTAGAGCTAAAGAATATATAACTGATAGAAACTACAATTTAGATTTAGTTAAGAGAAGTAAATTAAAATCCCATACTGAAAATAAAGATAATGTTGAATTTATTTCCAATTATACAGAGTATAATACAGGTGATAAAGTAAAATTATTGGATGAAAATGACTTTGGAGTTGTGTATAAACCTAGAGACAAATTTAATAATGTAGAAATATTATTTAAAGACAATTTTGTTTTAGTAAATATAAAAAGATTAGAACTTAGTATAAAAGCAGAAGAGTTATATCCAGAAGGATATGATTTAAATTCATTGTTTACTAGTTTTAAAGATAGAAAATTAGAAAAAGACATTCAGAGAGGTTCAAAAAAAGCTCTTAAACAGATTCAAAGAGAAATTAGAGAAAATAGAAAACAAATGTAAAAAACATAAATGACTATTTAAAATGTAAATAATTATTTTACAAAACATGAGTAATAAATGCGATTATTTTTGCGTATTTTACTCATGTTTTTTTGTGTGTAAAAATTTATACTTTAAACATAGATGAAATAATATTAAAGGAGGTATAAATATGGATGTTCTATTATCTGTAAAAGATGTAACAAAGACTTACAGTAAAAATAAAAAACCAAGTTTGAATCATGTTTCATTCGAGGTAAATTCTGGTGAATTTGTTGGAATTATGGGAGCGTCAGGTTCTGGAAAAACAACTTTACTAAATGTATTATCTACAATAGATAGTGTAAATAGTGGTGAGATAGTAATTAATGGTGTAAATTTAAAAGAATTAAATAATAACTCTACTGCGGATTTTATAAAGGATAATATTGGATTTATATTTCAAGAATACTTTTTGATTGATAGTTTGAATGTTTTTGAAAATATAGCTGTACCACTTACTTTAAAACATATGCAAGCAAGTGAAATCGAAGATTCTATCAAGTTATTGACAAAACGTTTTGGAATAGATTCAACTTTGTATAAGTATCCAAATGAGTTATCTGGTGGTCAATGTCAAAGGGTTGCTGCAGCAAGAGCTATTATAAAAAAACCATCTATAATACTTGCAGATGAGCCAACTGGAGCACTTGACTCAGTATCAGCAAATGAGTTACTAAAAACACTAAGTGATGTAAATCGAGAATTAAAAACTACTATATTGATGGTAACACATGATGCTTATGTAGCTAGTTTTTGTAGTAGAATTTTGATTTTTAGGGATGGTCAAATTATAGATGAACTTCAAAAAAATGAAAAAAATCATAAAGATTTCTTTGAAGCTATAGTTAGCAAGACCAGTAAACTAGAAGAAATATATTAGTATACATTAAAAGGAGATAGTAAAAATGAATATATATAACATTGCTAAAAAGAATCTCAAGAAAAACTTTTCGTTTTATTCATTATATTTGTTTTCTGTAGCTTTTATACTCATGATATTTTTTAGTTTTGTATCTTTTTCTGTGAATGATATTATAATGAATAAAATTTCATCAGATGGAAGAGTAGAAACTATGACAAAAACTATTTCAATTTTTATAATTTCATTTGTATTATTCTATATGCTTTACTCAAATAGATTTTTTATAAGACGTAGAATGAGAGAGCTTGGCATATACACCTTGATGGGATATAGAAAATCAAGTATATTAAAATTAGTTATGATTGAAAATATATTTATTTGCATGATTGCTTTTATTATAGGTGTTTTAGCTGGTTCATTATTACATAAGTTTATTATACATGTAATTGTGCATTCATTAAATTTAAATGTAGATAGTTCAAAGATACCTTTTTTCAATGTAAATGCTGTTATTTCTAGTATATTATTTTTAATTGTTATATTACTTGTACTATATTTTTCAAATTGGAAATTGATTCGAAGAAATTCTCTTCTTAATTTAGTCAAAATAGAACGAAACGAAGAAAAACAGATTATAATAAGACCTTTGATAGCTTTTATAGGTATTTTTATGCTTGTATTAGGATATGTACTAGCTTTTGATATGACTAGAGGAAAGGATTCTGTTTGGTATAGTATTGGTTTTTCTCCAATTGCTATATTGACCTTACTTTGCGTAGTTGTTGGAACTGTTTTTTTTATAAATTCATTTTTACCTTATATTATTAGAATATTAAAAACTAAAAAAAATCATTTTTATAGAGAAATACAGATTATTACAATTCCTAAGTTTATTTACTCCATACGTTCTAATGCAAAAACATTAATTTTATTAACTTTGTTGTCAGCAGGAACATTATGTATATTTGCGTCAACTGTTTTATCAATTTATTATCCTGTAGTAGCAGTTTCTCGTATAGTACCTTCTGCTATTGAGTTTAAGTTAGAAGAAAAAAGTAATGTTGATAAAATTATTAATGCTGTAAGAGATTATGAATTAATAGAAAACCTTAAATACAGAGAAACAAATATTATAAAAGTAAATTCTTCATCAAAAAATTTACCAATTGAGTATTCTATTGGCAAAGACAAAGGAAGAATCTCTGGATTTGACTGTATATCAGAGTCTGATTATATAGAATTAATTAAACAACAAGGGAAAAAATTTGATTTAAAACCTCTGAATTATAATGAAAGTGTATTAGTAAAATATAGACCAAGTGAAGAGAATGTGGATAAAGGGAAAATCCTTAATTTAGATTTATATTCAGATAAAAAGGTAGATGTGGTTATAAAGGATACTACATTAGATAATCCAATTAGTTTTTCAAATAGTATTGGAACATTAATAGTGTCAGATAAACTATATAATGAAATATCTAGATACAATAATCTATCAAGAAATTCTATTATAAGTATTGATGGAAAAGATATGAGAGATAATAAAGAAATTTATGAAAAACTTAAAAATTTATTAAAGAATAATCCATATTTTATAAGTGCTTATCAAAGAAAATTTGAAATTGTGCATGAGAGTAGTTCAACTTTTTTATTGATTAGCTTTCTTTCTGTTATATTTTTTATTGCTACAGGAAGTATGCTGTATTTTCACAGTATTTCTAATGCCATTTATGATAGAAATAGTTTTAATATATTGAGTAAAATAGGATATAGTCAAAAAAATATAAAGAAAATAATTAAGAATCAGATTTTAGTGTTTTTTTCGATACCATATGTATTAGGAATGGCACATAGTATATTTGGATTAATTGCTTACAAATCTGCTTTAATAGATAACATATTAGGAAATAATACACCTATAATAATTCCAATAGTATTTGCAAGTGTCATATTTACACTAGTATATATAGGATATTACATTTTAACAAAGTATTCATGTTATAAAATAGTGCTTAAAAAATAGCATTAAAAATTTTATAAAATATTTGGAAAATAGAAGATAAGCATCTTGTATATAAATTAATTTACAAGTTATGTAATGTTATCATATAATTAATTATCAGAAAGGAGTTAATATGTTCAAAGTCAGTTATAATAAAAGAAAGATTTTCATATTAATAAATCAATTATTGATAATATTATTTCTAATTTATGAATTTTTTAATAATAAAAATATTAAAAGTATTTCCATTTTCACTCTCTTACTTGTATCTATTATAGTTGTTGATATAATGTACATTGAATTAATTAACTTGAAACAAAATAGAGTGCTCGTACAATTTACAAACTTGCTTGTTTTGCTTTCTTGGTATTTTTTATTTTTATTTGATAATAGTAAAACATCTTCTGAATTAATTTTTTTCCTAAGTCCAATTATTGTTTTTGAAAGTGTAAGATTTTTATTTGTATTTTTCTTTCAAGATTACAAATACAACTACCAGAAAGGCTTAGAATTTATATTGAAACTTATGTGTGCTTTGACAGTCGTTTCAAAATTTATTGATAATCATCTGTTTGCACTACTTTATTTATTACAAATAATTATAAGTTTGATAAGCTTTATATTCTTAATAGTCTTATATAAAAAAACTGTGATACTTGTTTTAAAGTGTGAGAAAAGAAATTTTATATATTCAGCTATTTTATTGTTTATATTCCTTGTATATGCTATAGTTTTTTCTAAAAAACAGGAATATGTTGAGAATCTAGGAATGTATTTAATTATATCATTAGCCATATTTAGTATCCATAATATTGCTATAAAAGATAAAGGTTATATAAAACAAAATACTATGCTAAATGGTAAGAAAAGATTGATTTTTATTTCTTTAATAAGTGTATTTTTCGTTGGAATTGGAAAACTATTAGACCTTAATATAATTACGTATTTTATAATAATACATTGTATATTTTGGTTTACTCTACTTTACTTTATTTTAATTTACACAAACATTGATGATATCATATATAATAAAAATTCAGTAAAAAAATTTAGTGTGCAAGAAAGCAACTTAATAAATAATCTAATGCAGATATATAAAGAGGAAGAGCTTAAAAAGGATTTTTCTAATTATCTACATGATGAAGTATTACAAGATTTACTGTCAATTAAAAATATGATGAAAAAATCTGAAAATCCAGATGTAAAATATATAATCGTAAGTACATTAGAAAAATTAAATCTATCTATTCGCAATCAAATGCAGGATTATCATCCAATATTGTTAAAAACACTTACATTAAAAGAAAATATAGAAAATATGTTTGTTATGGTTAGAGGTAATTATTTATCTAAAAATATAGAAATTTGTTTTACATGTGAAGATAATATATTTTTGGCTGAACCATATAATTTTATTATATACCGTATATTAAAAGAGCTAGTAACAAATGCTTTTAAACATTCAAATTGCTCTAAAATCGAAATTTCACTAATTCAAAAAAATAAAGATATAATTCTTTCAGTATTAGATAACGGAGTGGGAGTGGAAAGTGAATATGATTTAATAAGATATCAAAATAATGGGCTATCTTCTATTCAAGAACAATTACACAGATTAAATGGTGTTTTTAATATTGATAAGACAGCTTCTGGGTTTAGTATTGGTGTAAAAATTCCTATGGAAGGAGAGAATTATTATAAATATTTTATTAATAGATGACCATGTGTTATTTGCAAAAAGCTTAGAAATTGCATTAGAAGATTATACTGAAATAGAAAAATTTATTTATATTAAAGATATTTCCCAGGTAATTTCAATAATTAAAAATGAAAAACCAGATATAATTCTTATTGATATTAATTTAGGAAAAATTGACAATGATGGGTTGTCTCTAGCAAAAGACATTATAAGAATAATACCTAAAGTAAAAATAGTCATGTTAACGGGTTATGATTTGCCTGTATATAAGTATGAAGCTCAAAAAATGGGTGCAAAAGGCTTTATAAATAAAAATATTGAGCCAGATAAATTTATTGAAATATTAAATCAGATTCAAAATGGATATAATTATTTTCCCAATGAAATAAAATATATTGAAGAGCTAACACATAGAGAAAAATTAATATTGCAATTTCTATATAATGGAGTTAAGAGAAAAGATATAGCAACTCAATTATACTTAAGTGAGCGAACAGTATCTAATCATATCCAAAACATTTTTGATAAACTAAATGTATCTTCTTCATTAGAAGCTGTCACAAAGGGTGTTCAGCTTGGATATATTAAACTCAATATGCAATAAGAGAAGTTTGTAGTTCAGTAAATGTATTTGATTGTAAATTTTCATCTAATATAATAATTAAATTTAAGTAGAAATTTTTATCATTTAAAATATATATAAAAAGGCTATCTAAAATAAAATTTTAAGATAGCCTTTTTGTTAACATATTTTCATAAATCCAATAATTAGTAAAATCAAACCGCTTAACCAAGATAAATTTAGATTTATATTTTTAACAAATACATTTCCTAGTAAACAACCAAATGATACTGCTAATATATTTGAAATTAGAGAAAATAAGATAACTTGTATATAATTTACACCTACAAGACCACTTCCAAATCCAATAGCTAATCCATCTAAGCTTAAAGCAAGTGCAAGTGTAAATGCTTCAGCAGATTTAAGAATTTTAGATTTATTTGTATCCAAAGTGTCAGGTTCAACACTAACATTAAAATTTAACTTAAGGTCTAGCATATTAAAATTATAATCTTTTGAATGTATGGATTTTTTTTTGAAATAAGATTTAAAGAAACTCTCAACTAATCGAGAACTTCCTAATAAAAATAAAATTAAAAAGCATATCAACATTGTTATATTTTGAGGTAAGAAGTCTCTAGCTATTGTACCTGCAAAAAGTGATATTGCCAAAATTGCTGAAGAAACCACACTAATAATCATATTTGAATATAAAGGAACTTTAACTTTATTTACGCCATATCCAAAACTTGTTACAAAGGCATCTATACAAAGAGAAGTTACTAATAAAATTGATTCAATCACAGTAGATTAACATCCTTTCTCTTAAATTTTATACTTATATAGTTATAGTATTGTAAAAAGAGATAAATTGTTACAGATAAACCAATAGAGTGTTGATAGAATTTCAACATTTTGTAACACCTAAAAAACAAAAAATTCATATTATATAATATAAAACCAAACATAATAAAGCAGGTGAAAATAATGGAGCAACATATTGAGGTTGAGAGTTTTGGTAATCTATTGAAGGCATTATTAAAAGAAAAATCAATATCAATGGGAGCGTTGAGTAAAAAAAGTGGAATTGATAAATCTACTATATCTCGCATAGCAAATAATAAACAAAAACCGAATATAAATCACCTAGAAAAGATTGCAATACACTTAAATGTAAATTTAGAAGAGTTATTAAAAGCATCAGGATATGAGTTTAAAAACAGTAATAATAAACAAATTTTTAATATAGATAGCGATTTTAGTAACTTTGATGATGTACTTGGATTTGCAAATTTAATTAATGATAAAAATTTCAACGGAAATATTGAGAAAGAGTTAAGTAAATGTGAATTATATGTTCAAACAGATGAAGGGAAAAAATTACTTTTTGATAGTTTTAGTAAAAAAATAGATTCTATAGAAAAACAAGGACAATTTACAGATAGACTGAGGGACATGTATGCTGAATTTTGTACAGGAAAATTAGGAATAAAAAAATATTTATTGACTGGAAGTATGCTGCTTTACTTTGTTATATCAACGGATGTTATTCCAGACTTTGTATTTCCAATAGGATTTATGGATGACTTAGTAGCATTAAATATGATTACAAAACTACTTAGAAAAGATAAGTAGTTTTGTAATTGTACTACTCTATGGAGATGACAAGCAAAGATACTGAGTATAGATAAATTTTAATGTTTATCTAAGGAGAAATAACTTGAAAATTTTAAAATAAACAATTTAATATATATTTTGTATGTATTTAAGTATATAAAATAAAATAATATCCAAACTAATACAAAATAGTGATAATTTTTTTGTACTGGAGGATATTTATGAATTGCAAATGGATATCTAAAATAGATGAAAGAAAAAAATGTCATAGAGAAGCAGATTCTTCTGGATATTGTATTTTTCACAAAGAGAATAAGTCTAGTGAAGATATAAAACTGATGATGGACAGTATATATAAGGAAGAAATAAATGAATTTAATGGATTTATATTTGAAAATGAATTTAATGCAGAAGAAATATTAACTTATGACTATAAATTATTAAATTTTTCTGAAACGATATTTAAAAAAGAAGCAAATTTTAGAAAATATCTTTTTAAAAAAAATGTTATTTTTAACTATACAGATTTCAGGGGTCAAGTATCTTTTAATGCTTGTGTATTTTTAGAAAATTGTGATTTTAATAAAACAAAGTTCAATAAGGTATATATAAATGATAAGATATTTGAAAAAGTAAAATTTAAAGGGCCTGATTTAGTAGTTAATAAAGTAGAAAATTTTCCAAGAATGGATGGAATAATTTTTAGTATGTGTACAAAATTTATACTTAAAAATGTGGAGTATGGAAAAAGTGAATGCAAGCATGGAAAAATAAATTATAGAATAGCTAGAAATCAAGCTACAAAAATTGGAGATTATGAGATGATAGGTCCTTACTATTATAAGGAAAGAATTTATAGTAGCAAAATGATAAAACGTTCTAACTATCCAACTCTCAGCAGTTATTTAGTTGAAAAGTTTTTTGACCAAATAGCGCACTATACTACAGGTTATGGAGAAAAACCATGGAATATATTATTTGTGATTATAGCTATAATAAGTAGTTTTGCCTTATTATATCTATTCGTAGGTATAGAAAGTTCAAACAGTACACTTATAACTTTAAATATAAATAACTTAGGTAATTATTCAGCAAGTGAGATTTTTAAAACATATATAGATTTATGGTATTTTAGTATGGCTACATTTAGTACAGTAGGATACGGAGATATGGTTGCTACAAGTTTGATTGGTAAAGCTTTAGCAGGTATAGAAGTATTTTTAGGAGTTACAATAGGAGCAATTTGGGCATCTGTGATTATTAAGAGAATGATAAGATAATATCTATGTAAATATGGATAGGTATTAATTACTAGATATAAATTGGACTAAAGAGGGAAAATTTAAATATAAATATACTTAATAATCCAAGAAGGTGAAAAAATTGAAAAACGGAATAAAAAAAATTTTAACATTAACTCTAATTCTAGCATTTATAATACCAAATTATTCATATGCTGATGAAAAATCCGTAGACAAATACTCAAAAACATCTATACTTATAGACCAAGAAACAGGTAGAGTCTTGTATGGTAAAGAACCTGATATGAAGGTACCTTTAGCAAGTTTAAGTAAGATGATGACTTTTTTACTTGCAATAGAGGCTATTGAAAATAAAGAAGTAAAAGAAACTGACACAATAAAGATAGACAAGTCTATTGCTTCAGTGAAAGGTTCAAGCTATAAACTAAAAGTTGGTGAAGAAGTACCACTTATAGAACTTATGAGAGGTCTTATGATTGTATCAGGAAATGATGCAGCAATTGCTATAGCAAAACATATTTGCAAATCTAAAGAGGCATTTGTAGATAGGATGAACAAAAAAGCAAAAGAAATAGGAATGACTAATACTCATTTTTTAAATCCAAATGGTCTTCCAATATATGATTTAAGTAATCCCAAAAAACCAGCAAAAGAAAATATATCTACTGCAAGAGATATATCTATTCTTGGAAAATACATGTTTGACCATTATGAAAAGCAAGTAACAGCTATAACTGATATGGAAACCTATACGAACTCAGATAGAAGCTTTGAAAAAAGCAATACAAATGCATTATTGAGAATTATACCTGAAGTTGATGGTATAAAAACAGGGTACACTGGGAATGCTGGCTATTGTTTATCATTTTCTATGATTGTTAATAAGAATGAAAAAAATGAAAAAAAACGTAGAGTAATAGGCGTTGTATTAGGTGCTAATCATAAAGATAAAAGAATATCCTCTTCTTTGGCTATGTTAAAATATGGAAAAGAGAATTTTAATATGAAAAAAGTAATTGATAAAGATAGCTTTATTGGTAAGAAATATATAAAAGGAATGAAAGAACTAGAGGTTACTTTAAAAGCCAAAAATGAACTTTATACAATATTAAAAAATGATGAAAATATAAAATCTGAAGTAAAAATTAAAAATATGGAGTATCCTGTTAAAAAAGGTGATACTATGGGTACTATAAAATATTACACTAGTTCAGGTGATTTACTTGGAAGTGTAGATATAGTCAGTGATAATAGTGTTGATAATGTACCACTAAAAACAAAATTAAAAATGAAATTTGCAAATTAAATTCAAAAAAATGGTATAAAATATACAAAAAAATATAAAAATAGAAAATATGGAAAAAATATTGTTATTTTTTCACCTCTATGATATACTACTAGAGGTGAAAAAATAAAATAAATCACACACAGCATTGGGATCCTTAAAAGGTGCCTATTACATGGTTTTTTAGGGAGAAGATCAAGCTGGAGGTATAAAACCAGGAGGTAAATATGTCAGTAATATCAATGAAACAATTATTAGAAGCAGGTGTTCACTTCGGTCACCAAACAAGAAGATGGAACCCTAAAATGGCTAAGTATATATTCACAGAAAGAAATGGAATATATATAATCGACTTACAAAAAACAGTTAAAAAAGTTGAAGAAGCTTACAAGTTCACTAAAGAAGTAGCTGAAACAGGAAAGCCAATTTTATTCGTAGGAACTAAGAAACAAGCTCAAGATGCGATAAAAGATGAAGCTGAAAGATGTGGAATGTACTTTGTTAATGAAAGATGGTTAGGTGGAATGTTAACAAACCACAAAACTATAAAAACTAGAATAAATAAATTAAGAGAATTAGAAAAAATGGAAGAAGAAGGCGTATTTAACGTTCTTCCTAAAAAAGAAGTTATAAAATTAAGAGCTGAAAAAGAAAAACTAGAAAAGTACTTAGGTGGAATAAAAGACATGCCTGAATTACCAGGTGCAATGTTCGTAGTTGACCCAAGAAAAGAAAACATAGCTATTCAAGAAGCTCACAGATTAGGTATACCAGTAGTTGGTATAGTTGATACAAACTGTGACCCAGAACAATTAGACTTTGCTATACCAGGAAATGATGATGCAATAAGAGCCGTAAAATTAATAACTGGTGCTATGGCAACAGCTGTAATTGAAGGTAGACAAGGTGCTGAAGAAGAAGTAGCTGAAGACCAAGAATAATAATTTGACAATTAAATGGTAAGGGTCGCCCTTACCATTTATAATATGGAATAGAATAAGTAGGAGGAAACTTAAAAAATGGCTAATATAACTGCTCAAATGGTAAAAGAGTTAAGAGAAAGTACAGGCGCAGGAATGATGGACTGTAAGAAAGCTTTACAAGAAGCTGAAGGAAATATGGAAAAAGCAGTAGATTTATTAAGAGAAAAAGGATTATCAAAAGCTGCTAAAAAAGCTGGTAGAGTTGCTGCTGAAGGTCTAGTTGCAATAGAAATGAACGATGATAATACAGTTGCTTCTATGGTAGAAGTTAACTCAGAAACAGATTTCGTTGCTAAAAATGAAGACTTCAAAGTGTTCGTTAAAGATGCTGCTTGTATGGCATTAGCTACTGATAAAGAAGATATCGCTTCTTTATTAGGTGAAACTCATAGAGAAGGAATAACTTTACAAGAAGTTTTAAATAATAGAGTTGCAAAAATAGGTGAAAAATTAGACTTTAGAAGATTTGCTAAAGTTGTAACTAATGGACAAGTTGCTGGATATATCCACGGTGGTGGAAAAATAGGTGTTCTTGTTGAAATGGAAACAGAAGCTAGAGATGCTAAAGTTTTAGAATTAGGTAAGGATGTAGCTATGCAAGTTGCTGCTATGAATCCTAAATACGTTTCAAGAGATGAAGTAGATGCTGAATACATAGCACATGAAACAGAAGTATTAACTCAACAAGCATTAAATGAAGGAAAGCCAGCTAATATAGTTGAAAAAATGGTTAAAGGAAGATTAGAAAAAGAATTAAAAGAGGTTTGTTTATTAGAGCAAACTTTCGTTAAAAATCCAGATATAACTGTTAAACAATTAGTTGCTGATGTTGCTAAAGCAGTAGGTTCTGATATAAAAGTTGTTAAAGTTGTGAGATTCGAAGTTGGTGAAGGTATACAAAAGAGAGAAGAAAACTTTGCAGAAGAAGTTGCTAAGCAACTTAAGTAATAACCAAAGAGAGAACACGCAGGTGTTCTCTTTTTTAAAAAATAGAAAAAATGGATATGAAGGATTGAAATAGGAGGTTTCTGATGGATAAACCAATGTACAAAAGGGTATTGTTAAAATTAAGTGGAGAAGCATTAGCGGGAGAAAGAGGTTTTGGTATAAATAATGATGTAGTTAATGATATTGCTATTGCTATTAAAAAAATACAAGAAATAGGTGTTGAAGTGGCTGTAGTTGTAGGTGGAGGAAACTTCTGGAGAGGTAGAACTAGCGAAGGAATGGATAGAACTACTGCTGACTATATAGGTATGTTAGCTACAGTTATGAATGCAATGGCATTACAAGATGCACTAGAAAATATAGACGTTGCTACAAGAGTTCAAACTGCTATAGATATGAGACAAATTGCAGAACCATATATAAGAAGAAGAGCAGTTAGACATTTAGAAAAGGAAAGAGTTGTTATATTTGGTGCAGGAACTGGAAACCCTTACTTTACAACAGATACAACTGCTGCTTTACGTGCTGCTGAAATGGAAGCAGAAGTTATTTTGTTAGCTAAAAATGTTGATGCAGTATATGACAAGGATCCAAAAGTACATGCAGATGCTAAGAAATTTACAGAATTAAGCTATATGGAAGTTATACAAAAAGAATTAAAAGTTATGGATTCTACAGCTACATCTTTATGTATGGATAATAAGATTCCAATAAAGGTATTTGAGCTTACAACGGAGAATATAATAAGAGCAGTAAAAGGTGAAAATATAGGAACTACTGTAAAATAATGAAGAATGAAGGAGGAGTAAAATTATGAAACTAGAAATACATAAGCAGTTAGAAGAGAAAATGAATGGGACAATTGATGCTTTAAAGTTCGAATTTGGAACTATAAGAGCAGGAAGAGCCAATGCACAAATGTTAGACAAAATAAGAGTTGATTATTATGGAACTCCAACTCCAATAAATCAAATTGGTGCTATATCTGTACCAGAGCCAAGAATACTAATGATATCTCCTTGGGATAAATCTGCTATGCATGAAATAGAAAAAGCTATAGCTAACTCAGATTTAGGATTGAATCCATCTAATGATGGTGAAGTTATAAGACTTTCTGTACCAGCTTTAACAGAGGAAAGAAGAAAAGAATTAGCTAAAAAGGCCAGTAAAGCTTCAGAAGAATTTAAAGTTAGAATAAGAAATGAAAGAAGAGACGCCAATGAAAAAATTAAGAAAATGGAAAAAGGCGGAGAAATAACAGAAGATGAATTAAAGAAAGCACAAGATGAAGTTCAAAAAATGACTGATAAATTTATAAAAGAAATAGATACATTATTGGCTAAAAAAGAAAAGGATATAATGGAGGTATAATATTGAAAAAATATTATAACCTTTTAGGTCTTCATATAGATGAGGTAAAACAGTATTTTGATGAACAAAATGTAGCTTATACCATAAAATCTATTGAAGGTAAAAAGGATAAAGATAAACTTGTAGTTCCTAGAGTTATAAAAATATCTGAGATAGGTGATAGTGTAGAACTAATAATCACATACTTTTCTGACTCCTTAATTTAAGGAGTCAGAACAATATTGGAGGCAAAATATGAATAACAACATCATGTATGACATAGACTTAAATAACATACCTACTCATATTGCTATTATAATGGATGGGAATGGAAGATGGGCAAAATCCAGATTTCTTCCAAGAACTGCAGGACATAAGGCTGGAGTAGAAACTATAAGAGATATAGTTAAAGAATGTTCAAATTTAGGTGTTAAGCACTTGACACTATATGCATTTTCAACAGAAAATTGGAAAAGACCAAAACTTGAAGTTGATACACTTATGAACTTATTATCTACATACTTAAGAAATGAAATAGCTGAACTGCATCAAAATAATGTAAAAGTAACAGCTATAGGAGAGATAAGTGCTTTACCAAAAACTTGTATAAGAGAATTAAATTCAGCTAAGGAAATGACAAAAGACAATACAGGAGTTAACTTAAATTTAGCATTGAACTATGGAAGTAGGGCAGATATAAAAAATGCTCTTATAGATATAGTAAAAAATTGTGAAAGTGGTAAAATAGATATAAACAATATTGATGAAGATATTATAAAAAACTATTTAAGCACAAAGTCTATACCAGATCCAGACTTGGTCATAAGAACAAGTGGGGAACAAAGATTGAGTAACTTTTTACTTTGGGAAGTTGCTTATTCTGAGTTTTACTTTACTGATATACATTGGCCTGATTTCAACAAAGAAGAATTACAAAAGGCTATATATTTATATCAAAAAAGAGATAGAAGATTTGGAGGACTTAAGTAAGGAGATTATTTTATGCTTACAAGAATTATTGCTTCACTAGCTCTGGTTCCATTATTTCTATTTGTTGTATATGGAGGGATTCCTCTTTATATAGCTGAGATGGCAATAGTTTATATTGCATTACATGAATTTTATAAAGCATTTAAAATAAAAGATATACATCCAATATTTATTATAGGGTATATATTTTCTATTTATTTAGCTGTAAAAAATATTTTTAACTTACCATTGGAATATACTTATGCAGTGCTTTTCATTTTATTTTTAGCAAGTATAATTTATATGTTGATGGGCAAAAGCAATGTTATAGATGTTTCGATTACATTTTTAGGAGTTTTTTATATAGGAGTATTTTTAGATTTTATAGTTATAACTATAAATAGCTTTGAAAGAGGGAATATCTATGTATGGCTTATATTTGTAATATCTTTTATGACAGATATATTTGCATATTTTAGTGGCTATTTACTTGGCAAACATAAGTTAATCCCTAAAGTGAGTCCTAAAAAGACTGTAGAAGGAGCTATTGGAGGAATAATAGGAAGTACACTTTGTTGTATTTTATTTGGGTATTTATTTGGTATTGATTTGCTTCAATTGGCTATAATAGGAAGCATAGGAAGTATAATAGCTCAATTAGGAGATTTATTTGCATCCTCAATAAAGAGATATGTAGGGATAAAGGATTATGGAAAGATAATACCTGGTCATGGGGGTATATTAGATAGATTCGATAGTGTTATATTAGTAGCACCTTTTGTATATAATACTATTAAATTTTTTATTAGATAAAGATTGGTTGGTTTTAAAAAGGCAGTCTATAATTGCTAGTAATGAAAATAGCTATGTAACTTTTAAAAAGCAGAAGAATTCTGTGAGTATTTAGTTACATGGCTATTTTCATTTTTTTATAATTTAGAAAATATTGTAAAAAATCTTTTTTTATTTAATAATTTCGACATTTTTAAATATAGTATCTTTTTATAAGCTATATATCTTAATATAACTAATTTATTCTCAATTATAAATTTTATTTTTATGTATAATTAATAAGTCATAAGTATATTATTGATTTTATTTGATAAGTATGGGTATAATTTAAGTAATATATCAAAAAAAAGGAAAATACTTCCAAAATATGATAAAATAAATTCAAATAGTTAAATTCTCAATAAATAATATATTTTACTTGTTTATTGAAATATATTAGGTACTCCATCTTCAACATCATCAAGTTGATGATGTAAATTTAAAGTATACCAGTATAAAAATAGCTTTTGAATTAGGTAAGAATTTATTATATATATAAAAATTTTCATAACTAGAAAATCTTATTGGAATTAAAAAAATAATAGAAAAAAGTTTATTTCAAGAAGTTAAAGCAATTTAGGGGGGATGGATTAATAGGCATGTTAACTAATAATATTATAGACAAATTAACGAATTTAAATGGAAATTACAATTTGAGAATGATGCTTTCAAGTCTAGAAACACAGAAAAAGCCATATGGTATTATGTTTATTGGAATTGATGATTTCGAACAAATTAATAACTTATATTCTTATTCATTTGGAGATAGGGTTTTAAAAAAGTTTTCTAAATCTATTTTACCTTTTTTACCTGAAGATATAAGTTTATATAGATTAGATGGAAATGGTTTTGGAATTTTGTATCCAAATGGAGATTGTTATGAATTAACAAAACTCTTTAATAGGTTTCAAGATATCGCACAATGTATAAAACAGATTAATGGACATGCTATTTCATTTACTATATCAGGAAGTATTTGTTTTTATCCAAAAGATGGTATAGATTGTGATACACTATACCAAAATGCACGTGTTACATTTGAAAAAGCAAAAAAGCAAGGGAAAAAAACACTAATTGTCTATTCAAAAGATGAGTTGACTTTTTCGCAGTATTCTATACAGTTGATAGAGTATCTAAGAGAAAGTGTATTAAATAATTTTAAAGGATTTTATTTAAATTATCAACCACTTATTTTTAACAATAGTAAGAAACTATATGGATGCGAAGTATTGCTTCGTTGGAGAAATCCTAATTTTGAAATGAAACTTGGTCCAACTGAATTTATACCTTTTTTAGAATCTTCTGGGCTTATGGATACAGTTAGTCAATGGGTAATTAAAACAGCTTTAAAGCAATTAAAAGTATGGACAAAATATATGCCAAATTTCAATATGAATATAAATGTGTCATATCAGCAGCTTGAAGACCCTAGCTTCAAGTTTTTTATTTTAGACACTATAAAGCAAGAGGGTATATCTCCATCTCTGATTACATTGGAATTAACAGAAAATAATAACATAAAACAAATAGAAGAAATAAGGAGTTCTTTTGATTTTCTTCGAAGTCAAGGTATTAAGATTACATTCGACAGCTTTGGAGCAAAACATTCATCTTTAGAAATTTTTCGTGAACTAAGTGCTGATTCTTTAAAAATTAATCATACTCTTTTAAACCGTATTACATATGATGTAATAGACCAAAAAATCGTCTCTCAAATTATTAATCTATGTCATAGTATGAATATGTCCGTTTATGTGGAAGGAATTGAAAATAAAGAAACTTTAAAAATAATTGAACAGATGAGACCAGAAATATTGCAAGGATTTTATTATAATGAGCCTATAAACGCAGAGAAGTTTTATGAGCATTACTTTGAAAAGAATATTGAGAGCATTAATTATCAGGAAGATGTTATATCAAAAGAACTTTCTATAGAAAAAGAAAAAAGTATGGTATATTCTGCCTTTACTCCAACACATTCAATGAATATAAAAGAATTGGTTGATAATGCTTATGCAGGCATATTTCAAGTAGGAATGAACCCTGAATTTACTTTTCTTACATGTAATGAAGGCTATAGAAGGATGTTAGGTTATACCATTAAAGAGATGGAAGAAAAATTTAAAAATCAAGCATTAGGATTTGTGCATCCAGATGATATGGAATATGTGAATTATGAAATTAGAAGGCAACTTGGAATTAGCGATATAGTTACAATTGAATTTAGGGTAGTAAAATCTGATGGAACTCCTATATGGATACTTGGAACAGGCAATGTAGTAAAAGGTAAGCAGGGTTCTAAAAGTTTAATTGTAGTCATAATAGAAAATGATAGGCTTAAGAAAAGGTCTTTAGAGATGGAAGAATCCTATTGGAAATACAGAAGAGTTTTAGATAATATTCCTGCTTGTGTAAAATGTATCCATTTTGATGAAAATTTTACTTTAGATTATATTTCTCCTAGCTTTATATCATTGATAGGTTATACAGAAAAAGAAATTAAAAGTAAGTTTGATGGAAAGTATATCAATTTAATTATAGAAGAAGATAGAAGAGTTGTACTTGGAGATATGATAAGCCAAGTTAATTCTGGAGATATAGTTACACTTCATTATCATGTTAGATGTAAAGATAATCGTTTGATTTCTTTAGAAACGATTTCTAGATTATGTGAAAATGATAAAGATGGCAAGAAGTACTTTTATTCAAGTATTGTGGATGTAACAGAGGCAACAGATGTAACTTCTGAAAAAAGTGATAAAAAATCTAATAGACTTGTTAATCGCTATCAAACAGCCTTAAAACAATGGGGAGATATATTATTTGAATATAGTTTTAAGGATGGTACAATAACATTTTCTGATAACTATTATAGTATATTTGAGATAGAACCAAGAGGAACAATTTCTGAACAATTATCAAATATTTATGAAGAAGACCATCAGATTTTACTTGACGCTTTAGAAAATGCACGTATTGGTAATAAGCCAGAAGCAATAGAGATACGTATACGTTCTAAAGATAACGTACATTTATGGTGTTCTATAGTATTTAATGAACCTGATAAGATTGGAGATGCTACTATATCGATACTAGGTAAAATAAGAAATATTGATGAAGAAAAGAGAGAGTATAATAAGTTAATTGAGCAATCTCAAAATGATTTAATGACAGGATTACTAAATAAAAGTACTACTGAGGAAAAGATAAGACACATGTTGCTATCAGTTGATGAAAATAAGAAATATGCATTATTTATGATTGATGTAGATAATTTTAAGGATGTTAATGATACTATGGGGCATGTATTTGGAGATAAAATCTTAATTGAGTTAGCGGAATGTCTAAAAAGTAATTTTAGGAAAACAGATATTGTTGGCCGTGTTGGAGGTGATGAATTTATAGCATTTATGGAGTATAATGGAGATAAAGAAAGCCTACAAAAAAAAGGTCATGATATATTAAAAAGATTAGATACCACGTTTACATATGATAAATTATGTTTTGAAGTAAGTGTAAGTATAGGTATTTCTAGATACCCAGAAGATGGGAAACAGTTTTACGAGTTGTATCATCGTGCAGATAGTGCATTGTATAGAGCAAAAGAAGAAGGTAAAAATACATATTGTATGTTTTCCATCTAAAAATAAAATCAATCAAACACATGTTACTACAAAGCTTTTGTAATCACCTTTACTAAGCGATTAGTTATTTGTAAGTTATATAGATACATTATAATAGAGGTAACTGAAAGTGCTTTTAATGAAATATCAGAGCCAGTTAATTCAATTTTAGAAAAGCTTACTTAAAGAAACCTTTAATTGAGAAAAAGTCTACAAGTATCATTTAGTACATTATTAAAATGTCACATCGTATAGATATGTATGTTGTATGTTAAGGAATTGAAACTAAGAAAGACTTAGATTTTTTAAAGACTATTAAATGTGATGTGGGACAAGAATTTTATTTTTCTAGACCAATAGAAGAAAAAGAATTTTTTAATAAATATGTGACTGAAAAATAATATAAATATTGTAAAAGTGTAATAAGTACATAACATGCTAGAAGAATTAAAAAATTTGTAATTAAAATTAGCAATAGATAAAAAGCATTAGTAATGTAACTAATGCTTTTTCTTATTGGCTTTATTTAGATTAATAATCATAAGAATAAAATGTTCATATAATAATTGAGTTGATTTCAATTTGATTTTATTAATAATGTAATTATGTTATTTGCACAATGTCCAGTATTCATAACCAAAGATACTCTTTCTTTTACAAAGTTGAACTGAGTTATTTTTATTTGTCGAATCATACATGTTATTAGTAACTTTCATTTTTTTTATTTTATTATTTACATTTATTTTAAGATAGTAATCGTTCCCAGAGCGAGAAGGATTTATTTCTTTATCAACAACTGTTACAAATTCAAACTCAGGTTTATCTAATGTTGCTATATAATTTAATGCTGGTGTTGTAGAAAAACTAAGAATAAATGTAGATAAGGTAACCAGTAATACTTTAAGTTTTGTTTCATATCTTTTTTTGATAATTAATACTAAGGCATAAAAAATTAACAACACTATCATGTAAATAGCAGAAAAACTAAATCTTTCGTTATTTGGTGTATTTAGGGTGTTTGTTGATAAAAGTAGAGTTAACATAGATAATGAACATGCTGTTAAAGGAAATGGTATATGATACTTTCTTGATTCTTTTGCTTTAGGTATTTCTAGTAGCATTTTAGGATATAGCCATAAATACATCATCCAACTGAATAGTAATATAAATATATAGATGGAAAATTAAATTTTCATAGGAGTAAGGAGAGCAATGATAGCAAGTATTGTTAGTAAATAACGAATAATACAAGTAACCTTTTTTTCTTTTTCTATGACAGCTAAAGTCCATCTATTTTTTATAAATTCATTTTCTCTTTTTTCACTCTGTTTCATTTAATAACCCTCTATTAATAGTATAGTTTTTTAATCCATTACTTTGTTTTATTTTAACATATTTATATAAAAAAGTAACATTGAAGTTTTTTATTTTTTAGAATGTTATGTTAACTTGGGATAATGATTATACAAATTTATAATCAGAAGAAATTACTTCTATCATTACTTAAAGTTAATAAATATAATTTTCTGTAAAGCTTTTTAATTAGATACAGATTATTTTAAAACATATTTTTGATAGGTGCTATTTATTGTTATATTAAAATGAATTTATTTATCAATATTGAAAGAACATGTTTTTAGCCAATTTTGAATAAATGATTATTTATCGAAAAAGATGAAAATTTTTCAAAATAGATAAAATATGATAAAATAGATTTTAGAAGAGGTGATAAAATGATTTCATACACTCCATTGTGGAAATTGCTAATTGATAGAAAAATAAGAAAGATGGAATTTGTAAATATATCAGGTATAAGTATTTCTGTTTTAGGTAGATTAGGAAATGATAAGTCTGTTTCTATGGATACAATGGAAAAGATATGTTTAGCACTAGACTGTAAAATAGAAGATGTTGTAGAAATAAAAAAGGATGTTTAATGATGCTAAAATATTTTAATAATATTGTAAAAAACATATAAAGAATAGGTAAGGTTTAATTTAATAGATAGAGTTTTATTGGATTAAAAATAAAAGTAACTATATGTGAATAAATTAAAATTAAAGAGTAATGCTATAATGTAAACTAAATATATTTTTCCAGTAATTATATGAAGTTTTTGTGAATAGTAAAAATAATTGTTTTAGTAGTGTTATAATGTCTTGGTAGGGTATATTTATTATTAGAAAGGATTATTATATGAAAAAAATATCAATTTTAGGTTCTACAGGCTCTATAGGTAAGCAAACCTTAGATGTAGTTAGAGAAAATAGAGACAAGTTTGAGGTAGTTGCAATATCAGCTAATAGCAGTATTGAATTACTACTTGAACAAATTGTAGAATTTAGACCTAAATATGTAACAGTTTTTGAGGAAAGCAAAGCATTAAAATTAAAAGAAATATTGCCGCAAAATATAGAGATAGAAGTTTTAACAGGAATGGAAGGTTTAAAAATAATTTCATCACTAGATGAAATTGATGTACTTTTAACTGCTGTTGTGGGAATGATAGGATTGGTCCCAACACTTTGTGCTATAAAGAAGGGAATAGATATAGCATTAGCGAATAAAGAGACATTAGTAACTGCTGGAGAGCTTGTAATGGCAGAGGCAAAAAAATATAATGTAAATATTCTTCCCGTTGATAGTGAACATAGTGCTATATTTCAGTGTTTAAATGGAGAGAATAATAAAAATATAGAAAAAATAATACTTACAGCTTCTGGTGGTCCATTTAGAGGAAAGAAAAAAGAAGAACTTTTAAATATAACTAAAAATGAAGCTTTAAAGCATCCAAACTGGAGTATGGGAAGAAAAATAAGTATTGACTCTTCAACTCTTATGAATAAAGGACTAGAAGTAATAGAAGCTAAATGGCTATTTGGAGTAAAACAAGAAAATATAGATGTAGTAGTTCATCCACAAAGCATAATTCACTCAATGGTACAGTATACAGATAGTTCTATAATTGCACAATTAGGATGTCCAGATATGAGGTTGCCTATACAATATGCTCTTACATATCCAGATAGAATGGAAAGTAATTTTGAAAGAATGAATTTTTCAAAATTTAGTACTTTAACCTTTGAAGAACCAGACTTAGAGACTTTTCCATGTTTAAAATTAGCTTATGAATGTCTAAAGATGGGTGGAACTTATTCTTCTGTTTTAAATTCTGCAAATGAAGTTTTGGTAAGTGAATTTTTAGAGGATAAAATTGGTTTCTATGACATACCATATTACATAGAGAAAACTTTAGAGGTTCATAAAAGCATAAGCAAACCAACGTTAGAACAAATTTTAGAAACAGATAGATGGAGTAGAGCTTATGTTGAAAATCTGATAAAAAAATAGGAAGGTGAATTTATGACTATAATAGCTGCATTAATACTATTTAGTATAATTGTATTAATACATGAATTAGGACATTTTATATTTGCAAAAAGAAGTGGGATTAAGGTAAATGAGTTTTCTATAGGTATGGGACCTAAGATATATAGTGTAAAAAAAGATACAGAGTATTCCATAAGAGCTCTTCCAATTGGTGGATATGTAAGTATGGAGGGTGAAGACGAAGAACAAATAAGTCCAAATTCTTTTGGAAATAAATCTATACTACAAAGATTTAGTACTATTGTAGCAGGACCAATATTTAATATAATACTGGCAGCAATACTTTTAGTACCAGTGTTTTTGTATATAGGTTCTCCAACTACTACACTTGGAAAAATAATGCAAGATACTCCTGCACAAGCAGTAGGACTTCAAGTAGGAGATAAGATAAATAAAATAAATGGTAATTCTGTTAAGACTTGGGATGAAGTTGCAAATATTATAAATACTTCTTCTGGTGGAGAATTGAAGCTTAGTATAACTAGGAATGGAAATGATAAAGTTGTAAATGTAATTCCTAAAGATAACAATGGAAAGTATGAAATAGGAATTCAGCCACAAAGAGAAAAAGATTTCTTTGGTTCAATAGTAAATGCATGTAAAACTACTGTGGATATGACAAAACAGATGTTAACATTTTTAGGTCAAATGGTTACAGGACGTGTACCAGGAGGAATTGGTAATGCTGTTGCAGGACCAGTAGGTGTTATTGGTATGGTATCAGATGCAGCCCAAACAGGTCTTATAAATGTAGTCTATTTGGCAGCTGTCATAAGTTTAAATCTAGGTATAGTAAACTTATTACCAATACCAGCCCTTGATGGTTGGAGAATACTTATGTTATTATTAGAAGCTGTTAGAGGCGGTAAAAAACTTGACCCAAATAAAGAAGGTATGATAAATGTAGTTGGATTTGGAGCCTTAATGTTATTTATGCTTTTTATAACATATAAAGATATATTAAGGTTATTTCAATAATTTAACTTTATATAAAGTTTAAAAAAGCTATGTAGTTTTAAGTGAGAATAAATTAATTTTAAAAGGTTAAATTTATTCTTAGTTGTTTAACTATATAGCTTTTTAATTTATAATATATATGTAGTTTGTAGTATTTTTTAAGATATTGAATAATTTTAATATAAAATAATATATAGAGGTGAAATATGAGTTACAATAGAAGAAACACAAGAGAAGTTAGCGTTGGGAGTGTAAAAATAGGAGGAGAAAATCCTATAAGCATACAATCTATGACAAATACTGATACAAGAGATGCAGAGGCTACAATAGCTCAAATAAAAAGATTAGAAGAAGCTGGTTGTGATATAGTTAGAGTTGCTGTTCCTGATATGGAAGCAGCTAAAAATATAGGAAAGATAAAGTCTAATGTAAATATACCTGTTATTGCGGATATACATTTTGATTATAAGTTAGCACTTGAAGCTATAGAACAGGGTGTAGATGGTGTTAGAATAAATCCTGGTAATATTGGAAACATAGAAAGAGTTAGAATGGTTGTTGAGAAATGCAAGGAAAAAAATCTAAAAATTAGAATTGGTGTTAATGGGGGTTCTTTAGAAAAAGAACTTTTAAATAAATATGGTTCTGCAACTGCTGAAGCATTAGTTGAAAGTGCTATGGGACATATTAAGATTCTTGAAGATTTAGGTTTTTATAATATAGTTATTTCTCTAAAATCATCTGATATTTATAAAACTGTTGATGCATATGAATTAATATCAAAGAAAGTTGATTATCCTCTTCATATTGGAATTACTGAATCTGGAAGTGTTCATAAAGGAACAATAAAGTCTTCTATAGGTGTGGGAGCACTTCTTCTTAAAGGGATTGGAGATACTGTCAGAATATCTTTGACAGGTGACCCTGTTGAAGAGGTTGTTGTTGGTAAACAGATTTTAAGAAGTTTGGGTCTTTTAAATGACAAGATTAAAGTTATATCATGTCCTACATGTGGAAGATGTAATATAGATTTAATTAGTGTTGTAAATGAAGTTGAGGATAAAATTGGTAGTATGGAAAAAGATATTACTGTTGCAATTATGGGGTGTGCTGTAAACGGACCTGGAGAGGCTAGAGAAGCCGATATAGGCATTGCTGGTGGTAAGGGTGAAGGTCTTTTATTTAAAAAGGGTGAAATTGTAAGAATGATTAATGGTGATAAATTGGTTGATGAGTTACTGGAGGAAATTGATAAGTTATAGAGTATATATTTAAAACATATTAAACAGCTAGATGATTAAATACTTTTAGAATAAACTTTATCTATAGTATTTAATTATCTAGCTGTTTTAAATTTTAACATTTTATAGTTGTATAATACTTTGTTTTTGATATTTTAACAGTATAAAGCTGAATTAACAAAGTTGATAGAATAAAATTGATTTAAAATTTAAGTTAAATGATTTGTCGAACAAAAAAATAAAATTTTAAAGGAAAAAGTTGTTTAATAAAGAAATTATTAGATAGAAGTTATTTTTTATAATTTATTGTTGTTAAATAGATACAAAGGTCTTAATATATTTAGTTTATTAATATCAATTATCAGAAAATGGGGGGTGTTTATGAATTGGTTAAATGTATAGAATTATCAGTGAAGGTATACCTTCTTGAAAATATTTATTTAGATAATGTAGCCAGAGAAATATGCAAATTAATAGATGATACATTAATTATGGAAGATAAATATAGAGAGTTTCATAATAAAAATGAATTTAAGTATTATTCTTTCAATCTGCTATATCCTTTAGAAAAGGATAAAATTTATAAGAAGGATTGCATCTACACTTTTATTATTAGAACAGTAGATAGTGAGTTAGGAACTTATTTTATGAGGAATCTAAAAAATCAATATTCTGATAAAATAAAGGTCATTACAATGAGTAAAAAAGTAATTCCTAAAAAACATATTGAAAGTATTTATTCTATTACTCCAGTGATAGCAAAGTTTGAGGATGGATATTGGAAGGGTAGTAATACAGTAGAAGATCTGGAGAAAAGAATTAGAGAAAATTTAATAAAAAAATACAACGAATTTACCAACAGCAAGATAGATGAAAATTTTGAATTATTTAATATGATTAAGTTTATAAACAAAAAACCTATTTCCATGAAATATAAAAATATATCCTTACTTGGAGATAAAATAAGTTTTAAAGTATCAGAAAATGATATGGCTCAAGAAATTGCAAACTTTGCACTTGGAGTAGGGGTTGGAGAAATCAATTCTCGTGGATTTGGTTTTGTAAACTATAGATGGTTATAGGAGGTGAAGATTTGTTAAAGGATTGCTTAGAGATTTTTGAAAAAGAATATAGGGATATAGGGAATAGTCTTATAACAGATAATTATGTTTTATCTGAGGGCTCATATGTATTGGTAAAAGATTTTTCTATCATAGAAAAATTGGAAGTTTCAAAGGGTAATAGAGATAATACAGAAGAATTATATAGCAAGTTTTCAAAACTGGATTACTTGTCAAAACTGGTAGATATGAATAAACCTATTGATGACAAAAAGATAATTCATAGTAATAACTATCTTTCATTTTTTATTAAAAAAGAAAATTTAAGACCTGACAAAAATAACAGCATAAAGCTTACAGAAGATATTATTAATAACTATTATGATGTGTTACTAAATCCAGGGCTTAAATATGATAAAAAGAAAAAAGAAATATTTGATTCTATGGAAAAAAAATATGGTAGAACAGATGAAAATAATCTAAATAAGGTAAAGGTGTGGATAAAAAATAATATATTTACTTTAGTTGAAGATGTAAAAAAAGATAAAAACTATTTAAAAATATTTTTTGATGAAGAGATAGATATATACAATATAGAAAGTCAAAAATATGTAATTCCCAATATATATAATAAAAATGATTTTAATGTAACTATTGATGGTAAAACCTATGGATTACCAAACAATAATATGCAATTAAATGCAAAAAAGCCATTTTTAGAATTAAAAACACGAAAGAAAAACTCAACACCATATCTAATTGATGAAGATGAAGTTTTGTTACAGAAAGCTTTCTTTGATTATTTAATGAATAAAGCATCCAGTGGAGAAGAATTAGTATATATAAGTAGTGAAAAAGGAATCCATAGAAAAGCTGATATACCAAATGAGTTTAGTGGATATATACTGAGGATAAAAAAGGGTAAAGAATTAGAAATACATGATTTTGATACTGTGGTAAATTTAAATACTAAAATAAAAAAAATAAATGTAAAGTTTGTAATACCAATAGAATATGACAAGTATGGTTTAAATCCAAGTTTAGAAGTAGGATATATTAATAATCTTAAAAAATTAGAAAAAACTATTGATACTATATATTTTAATACATTTATGTGTAATAGTTATTTCAGAGAAGTTAAAGAAATAAACTTAAATGATTTAATTCTAAGAGATATATTGGTTAGAAATAGAGATGGGTTATATACATGGTTTTATAAAGGTAGGGATAATATAGTAAGACAAACTTTTTCAAACTATTCTATGGAGATAATTAAAAATTCTATAAAAAACAATAACTATGTAAAAGCCAAGGAACAGTATAACTTAAGAATAGCTATAATAAATTATTTTTATGGAGGATATAAAATGGCAGATAAAATAAAATATATTAGTGAATCTTTATTTGAAAAAATAAATTCTAAACAAACACAATGTATACAAAGTGATGAAGAATACTATTTTGCAATTGGACAATTAGCTTCATATCTTATATCTAAAAATAAGTCATCAAAAAATAAAAACCATTCTCTAATTAATCCTATATTAAATGCACGAAATAAGGAAAAGCTTATGCTAGAGATAAGGAAGTTGTTTAAAAAATATAATTATGCCATAGATTATGGTAGTAAGAGGTTTGATAATTTATATGCTATGATTGTAGGATATGAAGTAGAAGATAAAAAAATTAATGGGGATTTATTAATAGGTGGTTACCTATATTCTAATTTAATATATACAAAAAGAGAGGAGAAAGAAGATGAATAAGAGAGTATATGGGGTGTTAGGAATAAAATCTGTAATGTCAAATTGGAATGCTGATTTTTCTGGATATCCAAAAACTATATCAACAGGAGAAATTTTTGGAAGTGACAAAGCTCTTAAATTTCCTATGAAGAAAATGTGGGAAAATGAAGGTGAAAAAGTATTATATATAAAGTCATTAAAAATAGATGAATCTAAGAAAGGAGAAATCAAAGTCAGACCAAAGTCACTAAAAGAGAGATATGAAGAATTGTTTGATATAGAAGATTTAAAGGTAGAAAAAAATCAACAAAATGTGTTA
The DNA here is from genome assembly GCF_020658455.1 of Clostridioides sp. ES-S-0005-03. NCBI lineage: Bacteria > Bacillati > Bacillota > Clostridia > Peptostreptococcales > Peptostreptococcaceae > Clostridioides > Clostridioides sp. ES-S-0005-03. The sequence goes on along the minus strand of NZ_JACVWI010000001.1, from coordinate 1,235,265 downwards.
GAAAATTTATTTAAAGCTATTGATGTCAAAAACTTTGGAGCTACATTTGCAGAAGTAGGAAATAATATAGGAATTACAGGAGCAGTACAAATTGGTCAAGGATTTAATAAGTATGAAGATAGCAATGTCGAAGAGCAACAAATACTTTCTCCATTTAGAGACCCAAAAGCTAAAGATAAGAAAAAATCGACAAATGAAGAAGAAAAGGAAGATGCTAATTCAACTACTTTAGGTAAAAAAATAGTTAGTGATGAAGCGCATTATTTTTATCCTTTTTCAATAAATCCAAAGGCCTATGAAGCTTTTGTTAGTATGGGTGTAACTGAGGGGTATACTGAAAATGATTATAAAAAATTTAAAGAAGTTGCTCTAGTGAGTGCGACTGCGTTTAATACAAATTCAAAAATCGGATGTGAAAATGAATTTGCAATATTTATTGAAACAAATGAAGAAGTATATTTACCAGATTTAACTCAATATATAGCATTTAAAAAGAAAGAAAATGAAAATGATTTAATTTCTTTAAATATGATTGACTTAATGATTGACTTAGCAGAAGAAATTAATAGTATAGAAATATATTATAATCCATATAAAACAGAAATAAAGCCTTCCAAAGAGAAAATAGCATCAAAATTAGATAAAGTAAAGTTTATAAATATATTTACAAGAAAAGAGGTATAAGATGGAAGTCTTAAAATTTAACCTAAGTGGGAGAACTGCATTTTTTAAAAAGCCAGATGTAAATAGTATAGTTTGTTTTACTTATGGAAATATACATAAAGTCGCACTTATGGGAATTTTGGGAGCTTGCTTGGGACTTAAGGGATATAATCAACAGACTAAAGATGACGAATATCCTGAATTCTACTCTGAACTTGAGAATATAAAAATATCGATAGTTCCAAAAAATGAATTTGGATATATAGATAAAAAGATTCAGAGATTTAATAATTCTGTAGGATATGCTTCAAAAGAAGAAGGGGGAAATCTAATAGTAAAAGAGCAATGGCTTGAAAATCCTAGTTGGGATATATATATACAATTAGAAGATACAGATATTTGTAGAGATTTGAAAAATAGATTTTTATCTAATAAATTTGTTTACATACCTTATTTAGGAAAAAACGACCATATAGCAAATATAAGTGGAATTGAACTAATTAGTGATGCTTATAAATCAGAAAGTGTTGATAAAATAGATAGTTTTTTTACAAGGGAAGATTTTGAATTTGAGAAATATGATTTTGATGATGATGACGATGATTATGAAGAACCTTTTAAGTATCAAGAGAAGCTTCCTTGTAAGTTAGATAGAATAACTAATCAATATATTTTAGAAACCATAATATTTACTAATATGCCAGTTAAATTGCTTAGTAAAAAAGATGTATATAAAGTAAGGGATATGAATTTAATATTTATTTAAATTTATAAGTCCAGGAGGGATATATGTATTTTGAAAAAGTTGAATTATTTGATATAAATAGCAATGTAAATAATTATCAAAATATTTATGCACATATAAATAAGGATAAATCTCCAGAAACTTTGAAAGAACATTCAGATTTGGTATACTCATACTTTATGAAATTATGTGTCAAAAAAGATTTAGAATCTTGTTTAAAAAGAATAGAAGATAAATTTTTTAAAAATAACTCTTATTTAAGTAAGGATTTTTATAGAGAACTTATGTTAAATATGGTTTACATGCATGATTTAGGTAAAATTAATGTTTCATTTCAATCTGTAAAAATGAACAATAAAAATTTTAAAAGTATTTCAACAAGATATACTAAACATTCTTTTATTTCGTCTATATTGTATTTTGATTATTATTTTGAAAAGTTAAAGAAAGTTGATGTTGAAGAGAAAAAGATATTGAAGTTGTTTTTAATGATAAATACATATGTAATATCAAAGCACCATGGAGTCTTGAAATCATTTAGGGAATTTTTATCTTCTTTTGAGAATGAATTTGTAAATATTGAAGATAATTTTAAAGATTTATTTATACATAATTATAATTTAGAGATTAAATCAACTTCAAAAACTATTAAAAAAATAATTAGTGATACATATAAGTATTTGGATGATAGTTCTATAAAAGATGGTTTAGATATAGACGTATATATATATTCAAAATTAATGTTTGCAATTGTTACATCTTGTGATTTTTATGCCACATCAGAATATAATAGTGGAAAATCTATAAATGATTTTGGGACTATTGATAATCATAATAAATATTATGATGTATTTAAAAAATCTAAAATATATGAAAATATGAATAGGTACAGAGAATATCTAAATAACGATGAAAAATGCCCATATGGAGATAATGATATAAATAAATTGAGAACAGAGATGAGTATAGAAGTTGAAGAAACAATGACGTGTAATCTAAGTAAAAATATATTTTACTTAGAATCACCTACTGGAAGTGGAAAAACTGTTACATCTATAAATTTAGCATTAAAATTTATAGAATTAAATCAATCATTAAGTAAAATATTTTATATATTTCCATTCAATACATTAGTAGAACAAACCAAAAGTGTATTTATAAATGATTTGTTTAATTCTGTTAAAGATATAGAAAAGGATGTTGTGGTTATAAATTCTATAACTCCGATACAGACCTATGATGACGAAGAAGATAATAAAGATGTTAAAGACTATAGCACAAAACAAAAAATTGACTATGAAAAATCCTTGCTAAATAGACAGTTTTTACACTATCCTATAGTACTTACTACTAACATAGGTTTTTTTAATTATTTATTTGGAGTTTCAAGAGAAGAAAGTTTCCCATTGATACATATGATAAATAGTGTAGTTATATTAGATGAGATACAAAGCTATAAAAATGAGATATGGAAAGAGATTATTTTATTCTTAGAAAAGTATGCTGAAATATTAAATATAAAAATTATTATAATGTCTGCAACTTTACCTAGATTAAATAAATTAGGATGTAATGATGATAATTTTGCTTATTTAGTAAGGTACAGAGATAAGTATTTTAAGAATCCACTTTTTAAAGATAGAGTAAATATAAGTTTTGAAATGTTAAATTCAGAAGTTAATTCTATTGAAGAAATAGCAAAAAAGGTTGTAGAGGAATCAGAAAGATATAATAAGATACTAATAGAGTTTATAAAGAAATCATCAGCATTAGAATTTTACAAGGATATTAAAGAAAAGTTGAAGGATAAGTCAGAAAGCATTTATTTAATAACGGGAGATGATAATAAATTAGAGAGAAAAAAAATAATAAATAAAATTAAAGATATAGGATCTGTAATCTTAGTTGCTACACAAGTTGTAGAAGCTGGAGTGGATATAGATATGGATTTGGGATTTAAAGATATATCTATAATTGATTCAGACGAACAATTTTTGGGAAGGATAAATAGGTCTTGTAAAAAATTAAATTCAAAAGTTTATTTTTTTAATTTAGATGATGCAAAAGAGATATATAGGAAAGATATTAGAAAAGAGAAAAATTTAACCCTGAATGAGGAGAGCAATAGAGAAATTATTTTAGAAAAAGATTTTGAAAAGTACTACGACAAAATAATAGCTAGAATAGAAGAAAATAAAAATAAACATAATGACGAAAATATAGATGTTTTTACAAATGATGTTGTAGGTAAATTAGATTTTAAATCAGTAAATAAAAGGATGACATTGATAGATAAATTAAGAGATTATACAATTTTTTTGAACACTCAAGTAGAAGATGAATCTGGAAATATAGTTGTAGGAAGTGATGTTTGGGAAGATTATGTTTCTCTATTAAAAAACAATGATATTGACTATTCTGAAAAAAGAGTAAAGATGTCTGACATTATGGAAAAATTAGATTATTTTACATATAAACTTCGTAAATTTGATAATTCATTTAATGATTATATAGGAGATATTTTTTATATTGATGATGGTGAACAGTATTTTACAGATGGTAAATTTGATAGAAGCAAATTTAATGAAAATGTAGAACATGAGTATATATGGTAAGGTTAGATTAGAAATAGGATATATAGTATAGTGTAATTAAAATTTATCCCAAGCTAGTAAATGAAGAATAGTTTCTAAGTATTGAAATTTAAATATTTTATAACTTTTATAGATTTTTTATGATTAGCTGGGATAAAAAATCTATATATCAGTCTTTTCAATGTGTTTAAAAGCAATATCCTTTTAAGAGATATTGCTTTTACAGTGGTTAAACAGTAACATGAGATGTATTTAAATTCAAATAATAATTGCCACCAACCTTGACCATTTGAAGTTAAACAGTAACATGAGATGTATTTAAATAGATGTAGATGGAAAAGATATAACACCTCCAGTATAGTTAAACAGTAACATGAGATGTATTTAAATTTCCATCGAAAATTCTTATAGATGTTTGTATCGTAGGTTAAACAGTAACATGAGATGTATTTAAATAAATCTAACCCTTGATTCCGTTCAACTTGATTCTCTGTTAAACAGTAACATGAGATGTATTTAAATAAAAGAAATTCTTTAATTGTAAGAGGTTTATAACGTGTTAAACAGTAACATGAGATGTATTTAAATTCCGTAAGTAGCGGCGAGCGAACGCGGAATAGCCCGTTAAACAGTAACATGAGATGTATTTAAATTAACATTCCCCTCTATATAGAATTACTCAATAAACCGTTAAACAGTAACATGAGATGTATTTAAATTAGAAAAAAGTGTACATTGACAACTAAATATCCCCCGTTAAACAGTAACATGAGATGTATTTAAATAGCATTCGTCTGTAGTCAGCCCCATATCGTTATGGTGTTAAACAGTAACATGAGATGTATTTAAATTAGACATCACGTACACTTTTATTTAATGCACTATAGGTTAAACAGTAACATGAGATGTATTTAAATAGCATAAAAGACAGCAGAGATATAAGAGCGATTATTGTTAAACAGTAACATGAGATGTATTTAAATTTAAGAGTAGAGAGCAGACTAATAAAGCTATCAGCGTTAAACAGTAACATGAGATGTATTTAAATTGACCTAGGGGTAGGTCACCACATGACTTACATACCGTTAAACAGTAACATGAGATGTATTTAAATCGTACTTTGTATGTCGTAGATGTAATGCTAAGTTTGGTTAAACAGTAACATGAGATGTATTTAAATTTAAATTCATGCCCCCTTTTTTAAGTATCCTTTCGTGTTAAACAGTAACATGAGATGTATTTAAATTGGCTTTCAAAAGCTTCTCCAGTTTTTGGTACAATAGTTAAACAGTAACATGAGATGTATTTAAATGAAGCTAACGCACTACTTGGAATACTCGCAAATAGAGTTAAACAGTAACATGAGATGTATTTAAATAAAATAAGGTTGGTATACTGCTCCCAAACGTAATTTGTTAAACAGTAACATGAGATGTATTTAAATTTAGTTGATGAGCAAGCAACTAAACCTATACTTAATGTTAAACAGTAACATGAGATGTATTTAAATTCGAAAATTATGCAGCCAGGTCTTAATCCATCTTTGTTAAACAGTAACATGAGATGTATTTAAATTTCTTTCCATTATTGCTGCTTGCTCTGCTTCACTTTGTTAAACAGTAACATGAGATGTATTTAAATTTTAAACAACTTCCTCACATTTGAATTTTAATTCTTGTTAAACAGTAACATGAGATGTATTTAAATCTTTGATGAGGTAGACAAGAAACTTGACTACATACACGTTAAACAGTAACATGAGATGTATTTAAATCTATAGCACTATTGGACATTCTTTCTTTCAAAGCAGGTTAAACAGTAACATGAGATGTATTTAAATACTTTAGATTTATAATTTATAAACTTATCTTTATTAGTTAAACAGTAACATGAGATGTATTTAAATTGGCTTTCAAAAGCTTCTCCAGTTTTTGGTACAATAGTTAAACAGTAACATGAGATGTATTTAAATATTATGTAATGAAATTGATGAGGACAAAATTGACGGTTAAACAGTAACATGAGATGTATTTAAATTAATATCCCCCTTTAAACAGTATGTAACTTTAAATTGTTAAACAGTAACATGAGATGTATTTAAATGTGTAAGCAGAATTTATGGAATATGAATGGTAAGTCGTTAAACAGTAACATGAGATGTATTTAAATTGTTGTTTTAACCGTTCCTAATTGTTCTGGAAATCAGTTAAACAGTAACATGAGATGTATTTAAATATCTTTGTGCTTAATCTTGTGCGTTAAACAGTAACATGAGATGTATTTAAATGTGGACTCGCAAATTCTTATAAAGGGGGTGATTTTTTGTTAAACAGTAACATGAGATGTATTTAAATTATTATACAATATTAAATTAAATAAAAATAATTTTATAGTAAATTATATTGTAAAATTATAAATTTTAATATTCTGAATAAGACAATATATGATATACTTATATATAAATAATCAAATAAATAGGTGATATTATGAAGCTTACAGGAACTTTAATAAATTACTATTTCCATTGTAAAAGACAATGTTGGCTACTTGGCAATAGAATAAACCTAGAAGAAAATAGTGAAGATGTAAAAATAGGTAGAATTCTTCATGAGCTAAAAGAAAAAAATTCAAAACATAAAGAAATTGCAATTGAAAATATAAAGATAGATAAATTAACAAAAGAATATTTAGTAGAGATTAAAAAGTCTGATGCTGATGTAGAAGCTGTCAAATGGCAAGTTCTTTTATACTTAAAAATATTAAAAGAAAAAGGAATTGTTAGAAAAGGAAAAATTGAATTTATAGAAAAAAACAAAACCGACAAAAAAATAGTTTTTGTAGATTTGAGCGAAGAAACTGAAAAACAGCTTGTATCTATAGAACAGGAAATTATCGATTTAATAAATAGGGATAAAGCACCATATCCAGATTTAAAAAAAGGGTGTAAAAAATGCGCTTATTATGAGTATTGTTATATATAAAATTAGATAACAACATATAAGGAGGTGTCATTATTGGGAAAGACAAAATATATTGGCTCAATGGGAGAGCTTTCAAGAAAAGACAATTCAATATGCTTTAGAAAAAATGGAAAGAATGTGTACATACCAGTAGAAAATACTAGCGAAATATTTTGTTTAAATGAAGTATCATTAAATTCTAAATTACTTGATTTTTTATCGAGAGCAAATATTGTTGTTCATTTTTTTAATTACTATGGTGGATATAGCGGAACCTTTTATCCTAAAGAATTTTTAATAAGTGGAAAGGTAACTGTAGCTCAGGTAAAAACCTTTGAGAATAGAAGAGAAGAAATAGCAAAATCTATAGTTAATGGTATAAGGATTAATACAATAAATACATTATCTCATTATTATAAACATGGAAATTCAGAAATACAACCATTATTATCACATCTAAAAAAAGATTCTCTAAATAAATTAGAAAAATCGAATAATATAAAAGAAATATTATCAGTTGAAGGAGATATTTGGCAAATATTTTACTCTTCCTTTAAATATATTTTAAGAGAAGAATTTATTTTTAATAAAAGAGTTAAGAGACCCCCAGATAATCCCCTAAATGCTATGATATCATTTGGAAATAGTATATTATATGCTAAAACTGTAACTGCTATATATAATACCCATCTAAATCAAAGTGTAAGTTTCTTACATGAACCAAGTGAAAGTAGATTTTCTTTAAGCTTAGACTTAAGTGAAAATTTTAAACATGCAGTAACATTTAAAACTATATTTGATTTAGTAAATAATAGAAAAATAAATGTTGAAAAACATTTTGATAAAAAATTGAATTATTGTATTTTAAATGATGAAGGAAAGCAGCTTTTTATAAATTCCTTAGAAGAAAGGTTAGAATCTGTAAAAGAGCATCCAAAATTGAAAAGAAAGGTAAGTTTGAAAACATGTATAAAACTAGATGCTTATAAAATATTAAAATGTATAATGGAACAAAAAGAATTTATTCCTTATAATTTAAAAGATAGTCTATAATTTTAAAAATAAATAAAATTCCTTAATGTAATAACACTAGAATTATAATAGTGATATTATTATTAAATATACATAATATACTATTATAATAGTGCAAATTAAAAGTAGAAATTCTCAGAGATAGTTGAAAATATGAAAGGAGGAAGTTCTGAAAAATAATTATAACATTTTGATTTATTGAAAGTTTATATGTTTTTCAGTTTAAGTAATATATTATATATGAAAAAGAAAAGTAATTTAAATTATAATTATGTATTTGTGGTTTATGATGTAGGAGAAAAAAGAGTAAATAAAGTTTTTAAAATATGTAAAAAGTATCTTTCACATTTCCAAAAATCAGTTTTTAGAAGAGAAATAACTCCATCTAAAATTATGAGTTTGAAACATGATTTAGAAAATATTGTAGATAAAGATAACGATTTTGTATGTATAATAAAATTAATGAATTCTAATATATTTGAAGAAGAAATAATAGGTAATAATAATAGTAATTGTGAAAATTTAATATTATAAATAATTTACTTAGTATACTCATAAAAACAAATATAATAAATTGTTAAAGGATAGTGAAATTAGACGATAGTTAAATTAAACTTGGAAATATTTATTAGTAAGGCTATGGCTATGAGAAGCATAGTCTTATTTTTATATTTTTTAAAATCTTTTACAAATCCTTTTTTATATTTAAACTTTCTAAATTAATATCTATAGCTATACATGCTGATTTGTTTATTTATTCTACTTTCCATTCTAGTCTTATAATGTATTGAATTTATAAAATACAATTGGATAAATCATATCAGGTGGTCTATTTTACCATTCAAGAGTCAAATGCATAACTTTATCAGTAACTTTTAGCTAATAGTGAATGAGGCATATGATGTCTTGATATACTCTGAGTAGAAATACCTTTTATTTCTATGTCTATTTATAGAATTTTAGCATCTTTATTCTTATTGTAATAGCTATAATCATTTAAATGATTATAAAGCTCCGTTTCCAATATTTAATGAATTGTATTTGTAAATAAATCTTTTAGTATCTTTTAAATATATATTGTTGTTTTAACATCATATTGTTAAATAAGTTTTATATATTATGATTCAATTATATAAGTGAGTACCAAAATCCATTCTATATTTATTATAATAAAATTATATTTACTAAAATGAAAATTACAACAGTAGTATTGAAATATAATTACTATTATGGTAATATTTAGTTACTAAAACTATTGATGTATTATGTCAACACAAATATCAATGCATTTTACAAAATGTTTTAGTAAAGATTAATAATAGAAAGGAGAGCAAATTGTGGGATATAAAAAAATATATAGATTGCCTATTTTGGTTATTGCTTTATTGGTTACTGGTACGACAACGGCCTTTTCTCTTAATACAACCAATTCAGAACAAACAAGTGTATACTTAACAAATTCAGAAAGTACTTCAACACAGAAGGTTTTAGACATTTCAAATAGCAAAGGTATTGCCAATAATAAAAATCTTCCACTAGCCATAAACAATAGCAAAATACAGTTTGATGATAGTCCATATCATTGGCCTAGCAATGTTATAAGTGTTAAGAATAACAGTAAAAAGGCAATCATAGATTATGAAATTGTGTGTCTTGCATATGACAAAAACGGAAAACCACTTGAACTATATTGGGATGCTCAAAATGTAGCCACAAATGGAGAGGTAGGAAGTGTTGGATTTGGTACAGATGGTGTAGATTATGGTATTGTTGCAGGTATATCTCCTGTATCTAAGAAAGCATACTCACATACTTATAGAAGAGTGCAACAATCACCACCAAAAGATATAATAAGTATGTTTGAAAAACAACAAGGTAAGGCATGGGTAGAAAAATGGCTGAAAGAATGGCAACAAATAGAGAAAGAATATGCAAAGAAAAATGCAATAGTTCCAGGTAAGAATCAAAATGATGCTTCTTTATTGTTTGATAAATGGAACCAATCAACTGGAAAGCATGATGTGAAGTATATTATATCATGTGTAAAGCAAGTAACATTTACTGATGGTAGTGCATGGAAAAATTCATCATATGAGACTTGGATGAAAGATTTTCAAGGAAAATCAGTGTCAACTAATGTGTTAGAAAATTACTGTAAGTAATATTTGACACTAATAAGATAAAATCAGGTATACACTTAATTGGTGTTAAGCCAGCTAAATACTTATTGTTCCAATGGAAATAGACATTTTTACAGATGTATTTTAATTGTGAAAATGAATCTTATAGATAGATATACCATAGACAGATATACATAAGATTATAGGCATGTATCAACTTTTGATAGGTGCTTTTTTTATTGGATAAAAAAGATAATGAATGCTATTCAATTTAGAACCTATTTAAGAATATATACTATAATTCTTCCTTGTATCATAAGTATACATGTAGTAAATACTTAGAAATAGTTTGTTTTTAATAATGAACTTATAAAAAATAAACTATTAAATAGTAGAAAAATAGATAAAAATAGCAATTTTTTATCTATTTTTCCATTCTCTATAAATACTCTTAATTATAAGGATATAATTCATAATAAGTTAGCAATAAATCAACCATTTTACCATAACTTTGGGTCCCTTCAGCAATTCCATTAGCTTTTAAATAAGAATTATTAAACTCATTGGAGATTTTATCAATTTTACCTTCATATCTTTGCCAAAATTCACTCTCATTTTTTAAATCCCTACGAACAGACTCTGAAATACCAGCAGAAATATCAGCATATGCCTTATAGTCAACTTTGCTTAAAGCAGAAGCAGTATAATTTAAGGCCAAAATATAGCCAGAATAATTAAAATCAATATCAGGATGTTTTATTGAAGTGAGATAACCTATAAAGTTAGCTTCATCTTCACTAGCAAATCCTCTCTGATGTGCCATTTCATGACCAACTGTACAAGGAATATATAAGTCAGGGATTGCAATATTAATATTTGCCTCACCTGTAAAGGGAAAGTATATACCAGTTATTCCTGTATAACACATAAGATGTGATGAAATAACATACTTTGGCTTAGAGTAACTACCACTAACACTAGGTAAAATATATGAAATTTTATCATATCCTAATTGAGCTCTATTTATGACACCTTTATAATCTGTATTAGATTTTACGACACCATTTTTATCTTGTAGTGTAAGTTTTCTAGTTTCATTTGCTTTAGCTACCAAAAATTTATATAACTCAGAAAGTTCTTTAGTACTATGTTGCTTTGATTGGACAGAACTGTTGTTTTTTAAATTGTATTGGTTGATAAGGGTATTCTCGAGTGGAACTCTATTGTAGTTTATACCCCAAAGTACTACAAAAAGAAAATAAACTATTGATAAAATGGATAATATATTTAAAATAGAATTCTTTAAAAATGTCTTTAAATTTCTATTCTTTTTGAAAATTGTAAATACAATAGAACATAAAAATAAAAAAATAGATATAACTATTATGTACATTGTAATTTCGTAGATAGAAAATGGAAATATTCCTGAAACTTTACTTAATAGCTGTATAACTTTTTTATCTATGGCTTGAGAATAATATTTTTCAACAATATGTGGAATTTTACTTGCTATGAAATTTAAAAACAAAGCAATAGGAAAAAGGATTAAAGAAAAATATTTTATTTTTTTACTCATATTTCACCTCGCAGACTTTAATTTATATAAATATATTATATATCAATTAAAGTTAGATTGTAAAATAGGTATAGTTATTTATATTTATGACTTTATACTAAATAAATGATAAGTTATAATATTCATATGAATAAACAATTTATGTATAACTAATAATAATTAAAAATAACAATTGTATAAGGAGTAAAAAATATTATGATAATAAGGCTTACTAAAGATAATTTTAATTTTAGATTTAAACAATATGAAGGGATGTTTTTTCATGCTGAAGTAAACGAAGGAGAAGAATCAATTAAATACAAAATAACTAAAGATAAAGATGGCACTGAACTAAAAGAGTTTGGAAATACACATATAAAGGATAATATGATATATATACCTCAAATAGAAGCATACATAGATTTAAACAGTATAAAATAAAGATTGTAGGTATTAATTTAAAAAGAGGGTTATGTTTAGGGGGGAATACAGTATGAGTAAAGCATTAGACATAGTAATAAGACCAGTAAGAAGGGAAGACGCGAAATCGATTAATGAAATGAGAAGAGCATATAATGTTATGAGAAATACACTAGCATTAATGAGTGATAGTCTAGATAGAACTATAGCTATGCTAGATTCTCTAGGTGAAAATGATTATATGTTTGTGGCTGAAATTGATAATGATGTAGAAAAAAATGTAATAGGTTTTGCTGGTTTACATGTGAATCCATCTCCAAGATTAAGACATAGTGCAGAACTAGGAATAACTGTTGATGAAAAGTATCATGGTATAGGAGTAGGTCAAAAGCTTATGGAACAACTTTTAGACATAGCAGACAATTGGATTAAGTTGATGAGAGTAGGGTTAGAAGTAATTGTAGACAATGAAAAGGGATTAAACTTATACAAAAAACTGGGATTTGAAATAGAAGGAACTAAAAAATATGCTGTAATTAGAGATGGAAAATTTGAAGATGTTTATATCATGGGAAGATATAATAAAGATTTAATTTAACTCATTCCAATAAAAATAGAGAAGTAGAATAGATTATCTATTAATAAAGAATTTTCATTAAAGATAATTTAATATTACTTCTCTATTATATTTTAAAAACTTTATTATCGAAAATTTATAAAAACATTCTATATACAAATAGAATTATTAGCAATATCAAAGCTACCTTAAAAGCTAGACTAGCAACAGTTTTTATAATTTTTACAGAAACGCCTATAGCAACTATAGCAAATACTATTTTAAAGAGTAAATCTATATCCATATTTAAGCCTCCTATTCTATCATACATATAGATATTATTGACAAATATCTAGGAAAAAATTCCATCAATACACTATAATAAATTGTTTATATTTGTAATTTATTGAGTCTATTATTATATAATACATAAAAGAATAAATCAAGATAGTAAAAAAATACTTATAAAAGGTATTGATATAACTGAAAATAATGTCGTAAAAAATACACATTGTGAGGCTAGTGTTACATTAGAATCATATTGATTAGCAAATATAGCAGTATTTGCAGCAGCAGGCATAGAAGAAATTACTACTGGTATAGCTAAAATCATTTTATCATTAACCCACCCTTTTAGAATAAAGTATATAATCACAGGAAGTACTAATAATCTTACAATAGTAACTAGATATAATCTTTTATTTACAAAACAATCTATTGCTGAAGAATTAGCAAGCAAACTACCAATAATAATCATAGATATTGGTGTAGTCATATCTCCTAACATCTTAAGTGGATCATTTATAAACTGAGGTAATCTAAGACCTGTTATAAATAAAAATAAACCAATAACTACTGCTATTGTAGCAGGGCTTATAAGTGATTTCATTGAAAATCCTTTAGTGGTACTACCTTTAGATAACAAGTAAATTCCCAAAGTAAAAGAAAACAAGTTAAATGGTAGATTAAAAATAGCGGTGTAGAATATAGCTTCATGGCCTAGAACTGCTTCAATTACAGGATAACCCATGAAAGCTACATTTGAAAAAACAACTATATACTGATATATCCCCAGGTCTTTTGTATCTTCACATTTTAAAATGTATTTTAACAAAAAAGCAATTATAATAGAAACTATATACATAACTAAGGATATAAATAATAATAGTAGTATTTTTTGTATCATTTTATTATCAAAGTTAATCTGCATAGAACTAATTATCATAGATGGTAAAAAAATAGTCATTGTCAAATTTGAAAGTTTAGATGTACAGTGTTCATCTAATAAGTTGAATTTTCTGACAAAGTATCCTACTAAAATAATTATAAATAAAACTGCAACTTGAATAAAAATATTGCTGAAATTCATAAAATGTCCCCCCTATATATACATTATATACCAACTCAATAATAAAATCTAATGATTATAAAATTTAAAATTCAATATTACAATATAGTGACAAAAGGTAAAAATTCAATATTATAGCATTAATTATGGTTTATAATGTATAATAATGTTTGAGAGAATATATTTTATAAAATGGGTAGGTAGCGAATAATGAAAAACACAAAATTTTCTATAAGAAAAATAAAAAATATATCTAGTGACCCCAAAGTTATACATACTAAGGGAGCTCTTTTTGAAAAAATGGGAAAGACAGAAAGTGCAATAGAATTATATAAAAGTGCAGCATTAGATAATTATGTAAAATCTCAATATACTTTGGGAAATATATATGAAAATAAAAAGCAATTTAAAGAAGCAGAAAAATGGTATTCAATGGCATATAAGAATGGAAGTGAAGATGCTGCATTTGATTTGGGTAATATGTATTATAGATTAGATGGATATGAGTATGCTATATACTGGTATGAGAAAATAGCTACTATAGGATATTTACAAGCACAAAATAATTTAGGTGTATGCCATTTTAAAATGAAAGATTTTATAAGATGCGAAAAGTGGTTAAAAGAAGCAGCAGATAATAATCTAGGTAAGGCTTGTTTTAATCTAGGAGTATTGTATACATTTTTAGAAAAAGAAGATGAGGCATATGAATATTATAAAAAAGGTTCTGTACTTTTAGATGATGATGCGAAGTATAATCTAGCAATACTAAATGGAAAGAAGAAGGACAATAAATCTACAGTAAGTCTATATAAGCAATTGTATAAGTCTGGTCATATGAAAGGTTGTTTTAACTTGGGTATGATTATGGAAATCAATGATAATTTGGAAGAAGCAGAGAGATATTATAAAAAGAGCGCAGATAGAGAAGATGTAAAATCTGAGTATAGACTTGCATATGTATATGATAGAAAAGAAGAATTAGGAGACGCAATTTATTATTATGAAAAAGCAATAGAAAAAAATCACACACTTTCTAAATATAGACTTGCAAATTTATATAATAGAGAGAATGAGATAGAAAAAGCAAAGACTTATTATAAAATGGCAGCAGAAGATGATATAACAGAAGCTAAAAACAATCTAGCAGGTATATATTTTGAAGAAAAAGATTATGAAAATGCTATAAAGTACTATGAAGATGCTATAGCTGTTGGATGTAAAAGTTCTCTTGAGAATCTTGGAGACTTATATTATCAAAATCAAGATATAGAAAAAGCAGTTTCATATTATTCTAGAATTCCAAATAATGTATCGTGTCAAATAAAATTAGGGAATATATATGAAGATTTAAATAACATAGAAGAAGCTATAAGTTGGTATAAAAAAGCATCTGAAAATGGAGATACCAAATCTAGCTATAGATTGGGATGTATATATGAGAATTTAGGAAATACAAAAAATGCTAGAAAGTATTTTGAGATGGCAAGTAGTAAAAATCATATGAATGCGCGTATACATTTAGGTAGAATTTATTTTAGAGAAGGAAAACTAGAAGAATCTAAAATGATGCTTGACACACCTGCTAATGAAAATAATATATATGCTCAACACATGGTAGGACTTATTTATGATATGTTTTACAAAGATTATGTTAATTCCAAATACTGGTATGAGAAGGCTAGAGCACAAGGTTGTGTTGAATCAATATATAATTTAGGGCAAATTTATTTAAAATTAAATGATGATGCAGAAGCTGAAAAATATTATAAAGAAGGTATTAAATTTGGGAGTAAGAAGTGTGAATATATGCTTGCAGGACTTTACTACAAAAAAAGTTTAGATATGTATATTTCTCTAGCAGATGAAGAATATGATAACTGTGGAGAAATAGTAGAAGATTTCCCTAAACTAAATATAAACTTTGATGAAATATTAATTCCACCATTTAAATTACAGGAAGAAATACTTGATGAAGAAGAGTATGTTCCAATTTATATATTGAACATAAAAGAAAGTTTAGACTCAATGTTGGAAGGTCTTGAAACTGAAATGAGTATAGATGAAGAATATGATAATTAAAAAACCTGATAAAAAGAGTATTTTTAAACTAAATAAAAGCCATTGGAGTAAATGTAAATTAATTAACTCTAATGGCTTTTTCTTATTAATATTTTATAATAGCTTGTTTCTTGACATAAAAAATGTAATTATTATGCATATTATAGAAGTAATGAGCATAATTATCCAAAATCCATTTGGGTTATCAGAAAATGGCATATTGATAACATTCATACCAAAGAATCCTGATATTATTGTAGGTATTGAGAAAATTAGTGTAACTACTGTTAAAAATTGCATAACATTATTTTGATTATTACTTATAATTGCACTGAAAGCATCCATAATTCTACTCAATATATCTCCATAGATTTTAGCCATATCAAGAGCCTGTCTATTTTCGACTATAACATCTTCTAAGAGGTCTTCATCATCTGGATATTTCTTTATACCAGCAGTTCTAACCATCTTGTTTAAGACCAATTCATTGGACTTTAAAGAGGTAGAGAAGTATACCAAAGACTTTTCTAATTCCAATAGTTGTACTAGTTCTTTATTTTTCATAGATTTGTAAATTTCTCGCTCTATTATGATTGTCATTTTATTTATTTTTCTTAAGTAATGCAAGTAATAAGCTGCATTTTTATGAAGAATTTGAAGCAAGAAGCGAGTTTTTTTAAATGTAAAAAAATCTTTAATATGACCAACTATAAAGTCATTTAAAATCTTAGTTTGTGCATTACAAACTGTTATAATAGCTTCTTGAGTTATTATAATACCTAAGGGTATTGTAGTATAATGAGAAGAATTAGAGTCACTTTCGTCTACTGGTATATCTATAAGTATAAGAGTATGATTGTCTTCAACATCTATTCTTGAGCGCTCTTCTTCATCTAGTGCAGATTCTATGCTTTCTACATCTATATTTAATAAATTAGAAATTTCGTTGATTTCACTATGATTAGGTTCAACAAGATTTATCCAACAGCCATCTTCAAAAAAACTAAGTTTCTCTAATTTTGAATCTATAGTTTTGTAATATCTTATCATGGCAACACATCCTTTATTCAGTTTTATATAAATCTCATCATTTAATAGTATCTATTAATTAACTAATTTATATAACTGAATATCTGTATTAGTTTTAAAGTTAGATATTATTAAGTGATGAAATTGTAAAAAATTCTCTCCGCAACGGACTAGTATCCATTGCTCATCACTCTCCTTATTTATTATTTTATACATGCCTATATACAAAAGAAGTATTTTAAGCACTCTTTAATATAATACCTTTTCCAGGTATATAAATCAAGTTTTGATTTAGTCAAATGATATTTTTGCCATAATTTACATGTAAAACATAACAGTCATATTTAACTTAGATAAAGTATATATATACTCTGAGTGAAAATATTAAATATATTAGAAAATGAATAGGTATCTATATCCTTACTCCTTTATAATATGTTTAATAAAAAATACTTTGTTTTTCAAAGTAAATTCTAGTAATAATTTATGATGAAAATAAAAGTATTATCAATATAATAGAATGAGAGGTTATTAGAGGTATGAGTGAATTTAAAGAGATTATGTCAGAAGAAATTAAAAGTAATCCATTTAAGTTGATAGGTAAAGACTGGACATTGATAACAGCTGAAAAAGAAGGTAAAGTAAATACAATGACTGCTAGTTGGGGTGGACTTGGAGTTATGTGGGGAAAAAATGTTGCTTTTGTAGTAATAAGACCACAACGTTATACTAAAGAATTTATAGATAATACAGATACATTTTCTCTTACTTTTTTTGATGAAGATTTTCGTGAAGAACTTTCTTATTGTGGTAAAGTATCTGGTAGGGGAGAGGATAAAATATCTAAAATAGGATTTAATATAGAATATTTGAATGATACACCTTATTTTAAAGAGGCAAAGTTGGCTATTATATGTAAAAAAATGCACTGCCAAAAAATTGACCCACAATGTTTTATTGATGAAGAGATAGATGGAAGATGGTATCCACAAAAAGATTATCACACTCTATATGTAGCTGAGATAACAAATGTACTTGTAAAAGAAGATTAAATAATATGCAATGATAGGGTTATATCAGTAAGCAGTATTATAGAAAGCAAAGAAAATTTAATTATGATATATAAGTGATTGAGTTTTTATACATGAAATTTTCTACAATTGATTGGAAAATAAATTAAGTAAGAGCAAGTGAAATTTTGAAATATACTATTAATAATGGTGTAAATTATATTTATATAGTATCTTAATAAAAATAAAGATGAGAATATAAATAAGCTAAGGATATAAATATGTTAATATAGATTGATTAGTAACATATTTAAAAATCCTTAGCTTAATAAAAATTTAATTTGTAAATTTTCAAATTATAATTCAGAAATTAATTCATTGATAACATCTTCAACAGAACTTAACTTATCAATTTTATACGCATTATTGCCACAGAATAAAAGTGAATTTTCCACATCTCCTTTAACAGCATTAATTAATGCTTGAGAAATACAGTATGGTGTTTCTTTTGGATTGCAAGGAATCAAACAGTTGTAACATTTTTTTATCTCTGGACGATTAGTTTTAACATCTTCTATAAATTTATTTCTTATAGCACGTCCAGGAAGACCTACAGGGCTTTTAACTATGTGTACATCTTCTTCTGTAGCATTTATATACGCCATTTTAAAGTTTTCATGTGCATCACACTCATAAGTAGCAACAAATCTCGTACCAACTTGTACACCACTTGCTCCCATATCAATATATTTTTTTACATCACTACTAGAAGTTATGCCACCAGCAGCAACAACTGGAATGTTCTTGCCAAATTTTTCTCCATAATTATTTGCAACTTTTAATATCTCAACAAATTCTTTATCATAGTCTATAGAATCTATGTTATCAAGCTCCTCATTAGAGTATCCAAGATGACCACCAGCTTTTGGACCTTCAACAACTATTAAGTCAGCAGTAGTTTTCTCTTTTCTATCCCACATTTTTAAGATTACACTAGCAGCTTTTGCAGTAGAAACTATAGGTGCTATTTTTACATTACTTCCTTTTACTAAAGATGGTAGTTTATTAGGAAGTCCAGCCCCTGATATTATAAGGTCTACACCAGCTTTAACAGCTTCTTTTACATATGTTTCATATTCTTTCATAGCGACCATGAAATTAATGCCAATAATGCCACCATTTGAAATTTCTTTTGCTCTGGAAATATGTTTTTTTATAGCTATTAAATTTGCATTTATAGTGTTAGTCTCAAAATCTTCCTCATCATAACCAATTTGAACTCCAGAAACTACACCAACACCACCAAGCTTAGCAACAGCACCAGCAAGTGATGATCTAGATATACCAACGCCCATTCCACCTTGAATTATAGGAACTTTTGCAACTAAATCTCCAATTATTAACTCTTTTATGATAATCCCTCCTCAATGTAAACATGTTTAAAGAACTAGATTATAATACTTAATATTATTACCTAGTCCTAATTATTATACTACAAATTATAATAAAAGAGTAGTTATATTTTATATGTGAGACAATAATTATAGAATATTTAAAACTGCTCCTTTAGAATCACAACACAACTCTTTTATTTCCCAATTAGATTTTAAGTTTGATAGATAATCTCTCATATTATGCACGAAATTATCATCATTTTCTTTTATTAAAGCCATTATAGTAGGCCCAGCTCCACTTAAGAATACGCCAATACTATTTAATTGTTCAGATTTTTTAACAATATCACTGTAGTTTTCAATTAAAGTACCCCTATAATCTTGATGCAATTTATCTTGACAAGCTACTTTAAGAAGCTCAAAGTTTTTGTTTAACAGTGCAGACACAAGTAAAGCGACTCTACTAACATTAAACACTCCATCAGAATATGGTATTTCTTTTGGTAAAACACCTCTAGCTTTTTCAGTTGACAGTTTGAAATTAGGTATCATTGCACAAAATTTGAGTTCATTAGGGATTTCTATAATATCGTAGTGTATATTGTCATTATCAGTAACAGAAACAACCATATTACCTAAAATAGCAGGAGCAACATTATCTGGATGTCCCTCTATTTCTGAAGCTATATTTAACAACTGGCATTTATCTAAATTAGCATTTGATAGAGCATTTGCAGCTATAACGCCAGCAACTATACAAGAGGCACTACTACCAAGACCTCTACATATAGGGACATCACTTTGGATTTTTATTTTGATACCAGTAGGTATTTTAGCTGGCTTAACTCTATCAAAGAAGTATTTCATAGATGTATAAACTAAATTATTTTCATTTTTGTAGGCATCTTCGCAACCTTCTATTTCAAGACCACTTTCAATTTCTTCAACATAAAATTTATTATATATATTTAAAGCAATTCCAAGACAATCAAATCCTGGACCTATATTTGCACTTGTTGCAGGAACTATAATTTCTAACATAATAATCACCTATACCTTTAAGAATTTTTCTATAGCTATTTTTAATTCATCCTTTTCATAAATATCTTTATGTAGTATTTCTGCATTTTGAAGATTTCTAATAGGTTTTGGTATATCTACCTTAGCAATATTTGATAATCTATCTATTATGGCAAAATCATCAAGATTTCCAAAATTGGAGTCTATAGATTTTAAAACATCTTCAGAAAACTTAAATGGGCTTGCAGTACTTACAACAACAGTTTTTGTATCATCAGAAGTTTCTTTTTTGTATTTTTCATAACAATTATATGCAACAGCAGTATGAGTATCGATTAAATAATTGTAATTTTTAAAAATATTATTTATCGTGTTTTTAACTTCTTCCTCATTAGAATATTCACCATAGAATGAAGCCAGATTCTTTTTCATATCTTCATTTATTTTATAAACTCCATCTTCACTAAGATTAGATAGAAGTCTGCTTACAGTTTCAGTATTTCTATTTGATATTTCAAATAATAATCTTTCTAAATTACTTGAAATTAATATATCCATAGAAGGTGAAGAAGTCAATTTCAATGCTCTATTTTTATCATATATACCAGTTTTAAAGAAGTCATAAAGTACATTGTTGTCATTTGATGCACATATCAATTTATTTATTGGAAGTCCCATTTGTTTAGCATAATATCCAGCTAAAATATTACCAAAGTTACCAGTTGGGACTACAAAATTTATTTTGTCATTTAACTTTATTTCATCACTATCTACCAATTTCATATATGAATAAAAATAGTATGCAACTTGAGGAAGAAGTCTTCCTATGTTAATTGAATTAGCAGAAGATAAGATATAATTACTATCTAATAGTTTTTCATTAAATTCCTTATTAGAGAAAATTTTCTTTACACCAGATTGTGCATCGTCAAAATTTCCTTTTATACCAACTATATATGTATTTTTTCCAGTTTGAGTCTTCATCTGAAGTTTTTGCACTGCACTTACACCATCTTCTGGAAAGAATACAATTATTTTTATCTTGTCTATATCTTTAAAACCTTCAAGTGCTGCTTTTCCTGTATCTCCAGATGTAGCAGTAAGAATTACAACATCTTTTTCTAAATTATCTTTTTTAATAGATGTTTTAAGAAGGTGAGGCATTATAGTAAGTGCCATATCCTTAAATGCTAAAGTTGGACCATGATATAATTCTAAGAAATAAGCATCATTTACTTTATTTAATGGAGCTATACTAGTGCAATCAAATTTTTCGTCATATGCATTTGTTATACAATCTTTAATCTCAGATTCAGTAAAATCGCATAAAAATTTACTAAGTACAAAAAATGCTATTTGGGAATACGTTAAATTTACTAAATCTATAAGTTCATTTTTTACATTTGGAAATTCACTTGGAACATAAAGACCACCATCGTTTGAAATTCCTTTTATTATTGCTTGTGATGCAGTTACTTTTTCTTTGGTGCCTCTTGTACTTGAATAATACATTTCTATAATCCTCCATATATTTTAAATTTTTAATTAGCTAATTAAACTAGATACAGAATATTTTAAAAACTGAATTTAGGTAATAAAAAAAGACCCTCATCCCTAAAAAAGGGACGAGAATCTGTTTCCCGCGGTTCCACCCAAATTGATTTTAAAAAATCCACTTGATACTTTAACGTAAGTAGTAAAACGTCTATTCTTACTAAAATCATAAGATAACTTCAGATAGAAGCTCATAGGTAGTTTTCAATCTTTCTAGTTAAAGAAACTTTTCAGCTAATAGTTTCCTTCTCTGGTAACCGATTCAGATTTACTCTTCCTAATCAAAGCCTTTCAATATTCTTAATATTATTAATTATTCTAGAATATAAAACAGACAAAGTCAAGTATTAATATAAAAATTTGGAAAAAATATTTTTTGAAATGTAAAAAAACTGTAATCAAATTGACTTATATACAGAATATTTTTTTAACCTTTTTAAATCTATAAAAACTTGAATTTTCATAGAAATGAAGTGGATTTTAATAAAAATTAATTAGAAGATAAGAGTTACATATCTGTAATATTAAAATTTTATGCTACACCATATTACAAAAAAAGTTTACAAAACTTTAATTTGAAAAATGTAATTATATGGTATATCATATAAATATAGATAAATAGCGTTAATATTTAAACGATTAATTGTACTTGAATTAATAAAAGTATATAATTCTTAATTTGAAAAAAATACTATTGTAAAATTACAAATATGTTCAAATTAAATTCA
The DNA here is from genome assembly GCF_020658455.1 of Clostridioides sp. ES-S-0005-03. Classification (NCBI taxonomy): domain Bacteria; kingdom Bacillati; phylum Bacillota; class Clostridia; order Peptostreptococcales; family Peptostreptococcaceae; genus Clostridioides; species Clostridioides sp. ES-S-0005-03. Next base: position 1,212,476 of record NZ_JACVWI010000001.1, on the reverse strand, counting down.
CAAGTATTTCACATAATAAGAGTATACTGTAAACAAAAGGAGGTATTAAATATGGGAATAGTACTTATAACAGCAGCATTAGTTTTGGTTATGTATGGACTTTCAATTCTATCATATATATCAGAAAGCAATATATTAGAAGACACTGTAAATGATAACCAATAAGGTTTTAAATTATATAAATAAGTAGAACTGTAAGTAAAAATTACTTTTTATTTACAGTTTTTTTATATATTTATTAAATAAAGTTAAAATGTAAAAAATAATACTTTATTTATAGCTATCAGTTTTTAAATTAATCCTTTCTATAAACTAACAAAAATAATGTTTTGTTTATAGTATATATGGATAATAATAGTAAAGTATAAGAATAATGAGAATAATATATAAGAAATAATAATATAAAGAGAGGTAAATTGTCATGGTAGATATTATTGTAATTGGTGCTGGACCAGCAGGTTTAACTTCAGCAATTTATGCTATGAGAGCTGGTTTAAGTGTAACAGTCTTTGAAAAAAGTATTTATGGAGGTCAAGTTGCAAGTACATCTGAGGTAGAAAATTATCCAGCAGTTCAAAAAATTTCTGGTATAGAGTTTTCTACTAACATATATAATCAAGCAGTCGATCAGGGTGTTGATATTCAGTTTGATGAAGTAGAAAGGATAAGTTTAGAAGGTAAAGTAAAAATTGTTAAAACAGCATCAGGAGAACATAAAGCAAAGGCTGTTATCCTCGCAAATGGAGTCGAAAGACGTAAATTAGGATGTGTTGGAGAAAAAGAGTTTACAGGTAGAGGAGTATCTTATTGTGCAACATGTGATGGAGCCTTTTTTAAGAATAAAGAAGTTGCAATAGTTGGTGGAGGAAATACTGCATTAGAAGATGCTTTATTTTTAGCTAATAATTGTACAAAAGTGTACTTAATTCACAGAAGAGATGATTTTAGAGGTGAAGAAGTATTAGAAAAGTCAGTAAAGGCAAGAAAAAATATTGAGATACTTTATAGTCATGGTGTAGAAAAAATAGAAGGTGAAAAGACAGTATCAAGAATAGAAGTAAAAGACTTAAAAACTGAGGAGAAAAGAACTATAGATGTAAGTGGTATTTTCATTGCTATAGGACTTAAACCTAACAATAAAATGTTTGAAAATGTACTTGAGTTAGATGAAGGTGGGTATATAGTTTCAGATGAGTCTTGCACAACATCAGTTGAAGGTGTATATGTAGCAGGAGATAATAGAACGAAGTTTTTACGTCAAATAATAACAGCAGCTTCAGATGGTGCTATCGCAGCTGTTCAAGCAGCTAATTATATAAATGTTGAATAAATATAACTCTTAAATAAAAATAGCCATATAACACTATAAAGAAAATATATCTTTAAGTATTATATGGCTATTTAGTAAACAGATATTAGAATTTATTTACCTTGTCTAGACTTATTATATCTTAATCTATCATGTTCATTTAATAATCTTTTTCTAAGTCTTATAGAATCTGGTGTGATTTCAACTAATTCATCATCTTCTATAAATTCTAATGCTTCCTCAAGAGTGAATATTCTAGGAGGTGATAATTTTATAGCATCATCTGAACCAGAAGCACGTACGTTACTCATTTTCTTGTTTTTACAAGGATTAACTACCATGTCGTCTTTTCTAGAATTCATACCAATTATCATACCTTCATAAACTTCTACACCAGGGTCTACAAACATCGTAGCTCTATCACTTAAAGCATTAAGAGAATATCCCATAGTAACACCAGGTCCTTGTGCTATTAAGACACCATTTCCTCTTGAAGGTATTTCACCCTTAAATTCTTCAAATTTTTCAAATGAACGAACTAGAGTACCTTCTCCACGAGTAGCATTTATAAACTCACTTCTATATCCTAAAAGACCACGAGTAGGAGCTAAGAATTCTATTTTTACATAGTCTCCTTCTATTGACATAGACTCCATCATACCTTTTCTCATGTTCAATTCATTTATAATAGTACCTGAATAAACTTCTGGACAGTTTACAATAACTCTTTCTACTGGTTCCATCAATTTTCCATCTTCTTTATGCATTAAAACTTCAGGCTTAGAAACACCAACTTCATAACCTTCACGTCTCATATTTTCAAGAAGTATAGATAAATGAAGTTCTCCACGTCCAGAAACTTTATATCCATCAGTAGTATCAAGAGGTTCAACTTTAAGTCCTACATTTACTTCAAGTTCTTTTTCAAGTCTGTCTTTTAAATGTCTAGTTGTAACGAATTTACCACTTTTTCCAACAAATGGGGAATCATTTACTAAGAAGTTCATAGAAAGAGTAGGCTCTTCTATTTTTATCATTTCCATAGGAAGTGGATTATCTAAATCACATAGAGTTTCTCCTATAGATATATCAGGAATACCAGATATAACAACTATTTCTCCACTAGTAGCTTCATTCACTTCAACTTGTTTTAAACCTTCATATACAGAAAGTCTTGATACTTTTCCTCTAGATACAACAGAACCTTCTCTACAAATAGCAACTTGTTCATTGCTTTTAAGTGTTCCTTTATAGATTCTACCTATACCAAGTCTACCTACATAATCATCATATGCAAGAGCTGATATTTGGAATTGTAGAGATTCATTGTCGTAATCAGGATAAGCTTCAACATGATTTACAATAGTTTTAAATAGTGGAGATAGGTCTTCACTGTCATCATCCATTTCAAGTTTAGCTATACCTTGTTTAGCTATTCCATATATTATAGGGAACTCACATTGTTCGTCTGTTGCATTTAAGTCTACAAATAAATCGAAAACTTCATTAACTACTTCTTCCGCTCTTTGGTCTTTTTTATCAATTTTATTGATAAATAGTATTGGTTTTAAACCGAACTCTAAAGATTTTTGTAAAACAAATCTAGTTTGAGGCATTGGGCCTTCGCTTGCATCAACTAGTAAAATAACTGTGTCAACAGTTTTCATAACACGTTCAACTTCAGAAGAAAAGTCGCTATGTCCTGGTGTATCAACTATATTTATTTTATAGTCTTGATAGTTTATTGCACAGTTTTTTGAATATATAGTTATGCCTCTTTCTTTCTCAAGGTCGTTACTGTCCATAACGCAGTCTTTAACTACTTCATTTTCTCTAAAAACACCACTTTGAGAAAGGAAAGCATCAACTAGTGTTGATTTTCCTGCATCAACGTGGGCAATAACTGCGATATTTATAATTTTATGTTTTTGTGACATTTTTGTTGCTCCCTTCGATTAAAATAACTTATTAATTATATCACAATATATTATTAGGTACAAGGAAAAATAGATTAAAATGCATTAATATAATTTAAATTAGGTAAAAATGTTGATTTCAAATATATAAATTTATTTTGTTTAAAAAAAATTTTTAGACAAATAATAAATTTATAAATGAACATACTAATTTAAAAGTAGAGGATGATATATATTGGAAGTAACTAAAATAATCATTAAATATTTTACAAGTGAAAGTGATATTTTCATAAAAGAGGAAGTAGATAATTTTGAAGAACTTTTAAGATGTTCTAAAAAGTTTATTGAGGGTAAAAAAATAGAAGAAGATGTTTTATATATAAAATCTAAAGAAAACTACAAAGTAAATGTAGTTAAGTTTATAGAAGTTAAAGAATTGGAGATAGTAAGAAAACAGCAAATACCCCCATACATGTAATAATAGAATTACTATAAAATGGAATGCATGGAAATAATTTATTGTAAAAAAAAAATTACAAAGCTTATATTTGGGTATAACTGTATTAATTAGACATTAATTAGGAGGAACTTAAATATGATAAGAGTATGCCCAAACTGTTCAAATGTGGATGTAAATAAGCTAAAAACTTTAGTTGGAGAAGAAAATGTGAAGACTGGTTGTATAGGTCAATGTAGAGCATTTAAAAAAGAAGCTGTAGGAATAATAGATAATGAGCTTGAAATAAGAGAAACAGAGGAAGAATTTTTTGAAGCATGTAAGAAATAAACTATACATGTAAGAAAAAACTACAGTAGAAAATAAATTATATAAAAGAGAGCATATAAATTGAGTAAGTATTTAGCAATTTATTTGCTCTCTTTTTATGTACATATTTAATTATGAGTATACTTTTTTATTAAATACAAATAAATATAACTAAATTAAATTTATTTATTAAAAAAATATTGATTAAATATACCTGTAGGGGGTATAATAAATACTATAGATTTCCAAATAAAGAATTTATCAATATTACATATCAAAATAAAATATACAAATTAATTGAAAATATATTGAAAGAGAGGAAGAGTTTATTATGAGTTCAAATAAAATAGTAGAAAATTATAAAATAACAGGTATGACATGTGCAGCTTGTGCAAAGGCAGTAGAAAGAGTAACTAAGAAATTAGATGGAGTATATGACCAAAGCGTAAACATAGCTACTGAAAAACTTAAGATAGAATATGACAATTCTAAAGTTAGCTTTGATGACATAAAACAGGTTGTAGAAAAAGCTGGATATGGAATTATAAAGGAAGAAAGTAATAAAAAAATTGATATGAAAATTGATGGAATGACATGTGCAGCCTGTGCAAAAGCTGTAGAGAGAGTAGTAAAAAAATTGGATGGAGTAGAAAGTATTAGTGTAAATATTGCAACTGATAAAGCTAATATAGACTATAATCCATCAAAAGTAAAATTATCTCAGATAAAAGCAGCTATAGAAAAAGCTGGTTATAAACCAATAGAAGAAGTAAAAAATAAAGTTGATGTAGATGAAGATAAATTAAGAAAAGAAAAAGAAATGAATACTTTATTTATTAAATTCATAGTTGCAATAGTATTTGCAGTACCTTTGTTTTATATAGCAATGGGTCCTATGATAATAAAACCTATAGGACCATGGCCTTTACCAGAAATTCTAAATCCTATGACAAATACTTTAAATTATGCATTAGTTCAATTGATTTTAGTAATCCCAGTTATGATAGCTGGATATAAATTTTATATAAATGGGTTTAAAGCACTTTTTTCTTTAAGTCCTAATATGGATTCTTTGGTTGCAATTGGTACCTTGGCAGCATTTTTATATAGTCTATATACAACAGTACAAATAGCAAATGGACAAATTCAGGGTATGCACCATCATCAGTTGTATTATGAAAGTGCAGGAATAATAATAGCACTTATATTACTTGGTAAATATTTAGAATCAAAATCAAAAGGAAAAACATCAGAAGCAATTAAAAAACTTATGGGGCTACAACCTAAAACTGCAATAGTAATAGTTGATGGTAAAGAAATAGAGACTCCTATAGAAGAAGTTGGAATAGGAGATATAATACTAGTAAAACCAGGGACTAAAATACCAGTAGATGGAGTTGTAATAGAGGGATATACATCAGTTGATGAATCTATGCTTACAGGTGAAAGTATACCAGTAGAAAAAAATATTGGAAGTAAAGTTACAGGAGCTAGTATAAATAAAAATGGTGTTATTAAATTTAAAGCTGAAAAAATTGGTGGAGATACAGCTCTTGCTCAAATAATAAAATTAGTTGAAGATGCACAGGGTACAAAAGCACCCATTGCTAAACTTGCTGATACTGTTTCTGGATATTTTGTACCAATAGTAATTGCAATAGCTATAGTATCATCATTATTGTGGTTTTTAGTGGGTGGAAAAGATATAGTATTTGTACTTACTATATTCATATCAATACTTGTAATTGCTTGCCCTTGTGCATTAGGATTGGCTACACCAACTGCTATAATGGTTGGAACTGGAAAAGGTGCAGAAAATGGAATACTGATAAAAGGTGGGGAAGCACTAGAATCTGCTCACAAAGTAAATACAGTAATATTTGATAAAACAGGTACAATAACAGAAGGAAAACCAAAAGTAACAGATATTGTATTAAATAATGTGAAAGAAGAATACCTAATTAAGATTGCTTCAAGTGCAGAGAAAGGTTCAGAACATCCTCTAGGAGAAGCAATAGTTAGATATGGAGAAGAGAAAAATATACAGATTGAAAAAGTTGATAACTTTAAAGCTATACCAGGTGCTGGTATACAAGTTACTATAAATAATGAAAATATATTACTTGGAAATAGAAAGCTTATGAACGACAATAATATTAACCTTAAAGATTTAGAGGAAAAATCTAATATACTAGCAAGTCAAGGTAAGACACCTATGTATATTGCTGTAGATGGAAATTTATCAGGAATAATTGCAGTTGCAGATGTGGTTAAAGAAAGTAGTAAAAAAGCAATAGATATTCTTCATGATATGGGAATAAAAGTTGCAATGGTAACTGGAGATAATGTTAAGACTGCAAATGCTATAGCAAGTCAAGTAGGTATAGATATGGTATTAGCAGAGATTTTACCAGAAGATAAATCAAAAGAAGTTGAAAAATTACAAAATCAAGGTAAGTTTGTTGCAATGGTAGGAGATGGAATAAATGATGCACCAGCTCTTGCAAAAGCTGATATAGGAATAGCAATAGGAAGTGGAACAGATGTAGCAATTGAGTCTGCAGATATAGTGCTTATGAAGAGTGATTTAATGGATGTTCCAACTGCGATTAAACTTAGTAATGAAACTATAAAAAACATAAAGCAAAACTTATTTTGGGCATTTGGATATAATACAATTGGTATACCTGTAGCAGCAGGATTATTGTATATATTTGGAGGACCTCTTTTAAATCCAATGATTGCAGCAGCAGCCATGAGTTTAAGTTCAGTTTCGGTAGTTTCAAATGCGCTTAGACTTAAAAATTTCAAAGCATATAAAAAAAATTAGAATAATAAATTAAGTAAAAATGTATTTAAAAGAGCTATCTTTAATTAAAAGGATTAATTTACAAATTAAGATAGTTCTTTTTTCATGTAAAATTCACAACAATGAGATAAAATATAAGTAATATAAGAAATTTTAAAATAGAAAGGATTGATAGGATGAACTCGTCAATACTTGTAATCGAAGACGATTCAAACATACAAGAATTAATATCAGAGTTTTTAAGTGCAGAAGGCTATCAGGTTGAGTCAGCAAATGATGGATTAGAAGGTATACAAAAATTTAAGCAAGGAAGTTATGACTTGGTAATATTAGATATAATGATGCCAAACTTAGATGGTTATGGAGTTTGTAAAATGATAAGAAAATCATCAAGTGTTCCAATTATATTTTTGACTGCTTTAAACGATGAAGGAGATCAACTTAAGGGATTTGACTTAGAATGCGATGATTATATAACAAAACCATTTTCATTTAATCTTCTCATTAAAAGAGTAGAAGCTATCTTGAGAAGAAGCAACAAAACGATAAATGATAAGTTTATAGTTTTTGAAAAATTAAAGTTAGATTTAAACACATATATTGCTGAAATAGATGGAGAGCCTATAGAACTTACATTAAAAGAATTTAATATATTGAAAGCTTTGATAGAAAAATATCCACAGGTTATAACTAGGGAAGGTCTTTTAGATAGTATATGGGGTTATGATTATTATGGAGATACTAGAATTGTTGATGCACATATAAAAAATATAAGAAAAAAAATATCATTACCATATATTAAAACTGTAAAAGGAATAGGATATACACTTGAGAAGGATATTTGATAAGTGGGAAAAATTAAGTATAAAGTATAAATTATTTTCCATAACAACATCATTATTAATAGCATTAGCTTTAATAATATACCTAATTTTATATTTTTTATTGCCATCATATTATCATGAGTATAAAATTGAGTCTCTTCAAGAAAGCTTAAAATCTCTAGTAGATAGTTCAATTCACTTTGATACATATACTTTAGAAGAAAGACTCTATTATATGGCTAAAGACCAAAACCTTGCTATTTTACTAAAAGACAACCAAGGAAAAATTGTATATGGTAAAAATGAAGTAGTTATTTTAAGATATAGTAAGTATATGATTAATAGTATTGAAGATGAGTATAGGACATCTATACCTATATATACAAAAGACTCAAAAGACGGGCCATATAGTTTAGAACTTGTTATGCCATTACAGCCAATTGACGAAGCAAATGAAGTCATAAGAAAGTTAATGCCATACATTATATCAATAGCGATATTAATAGCAATTATTGGAGCATATATATATTCAATCGTAATAACAAAGCCTCTTATAAATATAATAGAGAGTGAAAGAGAACAGGAATATAGAAGAAAGGATTTTGTTGCAACGATATCACATGAATTAAAAACTCCAATAACCATAATAAGTGGTCAAATTGAAGGAATGATTTATAGTGTAGGTAAGTATAAAGATAGGGATACTTACTTGAAAAAATCATATGAATGTACACAAGAGCTAAAAGATTTAGTAAATGAGATGATAGAGGTTTCAAAATCAGAAATACTAGAAAAAGATTTAAAATTAGTATCAATAAATATAAGTGAACTTTTAAATAGACTGGTAAAAAGACAAGTATTTTTAATAGAAGAAAAACATATGAAAACTATTCTAAAAATAGAAGAAAACCTAGAAATTAAGGCAGACCAAGAGAGAATAACTAAAGCAATTAATAATATAATAAATAATGCTATAAAATATTCTCCTGAAGGCTCAGACCTTGTAATTAGACTTTATGATAAAAACAATCGAATAAACAAAAAAACTTCTAATCAAAGAATTATTTTAGAAATTGAAAATACTGGTGTAACTATAGAGAAACGTTACTTAGAAGAGATATTTAATCCATTTTATAGAATAGAAAAATCTCGTTCAAGAAAAACTGGAGGAAGTGGTCTTGGTCTTTATATAGTCAGTCAAATTTTTAAAACTCATGGGTTTGAATACAGTATAAAAAATAAGGAAAACTCTGTAGTATTTACGGTTGAATTTAAAAATTAGCTTTAAAACATATATAGAGTATCTTTTCATAAGTTGGAAAATGTCAGCATAGACTGTATTTACGAGTTTTGATAAGGATGGTAGTAGAAAATTAGCAAAATCAAGGCTTTGCAGACAGCAGGCAGACAGTGTGATTATATAAAACTGAATATTATGATAGAAAAAGGACGCATTTTTGAAATCTGCGTCCTTTTTCTATTGGATTTTGCTTATCCTTGAAAAGTCAGCAGGAAGTAAAGAACGTCATTGAATGGGCTTCATTGATGGCTTTTGATTGAATGGGTTTTAGAGACGTGTTACAGTCATTTTTATATACCGAAGATACAAGGCATCTTACTTAGAGGATGGGCAAAATCTAGCGCTGGATAAGGTAGATTTTGGTTATCTCAATGAGCATTTATACAGGCAGACTGGAACTGCCTATGAGTTATTCCCTGCTGAATAAGAAATTTGAGAGGGATTTTTTGGATAAATTGCAAGGTTAATGCAAGGTTCTAGCAAGATTAATGTAAGATTAGAGTGTTATAATGGGAATCAGAATAGGGGGAATGTATATGAACAAATACATAATTGAAACGAAAAATCTTACAAAACAGTATGGTTCACAAAAAAGTGTTGCTGACCTGAACATCCATGTACAGAGAGGGAGAATTTACGGTCTGCTTGGTAGAAACGGAGCAGGAAAAACTACCACAATGAAAATGTTGCTTGGATTAACACAGCCTACTTCTGGTGAAGTGAAGATTTTTGGAAAATGCTTAAAAGACAATGAAAAAAAATTGCTGCCACGCATAGGAAGTCTGATTGAATCGCCTGGTTTTTATCCGAACCTGACTGCTACGGAAAATCTGTGTATTTTTGCTACTTTACGTGGAATTCAAAACCGGAACGCTATCAAAAATGCTTTGGATTTAGTAGGTCTTCCCTATAAAGACAAAAAGCTGTTTTCTCAATATTCTCTGGGAATGAAACAAAGACTAGCGATTGCTCTTGCTATTATGCACGAGCCAGAATTATTGATTTTGGATGAACCAATTAACGGTCTTGACCCTATTGGAATTGCAGAAATACGCTCATTTATCCATGACCTATGTAAAAAAAGAGGAAAGACCATTTTAATCTCCAGTCACATTTTATCAGAGATAGCTCTGCTGGCTGATGATATAGGAATTATCGACCACGGAGTATTATTGGAAGAAGAAAGTCTATCTGAACTGGAACAGAAAAGCAACAAACATATTCATTTTACGATTTCTGATACAGCACAGGCAGGAAGAGTTTTGGAACACATATTCCATGAGCAGCACTTTACAATTCAAGATGACCACAATTTAAGACTGCATAATCTTGATTTATCTGTTGGAAAAATTGTAACTTCGTTTGTAGAGAATGGATTAGAGGTTTTTGAAGCACATACTTGCGAAGAGACCCTTGAAGACTACTTCAAACGAGTAACCAGAGGTGAGGTAATTGCTTAAACTTATAAAATGTGAATTTTGGAAGTTAAAACGCAAAAAGTTATTATACGCACTTTTGTCATTATCATTATTCTTTCCCTTAATTTTAACATATATGGCAAAATCCAGAACAAACACAGATATGACAGAACATTATCTTCAAACAAGATTTGATTATGTCTACACAATGATGTTAGGTTATGGATTGGTTTTTTTACTGCCTTGTTTAATTGGTATTATTGCAGCTATTCTTTTCTTTATAGAAAGAGACTGTAATACTTCAAAAAATATCAGGACAATACCTATTGCAAATACGCAACTTATCATGGCAAAAATCTATATGTTATTTATTTTTGGAATTGCTTTTTGCCTAATAAATACCTTATCAGTTGCATTGTTTTCCAGTTTGTTTCATGCAGGAATGGTTTATGGTATGTCCTATAAGTTAATGATGAGTTTAGTTTTTGCTGTGCTTATTGTAGCGGCTTCTTTACCGATTGTTTTTCTGATTATTTATTTTAACAAAACATTTTTATTGTCCATCTTGCTTGCATTTTTCTATTCTATTTTCAACTGGGGAATATTGGGGACTGTGGGAACCTCCATAAGTGCTTCTAAAATCACTTTTTTAAATTTCTTTCCAGTTATATGTGTTATGAACTGGGCGAGCGGTTCCATGATGAATAATCTGCAAAAAGATAATCTTTTACCAGAAGCATACGATATTGTACCAACCACCAGCCATACAGTTTTACTCATGGTGATTACTGTTACTATCTTCTTATGGCTGATAGTTCGATTCTACAAAAAATGGACGAGGTAATATATATGGAAAATATAGTAAAAGTTGAATTTTTGAAATTAAAACGATATTCTGTAATAAAGGCTGGAATTATTATGACAACACTTTCTCCACTACTGTCATTATTTTATTCAACAGCTAGTGGTGGACAATCATGGACATTTGAATATTTCATGCAACAGGTTATGACTAGTAATTGTACCCTTTTCTTCCCGATTATTATTACATTGATTGCTGGATATATCATAACACGGGAATATACAGACGATACCATAAAAAGCCTATTAACAATTCCTATTCCTTACAAACAACTACTTTCCAGCAAATTACTTGTGCTACTACTCTTAACAATTTATTTCAGTTTTATAGGATGTGTTATAGCGTTAGTAATCAATATAATTGCTGGATTTCCAGGAGTAGGTTTTGGCAATATCATTAATATGTTTATTCATATTATCGGAGCAAACATTTTTGTATACATTGCTGTTTTACCCATTATCTTACTTTTCTGTTGTTCAGTAAATAACTTTTTGGGTGGTGTTGCACTTGCTTTTGTGTATGGATATTTTGGAACTTTTGAAGGAACATTATTAAATTATTATCCAATTAAAGCAAGTATGATTTTAATGGATTCTAATTGTAGTGCGGAGTATGGATATACTTATCGTATTTTTCCTGCTTTAATTGTACTGCTGTTCATTTTATTGATTTCTGGAATTATCCTTGCTGGCAAAAAGAAAGAAACTAGTGTATTAACGATTACTAAAAAGAAAAAAACAGCAAGAAAAAAGGGATGGTAATAATTTAAAAATAAGCCAACAGAAGATTATTCTTCTATCAGTTTATATTGGATAATTTTGTAAATTAAATATTGATGTGCAATACAATATCTTTACATATATAGTATTTTCTACATTAAAAAGTAGAAGTTTCAATAATAGTTCATTGTAAAATCATAAAAAATTCATACTAAAAATGTATTATGTAAATAGAAATAAAAAATTTTAAACCATAAAATAACACCAAGCTATAATGATGATATAACCTAATATCCTCCAATTAAATCATCATTATAGTAATTCCCAACAATTAAATGCAATGAATTTAAGTAAATGCAATGAATTTAAGAAATAACATCGAGCATAGAGTATATATGCTTGATGTTATTTTTATTTTAAAACGAAAAATAGGTAATCTTTATTAAAAGTTATATATTCAGATAGTCTTAAATTACATTTAATAACTTAAAAATTATACTTGATAGAGCAAATAAATATATACATTTTGGGAAAAATAACTGTAGGAAGTATTATATTTACAGAGGAGGTAGTTTTGATGGATAGACTTAAAAGAGATATGAAAAACATGAAAGAAGATTTAAAAGAAGGTGCTAAAAAGACAGCTTATGTAATGAAAAATACTGCTGAAGACTTAAAAGATGACGCTCAAGGTGCTATGGTAAACCTAGAAATGAAGAAAGATGAAATGATGGAAAGATATGAGCAAAAGAAATTTGCAAAAGATTTAGAAAAGCAAATGAAAGATGAAATGAAATAAAGTTTTGTCTATAGATTTAGGTACTATTGTCAATAATAGTTCTTAGATAAGAAATACTATAAAAGGTTTTACAGAAGAAATAGGCTTTCTAAAAATAACTGTATTATATTTAGAAAGTCTATTTCAAGTATGTTGTATTTAAATCATATCAATTTTAAAATTTTAAATATTAAATTTGATTATTGCTGTAATCATATAGAATTAAGGATTTTAAGGATATTTACAAAATAATGGTTTATCTCTTTAATCTATTTGAAAAATATATCATTAAGTTTATAAAACATTCACATTAAATTCTGATAAAGTATTTACTATGTCAGGAGTAGGTGATTTTTCTGTAATTATAGAACTAATGTCTTCTAAATGAGCAAATTTAAAGTTTCCATCAAATTTAAATTTTTTATCTTCCATAACTATAAATACTTTTTTACTTGAATTTATTATAGCTTTTTTTGTAAGTCCATCTTCAATTTCAAATGTTGTAAGAGAAGAATTAAATACATCTATACCACAACTGCCCATAAAAGTTTTATCAAATTTATATCTTGATATAAAGTCTATTGTCGGAGTACCAACAAATCCATCTAAGCTAAGATTTAATAAACCACCAGTAGAAATTACATTTAAATTATTGGGCTTTGAAGTAACTACATTTAGTATATCTAGCATATTTGTGACCAATGTTACTTTCTTATTGCTTTCAGCTAACAGTTTAGCCAACAATATATTGATTGTAGATATATCTAAAAATATAGTTTCTCTATCTGAAATTAGATTAAATGCTTTTTCTGCTATTATTTTTTTTGTTGGTATATTAATTTCTTTTCTATCTTTTGTATCTTGGTTTTCAAGGGTTTCTCTGACTAGTACAGCTCCACCATAAATTCTTCGTATTGAAGAAATTTTTTCTATATTTTTTAAATCTTTTCTTATACAATCTTCAGTAACATTAAATTTTGAACTGAGTTCTTTTACAGTAACTCTTCCTTCTTTTTTTAGGATATTTAATATAGCTTGAATCCTTTCTTCCGCAAACATCTTTTACCTCTTTTCCTGAATATAGTATTATAGTAAATATTATAAGATAAAAGATAAAATATCAACTATTTTAATATGGAATACAACATTAATTTAATATAAAAAGTATATTATTCTTAATAGTTTATTTAAAACTTAATAAATAAAGAAATTATAAAAATATACAACAAAATCAAACAATAAAAAAACATAAAAAACAATAATAAAAAAGTTGAAAATAATACCAAACCAATATATAATAAGAATAAATAAAATAAAAAAATAAAGTTTAAAGGGGGATATTTTAATGCAACTAATCTTAGATACAGGTAACATAGAGGAAATTAAAGAGCTAAGTACTTATTTACCAGTTGATGGTGTAACAACAAATCCAAGTATTATTTCAAAGGAAAAAAAGAATTTTAAGCAACTTATAAGTGAGATTGGTGAAATTATAGGTGAAGATATGCCTATACATGCTCAAGTATTAAGTACAAAGTATGAAGATATATTAGATGAAGCATTATATATAAGTAGTTTGAGAGAAAACATATATGTGAAAATACCTGTAACACAAGATGGTTTAAGAGCTATAAAAGACCTTCATAAAAAAGGAATAAAAATAACTGCCACTGCAATATTTACTGCTCATCAGGGATTTTTAGCTGCAAAAGCTGGAGCAAATTATGTTGCACCTTATGTAAACAGACTTGATAATATATCTGGGGATGGTGTATCTGTGGTTTCAGAGCTTATAAAAATAATAGATACTTATAATATGGATACAAAGGTACTTGCTGCTAGTTTTAAAAATGCACAACAGGTTATAGAATTAATGAAGTGTGGAGTACACAGTGTTACAGTGCCATATGATATTTGTAAATCCATGATGAATCATCCATTGACAGATTGGAGTGTTGATAAGTTTATAGAAGATTGGGAAAATACTTTTGGAAAAGGTAGCAAAACAAATAACATTTAATTTTAGAATAAAAAATTAGTTTTTATGCAATTTTATAAATAGATTTTTATAAAAAAGATGAAAATATGAATTAACTTAAGATAATAATGTTCTAAATTATTAAAAAGAAAATTCATATTTTCATCTTTGTTAAACTTCTAGACCTATAAATCTCCACCAAGGGAAGGTTATACAGATTATTATAAAATAGGTTAAAGGAATTAAAGTCAAACCATACTTAAAAATAACCTTACTATTATATAGATTCTCACCATGTCCAACCATTATTGTTGCATGATGAAAAGGCAATATGTATTGTATACTTACTACAATATAAACAAAAAGGCAAAGAACAATACTATTTTCTTTCAATATATGTAAACTTCCAAGTAATGGTATCACCACGGAGGATGTAGTGACAGCACTTCCAAGGCATATATTCAGTATTATTGTCAGGGTTATTAAAAATAATATTGAAATAGTTTTTGAAGAGTTTGGAATTAATTTTATTAAATAGTTTCCCATTATATCAACAACTCCAGAATACTTTAGTACTCCTCCAATTGAAAACGCTGCTACAAAAAAAATGAGAACTTTCCAATTTATTTCTTTTAAAGTATTGAAACCAATTATTCCTTTTAACAACAAAAGAAGTACACAAATAGACATTATAATTAGTGTATTTAAATTATGAATAAATTGAGTTAAGAACATAAAAAACATTATTCCTAAACATAAAAATACATGTTTTTGTTCATCACTTAATAAACAAAATTCTTTTTTTAGATTAGAATATGAAAATTGAAATTTATTAGAATTAAGATTATCATAAGAAGTAAATTTTATTAAAGATAATTCTTTTTTAAAAACAATTATAAATAAAAAATAAGTTATAAAACAAGTAATTATAGTTGGAACAGACATATAAAAAGCCCACTGCCCCCAGTTTATATTACAATTTCCAAGTTCTAGGACTACATAGTTTAAAAGAGTATCTCCATTTACAAAAAACATTGATGTAAATGTAGATGCTGTAAATATACTAAAGAGAAGTATAGATTTTGAATCATCAGCTAAGTGTTGTTCTTTAAAAAATTCTTTATAAAAAGCTGACACAAGAATGACTCTTGGAAATGGCTGTGGTATGAAAAATATTAATAATACACCTAAAATATATGATAAAAAAATCATTTTTTTAGGGGTATCTACAGTATTTAAAATTAATTTTTCAGAAATAATTTTTGCAACACCTGTCTTTGCAACTGCATTAGTAATTATGTAAGCAAGGATTATTATATAAAAATTTTCTGTAAATAAAAATTGTAAAATGACTTTCAAAGGTGCAATATTAAAAATAAAAGCTAATATTACAAAGACTAGTGCAACTACAGTTTTTTCAACAGAGTCTACAGCCCATATTAAGATAGTTAAAAACGATAAGCATATAGAAAATTTTATATTGAAACTATAATTTAGAAAGAAGTAAAGAATTATAGTAACCATAATAGTCATGCAAAATTGTTTTGGTTTAAGAATAATATCCATTTTTTGTATCCACCTCCATAATTTATTATATCATAATGAAGGTGAATACATTTTATTAAAAGATTATTCATTAATTCTATGATTTACAATAGCTTTAGTTTTCCAATAACCTTTTTTATAATAGATGACTGTAACAATAAGACCTAAAGTCCAACCAAAAGGTATACCCATCCAAATTCCATCTGTTCCAAATAATCTAGAAAATAAATAAGAAGCAGGAATTCTTCCAAGCCATAAAGATACGACTGAACTCATCAAAGCAAACATAGAATCACCAGCACCTTTCATTGCACTTGAAAGTACAAAGGAAGTACCAATAAATAAGAAAAAAGGTCCTATTATAAATAAGTAAGAAGAACCAATTTTAATGACATCTTTGTCTGTATTAAATAGAGAAATTAAGTTTTCTCTAAATAATAAGATTAAGGCAACGACAACAATTGATAGAATTAAAGCCATTTTTATAGATTCACGAATTCCTTTTCTAACCCTTTCATTTTCTCCAGCACCTATATTTTGAGCAACAAAAGTGGAAACAGCAGAACCAAGGTTCATGATAGGTAAGCTTATAAAGTTTTCTATTCTAAGACCAGCTCCAAAAGCTGCCATGGCAGATGTACCATAACCATTAACTAAAAATTGAAGAGCCATGTTGCCAATTGAAAATAACATCTGTTGAACTCCACTTGGAAGTCCTAATCTAAGACCATCTTTAAATATTTTATTGTCATATACAATTCCTTTAATCTTAAATTTAAGTACTTCATGTTTTTTATTTAAATATATTATGCTAATTATAAATGATACTGCTTGAGCCATTATAGTGGCAAGTGCAACACCTTCAACTCCCATTTTCAAGACAACAATAAAAGTTAAATCTAAAACTATATTTAAAATTGTGGCTATTATTAAAAAATAAAGTGGAGTTACTGAATCTCCAAGTCCTCTAAGTATTGCACTTACTGAATTATATCCAGCAGAAAATAAGATTCCACCAAATATTATAGTAAGATACAGTTTTGATTGATTAAAAACTGATTCTGGAGTATTCATAAGCTTAAGCATAGGACCTCCAAATACTATTCCAATAACACTTATCAATATAGAGCCAATAAATAAAAGTATATATGTAGTATCAATAGTAGCTTTTACTTTTTTTAAATCTCCTGAACCATAAAACTGTGAAATTAAAATAGAAAAACCAAGACTGACACCCATAAGCATTGCTACAAGCAAAAACATTATAGGGTTAGCACCTGAGACTGCTGCCATAGCTTCTTTACCAATAAATCTACCAACTATAATACTATCAGCAGTATTGTATAGTTGTTGAAATAAACTACCAATAAGCATAGGCATAGCAAAAAAGAATATAGATTTTCCCTCATGACCTGTAGTTAAATCTTTCACCCTTATTCCTCCAAATTTAAAAATTATTAATTATCAATTTGCTATAATAAATATAATATAATCTTAACATAAACTTTATATCTGTACTATAAATAAATTGTATTAAATAATCATATATTTTATAAAAATGTAAAGAATATAAGTATGACGTAGATATAGAAAATTAACATTTAATATAATCGAATATTAATACAAATTTATTCTAATATATACGCATATATTGACAAAATTAACTATATAAATTAAAATAATATTCGTAAAGAAAAATTCATGTTTTATATTGTATAACATATAATTTTGACAATACGGGTCATAAGTTTCTACCGGAATACCGTAAATATTCTGACTATGTATACTATTATTTAGTTAAATAAATATTTATTTAACTAAATTATGAAGGATACGACTCAGCTTATTAGTTACTGCGTCGTTTTTTTGTAAAATTTAATAGGAGGTGTTGTTATGCAAACAACAAACAGTAGTACCATGCAGAAACTTTTTCCAATTTTGACTAATAAAAATGTCGACATGAAGAAAGAAGTAATTGCTGGTGTAACTACTTTTTTAACTATGGCTTATATAATAGCTGTAAATCCAAACATTTTATCAGCAACAGGGATGCCAGCAGGTGCTCTTGTTACAGGGACATGTCTAGCAGCAGCATTTGGATGTATTTTAATGGGAATGGTTGCAAATCTTCCTTTTGCTTTAGCATCAGGTATGGGTCTTAATGCATTTTTTGCATACACAGTAGTCTTACAAATGGGGGTTCCTTGGGAAGTAGCTCTTACAGCGGTATTTGTAGAAGGTATCATTTTTATAATATTATCAGTAAGTGGAGTTCGTGAAGCTGTTGTAAATGCAATACCAAAGAATATGAAGCTTGCTGTTACAGGTGGTATAGGTATATTTATTGCACTTATAGGTTTAGTTAATTGTGGAATCGTAATTGGAGATCAAGCTACTCTTATAAAGATGGGGAAATTTACTCCAGCAGTAATAATAGCTTGCATAGGATTAATAATTGTAGCAGTATTAGATAAAAAAAGAGTTAAAGGTTCTATCCTTTTTGGAATAGTAGTAAGTTCATTACTTGCTTGGGGATTTGCATTTATGAATCCAGAATATGCACAAAAATTAGGTATATACTTACCTAGTGGAATATTCAAGTTTGAAAGTTTAGCACCGATAGCAGGTAAAATAGATTTAGGATATGTATTACATCCAACAAATATAGGTGGTTTCTTTGTAATAGTTTGTACATTCTTATTTGTTGATTTCTTTGATACAGTAGGTACATTAGTAGGGGTTTGCTCTAAAGCAAATATGCTAGATGAAAAAGGAAATGTTCCTAATGTAGGTAGAGCTTTGCTTACAGATGCAGTTGCAACTACAGTAGGTGCAGGGCTTGGAGTATCTACAGTTACAACTTATGTTGAGAGTTCAACAGGAGTTATTGCAGGTGGTAGAACTGGATGGACAGCAGTAACAGTGGGTGTTTTATTCTTAGTTGCAATGTTTTTCTCTCCTGTATTTATAGCAATTCCATCATGTGCTACAGCACCAGCTTTAATTTATGTTGGGTACTTGATGCTTGGTACAGTTAAAGATATTGAGTTTGACAATATAACTGAAGGTGTTCCAGCTTTCGTTACTATTGCTTGTATGGCATTAACTTATAGTATAGGTGATGGTTTAACTCTAGGTATATTAACTTATGTTTTTGTAAATGTATTTTACAACATATTTGGAGCTAAAAAGGCTGAAGATAAGAAACATGTTTCAGTAGTAATGATTGTTCTTGCTATATTATTTATAATAAAACTTTGGCTATTATAATAGATATTGTTTAAAAATTTAATTCAATAAAATAAAGAACTGTAATTTCTAATCTATTTTGAGAAGAAGTTACAGTTCTTATTTTTTTGTATTACTTAGATATATCTACTAATTTTCCCTTTTCTAAGGTTTTAGGCACAATTGTTATATTAAATTCTTTTTGCAATTCTTTTATAATATCTAATTCTTTTTTTGTTATTATTGAAATAGTATCTCCACTTCGGTTTCCTCTAGCAGTTCTACCACATCTATGCAGATATTCATTTTTACTATTTGGAAAATCTAAATTAAAAACATGGCTTATATCTACTATATCAAGTCCACGAGCAGATAAATCTGTTGTAACTAAAATTTTTGCTTTTCCAAGTTTAAATTTATTTATTGCATTTTTTCTATCCTCTTTTGGCATATTTCCAAATATTCCAATTGCTTTATAATTATGATAGTTTAATTTTGATACTATAACATCTATGTTTTTTTCATTGTTTACAAATACAATAGCTCTTTTTGGGTTTGTAGCAGCTAATGTTTTTCTAAGAAAATTAAATTTATCTCTTATTTCCCCTAACATATATGTATGATTTATATTAGGATTTATCTGTGACTTTTCTTTTGTTTTTATTAATTCAAATTCTTTCATAAATTTATCACAAATTTTTATAGTACTATCTGTAAGACTTGCAGAACAACCTATGATTTGTCTATCTCTTAATGTAGTTTTTATTATGTCTTCTACACAAGTTATGTTTTTACCATTCAACAAATTGTCCACTTCATCTAAAACGATAGTTTTTATGTTGTGTGATTTTAACTTCTTCTGCTTTATTAAGTCTAAAACTCTTCCACAAGTTCCTATTACTATATGTGGTTTTATAGCCTTTATATTTTTTATTTGTTTTTGTATATTAACTTCTCCAATTAAGGATAGTGAAGTCAAAGGAGTTTCTGAGTTTTTTGCTAATAATTCAATTTGATTTGTAATTTGCATTACTAATTCATGTGTTGGTGCAAGTATAAGAGCCTGAGTTTCTCTTTTTGATGTATCAATTCTTTCAAATATAGGTAAAACATATGCAAGTGTTTTTCCTGTTCCAGTTTGTGAGTTGATTAATAAATCTTTATTTTGCATTATATTTTCTATAACAAGTGACTGAACTTCTGTTGGAGAAGTTATGTCTTGTTTTTTAAGTCCATTTATTAGAGTAGAACTTATCTTTAATTGTTCAAATGTGTTCATCTTTTGCTCCTTCTATTAAAAACTTATATTATTGTAGTTAACTATTTCTTATTATACATTGTTTAGTCAAATCGAACTATACATTATTTTATAATTATGTGCAATTTAGAAGTAAATATAGATGTTTTTTGTATATTTATATTGAGTTCAGTATTTTTACAATTGTCTAATACTTAAATTTAAAAATTTAGCAAATTGTAGTTGCAATTGCTTAATACTTGTTATATATTATATATAACAAGTATTAAAACTATAATATATAACATGGAGGGAAATTATGTTAAAGATAAGTAATGTATCTAAATCATATAAAAATAAAAAGGTAGTAAATAATATTTCATTTGAGGTAAATGATGGAGAGATTTTTGGCTTTATAGGTCATAATGGTGCAGGAAAAACTACTACTATTAAAGCAATTGTTGGGATACATGATTTTGAGGGAGGAGAAATACTTATAAACTCTAAATCTATAAAAAAACAATCTGTTGAGTGCAAAAAGGAAATGGCGTATATTCCTGATAATCCAGATTTATATGAAGCTCTAACTGGAATACAATACCTTAATTTTATAGCAGATATATTTGAGGTAGATAAAAATGAAAGAGAGGAATTAATAAAATACTATTCAAATAAATTTGAAATTAATAGGGCATTAGGAGATTTAATATCTTCGTATTCACATGGAATGAAACAAAAACTAGCTATAATTTCAGCTTTAATCCATAATCCTAAAATTCTAATTCTTGATGAACCTTTTGTAGGTCTTGACCCAAAAGCTTCCTTTATATTAAAGGAAATAATGAAGGAGTTTTGTAAAAAAGGTGGTTGTATATTTTTCTCAACGCATGTATTAGAAGTTGCTGAAAAAATCTGTGATAAGATTGCCATAATAAAAGATGGAAATATAATTGCTTATGGAACTACTGAAGAAGTGAAAGGAAACAATTCTCTTGAAAATATTTTTATGGAATTAATAGAAAAATAAAATGCTATTTTTACAGAATATAATGTCTAAAGTGAGGTATGATAAATTATGAGTAATCTAAGTATATTAATAAAAACTAATATAATAAATGAGTTTAAATTGAATGCTTTAAAAAATATAGACAGCAAAGAAAAACAAAAAATAATAGGAATGATGTTTTCAATAGTTGTTGTAGTAGGGCTATTAATATTTTATGTAACAAGTTTAAGTCTTTCTCTAGTTGATATTTTAAAACAAATAAATCAAATGGAAATGTTGCTTGTGTTTGGCTTTGGATTATCAACAGTAATGGCAATTGTTACATCATTATATAAAACTTCATCATATCTATTTCAAGCGAAGGATTTAGAGTTATTAACTAGTTTGCCAATAAAAGAATCTACTATATTGGCTAGTAAAATATTAATGTTAGTTGGAACTAATTATTTGTTTTCTTCAGTGTGTATGATTATACCAGCAGTAGTTTATTTTTTTAATGCCAATGTAAGTATAACCTATTTTCCTTACTTAATATTATTATTTTTGGCTCTGCCATTACTACCAATAGTTGTTTCATCAATAATTTTCTTATTTATAGGACAGCTATCATCAAGGCTAAAATATAAAAATTTAGTGTTAATCATAGGTAATGTAATATTAATTTTGGCTTATACTGTACTTCTGTCAAAATTAAACTCTATATCAGTTGAGTTATTAAAAAATAGTGCATCTATTTCAGAAACAATTAATAAAATATATCCACCTATATACTATTTTGTTGATGCTCTTAAAACTGGAAGTATAGTTTCATTTTTAATGTTTATGGCAACATCATTAATACCATTCTTTATCTTTGTGACTCTGTTTGCAAAAGGATTTACAAAGATAAATGCTAGAATGGGTGAAAGTTATAAGACTAAAAACTATAAATTTAAAAGTCAAAAAATTTCAACACCCTCAAAGGCTCTATTGAAAAAAGAATTTAGAAGATATACTTCTTCATTTATTTACTTTTTGAATTCATCTATTGGTCTGTTATTTTTAATAGTGGCTACAATCGGTGTGTTGGCATTTGGAGCTGATAAAATAGGTGAGTTACTAAAAATGAATATAGATTTTAGTATTATAAAAATACAGTTATTAGGTGCGTTTCTATTTATAATAGTAATGAACTGCACAACATATTGTTCAATTTCTTTTGAAGGAAAGAATCTATGGATACTAAAGTCTTCTCCAATAGATGAAAGGGAGATATTTTGGTCAAAAATATTGATGAATTTTTTATTAAATGCACCATTATCTGTTTTATGTCTAATATTAGTGTCTATAAAACTAAACTTTGAAATTCAGTTCGTGATGGTAGCAAGTTGCTTGATTGTAACTATGTCAATGTTTGTAGCTTTAATGGGATTGTTATCAAATTTACTTTATCCAAACCTTGATTGGAAAAATGAAGTGGCGGTAGTAAAAAGAAGTGCAAGTATGATAGTTACAATATTAGTATCATTAATTTATATAGTTATACTTGGAGGCACATATATGTTATTGAAAGTTTCATTTCTAAATATATATTTGATTTTAGCAAGTGTGCTTACACTTATATTAGACTTTATGCTATGGAGAATTATTTCCACTAAAGGAGTAAAAATATTTAAAAATTTATAGATATATTTGTGTTAAAAATAGACTTATTTTTTAAAGTATTGCAAAGAATATGCTAAGTAGTATACTATTGTATAGTGATATGAAAAAATTTAGGAGAAAATAAATGAGAAAATTATCCAAAAAAGAGAAAGATTTTATTCAATATGGATTTCTGATATTTTTGATATGTATTACTACTTATTTAGTATCAACCACTTTAGATGTAAAACTAATACCTAAAATTATAAGTCTAGTAAATAAAACCTATATATTTCTTGGCATACTAATAATGTTAATATATATGATAATTGAATCTATTGTGACACATTTGATAATAAATGCAGTTCAAAAAACAAAAGTAAAATTTATAGGTATCAAAATGGCTACAATGGGATTTTATTATAATTTAGTTACTCCCTTTGCATCTGGGAGTCAGCCAATGCAAATATATGCACTTACAAAGTATGATGTTAGTCTCAGTAAATCTGTAGCCATAGTTACTAATAAGACAGTTGTATTTCAAAGTACAGTTACTATATTTTGTGGAATTTTAATTTTATTGAATAAGTCATTATTAATGGAACAAGTGCATTCAGTTAGAGTTTTAATCGCCGCTGGGATGACCATGAATGTAAGCATGCTATTAGGAGGACTCTTAATAGTATTTAGTCCTAAGCAAGTAAAAATGATAGCAGAGGTTTTGATTAATTTTTTATCTAAATTTAAAGCATTTAAATTTTTAGATTTAAAAAGAGATAGAATAAATCATTATATTGATGACTACAATTATTCTATAAAAATATTTATCAAAAATGTAAGGATTTTATTTTTAAGCATATTGCTTACTGCACTACAACTTATAGCATACTTTAGTATAGTTTATTGTGTGTATAAAGCTTCAAATTTAAAAGGAGTATCATATATACATATAATGACATTGCAAGTATTTTTATACATGGCAATATCACCAGTTCCAACACCAGGAAATGTTGGAGCAAATGAAGTTACATTTTTTACCATGTTCTCAAACATAATTCCAAAAGAATTATTGGGATATTCAGTGCTTTTGTATAGTGGATTTGTATATTATATGTTATTAATAATTTCAGGATTGTTTACATTCAGAACACATTATACATTGAATAACTGGAAACATGATAACAAAAGTAATTCTAGTTTAGGAGAAGTTATTGAAAAAGTTTAATTATTAGAAAATAAAAAGAAATATAAATTACTTAGTTTGTAAAATTTAATCGATAAAATTATTATTAGGGAAATTCTAAATATAAATATACTGCTAAAATAAGCTGTATTGTATTGAGATATTTCCCTTTTTTGATTAAAATTATAGAAATTTGAAATAATAAGTAATAAATACAAACTCTATATTATTTAGAAAAGGAGAAAATATGAAACAAAATAAAGAAAATGAAAAACAAATGAGTAATTCTAATATTAAAAAAAATAGTGATAATAAAATCGAAATTGCTGAAGAACTATATCCAAGTAAAAATATAGGTAGTATGCTTGGAGATAGAATAGATAAGAAAAAAATCAATCGTCCAAGTTAATGAAGTAGTTGAAAATGGTGTGTTTTAAAAAAATAATATAATGAGATGTTTTATTGTTAAATTTAAACTTATTTTAATGATAAAAAAAGTCGAAAATCGTCTAAAATGCACCTGTATGGGGGACAACGTTATTTTATAGATGCATAAAACTTGACAAAATCAACCTTTTCTTGGCAAGAAAAAAAAGATAAAATTATATGAGCGTTATTTAATTGTCAAAAATGAAGGTAAAGTTGCAAGTGATAAAAAATATGATTGATAACATTTATTTCTGTGCTATAATTGTATAGTAAAATGAATAAATGAATATGTTGTATACATGCATATTAGGAGGAGAGACTGACATGGAATCATCTATACATACAATTGCCAGCAATAATTTATTGATAATTTTTGCTATTGTGAGTATAACTGGAATAATTTGCAGCAAACTTAGCGAAATCGTAAAAGTTCCAGATGTTGTATTATTTTTACTTGTAGGTATTTTAATAGGACCATCATTTTTGAAATTTATAGATATTCGTGGATTCCAAATAGAGAATCAACTGATACTTACATTTGGTTCTGCATTTATATTATATTTAGGTGGAAAAGAAATAAGTTTAAAAGTTTTGAGAAATGTAAAGATATCTGTATTTTTACTAGCTACTGTAGGAGTAGTGATATCTGCTTTTATAATGCAACAAGTAATAGGATTTACTTTTGGAGTAAGTGCAATGACTGCTTTATTAGCAGGAACTATAATAGCATCAACAGACCCTGCTACTCTTGTACCTATATTTAATCAAGTAAAGATAAAGGATAGAGTAAAACAAACTGTAATAAGTGAATCAGCTTTTAATGATGCAACAGGAGCTATATTAACATCAGCAGTGTTAGCTGTAATTTTATCAAATAAGTTTTCTTTAAGTGCCAATATTTATGAATTAGGTACAATGGTTGTTGTAGGAATTGTAGTTGGTCTAATTACAGGAATACTGCTTTTGAAATTGGTTAATGATAAGCCATATGGTATATTTAAAGATTTTGCACCAATAATATCTGTTATTTCAGTTGTGGTTGCATATGAATTATCTACAAAATTAGGCGGAAGTGGATATATGTCTTGCTTTATTGTAGGTATAATAACTGGTAACAAGAAAAACTTTAAAATATGGTTAAGCCAAAAATCTTATGATGCAGATTTTTATGTTGCTGAGACTTTAGGAACTATTTGTCGTATGGCGATATTCATAATATTAGGTAGTCAAGTTAATTTGGCTCAGTTAGGTAAATATTTTGTACCATCTGTAATTGCAGTGCTAGTATTAATGTTTATAGCAAGACCAATTTGTGTCTTAGTATGTGCACTTGCAGACAGAGAAGCAAAATGGAGTAAAAATGAAATATTGTTCATGATGTGGGTAAGAGAAACTGGTGTAATCCCAGCTGCACTTTGTGGTATTATTTCAGCAATGAAAGTTCCTGGATATGAAGTAATTTCATCAGTAGTATTTATGTCTATATTAATTACATTAGTAATACAAGGAAGCACTACAAAATTGGTAGCTAAAAAACTTGGATTATTAGAAGAAGAAGTGATAAATATAAGCGAAAAGGTATCAACTTTTTAGTTTTTCACTTTAAAGGATACATAATAATGGCTATTTTAAGGTTATCTAGTGATAATTATTGAAGTAGCTATTTTTTATGTAAAAATGAATTTACATAATTTACATATTGCATATATTTATTATCAAAATTTGTTGAAGCTGTGATATAATTAGTTGTATTTAAAATAAGAATAGCGAATAAGGGAGGAAATTTATGTTTACGGTTATAGATATTGTACAACCAGATACAGTGGAAGAAGCGTACTCAATTTTAAATAAAAGAAAAACTAATCAAGTAATTGGTGGAAGTGCTTTTTTAAGAATGGGGAAAAAAAGAATAGGAACAGGAATAGAGTTATCTAACCTAAACCTAGATTATATAAAAGAAGATAAAGAGTATGTTGAAATTGGTTCTATGACTACTTTTAGAACATTGGAAACAAGTTCAATAATAAAAGATAATTTTGGTAAAATAATAGAAGATTCAGTTAAAGATATAATAGGAATTCAGTTTAGAAATGTAGTAACAGTTGGTGCAACAGTCTTTTCTAAATATGGGTTTTCTGATTTGATAGTGGCATTGCTTTCATTAGATACAGAAGTAGAGTTATATAAGGGTGGGAGAATTAGCCTTGAAGAGTTTTTAGATAGAGATTATGGGAAGGACTTATTGACTAAGGTGTATATAAAGAAGGAAAATAAAAAAGCCTCTTATAAGTCATTGAGAAATGCAAAAAGTGATTACCCTATTTTGAATGTGTCTGTTTCAAAAGATGGTAAGAAGTTTAAGTTATGTGTAGGAGCAAGACCTCAAAAAGCTATGATTGCAAAAAAAGCTAGTGAATTTTTATCTAATAATGAAATTAATAAAGCTAATATAGATAGGGCAATAGAAATAGCTTCAGAGGAATTAACATTTGGTTCTAATATGAGAGCATCTAAAGACTATAGAAAAGCTATGAGTAAAGTACTTTTAAAAAGAGCTATAATGGAGGTTATTTAATGTTAGTAAAGCTTAATATAAATGGAAAAATGAAAAATATTGATATAGAGCCAGAAGAATATTTGGTTGATACCTTAAGAAAAGTTGGCAATTTAAGTGTAAAAAGGGGTTGTGATACAGGTTGTTGTGGTCTCTGTACAGTTTTAATAGATAAGAAACCTACATTATCTTGTGCGACATTAACCTTGAGAGTTTTAAATAAAGAGATAACTACAATTGAAGGTTTAGAAAATGAAGTTAAAGAATTTAGTGAAGTTTTGGTAAAAGAAGGAGCTGAACAATGTGGTTTCTGCTCTCCTGGCTTTATACTTACTGTACTTGCAATGAAAGATGAGCTTAAGAACCCTACAGACGAAGAAATAAAACATTATTTAACAGGAAATTTATGTAGATGTACAGGATATATGGGACAGTTAAGAGCTATCAAAACTTATCTGGAGGTAAAGTAGAATATGAATATAGTTGGAAAAGGAATTGAAAAAATAGATGGAATGAGTATAACAACAGGAAAACCTGTATATACTGATGATTTAGCAGCAAAAGATGCTTTAATAGTAAAGATACTTAGAAGCCCTTATGCTTATGCAAAGATAAAAGATATAGATACATCAAAGGCAGAAATGGTTGATGGTGTTGAATGTATTTTAACATATAAAGATGTACCAAAATCTAGATTTACACTTGCTGGTCAAACCTATCCAGAGCCATCACCTTATGATAGGCTAATTCTTGAAGATGTTGTGAGATATGTTGGTGATGAGGTAGCCATAGTTGCAGCTATAGATGAAAAAAGTGCAGTTAAAGCAATGAATCTTATAAAGGTAAATTATGAAGTACTAACACCTGTTTTGAATTTTGAAGAGGCAATCGGAAATAAAACTATAGTACATGATGAAGATAGACATTGTAATTTTGAAATAGGTATGCAGAGAGAAAAGAATATAGTGTCACATCATGACTATACAAAAGGTGATATAGAAGAAGTATTAAGTAATTGTGACATAGTGATTGAAGAAACATATTATACTCAAGCTCAAGCCCATGCAATGATGGAGACGTATAGATCATATAACTATTTAGATCATGCTGGAAGACTAGTTGTAGTAAGTTCAACTCAAATACCATTTCATGTTAAAAGACATCTATCCCGTGCATTAGAACTACCAGCTAGTAAAATTAGAGTTATAAAACCTAGAATTGGTGGTGGCTTTGGTGGTAAACAAACTGCTTGTGTTGAGATTTTTTCAGCTATTGTAACTTTAAAAACAGGTAAGCCAGCTAAAATAATATATGATAGAAAAGAAACTTTTAATTGTTCGACTAGTAGACATGCAATGAAACTAAAAGTTCGACTAGGTGCTACTAATGATGGAATAATAAAGGCTATCGATATAAATGCACTTTCAGATACAGGAGCATATGGAGAACATGCTTCTACAACTATTGGCTTAGTTGGGGAAAAGACTTTACCAATGTATAATAAGGTTGAGGCAACAAGATTTATCGCAGATGTAGTTTATACTAATAAAATGCCAGCAGGTGCACTTAGAGGGTATGGAGCTTCTCAAGGCTGTTTCGCTGTTGAATCAACTATAAACATGTTAGCTGACAAATTAAAAATGGACCCAACGGACTTGAGATTAAAAAATGTAGTAACACAAGGTGAAACTACCTTTGCATATGGAAAAACTTTAAATAGTGTAGACTTAGTAAAATGTATAAATAAAGGGAAAGAACTTATCGGATGGGATGAAAAATATCCTTGTAAGCATCTTGAAAATGGAAAAGTTAGAAGTGTGGGTATGGCAATTACTATGCAGGGTTCTGGTATACAAGGGCTTGATAAATCTTCAGCTGAAATAAAACTAAATGACTGTGGAGACTATACACTTATGATAGGTTCTACTGATATGGGTACAGGAAGTGACACAATTCTAGCTCAAATGGCTGCTGAAATTCTTGAGACAAGTATTGAAAATATAACAGTTATATCAGCAGATACAGATTTGGTCCCATATGACCCAGGTTCATATGCTTCAAGTACCACTTATGTAACTGGGATGGCAGTAGTTAAGGCAGCTCAGGATTTAAGGGATAAAATAATATCTGCTGGAGCAACTAAACTAGGTGTAGATAAAGACGAATTAGAATTTGATGGTATAAAATTAACTAGTAAAGAATGCAGTACTTCGTTATTTGACATAGCAGTTGACTCTACAATTGGACCAAATACTAATCAATTAATAGGTCTCGCATCTCATGGTAGTCCAGTATCACCACCACCTTTTATAGCTGGTTTTGCAGAAACTGAAATTGATAAAGAAACTGGAAAAGTTGACTTATTAAATTATGTAGCCATAGTGGACTGTGGAACAGTTATAAATAAAAACTTAGCAAAGATACAGGTTGAAGGTGGAATTGTTCAAGGTATTGGAATGGCAATGTTTGAAGAAGTTAGATATACAGAAAAAGGTAACATGGATACAAACACATTTATGCAATATAAGATTCCAGCTAGATGTGATATTGGAAATGTGGAAGTTGATTTTGTTGAAAACTATGAGCCAACAGGACCTTTTGGAGCTAAATCTGTTGGAGAGGTTGTTATAAATACACCTTTACCAGCAATACAAGAAGCTGTTTTTAATGGTGTTGGGGTTAGAGTAAATACACTTCCTATTACACCTGAAAAAGTTTTTATGGAAATGAATAAGTAAGTATTTTATACAGATTTTAGACTAGTTTTACATGTTAAACAACCAGTTATGTCATACCTGTTGAAAGATATTTAATAAGTAGTTATTATAATATTATGAAACTTTACTTGTAAAATATAAAATTAACTAAGGGGATGATGTTTTGGCTGGAAATCTAAATAATATGAGAGCAGTAAATAATTTTAGAGGAGATAATAACATTTTAGAATGTTTAGTCAGCTTTGAGGGTCGTTCAATAAGTCAGA
The DNA here is from genome assembly GCF_020658455.1 of Clostridioides sp. ES-S-0005-03. Lineage (NCBI taxonomy): Bacteria > Bacillati > Bacillota > Clostridia > Peptostreptococcales > Peptostreptococcaceae > Clostridioides > Clostridioides sp. ES-S-0005-03. The sequence continues at coordinate 1,182,009 of NZ_JACVWI010000001.1, read as the reverse complement.
GAAAAGCAAGGGTATTTTTTAAGGAAATGAAGAATCAAATAGAAATCGACTTCGTAGAAGAAGAAATTTCTAAACTTGTTGAAAATGTTGTTTTAAATACATCATATCAAGAAATGTTATATGATGAAATAGAGAAACAGCTGGAAATTGATTGTGTAGGAACTTGGATGATATTATCTAAATTAAAAGATGCTAGAGTTCATTGATTTTAAAATAAATTATTAGAGCCTAATTTTAAGGCTCTTTTTTAATGTTTTTAATTAAGATATAAACTTATTTTAATTTATATATATGATAATTATAACATATATTTAAAATCTAACTATTTAATTTTATATGTATTCTATTGTATAATATAAATTAGATTAATAAAATAGTTCGTTAAAATAATTTATTTATTTTAAATTATTGTTTAAGTTTATAAATTTTGTATAAAATAAAATTATATTATTAATTTTTAGCAATAAAATTTTCACTAGGAGAGATATATGAGAAGAAATAGTACCAATATAGCAGTAACAGCAGTTGTTACATCAATTTATGCAGTTTTAACTTTATCATTAGGATTTATAAGTTATGGACCAATACAATTTAGGATAGCCGAGATTATGATGCTTCTAGCATTTTTAGATAAGGGATATATAGTAGGTCTTACATTAGGTTGTTTTTTAGCCAATGTAATAGGTCCATATGGTGTACCTGATATAATTTTTGGAACATTTGCCACATTTGTAAGTGCAAGTTTAGTGTATATTACTAGAAAGTTAGGCGGTCAAAATAAAAGCACATTAATTATAGCTTCTATATGGCCTACTATCATAAATGCAATTGTAGTTGGATTAATGTTAAATATATTTTTTGGACTTCCTCTAATATTATCGATGATACAAGTAGGTTTTGGAGAATTTGTAGTAGTAACCTTGGTAGGAGTACCATTCTTTTGTTTTTTAATGAAAAAATATAGAAATATCATTGATATTAAGTTTTAGAGTGCAGAAAGTTATTTTGTAGATTAAAAATTAGTGTGAATTAAGAATAGTATTATTATAAGGGGGATTTTATTTGTCAAAGATAAAGAGATTAACTGATGTTTGGACATATATTAATGATAGACAAAAGTTTACAATCAAAGAGTTGTCAGAGAAGTTTAATCTTTCAACTAAAACTATTCAACGATATTTAATAGAATTAAATGAAATGGGGCTTCCAATTAAAGCAGAAAAAGGTAGAAATGGAGGTTATAGAGTATTAAATAATAGCTATATACCTCCTGTTATATTTACAGAAAAAGAAGTTATGTCTATAGTTTTTGCATTTAAGTCACTACAAGTTTACAATTTTTCACACATAAAAAAAGAAATTGATTCTATAATTAAAAAAATAAATTATAATCGTGAAAGTAGTGCAAAAATAGGTATAAACAACATTGAAAAATATATTGAGTTTATAGCTAATTATAAAAATATTGATGCCAATATTGTGACTGAATTTTTCAGGTCTTCATCAAACTCTTGTGTTTTAAATATCAAATATAAATCTGGAAATCAGTTGCTGGAGAAAAAAATATGCCCAATAGGTATATATTTAAATGAAGGATTTTGGTTTTCACCAGTGTATGACTATGAAAGTGATAATATTATACTAATACGTATAGACAAAGTACTGGAAATTGAAAAAGTAGGAGAGTCTAAAAAAGCATGTATAAGTTTGAAAAGTTGGCTAGATTCAGTATATAGCAAGTTAAATGAAGAGATGGCAATTACTAAGAAAACTAGTGAAATTGTTCATTTGCATGTATTACTCACAAAAGAAGGTATTTCTAAAATAACTAGAAGTTTTTTAGATTTGGATATAGAATTAAATGAAAATGGAAGTGGAACAATTAGTAAATTTATAAAGTATGAAGAAATAGATTGGTGGATATCTACATTATTTTCAATAGGAAAAGATGCTAAAGTTATAGAACCAAAATTTATGAATAAATTACTTTATGATAGGGCTAAAGAGTTAAAATATTTTTATGAAGAAAATATGATATAATATTTAAAAATGTTAAAATTAAATAATTATTAAGGAGATATATATTATAATGGAAAGTTTTAATAAGAATGCTAAGATAATTGGTATTGGAGCTAAAGGTATTAATATAATAAATGAAATAGAAGAAAAAGTAAAAATAAATATGGATATAGAAAAAATTACTATGAATCAAGAGGTTGAAAAAGAATATGTTAGAAGTCTTTTAGATGGAGTTGACATATTATTTTTAGCATATTCAACTGAAGATAAACAAAGTCGAGAAGTTATAAAAGCTATTTCATACATGTCTAATGAAAGACGAATTTTATCTATAGGTATAAATTCTTCAGAAGAAGAAAATAAAGATGACTTAGGAATTAATAGAGAATTTAAAGTCAATGAAAATAGTATTTTAAAATTTGTTGATTTGATGAATGTTATGATAGAATCTATTTCAGACTCTTGTATGATAAATATAGATATAAGTGATTTAAAAGAAGCTATTATAAGTGATAAAGGGATTAAGTATTCTTTTGAAGAATTTGAAGATTCAAAACAGCACAGTGAAATAGTAGATATTTTATTTGAAAATATGGAACATTTTGGTGAAGAATTTATTGGGAAAAAAGGTATAGTTTTTGTTGAAGGAAATGATAAATTTTCACTAGTTGAATTAAATGATTTGATGAATAATATTCAAAGTAAGGTAGAAGAAGGCTATGAAATAATATTTTCTTTATACTTAAAAGAAAATTTAGATGGAAAGATTAAAGTGGGAATGTTATATAATTAATGTATTTTAGATATTAAGGAGAAGTATATGTCTGAAAATATAAATGTTACAGAGTATTGGCTAATGGAAGAATTTTTTTATCAAGAGACAGATACACCACAAATTTTTAAAGAAGAAAGCATAATTGCATTGGGATTTGATATAAAAATAAATTTAAAAAAAGTGCTTAATATGGGAAAAAAATCTGAAAAATACATTAATGAGAACTGTAATGACAAAGATTTTATAAAAAAATTTATTTCAGTTAAAAAAGGAGATTATTTTCTATATAAGGCATATCAAAATGTAGAAGAAAAAATTAAGTATAGTGTTCTTATTGGTATTGTTGAAGAAAGTTTTGAAAATGGTTATGAATTAAGTCATATCTTGGGTCATACATTACCTATAAAATGGATGTACACATTTGATACAGTTTTAAATTGTAAAATATATACGAGTGAGTTTTATAAATTAAATAATGAAGATATAAATACATATTTAGACATTATTAAATTGCAACATAATAAATCATTAAAAAAAAGAATAGAAGAAAATGACAATAATAAATGGTACCTAAAAAACTATTATTATATAGATGTAGATAAGTGTGTAGAGAATGAAGAACTGTTTATTCAACCCACTAATTTAGAACAATTAGAAAACTTGAAAAATATAAATACAGATGATTATATTCTAGTATATAATAGCGAAAAAGTAAGTTACGAAAATGACCATACAATGAAAAGCTTATTTGGTGTTTGTCAAGTTAAAGAGGGTTTTGATAAAGACAAAATAACTACTTCAGAAGGTGGATGTTTTTTACCTGTAGAATGGATAGAAAATGAAAAAGAGAATATTGATGGAAATGCATGGGTTATCTTTGAAAATAATAATTTAGTTGAAAAATATATAAAAAGATGTATTAATAAAATTCCATTAAATACCATACTTTATGGTCCACCAGGGACGGGTAAAACATATAATGCAAAACAAATAGTTTATAATTTAATAAATGAAACTAGTTTAAAAAATAATGATTGTACAAGTTATGTAGATTATAAAAATAATGTAGAATTTTGTACTTTTCATCAATCATATGGATATGAAGAGTTTATAGAAGGTCTCAAATCCGATGGTGAAGGTAATTTTAAGCCAGAAGATGGTATATTGAAGGAAATATCTATAGAAGCATGTTACGATGGGTTGAAACTTGAAAAGAAGCTAAATCTTGAGTTAGAAAAAGATACTTTAACTATAGAAGATGTAAAGGCAAGAAAAAAGATGTTGGTACTTGATAATATAAAAGATGTTGAGAACTTTAATTTTGAAGAATCAGAAAACTATGTTTTAATAATAGATGAAATCAATAGAGGAAATATATCTAAAATATTTGGGGAATTAATAACATTATTAGAAGATGATAAAAGACTTACTAAATCAAATCAAACTATCGTAAAACTACCATATTCAAAAGAAAGATTTTCTCTACCTCCAAATTTATATATAATTGGTACTATGAATACATCAGATAAATCCATAGCTCTTTTAGATATAGCTTTGAGAAGAAGATTTGCTTTTGAAGAAATTATGCCAGACTATGATTTATTGTCCGTTGTAGATGGAATAGATGTTAAAAATATGCTATATACAATTAATAAGAGAATAGAGTTTTTATATGATAGAGACCATGTTATTGGACAGGCCTACTTACTAAATGTAGAAAATATTGATGATATAGTGGCCGTATTTAGAAAAAAAATAATACCACTTCTTCAAGAATATTTCTATTATGACTCAGAAAAAGTAGGACTTATTTTAGGTGGTATAGGTAAAAATGAAAATGACAAATATATTGTTTATAAGGAAGAAATCACAGCATCTAAATTATTTAAAAATAATAATTCATCAATAATGGAAAGTAAAGTTAATTATTGTATAAAACGAAATATATCTATTGAGGAGTTAAAAAATATATATGAGTAAAAATATATATGTAAAGGAAACTTATGAATGGATAAAAGTAGGTAATGGTGAAAATGAACTTACAGAAACTGAATATGAAAAATTACTTAAATATCTGGATAATAATAATGATGTGTTAAAGAGTAATATAATAGATATCAGATATAAAAAACTGAGATTCATAAATTATGTAGGTGTTATATATTTTGAAAATGTAATATTGGAGATACTTCCAAAGCTGTCATTAAGTAATGATATTGTAAAAGATAGAGAAATGCTATTACAAATGCTTTCTACATGTAATAAGATTCCAATTATAATAAACGAAAATATAAAATCAAGTTTAAAAAATTATAATCTCATGAATTTTTTTGTTATGTATTTTATTGAAAGTATGCAAATGCAAATTAAGAGAGGGATTTATTTTGAATATATAAATAAGATAGATAATTCGAATGTTGTAAAAGGCAAGATATTAATAAGTAAATATGCAAGAGAAAAAAATATATCTCCAATGAAAATAAAATGTGAATATGATGAGTATAGCGAAAATAATTTTTTGAATCAAGTTTTAAAAAAGGCATGTGTATCTATATTATGTAGAGTAAATGACAATTTAATTCAAAATAAGATAAAAAAAATTTTGAGTTATTTTTATAATGTGGACTTAGTTTATATAAATAGAGAAGAACTATTGGATTACAAATTTTATAAAAATAATGATAGATTTAAAGATTGTTACTCATTGGCGAAACTTATACTTTTAAATTTATCGATGGATAACAGCGAAAATAATCAAGATGCATTTTCTATATTATTTGAAATAAACATTTTATATGAAGAATATATCGGAAACTTAATAAAAAATATATGGAATAATGAATTTAGAGAAACGTATATACAAGATAAAAGTAAATTTCTTTTAAAAAATGAGCAAACAGGAAAGAAAACTTTTAATTTAAGACCAGATATAGTTTTATATGATTCAAAATATGAATCTGAAATCATAATTGATACAAAATGGAAAGCTATTGAATTGGATTCAAATATCTTCTATAGATCAAGTGATATATATCAGATGTATGCATATATAACATCTTATGAAAATGCAAAAAGGTGTATATTATTATATCCTTGTATTAAAAAAGATAAAAATTATAGCTCTTGGAGATTATTGGAGTCGTTTAAAGGTAAATTTATAGAAGCAAAAACTGTAAGATTGGATAATATAAAAAACACCATATCTGATTTGAAAAAAATAATTTTTAATTATAAATTTTAAAAATAAGAATTATAAAAATAATAAAAATACATTGTATAAAGCAATAAACAATTTTATAGCATATAAGAACTATAAAAAAATAATAAATGAAAATTTTTGTAAACTATTTTAGATGTTAAACATGGCACTATAATTGCTTATTTAGCATAGAATGCTTGCAAAATAAAGAAAGTATACCTGCTAAATTGAAATTTAAGTAGGTATATTTTTTCTTAAGCTTCATTTGAAAATTAAAATATTATTGTAAAATTATAACTAAGCTTTTCTGTTATGATATAATTAAATAGATAATTTAAATGATGATTATATATAATACTTATTTGGAGTTGATATTTTATGGATAAACACAGTGATTCAGTAATGTATGGTGGAATGGAAGTATACAATATTTGGGGAACAACAACAGTAGACTCTATAATTGGGGAGTCTGATGTAATGCTTGCTCTTAAAAATAGAATTTGTAAAATTGGAAATAGTGATTCTACTGTAGCGATAACTGGAGAAAGTGGCACTGGAAAAGAGTTAATAGCAAGAGCCATTCATCTCGCAGGAAACAGAGGGAATAAAACATTCGTTGCTATAAACTGTGCTGCTATACCAGAGCCCTTGCTAGAAAGTGAACTTTTTGGGTATACAAAAGGAGCTTTTAGTGGGGCAGATTCAAAAGGCAAAATTGGTAAATTTGAATTAGCTAATGGAGGAGTTGTATTTCTAGATGAGATAGGGGATATGCCAATTCAATTACAATCAAAGCTTTTGAGAGTGTTACAGGAAAAGAAGTTTACAAGAATAGGTTCAAATGAACTAATTGATATAGATGTTAGAATTATATCAGCTACTAATAGAGATTTATTTGAGTTGGTTAAAGAAAATAAATTTAGAGAAGACTTATATTATAGATTGAATGTAATACCTCTAGAAGTACCTCCTCTTAGAGATAGAGGAGATGATATACAAATATTAATAAATAATTTTATAGATAAATATTCAAGGAAGATGAAAAAAAATGTATACCATATAGAGCCAGATGTAGAACATATGCTGCTTAAATATCCGTGGCCAGGAAATATAAGAGAATTAGAAAACACTATAGAATTGGCTTTAAATCTTCTTGAAGAAGATGGGATAATACATAAAGGTATAATAAATAGAAAGATAATTGAATATTTTAAGTTAAACAAAATAAATATAAAATTACTTGAGGAAAGTGACTATGAAATAAATATGGAACAAGATATACTTACCCTTGAAGAATTTGAGAGAGCATATATAAAAAAGGTATTAAAGTTTTATGGAAATGATACTAAATCTAAAAAGTTAGCTGCTAAAAAGCTTGGAATATCGCTAGCAACATTGTATAGAAAGATAGATGTATAGTAATTATTCTTTTAATTCTCAATTCTAAAATTTGAAATTATAAAATTGATAAAAATCACTTGAAAAACTATTTTCTAAGTGATTTTTTTTGTAATAAGATTTTATTATCCAAAAATAAAAAAAATTTGAAAGAATTTAAAAAAAGAAATGCTTTATCAAATTATTAAATACTAACAAATATAATAAAAATTATATATGTAAAACAATTTTGTTAAAATATTGGCATTATAATTGCTTCATATTAAATCAAGATGACAAAATAAAAAAGAAAGGATGTTGAATAATAACTGTCATTAAAAAATAGTTGGGAGTGATAACCTTGAGTAAATATCAAAAAAGTGTATCTATGTTTGATATTGATGGAAGGCCACCAATTTTAAAGTGTTTACCACTATCAATGCAGCATATACTAGCAATGATAGTTGGAACTGTCACAGTACCTATAGTTGTGGGAGGAGCTGTTGGTGCTAGTGCCACACAAATAACACTTTTAGTGCAATATGCATTAATAATAGCTGGAATATCAACACTTATACAACTATATCCAATAGTAAATATTGGTTCAAGATTGCCTATAATTTTTGGAGTCGGTTTTACTTATGTGCCAACACTCGTAGCAGTTGGAGGAAGTTATGGACTAGCGAGCATATTGGGAGCACAATTAATAGGGGGAGTGGCTACAGTATTAATAGGAATATTTATAAAAAAGATAAGAAAATTTTTTCCTAATATAGTTGCAGGAACAGTAGTTTTTACAATTGGATTATCTTTATATCCTATAGCAATAAATTATATGGCAGGTGGTGTAAATAGCCCTACTTATGGCTCTATGCAAAATTGGGCAGTAGCAGCTATAACACTAGTGGTAGTTATAGGTCTTAGTCAATTTGCAAAAGGTTATGCAAAATTGGCAGCAATATTTTTGGGAATTATAGTTGGATATTGTGTATCTTTAGTTTTGGGCATAATAAATTTTGACCCTATTAGAGAGGCAGCTTGGTTTGCTATACCTAAGCCACTTGAATTTGGACTTAAATTTGATATACCAGTAGTAATCTCTGTAGTAATTGTAAGTATAATCAATGCTGTTCAAGCAATTGGAGATTTGTCAGCTACTACAATGGGAGGTATGGATAGAAATATAACAGATAAAGAACTGTCAAGTGGAGTAATAGGAAGTGGAATTTGTACTATGATAGGTGCTTTGTTTGGAGGTTTACCACCATCATCATATAGTCAAAATGTAGGTATGGTAGCTATGAACAAAGTAATAAGCAGATTTGTACTTGGAATAGCTGGTATATTTATGTTATTATCGGGATTTGTACCTAAGTTTGGTGCATTGATGACAACTATACCATATTCTGTTTTAGGAGGGGCTACAATATCTATATTCAGTATGATAACAATGACAGGTATAAAGTTAATTATTACAGAAGAATTGTCATCAAGGAATATTACTATTGTAGGTTTGGCAATAGCTTTAGGTATGGGAATAACATCAGTTCCGGCAGCACAGGAAGCATTTCCTCCATTTGTAAAGTTAGTATTTGGAGAATCTCCAATAGTAATTGCGACATTGGTTGCATTTGTTTTAAATCTAATAATACCAAATAAAAGTCTAGAAGATGAAGCTAAAGAAAGAGCTGTTATGGAAAAGGCTAATTAAAAAATGATAATTTAAAAGGGTTGTTTAAATTATTTTATTATGAGATTGTTAGATTACTTCAGATAGCTATTCATTTTAATAAGAAATTTAATAAAGAGTATACATCAGACATTTAATGTTTAGTCAAAAAGAAAATCGGGGAGGGTATATTTGCACGTTTGTTAAATTTTTATAAAAATAGCTCAGTTTAGCTGTGGTTATCGGTTGAGCAATAAATTCATGGTCATAAAAATATTTATAGAAAATAATTATAAAATATTTAGTCAAGATATTTATGTATGGGAGGATTTATTTTATGAAAACACGTAATACTTCAAAATATGATGTGGATGGGATACCACCACTAAAGGAATCGGTACCTTTAGCTTTACAACATTTGTTAGCAATGATAGTAGGAAATATGGTGCCTGCAATATTAATAGCAAACGTGGTAGGACTTAACCAGGGGCAAGCGACGATGTTGATTCAAGGCTCTATGTTAGCAGCAGGTTTGGCAACGTTTTTACAATTATATCCAATACCTTTATTTAAAGGATTTAAATTAGGTTCAAGATTACCTGTAATGATGGGAATGAGTTATGTATTTTTAGGGGCCTGTCTTTCTGTAGCAGCTAAAGACGGTTTAGCAGCTCTATTTGGAGCACAAATTGCTGCTGGGGTAATCGTATTCTTTGTAGGATTTGCAGTTAAGAAAATTAGACATATATTCACTTCTATAGTTTCTGGAACTATAATAGCATGTATGGGACTTGGATTATTTGCAACAGCTATAAAGAATTTAGCAGGAGGAGAAGGTGCACAAACATTTGGAAGTCCAATAAATTTTATAGTAGGAGTTATAGTTGCTTTTGTAATAATAATGATAAATAAGTATGGTAAAGGCTTAGTTAAAAACTCTTCAATATTAATTGGAATATTAGTAGGATATGCTATATCTTTAGTTTTAGGATTAGTTGATTTTTCTGCAGTTAAAGGTGCAGCTATAGTATCTTTGCCAACACCAGCAGCTTTTGGATTGGAATTTAGACCAGAGTTAATAGTAATGTTTACTATTATTTACATAATAGGTATAGCTGATATGATGGGTGCGTGTACAATAGCAACAATAGGTGCAATGGACAGAGAGGTAACTGATGAAGAGTTATCATCAGTTGTTTTAGGAAACTCTGTAACTTCTATAATTTCATCACTATTTGCAGCTCTTCCAACTGGAGTATTCAGCCAAAACACAGTAATTGTATCTATGAATAAAGTTACAAGTAGATTTGTAATAGCATTAGGAGCACTTGTATTATTGCTAGCAGGAATATCTCCAGCATTAGGAGCAATAATGACAACTATACCATCTTGTGTTGTTGGTGGAGCAACTTTAGTAGTATTTTCATCAATAGCAATGTCTGGTTTTTCTATTATGAGTATGGATGGTTTTACTGAAGAAAATAATCTTATAGCAGGAGTATCTATAGCAACAAGCATGGGTCTTACAACTGCTCCACAAGTTTTAGACCAATTTCCAGCAACAATTGGAACTGTCCTAGGAGGCTCAAGTATAGTTTCTGGAGCAATAATAGCTATATTACTTCAAACACTATTTAAACTAAAAGGAAGTAAGAAAGCTGAAAACGTTACTTCAAATCTTGAGGAAAATATTGGATAAATGTATTAGATATGATATGAGAAAGCTATGTGATAAAATGTTGTAATGAAAGTATTAAAAGGGGGATTTAAGATGATTGATATACTAATAAAAAATGCAATAGTTGTTACAGTTAATAAAAATAGAGAAGTTATATTTGATGGAGCAATAGCTATTCAAGGTGACAGAATCTTAGATATAGGAAATACAGATGATGTTGAGGTGAAGTATACTGATGTTAAAAAGGTTATAGATGCTAAAGGAAAAGTGATATTCCCTGGATTTATAAACACTCATAATCATCTATTCCAAGTATTATTAAAAGGTCTAGGAGACGACATGGCACTTCATGAATGGTTAAACACAATGATGTTTCCATCAGCAAAGTTCTTGACAGAACAAGATACCTATGATGCTGCAATGCTTGGATGTATGGAAGGTTTAAAAAGTGGTATAACTACAATGGTTGATTATATGCATACACATAATAGACCAGGACTTACAGATGGAATAGTAAAAGCATATAAAGATTTAGGTATAAGAGGAGTAGTTGGTAGGGGCTGTATAGATTTAGGTATTCATAAAGAGCTTATAGAAGACGTGGAAACGGTTGAAAAGGATTTGAGAAGAGTATTTGAAAAATATCATAATTCAGAAAATGGAAGAATAAAAATTTGTGTAGCACCTTCTTCAATGTGGGCTATATCTGAAGAAATGGGTAAAATGCTTTGGAATATAGTCAAAGAGTATGATTCATACTTCACAGTTCATATTTCTGAAACTGAATTTGCAAGAACAGCAACAAAAGATATACATGGGGAAATAGATATAAAATTACTTGAAAAATGGGGAATAGTAGGTCCAGAGGTTGTAGCAGTGCATTGTGTATGTATAACTGATGAGGACATGGAAATGCTTAAAAAGTATGATATAAAAGTTTCTCATAATGTTGCAAGTAATATGTATCTTGCTTCTGGTGTTGCACCTGTTCCAGAAATGTTAAAGAAGGGTATAAATGTAAGCTTAGGTCTTGATGGTGCAGCAAGTAACAATGCACAAGATATGGTAGAACTTATGAAATTAACAGCTTTACAACATAAGGTAAACAATTGTGACCCTCTTGCAATTTCTGCAGAAAAAGTCCTTGAAATGGCTACAATTGAGGGAGCAAGAACTCTTAGAATGGAAGATGAAATAGGTTCTTTAGAGGTTGGAAAAAAAGCTGATTTAGTAATATTTAACTCAATGCTTTCTCCAAAATCAATACCTCTTCACAATCCTGTATCAACTTTGGTATACTCAGCTAGTATGCACAATGTAGAAAGTGTCTTAGTTGATGGAAATATAATACTTGAAAATGGTAGAGTTACTACAATTGAAAGTGAAGAACAAGTCTTATTGAATGCTCAACATGCAGCAGAAGAATTATGTAAGAGAGCTAATGTAACTAATAGAATGGAAGGGCATAAGTGGAATAGCTTATACTAGTATAAAAACAAACTTGTAATAATATTCTATTACAACATTAGTTTATCTGTAGGAGGAGAAAATGGAAAAAATAAAATTAAATATTAATGATTACATGTATGAAGTAGAAGTTGAAAAGAATGAAACTCTTTTGCATGTACTTCGTGAAAAATTAAATCTAACTGGAGCGAAACAAGGTTGTAATAGTGGCAGTTGTGGAGCATGTAAAGTTTTGATAGATGGAGTAGATATAAAATCTTGTAAACTTCTTGCAAGGAACTGTGAAGATAAAGTTATATACACTATAGAAAGTTTTGCTAATGGAGAAAATCTTCATCCAATACAAGAAGCTTTTATAGAAGTTGGAGCTGTACAATGTGGATATTGCACTCCTGGCATGATTATAACTACACAAGCTCTTTTAAATAGAAATTCATCTCCTAGTGAAGATGAGATTAGAGAGGCTTTTAAAGAAAATCTCTGCAGATGCACAGGATATATAAAAATTATAGAAGCTGTAAAATTATCTGCAGCTAGATTAGGAGGTAGATAGTTATGGAAAAAGTCATAGGAAAATCATACCCTCTAAAAGATGCAGCTTTAAAAGTTACTGGTCAAATGAAGTATGTAGCAGACATGAAACCGCAAAATGCACTTCATGCTAAAATGCTTTTAAGCCCAGTAGCACATGCAAAAATAAAAAGTATAGATACAAGTGAAGCCGAGAAAATCGTTGGAGTTAGAGCCATAGCTACACATCTCAATACATCACAGAGAAAATATAATGGTTCTTTACGATTTTATGAACATAATATACCTGAAAATGAAGTTATTTTTTCAGATACAGTTAGATTTGTAGGTGACCGTGTAGCAGCAGTTGCAGCAGAAACACCAGAAATAGCAGAAAAAGCTGTAAAACTTATAAAAGTAGAATATGAAGAATTACCAGCTATATTTACTATACAAGATGCAATAAAAGAAGATGCTATATGTATACACGGAGATTCAAACATGGTTTCTCAAAATAATATAAATGGTGGAGATGTAGAAAAAGGTTTTAAAGAATGTGACTACATCTTTGAAGACGAATACTCTACTCCTGCTATACATCATAGTGCAATAGAAACTCACAGCGTAATTGCACATTATGATTATAATGATAAATTGATTGTACATACACCTTGCCAAAATACATTTGGTTTTAGAATAATATTATCTCAAATTTTTGGGATGTCATTAAATAAGATAAGAGTTATAAGACCTGCTATTGGAGGTTCATTTGGTGGGAAATTAGAAATGACAATTGAGCCAGTAGCAGCAGCATTGTCAAAAATGACGAGAAGACCAGTCAAAATGGTTCTTACAAGAAAAGAGTCTATGATATCAACAAGAACTCGTCATGGGTCTTTTGTAAAACTAAAAACTGGTGTAAATAAAGATGGAGAAGTAATAGCACAGGAGATAAAAATATACACAAATACAGGTGCATATGCATCAAGTGCTTTAAATGTTATAGGAGCACTTAGCCATAAAGTGTTTAAAGTCTATAAAATACCAAATATAAAATTTACTGGAATACCAGTATATACAAATACACCAATAGCAGGTGCCATGAGAGGTTATGGTTCACCTCAAATATTTATGGCTCAACAAGCTCAATTTGCAAAAATAGCTAAGAAAATAGGTATGGATTTAGTAGATTTTCAAAATAAGAATGCTGTAGAGCCAGATGATGTTGATATAATCTTCCACGGTTCTCTTGGCAATCCTAGAGTTCTTGATTGTATTGAACAAGGTAAAAAAATGTTTAAATGGGATGAGAAGAAAGCTCTTCCAAAAGAAGAAGGAAATTATTTAAGAGGTATAGGTATGGCAATAGGTGCACATGGTAATGGAGTTTTTGGTGCACATAGAGATGTTGTCACATTGACTCTTAAATTAAACGAAGATGGTACACTAACACTACTTACGGGAGCACATGATATGGGTAATGGTGTTGTAACTATGCAAACAATGATGGTAGCTGAAGTTTTGGGAATAACTCCTGATAAAGTTGATACTTTTGAAACTGATACTGATGCATGTACATTTAATCTTGGAGATTATGCAAGTAGAGGTGTATTTGTAGAAGGTGGAGGAGCTAAAAAGACAGCAGAAAAATTAAAGACTTTAATACTGGAAGAAGCAGAAAAATTACTCGAAATTTCAAAAGAAGAGCTATATCTAGAGAATGGATATGTAATCAGTAAACTTGATGAAAATATTAAAGCATCATTATCTGATGTTGCAGTATATAGTCAAAGTAAGTCTTTGAGAGAATTGACAGTTGTTGAAGATTACTCTTCTCCAGCAGGTATTACTTCTTATGGTGTACATTTTGCTGAAGTTTTAGTAGATAAAGAAACTAAAGATGTAAAAGTAGTTGATTTTGTAGCTGTACATGATGTTGGTAGAGTTATAAATCCTCTAAATTTAGAAGGTCAATTAGAAGGCGGAATTCATATGGGGTTAGGTTATGCGTTAAGTGAAGAGCTAGCCTTTGATGAGCAAGGAAGACCTAAAGCTACTGATTTTAAAAATTATAAATTATTTAGAACTGTCGATATGCCAAAGTGTCAAGTTGCATTTGTAAATAGTTATGAAAAAGCTGGACCTTTTGGTGGCAAGAGTATTGGTGAATGTGCAGTTGTACCAGTTGCACCTGCTGTAGCAAATGCAGTATATGATGCAACTAATGTAGAGATACATTCATTGCCAATAAAATTAAAATAATAATACTTAAACTTAAAATGAAACTTTATTAAAGTTATAGAAAGTAATAAAAATAGATTTATTTGATGAGGAGATATTGTTATGGCAAAGATATTAGGTATTTGTGGAAGTCCACGTAAAGGAGCAACAGAATATGCAGTATTAGAAGCTTTGAAAGAAGCTGAAACTATACCTGGTATAGAGACTGAGTATTGGTCAGTTAGAGGGAAAAAAATAAGTCCTTGTGTGCATTGTGATGCATGTATAAGAAAAGAGACTATGTGTATCATAAAAGATGACATACAAGAATTAGAGCAAAAAATATTAGAAGCAGATGGAATTATAGTGGGTTCTCCAGTGTATGATATGAATATAACTGCTCAACTTACAGCAGTATTTAATAGACTTCGTCCTATGTATTTAGTTCATCCAGGAAAACTTCAAAATAAAGTTGGAGCAGCTATAACTACTGGTGGAACTAGATATGGTGGTCAAGAATTAACAAAACTTCCTATAATAAATTTCTTCTTAATGCATGAAATGTTAGTATCTGGAGGATTAGGAGGATGCTACATAGGCGGTACAATATGGAGTAAAGATGGAAAAGCAAAAGGGGCTCAAGAAGACGAAACAGGTATGGACACAGTAAAAAGACTTGGAAAAGGTGCTGCAGAAGCAGTTATGGTTTCTAAGTTTGGTCTTGAAAAATGGAATCTTGTAAAAGAAGAATTAGATGTTAAAAAAGATGAAAAATCACCTCTTAGAGACCATTAAAAAGCAATTACTTCTTCAAAAAAAATAAAGACATATGGACATGTGAGATATAAAGTTGACACTCTAAGGGAAAAGGAAATATAGCATTTTACTTTAATCTGACAGATGATAATTACAAATCTGCAATTATTTATGTGAATGCCAAAAGTAGTATTGTTTGTTTCACTTTATCACAAAATTCCATAACTGAAAACTAAGTTGATACAGTTACAAACTTATATACATACGAGTTGAATTTTTACTATTCGCTCAATAAAAAATAGTGATGTAATAAAATATTACATCACTATTTTATGTATTTTATTAAATATTTTATAGATTTATATGTCAAAAAATACATAAGGAATACGTTTTAAGTATTAATTTTTAAATTTTAAAAATGAGAATTAAAAAGTGAGAAGATGAAAAAGGTTTTTTTATTATCAAATTCTATATACATTAGATAACCTAATAGATAAAAGTAAAAAAAGTTGAAAGTATTGCAAATTCTATGCTAAATAGCCACAGAAAAATATTTGATATATATTAAGTGTTGGCATGTTAATTGCTAATATATAGAGTATAAAAATTTAACAATAATTTGGAGGTATTTTAGATGCTAAAAGAAATTAAATGGAAAGTAAACAATCTGCCAAAGGGCGATAAAGAAAATTGTATCAAATTTTTAAATGAAGAAGAAATAACTAAGGTTAGAAACTTCCATAAAAGCTTTCCTCAATATAAAGAAACTCCATTAGCAAACCTAGAAGGTTTAGCAAAAAAATTAGGTGTTGCAGGAGTATATGTTAAGGATGAATCTTATAGATTTGGATTAAATGCATTTAAAGTTTTGGGTGGTTCTTACTCTATGGGTAAATACTTAGCTCAAAGATTAGATACAGATATATCAGAGTTAGGATATGAAAAATTAACTTCAGATGAAATAAAAGAAAAATTAGGAGAAATAACTTTCTTTACAGCTACAGATGGAAATCATGGTAGAGGAGTTGCTTGGACAGCTAATAAATTAGGTCAAAAATCTGTTGTATTAATGCCAAAAGGTTCTTCTGAATTTAGATTAAATAAAATCAAGGGAGAAGGTGCAGATGCTAGTATAACAGACTTAAATTATGATGACGCAGTAAGATTAGCTAATGATTATGCAGAAGCTGATGACCATGGAGTAATGGTTCAAGATACAGCATGGGATGGATATGAAGAAATACCAGCATGGATAATGCAAGGATATGGAACTATGGCTCAAGAAGCTATAGAACAATTAAAAGAATATGGAGTAGATAGACCAACACATGTATTTGTGCAAGCAGGAGTTGGTTCGCTTGCTGGTGCAGTTCAAGGATATGTTGCTTCAATATATGATGAATGCCCAATAACAGTAGTAGTAGAAGCTGATGAGGCAGATTGTTACTATAAATCAGCAGAAGCAGGAGATGGAAAACCAAGATTTGTAGGTGGAGATATGCCAACTATAATGGCAGGTCTTGCTTGTGGAGAACCAAATACTATAGGATTTGAAGTATTAAAAAATCATGCAGCAGCATTCGTTTCAGCACCAGACTGGGTTTCTGCTAAAGGTATGAGAACATTGGGGAATCCTTTAAATGGTGATGAAAAAGTAATCTCTGGAGAGTCTGGAGCGGTTACAACTGGTCTTTTAATAGCAGCTATGGAAAGAGAAGATTTAGCTGACTTAAGAAGAGATTTAAAGTTAGATGAAAATTCAAGAGTACTTTTAATAAGTACAGAAGGAGATACTGACCCTGATAAATACAGAAGTATAGTTTGGGATGGAGAGTATCCAAGCATATAGATAATTATTAAAATATTATCTTTATCAAATAACCATTTACATATTAAAAAGATTATAAGTTCTAAAATTTAGAAATTATATAAATTATAAAGGCTTAAATTAAAATATACATTTATAAAATCTAGGGGGATAACGAAATGCTAAACGAACAAAGAAAACAAGAAGTAACTGAGATATGTCAAAAACTAATCCAAAATCCTAGTTCTTCTGGAAATGAAGAAGGGGTTGTAAAAGCAATAGAAGAATCTTTTGAAAAATTAGGCTTTGATAGCTGGTCAAGAGATAGATATGGAAATATAGTAGGATGCATAAAGGGAAATAGACCAGGTAAAAAAATATTATTTGATGGTCATATAGATACAGTTCCAGTTCCAGATGCAAGTAAATGGAGTGTTCCTCCTTTTGAAGGAAAAATAGTAGATGGAAAGATATATGGTAGAGGAACTTCTGATATGAAAGGTCAGTATACTGCAATGATGTCTGCTGTAGCGTATTTTGCTAAAGATACTAATAAAGACTTTGCTGGTGAATTATATGTAGCAGGAGTTGTTCATGAAGAAATATTTGAAGGAGTTTCAGCTAGAGAAATAAGTAAAGCTGTTAAACCTGATTATGTTGTAATCGGAGAATCTTCAGAACTAAACTTAAAGATTGGTCAAAGAGGTAGAGGAGAAATAGTTGTAGAAACTTTTGGTAAACCAGCTCACTCTGCTAACCCAGAAAAAGGTGTAAATGCAGTTTATAAAATGGCTAATGTAATTCAAAGAATACAACAATTAGTACCTCCAACTCATCCAGTTTTAGGTGATGGAATATTAGTTTTAACAGATATAAAATCTTCTCCATATCCAGGTGCATCAGTGGTGCCAGATTATTGTAAAGCTACTTTTGATAGAAGATTATTAGTTGGAGAAACAAGAGAAGGAGTATTAGCTCCAATACAAGCATTATTAGATGAAATGATGAAAGAAGACTCAGAATTAAATGCAAAAGTTTCTTATGCATCTGAAAAAGCTGACTGTTATACAGGAAATACTATAGAAAGTGAAAGATTCTTCCCAGGTTGGTTATATGATGAAGATGATGAATTTGTTCAAGCAGCATACAAAGGATTAAAAGAAGCTGGAATAGATTCAGAAATAACTCAATATTCATTCTGTACAAATGGAAGTCACTATGCAGGTGAAGCTGGAATAAAAACAATAGGATTTGGTCCTTCTAAAGAAAATCTTGCTCATACAATAGATGAGTACATAGAACAAGAACAATTATTTATAGGAACAGAAGGTTACTATGGAATATTAAAATCTGTATATGGAAAATAATATTTAGTTCACAATAAATTATTTAAATATAGTCTAGAGGTGCTAAATTTAGCACCTTTGGCAAACATAAATTTATGTAAACATTCTAAAAGAATCTACTAGAGCTTAAAAGTTAGGAGGTATATATGGGAACAATACTAAGAGGTGGAACTATAATTACCTCTGATAAAACTTATATAAGTGATTTAAGAATAGAAGATGAAAAGATAACTGAAATAGGAAATGATTTAGAAATAAATAATGATAAAGTAATTGATGCTACAGGGAGACTTATAATTCCTGGAGGTATAGATACACATACTCACTTTGATATGAATGCAGGCTCTATAACTACTGCTGATAATTTTAAAACAGGAACAAGAGCGGCTATAGCTGGAGGAACTACCACTATACTAGACTTTGCAGAATCAAGTGAAGGAGAAAATCTAATACAAGGTGTAGAAACATATCATAAAAAAGCAAGTGGAAATTGTTATTGTGATTATGGATTTCACATGACAATCACATGCTTAGATAAAGATACATTTACGCACATGGAAAAGCTTATTTCAGATGGAATAGTATCCTTTAAAATGTATATGGCATATGAAGGTATGAAAGTAGATGATGGAACAATATACAAAGTACTAAAGGAAGCTAAAAGCCTAGGTTGTATAGTTGAATTTCATTGTGAGAATGGAGATTTATTGGATGCATTAATAGAAGAACGTTTACAAAATGGAGATTTAGAACCTAAATATCATCCACTTACAAGACCAAACATAGTTGAGAAAGAGGCTGTTTCAAGACTTGCTGATATAACTGAATTGTCAAACTCAAAATCATATGTAGTTCACCTAAGTTGTAAAGAGTCACTAGAAAGTATAAAGATAGCTAGACAAAAAAATGTAGATATGATAGTAGAAACATGTCCGCAATATCTATTATTAGAAGATAGTTTATATAATAAGGATGAATTTGAGGCAGCTAAATATGTAATGTCTCCTCCACTTAGAAAAAAAGAAGATATAGATTTTCTTTGGAAAGGTTTGTCTGAGGGCGATATTCAGACCGTAGGTACAGACCATTGTTCATTTAATTTTAAAGGTCAAAAAGATTTAGGAATTGATAATTTTAGTAAAATACCAAATGGAGCACCAGGTGTTGAACATAGATTATCTCTTTTATATACATATGGGGTTTTGGAAAATAGAATAAGTGTAAATAAATTTGTAGAAGTTACTTCCACAAATGCTGCTAAAATATTTGGGATGTATCCTAAAAAAGGTGAAATAGCTGTAGGAAGTGATGCAGATATAGTGATTTTAAATATAGATAAAGAAGAAATAATCAGTTATAAGAATCAAAAACAAAATGTAGATTATACTCCATATGAAGGAGTTAAAGTCAGATGTAAAGTTGAAGATGTTTTTTTAAGAGGAAAGCATGTAGTACAAAGTTGTAATATCATGGAGCAACCAGCAGGTCAATATATTAAAAGAAAAATTACTAAATAATGCAGGGGGAAATAAGAATGATGGATATACTTATTAAGAATGCCATAATAGTAACTGTAAACAAAGAGAGAGAAGTTATTTTTGATGGGGCATTAGTAGTAAAAGATAACAAGATTGCAGATATTGGGAATTCTAAAGAAATAGAAAGTAAGTACACTGATGTTAAAAAGGTAATAAATGCTAAGGGCAAAGTCCTATTCCCAGGTTTTATAAATACACATAATCATTTATTCCAAACTTTATTAAAAGGATTAGGAGATGATATGGTACTTAAAGATTGGCTAGAAACTATGACATTTCCAGCAGCCAATTATTTAGAGCCAAAGGACACTTATGATGCTGCAATGCTTGGCTGTGTGGAAGGTCTTAGAAGTGGTATAACAACAATGGTTGACTATATGTACCCTCACAGTAAACAAGGTCTTTGTGATGGAATAATAGATGCTTATAAAGAATTAGGAATAAGAGGAATACTTGGAAGAGGATGTATGAACACAGGTGCTCAATTTGGAGTTCATCCTGGAATAATGCAAGACGTAGAAACGGTTGAAAAAGATGTAAGAAGATTGTTTGAAAAACACCACAATACAGAGAATGGAAGAATCAAAATAGGAGTAGCTCCAGCAGCAATATGGTCAAATTCTCAAGAAATGCTTGAGATGCTTTGGAGAGTAGTAAAAGAATATGATGATGCTTTATTTACAGTACATATATCAGAAACTCCTTTTGATAGAGAAGCAGCAAAAGAATTGCATGGGCAATATGACATAGATGTTTTAAAGAAATTGGGAATACTTGGACCAAATGTACTTATGGTACATTGTGTATATTTAACTGAAGAGGATATGGAACTTACTAAAAAATATGACATGAAGGTGTCTCATAACACAGCAAGTAATATGTATTTATCTTCAGGAGTTGCACCAGTACCAGAAATGCTTAAAAAAGGAATAACAGTTAGTTTAGGCGTAGATGGAGCTGCTAGCAATAACTCTCAAGATATGCTTGAACTTATGAAATTAACAGCACTTCAACATAAAGTTAATAAATGTGACCCATTAGCAATGTCAGCAGAAAAAGTTCTTGAACTAGCGACTATAGATGGAGCAAGAGCTATTGGAATGGAAGATGAGATAGGTTCACTAGAAATTGGTAAAAAAGCAGATTTACTAATATTTAATCCAATGCTTTCACCAAAAGCAATACCTATGCATAATCCAGTGTCTACATTAGTATATTCTTCTAGCATGAAAAATATAGAGAGTGTTATAGTGGATGGAAATATAATAATGGAAGATTCAAAAATATTAACAACTGATGAAGAAAAAGTATTAAAAGATGCTCAAGA
Source organism: Clostridioides sp. ES-S-0005-03 (assembly GCF_020658455.1). Taxonomy (NCBI): domain Bacteria; kingdom Bacillati; phylum Bacillota; class Clostridia; order Peptostreptococcales; family Peptostreptococcaceae; genus Clostridioides; species Clostridioides sp. ES-S-0005-03. The sequence goes on along the minus strand of NZ_JACVWI010000001.1, from coordinate 1,160,321 downwards.
TACAGCTGAGAGACTTTGTGTAAGAGGGACTATAAAGAATAGAATGGAAGGCCATAAGTGGAATAGTCTTTATTAATAAATACAATATTATTCTTAAATAAATTAAATATAGTATAGACTTTGGCTTAAAAATATGAGTTTTGAGGTGATTTATTTGATTATCAAATGTACCATAAATAATAAAGAAAAAGAATTGAATGTAAGACCAGATGATTTTTTAGCAGATACATTAAGGGAAAATGGATATGTAAGTGTTAAAAAAGGTTGTGATACTGGCTCATGTGGTCTATGTACAGTAATGGTAAATAACAAAGCTGTGCTGTCTTGTAATTATCTTACTGCTAGAGTAGAGGGACAACACATTACAACACTTGAAGGCGTAGTAGATGAAGCTAAGAAATTTGGGGATTTTCTTGCGGATGAAGGCGCTGACCAATGTGGATTTTGTGCTCCTGGATTTATAATGATGGTTTTAGCAATGAAAAGAGAACTTCAAAATCCAACAGAAGAAGAAGTTATAGATTATGTAAATGGAAATCTTTGTAGATGTACAGGATATAAAGGTCAACTAAGAGCAATACATAAATATTTGAACACTTAAATTTTTTTAAGTGAAAATTAAATTGATATGGGGAGAGAATATGATAACTATAAAGGAATATGTAGTTCCAAAAAGTTTAGATGAAGCTTATGAACTGCTAATATCAAGAAAAAACAACATAATACTTGGAGGCTGCGGATTTTTAAAACTAGGTAGCAAAAATATTGGTTCAGCAATAGATTTAAAAGACCTAGGTTTAGATTATATAAATGAAACTGAGAATAGTATATTAATTGGAGCAGATACAAGTTTAAGAACTTTAGAATTAAATAAGGTTATTAAAAATTACTGTAGTGGAGTAATTTCAAACGCTGTTTCTAATATAGTAGGAGTTCAATTTAGAAGTGGAGCTAGAGTGGGAGCTAGCGTATTTGCTAAGTATGGATTTTCAGATTTAATACCTTCATTACTAGTAGTAGATGCAAAGGTTAAGTTATATAAAAAAGGGGTTATGAATTTAGCTGATTTTTTAGAAAGTGAGCTTGAAAAAGATATATTAATGGAAATTATATTACCTAAAAAAGATGCTATAGGTGTATTTGATTCAATAAGAAAATGTACAGGTGATTTTGCGGTATTAAATGGGGCAATGTTAAAAGAAGGAAATTCTTATAAAATTGCAATAGGAGCTAGACCAAGAAGAGCAAAGATTGCATACAAAGCAAGTGAAGTGCTAAGCTTAGAAAATGATGCAAACAAAGCTGGAGAGGTATCAAGTGAAGAACTTTCATTTGGAAGTAACATAAGAGGAAGTAAAGAGTATAGAAAAGATATGGCAAAAGCATTAGTTGTTAGAATGTATAATAGTATTGGGGGTGAGTTTAATGGTAAATAAAGAAGTAAGAAAAATAGATAGTGAAGCCATTGTTACTGGTAAACCAATATATACTGAAGATTTAATTTTTCATAGGGATGTTTTGACTATTAAACTTCTTAGAAGCCCACATGCTTTTGCAAAAATAAAAAATATTGATATAAAAAATGCATTAAAAGTAAAAGGTGTAGTAGATATATTTACTTACAAGGATGTACCAAATTATAGATATTCAATGGTTGGAGAATCATATCCAGAAGCATCACCTCATGACCAATTAATACTTGAAGATATAGTGAGATATGTAGGAGATGAAGTTGCTATAATAGCGGCTGAAGATGAAAGAGCAGCTATTAAAGCAATGAAACTTATAAAAGTTGAATATGAAGTAATGACACCAATATTAGATGCAAGAGAATCAGAAGGTAATAAAATTTTAATACATGAAGAAGATGATTTGTTTTGTCCGTTTGATTTTGGATTAGATGCTACAAAAAATATAGTATCAAGAGAAAAAATGGGTAAAGGTGATGTAGAAAAAGAGTTTAAAGAGTGTGATGTGATAGTAGAAGAATCTTATATGACTCAATCACAAGCACATTGTATGATGGAAACTCATAGAGCTTACACATATATAGATACTAATGGTAGACTAGTAGTAACTTCTGCAAATCAATCAGCTTATCATATGAGAAGACAGGTTTCAAGAGCATTGGGAATACCTCTTTCAAAGGTGAGAGTAATAAAGCCAAGGATAGGTGGAGGTTTTGGTGGAAAAAATATAGCTGTAACAGAGATATATGCGTCATTTGTAACTTGGATGACGAAAAGACCAGCAAAACTTATATATACTAGAGAAGAAACTTTTGCAATGACTAATACTAGACATCAGATGTTTTTTGACATAAAAGTTGGAGCAGATAAAGAAGGAAATATAAAAGCTATAGATATGAAAGCATTAAACAATACAGGTGCTTATGGTGACAATGGACCTTCAGTTTGTTCCGAGTCAGGGCATAATGTGCTTCCAACCTATAATAATGTACCTGCAATAAAGTTTGATGGAAGGACTGTATATACTAACTTAGTTCCAGGGGGAGCATTGAGAGGGTACGGAGCAACTCAAGGTACATTTGCACTTGATTGTGCAATAGACGAATTAGCACATAAACTTAATATGGACCCAACAGAAATAAAATTAAAAAACATTATAAAAAAGCAAACTGAAGGCGGAATAATGAATTTTCCAATAAGAAGTTGTGCACTTGATGAATGTATAATTAGAGGCAAAAAGCTAATTGGATGGGATGAAAAATATCCTGTTATAGATATTGGGAATAATAAAGTAAGAGCTGTTGGAATGTCAGTTGGAACTCATGGTTCTGGTATAGCTAACATAGATATGGCAATAGTAAATATGAGAATGGATGAGGATGGAACTTATAAGTTATTTTCTGGGTCTTCAGATTTAGGAACTGGTTCTGATACAATACTTGCACAAATTGCTGCCAAGACACTAAATACATCTATTGATAGAATTTCTGTTTATACAGGAGATACAGATATGTGTCCATATGATACTGGAGCATATGCTTCTTGTACTACTTATGTAACTGGAAATGCTACAATAAAGTCAGCTGAAAGTTTAAAACAAAAGATATTAAAAGTAGCACAGAAGAAATTAGACCTACCAATCGATGATTTAATGCTATATGAAGACAGAGTTTGTTATAGTGAGGATGTAGAAAAGTTTGTTTTATTAAGTGAATTAGGAAGAGAATCTGTTGGTGGTGGAAATCAAGATGTCTTATACTCATCTGAATCTTATGGGATAAAAGAGAGTGCAAAACCATTTTTAGCAGGTTTTGCAGAGATTGAACTAGATAAAACAACAGGTGAGTTTAAGGTGATAAACTATGCTTGTTCAACTGATTGTGGTACAGTTATGAATCCTGCACTTGCAAGAATACAAGTTGAAGGAGGAGTAACTCAAGGTATAGGGCTTGCAATGTATGAAGATCCTAGACATGGTTCTGATGGTAAACTTCAGACTTCTAATTTGTTACAGTATAAAGTTCCAACAAAAAAGGATATAGGAAATATATTAGTAGATTTTGTAGATAATTATGACCCAACAGGACCATATGGAGCAAAATCTTTAGGAGAGATAGTTATTCATACGCCAGCACCAGCAATAGCAAATGCAATTTTTAATGCAGTAGGTGTGAATATAAGAGAACTTCCTATAACTTCTGAAAAGGTTTATATGGCTATGAAAAAACTAAATCAGGGAGGTAAATAAATGGTTGCTATAAAAAGTAAATACTTAATATCTTCTGCTGATGAAATATATACAAATTATGCTGTTGTAATAGAAAATGACATTATAAAAGATATATTGCCAAATGAAGAAGTTGAATTAAAATATAAAGATATTTCAGAGATAATAAATAAATCAGATGCCATAGTAATGCCAGGCTTTATCAATGGGCATATGCATCAATATGGAGTGCTTTCTAGAGGAATACCAGCAAATGTACATTTTACTGATTTCGAAGGATTTTTAAATGACTATTGGTGGCCGTTTATAGAAAATAGAATAGGACTAAAGGAAGTAAAAGCCACAACTAAAGCATCTGCAATAGAACTTATAGAATCTGGTGTAGTAGCATTTTGTGACACATTAGAAGCTCCAAATACAGAAAAAGGAACTTTAATTGAGCAAGGGAAGATACTAGAAGAAATAGGAATGAAAGCAGTTTTATCTCTAGAAAGTTGTGAAAGAATAAGTTATGAAAATGGGTTAAGATGTTTAGATGAAAATTCTAATTTAATAAAATGGAGTAGAGAAAACAGTAAATTAATAAATGGAATAATGTGTACACATACTAGTTTCACATGTTCAGATAAATTTATCAAAAAAGCTAAAGAAGATGCAAGAAAATTAGAGGCACCAATGCAATTTCATTTATGTGAGAGTATATATGAACCAAACTACTCTAAAAAACACTTTAATAAAAAAGCAGTTGATTACTACAATGATTTAGATATATTAGATGAGACTGTATTAGCGTCTCAATGTGTAAAAGTAGATGATGAAGAGATAGACATATTAAAGGAGAAAGGTGTAAAGGTAGTTCACATGCCTCTTAGTAATTGTGAAGTAGGTGGCGGTTTTTCTCCAGTTCCACGAATGATTAAAAAAGGCATAAAAGTAGCATTAGGCACAGATGGATATATAAATGATTTTTTTGAAGTTATGAGAGGTGCATTTTTAATGCATAAATCAGTTGAAGAAGATGCATCTGTAATGCCCGCAAGTTTAGTATTTAAGATGGCAACAGAACATGGTGCTTATGCATTGGGACTTCAAAAATCAGGAAAAATAACAGTTGGTAATAAAGCAGATATAATAGTTATGGAAGATGAATTTAAAACTCCTGTAACACTTGATAATATATTTGACCAGATAGTAGTGCAAGGTAAAAAAGAATTTATATCAAATGTATACATAGATGGTAAACATATTTTAAAAGAAAAACAATTGGTTAACTTAGATAAAAAAGCTATTGTTAAAGAAATGAAAGATGTTGCCTGTGAATTCTGGAAGTTTTAATAAATGTAAATAAATATGAAAAGGGGAAGTAAATAATGTATAATTTTTTAGGGAAAGAATTAAAATCACCTTTTATAATAGGTTCAGGTCCGTTGACATATAGTGCAGCTGGATGTAAGATACTAAGTGATGCAGGAGCAGGAGCAGTTGTTACTAAGACAATAAGAAAAGAAAGAGCTATAAATCCAGCACCTCATATGGTGAGAAATACAGCTAATGCTCTTTTAAATAATGAGAAATGGACAGATTTTGAACCAGAGCAATGGATAGATTTTGAAATACCACAAATGAAAAAAGATGGAACTGTATGTATAGCTTCAGTAGGTCATACAATAGAAGAAAGTAGTGAACTAGTAGAAAAGATTGCAAATGCAGGAGCTGATTTTATAGAGCTGGTATCTTATGACTATAGAGATTTAATACCAATGCTTAAGGATGCGAAAGAAAGAGTGAATATACCAGTAATAGTTAAACTTCCTCCTATGATAGATGAAATAGGGGCTTTTGCTAAAAAATTAGAAGAAGCAGGAGCAGATGCAATAACTGCTTGTGATTCTGTAGGACCAGCACTTAGAATAGATATAGAAACTGGCCAACCTTTATTAGGTGGAAATGGAATTGGATATTTAAGTGGAGAAACTATTAAACCAATAACTCTACAAAGAATATATGAAATAAAAAAAGAGGTAAATATACCTATAATTGGATTAGGTGGATGTGTAAGTGGAGATGATGCTTTAGAGATGATTATGGCAGGTGCTGACTTCGTTGGTATATGTTCAGTAGTAATATTAAAAGGAGCTCAAGTAATAGCTAAAATACACAATGACCTAAATTCTAATCTTGACAGACTAGGATATAAAACTATAGAAAATGCTTGTGGGGTAGTACATAAGCATATGGGAGAGGTAAATGAAAGACTTAGTTTTGAATTTACTTATGATGAAGAAAAGTGTACTAAATGTAAGATGTGCGAGAGAGTGTGTGCATATCAAGCTAGAAAATTAAATGACAAGATGGAATTAAATGAAGATGAATGTAGATATTGTGGTCTTTGTATATCAGTATGTAAACCAAAGGCACTTGGAAGAAAGATTTCATGTCCAGAATTAAATGCATAAGATGTTTTATAAAAAATATAACTTCAAAAGATAAAAATTTATATACAGATAAAGGATACCATATTAAAATGGTATCCTTTTGTTTGTAATTATTATTTTTAGATTTATATCTATATTAATTATTTTTTGTAGTAATTATACATAATAATTTTAATAATTAAATTTATAACAACTATTTTAGATATATATGTTAACATTGTATAGCATTTGTATAAGATGTTATAATAATTAATAGGGATGGTGATGTAAGTGGAAGATAAAATTTTAGAATTATTACATATTATAAATAAAGATGTGGTTAGCATGAAAAATGACATGTCAGAAGTAAAACAAGAAATAAGTGTAATGAAAGAAGAAATAAGCGAAGTGAAACAAGAAATATGCATAATAAAAAATGACATGTCAGAAGTAAGACAAGAAGTAAGTGTGATGAAAAAAGAAATGAATGAAGTAAAACAAGAAGTAAGTGTAATGAAGAAGGAAATGAGTGAAGTAAAGCAAGAAGTAAGTGTAATGAAAAAAGAAATGAATGAAGTAAAACAAGAAGTAAGTGTAATGAAAGAAGAAATGAATGAAGTAAAACAAGAAGTAAGTATAATGAAGAAAGAAATGAGCGAAGTAAAACAAAAAATAAGTGTAATGAAAGAAGAAATGAATGAAGTAAAACAAGAAGTAAGTATGATGAAGAAAGAAATAAATGTAGTGAAAGAGAATTTACATGAAGTTAAATTAGAAATGAACTCTATGCAAAATCAAATAAGTAGTGCAAGTAAAGATATAAGTGAAATTAAAGCAGAAAGTATTGTAGTTAATGAAAAACTATATGAAATAGATGTTAAAGTAGATGCCTTAGAATCTGAAGGAAAATCAATTAAAGAACAACAAATTGAACAAAATAGTATTTTAGGAAGTTTATTACATAACTCTGAAATAAATAAAGCTACTCATGATAATATGGAACATAGTATAGCACATATAAAAGGTGATACAAACTCCATAAAAGAAGATGTTTCAGAAATAAGAAGAGATTTAAATTTAGTAGAATTAGCTACAAGCAAAAATTGGAGCGATATTGTAAAATTAAAATCAGCTAGATAATCTTTTAATTACATTAACTTATCATCCATAAAAGTATAAACTTTCATATAAAAATAGATGCTTATAATAGTCTTACTATTTATTATAAATTTTAGAAATTAAAATAAAAATTTGAGAAAAGATCATTTGAAAAATACTTTTGGTCTTTTTTTTATGTAATTATAAAAATATCATAAAAATAAAATTTAAAATTTGCTTAATAAAAAATTACAGAACAGTTGGAATAAGTAAATTTTTATCAAGGAAAGTATAAAAAAATTATTCTATGCAAATATTGGCATTAAAATTGCTGTATAGAAATAATAAATAGTAATGTACATAAAGATTGTATTATACAATAGTATTACTATTTTTAATTATAGATATTGGTTTATATCTATATGCTAGATAGAAACTTGTATGTTTTATGTTGCAGATACAAATATAGTAAAGGAGAGTACATGGGTACAACTGAGATACATAGCTTATTAAGTTTTTCTGTCTTATGATAATTATATTATAAAATATTCATAAATATTTTGATTTTCAATTTGAAAATTATTTTATGCTTAAATTAATTATTATGTAATTAATTTAATAACAAAAACAGTGAAAGAGTAAATAATATTATTTACAGGGGGTAATAAAAAAGTATATTAAATAAGTTGTACTTTTAGCCCCGTACATAAAGAAATTTATGTAGGACACAACTTTAAAACCAGTAAATCCTAAAGCCTTGCAACTACAATAAAAGATAGAAAGAAACTTTTATGAATGTGGTGAAAACCAGAAATAATAGCAAGGATGGTATATGGTGAGAGCCTAAGTACTTTACAATGGACATTTGGTCGCCAAGCCTAGAAATAGGAAGGTCAAACGACTATCTCGAAAGAGAGTACACTATAAGCTATTGATAGTGGAAACGGGTTGCTCTTAACAGGTAATGCTGAAGATGAAGAAATAGTCTACGCTCATATGAAAGTATGAGGTCACTTAAGATTAAAGTGGCATCTATAAAGTAGCGTTTATAGGTAAATGTTTAAAACTTACAAGATATAAATACTTATGAAAACTTATAACTTATAATGATTAAGATTGAAAGATTTAGATTGGATTAGAATTGTTGTAAAAAATTTTAAAGTCCATAGCTACAATACTCTTATATTTGTAAAGCACTATAGAACATATACAAAATAATAGAATAAATTTAATTGTTAATAATTAAATTTGTTGTACGTGATTTTTAAGTATAAAAACTTAAATGTATTACTGAGTATAGTAAGATTTATAAAAGTCATTTAATTTAATATATTAAATTTTTAAGTATTTATATAATTCAATAAGTTTTATGTAACGGGAGTTTTTATTATGAAAGCAAAAAGTACATCAAAATTTGAATTAGACGGAATACCACCACTAAAGGAAGCAATACCTTTGGGGTTACAACACTTAATGGCAATGGTAATAGGTAGCTGTTTACCAGCGATACTAGTTGCAAATGCGGCTGGACTTAATCATAAAATGTCTACACTATTAATTCAAGCTGCTTTAATTTTTGCAGGATTATCAACTTTGTTACAATTATATCCAATACCACTATTTAAAGGTTTTAAATTGGGAGGAGGAATACCAGTTATAATGGGAGCTACAGCAATGTTTATAGGAGCTGGAGTTTCTGTTGCAGGCAAGTATGGATTACCTGTCTTATTTGGCTCTCAAATAGTCGCTGGTATAGTGATAATCATAATTGGTTTTGGTCTTAAAAAAATAAGGTTTATATTTACCCCAGTCGTATCTGGTACTATAGTTGCATGTATGGGTCTTGGACTTTTTCCAATAGCTATAAAAAACTTAGCTGGAGGTATGGGTAATGAGACATTTGGACAACCAATTAATTTTATAGTTGGAATAGCTGTATCACTTATGATATTAGGATTAAATAAATATGGAAAAGGATTGTTTAAAGATGCATCAATATTAGTTAGCATAGTTTTTGGATATATTTTATCACTAATTTTGGGAATAGTAAATTTTTCTTCAATTCAAGAGTTTACTTTGGTTGCACTTCCAAAACCACTTGCTTTTGGATTGGATATAAAGCTTGAGGTTGTAGTAATGTTTTCAATAATATATTTGGTTGAAATAGCTGATATTATGGGAGCATGTACACTTTCTACAGTAGGAGGACTTAATAGACAAGTTACAGATGAAGAACTTTCTTCTGCTGTTTTAGGAAATGGAGTATTATCTACAATAGGAGCATTATTTTCTGCTACTCCAATGGGAATGTTTGGTCAGAATTCTGCAATCGTTTCTAATACAAAAATTATAAGTAAATTTGTACTAGCTATTGGAGGCATTGGATTATTTCTGGCGGGAGTATCACCTTTATTAGCTAATTTAATCAGAACAATACCTCCTTGTGTGGTTGGAGGAGCAACACTCGTAATATTTTCAACTCTTACAACATCTGGATTAAGACTTGTTAGTATGGATGGTTTTAATCAAGAAAATAGTATGATATTAGGTCTTTCTATGGCAACTGGGATAGGATTTATGGTAGTTCCTCAGGTTCTTGAAAAATCTCCAAAATTTATAGAAACACTACTTGCAGATTCAAGTGTAGTTTCAGGAGCTATGGTTGCTATAATAGTTCAAGGTTTATATATGATAAAATTTTCAAAAGGTAAGGACAATAAAAATAAAAAGGAAAATATATAGAGTAAAAAACTAATAGAATTAAATTAAGTTTACTATATATTTATAAAAATAAAGCAAAGTACTTAGTAGGTTTCAAGTTTTAATAAATATAATATAAGGGGGATAAGATGGTTACTATAAAAGAATATTCTGTTCCACAAAGCCTAGAAGAAGCATATAAAATTTTGATTTCTAAAAAAAATAATGTTATTTTAGGTGGTTGCGGATTTATAAAATTAAGCAATAAAAACATAGGAACAGCCATAGATTTAAAGGATGTAAATCTAGACTATATAAAAGAGGATGAAAAAAATATACTAATAGGAGCAGATACATCTTTGAGAAGTTTAGAAATAAACAAAACTATTAAAAATTATTGTAGTGGAATAGTCTCAAGTGCTGTTTCTAATATAGTTGGTGTTCAATTTAGACAAGGTGCAAGAATTGGAGCTAGTGTATTTTCAAAGTATGGTTTTTCTGACTTGATTACAGCACTTTTAGTTGTTGGTGCGAAGGTAAGGTTATACAATAGTGGAATATTAGAGTTAAATGAGTTTTTGGATAGTGAATTAAATAAAGATATATTAATTGAGGTAATACTTCCTAAGAAAGATGCAGTAGCTGTATTTGATTCAATAAGAAAGTGTACAGGAGATTTTGCTATATTAAATTCAGCTATGTTAAAAGAAAATGATACTTATAAAATAGCAATTGGAGCAAGGCCTCAAAGAGCTAAATTAGCACTTGAAGCAAGTCAAATATTGAGCAAAGAAAAGGATATAGATAAAGCATCTATTATTGTAGGTAAAGAATTAATTTATGGAAGTAATATGAGGGCAAGTAAAGAATATAGAATAGATATGGCAAGTGCACTGCTTAAGAGGATGTATAGTGCTATTGAGGGAGGTAATAAATAATGATTAATAAGGGGATAAGAAAGATAGATAGTACAGCAATTGTGACAGGAAAGCCACTATATACTGAAGACCTTATTATGCATAAAGATGTTTTGACTCTTAAACTTCTTAGAAGTCCACATGCACATGCCAAAATAAAGAATATAGACACGTCAAAAGCTGAAAAAATTCCAGGAGTTGTAGGAATTTATACCTATAAAGATGTACCACAAGTTAGATATTGTGTTCCAGGTCAAACAGAACCAGAAGCATCTCCTTATGATAGAGTTTTACTTGAGGATACAGTTAGATTTGTTGGAGATGAGGTAGCATTAGTAGCAGCAGAAGATGAAAAAACTGCACTTAAAGCTTTAAAAATGATAAAAGTAGAGTATGAGATTTTAAAGCCTGTATTTAATGCAAAAGAAGCAGAAGGAAATGAAGTTATTATACATCCAGAACAAGATATAGTAGAACCGTATCCTTTTGGATTAGATGCAAAAAATAATATAGTATCAAAAGAGTTTTTCGAGTTTGGTGATGTTGAGGCTAAGCTTAAAGAAAGTGAATTTGTGGTAGAAGCATCATATAAGACTCAAAGTCAATCACATTGTATGATGGAAACTCATAGGTCATATGCATATAAAGATATAAATGATAGGATTGTTGTTGTGTCATCATTACAATCACCACACAATGTAAAGAGAATACTTAGAAAAGTATTGGGGATTCCTTCTTCTAAAATAAGGGTGATAAAGCCTAGAATAGGTGGTGGATTTGGAGGAAAGAATATAGCAGCAACCGATATATTTACTGCATTTGTGACTATGAAAACTGGAAGACCAGCAAAATTTGTCTTTACAAGAAGTGAAACCTTTGTAGGTTCTAATAGTAGGCATGAAATGTTTTTTGATGTTAGAGTAGGTGCAGACAAAGAAGGAAATTTAAAGGCGATAGAATTAAAGTCACTAAATAATACAGGTGCCTATGGTGGTAATGGAGTTTCTGTTTCTTCAGAATCAGGTCATAATACATTACCAATATATAATGATATTGATGCTGTTAGATTTGATGCTAGAACAGTATATACTAATAGATTACCAGCAGGTGCACTTAGAGGTTATGGAGCTACACAAGGCATATTTGCAATAGATAGTGCTATTGATGAATTAGCCAATAAGATTGGTATAGATCCTCTTGAATTTAGAGTTAAAAACATAATAGATAGGTACACTAATGGAAAAGCAGCAGAAGAAGAAATTCTAAGCTGTGAATTAAAACAGTGTATAGAAAAAGGGAAAAAATTAATTAATTGGGATGATAAATACCCATGTAAAGATATAGGTAATAACAAGGTAAGAGCAGTAGGAATGGCAGTGGCAAATCATGGTTCTGGTATACCACGTGTAGATATGGCAACAGTGACTATACGAATGGACGAAGATGGGACATATAAGTTATTATCTGGTCTTGCTGATTTAGGTCAAGGTGCTGATACAATTCAAGCACAAATTGCTGCAGAGACTTTAAATACGACTGTAGATAGAATATCTGTTTATACAGGTGATTCAGACCTATGTCCATATGATACAGGTGCGTTTGCTTCTTGTACTACAACAGTTACAGGAAATGCAACAATAAAAACAGCAAATAAATTAAAAGAAATAATACTTTCAGTAGCAGAATCAAAACTAGAGTCTAAAAAAGAGGATTTAGAGTTAAGTAAAGATAGAGTTTTTGTTAAGAATGATGAGAGTAAATTTGTGTTATTAGAGGAATTAGGAAGAGAGTCAGTTGGAGGTATAGGGTTTTCAAGTGACGATGTACCAGTTGTTTTAGAAGCAACAGAATCATTTGGTATGTTAAAAAGAATAAAACCATTTATAGCAGGATTTGCTGAAATAGAACTAGATAAAAATACAGGAGAATATAAGGTAATAAATTTTGCATGTGTACCTGACTGTGGTACGGTTATAAATCCAACATTAGCGAGAATACAAGTAGAAGGTGGAGTAATGATGGGGATAGGGTTTGCAATGTATGAAGACCCTAAATTTGATAAAGATGGAAAGTTATTGACAGACAGTTTCTTGCAGTATAAGGTTCCTACAAAAAAAGAAGTAGGAAATATATTAGTAGATTTTGCTGATAATTTTGACCCAGGAGGGCCTTATGGAGCTAAATCTTTAGGAGAAATAGTTATACATACGCCAGCACCAGCAATTGCAAATGCAATTTTTAATGCTACTGGAGTTCGTATAAGAGAGCTTCCTATAACTTTTGAAAAAGTGTACATGGGGATGAAAAACAACAACAAATAAATTTAATAAATGATATACTATAAAAGTATAAATTTAAGTTATTTTGCAAAATAAAGTAATTTAATAGACATTATATATGGTGCTTTATAAAAATACCATATATAATGTCTAATAGAGTAGGAGTTAAAGGAGGTGAGTTTATGCCAAATAGAACAAAAAACATACATTATGGGACTCAGAGACAACAATTAAAAAATTTAACTAAGAAAGAATATCAGGCTTTGCGAGAGATGTGCTTTTTAGCAAAGAACTTGTATAATGTTGGTACATATAATGTCAGACAACACTACTTTAATCAAGGGGAGCATCTTAATTATGAAGCCAATTATCACGTATGTAAAGAAAATGAAAACTATAAACTACTCAATAGTAATGTAGCACAACAAATACTAAAAGAAGTTGATAGTTCATTTAGGTCATTTTTTGGTTTAATTAAATTAGCTAAAGAAGGCAAGTATGATTTTAGAGGAATAAAATCACCTAAGTATTTAGATAAAGAAGGATTTTTTAGTATAATAATAGGACAAATAAGAATTAAAGAGGATGGAATTTTAAATGTGCCTATGTCTCCCGTATTTAAAAAAATGTATGGAAAGGTGAGTATAAAAGTTCCAAATAATATATTAGACAAAAAAGTTAAGGAAATAAGAATAATACCTAAACATAAGGCTAGGTTCTTTGAAATTCAGTATTGTTATGAAATACCGAAATCAGAGGAAGTTTCAAATAAAAAAAATGCACTGGCAATAGATTTAGGTTTAGAAAACTTATGTACTTGTACTACCAACTTAGGTGATAGTTTTATTATAGATGGAAGAAGGCTTAAGTCTGTGAACCAATGGGCAAATAAGCAAAATGATAAAATAGAGGCTTTAAAATTAAAAAAGAATATAAGTTTAATTACAAGAAAACAATTTAAAGTATGGAATAAAAGAAATAATCAGGTTAAAGACTATGTAAATAAAACTTGCTTTTACATAATTGACTACTGTGTAAAAAATAATATTGGCAATTTGATTGTAGGATATAATGCTAAGTTAGAAAAAAGTGATAATATGGAAAAGAAAATATATAGAAATTTTATAAGAATTCCTTTTGGAGAGATAAAAGGAAAACTAGAGTATCTATGTAAAATAAAAAATATTAATTTCATTAGACAAGAAGAAAGTTATACTAGTAAATCAGATTTTTTTGCCAATGATTACCTTCCTGATATTAATTTGGATGATGTACAGAAACACAAATTTAAGGGAGAAAGAATAACACGTGGTCAATATAAATCTAGTATGGGTATGATTATAAATGCGGATGTAAATGCAAGTCTTAATATATTAAAAAAATCACAAATAGTTGATTTATCTTACTTGCAGAATAATCCTCAGATGTTAAAGCAACCACAAAGAATAAGAATATCTTAATAATAATTAAAAGATAAACTGATAGCGTATAAGCTTACAGCTTAGCGGCGAATTGGATCCGCCTTGTTGTTTACAACAGAATCTATTTACTTTTTAGTTTATAGAATTTCAAAAATCACTTTTACTAAAACAGTTAAATTATAAATTTCAAATAAATCAAATTTAGGATATTTAAAAGAAATATTTATGAGAGGTGAAAGTGTGAAATTATCAGATATGATAGGAGCAAATGAAATAATAACTGTAGTTGGAGCAGGAGGAAAAACTTCATTTATAAAATACTTTGCGAATTTTTATAGAGATAAGCTAAAAGTTTTACTTACAACAACTACTAAAATATATTTACCTGATGAAAAAGACTATGACAATATATTTATGACAATAGATGGAACTTCTATTCCATCTATTTGTCATGGAGTAACAGTATGTGGAAGCTGTATAAATAATGAAAATAAAATAGTAGGAATCAAGTTATCTGATTTAGAAAAAATGATAGACAAATTTGATTTGGTATTGATAGAAGGTGATGGTTCAAAGAGAAAAAAACTTAAAGGTTGGAATGATGGAGAACCAGTAGTATATTGTAAAACTACAAAAACTATAGGTATATTAGATATAACTTCATTTGGAATGGATATTAATGAAGAAAATATACATAGGTTAGATGAATTTAAAAAAATAACTAATTTAAATATGCGTAATATAAATGATAATTCTACAGTAAATCTTGATAATTTAAAAAATGTAGTATTAAATCCAAAAGGATTGTTTAAAAATTATCATGGTAAAAAAATATTATTTATTAATAAAGTCGAAAATGAAATGTATGAAAGTTTAGCTATAAATTTAATTAAAATTATTAAAGAGCATGAAAGTGAAATAGACATATTTTATGGAAGTATAAAACAAAATTTTTGTATAAGATATTGAAGTATTAAAATAATTTATGTGATATTATATATATAGATAATATCAATAAAGATACTATAAAATCATAACAATATCAATACATTATAAATGTTAAGGAATGATATATATGATAAATGCAGTAATAATGGCGTCAGGATTTGCCAGAAGAATGGGAGAAAATAAACTTTTACTGGAATATGATGGATGTTCTATAATAGAACGTGTACTTAAAGCAGTTAGTAAAATTAATTTTCATCAAGTTGTAGTTGTAAGTCAATATAAAGAAGTTTTAGCATTGTGCAATAAATATGGCTTTAAATATGTAGATAATAAAGATGCAAATATAGGTCAGAGTGAATCCATAAAATTGGGAATTTTAAATAGCTCAAAATGTGATGGATATATGTTTTTTGTGGGAGACCAACCATTTATTGATGATTTATATATAGATAAAATTATAAATACTTTTAAATTAGATAGAGATTTTATAGTAATTCCAAGATGCAAAGATGTATGTGGAAATCCAGTTGTATTTCCATTTAGCAAAAAAAAGGAATTGTTGGCACTTAAAGAAGATGAAAAAGGGAAAACTATTTTAAAAAATTCATCAAAAATAAAATACGTAGAAGTTCCCGAAAAAATGTTATTAGATATTGATACAAAAGTGGATTATGAAAGAATAGGGGGCAAATTATGAAATTAATAAAAACTATAGATGCTGTTGGACAAGTTTTATGTCATGACATTACTCAAATAATACCAGGAGAATTTAAAGGAAGAAAATTTAAAAAGGGACATGTAGTAAAAGAAGAAGACATTCCAGTTTTATTATCTCTTGGTAAAGACAACTTATATGTATGGGAAAAATCAGAGGGAATGATTCATGAAAATGAAGGAGCTTTATTTTTAAAAGAATTAACTGCTGGAGAAAATTTAGATTTCAGTGAAATAAAAGAAGGAAAGATAGATTTTATAGCAGCATGTGATGGGCTTTTAAAAATAGATGTCGATGCACTTTTTGATTTAAATTGTGTTGGCGAAATAATGATGGCAACTCTTCATAATAATTTTGTAGTAAATAAAGGGTTGAAAGTAGCTGGAACAAGAGTCATACCTTTAGTTATAGATGAGAAAAAACTAGAAGAGGCAAAAAAAGTAGTTGATAACAGAAAGATAGTCAATGTGATACCTTTTAAACCTAAAAAAGTAGGAATTGTTACCACTGGTAATGAAGTGTTTTACAGTAGAATTGTTGATAAGTTTGGACCAGTAATAGAAGAAAAAGTAAAGGGGTTTGGATGTGAAGTTATAGGTCAAACTATATGTCCAGATGATAAGGATATCATAAAAAATGCAATAAAAGAATTTATAAGTCAAGGAGCAGAACTTATCTGTTGTACTGGTGGAATGAGTGTAGACCCAGATGATGTCACACCAACAGCTATAAAAGAGACTGGAGCTGATTTAGTTACATATGGGTCACCAATATTACCAGGAGCAATGTTTTTACTTGCTTACTATGGAGAAGTCCCAATTATGGGTATACCAGGGTGTGCAATGTATCATAAAACTACAGTGTTTGATATAGTTCTATCTAGGATTTTAATAGATGAAAAACTTGACAAATATGATATAGCTAAATATGGTCATGGTGGTCTTTGTATGAACTGTGATGTATGTACTTACCCTGCATGTAATTTTGCTAAAATATAAAACCATAAAAATAGAGTACTTACAAACTTAGGTACTCTTTTTAAGTATTAATTATACAGAAAATATATTTTTACTAATAGCTAAAACAGTTTAAAGATTCAAATAAAGTATTTAGAGTGTGTAAAAGAATTAATAAAGTTGCAATTTGATTTTTTTATAAGTATAATATAATAGATTGTTAATTTTTATGAAACTTACAATCTTTAATACAATTTTAATAAATATTTCACGAATTTGGTATAAAAAATATGCTGTTTACGTGAGAATAAAAATGTTATCAAAATTTTATGATAAAATAAATTATGAACAAAAAGAAAGGAAAATACATTAATGTTACAAGTTACAGGTGTTGGACTTAGATTTGGTGATAAGGAACTATTTAAAGATGTTAACTTAAAATTCACTAAAGGAAATTGCTATGGAATAATAGGAGCTAATGGTGCGGGAAAATCTACTTTTTTAAAAATATTATCAGGAGAAATAGAACCAAATACAGGGAATGTGTCTATAACTGATAAAGAAAGAATGTCAGTTTTAAAACAGGACCACTTCGAATATGAGGAAGAAACTGTTTTAAATGTTGTTATAAGAGGTCATGAAAGACTTTGGAGTATAATGCATGAAAAAGATGCTTTATATATGAAAGAAGATTTCAGCGAAGAAGATGGAATAAAAGCTGCTGAACTTGAAGGTGAGTTTGCAGAACTTGATGGATGGGATGCAGAAACTAACGCTGAAAAAATACTTATGGGTCTTGGTATAACTAAGGATATGCATTACAAACAAATGAAAGAATTAGTTGGTGGAGAGAAGGTTAAAGTGTTATTAGCACAATCACTTTTTGGAAAACCTGAAATACTATTAATGGATGAGCCTACAAACCACTTGGATTTTAAATCAATAAATTGGTTAAATAATTTTATAATGGATTTAGAAGAGTCTATAGTTATAATAGTATCACATGATAGACATTTCTTAAATCAAATATGTACTAATATAGTTGATGTTGACTTTGGTAAAATACAGATGTATGTTGGAAACTACGACTTCTGGTATGAATCAAGTCAATTAGCATTACAACTTGCTAAAGACCAAAACAAAAAGACTGAGGAAAAGATAGCTCAATTAAAGGAATTCATAGCTAGATTTAGTTCTAATGCTTCAAAAGCTAAACAAGCTACATCTAGAAAGAAACAATTAGACAAATTAGAAATTGAAGATATACAACCATCAAGAAGAAGATATCCATATGTAGGATTTACACCTGCTAGGGAAATTGGTAATGAAGTTTTAGAAGTACACAATTTAACTAAAACTATAGATGGAGTTAAAGTACTTGATAATGTTTCATTTAGATTGGATAGAGATGACAAAGTAGTATTTATGGGTGATGAAATAGCTACTACTGCACTTTTAAATATAGTTATGGGAGAACTTGAACCAGATAGTGGAGAATATAAATGGGGAGTAACTACTTCTCAAGATTATCTTCCAAAAAACCATAATAAGTTTTTTGATGGAGTAGAGTATTCTCTAGTTGACTGGCTTAGACAGTTTTCTGAAGAAAAAAGTGAGAGTTTTATAAGAGGATTTTTAGGTAGAATGTTATTCTCTGGAGAAGAAGCTTTAAAAGAAGCTCAAGTTATATCTGGAGGAGAAAAAGTTAGATGTATGCTTAGTAAGCTAATGCTTTCAAATGCAAATGTACTTGTGTTAGATGACCCTACTAACCACTTAGACTTAGAAAGTATAACTTCTGTTAACAAAGGACTTGAAAAATTCCCTGGGGTGCTTTTATTTACTTCTCATGACCATGAGTTTATATCTACTATAGCAAATAGAATTATAGAGATAACTCCAAATGGAATAATGGATAGAAAGATGGACTTTGATGAGTATTTAGAAAGTAAAGATATACAAGACCAATTAGCTAAAATGTATGGGAAAGATAAATAATTGTTAGTTTAAATATTATTTTTACTAATTATAATTATTAGAATAAAAACCTTTTAATGTTTGAGAATACGCTATAGAAGTATCTAGGTATTTAATCAAATATTAGGAGGTTTTTTATTTAGTATATATATTGTAGTAAATAGGGTTGTAGAGATAACTCAAACAGAACTACGGATAGAAAGATGTATGGATTTTTATTATAAAAAGTACATGTCTCCAAATCAAAATTGATTGTTTACATTGTGTCAAATTACAATAATGTTTGGAGACATAATAAGAAGAAGTTATATAATATAATTTCATAAGTCTATAGACATTCTCTTTTATGATAATGTATTTTTTGTAAGGTTATAGGCGTTACTTTTTCATCATAAAAATCTTCTGCTTTACTAGTAACAATACCACCTAAGCTACAAATGATTTTAACTGTTGTGTCACGTGCTTCCATAAAAATTTCATCAACATCTTGAGAAAATAAATTAAGTTTATAACGCTAAAACTATTTTGTAATAAATATATTTTAACTCTTCTATTATAAAATTAAATTTGAATATTAATTTAACTTTAATTTTATTAGTAGTAAAAATTAATTTTATAGATGATAAAGGCTAGAGTAGTTATAATTAAAAAATGTAATATTAGTTGGCATTAAATAAGTTCTCAGAAATTTTGTCAGATGCTTCTTTATCCATTTCTTTTAGAACATGGGAATAAACATTTAAGGTTGTATTTATATTTGAATGACCAACTCTTTCTGAGATAACTTTTATAGGTACCTTAGAATTTATAAGTAAAGTAACATGTGAATGTCTTAAATCATGAAATCTAATGTGTGGCAAGTCATTCTTTTCTAAAAATCTTTTGAATTTTTTACTCATAACATCTTCAGCAATAGGTTCACATTTTTTATTGAAAAATAACAAGTCATGACTATTTCTAATAGAAGACTTTAATAAGTTTTTATTTTGTTTTATCTTATATTCCTTTAGTAAAAAGATTAATTCCTTTGGAGCAGATACTTTTCTAATAGAGCTTTCAGTCTTTGGTTCTTTAAGAATTACAGAGCCATTAATTCGAGCTGTTATCTTATTTACAGTTATTGTATTCTCTTCAAAATCAATATTATCCCAAGTCAAACCTAAAACTTCTGAAATTCTAAGACCTAAACCAACTGCTAAATTAATAGGTAATTCCATATATGTATTTTTTGACAATTTCAACAATTTTATCATTTGTTCTTTGTCATAAATTTCATTTTTAAATTTTTTATATCTTGGAGCTTCTATATTATCCATAATATTTTCTTTTACTAATTTGAGTCTATATGCTCTTTTTATTGCAAGTTTCAATATATTTATATGAATCTTAATTGATTGAGGATTCAATTTATGAGATAGTTTATCAATGTAGTTCTGTATATGAATTGGATGTAAATCCTGTATTTTATATTTACCAATAGAGGGATTAATATAATTCTTACAAATACTAACATAATTGTTGTATGTAGCTAATGATATATTTTCACTGTACTTTTTTAAAAAATCTAATAGAAATTCTGAGACAGTGATTTCGTTTGGAATTAAAAAGCCATCTTTATACAGACTTTCCTTTACTTCATTTAACCTTTTGCTCGCATCTCTTTTTTTATCAAAAATACCCATGTTCTTTTGTTTTCTTTTTCCAGTATCTTCATCTGTAAATTCAAGATAAACTACATAATTCTTGTTTCGTTTTCTAATAAATGCATTCATATATAACCCACCAATCAAAATTTTATACATTTATTATAACATATGGATAAACTCAAAAATAGTTTTTGAAATAAATTTATGGCTATTTCAAATATTGATATTTATTGATTATAAAATGAGTATATTATCTTAAATATTAGAATTTTAATTTAATAATCTGTTATACTTATATATATAAATAAAATTTATTATTTACTTTTGGGTTTTTTATGTTTGATTGGTACTGAAAATATAAGTTTTTTATATTAATAAATTTGAATTGTATATTTTGAATAAAACCTTTGACTGGGAAAGTTTATTAATATAGTATTTAATTATGTATAAGTTTGAGAGGAGTGTAAAATCATATGACTATTACTAAAATACCACCAGCGGAATTAAAGGTCATGAAATTTATTTGGGGATCAGATTTTACAGTAACATCAAAAGATGTCATTGAAGCTATGGAAAAACTATATGATTGGAAGCAAACTACAACACTAACACTTTTATCAAGATTAGTAAATAAGAAGTTCTTGGATGCTAAAAAGATAGATAGACATACACATTATACAGTTATTATTGGAGAAGCTGAATATTTACATTTTGAAACAAAAACTTTTCTAGATAATATGCATGGAAGTTCTATTGAAAGCTTTATGAAAGCATTGTTCAAAAAGGGGGTAAATGAGGAGGAATTAAATTCTGTTGAAAAATGGGTAAAAGACATTAAGAAAGATGAATAGTTTGTTTGAGATCAATAGCAAGAATAACTTTAAACATATATTTTTTGTAGTAATTGTATGTTTAAATGTATGAACATTTAAGCATTTAATAGTATATAAAAACTAAGGCTTATTAGTTATTTTTAAGATGAATTTAATTATCATAAAATAAATAGTTTTTACAATAATTAGTAAAATGAATTAAAAGTGAAGTAAACTGTAAAATACATAGATTTATTTATTAAGTATCCCTAGTTTTCTAATGCATTTTAATACTATAAGTCTAATATAAAATCAAATTTATTGATATTTAATTTTATATTAGACTTATAGTTAATCGGAGCTTAGCTAAATATCGATTATTAAAATAGAAAACTAAAATTTTTTTATTATTTATACAAATTGATTATTTTTTAGGTATATTAAATGACAATGTATTAGATTATCTTGTTGTTTAAATGAGTATTTATAAGTATAAAATAAATATTACTAAAATAGATATTAATAGCCATTAAAATAAAAAGAAAAGTTCCTAATTTTTAGGAACTTTTTATTTGTTTAGTATAATGTATGAGTTTTTGCTTCAGCAATAGCTCTTGCTGCACTTTTAGGATTTTCTATATTCTCTTTTTTATAGAAATTAATTACTTCTTCTAAATCTTTATTTTCAATGTCATCTTTTCTATTTTCAAGAATATAATTTATGATTGATTCGTTTATAAAGTTTGATAAATCTGTATTTTCATTATTAGTCATTTTGTATACTTCTTGTAATAAAATTTCATTAACTTCAACTGTAATTTGTTTTGTATTTTTTATCATATTAATCACCTCTTAAAAAAATTATAGCATTTCAAAAAAATAAAATCAATATGTTTTAAAATTATAGAATTTTAATTCTTAAATTCTTAAAAATAGAAAAATTAAATAGAAGTAGTTTTGAGCTATTAAAAAGATTAATAAAAAAAATATTTAGTCATAAAAGCCTTATACTATATGATTCTAAGATGAAGGATTTATAAAGGTTTAGGGTGAATTAAGTATAAGACAACTTCTTAAAGCAAATGAGTATGGCATTTAAATCTAAATGTAGACATATAATATTAAATATGCTAATATATCAAAATAATAAGGGGGGAATTTATGAAGCTTAAAGAAGCATTGATTACATGTGTTGTATGTAGTGTATGTTTAACTCCATTATTGGTAAATGGAGAAACAAAAATAGATGCAGAGCATTGTAAAGAATCTATAGTAAATATAGATACTATAGTAACTTCAGGTAAAAACTTTAA
Source organism: Clostridioides sp. ES-S-0005-03 (assembly GCF_020658455.1). Lineage (NCBI taxonomy): Bacteria > Bacillati > Bacillota > Clostridia > Peptostreptococcales > Peptostreptococcaceae > Clostridioides > Clostridioides sp. ES-S-0005-03. The sequence goes on along the minus strand of NZ_JACVWI010000001.1, from coordinate 1,137,429 downwards.
TTCTAAATATAATCAAGGTATGGAAGACTATAAAAGCAGTGATGAGTATAAATTGAAAGTGCAAAAAGAGAGACTAGAAAACCAGCTAGGAATCAAAATAAAGGATTTAATTCCTATAACATTTGAAGTGAGTTATTATACCAGCCTTAACCAAGAAAATGGATATGGAGCTATAACTGCTACAGGAGATGATTTAGAAGATGGTTTTGTGGCAAACAATCACTTAAGTTTTGGAACTAAGATTATTGTAGATGGTAAAGTAAAAACCGTTATGGATAGGGGGTCTAGTAAGTATTTTAGTAATTCTAATGCGATAGATGTATTTGTACCCAAATGGAGTAACGAAAGTGAATCAGAGTATTATGACAGGGTTAATAATATGGGAAGGCACTATAAAAAAGGATACATCATTATGGAATAATAGTTCTTCTTCAAGTAATATGTATTGATTGCAATATTTATTACATATATAATAGATATTAAGTTAATTAATACAACAATGTATATTACTGGGAGGGCAATATGGAACAAACTTTTATAAATGGGAAAATAAACTTATTAATGGAAAATTATAAAGCATTAAATGAAGTTAAAGGTTCTTGGCAAATGGGATTAATTCAACATAGTTGTGCACTTGCATTTACGCTTAAGAACAAGAGGATAAGCCCTAGATTAGTAGAAGAGCGAATAGAGCTTATTAAAAAAAATACTGGATTATTCTCTAACTTTAGAGGATATAACATATTTTATATTGCAACACTACTTTCATTTGAATCAAATCCAGAAAGTAGTTTTAAGATGATTTTAGAGATATATAAAAATCTTAAAAATGAAAAGTTTTGGGGAGATACATATTTACCACTTACAGCATCAATAGTCTATGAAAATAGAGATAAAATGGATTATATTACATGTATATCAAAAATGAAAACAGTATACGAATATATGAGGAAAAAACATCCATTTTTAACATCTAGTGATGACTATTGTAATATAGCACTTATTGCAATTCATTCAAAAAATTTAGAAGAAGATTTAGAATACATAGAAAAATGCTATGAATTTCTAAATAAAAATGGTTTTTATAAAGGAAATGACTTACAAGCACTATCTCAAATTCTTTTATTTAGCGAAGATAGAACAATGGGTAAATGCAAAAAAACTATTGAACTTAAAAAAGCATTTAAAGAGAATGATTGTAAGTTAAATTATTATGGGTATCCAATAATAGGAGCAATTTCGTTATTAGATTATAAAGAAAATGAAATAATAGAAAATATAAAAAATGTTTCAAATAGACTTAAAGAAGAAAAAGGTTTTGGGAATTGGTCTTTAGGAAAAAGCAATAGAGTAATGATTAGTTCTGCTGTTGTGGCTTCTATTTATGCAGATTCAATACAAAAAGAAAATAATATAGATTCTATAGCTAATAATATATTTTTAAATATTATTATTGCTATTCAAGTTGCTTGTGTAATGGCAGCTACAAGTGCAGCTATAGCATCTTCTTCATCAAATTAGTGACATTATTTATTAAAATTGGATATAATAAACTTAATAATACAATTTATATGTTTAAAAAAGAATATGATATTACACTTAAATTAATTGTGATATTTAATAAAATAAAGCATATAATTAATATATAGATTTCAGAAAATATATAATACTACATACAATATAGGGAAAGTAGAAAAATACATCTACTTTCCTTTTTAATTATAAATTATGAGTTAGTCTTATAAAAAAATTTATGGAAAATTTATTTAAAGTTTTATATTGTATTTTTTCTTAGATGTACTAAAATAAAACTATAAAGAAAATAAAATTTATAACAAACTAATACATATTGAAAATAAGGGGGAAGTTGAGATGGATCAAAATCTAAATTGGCTTAAAGAAAAAAGAATAGAAAAAACAATAAAATCTCTAGAAAGTAATAACATGAAAGGGTATCTAGTAAATAATAAAGAAGAGCTTCTTAAAAAAATTGAAGAAATAGTAGAAGTAGGTTCTTTAGTAGGTTGTGGTGGCTCTATGACTTTATTTGAGACAGGAGTTATTGACTTTATAAGAGAAAAATATGATTTTCTTGATAGATATGCAAAAGATATTAAACCAGAAGAAATGAAAGAAATATACAGAAAATCATTTTGTGCAGATGCTTATTTTACAAGTACTAATGCAATAACAGAAAATGGAGAGCTCTATAATTTAGATGGAAATGGAAATAGAGTAGCTGCTATGATATATGGACCAAACAAAGTAATAGTTGTAGCAGGTGTAAATAAAATAGTTAAAGATGTAGATGAAGCTATAAAAAGAACTAAAACAATAGCCGCTCCAGCAAATTGCAAGAGACTGAATACAAATACTGGATGTAAGACTACTGGCATATGTATAGATTGTTCAAGTCCAGGAAGAATTTGCTGTAGCTATACACTTATAAAAAGACAATTAGCACCAGAAAGAATACATGTAATTTTCTTAAACGAGGACTTTGGATATTAAAAGAATAAAATAAGTAAGGAGAAATAATGAAAAAAGTAAAACTTATATACAATCCTAATTCAGGTGAAAAAAAAATATTATCAAATTTAGATACTATTATAGAATTATATCAAAAACAAAATTATTTATTGATACCCTATAGATTGAATATTAAAGAGCCTGTAAATAATGCATTTAAAGAAGTAGATAGTTCCTATGACCATATACTAATAGCAGGTGGCGATGGAACTATAGATTTAGTTGTAAATTCAATGAAAGAGTTAGATATAAAGATTCCAATCGGAATTTTACCTACAGGAACTGCAAATGATTTTTCAAATGCTCTTCAAATTCCATTTGATATAAAAGAAGCTATAAAGGAAATCATAAATTCAAAGCCAAAGAAAATAGACATAGGGAAGGTAAATAATAAATACTTTATAAATGTCGCAAGTGCAGGTATGTTTACTGATGTATCACAAAGAATAAGCACAGACTTAAAGAATTCGTTTGGAAGAATTTCTTATTATATAAAGGGAATAGAAGAAGCATTGTATATGAGGAAGTTTAAGATAAAAGTATATTCCAAAGAGATGAATTATGATGGAGATATGTATCTTATGCTGATTTTTAATGGAAAAACAGCAGGAAATATAAATTTAGCATATAAAGCTGAAATAGATGATGGATATTTAGATGTAATTATTTTTAAAGGAATGCCAATTCCAAAATCAATACCAGTTTTGATAAGTGTGCTTAGAGGTGATTACTTAGATCAATATAATGGAAATGAAATATTGTATTTTAAAACTAAAAAAGTAGATATAGAATGTAAAGATTCTCTTATAACAGACATTGATGGGGAAAAAGGTCCAGATTTTCCTCTCAATATAGAATGTATAAAAGATGGAATAGAGGTTATGGGAATCTGTAGTGGAAAAAGTTAATTATTTAAAATAAATGATGAAGACTAAAATAAAAAATTACTTCTAACTAAATTTATTTATAGTAGAAGTAATTTATATCTTAAGTCTTCATTTTTTAGTTATAACAATTATTTAGCAGGTTTAAAAGAACTTTTTAAAGGAACTATTCTATTGAACACAAGTTTTTCCTTAGTTGTATATTTATTATCTATACTAAAGAACCCATTTCTAACAAATTGGAATTTATCAAAAGGTTTAGCATCTTTTACTTGTGTAGGCTCAACAAAACCTTGTAATATTTCTAATGAATTAGGATTTATCTGTTCTAAGAAATGCTTTCCTTCATTTTCAGGTAAATCATCAAGAATCAATGGCTCAAACAATCTAAATTCACATGGTATAGCTGATTTAGCATCAACCCAATGTATTGTAGATTTTACTTTACGACCTGTAAATCCAGAACCACTCTTAGTTTCAGGGTCATAAGTACCATGTATTTCGACTACATTTCCATTTTCATCCTTAATTACATCCGTACATTTTACGAAATAAGCTCCTTTTAAACGAACTTCATTTCCTGGGAAAAATCTGAAATATTTTTTAATAGGTTCTTCCATAAAATCATCTTGTTCTATATATAATTCTCTAGAAAAAGGAACTAATCTTTTACCTTGAGATTCATCTTTAGCATTGTTTTCTATTTCAAGCATTTCAACCTTATCTTCTGGGTAGTTGGTTATAACTAGCTTTAAAGGTCTTAAAACTCCCATAGCAAGTGGAGCCTTTGGCTGTAAGTTTTCTCTTAGGAAATAATCAAGCATTTGACTGTCTACTGTAGAGTTAACTTTCGATACTCCTATTTCACTACAAAAATTACGTAAAGCTTCAGCAGTATATCCCTTACGTCTAATTCCAGATATAGTAGGAACACGAGGGTCATCCCAACCATCAACAATTCCTTCGTCTACAAGTTGTTTTAATTTTCTTTTACTCATAACAGTATTGTTTATGTTAAGTCTAGCAAATTCTATTTGTCTAGGTACATTTTCCATTTCACATTCTCTGACAAACCAATCATAAAGAGGTCTTTGGTCTTCAAACTCCAAAGTACATATAGAGTGAGTTATTCCTTCAATTGCATCTTCAATTGGATGGGCAAAAGCATACATAGGATATATACACCATTTATCTCCTGTATTATGATGTGTTGAATGAGCTATTCTGTATATAATTGGGTCTCTAAGGTTTATATTTGGAGAAGACATATCTATTTTAGCTCTTAATGTTTTTTCTCCATCTTTAAATTCACCATTTTTCATTCTTTCAAATAAATCTAGGTTTTCTTCAATAGTTCTATTTCTATAAGGGCTTTCTTTACCAGGTTCAGTAAGAGTGCCACGATACTCCCTCATTTCATCTTGTGTTAATTCACACACATAAGCTTTACCTTTTTTTATTAGGATTAAAGCTCTTTTGTACATTTCATCAAAGTAGTTAGATGCAAAATTTAATTCATTCCAATCAAATCCTAACCACTTAACATCTTCTTTTATGGATTCTACATATTCAACATCTTCTTTTAATGGATTTGTATCATCAAATCTTAAATTAGCCTTTCCATTAAATTCTTTAGCTAGTCCAAAGTTAAGACATATACTTTTTGCATGACCAATATGTAAATATCCGTTTGGTTCAGGTGGAAAACGAGTTATTATACTGTCATGTTTTCCTGTTTCTAGGTCATTTATAATAATATTTTTTATAAAGTTAGATGAGTTCGTTTCATTTGACATATTTTCATACCTCCTATTTAATTTGCTTATAATACAGAACACTACACTGTATTGCATAATATTAATTTTAATCCAAGATTAGAAAAAAATAAAGGTGTAATTAAGAGTATTATGCAAAATATTAACTTTTATACTAAAAACATGTTTTTTTACAGTTTATTTACAAAAAAGCAGATTAGTTGAATTAATCTTTAAAAGACTGTATTATAATATGTATATTGTTAAGAATATTATGTGAAGTTAGTTATCTAAATTTATTTTAAATCTGTTGACAGATTTGTAAAGGAGACGATTATGGGAAGGATTGCAAAGATTATATTAAGCTTAATTGTTATTATTTTAGTGTTAACAGGTATTGTTGTATACACATTAACACCAAAAGAGAGATATGATGTTAGTTCACAAAATAATAAAATCATAGACGAAGAGTATTTATCAAAAGGTTCATATATAAATTCTATGGAAATAGTAAAAAATCCACTTAGAATGGTTGGAAAAGTATCTGTTTCCGAAGAAGAGTTTAGAAATCTAATATATACATTAATGAATAAACATGGAATTAAAGAATTTGAAAATAATTTTGTTGAGATGAAGGATGGAAAAATAAAAGTGGCAGGTCCATATAAGGTCTTTGGTCTAATCAATAGCCAATATGAGCTTGAACTAAAACCCACTTTAAAAAATGAAGATTTGGTTGTAAGTCTTGAAAATGTAAAGATTGGAAAATTTAAAATAAGTGATAAAATGCTAGAAAAAATACTAAGTAATTACAATAAAAAGGTTCCATTTGAGGTTAATGGAAATAAAATTACTTTAGAAAAAAGTTATCTTTATCCAGTAACACTTAAAAATATATCTATAAAAAAAGGAAATGTTGATTTGGATATGGAAGTAGAAATAGATTTAAAATCACAAATAAATGGAGCATTAGGTTATCTAAAGGATTCTGGAAAAGCTCAGGATATACTAAATCATTTGATTAATTTAAAGAAAACATCTGTTGGTTAAAAATATAGAAAATTTATATTTATATTTTTATTATATTTTATATAATATTAAAGCACTTTAAAATCAAAATTTGTAAAATAGCCTTTATTATGTTAGAATATTTTATGACATTAAGTTGTAAGTGTATAATATTATTTAATTACTAGATTGGGGGGAAATGATGAATAAAATTTATATTGTAACAACATATACAGGAACTGTATTATCTTATTTAATAAGAAATATAAGTAAAAAACTGTATACACATGTGTCAATATCATTAAATGAAAATTTAAAGCCAATGTATTCTTTTGGGAGATTAAATCCAAGAAATCCATTTATTGGAGGCTTTGTTGAAGAAAATATAAATCAAGGCTTATATGCTATAAGAAAAAATACTGTATGTAGAGTATATTCATTAGAAGTAGATAATTCACAATATGAAAATCTATTTAAAAATATAAAATTAATTAGTGATTATAGAGAAGATTACTATTATGATATAATGGCATTGATATATTTGTCTATGAATATTCACAGAAAAGTTGAATATAAATACGTATGTTCAAACTTTGTTGCTGATATGTTAGAAAAAAGTGAAATAGATATTTTGAATAAAGAAGCATTTGAAGTAACACCAAATGATTTCTATAATTTAAATGGTTTAACTTTAGAGTATGAAGGTTTATTGTCAGAATATAATTCTAAACAGCATTCTTATGTATCCAAAATGGCAAACATATAAAAAATTTATTTTAAAATTTATCATATAAAAATATTGCTAAATAATTAGGCTGAAGATGGTAGTTTAACTTCGAGAGGATTAAGAATTCGTAAATCTTAGTTAGAACACTTTCTTCAGTTTTTGATTTTCTGTAGTTATTTACATGATTATAATATTTTTTTGAGATATATATCAAATATAAATAAACAGTGGTACAAAAGTATAAAGATATCTTAATACATAATAAATATGATAAATATTTATTTTTTGTAAATATATGGATATAATAGTAATAATAATATTTTATAGAGAGGAGTATTAAATGAAACGATATCTTAAAACATATGGAGTTTCACTCATAATTGTAGCAATTTATGCATTTATTAAATTACCTGTACTTAGACTGGACTTCACATCTTTATTTTCAGTAGGAATAATATTTTTTGTTGTAGCAGGAATATTAGATATGATGCTAGATAGAAATGAAAGAACATCTAAACTTGCTAAATATAATTTTTCAATAGCAATAGCTTTACTTGTATATGTTGTAGTTGTACCCTTTATAGCCTCTACACCTGTACTTCATGCAAAAGCCTATAAAGACTTATTAGGAAAGGTGACTGAGAGTAAATTTACTGATGATATGAGTCCTGTCAGTGTAAATGACATTCGTCTTGTAGATGAAGACATGGCAATGAAATTAGGTGATAAAAAACTTGGAGAAGTTCCAGCTATAGGTAGTGTATCAAAATTAGGAAAGTTTCATATACAAAATGTAGATGGAGAGTTGTACTGGGTAGCACCTCTTGTGCATAGAGATATAATTAAATGGGTTACATCTTTAAGTGGTACAAGTGGATATGTAAAGGTATCAGCAAGTAATCCTCAAGATGTTCAACTAGTTCAAGAAATAGATGGAAAACCAATAAAGATAGTATATCAACCAGAAGCTTATTTACATCAAGATTTACAAAGACATTTATACATACATGGTATTGTAAATGTTGGTATGACAGATTTTACTCTTGAAATAAATGATGAAGGAAGACCTTATTGGGTTGTAAGTTTATATGAACATAAAATTGGTTATGGAGGAGCAAATGCCACAGGCATAGCTACCGTTGATGCAGAAACTGGAAAAATAAATGTCTATAATGTTAAAAATACACCTAAATGGGTAGATAGAATACAACCACAAAAATTTGTAACAGACCAAATTCAAGACTGGGGTGTTTATGTCAATGGATTTTTAAATTCTGTTATATCAGAAAAGGGAGTACTAGTGCCAACAGAAGGGACATCGCTAGTCTATGGAAATGACAATAGGTCATATTGGTATACAGGTATAACATCGTCTGGTGGAGATGAATCTACAATTGGATTTATGCTTGTTGACTCTAGAACTAAAGAAGCTAAACTGTATAAGCAGCCAGGAGCAACTGAGACAGCTGCGATGAAATCAGCTGAAGGTAATGTTCAAGAAAAGAATTATGAAGCTACATTCCCTGTTATGTACAATATATTAGGTCAGCCAACATATGTATCATCTTTAAAAGATAAAGCTGGTCTTGTAAAGAGAGTAGCCTTTGTATCTGTTGAAGATTATAATGTACTTGGTCTAGGGGAAGATAAAAATGAAGCTTTAAGAAATTATAAAGATTCATTAGAATCTAAAGGCAATGACTTAAAGCTTGATAATGATATGAAAGATGAAGTTATAGAAGGTGTAGTAACTAGAATAAGTCCTGATGTGCGAGGAGGAAATACTAATTACTATGTAACTTTAGATTCTAATAAAGAGATAATATTTAAAGCTACCTCAAAAGTATCTAGCGAATTACCATTGACTCAAGTTGGAGACAAAGTTAAAATATCATATTCAAAAGAAGATTCTGGTGTAATTGAAATGTCAGAATTTGATAACTTAAATATTGCAAATTTTGATGATAAAAAAGCAAAACAAGAGACAGGAACTAATGAAGATACAAATTCACAAGATTCTGAAAGTCAAAGCAATGTGTAACTTAGTAAAAAAACTGTAGATAGTGTTTAGTGCATTAATAGCTAGTTTTTATAGAAATAAATTCTATAAAAACTAGCTATTTTATTTTAATTCTTTGTAAATTTAATGTCATAAATTTAATATAATATTAGTACAACTTTGCAAATAATACTTCAAGGAGAATGTACTATGACGAATATGGAAAAAGAGATATTGCTTTTAATTAGCAGGGTTAGATGTGTTACAGAAGCTCAATTTAGAAAGATTTATGGAGACCAAAAAAGATACAATAAAAAAAATTTCAAAAAAACATTGAGAAAAATGTGTAGTGAGTATACACTAAAAAAATATCCATGTGATGTGGATTATCGTAACTATAAGGACCTCTCATATGTTTACTATTTGAATGGTAGTAAGCTTTTTAAGGGAGATGATTTAATAAAGGCTCTAGTAGGGTCAGAACTAGTTGTTAGAATTAATACTGCAGGTTGTGATGTAAAAAGATTTTATCGAAATGTTAGTGTAGATGATGTTAAATATGATTTATTTATTGAATATACAGATCAATTTGGCAATATAAAGCAGGTTTTAGTAGATGTTGATTTAAATAATGAAATAGATGTTTCTAAATATGAGAATCTCTCTAGAAAAATAGATAAATCTACAATTCCATTTTTTAGAGTACCAAATATTTTGGTGGTTACACCAGATAATTTATCTGAATTAAATGACTTAGAGAAAGAAGATAATGAATATAGTATAAATTTTATAGATTTAGGATTAAATAAACTATTTAATTGTATATAAGATATTTTAGAAAATAAAGTTTTTGATTTGCCACATTTTGTAAAAAAATTGTTGCAATATTATATAGAATATGATAAAACTATATTAATAAATTAATTAATAATAATGAGCCTAGGGTAGAGGTAGCTATATTCAAGAGTAATCAATAGTAGCTGGTAAGTGTTGATGATTGATGAAAGGGTCTATAGCCGAAGAAAAGTTGTTGACAAACAGATTTTCTGGACTTATGCAGAATATGCATAAGGCTGTCACTTTTAAAGTGGTGAGCTACAAGGTTACTTGGTCTATGAAGTTCACACGTCCAAAGTATACCTTTGGGCGTTTTTATTTATCAAAATTTAGCTTGAGGGGGAAAAAGCATGAGTATAATTGTCCAAAAATATGGAGGAAGTTCAGTTGCAGATACTGACAAAATAAAGTCAATTGCAGAAAATATAATAGAAAGAAGAAAAGAAAATCCACAAATGGTAATAGTTGTATCTGCTATGGGAAAATCAACAGATGAATATATAAACTTGGCAAAAGAATTGAGTAATGAACCTAGTAAAAGAGAGCTAGATGCTTTAATGTCTACTGGAGAAATGATTTCGGCATCTTTATTATCAATAGCATTAAATGCACTTGGTTGTAAAGCCATAAGCTATAATGCTTATCAATTAAATATAAAAACAAGCGGACTTCATGGAAAATCTCAAATTGACGATATAAATGTAAATAGAATAAAGAATAGTTTAGATGAAGGGAATGTTGTAATAGTAACTGGATTTCAAGGAATCAATGAAGATGGTGATGTAACTACTCTTGGAAGAGGTGGTTCAGACACATCTGCTGTAGCTCTTGCAGTTAAATTAAATGGCAAATGTGAGATATATACAGATGTTGATGGAATTTATTTTACAGACCCAAGAAAATATGCAAAGGCAAGTAAACTTGATGAGATTGAATATGAAGAGATGCTTGAATTAGCAAGTTTAGGAGCACAAGTAATGCATTCAAGAAGTATAGAACTTGCACAAAAATATGGTGTTGAAATTTATGTTGGACGTACATGTGGTACAGTAAAAGGAACATATATAAGAGGGGGAAAAGACATGAAATTAGAGGATAAAGTAATAACAGGATTAGCTACTAGTGATGATGATAGTTCTATAACAATAAAAGATTTTAAAGTAGAAAATATATCTAGTTTATTTGAAGATATAGCAACTATGGGAATAAGTGTGGATATGATAAGTCAAACTGCACCTATTTTAGATAAAATAAGTGTGTCATTTACAGTTCCAAAAGAAGAATTAGGAGAGTGCAAAAAGATAGTGTCTAAATATACAAATGAAGAACATGTAGTAATTGATAATAACATCACTAAATTCTCTTTAGTAGGTCTTGGTATGAAAAATACTTCTGGAGTTGCTGCTAAAGTATTTAAGATATTTAATGAAAATGGTATAATGGTAAAACTTATAACTACATCAGAAATTCGTATAACTTGTGCCATAAATTCTGATGATAAACAAGTAGCTATTGAGAAAATAGCAGAAGTATTTAATATATAAAACTTAGGGAGGATATTATGAAACTTCATGGAACTATGACTGTAAAAGACAATGAATTATATATTGGAGGTGTAAGCTGTCTAGAGCTTAGTAAAAAATATCAAACTCCATTATATGTATTTGACGAAGACTTAGTAAGACAAAACTGTAGAGAATATATAAAATATTTTAAGGCTAAAGATGGAAAAAATAAAGTTGCTTATGCAGGTAAGGCATTTTTACCTCTTTATATGTGTAATCTTATAAATGAAGAAGAGATGTGTTTGGATGTAGTTTCAGGAGGGGAACTATATACAGCTTATAAATCAAATTTTCCTATGGAAAAAGTTTTCTTTCATGGAAACAATAAAACTGAAGAAGAAATAAATATGGGATTAGATTTGGGAGTAGGTAAGTTTGTAGTAGATAATTTCTATGAGTTAGATTTAATTGAAAAATTATGTAAAGAGAAGAAGAAAACTCAAGAAATATATTTTAGAATAACACCTGGTATAGAAGCTCACACACACGATTATATAAAAACAGGTCAAATAGATTCTAAATTTGGTTTTGCTTTAGTAAATGGAGATTTGTTTAGAGCAATAGAAAAATTGAATGATTATACAAATATTAAATTGGTAGGTCTTCATGCTCATATCGGTTCACAAATATTTGATGTAGAACCATACATAGATACAGTAGATATAATGATGAACTTAGTAAAAGAAATAAAAGAAAAATTTAATATACAGCTGACAGAAATTGACTTAGGCGGAGGTGTAGGTGTTTATTATAGTAAAGGTGATAAACCTAAAACTATAAGAGAATTCTGTGAAACTATAATCACTAAAGCAGAAAATTCTTGTAAAGAACTTGGAATAGAAGTACCTACATTGGTAATAGAACCAGGAAGGTCAATAGTTGCAAATGCAGGAAGTACATTGTATACAGTAGGTTCAATAAAAGATATAAAAGATGTTAGAGTTTATGTAAGTGTAGATGGAGGTATGACAGACAATGTAAGACCTTCACTATATCAAGCTAATTATGAATGCAGTATTGTAAATAAGATTAACCATGAAACCATGAACCATGTAACAATAGCTGGTAAATGTTGTGAAAGTGGAGATATATTAATTGGAGATATAGATATAATGGATATAAAAAGTGGAGATGTACTTATAACAACATCAACAGGTGCATATGGATATTCAATGTCTTCAAATTATAATAAAATACCAAGAGCAGCAGTAGTGTCAGTATTTGATGGAGATGACAAGATAATTTGTAAAAGACAAAGTTATGAAGACTTATTATCTTTAGAAGTATAGAAGAAGAATTAAATATTAAATTTTAAAATAAGTAGATTAGACGATATATCTATAGATTTAAACTAATTTTTAGTTTGTTATAGTTATTCAAGTCATATCTACTTATTTTCTGTTTTATTAACAATTTTCCTGTAATAAATATAAAATATTTTAAAAACTTCCTGATTATGATAAAATTTAAAGTATATGACAAGGAGGGATTTAATGAGAGGAAGAGTAATTTTATTGATATCGATATTATCTATATTTCTTGTAGGATGTTCATTTAATAAAAAAGATGAAATAAGTTCAACTGAGCAAGGAAAAATATATTTAGAGAAACATGACTATAAAAAAGCTATGGAAGCATTATCCTCTGCATTAGAAGAAGATAGCGCTAATGAAAATGCAAGAGCTATGTATATGCAATCTATGAGAATGCTAAATGTGGATGAATTTGAAAAAGCTACAAATTATACGGATGCAATTAAAGAGCTTAAGCTTATAGAGAAAATTAAAAACGGCTCATCTGTTATTAAAAATGAAGCATCTAAAAAGAAAGAGGAATTGACTAAATTAGAAAAAGAACAGAATGAAGCAGAGGAAGAACGAAAGAAAAAGGCAAAAGACACAGCTGGAGAAGATAGGTATAGAGTGGAATCAGAAGCAAAGAAATCTTCCTATAGTGAAAAGAGTAAAAATAATAAATCTAATTCCAAAAACAAAAATACAACTTCAAACAATAACAAAGATGTAACTAACAATGATTCTTCTCAAAATCAAGAAAAACCAAATACGAGCAATCCAACACCGACACCAACTCCACCTTCATCAGAAAATAGTGGAGGGTCAGATAGTAGTGGAAATTCTCAGAACTCAAATAATCAGTAAATGTAAAGTATTACATATAAACAATTAAGACTTTGTATCAGAAAATGAAATTAACTTTTAGCATATATTCTTTGCCAAGAGTTAATTTCATTTTTTTATAGTAATGTAATAGATAATAATTAATTTTTAAAATTATAAAAGATAAAGCTTATTGCAATCTCTTGTCAATATATTTGTCAATAGAAGTTTTTACAACAGCAGCTACAGGTACTGAAAGAAAAACACCTATAAATCCAAAAAGAGACTGTCCTATTAAAATCGCAGAAATTATCCATATAGCTCCTATTCCAACTTGATTGCCCATAACCTTTGGCTCTATGAAATTTCCATCTAGTTGTTGTAATATAAATATAAATACGATAACCCATATGGTTTTTTGTGGGCTGTATAAAATTGTCATAGCTACTGGAGGTATAGCTCCAATAAATGGCCCTAGATAAGGTATTATATTTGCTAAAAATATTATTGAAGCTAAAAATAAAGCATTTTCTATTCGAATGATAAATTGAAATCCTATAAATGCAATTATACCAATAATGAGAGAGTCTAAAATTCTACCAATTAAATAATCATAAAAAATATCATGGGTAGTTCTAAAAAATTCTATAATGTCATCAGCTTTGTTTCTAGCAGTAGAAGAATATAGCAATCTTTTAAATCCTAATGCAATTTTTTCCTTATCATATATAATATATATAGATAATATAAAGCCCATTACCATACTAAATAGCATAGATGATATGCTAAGTGTATAGATTAAAAAGTTTTTAGGAATTCTACTAATAAAATTACTAGCTTCTTTTAATGCATTATCTAAGCTGTGTTGTATATGAGGAATTAGAGCTTTTAAAAAATCTATGTTTGACATATTTTTTTCTATAAAATTATCTATATAATCACTGTAGATAGGCATTTCATTTATTAATCTATTTAATGTATTGGCTATTGAAGGAATTAGTAATCTAATACCAAAAGCTAAAATAATACCTATCAATATATAAGATAAAAAAATGGATAAAAGCCTATGTGTTTTAAATTTTATTTCAAAAATCATTACAAGAGGATTTAAAAGCAAAGCGAGTAAAATAGCTAGTAAAAATGGACTAAAAAAACTTAATAATCCTTCAATGCTAGATATAAAATCTGCTGGAGTATTAATAAACTTAAAAAATAAAATTCCAATAAACACGACCATTAAATAATATTTTACATTTTCTTTTGAAATAATAATCACTTCCTTAAAATAGTGTTTAATCAGCTATTACATATTAATAGTATGTGAAAAGAAATTACAATTATTTAGGAAAATTAAATAATTTTTTGGCTTGTTTTTAATTAAGGTCTAGTATAGTATAATAATGTAACAAAATTAATGTTGATAAAAATATTAAATAACATATAATTTAAGATAAGAAAGGATTATGTATGAGAATTAATAAATATATAGCTTCTTGTGGAATTGCATCTAGAAGAAAAGCAGAAGAAATCATTCTTGAAGGAAGAATAAAGGTAAATGGAAATATAGTAAAAGAGCTATCTTTTAATATTGATGAAGAAAAAGATATAGTAGAATTTGATAATAAAGCAGTAAAGCCAAGCGAAAATTATGTCTATATAGTATTGAATAAGCCAGAAGGTTATATAACTACTGTAAAAGATCAGTTTAATAGAGCAAGTGTAATAGATATATTAAAAGATGTAAAGGAAAGAGTATATCCAATAGGGAGGTTAGATTATGAAACAAGTGGGCTTTTGATACTTACTAATGATGGAGATTTAACATATAAACTTACTCATCCAAAACATGAAATTAATAAAACTTATGTGGCAAGTGTAAAAGGAATTATAAATAAGGATGAAATAAAAAATTTTGAAAAAGGACTAAAAATAGAAGATTATACAACAGCACCTGCTAAAATCAGAGTAACTAAGGAAAATAAAGAAAAGAATTATTCAGTATGCGAAATAACTATACATGAAGGAAGAAATAGACAAGTAAGAAAAATGTGTAAGGCTATAAATCATCCAGTTTTAAACTTAAGAAGAATTTCTGTAGGGAAAATAGTATTAAAAGATATAAAAGTTGGTGAATATAGATACTTAACAGAAGATGAAATAAAATATTTAAAATCAATAAAATAACATGAAAATGAAATGAAGTTAATAGTAGGGAGAAATAATATTATGGCATATGCAAAACATTTAACTAAAATTACAGATATAAATAAATTTTATTTAGAAAATATTATTAATAAAGGTGATGTAACAATAGATGCTACCATGGGAAATGGTTATGATACAAAGTATTTGGCTGAAAAGGTTGGAGAAAAAGGCTTTGTATATGCTTTTGATATACAAGAAGAAGCTCTAAAATCTACAAGAAAAAAATTAGAAAAAGAAGGATATATAGATAGAGTAAAATTAATACTTGATGGTCATGAAAATATCGATAAATATGTAAAAGAAGAAGTTTCATGTGTTTTATTTAATTTAGGATATCTTCCAAGAGCAAAACATCTAATTATAACTAAACCAGATACAACTTTAAAAGCTATAAAGTCTAGCTTAGAAATATTAAAAGAAAATGGAATAATAAGTATTGCTATATATACAGGACATGATGGAGGGCAAGAAGAAAAAGATAGTATATATAATTTTGTAAATAATTTAAATCAAGATGAATTTAATGTTTTAGAATCTAAATTTTTAAATCAAGTCAATAACCCACCACAATTGATTTTAATTGAAAAGAAAAAATCACAATAAACACTAAAAAAAACTTGACAAGATTCTATTAAGAGTTAATATATATATTGTAACCTTTTAAAAACACTTTAAATAATAAGTATATGATAATTTACTTTTGAAGTAAGTAATGTGCTTAAATATGCAAAATAAAATATTTAACTTTTAAATGAGTAAAAATTGAAAATTTTAAAAGAAATATTGAATAAATCTTAAAAAATGCAAGGAAAGATGGTATAATAAATTTAATCGAAAATACTATGTGAAGTATAAGGTACAGAAAAGTTAGAATTTTATGAGTTTAAGAAGCTGAGATAAAAACTAAAATAATAAAATTTTTAGAAAAAATATTAGTAGTGATAAAAAGAAAATAGTTTATATAACTAAAAGGAGAAAAAAATGGAAGAAACAAATGAAATGAAAGATAGTAAACATTTGATATCAAATATACAATCTCAATACACGAGGTTAAGTAAGGGGCAAAAACTTATAGCACAATATATTTTGAATAATTATGATAAAGTTGCATTCATGACTGCATGCAAATTAGGTGAAACTGTAGGAGTGAGTGAATCTACTGTTGTAAGGTTTGCAAATGCTCTAGGCTATAGTGGGTATCCAAAATTACAAGCTGCACTTCAAGAACTCATAAAAAATAAATTAACTACAGTACAAAGAGTTGAAATGGCACATGATTATTCTGATGATTTTGCAATATTGAACAAAGTTTTAAAGAGTGATATAGATAATATAAGATCAACATTAGAAGAAATTGATGAAAAAGCATTTAAGGAAGCTTCTAATAAACTTTTAAAGGCAAGAAAAATATATATACTTGGTATGAGAAGTTCTTTTGTAGTAGCTCAATACCTAGGTTTTTACTTAGATATAATACTTGATAATGTCCATATAATTAGAATGGATATGGGAGATGCATTTGAACAGATTGTAAGAATAAACGAAGAAGATGTTATAGTTGCAATTAGTTTCCCACGTTATTCAAAAAAATCTTATCAAATTGTCAATTATGCTAAGGAAAAAGGAGCACATGTAATTTCATTAACAGATAGTTTATTTGCACCAGTAGCAGCACTTGCAGACAATACTCTTTTGGTTAAGAGTAATATGGCTTCATTTGTAGATTCACTAGTTCCAGCACTTAGTATTTCAAATGCTCTTGCAATCTCTGTTGGTATGAAAGAAAAAGAAGATATTAAACAGCACTTCGATGACTTAGAGCAAATCTGGAAGAGATATTCTGTATACGAGTAAAGTTTATATATTAATAAGTATGATTAATTATTAAAAATCTCAAATCCATCAGTTTTTGAGTAAAAATACTATAAAAAACTGACTGACATTTAACTGACAGTCAGTTTTTTTATTTAAATAAGATTTTGCTTAAATTATCAATAAAAAAAGACCCTCAAAAGAGTCTTTCCCGAAAAATCTATATATTATAATATAGTTATATTTTCTGCTTGAGGACCTCTAGCGCCTTTAACTATATCAAAGCTTACTTGTTGACCTTCTTCTAATGATTTAAATCCTGAAGTTTGTATAGCTGAGAAATGAGCAAATACATCATCTCCACCTTCTATTGATATAAACCCAAATCCTTTTTCATTATTAAACCATTTCACTATTCCATTATTCATTAAAAATACTCCTATTAACCTATATCAAGATATACTTGATTTAATTGTGTATTACCACAAATATTATTATATCATAGATTAATAGGAATGTCTATTCAATTATATTTTTTAGTTAACATTTTTGGTTATTATTAGTCTTAAAAATATATTTTTAAGACTGTCTGACATAACTCATAAATTAATTTATAAGTCTTAGTCCCTATAGCTTTGCGTCACTAAATTTCTCTAGTTTTGCCAATTTAGTTTTATTCTACAACTACAATAATACATTAGAATGAGTTATTATTCAACATTCTTGTTTTAAAATCAAATAAATTTAAAAATAGTTTACTTAAATTTTTAAATCATATCTAAAATAATTTAGGGGTACCTTTAAATTTACTTACTTTCATTATAGAGAATACTTATCATAGTATGTACATTTGAAGATGCAATTTTAATTTACTATTTTTATAATATATAACATATATGGGTAAACTATGTAACAAGGTAAAGAGGAGGTATAAATATATGGAAAATTCAATGTTCTGTTATCAATGCGAGCAAACTGTTGGTGGAAAAGGATGTACAAAAATAGGGGTTTGTGGTAAAACGCCAGAAATAGCAGCACTTCAAGACTTATTAATCTATCAATTAAAAGGTATAAGTTGTTATGCTAAAGTTTTGTTAGATAATGGAGAAAAAATAGATAAAGATATAGTTTCTTTTGTAGAAAATAGTTTATTTACGACTTTAACAAATGTAAATTTTGATGGTGATGTACATGAAAATATGCTAAGAAAATCACAAGAAATAAAGCAGAGATTAAGAGAAAAAATTAAAGAACCTATTGTAAACAATGAGTATGCTGAATATAATTTAAGTGAAACAAGAAGTCAAATGATAGAAGATGCTAAAAGAGCTGGAATAATGTTTGATGAAAGTTTAAACCCTGATATACGTTCACTAAGAATGACAATACTTTATGGATTAAAAGGAATAAGTGCTTATGGGCATCAGGCTAGAGAGCTTGGATATTATAATAATCAGGTAGATGAATTTTATTTTAGAGCATTATCAGCAATTACAGATGATGATATTTCTTTAGAAAACTTAATAACATTAACTCTTAAGACGGGTGATATGAGTGTTGCTGTAATGCAAAAACTAGATGAAGCTAATACTACCATTTATAAAAATCCAGAACCTCATAAGGTAAATGTAAAAATAAAAAAAGGACCTTTTATAATAGTTTCAGGACATGATTTAAAAGATTTGGAAATGTTACTTAAACAAACAGAAGGAAAAGGGATAAATATATATACTCATGGAGAAATGATTCCTTGTCATGGATATCCAGAATTAAATAAATATACTCATTTAGTAGGGAACTTTGGAGGAGCATGGCAAGATCAACAGAAGGAATTTGATTCTATACCAGGATGTATACTGATGACAACAAATTGCTTAATGAAACCAAGAGATTCTTATAAAGATAGAATTTTTACAACTAGTGTCGTCGGATGGGATGGTGTAAAATATATAGGTAAAAGTGAAAATGGAGAAAAAGATTTTAGTGAAATAATAAATAAAGCACTAGAACTTGGTGGGTTTGAAGAAAGTGAAGAACCATATGAAATATTAGTAGGATTTGGACATAATGCTACATTAAGTAATGCACCAGCAATAGTAGATGCAGTTAAATCTGGAAATATAAGACATTTCTTCCTTATTGGAGGATGCGATGGTGCAAGACCTGGAAGAAACTATTATACTGAGTTTGCTAAACAAGTTCCTAAAGATTGTATAATTCTTACACTTGCATGTGGAAAGTATAGATTTAATAAATTAAACTTTGGTGAAGTAGCGGGGTTTCCTAGGTTGTTAGATGTTGGTCAATGTAATGATGCTTATTCAGCAGTAAGAATAGCCTTAGCTTTAGCTGATGCATTTGATACAGATGTGAATAGTCTTCCTCTCTCAATAATATTATCATGGTATGAGCAAAAAGCTGTGGCAGATTTATTAGCATTATTATCACTAGATATAAAAAATATTTATTTAGGGCCAAGTTTACCAGCCTTTATAAGTCCAAATGTACTACAATACTTAGTTGATACATTTAATTTAATACCTATTAGTACACCTGAAAAAGATTTGGCAACATGTCTAAATGTTCCACTAAAATAATAAAAGCTATAGGTGATAATCAAAAAGAGTGTTTTAGACACTCTTTTCTTAATCATCTTCTACATATTCAAGTATATCACCTGGTTGGCAGTCTAAAGCTTTACAAATTTCATTTAGAGTGGTGAATCTAACAGCTTTTGCTTTACCAGTCTTTAAAATTGATAAATTAGCATTTGTAATATCTATTTTTTCAGCCAAATCTTTAAGTGATATTTTTCTTTTTGCCATCATTACATCTAGATTAACTATAATTGCCATAATATCACCTCTATATCGTTAAATCGTTATCTTCTTTTATTTTTATAGCTTTATTAAATGTTTCAGCAATTACAAAACACATTAGTGAAAAGATAAAAGAGATGACCATAAGTGGTGAAATTCCTCCATTATCAGTTCCAAATATTTTTATAGGACCAGCATTTACACTATAACCATTGATACATTCAATTATAGTATTTATCAATAAGCAATATCCCATTATTTTAAATCTCTTAACATTTTCAAGTATAAAAGGTGAGTATTTAGTGCTATTAATTATAAAAGTTAGGAATAAAATAACTATATAATAGTCAGAAAAATAAACAATTCTAACAATTGTAATAATCAATTTTTCAAAGCTAAAATTATACAAAGATATGGGTATCATACATAAGAATATTATACCTGTTGCAGCCATACTTACTAACATAATGTACAAAAACACTGTTAGAATATTTCTAAAAAATTTTGTACTCATAAATACCATCTCCTTAATATAGGTTATATTATTGATTATAATATATAATTTATTGTTTTTCAATAAAAAAATATTGATTAAAATATAAAAATATTATTGTATATATAAATAAAAATATTAAGGTGGTAAGTTTATATGAAAAAGAATATAAGTTCTAAAATATTAAATAATATTATGCTAGTTGGAATAATTTTAGCTTTATTATCGCTTATTTTAATGATACTAAAATAAAGTGAATTGATAGAATAATTATTCTAATTTATAGATAAATAGTAATAATGAAATTATCTTCATTCAAATAAAGTATTTGTCCATTTATTTAATACTTTTAATTGCTCTTGTGTATTAAACCAATGCTCCCCGTTTTCTATAACTGTTAAATTACAATTAAAATGGCGTGTAAATTTCTCTACCACACTTAGTTCTGTAAGTTCGTCATGTTTACCATATAGTATTCTTGTTGTAGTGTTCCATTTAGTAATAGGATGTTTTTTGACATATTGCAGATATTCCCATGAAAGTGTATGACCAAATGAAGTTGGAATAATTAGTTCATGTTTAAGTTGTTCTTCTGATACATTTGCCCAAAGCATCATATTAGAAATAAGTTGTTGCATATCGAGAATTGGAGATACAAAAACACACTCTTCCAGATTCTCATTTTCAAAACTTAACATACTAAACCATGCACCAATACTATTTGCATATAATGCAATTTGATTCCAATTAGATTTTGCATATTTCATTATAGCTAATAACTCTGGAACAACATTCCATGGGTCAAACGAAATGTTTTCTTCTTTACGTTCTCCATGTTTAGGTAAATCAATGCTTAAAACCTGCCATCCATGATTAACAGCGATATTAGCAAAAATTTCGGCTTCTTCTTTATAACCACATTGTCCGTGTATATAAATATACAATTTGTTTGAAGGATTTCCCCAAAGAATTGAAGGAATTCCATGAATTTGAAAATATTTCTTTTCCATAAAAATCTCCCTTCAGTTTAATATATAGTATCTATTGATATATCTATTAAACTATAAAATTATACTGTAATATTCTAATTTAATTATCTATAATACTAATTTAATTAGTTATAATACTAATATAGTTAGTATTATATTAAACTAAAATTAAATTGTCAACATTGCACTCAATATAAAGTTTTTTATAAGTCTTAATTGTTGACGAAGCTAATTAGATTAGTTAAACTAATAAAGTAATTAATTTTAGTTGAGAGAGGTATAATCATGCGTGTTAGTAGAGATATAGTAATACAGGTAGCATCTGATATAGCTGATAAAGATGGGCTTAACAAGCTTTCTTTAAAAGTTGTTGCAGAAAAACTAAGTATACGTACACCTTCTTTATATAATCATATAGAAAGCTTAGATGATTTGTTGAGAGAGGTTGCTCATAATGGTATGAGGAAAATGAATAAACAGATGGAGAAAGTTGCTATTGGTGATTCTGGAGATACAGCTATAAAGTCTGTAAGTATTGCATATTTTAATTTTATAATTGCTCATCCTGGGGTTTATGAAACAATTCAATGGGCTATTTGGCATGGGAACAAAGAAACATCAGAGATATTTGAAGAATATAAATCGCTATTAGAAAAACTTATTCTTTCTTGTAATTTAAGAACAAAGAATATAGATGAAGTATTAAATTTGTTGATGAGTGTGATTCATGGATATTCAACTTTGCAACTTGGAAAAGCTCTTTTAGATTCAGAAGAAGCCATAAAAAGTCTATCTGACACTGTTGATACTGTACTATTAGGTATTCATAAAAAGTATGACTAAATATATCGCTAAATATTAATGTAAATGATAGAATTAATAATCAACATTACATATATATCAATAAATTATAATATAGTTGATTTAATTAATAGATTGGATTAGAAAATAAGAAGTAAAAAAATAAATATTAATGTCTTTGCTAGAAGATTCTTTCAAAGTATATTACTTAAAACTTAAAGAAAAATAGTGTACTTTAAAAATTTAATCTAAAAGCAAATCAACTTTAAAAACTTTAAGTGGATTTGCTTTTGATATATTTCTTTGTTAAATTAATTTGATATTGATAGTTTCATTGGAGTAAAACGTATACCATTGACAATCTGTTCAGCATTAGTATTTTTAAATCCTAATTTATGGTAAACTTCAACAGCATAAGGGGATGAATTTACAGTTACTTCAGTTAAATCATCTCTGTTTTCAGTACAATACTTTACACCTATAGCCATTAATTTTTTTGCAACACCACATTTGTGATAATTTTTATCTACAAATAACATACATATATGATTTAGGTCTCTGATAGCTAAAACCCCAATTAACTTTTCACAATCAAAACAGCCCCAAAAGAAAATAGATTTTTCTTTGACTTTTTCAATAATAGAGTTATATTCTATAAATTCATGGAATGACTTAATTCCTTCAGCACAATAATCTGGAGACTCAAATTCTTCAAATACATTCCAAATTAAATTCAATGCACTTCTAATATCAGGTTCTTTTAATTCTCTTATTAGGTACTTTTCACACATTATAAACAACACCTCTATTATTAAAAATTTTTCTTATAATTATATACCTTAAATATATTTATTTCAATATAAATTGTTTTATTAAATTTGAATTTAAAGGTGATTAATAAAACAATCCATATATAATATAGTTAGAACATAAAAATTTATTTAATTTTACATATAATTTAATAATGATAAATTTGAAATAATTTAATATAAAATGAAAATATATATGACATATAAGTGTCATATATATAATAGTACAATTAAAGATATAGTATATATATGAAAACTATTTTGTAAAGAGAGAAGGAGAGGTAATATGCAGATTATAGATATAAATTCAAATAATATTGATAATGAACATGTATGTTGTGCAATTACTGAAAAAAAGGGAGAAAACTGTGTTTCTTCTAAAAAATATTGGATGAAAAGTAATTTTGACAAAGGTCTTGTATTTAAAAGATTAGATGAAAGAGGTAAAGTTTTTATAGAATATATACCAGCAGAAAATGCATGGTGTCCTATTACTGCAGATAATTATATGTATATTAATTGTTTCTGGGTATCTGGAAAATTTAAAGGACAAGGATACTCTAATTTATTACTACAAAAATGCATTGATGATGCAAAGTCAAAAGGAAAATATGGGTTAGTTGTACTTTCATCTGAAAAAAAGCTACCATTTTTATCTGATTCTAAGTATTTAAAATATAAAGGATTTTATCTGGCAGATACATCAGAACCAAGTTATGAGTTATTGTATTTTCCATTTACTGATAATGCACCTATTCCATGCTTTAAAGATTGTGTAAAACAAAGTAAATCAAAGGAGAATGGGATAGTTTTATATTACAGTAATCAGTGTCCACATACTGCAAAATATACTCCTATTTTAAAAAAAATTGCGAATGCTAGAGGTGTTGAAGTAAATCTTATAAAATTTGAAACAGCAAAAGAAGCACAAAATGCTCCTGCACCATTTACTACATATAGTCTTTTTTTCAATGGAGAATTTATAACTAATGAGATACTTTCTGAAAAAAAAATTGAAAAATTTTTAGATAGTAAAGGTTTTTAAAACTTAATTAAAATAAGATATAAATTTAAATCTTCTAGTTTTTGTGCAATTTTTAGGTGTTTGTTTGGACATAAATGAGAATATACATTCCATGTTGTTTCAATTTTTTCATGTCATAAATGTTCTGCTATTGTTAGTATATTTATTCACTAGTCAAATTATAATATTTTACAGAATAACTAAACATTGCAACAAGATGGTTGTGTATTGTTTTTAGATATGTTTGACTGTAATTAACTTTTAATAATTAGTTTTGTCACTTTCTTACATGGGAAGGAATAATTTCATTTATTTGAAAATTTCAAAAGAAAGGAAGTAATTTTAAATCTATTGTAAGCTTTTCATTAATAGTAGTATCCTTTGCTGTTGTTTGAGTTCTTCTATATTTATTCTCCATATACTTATATTAACATTATATGTGTATGTATCAATGTTTTTTATATACTATTTGTGCTATCCATTCAACCTAAATGAGTGTGATTTCCACTCTAAATTGTAAAAGCTTCATATAAATCCTATGATATATTTAAGATATTTTTATAATAATTATAAATTTATATTAATAAACAACTGTAAAGGTGAACTTGCTTATAGTATAATAAATTAATATATTATGCAAAGAGTTAAGGAGAGATACTTATGCAGACTTTAGATGTATACATGAAAAAATTATGTCCACAATATCTAATAAAACATAGTGAAATCGTTGATGAAGTAACTGTTGATGTACGTACATCGATAGAATATGGTAGTATAGCCAAATTAGAACATAATATCTCTGTTATTAATGAAAAAGAATATGACTTCCTGCACAGGAATAAACCCATCGCAGTAATTGTTGTCTTATATGGTTTAATAAAAAATCGTAAAAAAATAAAAGATAGGCTTCTATCTATTAGCGATAACAATAGTAAAAAGATAATAATTGTTTGCTCTAGAGGTAGGCTTCGTAGTCCAATTGTTTGGATGTATTCTAGATATTTAAAAATAGATTCTAAAGTATTAATAAATGGAATACACTCTCTAAAAAATAATTCTTAAACTTATAAAAATATAGATCATTCTCGATATTATGCAACTAATTATCACATATATAGTATCAAGCTAGAATGTATATATATTTACACAAATCTATATGTATTCTCACTTGTTGTTCAACTGTGTTGAATTAATAATGATACTTTTATCAGTTAATTTCCATCAATTTTATTTTCAATAATTACAATTGTAAAATTGAGGATGTTGTAGAAATAAAAAAAGATATTGAGTAGTAAAATTTATGATACTAATATACTTTATAGCCTGTTAGAAAATATAGAACTAATAGTACTAATAAATGAAATTTCATGTGATAGATGAGCTTTTATCAGATTAAAAAGAAAATCAGCAGAAAGACGATTGTTGTGTATGATTAAGAATTCTTTGATAACAATTTTAGTCTTTCTCTTAAAAGGAGAAAAAATGATATTAAAAACAGAAAGATTAACTCTAATTCCACTATCACTTCGTCAACTTGAACTTTGGACTTCCAATAATTCAGAATTAGAAAAGGAATTAGAATGCATTTATTGTGCAGAACCAATGACTGGTTTTTTTTATGATATTGTAAAAGGACAATTAAATATTGCTAAAAAAGATGAAAAAAATATATTGTTTTATACATTTTGGTTTATTATGTTAAATGAAAACCGTACAATTATAGGATTAGCCGATTTTAAAGATGTGCCAAATTCTTATGGTGAAATTGAGATTGGTTATGGATTAGGTGAGGATTATAAAAAACAAGGATATATGACAGAAGCTATTAAAAAGATATGTAGCTGGGGATTAAGTCAACCAAATGTTTCTTCTGTGATAGCTGAAACTGATGCTTACAATACAGATTCACAAAATGTTTTATTAAGATGTGGTTTTAAGTTATATCGTAACTCGGATACAAAATGGTGGAAATTAACAACCTAGAAAAAATTTCCAAAAATTTATAAATAATATTGACAAACTACTAAAAATAAATTATTATATAAAACAACAAGAAAAGAAATTGAAATCCTATGAAAAAGAAAGTAGCATAAAAGGATTTGATAGAGAGCTAGGGATGGTGGAAGCCTAGTAATGAATTTTATTGTGAATAGAGCTTTGGAGGAAGTTACCAGAATTAGTAGTATGGTAATTGGTGAGTCTCGCCTTAAGAGATTAGAGTGGGTAAGATTATCTTATCAATTAGAGTGGTAACGCGGGTGTATATTCGTCTCTTGGTCTTTGACCAAGAGGCTTTTTTAATTTTAAATATACATTTGCAAATACTTTTTAATTCATAAGAATTATTATAATTGTAATTTTACCAATAAGAGTGGTACCGCGGAAATTCGCCTCTTAGCATTATAATGCTAAGGGGCTTTTTATTGTTAGTTAGATAGTTTTAAACTTATATATTATCAAATGATTATTAAATAATAATATTAATTTAAAAAAATAATTCGAAATATTCTTAAAATAATTATAAAACGGAGGAAATAAAATGAGCAAAATAAAAGCTGGAATTATTGGAGCAACTGGATATGTTGGTGTAGAATTACTAAGATTACTAATAAATCATGAAGGAGTAGAAGTTACAGCTATAGGTTCAAATTCATACATTGGCAAAAACATAGTTGATATATACCCAAGTATAGGTTATGAAAACAGTATGACATGTATAGAAAACGAAAAAGTAATTGATATGTGTGATGTTGTATTTACTGCTCTTCCACATGGTGTAAGTGAAAAGTTTGCAATAAAAGCAATTGAATCTAAAAAGAAAGTCATAGATTTAGGTGCTGATTTCAGAATAAAAGATGAAAAAATATATAGTAAATGGTATGGAGTATCTTTTATAGATACAATTTTGCACAAAAAAGCTGTATATGGATTAAGTGAGATATATCAAGAAGATATAAAAAGTGCTGATATAGTTGCAAATCCAGGATGTTATCCTACTAGTATTTCTTTACCATTGATGCCATTATTAAGTTCTAAATTAATAAAAAATAATAATATAATAATTGATTCTAAATCAGGTCTTACAGGAGCTGGTAGAGAGTTATCAACAAGTAGTCATTTTACAGAAGTTAATGAGAATATAACTGCATATAAAATAGGAAAACATAGACATACTCCAGAAATAGAACAAAATCTAAGTGAAGCGTATAAAGAAGATGTAGATGTAGTTTTTACACCAAATCTAATTCCAGTAAATAGAGGGATACTATCAACTATATACTGCATAAAAGAAGATAATGTATCTATAGGTGATATACATAAAAAATTAACTGATTATTATGAATATAAAAAATTTGTAGAAATACTCCCATTAGATAAGATAACCTCTTTAAAAAATGTTGTATATTCAAATAAATGTGTAATATCAGTACATGAAAATAAAGATACATTAATAATCTGTTCAACTATAGACAACATGATTAAAGGGGCAGCAGGGCAAGCCGTACAAAATATGAATATAATGTTTGGAATTGAGGAGACTACAGGCTTAAAGCATATTGCACCAGCATTTTAGGAATAGAAAAATACTAAACTCATATAATTAGGAGGATAAAAATGGAGATTATAAAAGGTGGAGTTACAGTTCCAGAAGGGTTTGTTGCTTCAGGAATTCACTGTGGCTTAAGAAAAAATAAAGAAAAGAGGGACTTAGCTTTAGTTTATTCAGATATTTTATGTGATGCAGCAGCAGTAGTTACTCAAAATAAAGTTAAAGGAAATCCAGTTTATGTAACACAGGAGCATATTAAAAATGGAAAAGCACAAGCGATTATAGTCAATAGTGCTAATGCTAACACATTTAATGGAAAAGAAGGTCTTATAAACGCATATAAAATGGCTAAATTTACTAGTGAAAAATTAAATATTAAAGAAGATGATGTTTTGGTTGCATCTACTGGTGTTATAGGAAAACCACTAAATATAGATTTAATAGAAAAAAATATGGATGAGTTAGTAAGTAATCTCAGTAAACAAGGTCATATTGGAGCAAGAGAAGCAATTATGACAACTGACATTATAAAGAAAGAAATAGCAGTAGCAATAATGTATGGAGATAAAAAAATAACTATTGGAGGTATGGCAAAAGGTTCAGGAATGATACATCCTAATATGGCAACAACATTGGGATTTATAACGACAGATGCAAATATCGATAGCGTTCTCTTAAAAGAAGCTCTAAAAAGTGCAGTTGATAAAAGTTTTAATAGAGTTAGTGTAGATGGAGATACAAGTACTAATGATATGGTAATGATTTTGGCAAATGGAAAAGCGAAAAATGAGAGAATGGATGAAAAAGATGAACATTATCAAGTATTTTTAAGTGCGCTTACATATGTTTGTATAGAACTTGCTAAACTTGTTGCTAAAGATGGAGAAGGATGTACAAAATTAATTGAATGCTATATAAATGGAGCACTAAGTGAAGAACATGCAGTAAAGTTAGCAAAAACAGTTATATCTTCTTCCTTGGTAAAGACAGCTGTATTTGGAGCTGATGCAAATTGGGGAAGAATATTGTGTGCTTTAGGATATGCGGGTGAAGAAATAGATATGGAAAAAGTAGATATTATTTTTGAAAGCATGAAAGGATATATAGAAGTATGTAAACAGGGAAATGGGTTGGATTTTAATGAAGAAAAAGCGAAAAAAATTCTTGAAGATGATGAAATAAGTATATTAGTAGATTTGAACATGGGAAATGCTAGAGGAAATGCATGGGGATGTGATTTAAGTTATGATTATGTAAGAATAAATGGAAGTTATAGAAACTAGGAGGAAATGCTTAATGATTGATATAGAAAAAGCAAATACACTGATAGAAGCTTTACCATATATAGAAAAGCATCAAGGCAAAACTATTGTAGTTAAGTATGGTGGAAGTGCAATGAAAAAAGATGGTTTAAAAGAGTCTGTTATGGAAGACCTTGTACTTATGAGTTATGTTGGAATAAATATAGTTTTAGTACATGGTGGAGGAGCAGAAATCAATAAAATGCTTGCTAAAGTAGATATAGAAAGTAAATTTGTAAATGGGCTTAGATATACAGATGAAGAAACTATGGAAATTGTAAAAATGGTCTTAGCTGGAAAGGTAAATAAAGACTTAGTAAACAAGATACATACAAAAGGCGGAAGAGCAGTAGGGCTTTGTGGGATAGATAATAATATGATTTTATGTGACCCATATAAAAATTATGAACTAGGATTTGTTGGAGAAATAAAGAAAGTAAATGTTGAACTTATAGAATCTTGCTTGAAATCAGGCTATATTTCAGTAATTGCAACTATTGGAGTAGGAGAAGATGGTGAGACCTATAATATAAATGGAGATACAGCAGCATCAGCTATAGCTAAAGAATTAAATGCAGATAAGCTGATACTTCTTACTGATGTGCCAGGTCTTTTAAGAGATCCAGATGAAGAAAAGTCATTGATAACAGAAGTTATACTAGATGATGTTGATAAGCTATTTGATGAAGGTATAATTACTGGTGGCATGATACCTAAGATACATGGATGTGTAGACGCTTTGAATAATGGGGTAAATAGAGTTCATATTTTAGATGGAAGAGTTCCTCATTCTATAATAACAGAGTTATTTACTGATAGTGGAATAGGCACATTAATAAGAAAAGAAAATGAATAAGAAAATAAGTTAAATATAAAAAAGATTATAACTTAAGTGAGGATGATAAAAATGAAGATAAATAACAATAATATAGTTTCAAAATGGGAGGAATATTTCATAAATACATATAGCCAACCTGATTTTATTATAGATTATGGCGAAGGTAGTTGCTTTTTTGATACTAAAGGCAATAAATATATAGATTTTACAAGCGGATACGGAGTGTCTTCTCTTGGATATAGTAATAATAATTTAAAAACTGCTTTAAAGGAGCAAGTGGACAAATTATTACATACATCAAACTTATATTTCAATGGTCCAGTATTGTCTGTAGGAGAAAAAATAATTAATATAAGTGGATTGGATAAAGTATATTTTTGTAACTCTGGAACAGAAGCAAATGAAACTGCTTTTAAAATAGCAAGAAAGTACAGTAGTGATAAATATGGTGAAGGAAGAGGGACAATCATAAGTTTAAAGGATTCTTTTCATGGTAGAACAATGATGTCTTTGATGGCAACTGGTATGGATAAGTACCATAAATATTTTTATCCACTTCCCGAAGGATTTAAATATGTAGAAAAAAACGATATTGAAGATTTTAAAAATAATATTGATTCAACTGTTTGTGCAGTAATTCTTGAAGCAGTTCAAGGTGAAGGTGGAGTTAATGTTCTTGAAAAAGATTATATTTTAGAACTTGTAAAAATATGTAAAGAAAAAGACATAGCAGTAATATTTGATGAAGTTCAATGTGGCATAGCAAGAACGGGGAAACTTTTTGGATATGAATATTTTGATGTAAAACCAGATATTGTTACAATTGCAAAAGGTTTAGGCGCAGGGATACCAATAGGAGGAGTATTAGTAAATGAAAAATTTTCAAAAGTTTTAGGAAAAGGAGACCAAGGTACAACATTTGGAGGGAATTTATTAGCTATGGTGGCAACTTCTGTTGTGTTAGATGAAATATCTAAAGAAGGATTTTATGAAGATGTGTTAGAAAAAGGAGATTATATAAGAAAATCTATTGAAAATTTTAATAGTACAATCGTAGTAAAGACAAAAGGTATGGGCTTGATGATAGGAATCGAAACTACTATTGAATCTAGCACTATAGAAGAAAAAGCTAGAAAAAAAGGATTACTTATTTTGACTGCTGGAAAGAATGTACTTAGATTTTTACCACCTTTAACTATTAGCTACAAGGAGATAAATGAAGCTCTTGAAATTTTAAAAGATATATTACTAGAAGATAATTAAGTTATTAAAAGATTCATTGTTAGGGTGAGAATTAGAGTAGATAAAAATATATGAAACTAAAAATTTTATAGCATTTAAATAAATTTACAAAAAGGGGAAAATCAATATGAATAATATAAGTTTAAAAGGAAAGAGTTTTTTAACATTAAAGGATTTTACAAAAGAGGAAATTAGATATTTATTAACTTTATCTAGTTATTTAAAAACTAAGAAGAAGGTTGGTATAAAAGGAGATTTATTGCAAGGTAAAAATATAGCATTATTGTTTGAGAAGACATCAACAAGAACTAGATGTTCGTTTGAGGTGGCTGCTCATGATGAAGGTGCTCATGTAACTTATCTAGGACCCAATGACTGCCATATGGGTAAAAAAGAATCTGTATCCGATACAGCAAAAGTTTTAGGAAGATTTTATGATGGTATAGAATTTAGAGGATTTAAACAGGAAACAGTTGAAAGTTTAGCAAAATACTCTGGAGTACCTGTTTGGAATGGCCTTACAGATGAATATCACCCAACTCAAATACTTGCAGATTTTCTAACAGTAATTGAAAATGTAGATAAAGATTTAAATAAAGTTAAATTTGTTTATGTTGGGGATGCTAGAAATAATATGGGTAACTCATTGATGATAGGATGTGCTAAAATGGGAATTCATTTTGTAGCGCTTGCTCCTAAAGAACTTTGGCCAAATGAAAAGTTAGTTGAAGATATGAAAGAAATAGCTAAAAAGTCTAAAGGAGATATATTGTTAACTGAAAATATTGATGATGTAAAGGGTGCTGATGTTATATATACAGATGTATGGGTTTCTATGGGAGAAGAAGAACAATATGAAGCGAGAATAAATCAACTTAAAGATTATCAAGTGAATATGGATATGATAAAGAAAACTGAAAATGAAAATGTTATATTTTTACATTGTCTTCCAGCTTTTCATGATTTAGAAACTAAAGTTGGTCAAGAAATTTATGAAAAGTTTGGATTATCAGAATTAGAGGTTACTGACGAGGTATTTAATTCCAAGTATTCAAAAGTATTTGAAGAGGCAGAAAATAGAATGCATACTATAAAGGCTGTTATGGTTTCTACTATGACTGATGTAAATATGAATAATAATTTAATATAAATATTTTTTAATCTAGATTTATGTTTTGATAAAAGTCATAAATATTCTAAATATATTATTAAAAATCCTCATTATATGTTAAAATAATTTATGTATCAACAAATTAAGAGGGAGGATTTGAGATATGAAAAAAATCATATTACTTTTAACAACTTTTTTATTAGCAATATCTTTGACAGCATGTTCAAGTGCAAAACCAGAAGATACAATCAATAATTTTTTTAGTAGTGCAAAGAAATTTGACTTTGAAGGTATGAACAAAGTTATGGAAAATAATGATGAAAAATATAAGGATATACTAAAAGAATTAGAAACAGAAGACCCAAGTACACAGTATGTTTTAGATTATCTAAAACATAATGCATCTAAAATAACATACACAATAAAAGACAGTGAGATTAAAGATAATAATGCAAAAATTCAAGTAGAGTGTAAGTTTGTAGATTCAACACCATTACTTAAAGAAATAGTGGCTGAAGCATTTACAAAGATGCTTGGCATGAGTTTTTCAGGTCAAGATTTAACAGATGAGAAAACAACTGAAATGTTAGTGTCAATTATGAAAGAAAAGCAAAAAAGTGTTGAAGAAACTTTTGTAACAAAAACTGTAGAGTTTGAATGTACTAAGAAAGATAATAAATGGATAATAAGTTCAGCTAATGATGCACTGGCTGATGTATTATTATCTAATCTTGTTACAGCAGGAGAGGAATTTTCTAACTCTATGAGTTAAGTTGAATATTAAATTGGAACTATAATAAAAAATGAATATATAACATTTATAAGGGATATCAGCTTTGGTATCCTTTATATTTTTAAGGTAAATAGATAAAAATCAATGGAGATATTAAAAATAATTTGAATATTTATTGTCATTATTAGAAAAATATTTACTGTATAATATATATTATTTAAAATGAGATAATTACGAATAGAATGTATAATTATAAGTAAGACATATATCTAATGGAAATGATAGATGTGATATTATTGATGAGAAATCAACTTTTATATAAATAGAATTAGAAGGTAGCAATTAGAGTTAGTTGCTACCTTTTTCATGTTTATTTTCTTTTTTTATACATCAGAATGAAGAGTATTATTGTAAAATTATTTTAGATTAAGATTATCTAGTATTTTTAAAAATATTTTTACTGCAATATCTAAATCATTCACAGTAACATTTTCATTAGGATTATGACTTATGCCTTCAGTACATCTTATAAATACCATGCCTATATCAGTTATATTATCCATTTCTTGAGCATCATGACCAGCGCCACTATAAATATAAAATGGGTTGAGATTTAAATCCACAAAACTTTTTTCTATAACTTTTGTCATTTTATCAGAACATGGTACAGGAACATTTTCAAAAGAGAGTTCACTTGTATAATTAAGTTTTCTATTTTGACATATGCGAGTTATTTCATCAAATATTTTTATTACTGAAGTATCAAGAGTTTCTTGTGAACATGAGCGGACGTCAAGAGTAAAATCAACCCTTTCAGGAACTACATTTGATGATGATGGATAGAAATTCATCTTTCCAACTGTAGCAACTAAATCAGGCGTTATCTTAGCTATATTTTCAATTGATAATACACATTCACAAGCACAACATCCAGCATCAAATCGCATATCCATTGGGAGTGTTCCAGCATGGCCAGATTTGCCATTTACTGATATTTTAAAACTCTTAAATCCTGTAATACTTGAAACAATACCAGCAGGAAGAGCATTGTTTTCTAAGACAGGTCCCTGTTCGATATGGAATTCTAAATAAGCATCAATATCTTTTCTAGGGTGTAAATTTATTAAATTTTTAGTATCAAATCCAAATTTTGTTACAGCTTCTTCAAGCGTAATTCCATTTTCATCAACAGATTTGAGTAGTTCCTCTTTAAAAGTACCAGCAAAAACTTTACTTCCCATTAGAGATGTTTCAAATCTTGTTCCTTCTTCCTCAGCAAATGCAACTAATTTAATATTAAATGGATAAGACTTATTATTATTTATAGATTCTTCAAGTCCAATTAGAGGAACAATTATTCCTAGCATTCCATCAAATATACCTCCACATTTTACACTATCTTGATGAGATGCAACTACTAATGTAGGTGCGTTTAAGAAATTAGATTTATATGTACCTATAATATTTCCAATATCGTCAATTTCAATATCAAGATTCAAATTTTTCATCCAAGAACTTATTAATTCAATCGATTTTTTATGCTCATCAGTTAATATAAGTCTTGTAAGTCCTGTTGTTGTTGAACTTATTTTTCCTAATGTTTGTAAATAATCCATACATCTTTGTCCTAACATGTGTACCCTCCTAAAAATATAATTGTCAACTAAATTTATCAGATAATTATATTATATCAGTATATTTAGAAAATAATAGGATGTTACTGAATAAAAAAATAATAAAAAAATAAAAATCCTAGTAGAAATAAATTCATAAAAAACAAAAATACTATCAAATTTTACCCTGATAGTATTTTTATAAAATCTTTTATAAAACCACTTAAATATAAAACTAGTGTTAATATCTTTTACACTTCTTTTTTACAATAAATTTTTGTAGAAATAAAATATGAAATTACAAATAATAAAATCGCAATAAATGGAAGAGAATAAACTAAAGTATTAAGTATAATTTCAATAGAAATACTTGAATTAAATCTTTCCAAAAGACTTTTAAATCCTAATATTGCAGCAGTAGGAAGTAAAAAGCATGCAATCATTAATAAACGAGCTTTTTCTGTACCAAATTTATAAATAAGTGGTAAAATAAGGCTAGCAAAACATACTGAAATTGATAAAATTAATCCTGTAATAACTAAAGTATCATCTAAAACAAGTGTATTTTTAAAATATCCATTAACAATGCTAATAATAAGTGAAAAAAATACACCTATAAAGCTAAATATTAACATAGTTAAATATTTACTTAATACAATAGTGTCACGTTTGATAGGCATTGTAAGTACATAGCTATCCCATTTATTTAAATCATCATATGAAAATGTTGAAACAATCATTGTTGTACATAAAACTATAATAACACCTATAAAACTACTGTTATTTCCATCTCCAACAGAAGAGATATATCCAAATACAATCATAAATAAAATTAGAAATTTTATATTGCTTTTTAAATTAAGTAAGTCTTTTAAAATTAGTCCCTTCATTATTTATCACCTCTCACATAAAATAACATAATTTCTTCAATTGATGTATTATCAACTATAAGGTTTGGATGTTTTGTAATAAATTTATACTTATCTTTAAGTAGTACTTCATATCCAAACTGGCTTTTACGATAATATAAATAATCTTCATTTGTAAGTTTAGCAAAATCATTAGAATTACATTTTAAGATACCCATAGTATCGATTAATTCATCTTTGCTTTCGCTAAATACAATTTTCCCCTTATGTATAAATGTAATATAATCTGCTATTTTGTCTAAATCACTTGTAATATGTGAAGATAAAATAATAGAATGTTCTTCATCTTGTATAAAATCTAAGAATATATCCAATATTTCTTCTCTTACAATAGGGTCAAGTGAACTAGTTGCTTCATCTAATATTAATAACTTTGGTTTATGAGATAAAGCTACAGCAATACTAAGTTTCATTTTATTACCTTTTGAAAATTCTTTAATTAGTTTATTATTTGGAACTCTTAGTTGTTTTAAATATTCTTTAAATAGTCTATCATCCCAGTTTTTATAGATATGGCTCATAATTTTTGAGATATTATTTGTATTTAAATTCTCATGAAAGTTGCTTCCTTCAAATACGACACCAATTTGTTCTTTGATTTCTTTTTCATTTTTTATGTTATCAAGGCCAAAGATTTCAATATTTCCACTATCATAAGATATTAAATTTAAAATTGATTTTAGTGTAGTAGTTTTTCCTGCACCATTTTCACCTACAAATCCCATTATAGAGCCTTTTGGTACTGAAAAAGATACATCTTGTAATGCAAAATTTTTGTAAACTTTGTTTAGGTTTTTTATAGTTATTGCGTCCATAATTATCATTCTCCCTTATATAATAAAAGTAAAATATCTTGTAACTCATTATATGTAATGCCACTACTTTGAGCTGTATCAACTGCTTTTTGTAGGTATTCTTCGATTAAACGAAGTTGTTCTTCTTTAACAAAATCCATATTTTTGCCAGATACGAAACTACCTTTACCAGTAACTGTTTCAATAAATCCATCATGTTCTAAATCACTATATGCTCGTTTTGTAGTAATTACACTTATTCTAAGTTCTTTTGCTAATAATCTCATACTTGGAAGAGCAGTACCTTCTGGCAACTCTCCACTTATAATCATACTTTTAATTTGTGTAGTAATTTGTTCGTATATTGGCTTGCCACTTGAATTACTAATAACTATATTCAATTAAACACCTCCTTAAATTGTATATATAGTATATATACATTATATAAATATATATATACTATGTCAAGTAAACTTACAAAAAAATAATTGGAAATATTATGTGTTTAGTGGTTTTACTCTGTAGAAAAGATTATTTTACTGAGCATATTAAAATTTTTAAAAAAAATTTACAAATATTATTCAAAAATCTTACCAATAAATTGAAAATACTGATTTAAAAAAACAATAAAGTTTAGCTTATAGATAAATAAAAGTTTAGCTTATAGATAAACTTTTGCCATTTTTGTTTTTGACATACATATTTTTTTGTAATATATTTATATTATCAATTAGAGATAAGGAGAGTGAGAAGAGATATTTAATTTAGATAAGGCATTAAAAAAAGATTTAAATCAAGAATACACAGAAAGTAGAAATTTGGTTATGAACAAAAGTAAATATATGAATGTTTGCTTTAAAAATTATATCAAAGTGGCAGAAGGAATGTATACTAAAAGAGATTTAATTCCAATAAAATTGATAAATTCTATGGATAAAAATAATAAGATTAGGAAAACACTACATGAATTATCTTGCGAATTTGAATATCCAAAGACTTCCTTGTCTTCATTGTTTACAGAACTAAAAAAATTAGATTTTTTACAGAAAGTAAAAAATGGTGAGTATATGATAAATCCACATATAGCATATAAAGGAAATAAAGCTGATAAAGAAAGTTTACTAGAAGAATATAATCAGATAAAAAGACCTAATAAGGTTAGTAAATAAGGAAGAAGGTTTTTATATGAGTTTAAAACTTGATAGAAATGTTCTACAGTGGTTTGATTATGTATTTGAAAATGAAGAAACTAGTTTGAGATATTATAATTTTGAATGTACATTAAAAGAGATTAGCCCCACTAGTTTAAACAGAGTAGCATTTATATTAGAAAAAAATAATTCTGAATACTGGAAGTTGTATTTTGAAATACCAGCTGAAGTTACTTTGAAACTTAAACAAAACATTCATCCTTTATTTAGAGAGTATATATATGAACAAATATCACTGTATAACGATAATCAAATTTACAATTTTGTAAATTCAAATTTATTAAAAGTGTTTAATAATATTGCAATTTACCAATATAATCTTTTAGAAAATCTATATACTATTGATTTTAGAAAGAGTTTTATAGATAAGTGCCAATATTTGTTAATAGGTGAAAAAAGACTTATAGATGAAGATTTATATCTAAGAGCAAAATCAAAAGAAGTGTTTGATTTTTTTAATTC
This sequence comes from Clostridioides sp. ES-S-0005-03, assembly GCF_020658455.1. NCBI lineage: Bacteria > Bacillati > Bacillota > Clostridia > Peptostreptococcales > Peptostreptococcaceae > Clostridioides > Clostridioides sp. ES-S-0005-03. The sequence goes on along the minus strand of NZ_JACVWI010000001.1, from coordinate 1,099,273 downwards.
AGATGGAACCTTTAATCTGACATTAAGTTTTGACATACAAAAAAATGAAAGTTTGCTTGATAGTCTTTTAGAGCTTAGAAAATCAATAATCATAAATGAGAGAATTTAATTTATTTGGATATAATATTAAAATGGAGGGATTTATATGGACGTAGAAAAAATGACTTTAAGAGTTCAAAAAAGTTTAAATGAGGCTTATAATGAAGCAGTAAAAAATCATAACCAACAAGTAGATGTAATTCATCTTTTTTCAGCACTTATTAATCAAGAAGATGGATTAATACCAAATATAGTAGAAAAGATGAATATATCAATAGATTCTTTAAGAAATACTGTAAACTTTGAAATGGATAAACTTCCAAAAGTATATGGAGAAGGAGCAGATTCACAAGGAGTGTCAGCTACTAGAAAAATAAATGAAGTACTTATAAAAGCAGAAAGTATTTCTAAAGAATTTAAAGATTCATATATAAGTGTTGAACATGTTATGCTTGCAATGATGGAAACAGAATCAAAATCAGTTGTTGGTAAAATATTGAAACAATATAATATAAATAAAAATGATTTTTTAAATGTTTTATCACAAGTTAGAGGTAGTCAAAGGGTAGAAACGCAAGACCCAGAAGGAACATATGATGCACTTGCTAGATATGGAACAAATTTAGTAGATTTAGCTAAAAAAAATAAATTAGACCCTGTAATTGGAAGAGATGAAGAAATAAGAAGAATTATAAGAATTTTATCAAGAAGAACAAAAAATAACCCTGTATTAATTGGTGAACCAGGTGTAGGTAAAACTGCGATAGTTGAAGGCTTAGCAGAGAGAATAGTAAGAGGAGATGTACCAGAAGGATTAAAAGATAAAATAGTATTTTCTCTTGATATGGGTGCATTGATTGCTGGTGCAAAATATAGAGGAGAATTTGAAGAAAGATTAAAGGCTGTCTTAAAAGAAGTTCAAAGTTCTGATGGAAAAATCATTCTATTTATAGATGAGATTCATACTATAGTTGGTGCTGGTAAAACAGAAGGCTCAATGGATGCAGGTAACCTGATTAAGCCTATGCTTGCAAGAGGAGAGTTAAATTGTATTGGTGCAACTACTTTTGATGAGTACAGAAAATATATAGAAAAAGATAAAGCACTTGAAAGACGTTTCCAACCTGTAATTGCAGAAGAACCTACTGTTGAAGATACAATATCTATACTTAGAGGACTTAAAGAAAGATTTGAGATACATCATGGAGTAAGAATTCATGATAATGCTATTGTAGCAGCAGCAAAACTTTCTCATAGATATATACAAGATAGATTTTTACCAGATAAAGCAATAGATTTAATAGATGAAGCTGGAGCTATGATTCGTAGTGAAATAGATTCATTGCCAACAGAATTAGATGTGGTTAGAAGAAAATTATTTACACTAGAAACTGAGAGAGAAGCTTTGCTTAAAGAAAATGATGATAAGAGTAAGACAAGATTAGAAGATATTCAAAAGGAAATAGCAGAGTTAAAATCTAAAAATGATGAAATGACTGCTAAATATGAAAAAGAGAAGAGTCAAATACTAGATATCAAAAATTTAAAATCTCAATTAGATGAAGCTAAAGGAAAAGCTGAAAAGTACGAAAGAGAATATGATTTTAACAAAGCAGCAGAGGTTAAATATGGTGAAATACCTAAATTAGAAGAGCAAATAAAGAAATATGAAGAAAGTATGAATGATGGTTCTGAAAACTCACTTTTAAAAGAAGAAGTTACAGAAGAAGAAATATCTAATATTGTATCAAAGTGGACAGGTATACCAGTAACTAAATTAGTCGAAGGTGAAAGAGAAAAGCTACTTAAGCTAGAAGATGAACTTCATGAGAGAGTTATTGGACAGAATGAAGCTGTTACAGCAGTTTCAAATGCAGTAATACGTGCAAGAGCTGGCCTAAAAGATGAAAGAAAACCAATTGGTTCATTTATATTCTTAGGGCCTACAGGAGTTGGAAAAACTGAACTTGCAAAAACTCTTGCTAGAAATTTATTTGATAGTGAAGACAATATAATTAGAATTGACATGTCTGAATATATGGAAAAACATGCTGTATCAAGATTAGTAGGACCTCCTCCAGGATATGTAGGATATGAAGAGGGCGGACAACTTACAGAAGCAGTTAGACGTGCACCTTATTCTGTAATATTATTTGATGAGATAGAAAAAGCACATGAAGATGTATTTAATATGTTTTTACAAATATTAGATGATGGTAGACTTACTGATAATAAAGGTAAGACTGTAGACTTCAAAAATACTCTTATAATAATGACCTCTAATATAGGAAGTAATTATTTATTAGAAGCAGGTGGAAATATAACAGATACTACTAACAGTCTTGTAATGAATGAGATGAAGCATAGATTTAAACCTGAATTTCTAAATAGAGTAGATGATATTATAATGTTTAAACCTTTAGACCAAGATAATATCAAGAAAATTATAGACATATTTATGGAAGATTTAAAAAATAGATTAAAAGAAAAAGATATTTCTATTGAGGTTACAGATTCAGCTAAAGATGTAATGGTGAGAGAAGGTTATGACCCTGTGTATGGTGCAAGACCTCTTAAGAGATATATAGGAAATACATTAGAAACTATAATTGCAAGAAAACTTATTGCTGGAGATATATATAATGGATGTACTATAGTTATAGATGGGCAAGATGAAAATATTGAAGTTTTAGTTAAGTAATAAAAGTCAGTAGAGCAAAATGTATGGTTTGATACATCACGCTCTACTGACTTTCTTGTTCATTAATGTTAATTAATTTATATATTTATGGTTTTAATAAGGAAAATATAATTAGTTTTATTATTTATATAATATAGGGTATTAATTGATTTTATATAAAACAAATATTTTTAAACATAGTAAGGTTTTTTTAGTAAAAGTTGATAAAATATATGATATAAATAAGTAAAACTATTAATCATAACTGAAGATAAAAATAAATATGGAAGGATATAGTGCTCAATGAAAAATATATTTTACTATGAAACTAAAATTGGGAAAATAGGAATATCAGAAGAAAATAATTACATTACAGATTTATTCTTTGGGATACAAGAATTATCTTGTGAAAAATATACAGTTAAAGAGACTAAAATTATAAAAGATGCAAATAAACAACTAAGTGAATATCTAAATGGTGATAGAAAAAAATTTGATTTACCATTACATCCATCAGGAAGTGAGTTTAGTAAACAAGTGTGGAGTGAACTTTGTAAAATTCCATATGGAGAAACAAGAACTTATCTAGAATTAGCGAATACAATCAATAGACCTAAATCATATAGAGCAGTGGGGTTAGCCAATAGTAAAAATCCTATTTCTATTTTTATACCTTGCCATAGGCTTATTGGTTCTAATGGAAGTTTAAGAGGTTATTTGGGCGGAATAAAAACAAAGGATTATTTATTAAAACTGGAAAGTGAAAATAAATAATAGAATTATATAGTAAGTACATATTGAAAAGATAATACTTATAATGAAAATTAACTTTATTTTCATTAATAATTAAGTTCCAATAATTAAGTTATGAAAACTTAAACTCTCAATAATAAAAATAGTTTAAAGCTAAATAAATTTTACTACACAAATATAAAGTGAATAACATAAATAAAAGATAAATAGTATTCTGTGAGAAAAATTTGAAGTGTAGTCAGGTAAATCTAGCCTCTTTAGAAAGTGGATTTTAATTACGTTTATAAATGGTAAAAAAATACTGATAATGATAGTTAGTAAACTATAATTATCAGTATTTTTTATACTTTATCAAGTACTAAAAAGTAGATTAAATAAACATAAAAATTTATATATTTATACAAAATTTTATAATAAGAATTATCTTAAAAAATATATAAAAACATAAAAAATATACAAAATTCTACAATAATAGATTTTTTTGTTATAATTACGAGTTTTTTATTGCATCTGTAGAATAAAAGTATTATTATATAGTTAAGATAATTATCCAAGAAAATTTTGGATAAGAGAAAAATATTTTATGAAATGAAAAAATCATAATTACATAATTTTTATTAAAAATTTGTTGGGAATCTTTGAATAAAATTAAGAACATAGGTTCGCTGGGGGATGGTGTATGTGGAAAAATCAAATACTACTATTATAAGAAAGGAAAAAATTAAAGACACAGGAATTAAATTAGATTTTTTATTGAGTGTAGATATTGATTTTTATGAACTGTTATTAGAAATATTGGAAAAAGTAAAAGAAGAGAACTAATTCTCTTCTTTTAAAAATCTCTTTATATAAGCATTATCAATCATTTTTTCTATAGCCTCTCTATCTTCTTCTTCAAGTGAATATATCTTTTCTAAAAGCTGCTTTGTTTTTTCACTAACTGATAAACTTTCTATTATTAATTTGTCTTCTCTATTTATTTTTGTATTTTCATTTATACCTAATAAATAATCTGTAGATGTCTTCAGTGATTTTGCTAATCTTACTATTATTTCACTTTTAGGTTCTCGCAGATTATTTTCATAACGTGATAAACTAGCTTCAGTTATACCAACTTTAGTAGCAAGTTCCTTTTGATTTATATTCAACTCTTTTCTTAGCTTTGCTATTCTATCTCCTAAACTTTCCATATGTACATCACTCCTTACCGAAATTATAAGTTATTTTGCTGAAAAGTAAAATAAAATTACCAAAAATATATAAAAAAAGAAAAAAGATAAGAAAAAAGATTGATAATTACCGTTTGTATATATATAATATAAATTATACAAATGGTAATTTATGGAGAGGTGATATGTTGAATGGAAACAAATCAAAATTAAAAATGATGCTATTAAAAAAATAATGAAAATATTAAAAATAAATCCTATAATACATTTATTTGAAGAAAATATAAAAATAAGTTTATAGAAAAGAGATATATATGTTGTAAAATATTGTGTTTTGATATAGATGATTTAATATACAAATGATTTGAATAAAAATTTTTATTAATACAATTACCAAATGTATAAATCAACATGGAAAGGGTGGTAAGGATAAGTTTTACTAAGTGAAATAGATTGTATAATGATGTTGGAATAATCAACAAATGATTTATTATGGAAATAAAAAAGAGAACTAATTAGCAAGGCTTTTAGGATTAAAGAAACTCTCAAAAGAGAAAGATGGTATATAAATATGTAATGGTAAAAGTTTTAATTATGTCAAAATAGTATATAACAAGGAAATGACTTAAAAATAAATTAAATATATTGGAGAATTTGAAATGATAATAATTAGAAGCCAGGATAAAACTAATTTAATGAAAGTTAGTAAAATTGAAATAAATGATAATCAAATATATGTAACATTTGAAGATATGTATAATACTAGGAAGATAGGATGTTATGAAAGTAAAGAGAGAGCAATACAAGTATTAGATAAGATACAAAATTTTATTGAGAATGGCACTGAATATGATTATATAACTGCTAATAAAGTTAGATGTAATGTAAATCGAATATTTCAAATGCCAATTAAGTAAGGTTATTATATTAGGCTATTCAGATTTGAAAATTATTCTAATAATTTTGTTGAAAGTGATTATAATTAAAATTTATTTTAAATATTGTTTTTGCTATAATCAAGCAGAAAAGTGAAAATAGGTATTATCAATAAGATAAAAAGTTATTGTTAAATATATTAAAGAATAAAATACCCTGTTCTTAAGGTAGTAAGAATGGGTATTTTATTTGTACATAAATATTAAGATAAAATGTAAAGCTAATAGATACATTAAATTATCTAATAAGTGATATAAAAATTATACAATAGAAATTCTCCTAAAACAGCTAATATTAAGTACATAATAGCTTCATTTTTAGGGAGGTTAATAGTTTTTCTATTTGTATCATCATCAGCTTCAACAGCAATTTCATCTTGAAGAATCTGTTCATATCGATGTGCAAAGATAGTCTTTTTACTTATATAATTAAATAAATTATCTATACATATCCATATGAAGTATCCCAAAATAGCACCTAGAGTATTCATCATCAAATCATCAATATCTGTGGTTCTATGATTAAATAATTGACAAATCTCAATTGCCAATGAAAAGCTTAGTCCAGTACATAATATGCTAATAAAATTTCTAAATCTTTTCCAAATCAAAGGAAGTAAAAATCCTAAAGGCATAAACATGATGATATTTAGAATGTAGGTTAAAGCACCACTTGAACTAAATGGAATTAAATTTATTTCATCTAGTCTAATAATTTCACCATATCTACCTATATCCCATATACTTCCAATACCTGCTTTGCTAAGTGCTAAGTAAATATAAAACAAAAAAACATAGACCCATATTAGATGTGTTACTAAATTCCTTTTTTCTTTTAAATTTACTCTTCTTATAACAATTATTTGGTATATTAAACAAGGTAATATTGCACAAAATAACGGATAAAGTGTACACATAATTTTAATTTATCTCCCTCCAAAATTTATATTTTTGACCTTATAAATACTATCTTTATTGTAATCTTTAAAAATAAACTTTTCTTTAATAAAACCTTAAAAATTTATTAACTTATAAAAATAAACTATGTATCCTTATAAGACTTAGAAAATTGAATCTTCTACACTTAATATGTAAGTATTTAAAAATTTTATCATATGTATAAATATTATAAATATATGGAAATAATAATAGTATATATTGGTAAAATAGGAGGAATTGTATGAAATGGATTAAATGGTATAGTATTACATGTATATGTATTTTTGCTCTTATAACTTTTTTTATGTTAATGTTTCCTAATAAAGTAAAAATACTTGATGCTTCATCTGCATATAGTTTTATTGAAAAAAAAGTGCCAAATAATGCTAGCTATCAAGGATACAAGAGGAATCAAATTGATGGTACTACTACAATTTATTATAATTATAATAATTCAACTCATGTAGTAAAATTATCACACCCTGAATATAATTCGAGAGCGATTAACTGGGATAAAGTTTCAAATATTATATTTGATTAACTTAAAATTAGTACTTATATACAAATATATTAAGTTATAATTTGTTTGACATTTGTAAATGTAGATATTAGAATCTAAACATAAACGATTTTTGTTTATCTTGAAGATAAGACAACTATTGTGTGTTAGACTGGAGAAATAGATTATGAAAAATGTCGAAGAACTACTTCCAAAAGATAAGTTTGATAACTGTAATATTGAAAAATTAAAATTATTATCTGATGAAGAGATAAAACCTATTTGTCTTAAGCTTTTAGAATGGATACAAGATTACAATTGGCCTGTTGCAAAAGATATATTGCCTGTATTGGTATTACATCAAGAAATTATTACTCCACTGATAATAGATATTCTTATCCCAGAGGAACAAGATGATGATTGGAAATATTGGATAATCGTATGTCTATTACCAATGTTCACAGATAAAAAACTTGAACCAATTATACCTTTTATAAAGAGAATTGCAGAAAAGCCAACAAAATGGGAAAATATTTCAGAAGTAGATGAGGTTGCGAGAAAATTATTACAATTAAGGTTATGAGTATTTTTGGAGTGTGCTTTATTAGATAAGATATGTATAATGGTTCAACTTTACAAAACTATGCTATTATGTGATATGCAGTTAAAAATATGGAATTTTAGAAAATAATTATTTTATGAAGGTTTATGGATTTATATATGAATATATGAAGATATTTTAGACTTATATTCTCCAAAAAATATTGTTGATAGAATACAAATAGCAGTGTATTTCTAATATACTTATATACCTAAAAACATTCTCTTAATGGGAATGTTTTTTATTTATTAAAAAATCAATATTTATTAATGCATGAAATAATAAAGCTCATATTTTCTAAAGAATACAATAAAAAATAATTATTTAGTTTAATTGTGTAATTTATTGATATCTTTTAGATTTTTTGTAATTAGTTAATATAAAAATGTATTATAATGATATTATTGAAACTTGAAAATCTGATAAAGAGATAATATCATAAGAAGTGATTACTATTAACTTTCATCTAATAAGTCTAAATCATATAGAATCTGAATTAACTAATATTAAAAATCTTATTTTAATTTTTGATGTAGGATTATTAACTTTGATGAAATTTTAAAAAGTCATGAAGAAGTTATTTAGATAGAATATAAATAAAGGGTTATTTATTGAAACTTAAAAAAGAAGATAAATAATAGAGATATACAATAAATACACATAGAAAGGATGATATTTATTATAAAAAGGAATTTGAAAGGAATTGTTACAGCACTTATCATTGTTATTTTTATACTCATTTATTATGCATTTTTTAGGGGTATTACAGCAGAGCAAATACGTCAATATGTGCAATCATATGGAAACTATGCACCCTTTGTATATATATTGATTTTCTCAATTTTGCCAATTACTTTTTTCCCAGTTCCAGTATTAGCATTGGCTGGAGGATTAGCATTTGGATTGTGGAAAGGGACACTTTATACGATAATAGGTGCAGGTGTTAATAGTGCAATTATGTTTATGATGGCAAAGGTATTAGCTAAGGATGCCATAACTAAGTTTTTAAAAAATAAATTATCACCATCTTTATGGAAACTTTTTATGGAGGCAGATGAGAAGAGAGGATTTTTTATTATATTTGTATTAAGATTGATACCAATTACTCCATATAATCTTATAAACTATGGAGCAGGGCTTACTAATATAAGATTTAGTAGCTATATGTTTGCAACACTTATTGGTATTTTACCAGGAACATTAGTGTTCTTAAATATAGGAGATAAAGCTATTGATATCACTAATCCTTCTTTTATAATTTCTATAGTGTTGTTGTTTTTATTAATAATAACATCTTTAATATTGGCAAAAAAGATTTCTCCAACTAGTATATCTAAGAGAGAATAACTATTTAATTTATTTGTATAAGATATTAATATAAAATAGTAATATTTTTATATTAATATCTTTTAATATTTTTTGGGTTTTTTGTAATTAATTGATATAAAAATATATTATAATAATATTATGAAAATTTTTAAAATATAAGAAAGAGGTAATACCATGAGAAGCGATATAAAAAAAGGAATAGAGGGAGCTCCAAAGAGAGCATTAATGTATGGAATGGGTCTTACTAGAGAAGAAATTGAAAGACCATTAATAGGTATAGTAAATGCACAAAATGAAGTGATTCCTGGTCATCTTCATCTTGATGAAATAGCAGAAGCAGCAAAAAATGGAGTGAGAATGAGTGGTGGATTACCATTAGAATTTCCGGCTATAGGAGTTTGTGATGGTATAGCTATGGGGCATGTTGGAATGAATTATTCACTTGCTTCAAGAGAATTAATAGCCGATTCTATAGAGGCAATGGCAATGGCACATGGTTTTGATGCTTTAGTACTTATACCTAATTGTGATAAAATAGTCCCAGGAATGTTAATGGCGGCTGCAAGACTTAATATACCAAGTGTTGTTGTAAGTGGAGGTCCTATGCTTCCAGGAAAAGCAAATGGAAAAGTATATGACTTTAACTCTGCAATGGAAGGTGTTGGCGCTTGTAAGGATGGGACAATGAGTGAAGAAGAGCTAGAAGTGTTGGCAATGAATTCTTGTCCTGGATGTGGTTCATGCTCTGGGCTTTTTACAGCTAATAGTATGAATTGTTTAACAGAGGCACTAGGTATGGGTATTCCATATAATGGTACTGCTGCTTCACATTCAGGAGAAAGAAAAAGAATAGCAAAATATGCAGGTATGTATGTTATGGAACTTCTTAAGAATAATATAAAGCCTAGAGATATTTTGACAATAGACGCTTTTAAAAATGCAATAACTGTAGATATGGCAATGGCTGGTTCTACAAATACAGTGCTTCATTTACCTGCAATAGCCTATGAAGCAGGAATAGAACTTAATTTAGATTTATTTGATGAAATAAGTGAAAAAACTCCTTGTTTAACAAAATTAAGTCCAAGTGGTAAGCATCATATCGAAGATTTACATATGGCAGGAGGAATACCAGCTATAATGAATGAACTTTCAAAGATAAAAGGAATAAATTTAGATTGTAAAACAGTAACAGGCGAGTCTATAGGAGAAAACATAAAAAATTGTGAGATAAAGAATGAAGAAGTAATACATACATTAGAAAATACATATAGCAGTCAAGGTGGCCTAGCAATTTTAAGAGGTAATCTTGCTGTAAATGGAGCAGTTGTAAAAAAATCAGCAGTAGCAGAGGAAATGTTGATTCATGAAGGTCCAGCAAGAGTTTTTAATTCAGAAGAAGAAGCTGTTAGTGCTATATTTGACAAAAAAATAAACAAAGGTGATGTTATAGTTATAAGATATGAAGGTCCAAAAGGAGGGCCAGGAATGAAAGAAATGTTATCTCCCACATCAGCAGTTGCGGGAATGGGGCTTGATAAGCATGTAGCACTTCTTACTGATGGGCGTTTTTCAGGAGCTACCAGAGGGGCATCTATAGGACATATTTCTCCAGAAGCTATGGAAGGTGGTTTAATAGGAATAGTTGAAGAAGGAGATATAATTTCTATAAATATACCAGATAAAAAATTAGAACTAAAAGTAAGTGAAGTAGAAATAGAAAATAGAAAATCAAAATTTAAGCCTTTAGAACCAAAAATAAAGCATGGATATTTAAGTAGATATGCTAAGCTGGTTACATCAGCAAATACAGGGGCAGTTTTGAAATAGTAAATATATTAAAAAAGTAGAGAATATTAAATACTAACAGGATATCTTAAAAAGTTTTTACTATAAATAAGATATCCTATTTTATTGTTTTAAATGTATAAAATATTTTATGTTCTACAAAAAGGTAAAGTATCTATAAAAGTAAATCTGTATATGTAAGCAAATCTTTATTTTGATATAACATATAAATTTTATTTTGTAGACAATAAAATATGACTCCTAAAAATAAAAAACATATCATAAATATAAATAGATGAGTATAAGCATGTAACTATAAATTAATAATTTAATTTATAGTTTATCACTTTAACTTGTTTATAATTTTTTATATGCAATAAAATTTTTAGGGGGATACATTATGAATAAAAAAATGAAGTTAATTCCATATGAGATAAATGAAAATTTAAGAGGAACAAAGAATAAATTTCCATATGGTATAAAACAAATGAATGCTAAAGGAATGTGGGAAGAGGGTTACACTGGTAAAAATGTTGTAGTTGGTATAATAGATACAGGTTGCGATACATCTCACCCTCTATTAAAAGGAAAAATCATTGGAGGTGCAAATTTCAGTGATGATAGTAATGGAAATAAAAATATATATGAGGATTTTAATGGACATGGAACACATGTAGCAGGCATTATAGCAGCATCTAATTATAATAATGAAGTTATGGGAGTAGCACCAGATTGTAAATTATTAATAGCAAAAGCATTAAATAAAGATGGTATTGGGACATATCAGAGTATAATTAATGCTATCAACTTTGCTGTAAGTAGTAAGGTAGATATTATATCTATGTCTCTAGGAGGGAATAAAGATGATAAAAATCTAAAAAATGCTGTTTTACAAGCAGTAAAAAATAATATTCCTGTAGTGTGTGCAGCTGGTAATAATGGAGATGGGGATTCTAGTACAAGTGAATATAGTTATCCAGCAAGTTATCCTGAAGTAATAGAAGTAGGTGCAATAAATGAAAATTATTTAGTTGAGAAATTTAGCAATTCAAATAGTACAATAGATTTAGTTGCACCAGGAAGAAATATTTTATCCACTTATATGGATAATAAACTTGCTATTATGAGTGGTACTAGTATGAGTGCACCCTATGTAACAGGTTCAATGGCATTGATTAAAGAGTGGGCAAGAGAAGAGTTTGAACGAAATTTTGATGAAGCTGAGTTGTATGCACAGTTGATAAAGTGTACAAGAGCACTTGGTTTGCCTAGAACAGAACAAGGAAATGGTTACTTATATTTAAATCTTTATAAATATAAGGGAAATACTAAAAGATAATCTTTGTTTGCTAATGAAAGATAAGGACTATATATTTACGAAATAAATGATAAAAATTATTTAATGAGAAATATTATCAATAAGTATTGATTTTTAAAACTGTGCATGATATTATATATTTAGAAAAAATAAAGAGATTTCAAATAAAGAAATCTTTTATTTTTTAAATTCTAGTTAGCTATAGCTAACTAAAAGAATGATTAAAAATATCGTAGGAGGTAAAAATGAATAAAATATATATTGTTTATTGGAGTGGAACAGGAAATACTGAAAAAATGGCAAATTTTGTAGCTGAAGGTGTAAAGTCAAAAGGTAAAATAGCAGAGGTTTTAGATGTAAGTTTATTGAAACCAAGCGATTTAAAAGGAGAAAATAAATTTGCACTAGGTTGCCCATCTATGGGAGCAGAACAATTGGAAGAAGGTTATATGGAACCATTTGTATCAGAATTAGAAGCAATGGTATCAGGTAAACAGATTGGATTATTTGGTTCATATGGTTGGGGAAATTGTGAATGGATGAGAGATTGGGAAGAACGTATGCAAAATGCTGGTGCTACAATTATAGGTGGTGAAGGAATCACAGCAATGGAAGATCCAGATGGAGAGGCAGAGGCTAATTGTATTGAATTAGGTAAAATGTTGGCTGAATAAATTTGTATGCTATAAAAATCTAATTTTTAAAAACTAATGATAATATTAGTATACATAACACTAAAAAATATTAATAGCATGATATATGTAATGAATATTTTATAAAAGATAAAATATTTAATATTTTGACTTCAATATATATTCAGTACTGCCAGATAACGATTTTTTATTTGTTATCTGGCAGTATGTTTATTAAGTATAAACTGAATAATCTGAGCTATTTAATCTTATGAAAGTTTTAATAAGTGTTGTAGAAAAATGTAAGGAAAAGGAGTAATAATGTGCTCCATTTATTGTACAAGAAATATAACCATCAACCTGTACTATCTCTTCAAGATTGTCATAGCCTGATTTTTGTTCAATTAACATCATTTTCAATGTTTCTTTATCTGCATTTTTAATATAGTTTAAATAATTCATACGTTCATAATACGAAGCACGTTGAGGGTTGCATCCTCTTATGCCTTTTGGTGGATAGGTACAAACTGATACTGCTTTTTGTGCGTCTTGTACTGTATTAATAAATGGAAAGCCTATAATATCTGTTCCCATATCCATTATACTCTAACAAGAGTAGGGTCACTATTTCCCAATCTAACCAAAGAAGCAGCACCACCAGCATGTGCTGCTATCATATGTTGCTGAATGTCTTTACGGTCTAAAGCTCCATGTTCTCCCTCAATCCATACAAAATCATATCCAGATAATCCTACTAATTCACTTACAGCTGAATCAGACAGTGAAACTGCAATCCCACAAAGTACTTTTCCTGCATTTAAATTTTCTTTAATCATAGTTGCATATTTTTCCATTTATATCATCCTTTCTTTTACAAATTGATTTTTACACTTCAAACTATACAACTTCAACCTAACTTGAAGTCAATATTTTTTATTGAATACTGATTGACTATTATGAAAGGAATTTTTATAATGTTATTATTCATTTAAAAGTTTAGGGAGGTAAAGAACATGCAATATTCCATGACTGAGGTATCAAAAATAACTGAAATTTCTCCATCAGCAATCCGTTTTTATGAAGAAAAAGGTTTACTACTTCCCATCAATAGAAAACCAAGCGGTGTTCGTTACTTTTCAGAAAAGGATGTAGAACGCTTGATATTTATTACAGAACTTAAAAAGTCAGGTTTATCTATAAAGAATATATATGAATGTTTTCATTTCTGTGATATGGGAGATGACACAATAGATAAAAGAATTTGCCTATTTGAGCAATATAAACAGAATATTCAAAATAAAATACATGTGTTGGAACATTGTATGGAGCAAATAGATGAAAAAGTAGCTTATCTAAATGAAAAAAAGGCAGTTAAGAAATAATTTCTTGTGCTCTTTTTATAACTATTTCTATTGAGGATAAGTAAATATAGAAAAAGGATACTAGTTTTTGATATTAACTTCTTAGAATTAATGGGTTGATAATAATTAAAATAGTGTGTAGAAAATGAATTAGTATTCCTGTCATTTATACCTGATTTTATGAAGGTTTTTCAACTATGTTGTCTATCTATTTATGTAAAGTCTCGTTTTTAATGATTTTTACATTATATATCAAAATCTAAAATGGGTTTTATTTTATATGATATTTCTCTATGTAATAAAAAAGAAAATTATGATAAGATATATTAATGTAAGTGATAAAAATACTTATAAGTGTAAAAGTGAGTATTTTTTTATTATATATGAACAATCTAGATTATGATGTTAAAACATACAGTTATACTTTTTTAATTAGTATGATAAAAATATTAGAATTGAATTATTATTGCTTGGGGGAAGTAGAAATGTATGAATCAAGAGAAAATTATTTAGAGACAATATTGATTTTGGAGAAGAAAAATGGAGTTGTAAAGTCTATTGATATAGCAAAAGAATTAAATTATAGTAAAGCAAGTGTAAGTAGAGCTGTAGGGATTTTAAAAGAAAGTGGTCTTATTATAATGATGTTTGATGGTGAAATTATTTTAACTGAGAATGGTAGAAAAAAAGCAGAAGAAATTTATGAAAAACATATTTTAATTACTAGATTTCTAATAAATACATTGGGAGTTTCATTCAATATAGCTGAAAAAGATGCATGTAGAATAGAGCATGTGATAAGTAATGAGACATTTGAAAGAATAAAAAAATATTTAGACAAAAACTAAGAGGTGAGCTTATGGAGTATTTTAGTGAGTCGAGTAAATATGAAGTGCAAAAATTTAATTGGGGAGAAGTTACATGGATACATGAGCCATCAAAAACACAATCTAATAGACTTAGTGCTGGAGTTGTAAAATTTTTTCCAGGAAATTGTCAAGAAAAACATTTTCATTTAAGTGAAGAACAACTTTTATACGTGATTCAAGGAGAAGGAATACAAATAATTGATGGTAGAAAGATTAATATAAAGAAATCATCAATAATCTATTGCCCACCATATTCAGAACATGAAATTATAAATACTGGTAAAAATGATTTGATAATATTAATCGCCTATGTTCCCTATAAATTTTCGAGCTTAAAACAATTACCAATCATGTTTTCTGAGAATAATATACAAGAATTAGTTAATATAAATATAATTGAAAATATTGCAAATCAAATATCTAATATACTGAAGCTTAAAATATCTATTTATGATTCAAAACACGAAAAAATATTTGAAACTAATGGAGACGTTAAATTTTGTGTTACTTGCAAAAATATAAGAACCTGTAATAGAAAACTTAATAAAAATATAAATAACGACAATTTTACTAAAATATATAATTGTGATTATGATGTTTCTAGTCTAGAGATACCGATAGTATTAGAAGAAAATATAATTGGGTATATAGAATGTGGAAATTTTATAATATATAAATCTATTGATATAGATAAAAAGTTGTCTATATTATCAAATAACTCAAATATAGATACAAAATATATAAATAAAATTTACAGTGAAATTCCATTAAATCCTAAAAGTAGATTATATGTATTAAAAGAAAATTTACTAATGGTAACTGATTTTATTCAGGAAATAGCGAAAAGAAAATTCTTTGAAAACCAACTTAGCATAAAGGATGAGGAAATATTAAAAAATAGAAAAGACAATATAAGGCTTGAAGATGCACTTAAAAAGGCTAATACTAGGCTGTTAGAAGAAAAATGTATTATAAGCCCTATAGAAATTAGTATACTTAATACTGCTGGTGGAGAGTATCCTTATGAATTAGAATTTTCTCTTGAGAAAGAAATTAAAAATATGAATTTAGAAGGTATTTGTAAATTAATAGAGGTAAATAAGAAAATACATAATAATATTAAGAGTATTGTTCAAGAGATGACGCTCATATTATCTAGAACAGTACTTAGAGATTTAGAAGATTTAAATCTTATTTATTATGTAAAAAATAAATATACTAAAAAAATATCACTTGTAAGTAGTGATGAAGACTTATGGAATATATTACTTGAATTTTCTAAAGAATGTATTGATATTAATAGAGACTTTTGGAGAAAAGATAAAGTAAATTTAATTGAAAAGATAAACGAATATATACAAAAACATTATAAAGAAAATATAAATTTAAATAGCATATCTGATGTATTTTTTATAAGTCCAAATTATTTAAGTTCTATTTTTAATGAAAATAATAAAATTTCAATAACTGAGTATATAAATATTCTTAGAATAGAAGAATCTAAAAAATATTTAAAAAATGGAAATATGAGTATAGCAGATATTTGTAAGAAAGTAGGATTTAATAATAGCAGTTATTTTTCACAAATATTTAAAAAATTTAATAATAGTACTCCAAATGAATATAGAAAAAATATATTGGACAATAAAAATTAAAAAGAAATTGTATAGAGTATATATTATAAAGGAGATTGAAATAGAATGTATGGAGGAATTTTATGTTTGTAATTACTTTTTTATGTATAGGGGGCTTTATAGCTGCTTTTGTAGATTCTATAGCAGGTGGAGGTGGGCTTATCAGTATGCCTGTTCTTATGGCTATTGGAGTACCAATACATCTTGCTATTGGTACAAATAAATTTGCAGCATCAGCAGGTTGTATAAGTAGTGCTTATAGATATGCAAAATCTGGCAAAACTAATAATGAACTTTTAAAAAAGTTAGTTCCTTTTACTATTATAGGTAGTATTTTAGGAGTAAAATGTGTATTATCAATAAATGAAAATATACTAAATGTTTTAGTTGTATTAATGATTTTAATAGTGGCAATTTATACTTTTGTTTCTAAAAATTTAGGTCAAGAAGATAGATTTGAAGGTATTAATAAGAAAAATTTGAGATTAGGAATGCTTATGGCATTTATAATGGGATTTTATGATGGTTTTTTTGGACCTGGAACAGGAACATTTCTAACTTTCGGATTTATAAAAATATATGGATATGATTTCTTGCATGCTTCAGCAAATACAAAAATATTAAACTTGACAAGCAATGTAACTTCGTTATTATTATTTATGATAAATGGTCAAGTATATTATAAAATTGCTGTATTGTTTGCATTAGTGATGATAATAGGGGCCTATGTGGGTGCTAAAGTTGCAATAAAAAATGGTTCAAAAATGATAAAACCAATATTTTTAGTAATGGCATTGTTTATGGTCACAAAGCTAATGTACCAGACATTGTTTTAATTAGATAGTTTTAATTCCTATAATTATTTATATATTATATAAAAATCTACAACCATTGTAGTTATATTAGTTATGGCTTTTTTATAGGATACTGATAATTAAAAACTTCAAGTGTTTTGTAGTTTCTAAATGCTCATTATAGTATATATGAGAACATATATTTCATGTTATTTTAAGATTTTCATGAGGTTAATGTTGTATAAATATGAATATATACAAATTTTACAAAAATTCTAATTATCTTCTAATACAGTTCATATATAATACATATGGAAATTGTAATATTATAATAGAAAAGTTATATAGTATAAAAATATAACTTTAATCTATGTATATGAAATATATAATAATTTGTAGGAGGAATATATATGAACATATCAAGAAGAGCTATGAAAATAATTGAACTGGCACAGAGAATTGCTAATAAAAGAGGTGTAACAGTACAAGAAGCTTGGAATGATGCCATAAGAGAATACAGAGAAAAGTATGAATATGTTGCATAAATAGTGCGCATTATATTTTAAATATAAGAAAGTTTATAAAATAAAAGGACTTAGAGTTTTGTTTCTAAGTCCTTTATTTTTTTGAAAGTAAAGTATTTAAATAAAACAATCTATGATTGAGATTGTTTTATTTAAAGCTAGTTTTAGAAATTTATATAATAATTTTCAATAACTATTTAGAAAAAAATCTAAATAGTTATTGAAATGAATAATTAATTATGCTATATTGTATTTAGATGAAATTCTAAATAGAGAGGTGATATTGTTGGGTTTTCCAGAAACGTTTAAAGCTCTTTCTGACCCTGTAAGAAGAGAAATCTTACTTATGCTAAAGAATAACAAGATGTCAGCAGGAGAAATTAGTGAAAAATTTAATATGACAAATGCCACAATCTCTTATCATCTATCTCAATTAAAAAAGGCAGGGCTCATATTTGAAACCAAGTATAAAAACTTCATTTTCTATGAAATAAATACTTCAGTTTTTGAGGAAGTTATGCTTTGGTTTTCACAATTTATGGAGAAGGGAGAAAAAGATAATGAAAAAAATGATAAATAAACAATTTGTTTTATCAACTTTAGTATGTTTTATACCATTTATTGTATCAGTTTATTTTTATAATAGATTGCCAGATCAGGTTGCAATTCATTTTGACAATTATGGAAATCCAGATAATTATGCTCCAAAAGTTATAGCGGCTTTTGGTGTACCATTATTAATGCTATGTATTCATTTATATACATGGTTTAGAATTGAAAATGAACCAAAGAAAATAGGATTTTCAAAAATACTTCAAGGTTTTTCAAAATGGGGAGTTGCTATACTTTCAGTTATTTTGCAAGTAATGATGACTGTGTATTCAATAGGAATTACTTTAGAGACAAATTTTTATATAGGATTATTTTCAGGAATATTGATTTTCTTTATTGGAAACTATATTCCTAAATGTAAACAAAACTATACATTAGGAATAAAATTACCATGGACTCTTAATGATGAAGAAAATTGGAATAAAACACATCATTTAGCTGGATGGATTTGGATTATTGGTGGAATATTGTTAATTATTAATGCATTTATTAATATTCCTTTTTATAATACTTTTGTAATAATTATGATTGTAGTGATACCATTTATTTATTCTTATTTTATATATAAAAGTTCAGCTAAAAATAACTAGGATAGTTATATATTTTTATAAAACTTAGCTAAATCTTATATATTTCAGAGCTAAAACAGACAATTAAAAACTTATTAAGATATTTATCTTAGCTCTGAAATTAATTAACATTAAAAGTAAGAAGTCATCAGTAACTATATATTCTAAGGTCATTTACCAATCAGGATATGCATTATAAATTCATATTTAATATTGAAAATATAAGTATGATGTGATATCATACTCTATAAAAATTATTTATGAACGCAGGAGGTAGACATGAATCTTGAAGAAATGAAAGAATATAGAAAATTATATAATAATAAACTAAGTGAAACAGATGAATTTTTTAGAGCCTTTGGAAGTCTTGATGATAAGACTTATTCTGAGGGAGCTATAAGTAAAAAAAATAAAGAGTTGATGGGATTAGCAATTTCTATTTTAAGTCGTTGTGATGAATGCATTTGCTATCATATAGAGGGGTGTGTAAACTCTGAAGCAAGTAAGGCTGAAATTATAGAAGCAATAAAAATAGGTGTAATTGGTGGTGGCTCTATTACATATCCAAATGCAAGATTTGCAATAAAAATCTTAGAAGAACTTAATATATAATTATAGATTTGTTTTTGTAATTAATATTTAATATCTAAGATATATTCTAAGACAGTTTTTTTAATACTGATATAATAAAACCTCTTAGAAAATCAAGTATATCAGAGGATGTATGAGATAAGATTGACGATTAAAAAAAGGAAGTGGTTCTTGGTACTTCATTTATCTTTTTCAACTTTAAGACTTTAGATAAATTTTATTAGATTTAAATATATTGATTGCTTAAAGTTATAATAAAAAATAGATAAACTATATAGTTTATCTATTTTTTATTATAATCTTGTTTAATTGTCAATAGTTAGAATGTTAAATAGAAAGATATATTTCTTCTTTTCAAAAATAATCTTCCTCTATCATAATTGCTATCTCACAGTCATATAATCTTTTTGACAAACTAGTATTATTATGCTGATATTTTTTCTTATTTTTCCTTAATAGGTATTAGTAAATCAAGTTGTATATCTTTTACCTCAAGGTCTGTCTTTTCTATATGGCTAAAATAGTTTAAATGTTCTTCTAAAAGACCACACATATGTTCTTGGTCTTGTAAATCACCTGCAAATTCATATTTCTCACTGTTATTCACCCATTCAAGAAGTGCATCCCATTCAGCAAAATTGCCAAAAGCAATCATATGTGCACCATATAACCCTCCTGCAAATTGCTTTCTTTTAAGTGGTGCCGAAATATCCATATTATCTGGAATTGTCACCCATGCCTCATAACCATGATAGCCTGTTTCATCTATTGGATTAGGATGATTGAAACCATAACGTCTTAAATCTGGTTTAATTTTATTCAAATTATTTTTACGCACGAATTCATCAAGCATTGTATTTGCATGAAGTTCTGGGTCATCACCAATATAATGAGCGGAAGCAATAGTAGTTGGTGGTAGGTATACTATACGTATATCATTGATTTTTGATAGTCTTTCATCTGCTTTATTTAACTTATTCATACCTTGCTCCTCCTTAAAATTAATACTAACAATATTGAGTGATTCAATAGCTGATAACAATGTGTCATTTTCAGAAATAATATTTTTGAATGGTAGTTCTGTAACTTTAATTAATTCTTTGATAAAACAAAAGAGAATATCCTTGATTGTTGAAAGAGCAGTAATTTCCTCGTCTAATTCATTTATATTTTGACGAAAGATGTTAATAGCAGTAACTGCATTTTTATTTTCTAGAATTATTTGAATTTGACGTAAAGGAATTCGCAATTTACGCAAAAGCATAATCTGCTCAATTCTAGAAATTGCTTCATCATCATAAACTCTGTAAGCATAACCTTCACGACGAAAACTTTTAATTAATCCAATTTGTTCATAATAGCGTAGCATTCTAGTGGATATCCCCATATTTTTAGATACTTGGCTTATAGTGATTGTTTTCATTATACTTCCTCCTTACAGTTTCAGTATAAACTACGACACGGTGTCAAAGTCAATAATTAGGCATTATAATTATTTATAACCATTTAATCAGTTTAAATATCTCCTATTACACTTAGTTCTTTGTGAAATTAAATAAGTCTATATAGTAACATAAAAGTTTTTGAGATATTATATATCAAAGGCATACAGGCTATTTATTTCGAGCTGTGTAATCATCTGCCATTATACTAGATACTGTATTTTACAGGAAAATCAAATATTTGATATGTTTTTTTAGAAAAATTCTACTAATAGCATATAAGTTTGAAACTTTTCTGTTATTAAATATTTTACCTTTTATTTACTTTTAGAAATAAAATAGTTAAGGAATCTTACTTATATATTAAATCTGCTACACAATAAATGATTTTTGTTATTTTTACTGTAAAACTTTTAGAAAGAGAAGTACTGATTTTATTACAGAGTTTTTTACAAATTAAATTGCATATTTTTATTTATAGGGTAGAATAAACTAGTTTTGTTAAGTATTTTGAAGGTAAAATAAAGTCAAAAAAATAAAGGAACTAATTTGTCTAACGTTTATTGGTGAAAAATAAACATATAGAAGTTATAATAAATATATAAAAATGTATGAGAGGTGTTGTATGTTTGGCAAACAAAAGGAAAGTGTTAGATTTCTAGAGTTTAATGATGTAGCAGAGAAGTTTGGAGAGAAAAAAGCTGTTGCAATTTTTGATGCAATAGCTGGAAAAAAATCTAAAGAACATATTATCAAAGACATAGAGAAATTAGTCAAAAACGAAGTGTAGATATTTATAAGGTATATTGAGCTTGAGGGTAGCTCTTTATACCTTCTTTTTTATTGTATAAAAATAATTAAATATTCTAGTATTCATTTAATTATGATTGCATTACTTTTATGTTGACAAGAAAGCGCTTTAAATATATGGTGTATATATTAAAATAAATTTAAATGTAATTATGAAATACAGCTATTGATTCATTTGTTTAGGTTAGGGATTTGTATAATCACTTTCCTAATGAATTTATTGTTCTAAATAAACAAAATAGTCAAATTAGTAATGTGAGGTGAAACTTTATGCCAATTAATTCTTTTGAAAATTATCCTATGAATTGGAAACCAAAACGGCCATTAAGAGGACAAATATTATATAAAGCTATTGCAGAACAATTAGAACAAGATATTGATAATGGAACTTTGTTGCCTGGTACCAAATTGCCACCACAACGTGAATTGGCAGACTTCCTAGATGTAAATGTAAGTACTATTTCTAGAGCCTTTAAAATTTGTGAAAAGAAAGGATTAATAAGTGGGGTGACAGGAAGTGGAACTTTTGTAGCTTATGATATACGGTCAAATTTATTTTTGATGTCAAGTAATAAAATTACATTCATTGAAATGGGTACAATGAATCCTGATTTTGCATTAGAAGAAATGAGTACTTTATTTAAACAAATAACTAAAGAATTGGATTTTAAAACTATATTTCAATATGGACAGAGAGATGGCGCTGATTGGCAAAAAGAAGCTATAGCTAAATTGATTTC
This sequence comes from Clostridioides sp. ES-S-0005-03, assembly GCF_020658455.1. Taxonomy (NCBI): domain Bacteria; kingdom Bacillati; phylum Bacillota; class Clostridia; order Peptostreptococcales; family Peptostreptococcaceae; genus Clostridioides; species Clostridioides sp. ES-S-0005-03. The sequence goes on along the minus strand of NZ_JACVWI010000001.1, from coordinate 1,076,645 downwards.
CCAAACTGGATTTAAAACCTCAGCTGATAGCTTACTTCCTGCAAGTGGAGGACAAAATGCAATTGTAGCCATTTTGGCAGGGCTATTTCAACATGGAGATAGAATAGGTGTAGACCCATTAACTTACCCTGGAATAAAGACAGCAGCCAAAATGCTTGGAATACAATTAATTCCAATTAAACAAGAAAATGGGGAGATTAGTGAAGAAGGTTTATTATATGCATGCAAGAATGAAAATATCAAGGGAATATATATAATACCAGATTATCAAAATCCCACTACACATATAATGTCAGAGGATGGACGAAAAATGATTGCACATATTGCATCCAAATATAACCTAATTGTTATTGAGGATGCTATTCATGGTTTACTTAATGAAATACATTTGAATCCAGTTGCTAATTATATACCTAATCAGACAATTTATATTACAAGTTTATCAAAAATTCTTGCACCTAGCTTACGTCTTGCATACATTGCTACACCTAAAAAGTATAGAGAAGCCTTATCAAGTGCTTTGTATAATATTAATCTCTCTCAATCATATTTTTTAACAGAAATAGCTTATCGTATGATTGCATCAGGAGAAGCAGATAAATTAATTGAGGCACGCCGTAAGTCTGCTAGAAAGAGAAATGAGATTGTCAATCAATATTTATCTGAGTATAATATTTTAGGAAATAATGAATGTATATTTAGATGGTTAATACTACCTGATGATATAATGGCTGAAAAACTTGAGTTACAAGCACTCAAAGAAGGTGTACAGGTTTATGCATCTGAGCGCTTTGCAGTTGGAAAAGAAAAACCTATTTCTGCAATAAGAATAGCTGTATGTGCTACAGAAAATATAGAAGAACTTAAATCTGGTTTAAGTGTATTAAAACGATTACTAAAAGAAAAAAGATAATTGTATTGCACACAATATTTTAATTGTGTGTAATTTTTTTTGCTGTTACAATGAAAATATGATAGATAATTGATTTATAAGAATTGACATATATTATTGCCTCACAACAAAAAGTAATTATAAATTAATAGTATTTCAAAATTAATTTATTTTTATTTATATAGTAAAGCTTATATAGTTAATTCAAATCTATGTTTAAGTATAATTGCAATTATATGATTAATCTATTTTATATTTTAATAATACTCAGTGTATTAAAGGTTAAAAGGAGTGATTTATCATGGAAAGAACTCAGCAACTAAGAGAAAGTTTTATTGCTTCTATACCCATATTTTTGGGCTATATACCAATAGGAATAGTAGGAGGAATACTATTGCAGAAATCTGGTCTTTCACCTTTCCAAATAGCATTAATGGTAACTTTGGTATTTGGAGGAAGTTCTCAATTTATTGCAGCTTCAATGATTTCAGCTGGTGCAAGTGTAACGTCTATTGTATTAACCACATTTATTGTTAATTTGAGACATTTTTTAATGAGTTCCAATTTAAATATGTATATAAAAAATAAAAGTCCAAAGTTTATATTGCCATTTTGCCATACCATAACTGATGAAACTTTTGCAGTTAATTATGAAAAATTTACTACTGGAAATTGGACTGATAAAAATGCAATCTATCTCAATTTTTTTTGCCTAGTTTCATCAGTCTTAGCTAACTTTATTGGGGCATTTTTAGGAGAAACAATATCTATAGATAGTTCTATTTCTGGATTTATACTGACCTCTATGTTTATAGCATTAATAGTTTCTCAAATAAAAAACAAGATTTATGTTTTAGTATTTATATCGTCAATTATTATTTCAATTATTTTATATGTATTGTTTAAGAGTAATTTAGTAATTATAGTTGCATCAATTTTAGCCTCTTTAATTGGGTTCTTTGCAGAAAAGGTACATTCGAAAAAGGAGGAATCTTATGAATAATAGTAATTATATATTTTTTATTATAATAGGAATGTACATTGTTACATACCTTCCAAGAGTTCTTCCAATGTTAATTTTTTCGAAAAAGGATATGCCTGAGTCTTTGAAAAAAATAATGAAATTTATACCTGTAGCAATCCTTACTTCTTTAACAGCGAAAGATGTATTTTTTAATGGAGATAATTTATATTTGTCTGTAGTAAATCCTAAAATTATATCTTTTCTAATTGTGCTTCTTGTTGCATATAAATTTAAATCTATTGGAATTTCTATTGTTACAGGTGTGATATCTATATATTTATTTGGATTTATTATGTAATATTTAACTACTGTCATATACAAATTTAAAAATTATAAATATTTATAAATACCTATTGCTTTAGATTTTATTATCTAACATAATTATATATTTTTAGTATTATCTTGTTATGTATTTTAAATTTAATTGATTAATGTTTTACGTACAAATATAAAGAACTTATTGCTCATATATTAACTTTCATATAGTAATAAGTTCTTTTTTATAATTTAAGTTTGTAATTAATTTATAGGTATTTTAATTTAATAGAGAATATTGTATAAATACATAATAAATATAAATGAATTTATTTTATATTTATATAAAGTCATATAGATTCAGTTACTAAGTAAACTTTAGAATAAGGTAATAATAAATTTAACTGGATTATAAATAAAAGTCTAAAACATGTTAATTTTAATCTATAAAAAATTAAATTATTATATAATAATTTTACATAAGTACTGTGATTTATATATGGAAGTAAAAAAATATTACTTGCACCAATTTATATGTATTTGTTGAATATAATAAATTAGGCATTTACTCTAATTGATTTTTTATTACTTTTAAGTTAAACTTTGCATCATTGTTATCCTTATTAGCATACAATGATTTATTTAAAAATTTTTTTGCTTCATCATATTTTTTATTACCCATACACATAACGGCCTTTAAATTATATGCATCACTTAAATCTTTTTTATAATTAGAATTTTTTTTATCTAAATATTTTAAGCAGTTATTAATTGAAATCAGACCATTATCATATTCGTCTAAATTCATATAGTGACATGTTTGTGCATAATAAGCATCTGAATTAGTAGGATCAATGTCAACTGCTTTTTTCAGTAGTAGAGTAGTATCTTTAAGTGCTTTTTTAAGTGTTTTATCTGAAACTATCTCATGTTTTCTAAATTTTAGATATACAACATCAAGGTATCTAGAACTAAGATTTCGTTTGAAATTTTCATGCCATAATAACTTATATTGATTATTTTCAACTATAAGGTACCTATTAATTTTTAAAGACTCACATTTTTTTAAGTAAATATTTTTTATATCATAAGTTTCTTCTAGTTTAACAAGATTTTTATATTCTTTTTTATCATATTTATATTTTTCTATATTTTCTTCTTTTATTAATTTATAACCAATTACTTTTTTTGTCTCAAGTAATACACTTTGATACTCTTTAAACCTTTCAAGGCTAACTTTTTTCTTGGTGTCTTTGCTTAGTAAATCATATGCTGTTTCATAATCTCCAGAATTTACTCTATCACTGTACTTTTTTGCTACTTCACTAGCACTTTCTCTTGGAGAACATCCTGTTAGTAATATTGCAATTAATACTATTAATATTAAGGGTACTCTTTTAATAATGTTCATAATATAATCCTCTATAATTAAATATTTATTAATTTTATTTTATCATCAAACATTAGATAAGTCATCAGCTTTAATATATATGTGAAGTAGATAGTTTAATAAAATGTTGTATATCTTAATTTAGATATATGAAAAATTTCTTATAAACAATTATTGCTTTAAGAAGTTGTACTTATATTACTTTATAGATTTCCTAATAATAGATTTACTTATTTCTTTACTTATAACTATTTTGATTTTATAATATTAGTAATATCTGTTTTATTTATACTAATATTTCTAAAAACCTAATTCTAATAACCAGTTTGTAAGTTTATTTTCTCTTTCCTTTAAATTGTTATTATATTCATTAAACTTTCCTAATATAATTTCTCCAATGATTACACCATCAGACATAAATACTACTCGTTCTGTTTTTGCTGCAACTTTGGCATCATGAGTTACAAGCATAATGGTTGTACCAGAGTTGTTGATATCTAAAAGAATGTCCATCACTTCATTTGTTACTTTAGAATTAAGTGCACCGGTTGGTTCATCTCCAAATAAGATTTCTGGAGTATTAATTAATGCACGACATATAGCTGCTCTTTGAAGTTGACCACCAGAAACCTGAGTAATATCTTTATCTTTGATTTCTGAAATATTTGTTTTCTCCATAAGTGTTTTTGCTCGTTCATTAATTATTTGGCGGCTTTCTTCCTTTCTCAAATAGGCGGAAAGGACTATATTATCAAAAATATTTAAATTTTTTAGTAAATTGCTTTGTTGAAAGATAAATCCCATTTTTTCTAATCGTATCTTCGATAATTCTTCCTCATACATACTAGAAATCATTTCTCCGCAGAATGTAATATTTCCAGATGTGAGTTTATCCATACCACTTAAGTTATAAAGTAGAGTTGTTTTTCCTGAGCCAGAAGCTCCCATAACAGATACAAACTCTCCATGTTGAATGGTTAAATCAATTCCTTTTAAAACTTGATGTATATTCTCTTTGCTGATGACATATTCTTTACTAATTTTTCTAGCTTCTATAATATTATTCATAATATACCTCTTATTCTATGATAGACATAATTTTTATTTTTTTGATTGTCATACTAATTGCTGTAATAGTAACAGATACAGTTATAATTAAAGTTATTGGACAAACTATATATACAATTAGTGGATTTGTTATAAATTGTAAATTGGATATACCAGAAAGAAGTAGCCCTGCTATTTTCTGACCAATTGTATTTGATGCAATAATTCCTAAAATAATTCCAATTGTAAGCACTAATAATGCTCTTGCAGTATATTGAGTTCGTATATTTTTAGTAGAAAATCCTAAACTAAGCATAATTGCAATTTGTGATGTATCTTTAGCAATCAGCATTTTGAAAAACATTGCTGTAATAAATCCAGAAATCGAAACAGATAGAATAATAGCTAACTTTATAACAAGTCTTAATTGGCTAATAACAGAGCCTAATGTCTGACTTACATAATCATCCATATTTGTAACTTTTGCAGGATAACAATCCATTCTATACTGATCTAATTTATCTGTTAAATTAACTCCAGGTTTCATATTTAAATTTATGATATACCATAAAATTGTATCTTTTTTGTAAGGTAGCATCGCTTTTGCAGTCTTACCACCATATGTAACATCTTGATAAATGCCACTAACTGTGAGAATTAGTTCATTATCTTCTTCTGAAAAAATGGATAAATTATCTCCAACACTTTTCCCTAGTTCATCAGCATTTATAACAGATAGAGCAATCTCATTTTCATTTGTTGGTGCAGAACCATTTACATATTCAAGTGGAAAAGTTGAAAAATCTCCATTTTCTATTTTTATGTTTTCTATTGCTCCATCCTGGTTCACTACCTTATAAGAACTCGTTATAAAGGAATCATATTTTTCAACATCATCATCACTTTCAATCACATTCAATATAGAATTAAGATGGTTTTGAGTTTCATTTGTCTGTTGCAAATCAATGCGAATATCGCTTTGACCAGCTCCCATATAAGTAATAAATTCTGGAGACTGAATAGTATTTAGAAAATTAAGTGGTACAATCATGAGGAAGGTGCAGACAGCATAAACAAAGCAGAGTAAGCTATAAATGGTAAATCTTCCAGTTACTTCATTTAATCCTAAAAAGAGATTAACATTTGTTATTTTGCTTTTGTACAGTTTTATATTATATCTGTTTTGTTTAGTGGTCATTGAAGTACCTGTTTTTAATGCTTCTACTGCTGATATTTTATTAAATCTTTTGAGTATTAGATTACAAAAGAATATAACTGCTATAAATACAATAACTGCACCAATTAATGGGATAAAGACACTAAAAGTATTTTTTTCTACTGTACCCATATAAAGATTGATATTCTCTGTAAAAAAAGTTCCAATAAATAATGAGGTTATATAACCAAAAAAACTTGCTAAAGATGCAATCAATAGATATTTTGCAAGATACAACTTTCGGATATTAACGCTTTGGATACCAATTGCTTTCATAACACCAATTTCACGATAATCTTCTTCAATAGTTGTAATTAGTGTAAATCGTAAGCATAAAGTAGAAATTATAATAAGTAGAATACTAATTAATATAATAATTGCAACTAAAATTCCATCAGATAATGCATTTAGTACTTGATAAAGAGAATAAGTTATTGATGTTCCTGTTTGTGGAAGATTAGTTGATTGATATAACGTTTCAAATTCACTAATTTTATTTATATCATTTAATAGAAATTCAATAAGGTACTCACTTTCACCTAAGTTAGCATGTAAAGTATTCCAATCATCATTACTGATTAAGAAACGCTTTGAAGTAACAAGGGAAGGGTTCATTTGTACATCACGCACAAAGTCTTTTATTGTAAATTCCATGAAGAAATCACCATTGGCTATTTGTATCTTATCTCCAATATTTAAATTATTTTGTTTCATGTAATAGACAGGAACCCCTATTTCTCCATTTTCTATTTTTAATATAGCATTATTCATGTCTAACAAAAAATCGAACTTACTATTTTGCCTCACAAAACTATTTTCTAAAACACTGTCAGATTGGCTTTTTTTCTCATTTCCTAGAAAAATATTTCTTCCATTGATATTTAGAAGTTCAACCGTTTGTTGTTCTTTTACAGACGGAGTTGAAGATGTAAATTCATTGATTAATTTTTGGTTTAATTCTCCAGAATACATTTGAACATAGTGAGGTGCATGAGATTGTCTAAACAAGGAAGACATAGAACTAGTAAGTTCTATAATGATATTTGTAGCACTAGATACCAACATAGCTGCCAGGAAAATAAATATGAATAATGTGGCTGTTACTACTTTATTTCTTGCTAAATCTTTTTGTAATATTCTTTTTAACATATTTCATCCTCGTTTCTTAAAAATTTTAAAAAATTAAAAATACCATAAGTATAGCAATGTAAATAACTAAAGTAAGTGAACTGAGTTGAATATAAAAAAACTCAAGAAAGTGTATCATAAGTGGTTTTTTTATTAATGTTATATATTGATAAGAGATAACAATAGTTACCACTATTTTCATTAAAATTTTTATTAGTTAGTCTTTATGTACTTTCATAATCATACAAATATATGTAGATTTTATACTTATATCTATTCTATAGACTGACCGTCGGTTTATATTAATGATACAGTGATATACCTTTTTTGTCAAGTAAGCTTTAAAAAATTATGATACCTAAATAGTGTTCAATAATCAAAAAAGAGATATAAGGTATAAGAACCTGTATGAATACACAAAAACTTTTTTGTTAATATATATTTATAAAAGTTCCTGTATTAAAGATATAAGAAATTATGAATTTGTCTTTATATCTTCATATTCTTAATATAGAAAAAAGTTTGTTATAAAAAATTATATGTTAGGTAAATTACTATTTTATAGATAATTCATAGAGAATAATACTTTATTTAGTAATATAAAGATATTTTTTATTTATTATTAATTAAAAATTGAATTTATATTTAATTAATATAAAATTTGAGGGAATATTATTTTGTAAATATTTAATTTGTGTTATTATTCAGATATAGGCAATATTAGATAAATCTAATGACGCAAAGCTATAGGGACTAAAATCTTTATATAATAAAGGTCATGTCAGCCAGTTGCCAAAAAGATAATAATTCTTTTTGTTAAATTTATTTTTTAAGAGTTAGGTATTTTTAATAACTTAAAATTTGGCAAGAGGAGGGTTTTAAATGATATCTGAATTAATGTTAAAAAACTTTGATGAATCTAAAATCAATTTTAAGACTAAGATTAAATTGAATTTAAGAGAGAAACCAGATATAAACAGTATGAAATTAAAAAGCATACCAGAAGGAAAAATGGTTAAGTTAAATTGTGTAGATGGAAAATGGGCAGAAGTTGAAAGTAATTATGACAAAGGTTGGTTACTATATAAATATTTAGAGAAATTGAGCAATGCTAAAAGTAATAATATTCTAGAAAACAGAAAAAGAAATTACATAGGAAATATAAAAACTAATGGTTTAAATCTAGAATTAAGAAATGACAGAACAACAGATTCAAAAATAATAACTACAATTCCTGATGGTTTTAAAGTTGAAGTCTGTTATAGTGTTGGAAAATGGACAAGAATCAATATTCACAAAAATGGGAAAAGATATTCTGGATATGTATATAGTCAGTATGTAGAAGAATATTCGACTTTGACATAATCATATATAATAAACTTTATAAAAAAGAATCCTAATAAATGCAAGATGTCATTCATAAGGGTATATGAAAATATATTGAGAAAAAAGTTTTATACAATAGTTAAAGGTAATAACTAAAAATGAATATAATATAGATAGGCACTTCATATGAGGTGCCCTTTCTATATCTATGAAAGAAGAGTAAATAAAATAAATACAAAACAGTAAACTATGAATTATATGTGGAAAGCCATTATCTACAGTTTTTGCTTAACCCTTACAAACAGTTAATAATTTTTTTGTTCCAGAAATTTCTGCTAATACTATATCTATCATACGTTTTACATTAGCAACATGAAATTCACTAACTTCTTTTTCCCAATCATCATCTTTTTGCTTAATCCCTGTTAGATATTGATTTAAAACTTCTAATCGTTTTTCTAAAAGCTTCTTTCTTTCTTCTTTTCCTAGGCATTCAATAAAGAATGCTGTAATAGAAAAAATATTAGTGTCATAATCGAATTTTAAAATAGAACTTCTCAAAGTATCGTGAAATTCTATACTTCCTTTTTCTGTGATTGTGTAAACCGTTTTGTCTGGCATATTACCATCCTTTTTAACAGTACCTAAAATCAATCCTCTTTTTTCTAAAGTCTTAATTGTAGTATATACGGTTGAGTCTGCGATATTAAACCAGTACTTTACATTCATGTATTCTAGCACTTTTATAATTTCATAGGCATTAAGAGGCTTTTCATTTATTAGACCTAAAAGCATTGTTGCTGGTTTTGATAACATTATAATTCACTCTCCTTTGTAATATTTATTATTACATAATTATATATATATTAGTTTTATATTAAACTACTACTATTATCTAGCAGTATTATTGTATCATGGAATTTTAATGAAAGAAAGTATGAATATAGATTATGTTACAAATTAATAAATGTATAAAGTTTAAATTAATTATTTCAAAAATTTAAGTAATAAAAACTGATTTATAAGTTTAATTTTCTACTTAATCCATTTAGGAAGGAATATAAGAGACCTAAAGATAACAAAGCAATTGTATATGGTATGAATAATATGATAGATGTTAAAGTATGATTTTTATATGTTGATGTGATAAAATATGACTAACAAATAAATTGAACTTTGAAAGGAAAAATGAATGAAAAATATTTATATTATTGGTGGGACAATGGGAGTAGGCAAAACAACAGTATGCCAATCTCTAAAATTAATCTTGAAAAATAGTGTTTTTCTTGATGGTGATTGGTGTTGGGATATGCATCCATTTCAAATTACTGTTGAAACGAAAAAAATGGTTCTTTCAAATATTTGTTCATTGTTGAATAACTTTATAAAGTGTAGTACTTTTGAAAATATTATTTTTTGTTGGGTAATGCATGAACAAAGTATTATTGATACTATTATATCTTGCCTAGATATATCTGATTGTAGAGTAATAAATATTTCCTTAATTTGTGATGAAACTGTATTGAGAAAAAGGTTGAAGACCGATGTAGAGGAAGGTTTGCGTTTTACTGATGTAATAGAAAGAAGTGTTAACTATTTACCCATGTATGAAATATTAGCAACAACGAAAATTAATGTTTCTAATAAATCTGTCAAAGAGATTGTTGAAGAGATATCTAAATTGTAAAATTTTAGTTTTTAATTTAAAGTTAATGACATTATAGTATTGTTGAACATTCCAGTGTTGATTGATAAATATAAAAAAGGAATGCATTGCTTAATTCTATTTGTGTAATTCCTATTGTTCCAGTTAGATTAAGAATAAGGACGAAAAAATATAGTCAAATTTTAATATTCTTCTGATATTATAAAAAATATCTAATATAAAAAAATTAGAAATTTGAAAAAATTTGTAGTTTTTGAGTGAGTATATATTATAATAAAATAGATATAAATTTTTTATGAGGGGAAAGTAAATGAAAAAAAAGAAAAAATTGATTAGGATAATTATATGTTTTTTGCTAGTAATCAGTATTGTAAATCCGCTACAAGTAGAAGCTGAAATTATTAACGATTTTAGTACATCTGTTTACTCAACACAAACGAACTATACATCTACTAATGCTAAGTTTAAGACTATTAAATCTAGAAAAAGACATAGAGGTAGTAGTTCAAATAAAAGTAAAATAAAACTAAAAAAACGAAGTACAAGTAATAAAAGGTATAGAAATGGAATTATAAATAGACATAGTAACAGAAGTATAAAAAAACACAGTATAATATCAAAGTTGATATTGTTAGTAATAGTGATATTTATCATTATAGCTATAGTAATAGTAATATTAATTAAAAGAAATAAGAAAAGATTTTATTAGAATATAAAAATAGAATTATTAAAGCCTTATTAAGACTAATTCAAAAATTACATAAAATAGCTAGATAAATAATAAGAAAATAAATTAAATTATTGAAAATAAAATTTAAAAAGTTTGAATTAGGTATAAAATTTTAAGAAAGAAATTAGTATTGATTTTTATTAGTATTATTTTAAAAAAATAGTTTTAAAAGAAGTATATTTAAAAAGCTATAAAAATATATTGACATTTTTTAGAAAAAGTAATATGATTATTTCAATGGCAAAACAATATATAATAAATTAAATCCTATGACAAGGAAGAGTAGTTAAATTTAGGTTCAATATAGAGAGCCAAGGATGGTGGAATCTTGGTAAGAAAAAATTTGATGAATGGGCCTTAGAGGAGTAAATCGAAATCATATTTTTGAGAGTAGACTTTATCGTTAGTCGTACGTTATAGCGAATAGGGTATGTAAGTACCTGATAATGAGATATATAAAAATTGAGTTTTATATTAAGTTTTTATATAATTTAGGTGGCAACGCGGATAATCTCCGTCCTATTAATTTAGGACGGAGTTTTTTATTTTACGAAAAATTCGATATGTAGAAGGTGGTGAAATAGATGTTATGAATTTCTAAAGCTAAAGATGATGATTTAGAAAACTGGCAAAAAAATAAATTGAAAATTAAAAAAATTAGGAGGAAATACAAAAATGAAAACAAATACAAAAAAACTAACTTTAAATGCAATACTTTTAGCAATGGGATTATTAATACATCAAATTACACCTGCTATAGGATTACCAATGAAACCAGATGTACCACTAGCAATGCTGTTTGTGATATTAGTTTTAAATAGAGATGACTATAAAACTTGCTTAATAGCAGGAATAGTGACAGGTATATTTACAGCACTTACATCAAGCTTCCCAGGAGGTCAAGTTCCTAATATAATAGATAAAACTCTTACAGCCAATATAGTATTTTTATTAATATATGTTAGCTATAAAATGCCTTTTATAAAAAACTTATCTAAAAAAACACAGGATACTATAGTAGTTGCAATTATAATGCCAATAGGAACACTTGTAAGTGGAACAATATTTTTGTTAGCTGCTCAAGCTATAGTTGGTCTTCCAGGAGCTTCTTTTACAGCGTTATTCTTAACAGTAGTATTACCAGCTGTTTTAATAAATTTAGTTGCAGGAATATTTTTATTCAAGATTGTTAATTTATCAATAAGAAGGGTTAGTTACCAAAGTTAAAATTTGATTAGATATATGGCTTATAATATTTAATTTGAGATATACTTGATATAATAAAAAGTTTATTTTATAATGATATTATGATTATTTTATTTTCTTAAATAAGATTAATTTAATGTACTTGTATAGTATAAACTTAGTAAATTATTAGATATCAATAGAAATATATTTTGTAGAATTGTAAATGGATTGATTTAAAATCTATTTTTATATAAAAGTAAAGTATAATATAATAAAGGACAGCGATTTGGCTGTCTTTTATTATAGTTAAAACTTTAACAATACCTTTAAAAGATTTTTCTTATTTGATATAATTAAGGTTATGTGTAATATAAGAAATTAACTAGGAGGAATAGAAGTGAGCAAAAGAAAACAAGTAACAATACCAATAGAGAAAATACAAGAACAAGATAAATATATAGAACAAATACACAGACAAAATGAAGAATACTTCAACAGAACAGGAAAGAGAAAGCTCGTGTTTACTCAAACCTTTGGGTGCCAGATGAATGAACATGATTCAGAAAAACTTTGTTCAATGTTAGAAGAAATGGGATACCAAATGTCAATGATAGTTGAAGAAAGTGACCTAATAATATATAATACATGTGCAGTAAGAGAAAATGCAGAACTAAAGGTGTATGGAAATTTAGGTCAGTTAAAGCATCTAAAAGGAAAAAATCCAAACATGAAAATAGCTGTGTGTGGATGTATGATGCAACAACCACATGTTGTAGAAGAACTAAGAAAAAAATACAAACATGTAGACCTTGTATTTGGAACACATAATCTATATAAATTTCCACAATTACTTACAGAATCAATAAATTCTGACAAAATGTTAGTAGATGTATGGGATGTAGATGGAGAAGTAATAGAAGGCCTTAGAAGTAATAGAAAATTTGAATTAAAAGCATTTGTAAATATAATGTATGGATGCAATAATTTCTGTACCTATTGTATAGTTCCATATACAAGAGGAAGAGAAAGAAGCAGAACACCTGAAGATATAATTAATGAGATAAAAGAGCTTGTTTCAAATGGAACAAAAGAAATAACTTTGCTTGGACAAAATGTAGATTCGTATGGCAAAACACTTGAAAATCCAGTTGCATTCTCAGAACTTTTAAGAAAAGTTAATGATATAGAAGGAATTGAAAGAGTTAGATTTATGACATCTCATCCTAAAGACATATCTGATGAGGTGATATATGCAATTAGAGATTGTGATAAGGTGTGTGAATTTTTACATTTACCAATACAATGTGGAAGTAGTAGTCTTCTGAAAAAAATGAATAGACATTATACAAAGGAATATTATCTAGACATAATAGAGAAAGCTAAAAAAGAAGTGCCAGATATTGCTTTTTCAACGGACTTAATGATAGGTTTTCCAGGAGAAACAGAAGAAGATTTAGAAGATACTCTAGATGTGGTTGAAAAAGTTAGATATGATTCAGCATTTACATTTATTTATTCTAAAAGACAGGGAACTCCTGCTGCTAAAATGGAAAATCAAATACCAGAAGAAATAAAACATGAAAGATTTAATAGAGTATTAGAAGCAGTAAATAGAATCTCAGCAGAGATAAATAATGAATATAAAAATAGAGTAGTTGAAGTTTTGGTCGAAGGAAGAAGCAAAAATAATGAAAATAAATTTGCTGGTAGAACTAGACAAAATAAACTTGTAAATTTTGAAGGTGGAAGTGATGATTTAATTGGAAAATTAGTTATGGTTAAAATCACTGAACCTAGAACATTTTCATTGAATGGTGTACTAGTAAATGATTAGAACTGTATAAAATAATAAAATTATGTAAACTGATTGGAATAGATGTACTATAAAACAAAATATATTAAATTTTTAAATTTTAAGAACATATCATATATATTATGATAATTTCAGTTTCTATTGTAAATAAAAATAAATTTGATATAGGATGTAAATTAATTGTACATCTATTTTTTATTCTATTTTATCAAAGCTTACTTAACTATATTTAGTATTTATTATATATTAAAATATCTAATAGACATAAAAAAGCAGTCAATCTTTCATAATTAACTGCTTAACTTACTAATTTTTATTTTTTACATTTCTTGTTAGAGTAATAGATATTGAAAAACACGCTAGCAAGTATAACTATTATAAATATTACAGCAAACGGAAGCATTTTTTTTTCATCCATTTGTCCACTCTCTATTCTATATCCCAAAAATGACATGATAAATAACATTATAGATACAATAAAAGTAACAATGCTAGAACTTCTACATAGTTTTTTTACATCATATCGAGCTTTTTCTTTATCACTCATAGTATTATAACCTGCTAATAGCATACTTCCTTTTCCATTAAATAACAATATACTTAAAATGAAAGAGGCAATTGCAATTATAACTGTGAATCCTACTGCAAACATTATAAGCACCTCCAGATACTCTGATTTATCAGTTTACTTAATGATTAATATTTTACCATAAACATACATTAAAATCATTTATTTCATAGATTAATCTTATTAGATATATTATCATATTATAATTTATTTATAATGTGGTATTAGTACATAGTGCTTAGCTTGAAATTGTATTAAAAATTGTGTAACAATAATTGAACAATAATCAAGCATAAAAAATATTATAAAACATAATTTACTATCTTTTTTAGAATTATAACATTTTAAAGTTAGAAAATTTTAAAAACTTCTTATATAAAAATTTGAATATTTGATTCCAAGTATTATTCTGATAAGAAGTTTAAAAAATTTTCTAATATTTTTGCTGTTATTCCCCAAATTACATAATCTTTATATTTATAAAATAGAACAGGGTAACTTCCACTTTCAAATTTATAATCTTTTTGATTTGGAATTGAACCATATGGAAGATTTTCATCAGGAAAAACTTTGACTGTATTATTATAGGTATTTGGAGGATTTTCTAAAAGATATTTTATAGGTACCAAAAAAGTATGGTCAACTTCATCTTTATTTATATTTAAATTATTGATGTTTTTTATATATCCTAAGTAGGGATGTATTATAAATTTTACAGGAGTTATAAGTAAGTCAAGACTTGCTATAACTTCTATATTGTCATTAAAAGTTCCAAGTTCCTCACATGTTTCTCTAATAACGGCTTCATAAGGAGTTTCGTTAGACTCTATTTTTCCACCTGGAAAAGAAATTTCATTGGGTTGATGCTTTAAATTTTTTGAGCGAACTTCAAATAATATATGATGTATGTTATTTATTTCTACTATTGGAATTAATACAGATGCTCTTTTCATATTTTCATAACCGTTTATATATGGTTTGTAATCTTTAAATTTATTTTTAATATTGTTTATCATTTTTTCCTCCTAAAATAATATTATTAAAAAAATGTAGAATTAAATTTTGACAATAACAATATATACGTAATTATATTTATCTAATTTAAGATATAGTAATATCTATATTATTATATAATAAATCAATAAATATATATTAACAAGTATTAACAAATACTAAAGTATTTAAGTTTAGTAATATTTAAACTAAAGTATTATAAAATAATTTTGTGACCTTTAATTGAAAAATATATTTCTATTTTAACTGATATTCATTTTTTTATTTTTACAATCTCATTAAGGTGAATTTTATTTTAGAATCATCATCAAAAATAAAAAAGTGAGTATTTATAAAAAAGTAAAGTGGTAAGATAATCTTACTTCTTTACTTTTTTATGAATAATTTATCTAAAATATTTATAAATTAAAAATAGAGTAAATTCTATTTTTCTAACTCTAAATATTTCTTAATAACTGACTCTGCTAAACATTTTGACGAATCAATAATGTTAATTGATGGTTGTATCTTTTCCAAGACAACATTTAAATCAGTGCAAGCAATCACTATATTTTCAATAGATTCAAATTTTATACTTTCTAGAAGTTCATTCCAAATATTGATATTTTGTGGATTATTCTTATCTGTTTTTATGTTTTGTATAAGAGCATTTATCTTTTTTTGCCATTCTTCTTTAAATATAAATTCATGACCAGCTTTTGTTATACCTTTTTGATAAATTGTAGATTCAAATGTTGAACTTGTTGAAAGTAGAGTTACTTTTTGTGGCGTAGCAGGTAAATATTTAATAGTTTCTTCTACAATATTTAATAATAGAATACCTATTGATTCTTTCAATTCTTCAAAATATATATGAGCTGAATTGCACGGCATCGCAATAAAGTTTGTTCCAATTGATTCAAGTTTTTTTAGACCCTTAATGATAGTTTTTTTCATAAGTTCATGATTTATTGCGCGGTCAATATAAAATGGAGTAGGTAAGGAATATATCATAATTTCAGGAAACTCTTCATCGTATCTCGCTCCATACTGAGACTGACATTCATCAATAATTAAATCAACAAATGGCGCTGTTGACCTTGGGCCCATCCCAGCCAAAATTCCAATTAATTTTTTATTCATTTAAATAATCTCCTTAGATTCTGTATAGTTTATTTTGTATAGGCTTTATCCGCCAAAAATGAAGAAATCATATGTTTCTTTAATTCTAATATTTGGGTGTCTTTCTGTCAAATGTAGAATAAATCTTTGTAACAATCCTTATAGTCTTTTATTACTATTTTTGTATCATTTAACAATTGTAGCATAATTATGAAAAATATTTGAGTATTCTTTATTTATATAATAGCTCTTGTGGTATTATGTCATGCTCTATGTTACAATCAAAATTATACAAAAGAAGTATTTAAATTTTTATAAAAAAAGATTCGGATGGAATAAAATTAAAACCAACTATGCTTATTGATAATAGAAGATGACTCGATTATGTCTTAAAAGAGATAAAAGAAAAGCTATACCTAAAAGTCATTATCCTATTTAATTAAATTTAAGTATGTCAACTGTCAAAAGATATTGGAATTTTTAACTGGTGTCATGAAGGAATTCTTTGTATTAAGAAAGACATAGTCCTGTTGCTATTTTTATATTGGTGCTTGTTTTTTTAATATTCCACAATTCACTCTAGAATAAGGGGGTGAAAATTTATGATTTCAATTTTAAACGATTTTTTTAGAACCGTTTTAGTAAGTAGTTTATTTATAGTTCTCTTATTAGTTTTTAGAATGACTATTTTTAAAACTTTCAGTAGAAAATTTAACTATTATATATGGTTTATTGTCATTATAAAACTATTATTACCATTTACATATTATACTTTTGCATTTAATGAATTGAAATATCAACACAATATTAATAAGGTAAATTTAGAAGGTTTTAACAATATTTCTACTTTGTGTACTATTATTTTAGTGTCTATTTGGATTACTGTTACGATATTTTATTTGATTTCTACTTTATGGAAATATATTAAGCTTAAAAATCTGATAGAGGATTTGTCCTATGATGTTGATGATGAAGACATAAACAATCTTTATGATAGTTTATTAAAAGAGCTTAATATAAATAAAAATGTAAAGATTAAATATTCTCATGAAGTTGAAACTCCGTCATTTTTTAATTTCTGTGTTCTTTTACCACCATATGATTATAAATTAAAAGAACTTGAATGGATATTTAGACATGAACTTATGCATTTTAAGAGTAAAGACATTTATATTAAATATTTAGTATTATTCTTAAAAATAGTATATTGGTTTAATCCTTTTATGTACATTATGGATAAAGTTATAGATTTAGATTGTGAACTTTATTGTGATGAAAGAGTTTTAAAAAATCGTAGTATAGAAGATAAAAAAGAGTATGCTTTGACTATTATAGGTGCAATGAAAAAAGATTTAAATTCTTCAAATAAATTTGTAGCTGGACTGCATAAGAAATCAGATATAAAAAAAAGAGTATCTAATATGTTTAATGAAAAAAATAAAACAGGAAATTTAATGGCATTAATTTTATGTTTATTATCATTGATTACATATTTTAAAATAGATATAATTGATTCTAAATCATTAATTTATTCATTACCAAAACAATTAACTATTGAAAATAAGAATTCTAATTTTAAATACTTAGGACAGGTTAATACAGATGAGTAATGTAAATTTTAAATAATACATTTAGAGATTTATTGAGAATAAATTAGCTTATTAATTACGCTAATATATATTTTGGTGTAAATTAGTTTGTTAGTTTAACTGCTATACTTTATGTATATCAAGTTTTATAGGGGGATAAAATGAATTTTAAAAGTAAAGCCAAAGTATTAAGTTTATGTTTAATCTCAATTCTAATGATATTGACAGGTTGCACTAATTCTAAAAATGATAAAATCACTGAAATCAATATATTAGCAACTACAGACTTACATGGAGAAGTTACCTATAATGTAGCTGAAAAAATAAACGAAGAAAGAAAAAAAGACTCTAATATAACATTAGTAGATGCAGGAGATTTTTATGATTCGGATGGTTTAGGAGCAATGGAGCAATATCTTAGTGAGGCTCGAGATGCTTACGAAAAAGATGAAGTAATTAAAAAAGAAGTACCTATAGTTAGACAAATGAGTGAAGTTAAATATGATGCAGTAGTGCTTGGTAATCATGAGTTTGTTTCTAGCTCTAAAAAAAATTTAGATAAAATGATAAATGAATTTAATAGTGAAAATATAGAAGTTTTATCTGCAAATACATATAATAGTAACAGTTCAAGTTATGTTAAACCTTACACAATAAATACAATTGAAACAAAATATGGTGAAGTTAAGCTTGGTATACTTGGTCTTACAATCAAAGAAGTCGGAGAAGGATGGGATTTTGATGAAAACGAAAATAAAATTAAGGCTAAGTCCAGAGATTTAAAAGATATGGCTACATACCAGGATTTATATATGAATGATATGATAGATGATGCTAAAAAATGGGTGAAGGAAATAAAAGAAAAAGAAAATCCAGATATACTATTAGCCGTAGTACATAGTGGAGAAAAACCTAAAAAGCCTAAAAATCCAGGTAATAGAATACAAGAACTAGCTAAAGAAGTTGATGGAATTGATGCGATAGTAGCAGGGCATACTCATAAGGAAATTGAACAACATGATTATACAAATAATAAAGGTGAAAATGTGATAGTTACACAACCAGGCAGTCATAACTCTTGTATATCAAAAATAACATTTGAATTAGAAAAAGGTAATAATACTTGGAAAGTACAAGATAAATATTCAAAGTTAACTAAGATAGAAGAAGATAAAAGCTTAGAAAATTTTGGTGATTTGATAACAAATTTATCTGAGCTAAATGATAAAAAGAGCGAAGTGAATTTGTCGTCATTAAGTAAATTCAAATGGGACAGAGCTTATTTATTTAGCAATGATATTAGTGTTGAAAAGATGTACAATATAGTTGGTTATAAATGGAAAAATCTTGCAGATATAGAAAATGATAATAGAATTAAGATGGTATTTATGAATGGTAAAAAGGTTTCCTCATATGCTTGTTTTAAGGGAAAAGACTTTGGGATAGGTTTAAAAGTAGATAAATCTAAATATCAAGATGGTGTACTAGAGATACTACCTAAAAAGAATGACAAATTTGAAGTAAAGAAAAATAGTGAAGGATATGACATTCAATTAGTATATAAATAACAATCAGTAGTTAAATTTAGTTTTATGGACTGTTGTTACATATTTAGAACAAAAGAAAAGCCCTTAGAATCCAAATAAATACGTTCTAAGGGCTTTTTACTAGATATTTTTAAATAAGTTAAATAAATTTTTAGAAACTAGTTCAAGTTTCTCTTTTAAAAACGGCTAAACCTTCAATCAAATGTATATGAACTAATTACCAATCTTTTCTACCTAATGAATTGAAAAGTTTTTCTAGTGGTTCTACTTTATTTTTATTTGCTGATTTTTTATCAACGTCATTTTGAACATATAACTGTATAAAGTTATATTAGAATTTTTTCATTTGCTATCTTTTTTTATCAATTTTATATCAATAATACATTTAAAATGTAGATAAAACTAAAAAGGGTTTTCTAGAAAATAAAATCCATTTAATTATACTTACTTACCAATACCATCACTTGATGTAAACAAGATTCCACAACATTTTCACCATACTCTAGTATAAAATCGTTTAACTGCGTATCTATAAAATTACAGTAGTCATATGAACTACATATATAGGCAGTTAGTATATGTGTACATCTATCTATTTTATTCATAAACATATATTATTTATCCCCCTAAAAAACTTTCATAAAAAACAAAAAGAAAATATCTTTTTGGCAACTGGCTGACATAACTTATTTTATAAGTGTTAGTCCCTATAGCTTTGCGTCACTAAATTTCTCTAGTTTTGCCTAGTTAGTTTTATTCTACGATTATAATATTACAGGAAAACGTTTTATTTTTCAATATATAAACTAAAAAAATTAAATATAAAAGTTATTTTGTCCTTTAAAAATAAAACATACAAGTAAATTATGTAATAAAGCTTGTTGTGTAAAAGGAACTGTAAAGTTATATTATTAATTTATTTGAATTATATTGATGAAGTATCACAAAATTAATCAACAGGAAGTGTTCAATATATTAAAAAGAGTATAGATAATAAATATATGTGTATAAAAATCTATTATATCAAAAATAATAGCATTAACAGAATAAAGCTATAGTAAATAAAAGATGGTTATTGAAATTTTAAAAAATTAGTGGGAATAAAGACAATAAATCATAAACTACTATAATAGTTTTGTAAATTTTAATACAAATAAAATATATGATATAAATAAAAAATTTGTTAAAATATGATAAGTGTAGTATAATCAAGTAGAAAAGATATAATATATTTCGGGGAGCTAATATGCTGAGAGGAGATTTTATCTCGACCCTTTGAACCTGTTTGGATAATGCCAGTGTAGGGAGACCAGTAAAGATAAAAATAAGTCTTATCCTATTTTGGATAAGACTTTTATTTTATTTAAATATACTATGTTTTTATCTATAAAATATTTTAATAAAAAACAAAATATACCTAGTAGGTATTAATTATTTTAAAAGGAGTGATTTAAATGGTAATTGCAGACATAGCAGTAATGCCACTAAGACCTTACAAAGGTGAAGAAGAAATGTATAAAGTAGTAGATGCTTGTATAGCAGAAATTGAAAACAGTGGTCTTAAATGTGAAATAGGAGCAATGAGTACTACTGTTGAAGGTGATTTTGATGAAGTTTTTGAACTGCTAAAAAAAGTACATAAAATCCCTTTTAATCTTGGATGTGAAAGAGTTATAACAGTAGCTAGAGTAGATGAAAAAGCTGGAGGTTTAACTATAGATGATAAACTTAGAAATCATAGATAAAGTCAAAAATAGTATATATCCAATAGCAACATTTTTGTTTATACTTATTTTTTGGCAATCTGTGGTAGAAGTTTTAAGAGTTCCTCAATATATACTGCCTACACCAATAGATATAATTAATGTATTTTTTAAAGATTATCAAAATTTATCCATGCATGCCATGGTTACTATAGGAGAAGCAATATTTGGCTTTATAGTTGCAATAATAATATCTTTAATAATTGGAATATTAATGGATTTTGTATTGATAATAAAAAAATGTCTTTATCCTATTATGTTAGTGACTCAAATGATACCTACAATAATAATAGCTCCACTTTTTATGATTTGGTTTGGCTTTGGAACAATGCCAAAAATATTGATGGTAACACTTACGTGTTTTTTCCCTATATTAATAAGTTTTGTAGATGGTATTGAGAATATTGATAAAGATTATTTAAATTTGTTTAAGACTATGAATTCAAATAAGATTAATACTTTTATTCATCTCAAATTTCCTATGTCAATGGATAAATTTTTTTCTGGACTTAAAATATCTTCTACTTATGCTGTAATGGCAGCAACTGTTGCAGAGTGGTTAGGTGGAACTAAAGGTCTTGGTGTTTATATGCTAAGGTCAAAAAGTGCATATGCACTTGATAAAGTATTTGCATCTACTATATTAGTAGTTATATTTAGCTTAATATTTGTAGGAATTGTACAAGCTATAAAAAAAGTTGTTATAAAACATAGATTAGAAGATTAAATGTACTTGAGGGAGGATATTATGAATTTCAAAAAATTAGGAATATTAGGTTTAGTAAGTGCTCTTACATTAGCAACAATAACTGGATGTTCTTCTGGAAATAATAGTGATAAAGACAAAAAAAATAGTAAAGATACTTCTTCTAAAAAAGTGACTGTTGTACTTGATTGGACACCAAATACTAATCATACTGGATTATTTGTGGCGCTTGATAAAGGTTATTATAAAGAAGAAGGCTTGGATGTTGAAATAGTACAACCACCTGAAAGTGGAGCTGAGACTTTAGTAGCAACAGGAAAGGCTGACTTTGGTATAAGTTATCAAGAGCAAGTTACTTACGCAAAAACTAGTGAAGACCCACTTCCAATAAAAGCTGTAGCTACTGTTATACAACACAATACTTCTGGATTTGCATCTCCAAAAGAAAAAAACATAACTACAGCAAAAGATTTTGAAGGAAAAACTTATGGAGGTTGGGGTTCTCCATCAGAAGAAGCTGTTTTTAAAGCAGTTATGAATAAAAATGGAGCTGACTTTAATAAATTAAAGATAGTTAATACTGGTCAAGATGATTTCTTTGCAGCTATGAAAACTGTAGATTTTGCATGGATATTTGAAGGTTGGGATGTAGTTAAAGCTAATTTAATTGATTATGATTTAAACTTTATACCAGTAAAAGACCTAGATGAAAGATTAGATTATTATACACCACTTATAATTTCTAATGAGACTGTACTTAAAGACAACCCAGAACTTGCTAAGAAATTCTTAAAAGCTACAACAAAAGGTTATGAGTATGCAATAAAAAATCCTGAAGATGCTGCAAAAATTTTAGTAAAGCATGCTCCTGAGGTAGATGAAAAACTAGCAATAAAGAGTCAAGAATATTTAGCAAGTAAATATAAAGATGATGCACTAAGATGGGGAGAAATGAAAGATAGTGTATGGAATAACTATACATCATTCTTAAAAGAATATAAATTAATAGATAAGGATATGAAGGCAAGTGATGCTTACACAAATGAATTCTTACCACAATAAAAAGGCAAAAATATCTATAAAAAATGTATCAAAGACATATAAAGATGTAGATGTTTTAAAAGATATAAGTATTGATGTTTATGAAGGCGAATTTGTTTCTATATTGGGACCAAGCGGATGTGGAAAAAGTACTATCTTTAATATTATAACTCAATTGACAGACTATAATAGTGGTATGGTAAACATAAACGGTAATTATAGCTACATGTATCAAAAAGATTTACTTTTACCATATAAAACTATAATAGATAATGTGTCTCTTCCATTGGTACTAAAAAAAGAAAAAAAGAGCAAAGCTAGGTCTATGGTAAAACACTACTTTGAGGTTTTTGGTTTGGAAGGGTATGAGTATAAATATCCATCAGAGCTTTCTGGAGGTATGAGACAAAGAGCTAATTTTTTGAGAACTTTTATAAATTCTAATGACATAATGCTTTTAGATGAACCTTTTGGTGCACTCGATTCATTAACTAAAACATCTATGCAAAAATGGCTTTTAGAAGTTAAGAAAAAAGTAAATTCAACGATACTTCTTATAACTCATGATATTGATGAAGCTATAATGCTATCAAATAGAATTTATGTTATTTCAAAAAAACCATCAATAGTAAAAAAAGAATTTATCATAGATAATAGAAATATAAATGAAGATAATCTTGAGTATGTTATTAAACTGAAAAAAGAGATAATATCTTTATTATAAAATTCTATACGTTTTTACCTAGTGATTATTAAACTTAACAATCCAAAGTGCAATCAGCATTTTGGATTGTTTTTTAGTTATACGTCAAAATTTTATATATTATGTTAATAATAATCAAGTACTATGATATAATATTTAATTAGAAAAGAAGGAGGTTTAATAATGCAAATAGATATGAATAAATTAACTCCTATGATGAAACAGTATCTTGAAGTAAAAAATAGATATAAAGATTGTATACTGTTTTTTAGATTGGGAGATTTTTATGAAATGTTTTTTGAAGATGCATTAGTAGCTTCAAAAGCTCTTGAAATAGCATTAACAGGGAAAGCCTGTGGTTTAGAAGAACGTGCTCCTATGTGTGGAGTACCATTTCACTCAGCCAATTCATATATATCAAAGTTAGTAGAAAATGGATATAAAGTAGCAATAGGTGAGCAAATGGAAGACCCATCTACTGCAAAAGGAATTGTTAGGAGAGAGGTAATAAGAGTTATTACTCCTGGAACAGTTCTAGATGGAAATTTACTTGAAAATAAAAAGAATAATTATTTATTATCTTTATATAAAGATGACGCCAATATAGGTTTAACTTATGTAGATATAAGTACAGGAGAAGCTAATGCAACTTGTCTGAATGAAGATAAAGTAATAGAAGAAATTGCAAAAATTCATCCTACAGAAATAATTATAAATGATTTGAATTTTATAGAAAAACTTAGAGATATAGCTACTGTAAGCAACATATACATAAATGAAAGTTTTAGCGACAACTATTTAGATATAAATATATTAAAAGAGTATTTTCCAGAGGTTTATCTACAAAAATTAAAGTTTGATGATAAGGGTCTTATAAAATCTAGTTTATCAATTCTTCTAAACTATATATATAACACTCAAAAGCAGATAACATCCAATATTAATAATATAAATATATACAATTCATCAGAGTATATGGTCTTAGATATGTTTACTAGAACTAATTTAGAACTTACTCAGACTATAAGAGGAAATAAAAAGAAAGGTTCACTATTACATGTTTTAGACAAAACATCTACTGCAATGGGAGGAAGACTTCTAAGAAAATATGTAGAAGAGCCTCTGATAAATAAACCTAAAATTGAAAATAGATTAAATGTAATAGAAGAAATAAAAGATGATTTTATACTAAGAGAAGATTTAAATGATATACTTAAAAATATATATGATATAGAAAGAATATGTGGGAAAATAGCATTTGAAAGAGTAACACCAAAAGAATTAGTTCACTTAAAAAATTCAGTAGAAAAATTACCAAATCTAAAAGACACAATAGACTTATCAAATGCAAATAGATTAAAAGAGTATGTATCAGAAATGGACAAGTTGGACGATATATACAGTTTAATAGATGAAGCCATTTTGGAAGACCCTACAATAACTATAAAAGATGGGAATATAATTAAGTCTGATTTTAGTGATGAACTTAAAGAATTGAGGGATATTTCTAAAAATGGTGCTTTTCTTATAAAAGAAATAGAAAATAGAGAAAGAGAAAAGACAGGAGTTAAATCATTAAAAATAGGATTTAATAAAGTATTTGGATATTATATAGAAATAACAAAGGCTAACTTTAAACAAGCAAAACTAGATGAGACATATATAAGAAAGCAGACACTTAGTAATGCAGAAAGATATATAACTCCAGAGTTAAAAGAAATAGAAGAAAAGATACTACATGCTGAAGAGAAAATTAAATCTCTAGAATATGAGATATTTGTAAGTATAAGAGATACTATATATAAAAATATAGACAGAATACAAAAAGTAGCTAAGATTATAGCTAATATAGACGTTTTTGTATCTTTGGCAACAGTTGCTCACATAAACAACTATATAAAACCACAGATAAACGAAAATAATAAACTCGATATAAGAAATGGTAGACATCCAGTTGTTGAAAATATAGTAGGTGAAGAAAATTTTGTTCCAAATGATACATATTTAAATCGTGGAGAAAACATCATTAACATAATAACTGGACCTAATATGTCTGGTAAGTCAACATATATGAGACAAACTGCTATAATAGCACTTATGGCACATATAGGTTCTTTTGTTCCAGCAGAATATGCTAATGTACCGATATTAGATAGAATATTTACAAGAGTAGGGGCTAGTGATGATTTATCTCAAGGACAATCTACTTTTATGGTAGAGATGAATGAGGTATCTCTTATATTAAAAAATGCTACTGAAAGAAGCTTAGTTATTTTAGATGAAATAGGACGTGGAACTAGTACTTATGATGGTATAAGTTTAGCATGGTCAATAGTAGAATATATTCAAAAGAATATTAGATGTAAGACACTATTTGCAACACATTATCATGAACTTACTGATTTAGAAGAAGAATTTAAAGAGGTTAAAAATTATTCAATAGCAGTTAAAGAAGATGGAGAGGGAATAATATTTTTAAGAAAAATAATTCCTCAAGGTGCAGATAAGAGTTATGGAATCTATGTTGCTAAATTAGCTAAATTGCCAGATGAAGTCATAGATAGAGCAAAATATATACTTAAGGATTTAGAAAAAAATCACGTTTATAACAGTGTAGCAATAAATGGAGATAAAGAAAAAACTATTGTGATTAATAATGATTTAGATGAAGAACTACTTAAGGTAAATCAGAGCAATTTTAAAAATAAATACGAATCTCTAAAAATAGAGCATGAGCTTATAGTAAAAGATTATAAACACATGAAAAAGGATTATGATAAACTAAATTCTAAGTTTAAAACGTTAAACGATGAAGTTATTTCAATGAAGAAAAAGGATAGTAAAGAAGAAATTGATAAAGAAGATTCTGTAAAGGAATTAGCACTAACTCAAATATCTTTTGATAGTGTAAAGAGAGATATATTGTCAGAAGAAATTTTAAACTTAGATATTTTAAATATGACTCCATTAGATGCTATAAATTCTCTTTACAATCTTCAAAAAAAAGCAAAAGAAATAAAATCTTAGAGGTGTAAAAATGAAAAATATAATTAACATCCTAGATGATTTGACTATAAATAAAATAGCAGCAGGAGAAGTAGTAGAAAGACCGTCTTCTGCATTAAAAGAATTAATTGAGAATTCTATTGATGCAGGTGCAAATAAGATTTCTATAGATATCATTGATGGAGGAAAAACCTTAATTAAAATCACAGATAATGGAATAGGAATACCTTCAAGCGAAGTTGAGAAATCATTTTTAAGACATGCTACTAGTAAAATTAAAAAAATTGATGATTTATATGATTTGTACTCTCTTGGATTTAGAGGAGAAGCATTAGCATCTATTTCAGCTATATCAAAATTAGAAATGATTACTAAAACCAAGGATGAAATGGTTGGAACTAAAATATTTGTAGAAGGTGGAAAAATAGTTTCAAAGGAGCCAATTGGTTCCACTAATGGTACAACAATCATTATAAAAGAGATTTTCTTTAATACACCAGCAAGACAGAAATTTTTGAAATCTACCCATGCTGAAACCATAAACATAAGTGATTTGATAAATAAGCTTGCAATAGGCAATCCTAATATCCAATTTAAATATACAAATAATAATAAACAAATGTTAAATACACCAGGTGATGGAAAGCTCATAAATACTATTAGGAGTATATATGGAAAAGAAATAACGGAAAACCTAATAAATATAGAATTTAAATGCAATCACTTTAAAATTGATGGATATATAGGAAATAATAACATCTATCGTTCCAATAAAAACTTGCAACATATCTATATAAATAAAAGATTTGTAAAAAGTAAAATAATTATAGATGCAATAACTGAAAGTTATAAGTCTATAATTCCAATAGGTAAGCATGCTGTTTGTTTTTTAAATATAGAAGTAGACCCAGCAGGTATTGATGTAAATATACATCCTAATAAGCTTGAAGTTAAATTTGAAAAAGAACAAGAAGTGTATATAGAGCTAAGAGATTTTTTAAAAGTTAAATTAATACATTCTAACCTTATTGGAAAGTATGCTACATATAATGATAAAAAAACGCAGCCTCGAATTGCTATCAATAGTAGAGAAAAAAGTACAGATTATGAATTTAAAAATAAGAACTTCATTGAAGCTAATTCAAAAAATAATAATACAACTAAAGAGAAAGATGAATTCATTGAAGTTGTAAGTTTATCAAGTGAAAAACCAATAGACGAATTTCCTTCTGTAAGCGAAGTTTTAAATGCAAATATAGAAAATGAATTAAAAAATACGGGCTCTTTAGAAGAAGAGGTTGTAAATGACAATATACAAGAAGAATTTCAAGTTGATAGGCCTAAACAAATTGATAGTTCTAAAAATGAAGATAGTAATTATTTAGAAAGAAGTATTAAAGACAGCCAAGAGGAATATTTAACTAATTCAAAACAAAGATTTTCTTTATATGGATATTCTGTAATTGGAGTCGTATTTAATACTTATATAATTCTAAGTAAAGATGATTCTATGTATTTGTTAGACCAACATGCTGCACATGAAAGAGTTTTGTATGAGAGATATATGGATAAGTTCTATAGACAAGATATCAATATGCAAATACTTTTAGACCCAGTAATTCTTGAAGTATCAAATGTAGATATGCTTCAAATTGAAAATAATTTAGAGTTATTTATGAAATTTGGTTTCGAATTAGAAGTTTTTGGCAACAATCATGTAATGATAAGATGTGTTCCAACTATATTTGGAATTCCAGAAACTGAAAAGTTTATACTTCAAATAATTGATAATATAGATGAGATTACAAGT
The DNA here is from genome assembly GCF_020658455.1 of Clostridioides sp. ES-S-0005-03. Lineage (NCBI taxonomy): Bacteria > Bacillati > Bacillota > Clostridia > Peptostreptococcales > Peptostreptococcaceae > Clostridioides > Clostridioides sp. ES-S-0005-03. Next base: position 1,048,122 of record NZ_JACVWI010000001.1, on the reverse strand, counting down.
AATTATGATTTAAAAGGTGAGAGATTTGCATCTATGGCATGTAGGTCTGCTATAAAAGCAAATGATAAAATATATGATATTGAGATAAAAAGCTTATTGGAACAATTAGAAAATTGTGAGAATCCATTTACGTGTCCTCATGGCAGACCTATAATGGTTGAAATTTCTAAGACCGAAATAGAAAAAATGTTTAAAAGAATTATGTAAAATATTTTGGATATTTAAAATATATGGAAAGGAATGTTATGAAAAAAATACCACTTATAATACTTACAGGTCCAACTGCTGTTGGAAAGACTGATTTGTCAATAAAGTTAGCAAAAGATATGGATGCAGAGATAATTTCAGCAGATTCTATGCAAATATATAAATATATGGATATTGGAAGTGCAAAAGTTACATCTGAGGAAATGCAAGGAGTAAAGCATTATCTTATAGATGAGGTTAAACCTGACTATCCATTTTCAGTTTCAGAATTTCAACAAAGGGCAAAAAAATATATATCTGAAATAAATCAAAAGGGAAAGTGTGTTTTAGTGACTGGAGGAACAGGTCTTTATCTCAATTCTTTAATATACAATATGGATTTTGCAAAATCTGATGCTAATAATGAATTAAGAAAAGAACTTCAAAAACAACTTCTTGAGAATGGAATAGATTACATGCATGATAGATTAAAATTACTTGATGAAGAAGCTGCTGATAGAATTCATAAAAACAATACAAAGAGAGTTATAAGAGCACTTGAAGTTTGTTTAAGTGGTAATAAAATGAATGATTTTTCAAGTGACTTAAAATTTAATGACGATTATCAACCTATAATAATAGTTTTGAATAGAGATAGAGAGCATTTGTATGAAAGAATAAATATGAGAGTCGATATCATGATAGAGAGTGGTTTAGTTGAAGAAGTTAAAAAACTCCTAAATATGGGATTTAAAAAAGATATGATATCAATGCAAGGTATAGGATACAAAGAGATGTTGAAGTATCTAGATGGAGAATATACATATGAAGAGGCCATTGAAATAATAAAAAGGGATTCTAGAAGGTATGCAAAACGTCAGATAACTTGGTTTAAAAGATATGAAACAGCAAAATGGTTTGATTTGGATAAATATGAAGATATAGATTTATTAAAAAATGAAATAATTATATATATTAAAAATTCTATAAAATAATATATATAAATTTTTAAGTATACAACTTCATATTGAAAATTTATCATAACTTATATAGAATATAAGATAGGAATATTTTAGATGTTCAATTTAATCTTGGGAGGGTACAAATCTAATGAAAAATACAGTTTTAAATTTACAAGATTTGTTTTTAAATAATGCTAGGAAAGAAAGGATACCTGTTACTATATATTTAGTCAATGGAGTTCAAGTCAAAGGGCTTGTAAAAGGATTTGACAGTTATATAATATTGATAGAAGGGGACAATAGACAACAAAACATGATTTATAAACATGCTGTTTCGACTATACAACCTGGTAAATATATTAATTTAACTAATCAAAATCAAAATAATAACAACAATAACAATAGATAACTAATTTAATTTAAGATAATTAAAAGGAGACTTATGCTAACTTATAAACTACAATTTATTTGTTTTAGTAAAATAGTCTCCTTTGATATGTTTAAATAAAATAACAAAGAGACAGGTGATAAAATGCTTAATGAGACAAAAGAATTATTGAAAGGTTACTATGGTATAGATGATGATACTTTTAAATTATCACAAGAAATAATGGAAGATATAAAATATAAGTTTGAGGAAATAAAAGAAATAAGAGAATACAATCAATATAAAGTTTTAAAAGCTATGCAAGAATCTAAATTAAGTGACATGCATTTTAATTGGACTACAGGATATGGATATAATGATATTGGACGTGAAAAAGTAGAGGAAATTTATTCAAAAGTTTTTAATACAGAAGATGCTCTTGTAAGACCAATAATTGTAAATGGAACACACGCACTCACTTTATGTATACAAGGAATAGTCAGACCAGGAGATGAAATTCTATCTGTTACTGGAAGACCATACGATACTTTAGAGGGTGTTATAGGTATAAGAGAAGAAAAAGGCTCTTTAAAAGAATATGGTGTTACATATGATGATGTAGATTTTTTAGAAGATGGAAATTTGGATTTAGAAGGAATTAAAAGAAAAATAAATGATAAAACTAAACTTGTTATGATACAAAGGTCAAAAGGGTATTCTTGGAGAAAATCACTTTCAATTAGTGATATAAAAGAAGCCATTGATGTAATAAAATCTGTTAAACCAGAAGTTATAGTAATGGTTGATAACTGTTATGGTGAGTTTCTAGATACTAAAGAGCCAACTGATGTTGGAGCAGATGTTATGGCTGGTTCTCTAATAAAAAATCCTGGAGGTGGACTTGCATTAACAGGTGGGTATATAGCTGGTAGAAAAGATTTAATTGAGCTTATATCATATAGAATGACTTCTCCTGGAATAGGTAAAGAATGTGGTCTTACTTTTGGAACTACTAGAAATGTTCTTCAAGGATTTTTCCTAGCACCCTATGTAGTATCTCAAGCTGTGATGGGAGCTATATTTTGTTCAAGAGCTTTTGAAAAATTAGGATATGATGTATTGCCAAAACATGATGATTTAAGAAGTGATATTATTCAGTGTATTAGACTTAATAATGCAGATGAAGTCATAAGTTTTTGCCAAGGAATACAAGAAGCTGCTCCAGTTGATTCTTATGTTAAACCTGTACCTTGGGATATGCCTGGATATGAAAGTGAAGTTATAATGGCAGCAGGAGCATTTATACAAGGTTCTTCTATAGAACTAAGTGCAGATGCTCCAATAAGACCTCCTTATAATGTTTACTTCCAAGGAGGGCTTACATTTGACCACTCTAAAATGGGTACTTTAAAAGCAATTGAATTTATAAAAAAACTAAAAAAGTAAGCATATTTTTCTTTTAAAAGGTCAAAATATTTACTAGTATATTATGATGAGAATTGAAGGGTGATAATTATGAAAGAACAAATTAAAGAAAAAGTAAGTTCTCTACAAGATGAAATGATTTCTTCAATACAAGAAAGTGTAAAAATACCTAGTGTTATATCTGAGCCAACTAAAAATTTCCCATTTGGAGAAAATATAGATAAGGCTTTAAGAGGTATTTTAGACTTATGTAAATCTTTAGGGTTTAAAACAGTATATAAAGATGGATATTATGGCTATGCAGAAATAGGACAAGGTGAAAAAATGATAGGTATACTTGGTCATGTTGATGTAGTTCCAGAAGGTGACTTAGAAAGCTGGAATTATCCACCATTTGAAGGTGTTTTAGAAGATGGTAAGTTATATGGAAGAGGAACACAAGATGATAAAGGACCTACAATATCAGCAATTTATGCAGTAAAAGCTCTTATGGATTTAAATATAGATTTAAATAAGAGAATAAGATTCATTTTTGGAGCTGATGAAGAAAATCTTTGGAGATGTATAAATAAATACAAAGAAAATAATGAAGAAGTACCAGACTATGGATTTACTCCTGATTCTAGATTTCCAATAACAAATGCAGAAAAAGGTCTTTTACAAGTTCATTTAACATGTGAGAGTAAAAGTGATATAGAATTATCAGTTGGGAAGGCTTTAAATGCAGTTCCAGGAAAAGCAGTTTATATTGGAAAATATTCTGATAAGTTAAAAAAAGAATTAGATAAATTAGGTTTTGAATACACTGTTGAAGGCAATAAAATATGTATAATAGGAAAAAGTGTTCATTCAGCAGCTAGTGATACTGGTATAAATGCAGTAGCTAGACTTTGTATAGCTCTTAATAATATAGGAATAGATTCTAATATAATTAAGTTTTTAGCAGAAGTTATTGGTGAAGATGCTAATGGAAACAATATAGTTCCTAATTGCAAGGATGATGTATCAGGAAAATTAACAGTAAATATAGGTAAAGTAACTATTGATAGTAAAAAAGAATTTGCTGGAATTGATGTAAGAATTCCTGTAACATATAAAAAAGATGATTTTGTAAAAGAACTAAAGAAAATAACAGATAAATATAATTTAGATTATAAAGAATATGATTTCTTAGATTCAATTTATGTTCCAGAAGATACACTTCTTGTTAAAACATTGAGAAAAGTATATGAAGAGGAAACTGGTCTTGATGGAACACCTCTTTCATCTGGAGGAGCAACTTATGCAAGAGCTTTAGACAATTGTGTTGCCTTTGGAGCTATTTTCCCAGGGAAACCAGAAACTGAGCATCAAGCTAATGAACATTTGATAGTAGAGGATATTGTAAAAGCTGCTCAAATATATGCTCTTTCTATTTATGAATTATTAAAGATTTAAATATAAATATAAAGCTGTCTTGTAATAGGATTTTTTCTAGTAAAAGACAGCTTTATTGTTGTATTATTAAATAAGTTAATAAGATAAATATTTAATAGATATAAAAAATAATAGTAATGTTTATATAGGAGGAATTATATGAAAATAGCTATATTTTTGGGAGCAGGAGCTTCAGCTGCAGAAAATTTACCCATTCAAAATGAATTATTTAGTGAATACTTTAAGAAATTAAAACCTAAAAATTATGATACTGATATGAATAGAGAATTGTATGCCTTTTTTAAACAAATGTTTAATATTGACATAAGAAAAGATAATCTAGATAATGCAAATTTTCCAACATTTGAAGAAGTTTTAGGGCTTTTAGATTTAGCAGAACAAAGAAGAGAAGCCTTTAGAAATTTTGGACTTGAAAATTTAAATAATAGAAGTGATAGTATACGTTTTTTAAGACAGTATTTAATACTATTGATGGCTGAAGCAATTCATAATACACCTAGAACAGATAATAAATATCACAAACTTTTAGTTGAAAATCTTTTACAAAATGATTTACTCCTTGATACAACTTTTATTAGTGCAAATTATGATATACATATAGACAATACAGTTACTGGCTTAAGAGATAAAAATGATTTGCCTATTATGCTTGATTATGGTGTAGAATTTACTAATTTTAAGGAAGAATTAAACTGGAGAAAACCAAAAGAACCATTAATTAAACTCTATAAGATACATGGTTCATTGAACTGGCTTTACTGTCCTATTTGCAACAGTTTAACTCTTACACCACATGAAGGTGGTGTTATGAAACTAATTGAAAATAGTTCAGAAACAAAATGTTTGGAGTGTGGAGAACTGACAGAACCAATCATAGTTCCACCAACATATTTTAAGAATATGTCAAATATATTTTTAAGTAATGTTTGGAATGAGACAGAAAAAACTTTGAGAGAGGCTGACCTTCTGGTATTTTGTGGGTATTCATTTCCAGAGGCTGATATGCATATAAAATATATGTTAAAAAGAGTACAAACAAATGGTGGAAAAACACCTCTTAAAATAATGGTGTTTAATAATCATTCACAAAAACAAAGGATTACTTTAAAAAAAGAAGAAAGAAGATATAAGCGTTTTTTAGGAGAAGATGTTATATTTACTGATAATTCTTTTCAAGATTTTTCTGTGAATCCATTAAATTTTATAAAAAGTATATACTAATTTGGCAATAATAGGATAAAATCCAATAGAAATAAAGTGAATTTAGGTATATAATAGAAAATAAAACATAGGGGGTATAAAAAATGAAGGTTTTTGATTTAACTCATGTGACACATAATGATATGCCTGTATATGCAGAGACTAATAGACCAGATATAAAAAAAGTAGCTATTATTGAAGAAAATGGATATCAAGAAACATTAATCAGTGTATTTTCTCACAATGGAACTCATATGGATTCACCAAAACATATGTATACTAAAGGTGAATCCTTAGATACATTGGATATAGAAAATTTTGTCGGTAAGGCTTATGTATTAGAACTTGAGCAAGGAAGCAAAAACATAGAATTAGAATATCTAAAAAAATATGAAGATGAAATAAAAAGTAGTGAGTTTATAATATTTAAATCAGGTTGGTCAAAGTTTTGGGATAAAAAGCAATATTATGTAGGTTATCCTACATTAACAGAAGAGGCTGCAAACTATATAGCTGATAGTAATCTAAAGGGAATAGGAATTGATATGTTATCTGTAGATAGATACAACACATCAGCTTTTAAGGTACATCACATTTTATTTGAAAAAGGTAAAATAATAATAGAGAATCTTACAAATTTAGAAGCTGTGCCAGAAAGATTTCTATTTATAGCAGCTCCATTTAAGTATAATGACGCTGATGGTGCTCCAGTAAGAGCAATAGCCATAGTAGAATAATATTTACTATAAAACAGGAGAAGTGTAATATACAAAGTATTAAAGGAGAATATAGCATGATGAGTGATGTAAAAGATAAAATAACAGAATTATCAGATGCAACTGAAGTAAATTTAAATGAAACTAAAATATACAATATTTTAGATAAGTTAAATATTAAATATGAGGTAGTAGAACATGAAGCTGTATATACAGCAGAGCAGTTAGTAATTTTAAATGATATAACAAAAGGATGTCAGTGTAAAAATTTATTTTTAAGAAATGCTAAAGGAAACAAATACTATCTAATTGTAGTTAGAGGGGATAAACATGTTGATTTAAATTCAGTTAAAGAAAAAATAGGAAGTTCTAGGTTATCATTTGCTTCGCCTGAAAGATTATACAATGTACTTAAACTTCTTCCTGGAAGTGTAAATCCTTTTTCATTAGTAAATGATACAGAAAGAAAAGTAGAGCTTTACATAGATGAGGATGTAATTAAAGAAGAGTATTTAAATTTTCATCCAAATATAAATACTAAAACTGTAAATATATCAAAAAAAGGATTTGAAAAATTTTTGGAATATTTGGAATATCCACTACAAATCATTGACATTTAAGTTTTTAATGAACTTAAGCAAAATTTAATTAACTAATCGAGGGGAGAAAAAATGTTTGGAGTAATAGCAAATAGTCTAGCAATCGCAGGTGGGTGTATAGTAGGTCTTATAATCAAAGGTGGTTTACCTCAAAGAGTAAGTGATACTATAATGAATGGAATTGCCCTATGTGTATTATATATAGGGATATCAGGAGCACTAGAGGGAAAGAATACACTAGTGACAATAATATCTATAGCTTTAGGAGCTTTAATAGGAGAGTTAATAGATATTGATAAATGGGTAAATAAATTAGGTGCATTTTTGCAGAGTAGGTTTTCTAAAGGCAATAAAAAGGATTCTATTGCTGAAGGTTTTATATCATCTAGTTTGTTATTTTGTATAGGGGCTATGGCAGTAGTTGGTTCGTTAGAAAGTGGACTTACAGGAAGCCATGATACTTTATTTGTAAAATCAGTAATAGATGGGATAGCTTCTGTTATATTTACAGCTTCTTTAGGTATAGGTGTAATGTTTTCTGCTGTATCTGTATTTTTATATGAAGGTATTATATGTTTAGGGGCATCATTTTTAAATGGATTTTTAAGTGACCCTGTAGTTACAGAAATGACAGCTGCAGGAAGTTTATTAATTATAGGACTTGGTTTAAATGTACTTAAGCTAACAAATATAAAAGTAGCAAATCTATTACCAGCCATATTTATACCAATATTATTTGGTGTATTTGGAGTAATTTAGAGATTAAAAACTTAAAGTTTGTCTAATTTTTTTAAAAACTTTAGACAAATTTTTTATTTAGAAGGAAAATGGCTTTCATCATCAAATTAATAATTATAGTAGAAATAAGTTTAATATTATGATTATAAAGTTTATATTAAATTTATTTTATTGATGAAACTAATGGGGGAGGTTAAAACTCAATGATTACATTTGATGTAAATGGAGCTATTATCAGGTTTGATGATACAAAAAATAATTATAATAAGATAAGAAAAATTTTTAAATTGTATGCTTTAGAAATTTCTAAAAACTTTGAGAGAGATTGTTTAAATAATTTTCAAAATCTAAAACAAATATCAGATAGAGGTCTAAATCTAGGAGAAAAATATATAGAGGAATCTTTTAAGAAAGGAATCGAGACTATAGTGAGTTTTGGAATTATAACTATAGATATTGATACCTTTAAAAGTGTTTATTGTGAAAAATATTTAGATTTTAAAAGGCTTTTTAATAACTTAAATAAAACTTTTATCATACCAAATAAGAATAAAAAAAATAATCATGCAAATTTTTTAGAAATAGAATCTACAGTAAAAAAAATGAGCAATTATTTGTATAATGATTGTTTCAAAATTCATTATGCTGTAATAGATGCGCTTATAGAAAATAGAGTCAGTGAAGTCCATTCTTATATTGATGAAGAATCTATAAAAAAATCTAATGCCTTGTTTAATAATTACAAAGATGGTTTTATTGGAAAAGCAGATGAGTGTAAGGTTGTAAAACAAATAATAACATTAAATCCATATAGAGAAGATGTATACGAGTTTTTGGTAAAGGAAGATGGAGATTTTAGTAAGGAGATTGAAAGATTAACTGAATTTTTAGGATATAATATAAAAGAATATAAGGCTTCTTTAATGGACCTTTATATAAATGAACTAGTAGAGAGCGATGAAAGTGATGCTGAAAATGCAAGAGAGAAGATTGAAAAGTATGCTAAATATATTGGTTGTAGTGATGAAAATCTATATATAGCAAGGGTTAATGCCATATACACTTTTGCCAATGCATAAATTTTGTAAAATTTATAAATAAAGAAATACATGTTTGTACTAAAATTTTAAATAAAAAATACTTATTAAGCTTACTAAAAAATAATTTATATTTTCTAGATAAAACCATTTCTTTAAAGGAGTGGTTTTATTTTTTCTATCACTCAATATAAGCAAAATTTTAAATTACGAATAGCTCATATTACTAAAATAATTTTAAGTAAATAGAAAAGACAATATATTGACTAAATTGGTTCGAGTTGATATAATGAAATAGTCAACATGATGTCTTATATTTGGATTATTCATAGCTTGCTAAAGAAAGCTATTTCAAATATATAAATCATGAGCAATAATTATTACATGGAGGAATCAATTATGAAAGTAAATATATACAATGCAGAATCACTTGTAGATGATAAAATTAAAGTTATAGTTTCAGGCTTAATTCCAAATAGTAAATTAAGAGTATCTATGAAAATGGAATTTCCATGGTGTAAAGGAGAGGAATTCTCATCTTATGGGGTATTTTATTCAAATGAAAAAGGAGAAGTGGATTTAGATTCAATTGAACCTGTAGAAGGGACTTATAAAACTACTGACTGCATGGGGTTAATATATTCTCTGAAAAAATCAAAAACTGAAGGTGAAAATTTTGCAGAAAATATATCTATTGATAAACCAATAATCATGAATATGATATTTGAATCTGATATTGAAAGAAAAGAAGTTAAGTTGAAGAGATTGTTCAAAACAGAAGATATTATCACAAAAGATATATCTGATGAATTTATAGGAAAATTATTTTATAAACAAAACTCTAGTAATAAAACAATTTTAGTTTTAGGGGGTTCTGATGGAAATTTAGATGCTTTAGAACTCCTGGCAGCTCCACTTGCATCTAGAGGGTTCAATGTACTAGCAGTTGCTTATTTTGCTCTAGAAGGATTGCCAAGTAAATTAGAAGAAGTACCATTAGAATACTTTGAAAAAATATTTAAATGGATTAGTGAAGATGAAATCACTAATACTAAAGAAATATTTGTACATGGGACATCAAAAGGTGGTGAGTTAGCACTTTTACTTGCTTCAAGATATAAACAAATTAAAAAAGTAGTAGTATCACAGCCTCATGCGTATTGTTTTCAAGCACTTGATGGACAAATGAATGGAAAAGATACTTCATCATGGTCATATAAAGGTAAGCCACTTCCATATATCAAGGTAGACAATAATATATTCTTTGAAGACCAGAAAAAAGATATAGAAAAAGGAATTCCATTTGGATTTGCCAGTACTTATAAGAAAAGTATTGAAAGGGCAGACAATAAAGAAGAGGCTAGGATAAAAGTAGAAAATTCTGAAGCTGACATTCTTATGATTTCTGGAAAAGAAGATAATATTTGGAATAGTTATGATGGTTGTGTAGAAATCATAGAAAAACTTAAAAGAAATAATTACCAATATAATGTGGAACTATTAACATATGATAAGATGGGACATCCTTTACCAATTCCATATATTGTACCTCTAAGTGAAACTTTATCTATGAATATGGCTGGAGGAATATTTTCTTCAGGAGGAACTGTAAAAGGTAATGCAAAAGGACAGTTTGAATCATGGAAAAGAACTATTGAATTTTATAAAGAACCTTTATCAATCGATATAAAAAAATAAAAATGGATATATCTTTCTATATATGCACAAAATCTATCAATTTTACAATTTTAATTTATTGTTTATGTAATTTATATGTTATATACTAGTTTTAACAAGATTGATAATTTATAAACAATTAATAAGAGTTATTGAAAGGTGGAGTGAAATTATGGAAAGACTCACTAGAAGTGAACAGCCTCACATAAAATTTGGAATGTTTAAGATACGAATTCCATTTATACATTACAGATTTGAGAAACCGGAAGCTATTCAAGGCATAATATCAAGTATGACAAGCTTAGGAACTATTGGACTTAGCACGCAAATATTAGGATTACCCTATGAAGTAGCATGGAGTATGGCTATCATTAACTCAATATTGTATTGCCTGCATGTTTTTATGGGAGACCCAGTAGTTCCTGGCTGGATTACAGCTTCTATAACTCTTACAACTGCATATTTGTTAAAGTTCAATATTGGTATTGAAAGAATACAAGCATTAACAGCTTTACAAATAGATTTAGGAATTATATTTATTTTAATGGGTATAACAGGTATAGCTGGAAAACTAGTAAATAGAATCCCAAATTCCATCAAAGGTGGAATACTTATGGGAGTTGGTATATCAACTGTAATAGCAGAATTTAGCCCTAAAGGCAGATTTGAATCTTATCCAATATCTATAACAGTTGGGATTTTAGTTGCTTGCTTTGTAATGTTTTCTGAAAAATTCGATGCTCTAAAAGTAAAGAATAAGCTTTTATTTCGATTAGGTCAATATGGAGTGGTTCCAGCTATTTTAGTGAGTTTAATTATAGGAATATTTAGTAAAGAAATAGGAATTCCTAGCTTTAATTTTGAAAATATTATTTATATAATGGATTTTCAAAAATTAATAGATACAGTATCTCCTTTTGGAATAGGTTTTCCAAGTCTAATATTATTTATACAAGGATTGCCAATGTCTTTCATGATATATATAATTGCATTTGGTGATTTTATAACAGGTGAAAATTTAGTTCTTTCTGAAAGTAAAAACAGAACAGATGAGTATATTGATTTTAATTCTAATAGGTCTAATATTATAAGTGGGATAAGAAATATTGTTATGGCAGTTATTTCTCCATATATAGCTATGTGTGGTCCATTAGCTGCAACTCTTACTGGAAGTGTTGCTCAAAGATATAAGGTTGGAAAGGAAGCAATGCAGTCTATTTTTAGTGGTATGGGTACGTTGGTATGGGTTTCAGCTATTTTTATCTGCTTTTATCCAATTGCCCAAATAGCTACGCCTCTTATACCATTAGCATTATCAGTGACACTTTTAGTTCAAGGTTACTTATGTACTAAACTATCAATGGAACTATGTGATACTGGCGTAGAGAGAGGATTAATTGGGCTGATGGGTGGCGTGATTGCTGCTAAAGGTGGAACCTGGGGACTTGTTGTAGGTTTTATACTATATTTTGTCTTAATTGATTCTAAAAAAAGAAAAGAAAGTAATATTAATTCAAAAGAAAGTGATATTAATTCATCAGAAGATTATGTATATGAAATATCATGTAAAAAGAAAAGTATTTAAAGTAAAATATGAGTTGCAATCGTCTATTAATAGATTAATTGCAACTCATATTTTATTTGTCAGCTTCAGGAATGATAAAAAATGCAAAACTATTTCTTGACATAATTTTTTTAATGTGCAACAATTGTTATATAACGTATGTATTTTATAAAAATTTAATGGAGAAGTGAATTTATATGCCACCTAAAGCAAAAATAACGAAAGAAATGATTTTGAATATTGTCTTGGATATTACAAGAGAAACAGGATTTGAAACTGTAAATGCAAGGAGTATCGCAAGTAAATTACAATGTTCCACTCGACCAATTTTTACTTGCTATGAAAATATGGATGAATTAAAAGGTGAATTTCTTGCTTTTGCATATGAATACTATAATCAGTATGTTATTAATTATCATAATTCTGAAAATGTCAGTCAATATTTATTACTTCCACTTTCATACATTGAATTTGCTCAAGAAGAAACACATTTATTTAAGTTGTTGTTTATAAACGATTTAGATTTGATGATGGAAGATCCAAATGATTTCTACAAAGAAATTGATAATGAAAAAAAGGCAAGGCTTTTTTCTGAAAGTATTGGAATAGAGTTAGAATGTGCAAAAGTCATATTTTTAGATTTATTTCTTTATACTCATGGCATAGCTGTCTTAACAGCAACGAAAAAATTGACATTAGATAGAAATAGTGCCGAAAAAATGTTGAAAAATATATTATCAGCTTTTATAAGACAAGAAAAAAAGGATTGGAATTTATCTATTTGATGTTTACTAACTAATACATAAGGGGGTGCAATATGAAAATAAACCAATACTTAATTGATTTTTACAATAATTACGACGAAGATAGTCGGTTGGCATTAAAGCATGGAACAGTTGAATTCCTAACTACTATGCATTATATTGAAAAGTACTTAAAACCTAGCGACCGTGTGCTTGAAATTGGTGCTGCAACTGGTCGATATTCTCACACGCTGGCACGTCAGGGATATGACGTTGATGCAGTCGAATTGGTCGAACATAACATAGAAATTTTCCGTAAAAATATTCAATCAAATGAAAATATAACTATTACTCAAGGTAATGCTATGGATTTGTCTGCTTTCTCAGACAATGAATATGACATTACATTGTTGTTAGGTCCGTTGTATCATCTTTATAGCAAAGAGGATAAACAACAAGCTCTACATGAGGCTATCCGTGTAACAAAACATGGTGGTGTGATTTTTGCTGCATATGTTATATCTGATGGCTGCCTTATTGATGAAGGGTTCAACCGAGGAAATATCAATGTAGCTGAATATATTGAAAAGGGCTTGATTGACCCACAGACATTTGCTACCAAGTCAGGTCCTAAGGATTTGTTTGAACTTGTCCGTAAAGAAAACATTGACGATTTGATGGCTGTTTTTCCTGTAACAAGACTGCATTACGTCGCATCGGATGGTTTAGCCCTATGTATGCGTGAAGCAGTCGATGCTATGGATGATGAAGAATTTGAGTTATATTTGAAATATCACTTTGCTACTTGTGAACGCGAAGATTTAATAGGCGTTACGAGTCATGCTATTGATATATTCAGAAAATAAATAATAGAAGTTAAAAAACAAACAGAGGGTCGTAAAATCAAAGTTTTCAGACCCTCTAAATCTTGAAAATCTATGTTGAGTGTAGTATAAAAGTAGCTATTTTTATATATATTTTTATTGAGAGCGTAAACGTTTTGTAATTGATTGTTTTTCTAGATTTCTTATAAGGAATTCAATTATTAATATTTGCATGCCTATTAATATAAATGAAAAAATTAAAATAGAAAGTATAGAGAAATTGAAACTAATGAAGTCTAATCTAACAACATCTTTTATAAAAAAGCAGAGTAATTTTGAACCACAATAACCCAATGTAATTGATACAAATACAGCTTTAATACTCAAATTTAAACCTTATCGATAGAGCATTTTGCGCAACTGTTTTTTTGTCATTCCAACCGCCTGAAGTAAGGCAAACTCTTTTTTTCTAGTTAATACACTATTTACAAGGATATTTGTCATATTAAGGATACCAAAACAGGAAATTAAACCAACAAATACATATGCAGCTATAATCATATACTTAAAAGCTCTAGTTAGCATTTTATAATCGCTATCATATGAATAAAGGATTAAATTTGAATTATTTTGAATAATATTTAATAGTTTTTCTTCAACTTCTTTTGAATACTTTTTATCGGATAAAATTGAAAAATGTAAATTTGTATTATATGGTGTTATTTTATCTAAAGCCTTGTCTGAAGTAAAGAACATGCATCCTGTATTTGAATTATCAATTATTCCAACTATTTTCATTTGTTTTTTGATGATGTCATTTCCACTAAATATATTAAATGTAATTGTATTTCCAATTTTCAAATCAACTCCATAAGATTTTGTCCTATATTTATTTACAATCAAGCTGTTTGAATCCAATTGCTTATAATCAACTTTACCATTTACAATATACTTTTGGAATGATTTTGCAAGCTCTGGTGTGACACTTTCAATCAAAGTTGTAACATTACTTCCATCTTTATCCTTAATAGAAGGGTATATAACTTCACATTTTATTCCTTTAGATTCAATTACTTTTTGTACTCCATAAATTGATTTGATTTCATTTCTAAGAGTGTTTGTAAATGGATTATTTTGCTGAATTTGTGTAATTCGTTCATACAAATTGTCAATTTTATTTCCAATAATATAATTTTCATTATAAACGAATGTCTGAGACATCTGTTTATTAAAATCTATAGAATTAGACAGACTAGCAATTGAAATAAATAATATTCCACTAATACTCAATGAAATCAATGCTATTAAATTTTTCTTTCTATTTACCTCAATATTTTTTAGTGCTAAATTTTTAATATTTATATAATTAAGTGTTTTAATTTTATTTCTAGATTTAATTTCTGTGTATTGCATAGCTTCAATAGCGGAAGTTTTTGAAATAATTCTAGCTGGCTTATTTAAAGAAATTCTTACAGTCAAAAATATTACTATTGATAATACTAGAATAATAAATAAGTCAGTAGTCATTTGCCATGCTAAAGGCTGAATTATATATGTAATTATGCAGGAAGATATAATGCCTATTGGAATAAAAATAATAGATAAAATATTTCCTTGTAGGTAAATAATCTTTTTCAACTGAAAAGAAGTCATACCAAGTGCTTTCAACTTTGCATACATTTGAACTGAATTAACAACTGAAATATAAAAAATACTATAAATAACAAACAAACTAGAAAAAAGAATAATTACTCCTACTATTAAAACTGTAATAACTTGTTCACCATCAATTAAATTTGATTCAATATAATTATCATTTAAATATATATTATGTTTTTTAATATTTAAAGAGGAACCAATTTCACTTAATTGAGTCTTAATTAAAGTAGGGGATTTTTCTGTATTTTCTTTTGATAATCTAACTAATACATCTACAGTGTTTGGAGTTGCTTCATTAAAATTATTACTTTTGATTTGTAAAGGTGTAGAAGCCATATCCTTGAGATAATCATTGGAAACAACTGTATAGTATTGCTTAGCATTATCTTGATAGTAATTTTCTACAAATCCAACAATAATAAAATCGTTTTGTATTTCTTTGTTAGTAATATTGTCGCGATATTTTAATGTAATGCTATCTCCAAGGTCTTTATTCAAGCCAAGTTCAGATAGATATTTTTCTGAAATAGCAATTTCATATTTATTTGTTGGCATACCGCCCTTTAATAGTTGAAAATTCAGAAGCTCAATTGCAGTGTTATCTACATATATCATTGACATTCTATAATCTGATTTTATCTCACTACCAAGTGACTTATAAACTCCTACACTACTAAAGTTTTTATTTTGCTGTAATAATGTTTTTGATTTTTCATTTACAGATTGATATCTCGCATGATAGGGAGATGAATTAACCAAATCCATAGAGCCATTATATGAAACTAAAGTAGTTGTTAATAATAAACATGTGGAAATCATTATAATAATACCTGAAAGAAAAAATTTAAGTTTATTAATTTTTAAATCATTCAATGCTATTTTTCTAATGAAAGCACCATTATTATTTTTAAACATATATTTCACCTCCTAGTTATAAATTTTTCCATCTTCAATACGAACGATTCTATCTGCTAATTGTGCAATTTCATTATTATGGGTAATCATTACAATTGTTTGGTTAAATTTCTCACTTGTCATCTTAAGTAAGCCTAATACATCTGCACTAGTTTTGCTGTCAAGATTACCTGTTGGTTCATCAGCAAGTACAATAGCAGGCTTCGTCACAAGTGCTCTTGCAATAGCAACACGTTGCTGTTGTCCTCCAGAAAGATTACCTGGTACATCATATAATTTTTCATCTAGTGCAAGTAAACTTATAATTTCATTTATAAAGTCTTTATCTAGTGTTTCACCATCCAATCCAATTGGTAAAATGATATTTTCATATACATTAAGTAAAGGAACAAGATTATAATTTTGAAATATAAAACCTATATTTCTACGTCGAAAAATTGTAAGTTGTTCATCATTCATAGTTGATAAATCCTTTCCTCTTATAATGACATTTCCAGATGTAGGATTATCTAAACCTCCCATAATATTTAATAATGTAGATTTACCACTACCAGATGTACCTACAATAGAAATAAATTCACCTTTTTCAACAGATATGCTCACACCATCAAGAGCTTTTGTAATGTTTGAATTTCTCCCATAATATTTTTTTAAGTCTGTTACTTGTAAAATACTCACTATAAAGACCTCCTTTATATATTGTAAATACAGTATATAATCAAAATGTTGCAGAATTATCACAAATAAAATATTTAAAAATTTATTTATTAGGTAAAAATATAGAAAAAGTAGAGCCTTCTTCAATTTTTGATGTAACTTTGATATATCCACCTTGAAGAGATACAATTTTTCTTGAAAGATATAGACCAATTCCAATACCATCTATATCATGTACATCTTCCTCACGATAGAATCTCTTAAAAATTTCTGCTTGGTGACTTTCTGATATGCCTTTTCCAGTATCAGTAATATCTATTTTAGCATACATAACCCAGCATTCTGTAGATATATGTATCTTACCTTTAGGACTTGTGTACTTCACTGCATTGTCTAATATATTGAAAATAGCTTCAGAAGTCCATTTTTTGTCATGACATATATATAAGTTTGAATCACAATCAACTGTAACTTCAATGTCCTTTTTTTCAGCATCAAATAAAATTCCACTAAGTGAAGTCGCAATTGTTTCATAAATCGAATTCTTTTTTTTAGATAATGAAATTATACCTGTCTCTAGTCTTGAAGTTTTTATCATAGACTGCATTAAAAATTCTAATTTATCTAATTGACCTTGCATATCCATCAAAAACTCATTTTGAATTTCAGTTTTAAGATTCTGATTCAGTAGAGTATTATTAATTATCTTTAAATTTGCAATAGGAGTTTTGATTTGATGAGAGATATCAGAAACTAATTCTTGTAAATCAGCTTTTTCCATAGCAATATTGTGGCGATTTTCTTGAATGACTTCATACATTCTAATCAGTCTATGATTAATACGTGACAAAAGTGTTTCTTCCTCCAAAGTAATTTCCAGATTATCTTTACTATTCATCATCTTATCTAAGGTTAAACATATCTCAGAGCAAAATAGAGTTATTTTTTTATGAAGTAAGAGCATGATTAATAATATAAAACCAGAGAATATTATTGTGTATATCAATAATAGAACAACTATTTTAAAATCATTAGTTATTATATAAATTGCTATATTGAATAGAATAGCTGTAAGAGCCATACTAACAGCAATTATTAAATAAATAGTATTAAAAGAAAAATTTTTAAAATTCATTTTTTTCACCTATCCACATGTATCCCATACCATATACTGTTTTAATGTATTGAGAGCCATCTTTTTCAATTTTACTTCTAATTCTACTTATAACAGATGTCAAAGTATGTTCATCTACAAAATTAGCATCTATATCCCAAAGTTTTTCTAAAAGTATTTTTCTTGTTAGAATGTTTTTGGGATTCTCAATAAATAGTTTTAAAGTACGATATTCTAATGGTGTAAATACAATTTGATTGTCATTTATATATGCACAGAACTCAGAAAAGTTAATCTTGAGATATCCATCATCATAGCAATCTTGTTTTGTTTTTGTTGTAATATGATTTAAAAGTGCTCTTACTTTTTGTTTAAACACATTGATATTAAATGGTTTTGTTATATAATCCAAAGCTCCAAGTTCATAACCTTTAATCATATCATATTCCATATCATTGGCAGTTAAAAAAATTATAGGGATATCATAATTTTCTTTAATTTTCTTGCACAAATCAAATCCACTTCTATCTGGTAGATTAACATCTAAAATAATTAAATCAAATTTGTGTTTAACAATAGATTCTAAAGAAGATATAGCTGTGAATTTTGAAATAACCATATATCCCTCTTCATTTAAGTTGTACGATAGTGTTTTATTTAATATAGTATCATCTTCCACTACTAATATTTTTTTCATATATTCACTCCTTTTATGTTTAATATTCTATATAAAGCTAATTATATAATCAAAATGTTGCTAAATTATCATATTATATTCATATAAATAAAATACTTAATAAATAATCTGTCCTAGAATTTATCATGGGACAGACTATTTATTAAATATATAAAATTATTTTAACCAAGATGGATTTCCAGGTACAAATATTCTTTTACCAAATTTTGAAGTATATTCATCCAAAGCTTTCTCAATAAGCTCATTATTGCCTTTAAAAGAAGTAGTGTTTTTTATAGTTTCAAGGTTTTGGCTAAATGGGCAAGCAGATATACACATACCACAGTCTGTGCCTAAATATCTCCATTTAATGTAACATGTTTCATGTTCAATCACCCAATTATATTTTCCATCATCACCAATTTTAATATCATTAGAAAGTGAGTGAGAAGGGCAATTAAAAGAACATTTTTTACATACTTTGCAAAAGTCTTCAAGTCCAAAATCAACATATTCATCTTCTATAAGTGGAATATCTGTAGTAACAACCCCTAGTCTAAGTCTAGAACCATAATCTTTATTTGTAAGTATTGCGTTTCTTCCTATATCACCCAATCCAGCATCACGAGCTATAAAAACAGGCATTACTAGATAATTAGCATCCATATGATTTCTAGCATCATATCCTAGGTTTCTTATGTAATAACTTAAAATCATGCCAACAATAGATGCATCTACATAACATTTTGAAGTTTCTATAACTTCACATATCATCGGGGCTCTGTTTATCATTTCTTTATCCATTTCACATCCAAATACAATTGCATATTTGTGAGATAGATTAACTTCCTCACCATAGTTTTCTTCATGTCTACCTCTATTTGTATAAATATGATAATCTTTTAATCTAGTTATACCAACCACAGAAGCTCCATATTGCTTTGCAAACCCTTTTATCTTTTTAGTCATAGATTTTGCATCTACATCCACTTTATTGTCACAAACTTTTCCTTCACATAGTGATTTTATATCAGATAAAAAGTCAAATGCACTACTTGCCATTGGAGAATTTATCTCATTATAAGTCATAGTTCCTTCACTACATAAATTTGGTCTACTTCTTATACTATCATCAACTTCTTTTTTTTCAGGATTTTTCTCATAATAGTCATTATAAGCAAAACCATTTTTTTTATAATTTGCTCTTGCAAACATAGTATTTCTTTCATCAACCCTTTTCAATTCTATTCCCCCTAGTAAAAGTATAATTAAATCATATAACCTTATCCTTACATAATTTAATTATATAAGAATAAGGTTATATTTTCAATTTAAGCGTCATTAAATTAAATAATATGTATTTATATATGTTTTATAATATTTTTACATATAAATTATATTAATGATAAATAATAAGAAATTTAAGAATAAATACGATTTGTTGTCTTTAAATGGTGTGTATTGACATACTGTAAAAAATCTTATTATAATAAATGTATGAACAATTAATATAAATTGATAAAGAAAGAAGTGAATTTATATGTCAAGAAATAAACATTCTGACAAGATGAGAAGTCAGATATTAGACGTTGCGTGGAAAATATTCGAAGAAAATGACTATGATGATGTAACTATGCAACAAATTGTGGATACTCTTGATATATCTAAAGAATCTGTATACTACCATTTTAAAGATAAAGAACTCCTGTTCGAAGAGATTATATCAAGTAATTTAAAAGTAGAGATGGAAAATTTAAAGTTAATATTAAATAATCCTAACTTTACGATTAGAGAAAAAGTGTCTGAATTTATCTTACACATATCTAGTTCAGAAATAAGGAAAAAATTGATTGATTATATGTGCCTCCAAAAAAAACCTATCTTATTTATGAAGAGTATAAGAGCATCTACGCTTGAAATGACCCCTTTACTATCTTGCTTAATAAAACAAGGTGTTGAAGAAGGCATTTTTAAAACTGATTATCCAAACGAAATGTCTGAAGTATTTATAATATTAATAAATATTTGGTTAGACCCAGTATTGTTTAATGAGAGTACAGAAAAACATTTCAAACGTATTGAGTGTCTTGCTAATTTATTAAGTGCAAGTGGTGTACATATTATAACTGATAATGATTTAAAATCAATTAAAGCCTTTTATAGAGAATGTTCTAAAGGTGAATAGTCTATAAATAAAAAACTGTAACTAGATTTGAGAAAAAACAAATTTAATTACAGTTTTTTTAGTAAAATAGGTGTATCAATATATTTTTAACAAAAGATAAGAAGAAATACTATTTTAAAAGTTTAAAAATAAAAGGAGTAGAAAATTGAATTTATTAATTATTGAAGATGATACAAACTTAAATGAAGGTCTTTTTTATGCTTTTGAAAGTGAAGGATTTAATGTTTTAAAAGCTTATACAAAACAAGAGGGCTTACATATATTTAATAATAAAAATATAGATTTTATAATTTTAGATTGTAATCTGCCAGACGGAAATGGATTTGATATATGTAAGCAAATACGAGAAATGTCAGATATTCCAATTATAATGCTTACTGCAAGAGATTCAGAGATTGATGAGGTAACAGGATTAGAAATAGGTTTAGATGATTATATCACAAAGCCGTTTTCTTTGTCTGTATTAAAAGCGAGGGTTAAAGTAGCAATAAGAAAAAAATCAAATAATAAAGTGCTGTATTCTAATGGTATAAGATTAGACCAAAAGTTATTAAAGGTGTATAAAAATGAAGTAGATTTGGAACTTAGTGCTGTAGAATATAAGCTTATTAATTATTTAATTGAGAATAAAGGACAAATATTATTGAAGGAACAAATTTTACATCATATATGGGATAGTGAAGAAAATTATGTTGATGAGAATATTATATCTGTAAATATAAGAAGACTTAGAATGAAGGTAGAGGATAATCCATCTAATCCAAAGTATATAAAAACAGCTTATGGAATGGGCTATCTATGGAATGAGGTGGAATAAATATGTTACTATTATTTGTTGCAATATGTATGATAATTATAGCTATAATAACTATTAAAAAAAGTCAAAATACATGTGACGAATTAAGTCTAATGCTAAATCAATTATTGGAAGGTAAAGAAATTTCTTATCCAGATACAAAAGATACAAGAATATCAAAAATTTCTTACCAAGTAAAAAAAGTTAAAGATATGATAGAGATAGAAGTAGAGCAGTCAAAATCAGAAAAGGAAGCAATTAAAAGTTTAATTTCAAATATGTCACATCAATTAAAAACACCACTTTCAAATATTACCATTTACTGTGAACTTTTAGAAAATAGTAATCTTCCTACATCAAAAAAAGTAGAATTTTTACAAAAAATGAAAAATCAAACTTTTAAAATTGACTGGTTATTAGAGTCTCTATTTAAGATGACTAAATTAGAAGATGGGGTTATCAAATTTGAAGCAGAAGAACTACTAATTAAAGACACTATTGTTCAAAGTATTAGTACTGTTTTTAATAAAGCAGAATCTAAAAACATAAAAATAAATTTAGAAATATTTTCAGATATAAAGTTATTTCATAATAAAAAATGGACTATAGAGGCAATTGTAAATGTCTTAGAAAATGCAATAAAATATTCACCATCAAATAGTATAATTACTATTTCTGTAGAAAAAATGGAACTATACACTAAAATTATAATCAAAGATGAAGGAATAGGCATTGATGGTAAAGAATTGAACAATATTTTTAAACGATTTTATAGAGGTAAAAATGTTGAAAATCAAAATGGTACAGGAATTGGTCTCTATCTTACAAGATTAATTTTAGAAAAAGAAAAAGGGAATATTATAGTAGAATCCAAATTAGGAAGCGGAAGTTGTTTTAGTATCTTCTTACAAAATTGTAAGAGTTTAAATTAACTTTGTAGGATGGGTGTAATTATCGTCACTTACAATATCTTATAAGAACTTATATTTTAAGTTATGTTGAAAGGAGAAATAAAATGAGTATATTAGTGACGAATCATTTAGTAAAACATTATGGAGAATATGAAAACAAGGTCAATGCACTAAATGGGGTAAGCATAGAAATTGAAAAGGCTACATTTACTGCTATAGTTGGAACTTCTGGGTCTGGTAAAAGTACATTATTAAACATTATAGGTGGGTTGGATAGCCCATCATCAGGAGATGTAATAATTAAGGGTAAAAACATATCTAAATTAAGAAAAAAGGATTTGACTGTATTTAGAAGAAGGAATATAGGTTTTATATTTCAAAATTACAGTTTAATACCAGTACTAAATGTCTATGATAATATTGCTCTTCCTGTTACATTGGATAAAGGAAATTATGTAGACCATAGCTATATTGAAATGTTAATGAATACATTAGGTATTTGGGACAAACGTCTAAAATTTCCAAGTGAACTTTCTGGTGGACAACAACAGAGAGTAGCAATTGCTAGAGCCTTAGCAAATAAACCTGCACTTATACTAGCTGATGAACCAACAGGAAATCTCGATAGTAAGACTACAATGGAAGTAGTATGTTTACTAAAAGAAAGTAGTGCAAAATTTCACCAAACAATACTTATGGTAACACATAATGAAAATATAGCACAAATATGCGATTCTATCATACATATTGAAGATGGAATTGTAGTAAATAATGGTGGTGAAATACTATGATATCTTTAATGAAGTTTGCAATTCAATATATTAAACATTATAAAAAACAATCTATATCTATAATCTTAAGCATCGTACTATCGGTAGCCTTATTGACAGGAATTGGTTCTTTAGTAAATAGTGCAAATAAAAGTAAAATTGAGAAAATAAGAGCGGATAATGGAGATTATCATTTTTATTTTAAGGTAGATAATAAACAACTACAAAAAATTAAGAAAAACAAAAAATCAAATGAATACACTGTAAATAGACTTGGTATCACAAATACTAAAGGTTCTATAGATGAACCTTTCATTATGAATTTTTTAAATGTGGATTCATCTTATTTAGATATGACAGGTAGAAAATTATTGAAAGGAAAGCTTCCTAGCAAAGAAGGAGAAATAGCACTTGATACCTATTCATTAAATAATTTAAATATAAAAGAAAAAATTGGAACAGAGATAAAATTAGACGGAAAAACTTATAAGTTATGTGGGATTTTATCTGATATTTTAAATCCAGAA
The DNA here is from genome assembly GCF_020658455.1 of Clostridioides sp. ES-S-0005-03. Taxonomy (NCBI): domain Bacteria; kingdom Bacillati; phylum Bacillota; class Clostridia; order Peptostreptococcales; family Peptostreptococcaceae; genus Clostridioides; species Clostridioides sp. ES-S-0005-03. The sequence goes on along the minus strand of NZ_JACVWI010000001.1, from coordinate 1,024,437 downwards.
ACTGCTTTAGAGGGTTTTGTAGATAGTTCTACATTTTCTGAAGAAAATGGTAATTATATGGTTTATGTAAAATTTGATGAAAATAAAAATATAAAAAAACAAAGTGCTAGATTTATGAGAGAATTTAGTATATCGAAAAAAAGTTCCTATGTAAACTGGAATTTATCAAGTGAATTTGGTGTAAAACCTCCAATAACTTTTGAAAGATATAGTGTATTTCAATTTTTAAATTCTTTAAAATTAAATACAAATGCAATTGTTTTGATTATTGGAATATTTAGTGCAGCAGCAATATATAGTATTTTCCATGTTTCGATACTTCAAAGAATATCACAATATGGCGCTTTAGAAGTGTTAGGTGCTAATAATAAGCAACTTTTACTACTCTTGTTTTTAGAATTATTTTTACTTTTCATCATAGGTTTTCCTATAGGATGTATTTTAGGCATAGGAGTAGCTTCAACAATACATCAACAATTTCCTCATATATTCTTAGGTAGTGATATTATTCCAGGGTCATTTTTTATAAGTGAAAAATCTATTTACTTAGGATTTTTGTTTTTAGCATTATTGTTAATTTTAATCACTGTACGAGTTGTATATAAGCTAAGCAAATATTCTAGTATTGAGTCAATGAAAAATTTTGAAGTTATTAGTAAACAGAATAGAGAGATAAAAAGTATAAAGTTTTCTAACATGACAGCAGTATTATCTCATAAATATATGACTCAAAAAAAAGGAATGTTTATAGGGATTTTGTGTTCATTAGCACTTGGGGGAATTATTTTTCTATGTTCTAGCTATTCTATACAACTTACTAGAAATAATAACGAGCTTACAATGAAGGCTGATGATGGTTTAAATTCTGATTATCAAATAGCTATGCAAACAACTGATTTTGATATAGGAATACCAAAAGATAAAATTTCAAGACTAAACGAAGTAGAAGGTGTATCAAGTATTCACCCAGTAAGGTATTTTTTTGGCGGTATACACATTAGAGATGAACAATTACTTTGGAAAAATTTCTTTAAACCTCTTGAAAAAGATTACAGAATAAAGAATTTTTTCAATGGAATTTGCACTAAACAAAGTGATGGGGGATACCTTTTAAAGACAAATATCTATGGATATAATGCTAACATGTTAAAAGGATTAAATCCTTATATTATTGATGGAAAAATTGATAATTCTGACATGGTTAAAAATAATAAAGTGATTGTTAGACTTCCTATGGATGGTACTGGTATATATGGTGCAGTTGACATAAAGCCAGGAGATACTATCAAAGTTAAAGTGCCAAAAACAATGAAACCTACTGATGAGACTATTAAGTTTAAAGAAGAAGATAAAAATGATTATACAGTAAAAGAATTTGTAGTTGCTGCTACTGTAAAACGTGTAATGGCAAATAATATATACTTTATTGGCGATTATGGCATGGATATAGTTATGACAAATGAACAAATGGAAAGTAATTTTAATATCATAAATTACAATATGGCCAGTATAAAAAAGACGAAAGAAAGCAATAGCATGGAAGTAGCTAAAGAAATAAAAAATGTTATACATAATATAAAACGATGTATTGTGACAGATTATACTATTGCTATTGAAAAAAATAATATTTATTTAAACCAGAAATTATTGTTTATATATGGTATCGTATTTGTACTTCTAAGCATAAGTTTGTTTCATATTATCAATACAGTGAGTTATTTAGTTTTTTCACGAAGACATGAATTTGGAATTTTAAGAGCTATGGGAATCACAGATAATAAGTTTTTGATTATGATGATGAGGGAAGGTTTTTTATATGGACTATATGCAAGTATTATAATGGTAATTGGAAGTATTATTGGGCAATCTATGATTTATTTTATAGTAAAACGCGTATATTTATATATAAATCCAGTTTTCAATATAAATATGTCTCTATATGTGGGTATGATTATTTTAAATATTACTATTAGTATTGTTGCAGTTATCATTCCAGTAAAACAAATATTAAAGAGTGATATTATTTCAGAAATAAATAGAGATTAAAATTCTTAATAAAGATTAATAAATTAAACTATGTAAATATTAAATAACCTCTTAATTGATATACAGTAAAGTTATGTCAATTAAGAGGTCTATATTAGTTTTTAATCTAAATAAATTACATAAAATGCTTTAAAATATATTATTTTGTATAGTTATCAAAATAACCTTGTATGTAAATAATAGGAGTACCTTTATCTCCACTTCCAGAAGTTAAATCTGCTAAAGAACCTATAAGGTCTGTAAGTCTTCTTGGAGTAGTACCTTGAGAAACCATATTTCCTGTTAAATCATCAGATTTATTATCTTTTTCAACTATGTATTTTGAAATTGCTTCTTTTAACTCATCTCCAGATAAGTCAGCAAAATCATTATCAGCTAAATATTTTAATTTCACCTCATTTGGAGTACCTTCTAAGCCTTTTGTATAAGCAGGAGAAACTACTGGGTCAGCTAGCTCCCATATTTTCCCTACAGGGTCTTTGAACGCTCCATCTCCATAAACCATTACCTCTACATTTTTACCTGTAATTTCTTTTATATTGCTTTGAATTTTATTTACAACTTCATCACAATTTATAGGGAATAATTTTACAGTTTCTTCTGTAGCTTTGTTTGAACCTAAAAGTCCATATTGGTCATTATACCCACTACCATCTACACTTGATGTCATTATATCATCAAGAGAATATACCTTTTTAGCACCATTTTGATTTAAAATTCTCTTTGTTCTTTGTCTTGTATGTATATCACAAGTTAAAACACTTGTTGTGTAATTAAGTATAGTTTTTGGATTGTTAGCAAAAACTATTTCTACTTCTGCACCACACTCTTTAATTAAATTTTTATAATAATCAACATAATCAACACCAGTAAATGTATGTTTATTATATCCAAATAGTTCTCTATATTTTTCTTCTGTTAACACATCTGACCAAGGGTTTATTCCTTTGTCATCAAGTTCATCAATACTTATCAAGTGATTTCCAACCTCATCAGAAGGGTAGCTTAACATTAATACAACTTTTCTACATCCTTTTGCAATACCCTTTAGACATATTGCAAAACGATTTCTACTTAAAATTGGAAATATAACACCAACAGTATCATCTCCAAATTTATCTTTTACATCTTTCGCTATATTGTCAACATGAGCATAGTTTCCTTGTGCTCTAGCAACAACAGCTTCTGTAACAGCAATTACATCTTTGTCTCTAACTTCAAAGTTTTCACTCTTTGATGCATTTAAGACAGAATCAACAACTATTTTAACTAAGTCATCTCCTTGTCTTATAATAGGTGCTCTAACACCTCTTGAAACAGTTCCAACTAATCTATCCATTATTTAAAATCCTCCTAAAGAATTAATATTGTCATATTAGTACCATGTATATTATAATTCAAATATAATCATAAGTAAAATAAATAATACTAATATTTGATATAAGGAGTAGTTATGTATGAACGTAAAACTTGAATTATATAAAGTTTTCAATGCAGTTGTAAGTCATAAGAGCTTTTCTGTTGCTGCCAAAGAATTATTTATGTCACAGCCAGCTGTAAGCCAATCAATTAAACAATTAGAAGAACAATTAGATACTATATTATTTTATAGAAATAATAAAGGTGTAAAGTTAACTCCAGAAGGAAAAATTTTAAGTGAACATGTTGCTACTGCATTAAACTTAATCGCATCAGGAGAAGATAGAATAAATAAATTTAAAAAATTGGAATATGGTTCATTAAAAATTGGAGTAGGAGATACAGCAGCACGTTTTTTTCTATTAAAGTATTTGGAAATTTTTCATAAGAAATACCCACATATACATGTATCTACAATAAATAGAACTAGTAGAGAACTTATATCCTTACTTAAAGATGGTAATATTGATATAGCAATCATAAATATGCCAATAGAAGATGAAACATTAAATATCGTTGAATGTATTGAGATACATGACATATTTGTATGTGCAAATGATTACATAGAATACAAAGGAAAGCAAATATCTTTAGAAGAATTAAATTTGTTACCTTTGATAATGTTAGAAAATAAAGCAAATTCAAGGCTTTATGTAAATGAATATTTTTTATCAAAAGGTATAAAACTAAACCCAGATATAGAATTAGGCTCTCATGAATTACTTTTAGAATTTGCATATATAAATCTTGGAGTATCTTGTGTTATAGAAGAATTTAGCATAGATTACTTAAATAGTGGAAAATTATTCAAATTAGACATAAAAGAGCCAATACCTAAGAGAAGTATAGGTTATTGCCATTTGAAAAATATCTCTTTATCACTAGCAACAAAAGAGTTTTTAAGTATGATATCTAATAATATGTAAGTTTATATTTGGCATTTCTAAAATAAGTTTAATAAAAATAAATTAAAAAGTACCTACATATACATGTATCTTACAATAAATAGAACTAGTAGAGAACTTATATTATTACTAATAATGTTGTAGATTTGAGAGATTTATAATAAGCTAATTTTTATTAAATTAGAAATAAGGTTAATTTGAGCACATTTATATAATTAATATCGTATTTTAAATATGAACAGTATATTAGATTAATGTATAAAGGGGGATTAGAAATGTCTGATTCTGAATATCCTCAAATGAAAACCTTAGAAACTAGAAACTGCATACTAAGACCTGCATCATTAAATGATACTGAGGATTTTTTTGATTGTTATAAAAATAAAGTAGTAGTAAAACATTTACCATTTAATGAGCATAAGTCTTTAGAAGACACAAGAAAATTTATAAAATCATTTTTTTTAAATCCATATAAAAAAGGAAAAATAGGTCACTTTGCAATAGTGTACAAAAGAGATAATAAAGTTATTGGGAATATGGGGTTTAATAATATAAATCCAAAGGCATTGGAAGCTGAAATTGGCGTATGTATTAATCCCAATTACTGGGGTCATGACTTTGCTACTGAGATAACTAAAAGAGTAATACAATATGGATTTAGAGAACTAAATCTAAATAAAATCATTGCGATAACCTATGAAGAAAATGCGAATTCTACAAAATCATTAGATTTATTGGGTTTTAAATGTGTAGGAAAATATATCAAAAAAATTCATACTGGAAGCACAATAAAAAATGTTCCATGTTATCAGTATGAATTGAAAAAATAATGAGTATTTAGTGTTCTAATAAATGTTAGATAAAAACAATGCCAAAATCATATTATATCTACTAAAAAGGTTTAGTATATTAATTAATATACTCACACTTTAATATGATATGATTTTGGCATCTATAAGTTATTAAAAACTATATAAACAAAGTTATAAAACAACTTATTAATTTTCTAAGTTTTTAAATCCTTCTCCAAGAACCTCATGTACATCTGTAACAATAACAAATGCAGTAGGGTCAGTCTTTTTAACTAATCTCTTAAGATAAAGTTCTTGCTTTTTAGAAACTACAACAAGTAGTACTTCCTTGTTTTCTCTAGTGTAACCACCTTTACCATCAAGAATAGTAAGACCTCTATCAAGTTCTTTTGTTATGGCTTGTCTTAAACTTTCAGGTTCTTCAGAAATAATAAAAAATGCTTTTGAATGATCAAATCCTTCCATTATCATATCTGCTATTTTTATTAAGACACAAAGTGCTATCCCAGAGTAAAGGCCTGTTTCTATACTACTATTTACTATACCAGAAGATATAACGACCATTCCATCTAAACAAGACATAAATTTTGTAGCTTTTATCCCTGGAAACTTTTTACTAAGTATAAGTGCAATTAAATCTGTTCCTCCAGTAGAAGCATCTGATTTAAACATTATTCCTAAACCTATCCCAACTAAAATTCCTCCTGCAATAGCTGATAGTAGTAAGTCATCAGTTAATCTCAATTTTGATAGTGGGTCTGTCAATTGGACTATAGCAGAGAATACTATTGTCCCAAATAACGTTTTTAATGAATTTTTTGTACCCATAATTCTGAAAGCAAGTATTACTAATGGAACACCTATGATTAACATGATAGCTGATACTGGAAGCCCTGTAACTTTATTTAACACTAAAGATAGACCACTAAGCCCTCCAGGAGCAATTGTATGTGGTTTTAAAAACATATTTATACCAATACTCATTGATATACAACCAAAAAATAACCCAAGCATTTCAAGTAAAATTGGCGACTTTTGTTTTTTCATATAAACACCTCCATGAACTTGTCACAATTTAATATTATAACATATTTGACCAGTTTATATTATATAAAATTTCTTGACATAAGCAATTTCAAGTGTTTTATTATTCTTAATATTTGTGAAATATTTCCAAAATACATGATTTTCTGTCATTCTTCTAACACGATTATTTTTTAGTGGAAATTTTTTATATGTTATAATTTTTAATTCTTTTATTAAAGTATCCCCTATAAAAGTGGTTCTATGATATGCTTTTCTATTTTCATTAATATACACATGTTATTTTGTATTCAGATTTAGATGGTTTAATATTTAATAAGTAATTTTAAACTGTTTTATATATCATCACTGTTTTATATATTGTCATAGTGCTTTATTAAATAACAGATAACTTGATAATATAAAACTATACACATATAATTTAAGATAGTATCATATTTAATAAGATTTACCTTAAAAATAGTTAAAAAACACAAATATATAAGTTTTGGAAAAGAGTTGATTAAATGCGTAAGTCTGGATACAGGACAATACTTTACTCGTACATTATTTTTTTCTTAGTGCTTTTCTGCCTGGCTTTAACTGCAATAGGAATTTTCTTATCACTTATTAATGTCCAGCATCCAAATGGAAAAAGCATACGTAGTAACTGGCCTCAAAATTTTATGGAAAGTTTTACTGAGCAAATTATATTTATAGATAATAAACCACAAATAAAACAATCTGGTTTGGAAAAGCTTCGGGAAAATCAATTATGGATACAAATCTTAGATAGTTATGGAAATAGAGTTTATGGATTTTCAGAACCAAAAAATCATAAAAATCATTATTCTAATTCTGAGTTATTGGAATTAGCCAAGAAAGATACTTCAAATGCTGATACTGTATACTTGAGTACTATTGAAAATAATGAGGATGAATTTATTTATATTATACACTTTCCACTTAATATTTCTAAAGTAACAATGTTTTTTGATGGGACTAAATTTATAGGTGGAAAACCTATTGTGCTTTCAATAATAGGTATTATATTTTTAATAGTTTTAATTTCTGGAATTGCCTATGGATATTGGATAACAAAATTTATTTCACGAATCACGTCTTCTGTTAGTGATATTGCAAAGAGAACATATCTTCCAACCAAAGCGAAAGGAGCTTTTGCTGATGTCTATGATAGTTTGAATACTCTTAATGAAGAAATTCATATCAGTGATGAAATGAAAAAGAAAACAGATATTATACGAGAAGAATGGATTTCAAATATAACTCACGATTTAAAAACTCCCCTTTCACCAATAAAAGGATATGCAGAGATACTTGTAGACACTGATAATATTCTTTCATATGAACAAGTACAGAAATACGCTTCTATCATGCTTAAGAATATAGAATATACAAATACACTTATTAGCGATTTAAAGTTAACATATCAATTAGAAAATGGTATCATTCCGTTGAATAAGCAGAATAGCAACTTGATAAGGTTTTTGAAAGAGTTAGCTATTGATATTTTGAACTATCCAGAATATGGAACTAATACAATTGAATTTGACAGTAACATTGACAATATTAAATTTACTTTTGATTCTACACTTCTAAAGCGTGCATTTAGTAATCTGATTATTAATGCTTTTATGCATGGAAATCAAGATACCAAAGTTTCTTTGAATGTAATGATAGATGATAAAATTAATATAACTGTTTTAGATAATGGGAAAGGAATGACAGAGGAGGAAGTATCAAATTTATTTAATCGTTATTATCGTGGCACTAATACAGAACAAAAAACAGAAGGAACTGGTTTGGGATTGGCAATAACAAAGCAAATTATTGATCTTCATAGAGGAACTATCTCGGTTGATAGTATTTTATCTTTAGGAACTACATTTCATATTTCCTTTCCTATCAATTAAGGTTAAATAAGGTTAAATAAAAGATATATTAAGGTTGATAAATTATCATATTTATATGGTAGTTATCAACCTTTTCTTATTTAGGAGAAGACTTAATTTTAGGAGGAAATTTAATGAAAATAAAAAATTCTATGATTATCATTACATAAGTAAAAGCTTTTTTATCTGACTCTATTTATGGAGTATTAATTAGCATTAAGAAACTTTAGAGTTACATTAAATCAAGAAAGTAGGTGTAAATTTGAAAATTATATTAAAATATATCCTAACAAACATTAAAGAACGAAAAATAAGAACAGCAGTTATGTTGCTATCCGTAATTTTATCAACAGTTTTACTTTTCGTTTCCTTTTCAATTGGATTGTCTTATGAAAGTGCACAGAGAAAAATGGCAAGAGGTATGGCTGGGACTGCAACAATAGCTGTTCAAGGTACAGGTTCAAATAAATTAATTAGTTTAGAAGATATACCAGATTTACATTCCATAAAATCAAAAGTCGGAATATTAGAAAGCTCTGCTGTTTATCATGAAGATGGATATTATGAATCATTCGATATTATAGCAGCAGATTTACCACAACTAAACAAAATTAATAAACCACGATTGGTAAATGGAAATAATATCACTGATTTTTCTGGTGATAAAATTATTCTTCCAGACCGTTTCACATCAAAATATAAAATTAAAAAAGGTGATTTAATCAATTTAGAAATTTATAGTAAGCCTTACACTTTTGAAGTGGCTGATATTGCTGCATATGACACAGTCTTTTTGAGACATACAAGAGGGGTAAATGCATTAATACCTAAAGACACGCTATCTAAAATTTTAAATAAAGAAAGTGGATATACAAAAATTTTGATAGAGCCGAAAAACGACATAACAACAGAAAATTTGATAAATGAATTATCAGAAAAAATTTCAACTAAAGAATATAAAGTATCAAATACTGTAAATGAAACTCAGATAATTGCAGATGCTAGACAGAAAACAATGCCATTTTTCCTAATAAGTTTTTTTGCATTAACTATGAGTATTTTTATTATATATAGTAGTTACAAGGTAATTACATTAGAGCGTCTTCCAATCATTGGAACATTTCGAAGTATTGGTGCTAATAAAAAAACAGTAACTAATATTTTACTATTTGAAAGTATATTATATGGAAGTGTTGGAGGGTTACTTGGAATTCCGATTGGTATAGTTGTTTTAAATTTTATGCTTCATGGTCTTGGTAATTCTCTTGAACAAGGTATATCAATTCCAACAGTAATATCTCCAATAGTAATTATTTCTTCTTTTTTAGTAGCGATAATTGTTTCTCTACTTAGTTCATATATACCTATAAAAAAGACTAGTAAGTTATCAATAAAAGATGTTGTTTTGGGAACGGTGGAAGAAAAGAATATTTCAAATCGTACTATATTTTGTATAGGTTTTATAGTACTTTTTTTATCTATTCTACTTCCAAGGATAACAACTGAAAATACTTTGTATTTAGCTGGAGGATTTTCGTTATTAGGACTAATTGTATCTACCATTATTCTAATTCCTATTTTTACTGATACTATGTCTACAGTATTTGAATTTATTTATGAAAAGATTTTGGGAAATGAAGGTAAATTAGCTGCCAGAAATATGAAGAATAATAAAAATATCACACAAAACATTACATTACTATTTATAAGTATTTCTGCTGTAATTGCAATAAGTGTTGTAGGAAGTTTTGTCAAGACATATATAGGCGATGTATTTCGTGATGCCAAGTTACAGGGATTCGCAGATGGAAATATGAATCAAGAATTTATTGAAAATGTTAAACACATGGATGGAATTAAAAAAGTTTTACCTATCTATGTTATGAACAATGAAATATCTTGTGACAGTATAAAATTTTCAAGAGTAGAAGCAACTGATAATATAAAATCATATAGTTCTATGTTTGCAATAAATTATACTAATTCTCATATGAAGGAAGTAGCAATTAAATCTTTTGAAAAAGAACGCTCTATTATTTTAAATGAAGATACACTTAAAAAAACAAGTTTCTCTGTAGGGGATAAAATAATTGTATCTGATGGTGATAAAGAGGTTTTTTACACAATAGTTGGAAGTTTTAAATCTCGCGCAAATGATGTAGAAGCTGTTATACCATCTCGTTATGCAGTTAGTGATTTCGATAAAACTACATATGGATTTTTAGCTTACACAGCAGTCAATCCAGATGTGATTATGATTCAAATAAGAGATTTATTTGGAGATACATCTAATTGGAGTCGTACTGTTGAGGAATTCAACAATGACTCTTTAAATACGATAAATAGCTTTTTATCTCCTATGAATAATATGACCTATTTTATTTTACTGCTTGCTACAGTAGGTATAATTAATAATCTATTGATAAACTATATTCAAAAGCGACGTTCTATAGCTATGTATAAATCTGTAGGACAAAGTGATAAACAGAATATTAAAATGACTTTAATTGAAGGATTTACATCAGGTTTATTTGGTGCTTTTATTGGAGTATTAATATCTATATTAGAAATTCAGACGATTTTCATAGTTGCAGGACCAAAGATTTCAATGACACCAGATTTAGATTTTAAAACATTCATTTTTGTTGGAATGTTAGGTATTACGGTAACATTAATCGGTTCAGTAGTACCAATTATAAAAGGAAAGAAAATGAAATTAGTAGAAGAAATTAAATTTGAATAAAAATGGAGGATAACACATGAAAGCAAGCTATAAAAGTATAGCAATAGAAGCAAAAAATATTATTAAAGAATTTAAAGTTGATAATACAACTACTAAAGTTTTAAAAGATATATCTTTACAGGTGATGAAAGGTGAGTTCGTTTCTATTATGGGACAATCTGGTTCTGGCAAGAGTACTCTTTTATATATTTTAGGTAGGCTAGATACTCCAACAAGTGGAAAGGTATATATGAATGGAACAGATATATCACATTTCAATGACGATAAGATGAGTATAATACGTCGTAGAAATATAGGGTTTGTATTCCAATTTTATAATTTAATACCTAATTTAAATGTTGAAGAAAATATTATGCTACCTCTATTACTAGATGGGAAAAAAATGAATGATTACAAAAATCAATTAAACGATATTTTGGAAATTGTTGGATTATCAGATAAACGTAAACATATTCCACGTAAGTTGTCAGGTGGTCAACAACAACGTGTTGCAATAGCACGTGCATTAATAGGAAAACCAGAGATTTTATTTGCTGATGAACCTACTGGAAACTTAGACAGTAAGACAGGAGCAGAAATAATGCAATTACTCCGTAAAATAAATCAAGAAAGTGGTCAAACAATAATTATGGTGACTCATTCACCTGAAGCTGCTGGAAGTAGTAATCGTATTATTACAGTTCTAGATGGTGTAATAGCAGAATAATTAATAGATATATTTTGGTAATTTTTACATAATAATTTTAAATATTCTTAAAGATTTCAAGTCTTTTTAGATTGTATAATTTTTATATATATGAATTAGAATATGTTAAATGTGTTATAATATTAAGACAATGAATAAAAAATTATACTCTATGTAAATTATTTTATTTATTGTTTATTAAACATATTATTAGGGTATTTATTTAAGACAATAAAATATTTAAAAGTCTAAGTAATAATTGGTAGAAGTTTTGGCAAAATATACAAAAACTAATTGATTATATACGTTATATGGGTATATAATAGATATTGTTTTAATAAAATACTTGAAAGGGAATGATTTGATGAAAATTACTTTACCAGAAACAGCTATTGATACTTTAAAAAGTATCTTAAAAGACAATCAAGATAAACCTAACAATGTAAGAGTATACTTTGCAGGTGTTGGTTGTGGAGGTCCTTCTTTTGGATTAGCTTTAGATGAGAAAAAAGAAGATGACTTAACTTATGAAGTCGGAGAATTACAATTTGTGATGAGCTCTGATGAATATAGTCAATATGGAGATATAATTATAGAAGATACAGGATTTGGATTTAGAGTAATTCCAGAAAATATGAAAGATCAAGGTGGAGGAGGATGCTCTGGTTGTTCAGGGTGCCACTAGAATTGATTTTTTAGTATATTGAGAACTCTCTTTGATAGAAATAATTTTCTATTCTAAGAGAGTTCTTTTTATTTTTAAGTAAGATAATGTATAATAAAAAATGTATTTTACTAATTTTTATATGTAAGGAGAATTTATTGTGAGAAGAAGACGAAAAAAAGGTGCAGATGAAAAACTTTTAAGTTATACAGAATATGTCTTAAGAGAAGATATAGACAAGTTAAAGGGCAAATGGAGTATAAAGTTTGGAAATGATAATCCAATACATGTTGAATTTGGAACTGGAAAAGGTCAATTTATTACAACCTTGGCCAAGCAAAATCCTGATATAAACTATATTGCTATGGAATTAAAGGAAGAAGTACTTTTAAAGGCTGTTGAAAAAGCTGATGTTTCTAATTTAAATAATATATTATTTTTATGGGCTGATGTAAGTGATATTCTAAATTATTTTGAATCTAAAGAATTATCTAGGATTTATATAAATTTTTGTGACCCATGGCCAAAAAATAGATGGAGTAAAAGAAGACTTACTCATTCTGGATTTTTAGAGATGTATAATAATATTTTAGAAGATAATGGAGAAATTCATTTCAAAACAGATAATGAAAAATTATTCGAGTTTAGTTTAAATGAAATTGCTGCAAATAATTGGCTCTTAAAGAACATTTCTCTTGATTTAAGCAGTAGTGAGTATAAAAATAATGTTACAACAGAGTATGAGGATAAATTTATGTCACAAGGAATGCGAATATTTAGATGTGAAGCTAAAAAACGTAACTAGTAATATGTTTATAAGTTTAATAGTAGAAATTTATGCTAATTTATATTAATAAAGTGTACGAAAGTAGGCATATATAACAAGGAAACAGAGCCCTCTCATAGAAATTAATTTACTATGTAAAAAATTTTGTTTTATGTGGGAGGGTGCTATGAATTTAGCTAATTTAATACCATTTCTTATTTCTGCGACGGCTTTAAATCCAATAAATTCAAACGATAAGATTTTAAGTGAAAACCAACTTAAAGATATTTTTCCTGATGCTAACCTGAGAGCAGTTGTAAAGCGATATGTAAATCCAGATGAAATGACTATAAGTAATATAAAGGCTTTGGATGGTGAATTTTATGCAACTGGAGAAAATATTTCAAATTTAAAAGGTATATCATATCTTGAAAACATAGACAATTTTATTTTTTGGAACAATAACATAAAGGAACTTCCTAGAGAAATACTAGGTCTAAAAGATATGGACTCAATTAATCTTGCAAATAATTATTTAATTAATGATAATACAGTTAATTCTCTTTCAAATAATGGTGTAGATGTAAATTGTGATTTGAATTTTATTGATACAAAAGATAATCAATATAAATTAGATTCTAAATACCATAATATTGACATATCAAAAGGCGAGAGTATTGATTTGAGAAAAATAGTTACAAAGAAAATTGATAGTTATTACAAATACTGGGAAGTAACTAATAGCCTTCCGAAAGATTTAAACTTTGTGGTATCTGTAAGTGATAAGAGTATACTTTCATGTAAAGATATGATTATTAAGGGTAATAATAAAGGGCAAGCAGTAGTGAAAGTTATACTAAATGACAAAGATGATTTAAATACATCTCAAGAAGTTTTAATCACTGTAAATGTAAAATAACATAAAATAAAATAAAGTGTATATTTATACAACTTATTTAATTATTATATTTTTAATTTTAATATTAAATCAAAACAAAGGTTGCTAGTAACAAGGCACTAATATTAATGTTTTGTTACTAGCAACCTTTAGATATCTATAAATAGATTATCTAAAAAATCCCATTTCTTTTGTTAGTAGACCATATTCCTATTAAAATTATCAATGAATATACTATATACAAAACTATTCTTATATACTGAACATCTAGTCCAAAAAACTCAATATTACTTTGTGAGGTATGCAACATCACAAGTACTGCAGATATACCAATAAGCAAAGGATTAATTACTATTTGCTTATCAGTTCTTAAAATCATTATTTTTCCCATCCAAATTATCGATAATATAAAAAATAAAACTTTAAGACCAAACTCTAATGTATCTACCAAAGCGAAAACATCCCTTCATTTATAATAAATTTTTCAGCTTAATCAAATATAAAACCCTAATATAACTTTTTAAACTTGTACTAAATCCGTATAAGATAATTTAATTAAGTTCTATAAAACTTTATCTACATTAATATATACTACACTATACTTTGCATTTCTTAAATATAAATTATTAAAATTAATAAAATTTTGTTCATGAGTGTATAAAGATATATTTCATTATTTAAATGCATATCATTATATATACAGTTTTAGGAGGCGAGGTATATGGAATCTAAATTTTTTAATTGGTACACTCAATCCTTAGGAGGAACTTTTGGTATTATATCATGTATATGTGCTTATTTAAATGGATATATGTTTGTTTATACAAATAGTGCTAGCAGTTACTTTGAAAGTATAGGATTTTTAGGAATAATTTCAAGCTATGTATTACTTCCACTTTGTATGCTAACGTTGATTTTTGGAATTATACGTTCTTATACTCCAGATACATCTGATAAAAGTATTTTTGATATACCATTTTTTACTTTAAATAAACGATTGATACTTGTTACAGTAGTTTTTGGATTTATTGGTGCTAGATTTTATTTTATAATTCCTGCAATTTTAATGACTTTTAACTTATATAGTAGTATTTTAATCACTAAATTAAAAGATATACTATATAAAAACAAAGAAAATGATACTAATATGAAAGAAAGCGAAGTCTAAATTGCATAATTTTGGTATTTGTCTTAAAAATTCCCGAGGTATTAATTTGTATTTTATTGTATTTTGCAAAATATATTGAATTTTATTCATTTTATACTTATAATTTATATTAATAATGGAAAATTAAAACAAAAGAATTTACTGGTTGTTAATTTAAAATTAAAATATATCTGAATGTGTTGATTCTATAGTCAGCACTTTTTCTTTTATAAATTTGCTTTTTGTGATATAATATTAGCACCAGGTAATAATACAAGGGGGTAACAACATGAACATCAATGAAATTAAGGAATTATTAAAGGTCATAGACTCAACTAACTTAGAATATGTAAAGCTTGAAAGTAGTGATTTTAAATTAGAAGCATCTAAAAAAACTGAAGTTACAAGCTCACCTGTTTTAAGTGTACAACAAGAATCGGTAGTAGATCTTTCTTTAGAAAAGCCATTTGTAAATGAGGAACCTGTAGTATCTAATGAGAATTTATCAATAGTAGTAGCTCCTTTGATGGGGACATTCTATGATTCTCCAAGTCCAGATGCAGAAGGTTTTGTCAAGGTTGGCGATGTAGTTGAAGAAGGTGACACTTTATGTATATTAGAAGCAATGAAGCTAATGAATGAAATAACAAGTGAAATTAAAGGTGAAATAATTGAAGTATTAGTTGATAATGAAGAACTAGTAGAATATAATCAACCTTTATTTAAGATAAAACCATTGTAGTAGGAGGTATTTAAGTTGATAAAAAAAATACTAGTTGCAAATAGAGGTGATATAGCAGTTAGAATCATCAGAACGTGTAAAGAACTAGGTATAAAAACTGTCGCTATCTATTCTGAAATAGATAAAGATTGTTTTCATAGATATATAGCTGATGAATCTATTTGCATAGGGCCAAACAATATAAGCAAGAGTTATAATAACATAGAAAATATTATATACCTTGCTCTTAAATTAAAATGTGATGCTATTCATCCAGGTTTTGGCTTTTTATCAGAAAACCCTGAATTTGCAAAACAATGTGAAGAGAATAATATTATTTTTATAGGTCCAACAAGAGAACAAATGATTTTGATGGGAGATAAATCTAGAGCGAGAGAAACTATGATGGAATTAAATATCCCTGTTGTTCCTGGTTCAGAGTCTGTTTTAAAAACTAAGGAAGAAGCTTTAGAAGTTGCAAGAGAAATTGGCTATCCTGTTATGATAAAAGCCTCAAGTGGAGGCGGTGGAAAAGGTATGAGAATCGTTAGAAAGGAAGAAGAGCTTTTTTCAAATTTTGATATGGCAAGTTCAGAAGCTTTAGCAGCATTTTCTAATAGCGATTTATATATGGAAAAATTCATAGAAAATCCTAGACATATAGAAGTACAAGTATTTGGTGATAAACATTCAAATGCAATACATTTAGGTGATAGAGATTGTTCTATGCAAAGAAGAAATCAAAAAGTAATAGAAGAGTCTTTAAGTCCATACCTTTCAGATGAAGAAAGAATAAATCTTCATAAAATTGCAGTGGATATAGTAAAAGGTGTAGGTTATATTGGTGCTGGTACTATTGAATTTATAGTTGATAAAGATAAAAACTTTTATTTTATAGAGATGAATACAAGAATACAAGTTGAACATCCAGTCACAGAGATGGTAACAAATCTTGACCTTATAAAACTTCAAATATCTATAGCTAATGGAGAAGAAATACCTTTTAAACAAGAAGATGTTGTTTTTAGAGGTCATGCTATTGAGTGTAGAATAAATGCTGAAGATTCATCAAATAATTTTGCTCCATCACCAGGTAAAATAGAGTCATTAAATTTACCTGGAGGTTTTGGCGTTAGATTTGATACTTTTGTATATACAGGATATACTATACCACCTTTATATGATTCTATGATAGGTAAATTAATATGTTGGGCTGAGACTAGAGAAGAATGTATAAATAGAATTTATAGAGCTCTAGATGAAATTATTGTAGAAGGTATTAATACAAATGTAGAATTCCAAAAGGCACTTGTAACAAGTGAAGAGTTTAGAAAAGATACTCATCATACCAAATTTATAGAAGATGTCTTTATGAAGAAAGAATTTGCTACATTATAAGGAGTAAATAGATTATGATAAAAAAATTTTTATCATCAAAAGAATCTAAGTATGTTACGATTTCTTTAGATGACAACTTTAAAAAGAATAGTGTAGATGATAAATTTTGGACTTATTGCAAAGGATGTAATAGTCATGTATTTAGAAAAGACATAGAAGAAAATTCATTTGTATGTCCAAAATGCTCAAGACATTATGGTTTAAGAGTTCGAAATAGAATAAATTTATTGATTGATAAAGGGACTTTTATGGAATTTAATTCTGATATAGAATTTCAAAATCCATTAAACTTTCCTAAATATAAAGAAAAAGTAGACTCTTATAAGGAAAAAACGAATGAGTCAGAAGCTGTTGTCACAGGTTATGGAAGATTAAATGGAATTAAAACAGTTATTTGTGTAATGAATCCTGATTTTATGATGGGAAGCATGGGTTCTATTGTTGGAGAAAAAATAACTTACTCAATAGAATATGCTGCCAAAAACAATTTACCTATAATTATTTGTTCTGCTTCAGGAGGAGCTAGAATGCAAGAAGGTATGGTATCTCTTATGCAAATGGCAAAGACTTCTCAGGCACTTGCTAAGCTTGAAGAAAAGTCATTACCATATATATCAGTTTTAACTGACCCTACTACTGGAGGCGTAACTGCTAGTTTTGCTATGCTTGGAGATATTATAATTTCTGAACCAAATACATTAATCGGTTTTGCAGGACCAAGAGTAATAGAACAAACAATAAATCAAAAACTTCCTGAAGGATTTCAAACTTCTGAGTTTTTACTTGAAAAAGGTTTTATTGACATGATAGTAGATAGAAGAAAAATGAAGGAAGTATTGTATCAAATTCTTGCTATGCACAAGAAATAGGGCATAAAGGAGGAACTGTTTTGATTGAAAATAATAATGATAAAATAAAAGTCTTGGAAAATGATATCAAACAATTAATAGCTATTTCTGAGGCAAATAACATAGATTTAAGTGATAAAATAAATTCCCTTAATGAAAAATTAGCAAAGCTTAGAGAAGATGCCTTTTCACATCTATCACCATATGAAAAGGTAGTGTTAAGTAGAGATATAAAAAGACCTACAACTTTGGAATACATAGAACATATTTGTTCTAATTTTTTAGAGCTTCATGGAGATAGGCTTTATAAAGATGACCCTTCTATAGTTGGAGGAATAGGGCAAATAGGAAAATTCAATGTTACTATAGTTGGTCACCAAAAGGGAAGAGATACTAAAGAAAATATAAAAAGAAACTTTGGTATGCCTCATCCAGAAGGATATAGAAAAGCGTTAAGACTTATGAAGCAAGCTGAAAAATTTGACAGACCGATAGTGACATTTATTGATACATCAGGAGCATTTTGTGGTCTAGAGGCAGAAGAAAGAGGACAAGGAGAAGCTATTGCAAGAAACTTACTTGAAATGAGTAAACTTTCTGTTCCAGTAATTACCTTTGTAATTGGTGAAGGTGGTAGTGGAGGAGCTTTAGGAATTGGAGTAGGCAATGATGTGTGTATGTTAGAACACTCAGTTTATTCTGTAATTTCACCTGAAGGTCTTTCGAGTATCTTATTTAAAGATTCATCTAAAGCAAAGGAAGCTTGTGATGTTATGAAACTTACAAGTAATGATTTATATGATTTAAAAATAATAGATAAGATTATAAAAGAACCTCTTGGTGGTGCACAAAAAGATGTAGAAGCTGTTTCAAAGGAAATGAAGTCTTATATTTTAGAAAGATTAAATCATTATAAAGATATGCCTAAAGAAGAAATAATGTCTCAAAGGTATAATAAATTTAGAAATATTGGAAAATGCTTATAGAATATAAAGAAATTTGTAGATTTTTCATTATAAAATGGTTTTAAAAAATAAAGGTTTTCTTAAATCTATTATAGAAGTATATTTTTATAAAAGTATACTTTAAATGATGATTGTAATTAGTAAATGGCAATTGTGATTTAGTACTTTAGGTAATGGATACTTTAACAAATTAACAAGGAGATGTTGAAATGGAAGTACTAAAAGTTTCATCAAAATCTAATCCTAATTCTGTAGCTGGAGCTTTGGCTGGAGTACTGAGAGAGCGAGGTATTGCAGAAATACAAGCTATAGGAGCTGGAGCTCTAAATCAAGCAATAAAATCAATTGCAATAGCAAGAGGATTTGTTGCACCTAGTGGAATGGACTTAGTGTGTATTCCCGCATTTACTGATATAGAAATCGAAGGTGATAAGAAAACTGCCATCAAACTTATAATTGAACCTAGATAATATATCTTTTTGTTAGAATTTAATCAAGTTTTAAAGGTTGACTATGGAAATGATGTCCTGTAGTGAACCTTTTTTACTTCGATATATTTTATTTTATATAAATTTTAATGTATAATCTTAATTAAACAAATAAGTTTGAAGGAGATGTATATTATGAAATTAAAACTATTTTTAGAAGAGTATGCAGTATGTAGATTAAATAATAACAGTAAAATACCAACATGGATAGATACAGAAAAATTTTACTCTATAACTAAAACTGATGATGAATTGAGCATTGTATGTTCAAATAACAATATTCCTTCTGATATTAAGTCAGAAAAAGAATGGAGAATACTTAAAATCTTAGGCCCTTTAGATTTTTCACTTATAGGAATTTTATCTAAGATAAGTGGGTTATTAGCTGATAATAAAATAAGTATATTTGCAATTTCTACATATGATACAGATTATATTTTAATCAAAGAAAAAGATATAAAAAATGCTTGTAAAATTTTAAACTGTAATGGATATGAGATAGAGTAGTTGAATACTTAAATGCGAGGTCATAGTTTATGATTCATATAGTTGAGATTTTTAAAATAAGTATAATAAATATCTTTTGTTTTATAGGAATATTTATTGTATTTGGATTGATTTTTAGTATTATAGAAAATTTAAATAATAAATATATCTTTTTATCTTTTGGAAAAACTGGTGTCATTGTAACTGGAGCTATAGGAACTTTTGTACATGAATTGAGTCATTTAATAATGTGTTTGATTTTTATGCATAAAATAAATTCAGTAAAATTCTTTAGACCAATTGAAAGTAAAAATGATGGAGTATTAGGATATGTAAATCATAGCTATAAAAAAGATAATATTTATCAGAGTATAGGAAATTTTTTTATAGGAATCGCTCCAATTATAGGTGGAACAATGATAATTATTTTACTTTTTAGAATACTATTACCAGATAGCTATATTAAAATAATACAAAGCATAGATTTAAAGTTATATGTAAGTATGATTAATAACTTTAATATAGCAGGTTTTACACAGATTATTTTAGATGATATTTTTAATTTTGTAAAAATAATATTGTTAACGCCTGATATATATTCATTAAGATATTTTATATTTATGTTTTTAATGTATTCAATTTCCACTCATATGTCACTTAGTAGTGCCGATTTAAAAAGCAGTTTAAAGGGTTTGAGTTTTATAGTTATAATTATATTTGCAATTAGTTTAATCATATACTTATTTGGGCTTAATAGCTTAAATATTTCTAATTTAATAGTAAAGTACAATATATTTATAAGTTTTTTTATGACAATAGGTGTTATTTTTTCAATAGTAACTCTCATAATATCTTATATTTTTAGTTTGGTAAGTCCATTTAAAAATTTTAATTAAGATATTAAATCTTATACTATTTTACTTTCATTGAAAAGATAGTAAAATTCAAAATTGAAAGAGAGTTTAATAAAACATAAAATTTCTCGATATATTTTAGTAAATACTTATTAAGTATATATTGAGAAATTTAAAAAGAGCATTTGAATTCAACTAGTCTTTAAATGTGGATTTAGGGAATAGTTAGTGCAAAAACCAATTAGAGCACTACTAATCTCTTAAAAAATACATTAATTGATTAAATTAAATATTTATGCTAACATAGCTACATTGTTATTAATAAAAATAACTTACAAATATTCATATTTTAATTTTAGGAGGTTTAAATTTGAATAATGATAAGAAAATTATAAAAGTACATAATAAATCTGATAAACCTGATAATATTGTCATCAAAGAAAATGAACTTATAGAAAAATGTCTACTTTTGGAAAATAAACTTCCTGCATTTATGAAAGATTATTTTATATATTTAAAAGGTTCTGTTGCTGTCTCTACACGACTTGCTTATTTAGAAGATATAAAGTTTTTCTGTTTATACATGATTGAGACAAAGGAATTAACAAGTGTAGATTGTATAAAGGACATTACAGAAAGTGATTTTAACATGATAAAATCAAGAGATATAAACTTATTTTTAGGTGATTATTGCAGTAGATATTATAAAAATACAGAGAAAAATACATTGATTTTTGAAAATAACAATAGAGCTCTGGCAAGAAAAAAATCATCCATCTCTACTCTATTTAAATTTTTATATAGAAATTCTCAAATAGATAGTAACATAACTGATGGATTTAATCCAATAAAGCTACCTAAACCACAACCAGATGCTATCAAGCGTCTTGAAATAGATGAAGTTGCAAAAATGTTAGAGTCAGTAGAAACAGGTGAAGGTCTTACTGAAAAAGAAAAAGTTTATTGGAAAAAAACTAGATTACGTGATAAGGCTATATTAGCTCTATTTGTTACATATGGGCTTAGATTAAATGAACTCAGAGAACTTAATATCTCCTCTTTTAATTTTTCAAGAGGTGAATTTAAAATATATAGAAAACGTGGAAAAGAAGTCTTAATGCCTATAAATCATACTTGTGAACATGTAATAAAAGATTATTTACAAAATGAGAGAACAAGAGATGACTTACTAGATGATGAAGTTAAAGATGCATTGTTCTTATCTCTTCAAAATAAGAGGATTACAGCAAAAGCTATAAGAACACTTGTAAAAAAATATACCTCTATTCCATTAGATACAACTAGAGATAATGGATATAGCCCTCATAAATTAAGAGCAACTGCTGCAACTTCTCTGATTCAAACAGGATTTTCTATATATGATGTTCAAAATTTACTCGACCATGATAATGTCACGACTACTCAACTTTATGCCGCACATAAAAAAAATGTAAAACGTGATATAGTTAAGAATTTTGAATGGATTGAAGATGATTAAAAATCAGGAACAAATGTTTGCAGATATAAATGGATTATGTTATAATTAAAAATATAAATGTATGGAAATAAAAACAAAATATGTTTGGAAATGAGTGATGTTATGTATTTAGATCTAACTGAAAAGCAAGTTTTAATACTGGAATTTATAAAATCTCAAATCATATTAAAAGGCTATCCACCTGCTGTAAGAGAAATATGTACTGCTGTAGGGTTACGATCTACTTCAACTGTGCACTCTCATCTAAATAAACTTGAAAAACTGGGATACATAAGAAAAGACCCTACTAAACCAAGAGCTATTGAAGTTTTAGAGCGTAGTAAAGTCAATGATGTTTCTGGAGCTAACCAGGAAATAATAGAACTTCCTTTAGTAGGTCAAATAACAGCTGGAGAACCCATTTTAGCTCAACAAAACATAGAGGAATATATTCCATTCCCTGCCAGTTTAGTAAAGGGCAGTAATAATTTTGTATTAAAAGTAAAAGGCGAAAGTATGATTAATGCAGGAATTTTAGATGAAGATTACGTTGTAGTAGACAAAAAAAATACAGCCTTAAATTCTCAGATAGTGGTTGCACTTATAAATGGTGAATCTGCGACGGTCAAGAGATTCTTTAAAGAAGGAAACTCTATAAGACTTCAACCAGAAAATGATTTTATGGAACCAATTATGCTTAAAGACTCAGAAGTTGAAATTGTAGGTATTGTAACTGGTGTATTTAGAGTTATAAAATAACTATTAAAGAATATCAAAAAAATAAGCTATTTAATAGATAAAATGTATCTTAATTTCTTTATTTTATCTGTTTGGAATAGCTTATTTTTATATGCATTTACTTTTTTATAATATTTAATGCTTTTTATTTATTATTTCTCATACTTTAGCTATTGATATTTTAACTATTGCTTTCCATAACATATATCACATGGGTCATTTTTCTTACTTTCTGCAATTGTACCTGATAATATTTTTTTACTTCTTGAAAGCCCACTACAATTTTTAGTTGAGTGATAACTCTTCCCTTTTGGAGTAAAATACACTGTTTTTGACGAATTTGATACATTTTGTTCCTTATTTAAGGATTCGTTTTTGTCTGTATTGTTATTTAAATTTTCGTAGTTTCCATCTTCTCTAACACCCTTTTTGTAACTTCCATCTTTACAGCTTGTAAAAACTCCATCACCTGTAGATTCAAATACTATATCTGAACATTCGTCACTTCTATGTACTTTTACACCCATCTTTTTTAATTTGTTCATTGTTTCCTCATGTGGATGACCATATGAATTACCTTTCCCAACTAAAATTACTGCATATTCAGGGTTTACTTTATTTAAAAAAGCCTGAGATGAACTACTACGAGAACCATGATGAGCTACTTTTAAAAGGTCTACTTCTCCAAGTTTTGATAGTATTTCTTTTTCTGTACCTTCCTCAGCATCACCTGTAAATAAGGCTTTATCGTTACCATTAGTATATGCAAGTACTAGTGATTGTTCATTAGTAGTATCTCCTCCATTTGTATTTAGAACTTCAAAATAGGAGTCTTCAAGATAAAACTTTTTATTTTCAAGAGGTACACTTGGAGATAAATCCTTATTTGCTAAAGCATTTATAAAATCTCTGTAACTCTTTGTTTCTGCTGAACCATTTGATACAAAAACATTTTCTATATTGAAATTTTTTACAACAGAATCAAGTCCCCCTAGATGGTCTGCATGAGAATGAGTAGCTATAAGATACTTAATATCTTTTACCCCTTGATTATTTAGGTAGTCTACCATTAAATTCTCATCATCGTTATCTCCCCCATCTATCAACGTAAAAGTTTTGCCCTCTTGAATTAATATTGCATCACTATTTCCAGTATTAATAAAATGAATTTTTATATTTTTATCATTTGATATACTACTAGATAAAGTTTCTTGGTTATTTGATTGATTATTTTCACTGTCTGTTGCACTACTACATCCAGTTAAATAAATAGATATAGAAATTATCAATAAAAATACCAAAGCTTTAATTTTACAATTTCTTTTGTTTTTTATATTACCTTCTATCATAACTTACTCCTCCATTTTCACAATACTTTATGTCATCTACCGACTTATTCTATCATAATTAGCCATTTGATATCAATATTTATCCTATACAGTTAATTTATCTTGTATTAATAATAAAACAATAATATCTCAACTTTTTTTATTTTAATAATATAATTTATTAACTTTTTATATATTTTTAAGTAATAATATTTAATATAATAGTAATGATGATAAATTACAAAATAAAGGATTTTTAAGCTTTAATCCATTGGAAAAATATACTATAATATATGTATTAACCAAGAGAAAATAGCTAAATAAGCTATTCTTAGTAATATAAAAATATATTTCTAGATTTTGATAACTGTCAGTTTAACTATCATAACCTATATTTGAGGAAAGAAATTCCCATTTCAAACCTAGCTAAAGGATGAGTTATTGACAGAATTTTTACTCAGGAGGTAAAAATGAAAGATAATTCACATTATACACTCATTCTAGCATTAGCTGATATAATTGTTGGAAAACAAATAGATACAAAAAAAGTCACTAAATCGCTTGAACTTATATGTAATAGTTTTTCGTTTGAATGTGCTCTAGTATATGAAGTAGACCAATATAATCATTTTAATTTAACTGAGAATTACAGTTTGAATGACATAAAATTATGTAATAGTTTCAATGCATATGAAATTGAATCGGATTTTCAAAAGCAATTAGCTCATCAGAAAATAATTTATTTAAATAAAAATAAAAATTATAAACCATGTGAGATTGATTTTATGAATATTTTTCATGCAGAATCTTTGATTGGAATATCTGTGATAGATGAGAATTTTAATAATTATGGCTTTATTTTATTTTTAAATACTACATCTAGGAAAATAGATTTTTCTGATTCTGAACTTAATACACTATGTATTGTCCTTTCACTACTTGAAAAGTATTTAAGTGTAAGAATACATAGAAATAAAGTTTTCTTCACACAGACTGCACTTGAAAGCATAATAAATAATACAGGCATAGATATTTATGTCATTGATTTTTATACATATGATATTATATATGTAAACAAGTCAATGGCTGAACCTTATGGTGGGATATCTCAATTTTTGGGTCAGAAATGCTGGCAGGTTCTTTTCCCTGGGCAGACATCTCATTGTGAGTTTTGCCCACAAGAAAATCTTATTGATGAAAACGGCAACATTACAGGAGTACATACCTGGAATTATCAAAGACCTTTTGATGGAGCATGGTTTAGAGTATTTAGTACAGCTTTCAGATGGATTGATGGTCGTCTTGCTCATCTTGTTAGTAGTGCAGATATAACTGATAATAAAAAGAATGAAGAATTAATTGAATATATGGCAAATTATGATGTATTAACAGGTCTTCCAAACCGAAGAATGCTTATTGAAGAATGTAAAAATAGAATTGACAATGCTAAAGAAGATGAGCAAGGGTATGTAATCTTTTTCGATATTGATGGTTTTAAAGTAATTAATGATAATTATGGGCATGATGCTGGTGACGAGTTTCTTATAAAATTGGGGGAATTCTTCTCATCAATTCCACTTCTTAAAAATTCAGTTTATAGAAATGGTGGAGATGAATTTGTTGCTGTAATTGGTGGTGACATTACAAAAAATAACATACGTAATTTAGTAAGTTTTATACATGAAAGGTTTAAAAACCCATGGAATTTAAAAAATGGTTCTATATATTGTAATACTAGTGTTGGTATAGCTTGCTATCCAGAAGATGGAAATAATGCTGAAGAATTAATTAATAAAGCAGATCAGGCAATGTATCAAATTAAAAAAACTGGCGGTTCAGGAATATGTTTTGGCTACCAGTTAATAAAAAATGATTAAATCTAAATTTTTTAATCAGCAGTAAAAGGGTAATAACTAGAATTAGTTATTACCCTTTTACTAATTAATTGTAACATGATATGAGTTTTTACGATGTTTTTTTACATAATATTTAAATAATAATTTATAAAGCAATAACATAGAAAATTGACACCTTATAAGTTTTATATTATATAAAATGAATTATTTTACATCAGTAGTACCCAGTTATGCATTTTAAACGCCCATTTATGTTTAAAATATTGCAAAATTCTTCCAAAAACTATAATATATTAAATATCAACAAAAATAAATAAACTTTTTCCTTAAAGAAGGCTTAAAGCTCACACCAACTGCCTTCTTTTTTTTTATAATTTTTTAACTATTTATTTTGATTAATATTTATTTCATATTTTAGCTCTACTCTTCTAGATGCATCTCTATTTACACTATTATCTCCGTTTTTTAAGAGTTCAGCTTTTGACCTACCTATTGCAATAATATGTTTAGTTACCTTATCTTTATATTTATAATTACCTATTTCATCTCCTACTATAAATTTAGCAACGCTATATGCCCTTCTTTGTGATAAATCTAAATTATAGATATAGCTTCCTACATCGTCTGTATGGCCTTCTATAACTATTTTAGATATATAGTCGCCATAATCTTTATAAATAGTTTCTATGTACTTTGGAACAAACATTTTTAACATCTCTTTAGCCTCTGGTTTCAAGACATCACTATCTACATCAAACATTGTCCTTTCACCAAAAGTTACTTGACCATTAGCCTTATCCACTTTCACAGGTATACCACTTTTTTTAAAGGTATCTTCAACAGAAGCATTCACATTTTTAGCTAAATCCTGTTCAACTGAACCTGAGATACTTTCTGAACTAAATAATATAAGAATTACAACCATCAACACAGTGGATAATAAATCTGTAAATGTTGGCCAGAAACTACTCTTTTCAAATTCTCTGTTAACAGTTCTTCTATATTTATTATTCATTTAACTCATCCTCACCTATGACCTTTATTTCTTTCTTTTCTATCTCATAAATTTCTTCACTTAAAGGATTAAATATACTATCAATATTACTTTCAAATAAGTCTTCACTATCAAGAGGAACTTCGTCTTGCATGAAGGAGTTATTAAACATAACATCTAGCTTATCTTGAATGTCTAAAGAGTTCTCAAACATTATATCTAGTTTGGCTTGTAAGTCATTAGAAAAGTTCTCAATAATACTTGAAAGATTCTTAATTGAATCGTCTAGAGTATATTTTTCGTCTAAAAGAATTTTTTGATTTTGAGATATTTTGTTTTCATGAGTCATTAATTTAGTTAACAAATCTTGAGCACTTCTTTCATATAAAGCAAATCCTGCATTTATATTTCTTATATAATCTTTAATTTTATGTTGGCTTTCAGTGGAATTATATATATTTTTTGAGGATTCTTTTATATCAAATAAAATTTCCTTATTTATATTATCTTGATTATCATACTTATCAAACAGTTTTACAAATTTTACATTTAAAATATTAAACTGTTTATCTAATTTTCTTACACTTTGGTCAAATGTCTTAATAGAACTTTGAGAGCCTTCTAAAAGACTTTTTAAAGCTTCTATTCCACTAATAAATTCGTCATTAAAATCATTTAAGTCTTTAGATATTTTATCAAATTTTTCAATAGCTTCTATAGACTTGCTTATTTGTTTTATTGTATTTTTTACCTCCTCTACTTTTAAATCCATTCTTTCTGATTTAATATGAGTTACCTCAGAAGTCAGTAGATTCTCAGCTTTTAACATTATTTGTATCAAAACATGTTCACAGTCTTTTATCTTTGTAAAATAGCCTATAATTAGAGAAAACACCACTCCAAATATACTAGTTGTAAATGCAGTTTGCATGCTACTAATAGTCGAAGGAAGTGAATTTATAATATCTTTAGTATCAACACATAAAAGCATTGTAGAAAGCCCAACAAATGTACCTAAAACTCCAAGTAATATACTTATTGAAGATGAATTTTTTATGCTCCTAATTTTTTCTAATATCGATAAGTTATTATATTTTAAATCTGATACAACTTCTTCTACAAACGAAGTTATATTTACATCAGCATAAGGATTTTCTTTACTATATGTATAGTAATCATTCCTTATTTTGCTATAAAATACACTCGTTTTATAGTCTTGGTTGATTTCTTCTAGTTTTGAACTTACAAACAAATACAACTTGTTGTTTTCCATAATTTTAAAAATAGAATACACAGTTATTGCAAGTAAAAATAATATAGTTATTGGATTAGTAAATATTGACTCTATCAAATTAGTTATTATGTTACTCAATTTTATCCCCTACCTTATAATTTATTTATCTATAATTTATACGTACAAGTTACTAAGAAAATACGTAAATAAACAAAATATTTATATTATATTTATGAAAAATGGTACAAATAGGTTGTAATGTTAATAACATAATATATACGAGCTAAAAGTTATAGGGGGTGGCATAATGAATGACAACATAGTAGAAGTTAAAAATATCAATATGAACTTCTACACTAAGGAAGGCGAGCTTGAAGTATTAAAGGATGTCAATTTTAATTTAAAAGAAGGTGAAATACTAACATTACTCGGTCCTTCTGGAAGCGGAAAATCTACAATTTTAAATATTCTTACTAATCTTTTAAAACCAACTAGTGGTGATGTAAAGATTACTGGAAATATTGGATATATGTTTCAAAAAGACAATCTGCTTGAATGGAGAAATATAATGGATAATATAACTATTGGTTTGGAAATTCAAGGTAAAAAAGATAAAAAATCTTTAGATAGAGTTGAAGAGCTTTTAAAGACTTATGGACTATGGGATTTCAGAAGTATGTATCCTAAAGAATTATCTGGTGGTATGAGACAAAGAGTTGCTCTTATTAGGACACTTTCTGTAAATCCAGATGTTTTACTTTTAGATGAACCTTTTTCAGCTCTTGACTATCAAACTAGACTGTTGGTTTGTGATGATGTTTATAGTATTATTAAAAATGAAAATAAGTCTACTATTTTAGTTACACATGATATTGGTGATGCACTTTCTATAAAAGTGCAACTTTAGGAATTAATCTATTTTATTTAAATCCATCCATTTAGATTCTAACTCAGATATTTTTCATGATAATACTCATAAATATGAAGTTGTTATAGTCAATCTTAATATGTATGAAATGTAGAATAGTTGAGGGTGCTATTGCTTCTAACGAGCTAGGAATTATAAAAAAGTCCTTTTAATCTTAAAAAGGGGTTTGTGCTATACAGTAAGATAGTAAAGCTATTTTCATAAGGTTTTCATATTGACAGTTTTGCAATAAAGTTATAATATTAATAGGATTGTAGTTTTTTATAGCATATGGAAAATTATGTTCATTTTAAAACTATTAATAAATATAATTTTTTATATTTGGATAATCGTAAAATTAAAATAAAGGATGATAAAAAATGACAGAACAAAATTTAAGCTTGATTGATGAAGTTAAAAGAAGAAGAACCTTTGCAATCATTTCCCATCCCGATGCAGGAAAAACTACATTAACTGAAAAGTTTCTATTATATGGTGGTGCCATTCGTGAAGCAGGATCAGTTAAATCAAGAAGATCTCAAAAACATGCAGTATCTGACTGGATGGAAATTGAAAAACAAAGAGGTATATCTGTTGCATCAAGTGTTCTTCAATTTGAATATAACAACTTTTGTATAAATATTCTTGATACTCCAGGGCATCAAGATTTTAGTGAGGACACTTATAGGACTCTTATGGCAGCAGACTGTGCAGTAATGGTTATTGACTCTGCTAAAGGTGTCGAGGATCAGACAAAGAAATTATTCCAAGTTTGTAAAATGAGAGGAATACCAATTTTCACTTTTATAAATAAAATGGACCGTCAAGGAAAGGATCCCTTTGAACTACTTGAAGATATTGAAAATGTTCTAGGAATTCGCTCTTGTCCAGTAAACTGGCCAATTGGTTCTGGTAAAGAGTTCAAAGGTGTGTTTAACCGTCATAAAAATCAAGTTGAACTATTTGATGATGGTAACCATGGACAATCTATTGCTAAATCTACAACTGGAGATATATCTGATGAAAAATTTAATACTTTATTAGGTGATGCTCTTCATGAAAAACTACTAGAGGATATTGAACTTTTAGATATTGCTGGAGATAATTTTAATTTAGACGGAGTATTAAATGGTGAATTGACGCCTGTGTTCTTCGGAAGTGCCCTTACCAACTTTGGTGTAGAACCATTTTTAGAATCGTTCTTAGAAATAACACCTCCACCAAATCCTCGTAGCAGTAATTTAGGTGATATTGACCCTAATTCTAATAGCTTCTCAGGATTTATATTTAAAATTCAAGCTAATATGGATAAATCTCATAGAGATAGAATTGCATTTTTAAGAATTTGCTCTGGTAAATTTGAAAAAGGTATGACAGTAACTCATGTACAAAGAAATAAAAAGGTTAAACTTTCACAACCTCAACAGTTTGTAGCCCAAGACCGTGTTATAATAGATTCAGCTTATCC
This sequence comes from Clostridioides sp. ES-S-0005-03, assembly GCF_020658455.1. Taxonomy (NCBI): domain Bacteria; kingdom Bacillati; phylum Bacillota; class Clostridia; order Peptostreptococcales; family Peptostreptococcaceae; genus Clostridioides; species Clostridioides sp. ES-S-0005-03. The sequence goes on along the minus strand of NZ_JACVWI010000001.1, from coordinate 993,654 downwards.
AGGGGACATTATAGGGATACATGATCCAGGAATATTTAATATTGGTGATACATTAAGTGAAAAAAAATCAAATTTACAATACACTGGTATACCACAATTTGCTCCTGAACATTTTGTAAGAGTATCTACAAAGAATGCTCTTAAAAGAAAACAGTTCTTAAAAGGTCTTACACAATTATCAGAAGAAGGTACTATACAGATATACAAACAACCTAATTTTGGTATGGAAGAACTTATTGTAGGAGTCGTTGGAGTTCTTCAATTTGAAGTTTTAGAATATCGTCTAAAACAAGAATATGGTGTTGATATGATAATGAATACACTACCTTATCGTCACATACGTTGGATTGAACCTGATACTTTCAAATCGGATAAGCTTTCAATACCAATGGATACAATACTAGTTGAAGATAAAAATAGCAATCCAGTATTGTTATTTCAAAATGAATGGTCTATTAGACATCTAATTGAAAGAAATGAAAATTTAGTTTTAAGAGAAACTTCTTTATAAAAAATAAATATTAATGCCCCCTACGTCTATTTTTAAACGTAGGGGGGAGATTTCCGATTTTCTTTTTTCTAACCACTCTTCTCTTTTAATGCCATTAGTCTCATAAAATATATGTGAATCCAAATATTTTCTCATTTGTTTTTCCTCTCTTATATCATATGTATACCTTATCAAAATTTTAAGCTTTAGCTTCACTTTTTTCTAAATCTTCTTCTAGTATCTTAAAGGCTTTATCTAAAACTTCCTCAGGATACTTTTTTCTTAATGCATTTACAAACCATATAGCTTTAGCTGATTCTATTTTTTTTAGTTCCAGTGGATTTGTAGGAAAAATCTCCACAACTTTTATATCCATATATAACCCCCCTATGCCTTAATTGAGTTATTATATTAATCTATGAGGTTATAGACTTGTCTTGACACAACTAATTAAGTCTCAAATTTTCTCTATGAAAACGAAATCAATATTTTTTCATATGATGCAATAAAAATGTATTATTAACATTTAATGTATTCTTTACATCATATATTTATATATAAGTAAATAATAAAACACTATTAATACCTATACGTATTGAAAATACTACTATAAGGGGTGAACTGATAAATACATCTACTCTTTTGTGATATGAAATTGAATACCAGAATATTACTTATTCAAGTCAATTTATACCAAAGTTTAAGGGGGTTAAACTTATGAAGGCTGCAATTTATTCAAGAAAATCAAAATTTACGGGCAAAGGTGAATCTATAGAAAATCAAATACAACTATGTATGGACTATGCTAAATCTGTTGGTATAAAAGATTTTTTAATATATGAAGATGAAGGCTTTAGTGGTGGTAATATAGATAGACCTCAGTTTAAAAAAATGATGCAAGATGCAAAAGCAAACAAATTTGATTATCTTGTGTGTTATAGATTGGATAGAATATCAAGAAATGTATCTGACTTCTCTACTCTAATAGAAAAATTAAATAAACTAGATATATCTTTTATATCTATCAAAGAGCAATTTGACACTTCTACTCCAATGGGAAGAGCTATGATGTTTATATCTAGTGTATTTGCACAGCTTGAAAGAGAAACAATAGCTGAACGTATAAAAGATAATATGTATGAACTTGCTCGTACTGGGAGATGGCTAGGTGGTAAAACACCTCATGGATTTAGCAGTAAAAAAATCAAATACTTAGATGAAAACCTAAAAGAAAGAAGTATGTATCAGTTAGAAGTTAGTGATGATGAGATGGAAGTTGTTAAAATAGTTTATGCTAAGTATCTAGAACTTAGATCTTTATCTCAATTATACAAATATGTTTATCACAATGGAATAAAAGGTCCTCGTGGTGGTAAATTTGACCCTAGTTCATTATCTGGTATACTTAGAAGTCCTGTTTATGTAAAAGCTAATGATGTTGTTGTAGAATATCTTAGAAATAATAATATGGAAGTTATCGGTACTCCTGATAATGAATGTGGAATACTTACTTATGCTAAAAATACATCTACACCTATAGCAGCTATTGCTAAACATAAAGGAATTATAGATTCTACTACTTGGCTTGAAGTTCAAGGTTTACTTGATGCTAATCGTGATAAGAGTCCAAGAATTGCTACTGGTAAAGTTGCTTTATTATCAGGAATTTTAAAATGTTCTAAGTGTGGTTCTAATATGAGAATTACTTATAAAGGCAAACGAACTGATAAAGAATTAAAGTATTATTATGTATGTGGTACTAAAAAGAATCTTGGTGTTGATGCTTGTAATTGTAAAAATCTTAAAGGACCTTTAGTTGAAGCTATTGTTATTGAAAGAATTAAAAATTGTAATGTAGAATCTATTATAGATGCTTTTCATGAAAATAAGATTAAAGTTGATAATGCATCAAATAGTATTAATAGTGAGATTAATTTATTTAGGAATTTTATTAAGGATAAAGAAAAAATCATCAGTAATTTAGTTATAGAACTTGCTAAAAATACTGGTAGTGTTGCTTCTAATTATATTATCTCTCAGATTGAAAGTTTAAATAGTGAAATTGAAGAATTAAAAGTTAAGGTTAGAAACTTAGAAGATAACAATGCTGATATTAAAAATGCCAGTGTTAATTTAGATATTGTTGTTAGTAATTTAGAAAAGTTTAACAATATGGTTGATGATGCTAATTTGGATAATAAGAAGTTATTGTTGTCTACTATTATTGATTCTATAGTTTGGGATAGTTCTAGCAACACTCTTAGCATTGTTTATATGGGTGCTGACATAGATGACTTAGTTTCGTTGTCTGATAGGTCGCACTTTTGTAGCGATGGCAGAAGCAATAAGCATATCAGATAAAGTTGCAATACTATCTAAAAGACCAGCTACTATAAAAAATATTTATGATATTGAACTTAATATGGATGGAACAAAAACGCCTCTCAAAACACGTAAAGTTCCCGATTTTCAAAAGTATTTCGACATCTTATGGAAGGAGCTAGATACACATGAGGCTTAATAAAAGATCTGAAGGATATATAAACTATATTAAAGGTGTAAAAAGAGAAAAAAGAAATGTATTATTTTATCAACTATTAATTTTAATTGGCTTTATTATAATTTGGGAGATTTTAGCTGATTTAAACGTTATAAATACTTTTCTATTCAGCAAACCAAGTGATATTTACAACTTGTTTATTCAATATGCATCTAGTGGCCAACTATTTAAACATATTGGAGTATCTGTATATGAAACAGTTCTTGGTCTTGTTATAGGAACTGTTTTAGGTATTTTAGTAGCTATTGCTCTTTGGTGGTCAGAAAAATTATCAAAAATATTAGACCCATTTTTGGTAGTTTTAAATGCTCTTCCTAAGACTGCTTTGGCTCCTATAATTATAGTTTGGGTTGGTGCTGGAATAGAAGGAATTGTAGTAACAGCTGTAACTATTTCCGTTGTTGTTACCATACTTTCAGCCTATAATTACTTTATGAATATAGATGAAGAAAAAATTAAGATGTTAAAGAGTTTTGGAGCTAGCAAATCACAAATCCTATTTAAACTTATATTACCCGCAAATACAGGAAATTTAATAAACTTAACTAAGATTAATATTGGTATGGCTTGGGTAGGTGTTATAGTAGGAGAATTTTTAGTATCAAGATATGGAATAGGATACTTGATAGTTTATGGCAGTCAAGTATTTAAGTTAGATTTAGTAATGATGGGTGTATTCGTGTTAGCTGTTTGTGCATGGGCAATGTATGCTATAGTTAACATTATTGAAAAAATATATAATTCTAGATAAATAAAAAATATTATTTAGTAAATTTTAATCATTCTAGTATTTATAGGATAGTTTTCTAGAAATACTAGAATTGTACAATTAAAAAATTATAACTATATAACTTTAATATGTGAAACTGTAGGAATATTTGTGAGAAACATAAAGCAAATTTACCTACAGTTTTTAGTGTATAAAATCAGTAAAATAAGTTAGATATTTACTGATTTTATTACATAAATCCAATAGTACAATTCATCTTTCCATAATATCTGGAGATGTATCATACAATCTTATTTTTTATTGAGTATATTATAAAGTAATAGAACAATTAAAATACTGATTACCCTATTTTGCAACTTACACAATTGTATATAAAAGATAAAAAATAATTATCATCAAATTCATAATTTTAAGGCTTAATGCATATAATTATATGTCGGTTAAAGGCGCATAAAAATAAAAGGAATTCATAAGTTATATGTTGTATAGATATTGTAGTAGATGTAATATGTAAGAAATTTCAGCACTATTTATATTCTGTACAAAAAGATACTTGAAGGGAGATTGAAAATGGGAATATTAGAAGGAGCTGCAATGATAAGAGAAATTGCAATTAAAATAGCCAAAGAAAAAGGTATTACAGAACAAAAGGCATGGCCTGAAGCTGTAAAAGAGTTTAAAGAAAAATATGAACTTGTGTTATAAATTTTGATTATAAAAAACTGTCTTGATTTTATTAAGACAGTTTTCATATTTTATGATGAAAATTTTATAAAAAGTTTAATGAAATAAGATTTAATTATTAAAAAAACAATTTAAAATTTATTTTATCTTTTATATTTTTAGCTATAAAACAAATTTGTTTTTAATACTGTTTTTGAGGTATAAATCTTATATATTAAAGATAAGATTTGGAGGTATTTAGTTTGGAAAGTAAACTTGAAAATAGATGTTCATGGCAAGAGTATTTTATGAGATTATGTGAGACAGTAGCTGAAAGAGGTACTTGTGACAGAGCTTATGTTGGAGCTATAATTGTTAACTCAGAAAACAGAATCGTATCTACTGGATACAATGGTAGTATATCTGGAGATAATCACTGTAGTGAAGTTGGTCATGAGATGAGAGATGGTCATTGTATTAGAACCATTCATGCCGAACAAAATGCCCTTTACTATTGTGCTAAAGAAGGCATATCAGTTAAAGATTGTTCTATTTATGTAACCCATTTTCCTTGTTTAAATTGTACTAAGGCCATAATTCAATCTGGAATTAAACATATCTACTATAAAACTGGATATAGGATGGATGAATATGCCTTGAGATTATTACAATCAAGCAATGTGTTATATACAAAATTGCAATTTTAATACTTACACATATTATTCTATAATTTTACAAAATATTTTATATTAGATAATTAAAGTATAAAAAGAAACAAAATTTTAAATTGTGCATATATTAAATAGAAGTTAAATTTAATCATAAAGGAGATGTATAATTTGAAAGTAGTAGTAATACCAGGGCACACTTTAACTGGGAAAGGTACAGGAGCTGTAGGATATATAAACGAAAGTAAAGAAACAAGAATAATGAATGACTTAATAGTTAAATGGCTTAAATTAGGAGGGGCTACTGTTTATACAGGAAAAGTTGATGCATCAAATAATCATTTAGCTGACCAATGTGCTATAGCAAATAAACAAGAAGCTGATTTAGCTGTTCAGATTCATTTTAATGCAAATGTTACAACTTCAACCCCAGAAGGTACAGAAACTATATATAAATCTAATAATGGAAAAGCATATGCAGAAAAGGTAAATGCTAAACTAGCTACAGTATTTAAAAATAGAGGTGCAAAATCTGATGTTAGAGATCTTTATTGGCTTAATCACACTAACGCAACAGCTATACTAATAGAAGTATGCTTTGTAGATAGCAAAGCGGATACAGATTACTATGTTAATAATAAAGATAAAGTTGCTAAGTTAATAGCAGAAGGAATATTAAATAAATCTATATCAAATTCTCAAGGGGGAGATAAAGTGTATGAAAATGTAATAGTTTATAAGGGGGACGCTGATAAAGTTGCTGCTCAAATTTTATACTGGCAATTGAAAGATGCTTTAGTAGTAGAAGCATCTAGCTATAAGCAAGGTTTAGGCAAAAAAGTTTATGTTGTAGGTGGAGAAGCTAATAATCTTGTAAAAGGTGATGTAATAATAAATGGTGCTGATAGATATGAAACTGTAAAATTAGCATTAAGACAAGTAGGTAAGTTATAAAATAGATATTATTTTATAAATATATAATAAAAAGATGTATCTACTTATTATGTTTATTCATCAATAGATACATCTTTATTTATTTGTACTTTATAAAGTATTTTCTGTAAAATTAGTTTAGTAAAGTTTTAAATTCACAGAAATACTAAAGCTTATCGTATTAATATTTTTTATCCGAAAAAATATTTTTAATTATAGTTAATATATCAACTATGACATCCATATTTGATTTAACGCTGTCTTTAGTAACAAGAAAGTCTGCTGTAACTTCAGTAACAGCCTCTGTTACATCTTTCATATTCTCGCCTACTTCTCCAAAACTATCTACAACACTAGGAAGATTATTTAAAGTTGTATTTATATTTTGAGTATTTTCATTTAATACATTTCCAACATTATTTAAAATCTTATGTAATTTAGCAAGTACAATAATTAAATAAATTAAAGCGATACACCCAAGTATAGCTAATAATACATATATTATACTAATATTAATTGTTATTGTGTTATTCATTGTTATTCCTCAGTGACACTTACTGGTTCAACAATGTCTATTACTTTATCTTCCTCGCTAGAATCTTCAACACGTTTTTTATTATCTATATAATTTCTTATCTTTTGCTTTGATTCAATGAAATTTCCTTTTCTGTCTTCTAATTTCTCAGACATCTTACCTTTTACATCCACTGTTTTCATGTTTATTTTATCCGCAATTTGTTGAGATGCATCTTTTATATCTTCTCTTGTTTCTTTTCCTGATTTAGGTGCTAGTAATACTCCTCCAACTGCACCAGTAACAGCTCCTAGTACAACACCAGCCGTTGCAATTTTAGCTTGTTTGGCTTTTTCAGCTCTTTGTTTAGCTTTTCTTTTATCTTCTATTTTTTTTGATAAGTTCATATCCAATCGCTCCTTATTATAATATTTCTAAATATTATAATACATTTTTTTCCATAATGATATAGTTTCTAACTAAATTTTTAAAAACTAATAAAAAGTTCTTTCTAGTATTTATATATATAATAAGAATTCTAAACTACATTCCAAAAATTCTATAATATAAGTATCTGAAAACTCTTTAATATAAGTCTCCTACTCTTTCACTGTATATCAAAAATTTTGATGCAGTTTCTAAATACAATTCTTCATTAGCATTTAAACATCTTATTTCTTTTGTGCTAAATATCTCCATATTTTTAACCCTTTTAAATAAATTAATTAAAAAAACAATAAGAGAGGAATTAATCCTCTCTTTTAAATTTAATTAGATTTGGCAGGGCGGCGTATCCTGCATCTCTATTAACTACCCTATAAGCAGCGTATTGGGTGCCTTTTCCAACCTCAAATCTAATAAATAAATATTTACATATATATTTATATTATAACTTATTTGATAATATTTTTCAATGCTTTAGGAAAAATTAATAATATTATGTTAACCATCATATTGTAATACTCTTCCACTACTAATTCTACTTTCTAATTTTGCTTCTTTTATGGAGTATAATGAAGAGACATATAGATATCCCTTTTTTGTATCTAGTTCTGTAGCAACTAATATATAATCATCAAGTTTTTTTACAAATTCTACACTTTTACCAGGTTTTTTAGGATGACTTCCTATATACTCAGGAGATTTTAGCACTGTTTTTATAGTTTCTAGTATATCATTAAAAATGTCTTTACTCAATTGACCTCTATGTTTTTTCTTTATATGTTTTATAACACCAGAAGGATTACTTTTCTTTATAATCTGATAAAATCTCGTCTATTGCATGTAAGCTAATCTATTATTTTTATTATTTCCATATTTTCTAACACACTGTAAAACATATTAGTATCACATTAGTATCATAAATTTTACTACTCAATATCTTTTTTTATTTCTATAACATCATTTGGAGTACAATCAAAAACTAAACATATTTTTTCAATTACAGCTAATGCAACATATTCATTCTTACTTAACTTTGAAAGAGTTCCATTACTTATATTTGCTTTTTCTTTAAATTCCATTTTTTTAATATTTTTATCAAACATCATTCTCCATAAAGGTTTATATGAAATCATTTTATCACCTCTCTTGAGTAAATGATAACATCAATATTTCTATAATGTCAAAACAAACTTCTATTTTATTAGAATTTTGTATTGACATACACTTTAAGACATATTATATTTATAATAAATTAGAAATTATTTCTACTAAATCAGAAATAACTCTAACAATAAAATTAAAGGAGTAATATAGATGTGTTTTAAGACTTATATACTAAAAAGACTTGTAAATAACAAGCAACTAGAAATAACTCGTAGTTTTGACTTAGATAATCTTATTTGTACTGCAACAGAAATATTGAAAGATAATAAGATTGATTTGATAATCATTGATGAAGTAAACAACATTGTTTGGAGAAATGAAAAAAGCACTCCCGCTCATGAGAATGCTTAGTTATAACTATAGAAGTGTATTGGTAGTACACTTCTATTTTTTTATTATATAATATAATTTAGGTTGTTAAAAAGAACTATTTAAATCAATTTTAAGGTGTATTGAGTAATGTTCTTGACAGTTTTATACCTTAATGTATTTCAAAAAAAATAAGCACTCCTATAAAAAGAGTGCTTTGGTGTATGTTAATGTATATATCTAATACAATTATAACATGTCTTATGTTTTAGTATGATGATTTTCGTTCGTTTTATTGTTACAACTTATACTATAATTTTATTTTTTATTATATCTTTAAGGTGTCAATATATCTTTAATTTTAATAAAACTCAATTAAAATGTTTTAAGGTTGAACGATGAAATTGAATGACCAAGAGCTTCCTCCTCTTACTAATGTCGAGCTTGATTCAAACCCACAATTGTATTGAAGAGAATCTCTACCCACTGGTTTCCAACTAGAAGGTGCATTATATGAAAAAGAATTTGATGTTGGGTCTTTCCTTTGTTGTTGCTTAATTCCTAATCCATTAGAAACAAATCCAGTTTGGTTTATGTACACCTTTCTATTTGTTACACGAATCTGACCATCTGCAATAGACCAGTTTCCAGAAACTTTACTGACAGAAATATATTGGAATGCTCCATCTCCTTTTGATATTGTATATGTAACTGTACCAGATGCTTTTACACCGCCAGTTTTATCCCATCCGTCTTCTGATATACTTGCTTTTCTAAGGGGCTTTATTGTATCAGTATCTAAAAAAATTGTTTTAGAATATGTCTTAGATGTTAAATCTTTAGATTGTTTGACTTCTAATAATTGTGTTGTTGATATAGCATCAACATACATAGATTCTCCTGTTCTTTCATTTTTGATTATACCTTTTTCGTTGGGACTTTTAACATCAGTGATTCCATTTTTAGCCATATCATATAACTTGTTCATATCTGTTACTTGTTTCTCTGAATATGTTACTTTCATAGATGAATTTTCTACTTCACTAGCGTTTACACTTGCTGGTAATAGTATTGTCATTGCAAGTAAAGATAAAATACTTGTTGCAGATTTTTTAAACCTAGAATTCATACTAATCCCTCCTTTTTTATTAATTATACCACATATTCTATCACGATAGAATATAAATATCGAAAAAATTCAGAAAATTCATAATAATGATATTGGATAACTGTTTTCATGTTATAATACATATAATTATTCAAAGGAGGGCTCAGTATGAGAAAAAAACTTTTTCTAGGTATTTTTATAGTTTTAGTAATCGCTACGATAGTTGTACTTAATATAAAAAATGATAAAAATGTCTTTATTGGAGAATCAGAACATTGGACAGCTAAATTTGTTACTACTGAAGAACAATCAGAATTAGAAATAAAATATAAAGACAGTAAAGATGCAGTTAAGCAAAACTTTAATTATTCATATGAGTTTATAGATGGTGAAGATGCAGTTATAATTTTAAAAGATGCAGTTTTAGAATCAGGTCAAGAAAAAATAATAAAAAGACAAAGACCAGGTCTTTATTCAAATAGGGAATCTAATTATAAAGTAATTATATCTTGGAATAGAAATGAAGAAACTATAAACTTGAAAAAGAAATGATAGCAATATTATTAATTTTAAAAATTGATTATTGAAATCCTTGTAAAAAAGAGTGTTTAGAAAAATAAAACACTCTTTTTTATATAAGTTTTTGAAAATTATGGATGAAATATATCAAAGCTTTATCTTTAAAAATATAAAACTTATAATTTTGTCTTTACAAATTCTCTAGCCTTATCCATTGTTGACCACACATCATCAGAATAAATTTGTGTAAATTTTTCACCTGTAGTCTCGCTCATTTCTTTCATTTTATTGCAAGTTACTCCACCAATTACATACAGATTTTGCGTTTGGTGTGGCTTATAGTCTTTTATATCTGTAACTAAATAACTTTCTTTTAATCTCTTGTAATATAATCCTAAGATGCCTGCTGATACTTTATCATCACCGCTGTATACTATTGTATGTTTATATCTATTGTAATTATTTTCTTCTGCTGAACTTACATGTTTAGTTATAGCTTCTACAATCGCATTAGCTAACTTATCAGCTCCTAAACTTAAATATTTATTTGCATCGTCAGTATCTACGAAGCATACTTCTATTAACATACTTTTAGCTTTTGTTTTCTTTACTACATATAAGCCACTTCCATCTTTTACCCCTCTATTTGTAAATCCTAGAGCAGATATTTTTTTGCAAACGTCTATAGCATCTTGATACTGTTTACCTTTATATGTGTAAACTTCGCACCCTCTCCCTTTTCCAGCATTAAAGTGAATGCTTATAAACCAGTCAATGTCTTGTCTATTAGCTTGTGCAGTTATTTTAGATAGACACTCACTTTGAGTAGATGCTTTATCTATAGTACAATCTACTACATTATTGCCTAAAGTTTTTAATTTATCTATTACTTTATATCCTACATTTCTTGTCTCTACAGATTCGTTTATTATTCCTACTGCTCCAGAGCCTGCTCCTGTCTTTGTATGTCCACAATTTACACCTATTTTCATCTTATTTATTCCCCTTTCTAAGTTGTTCTAGTGCTTCTTTTATTCTAGCTGGTACTGGCAAACCTATTGCTGCACAATTTTCTGTTATACTTAATGCTTCATTTGCTATGTAAAAATAACAAACTAATGTCTTAAATATCCAGTCTCCATTATTTATTAGTCTGTCTAATAATGCTGCTACTGCCACAATTACAAGTATTCCACTTTTTTTTGCAATTCCTTTGAATCCTACACTACTAGAAAGTTTCTTAAGCACAAACCCTTTAATCACTCCAAACAGATAGTCTATTAGCATAAGAGTTAATAGGATAGCCAGTACTTCCTCCCAAGTTCCAAATAACCACGTAAAATATGTTCCTATCAGTGCTGTAATAGTGTTTAATTTTCCATCATAAATATTCATTTTTTTCTTTCCTCTCTTTTTATTATTAAATTTTAAATAACTAATTAATAAACATACACATAAAAAAAGAACCTATACTATTTCACTTGGTTCTACTGGTGTTTCTTCTTTAATTAATAAATTTGTTAACTCTGTGTATTCACTTTCTTTTATTCTATTCATTGCATAGAATACATCTAGCTTAGTTTGTAACTCTTCTTTAGTTTCATAATTTTTTTGTTCAATCATTCTTTTTAAAATATTATACATGTTACTACCTCCTAGTCTTATATATTTTTTATAACACATTGTTTGTGTTAAGTTCTAACATAGCTATTCTATAAGCATTATCTACTAATAAACTATCTTGCTGTTTTTGATTTTCTATTAAAATTATAATTTTATTTGCATTTATTTCTTCTATACTTGGTTCTGGTTTAGGTAGATTATTTTGTAGTTCTAGCCACTCATTATAAACCTGTTCTCCTGTTTTAATTAGTTCTCCATCTTTTACCACTGGAGTAAATAATTTTTTATCATCTGTAATAAAATAATTATCTATATTATTTAAATCATTTTCAAACCCATATTCTATTAAAAATTCTTTCTTTTTTTCTAGGTTTAACATACCTCGATTCCTTTCTTATTCAATAAAATAAGTTCCATAACTATACACATCTACATTACTTCCTAATTGTGTAGTTTGAAGATATCCATTTCCAAAATTAAAAAATATAAAACCTTGAACTAATTGATTGCTTTGAGTTGTAAAAACGGGAAAAACATAAAAGGTTTTAGGTATAAATCCATTTGGTAATTTTAATAAGGTCGTACCATCTGTTGTTGCTCCACCTGTTATTCGCATATGAAAACTAACTTGATTACCATTTTTACTTATTATAAATCCTCCATTATCTGAAACAGTTCTCTTCCATCCATTTAGAAGTTTATTAGATAAATCCATAATTCTAGGACTAGACTGTATATGATTTATATTTTTTATACTGCTTTTAATAACATCTATTTGACTTCCTAAATTTCTAGTACATTCAAAACTAATATTAGTGACAATATTAGAATTACAAATAAATTTAGTTTTATTGTCATATTGATATAAATTTATTGAAGAAATATCTATCTCTTTATGCTCTTTCAAAGGTCTTACTAAAGTAACTTTGTTATTGTTTAACCATGAATTAAAACCCTCTAAATTTGGGGTTGCTAATCTATCTTTAAAAATCCTTACCCAAATATTACTAGACGTCTCATAAACTCCCTCAACAGTATTAGTTGCATCAAATATTACTATTGGTTTAAACATATCACAATATAAGTTTGTATTATTAGATACACTTTTACCTATAGGATTTTTAAATAGCAAGGTTGCATCATTTGAATTAGCTGTAAATTCAGACCAAAAACTTTGACCATCTAATGTGATTTCTTCGCATCTTTGTATTAACTTATAACAACCATCTTTATAAACTATTCCATCTCTTGTACCATCTGGTAATCCTCTAAGTGTATATTGAATTACTTTTTTATCAAACAAACTCATATCTTCTTTACAAGATATAATTTCTATATTATCTCCTTGACCAACACTTTGTAGCCCTTCAAAATAATTAATATCTACACTTGTATAATCACCTTCTAAAATTATCACTGACTTAGTAAACTCTTGTTTATCTGTATCAGTTTCTCCCCAGCCCTTTTCACTGTGGGCTACACAAAGACAGCTAGTATCAGTTATATCTATGTCTATAGTATATAGAGTTTTACTATCTGGATTCATTTTAAATTTAATTACATTATTGTGAAAATAGTATATTTCTTTATTACTTAAATTAATAAATGTATATTCTTTTCCTTTTTCAATGTACTTAAATGGATTTAAATATCGCAAACCTTCTGTTATAGCTATGTTGTTTGGATTAGCTAAATTAACTAGTGTTTTTCCTTCTATATTTAAGTTAGTTAAATAACCTTTCTTACTGTTTTCTATAGTATATTCTCCTGTATTGGTAGTACATTTTATATTTTCAGCCTCAACTAAATTTTCTATATCTAAAATACTTTTTTTACTAGTTTCTGTGTCTGTAAATAATATGTCTAAAGCTTGTTTCGAGTTTGAAATTTCTTCATTTTTTATATTTGTATAATTTATATCTTCTGCATTTGCAACTATTCCTTCTATATCACTAACATTATGTTTATGTTCTTTATTCGCTTTTTTACTAAGTTCTAAATTAATATTATCCTGTTCATTATTTAATTTATTAATATTTTTTACCACATCTTCATTTAACAATTTATCACCTTCTTTTTTATTTAGAGAGCTACAAAAGTAACTCTCCATTTTGAACATAAAAAAGAACTATTCAGTATAGTCCTCACCTGTTATTTCTCTATATTCTACTTCAGTTATTTTATTCTTACCTACTGAATTTTTAACCATTTCTTTAGTCCACATTTTATTATCATAATAATATTTTATTTTATCGTAATTTAACATTATATTAATCCTCCCATCATTAAGCTGTAATTTATATTTGCATTTTCCTGTTCTAATTCTTTAATCTTTTTTAATACTTCTTGTTCAGGTGTTAAAGGTATTTCCACATACTCATATGTAATCTCTTTTGTTACCTTATCTACATACATAATAGGTGCAAAACCTTCTCTTTGTTCTGCTTCTACTACTTCATTAACTAATACTCCATTTAGCTCCAATTCTTGAGCTGATTTATTTAACCCATATGTTTGGTCAAAAGGCATATTGTGTATTAAATTTACCTTATATATATTTCCTTCTTTGTGTTCTAATCCTGTTAAATATTTTTGCATTTTAGTTCCTCCTAATTTTTAATTATAATAAGCTACTTTTTGTACTATATGTGTGTTTTGTAATTTAACCACTTTTTGGCCAAACTCTCCTATATAAAGGTACTTAGAATTGGTACATATTGTATATACATTGTTTATACTATCACTAAAACTCCATATTTCAGTACCATTGTGGGATAATTTTTTTACAGTTTTATCGTCACTTCCACTATAAATATTATCTTCTGAATCTATATGTACATGGTTTATCACTCGCGTATGACCTAAGAACGTCCATATATCATCTCCAATTGAAGATATTTTTCTTATTATGTTGTCGTAACTTCCACTTACAATATTACTTTTAGAATCTATTGCAACTGAATACATTAAATTAGAATAATACTTTTTCCATACAAGAACTCCTTCAGAGTTTAATCTTGTTATTGAACGGTCATTACCACATATTGTAATATTATCTTTAAAATCTACAACAACTGAACGCATATAATTTGGATTATTATAATTCCAAATTTCATTACCATCAGGAGATATTTTTTTCGTTTGATTACCTGTACTATAAATATTATCTTTAGAATCTACTACAACTGAAGGTACATAAGCTGTATGCCCATTAAATTTCCAAATTTCATTACCATCAGGAGATATTTTTCTTACTGTTTTATCATCGCTGCCAGTTATTATATTATTATGTGAATCTATACATACACTTCTAACCCAATTATCATAACCTGTATATTCCCACAATTCTATCTTGTCTTGTGATATTTTTTTTACACGATTGCTAGCATTTCCTATTATGATATTATTATCTAAATCCAAGCATATAGAACAGACATTGCTATTTGTATTAAATCTCCATACTTCAATAGGAGCAGGTAAAACCTCTTTCACAATAGTATCTAGTTTAGTTATTTTGTGTATTTCACTTTGGTTATCTTTTGTAACTAGAATACCTAAATTTTGTTGTAGTTTTCTTACAGTAGTATCATTACTTCCACTATAAACATTACTATTAGAGTCTATAGAAACACATCTGACATAATCAGTATGACCTTTAAACTCCCATATTTTTGTGCCAATTGAAGATATTTTCCTTATAATTTTATCTCTACCTCCAATATAGACCGAACCTTCAGAATCTGTGTTGACTGTAAATATATTACTAGTATTTTCATTATATTTCCATATCTCAGTTCCGTTTGAAGATATTTTTCTTATAGATTTATCATCACTACCACTATAGACATTACTATCTAAATCTACACATACTGAATATACTGAACTTGTATGACCTGTGAACTTCCATATTTCTATACCACTTTGAGATATTTTTCTTACAGTATTATCATAACTACCACTATAAAGATTGTTATCTAAATCTGTACATACAGAAAAGACATAACTTGTATGACCTGTGAACTTCCATATTTCTATACCACTTTGAGATATTTTTCTTATTGTATAATCATCACTAGCACTATAAACATTTCCATTTAAATCTACGCATACACCTTCAACATACCCTGTATGACCAGTAAATTTCCATATTTCTATACCACTTTGAGATATTTTTCTTACTGTGTAATCATCGCTGGCACTATAAATATTATTTTGTTTGTCAACACATATGGATTTTACTGGTAGTGTATGGCTTGTGAACTCCCACATCTCAGTACCACTTGTTGATATTTTTCTTATTGTACTATCATGACTGCAACTAATTATATTATTATTTAAATCTACACATACTGAATATACTCCACCTGTATGGCCTGTAAATTCCCAAACTTCTTCAACATCATCAGGCATATCTGGCATTTGTTTTATACTACTAATATTACTTGCCATAGTTTGAAATGTATCACTACTATTAGTTGGTACTTTTTTGTCAGTAATAGCAGTAGCGATTAATTCCTTTCCATTACTGACAGATTGAAAAAGTTCATTAACTGCATCTGTTAGGTTTTTAGCATTTGTGCTTAATTCGTTTACACCTATTTTTGAATCAATTTTAACACTAGAATAAGTACTATCTAGTGTTGTTATATTATCGTTTATTGTAGCCGTTATAACTTCTTTATTTGTATTACCATTTACAACAGTCACTTTTACATCTATATTACTTTCATTAAAAATTTCTATTGTATTAGAATCAACTACAGTATAAGAATTAGTCATACTTTTCTTAGTTGCTTCATCTAGTATCGCTACAAATATATTTTCTGTAACAAGATTATGGTTAACTGTAAGTTTAAAGTATTCTCCATCAGCAACCCAATCAGAAGAAATATAAGATTTACTAAAGGCTACATTTGTTGCTGCCGAAGTCATTTCTGCTATCTTCTCATTAACTTTTTCAAAGTCATATGTCAATCTGTCTTTCAGAGTATCCTTTACAGTCCCATCAACTGTTTCTCTTGCTTGAATTAATTCGCCTCTAGCATCAAGGCTTTCAAGTTCTCCAAATCTATCCTCAAATTCAGTAATCTTATTGCTCACAGCAGTTTCCATATTTGTCTTAGCAGTATTAACTTCAACTATTTTATTATCAACCTCAGCTACTTTATCATCTACTTTCTTTTGCATGTTAGTTATAGATGTTTGTCTAGTTGATTCGTTTAACTCTCTATTTTCTTCATTACTTTTTCTAATTTCTTCATTCTCTTCTCTTTTAGTTTCTGAGCTTTGCCTTATTATTTCATTTGCTTTTCTTGTTTCTTCATTAGTTTCCCTTGTTGTTTCACTAGCCTTTCTAGCTTCTTCATTGGTATCTCTAGTTGTTTCACTGCTTTCTCTTATTTCTTCATTATTATTTCTAGTTTCTTCACTTGACTCTCTGACTATCTCATTGTTTTTTCTTATCTCTTCATTTGCTTCTCTTGTTGTTTCATTCGTCTTTCTATTTTCTTCATTTGCTTCCCTTGTTATTTCATTTGTCTTTCTACTTTCTTCATTTGCTTCCCTAGTGAGCTCTTGCGTTTTTCTTGTTTCCTCATTATCACATCTTTCAGCTTCATTATCTTTTCTTTGATTTTCACTTTCAATTCTTATATTCTCATTGCCAACTCTTACATTTTCAGAACTTATTCTAATTTCTTCATTAGATTTTCTTACATTTTCATTTTCTTGTCTTTCTTCTTCATAACTTAATACATTTAATATGTCTTTTATTATATCCCAACTAGGCTCATCCTCTATTGCATTTCTATTTATACTTTTTTCAACTTTTATTATTGTAGAAAATGTAGTAACTACCTTGTCATCTTTATATAAAGTTATCTCAGAAGCAACATCACCTTCCTCTGAAAGCTCTATATGACTTAATTCAGTATAAACAGTTGAACCTTCTATAGTACAATTTTTCTGAGTAACTCTTCCACTTGGTAAACTAAAAAATGCTAATGCTGTATATCCAGTTAAATCAACATCTATAGAATCCTGTACTATCCTCATGTTATAAAATACATTGTTGTCATTTTGCTTATATCTAGCTATTTGATACATCTTGGTATTGATGTCTACAATATAAACTCTATCTCTCAATTTATATCACCTGCTTTCTAATACTTCTATTCGTTTTGTAAGTTCTTCTATTTTTTTACTTGTTATATCTTTATAATTTTCAAAATTTAATATAGTTTTTTGTAAAGATAACTGTAATACTGCTAAGTGAGATGTTATATCTTGTGCATAAACGCCTTCACCAGCCTCATCTGACACATCTTTAAAAATGTATTTAGAAATAGGATTATCTAAAGAGGAGTGTATATCAAGCTGTAACCTATGTTCAATATTGTTATTGCTCATAGATTTTAAATTATATGGTGTAAATACATCAGATTGTACTGAGCTACTTTTAACAAAATCTATACAGTTATTTGAAATCTCTTCATTAAATGTACTATTCATCATTCGAGTAGATGTAGTTGCTGTTCTTGATAGTTGATTTAAATTATTACATACTAAATAATCCCAAGCTTTCCTATTTGAACCACAATTATACCAACTATCTGTTTGAGGATTTATATGTTGTGTATTTAAACCTGTATTAATGTAACTTTTTTCATCTTGATAACCAAATTCAAATACTTCCTCACCATCAAGATAACCACTAATCACATCATTAGAAACATATACATATGAATAATCATTATATTTCATACGCATTGCTTTTCCTATTCCTACTCCATACTGTGCTGTAGCATCTAAGGCACATTTTGCACCATTCCCCTCAAATAGCAATATAAATGGATTTGATGAACTAGCACCTATTCTGTCACATAAAATAGTACCTGTATCTATATAATCAGCATTTATATATAATCTACTTCCACTTAAATATATTCCACAATTTCGATTCCCTGTTAATGCATCAAATACTGCTTTTTGGTCGCTAGTCAAAACACTTTCATAGTTGTTTTTATCACCTATAGATAACTCATTAGCTCTTATATTGACTTTTCCATTACTATCTACTTGTAGCGTTGTATATCCATCATTATCTCTCACAGTTAAATTTCTACCATTTATAAATTGGCCTTCTAAAGTACCAGTTTTTATATAACTAGCATTTAGATATAACTCATTCCCAACCATATATAGTCCCTTAGCAAGACCATTATTAGTTAATTTATTAAATATCTCAAGTTGAGTTATATTATCTATTTCTCCACCAATAATAGACTCTAGTGACTTCCCTTTTAATGTAAATGTAGTTACTCCTATATGGACATTCCCAAAACTGTCTATATTTAGAGTTGTTTGGCTATTTCCATCAACTACAACTAAATTCTTTGCTTCAATATATTGTCCTTTTACTTTTCCTACATTTATCTTATCAGCATCTAAATCTCTTATTACTGCATGACCTATAGCTGCTTCTTCAAAATATTCAGCTGCATCACTTAACTTTCTAGTTGTTGCACTAACTTCATTTGAAAATTCATTATAGTTATCATGTGTATTTCCAGCTCTGACTCTGTAATACCAAGTTTGCATAGGTTTAACTTCATGTAGTAATGAACTTGCTTGACCCACATATATCCTATTTGTATATCCTATTGTATCTGGTTCAAATCCTTTTATTTGGGATGCATATACTTCATAGTTATAATATAGTTTATTGTCAAAAGTCCAATCTAACTGAATCATACTCCATAACCCTAGTGCTGTTACATTTGATGGCTCAGGAAGTGTATCTGGAAAGTTATCACTTTCAATTACAATATTATCTACATTATTTTGAACCTTATCTATTTTTTCTTCTAAATCATCTATTCTTTCATCTTTAAAATGATTTACTAAGTCACCAATTTCAACCGAATTGTATTTCTTTAATACTGGATTATATTCAGTTTTTACTACCCTTGCAGTAGCATTTATACCTAAGTTATAATCTCTAACTATTATTTCATCATCCATACTGACAGTCTCAAGCATCTTATAGTTTTTATAATCTTCTGTAGTTGATAAATCTACAAATTCAACTTTGTAAGTAACTTTAGGTAAATCAACATTATTTTCAGTAAAATAATCTTTACATTTATTCCTTAAGCTTTCTTCATTCTTCACATCATCATCTGAAAAATCAATTGCAACAATTCTTTGAGTTGGATAATTATTTATATACTTGCTTTCTATATATTTTTCTGGTAGTGTAATTTTTTTATTTTTACCACTTTTTTTAGTTGCATATGGATATATCTTAGTTATGACTTCCTGTGTATCATAAGTTGCTGTAAGACCTGTTATGTTCTTCCTATATGCTAGTAATACATTATTACTTTCTCCAATATTATTTAATAAACTTATATTAAAATTATCTCTTTTTAATTTAGATTTGTTGTTAAATAACTCTTTAATATCAGATATAGCATTATGTGGACTTACACATGATATTGAAAAATCTTTATTTACAGTTATATCTGAATATCCTACAAATCTATTTTCCTCAGTGCATGACCTAAATATTTGATTAAGAACTTCTTCACAAGTAACGTTTTTAAGTTCTAAGTTTTCTATAAAATTATTTAACAAGTCATAACTAATATGTTCTGCTTTAACTAATATTTTTCCATCAAGTTCTTTAGAAATATAATAAATCCTAAATAACTGATTTTTAAGTTTTGGAGAAGCATCAGCCATAACTATTTTATTATAATCAATTTCATCAAATAAAAAAGAGCTCACATAATATGTAAACTCTAACTCAAACAACCCATTTAATTCTTCTGTAACCTTTGCTTCAACTGCATCTTTTAATATTCCTAATCCATTATTTTTAAAATTTGTTTCATTTGCTTTATATAACCTAAGCAATCTATAACACCACCCATCTAGGTTCTATCTCTATTTTTTCTACATCTCCAGTGTATGTTATTATATTTTCACCATGTTTAAATGTTGGAAAATCCCCAAACATCCTACTATTTTCATTAACTACATCATTTGTATGAATATCTATTTTATATGCATTCATGAGTTCACAATCAATATATATATGCCCTTGAACTTCTGTAAGTTCTATCACCTCATTATTTATTTCTAATGTTATATCTCCATTTCCAAATACTTTTATAAGAGGATACGAAGCCATTCCAATATTTATTAACTTAGAATTTGATTCATTTATTGTAATTAAATTACTAATTAGCTGTTTTTTGAGTGGTTTACATTCAAATGTAATCTTAAAATATCCTAAATCCTTTATAACTTCTTCTAAATCAAGTTTATTAATACAAACTGCTTCTCTATAATAGTTTGGGTCACTACTTATAATAAGATTTTTATATGAAAAATCTGTTTGTAACCACATCTTTATTTCAGATGCTAGTATGTTAATGTCTTTACCATTTATATCTATATAACACTCTATCTCAAGATTAAAATTACTGTAACATCCTTCATCCATAATTAGGCTTCCATTTCGACCAGGTATTTCTATTCTTTCAAATCTACGTTCTGGTGATGCAAGGTCATTAATATCGGTTATTACAATACCGAAATCTCTACTATTTATTTCTCCATATTGAAACGATATTAATTCATTTTCACTTACACAATATTGCAAAGCCATTGCATCACCTCCTTAAAATTTTATTTTTCTATTTGTAATAAACATTATTTCCGCGCCTAATTGCTCTAAATCTTCTTTTCTATTATTTATAAAGTTCTCTACATGTAATGTTACGTATACTTTCTTATTATCATCTTCATTTTGCTTTTTCTCAATTCCTCTACTGTTATCTATATTTATATTTGTATTTCCTAACATATTTCTTGATGAGATATTTCTTGCTAAAGTATCGGAATAAGCCATGCTTCTTAGTTCATCAACTCCATTTCTAAGTCTTGATATTTCTTTCCTCCCACTTGCAGGTATCTTTATATCCTTAAAACCTATGCCAGAAAGCTGTTTATTTATAGAATTAACTATATCACTTAAAACCTTACCCAATGCTCCTTGCATAGATTTAATACCATCTATCATGCCCTGCATAGAATCTTTACCAGTTTCCATAAACATAGCTGGTACTACTCCAAATTTATCCTTAAAACTTTCAATTTGTTCCTCTATACTTTTTTGCATTTCTTGACCTAGTTTTCTATATTCTGCATCATAAGTTTTTTTCAATTCTTCAATTTCTTTTTCTATTCTATATTTTTCATCTTCTGTATCTTCTTTGGCTCTTCTTTCAGCTATTTTCTTCTTTTCTTTGTATAATCTTTCGTATTCTTCTAGTTGCTCTTTTGACATCTTATTAATGGCTTCTATTTCATTATGAGCTTGTGGTCCTTTAGCTAATAGTTCCTCATACAAATCTTTACCTACTTTTGTAGATAAATCTGCCATATCAGTGTCCCATTTTCTAAGTACATCAACTTGCTCTTCTAGGTTTTCCATTAACTCATCATTGTCAATTTCTTCAAATGTTACAGAAGAAAATAAGTCTGTATAATCCATTAAAGATTTTACTCTTGAGTCATATATCTTTTGATATTCTTCATTTAGTTTCTTTTGGTCCTCAATATATTTCTTATCTAAGTTTGCTACTTTTTCAGCATAATCTTCTTTAATATCATTATATTTTTTATTGAAATCTCTTTCAGCTTTTATTTTCTCTTCTCTGAGTTTTTGTAGTTCTTCTTGATGCTTTTCAGTATCTTCTTTTTCTTTTTTATCATACTTTTTATTTATTTTTTCAAGTTTTTCTCTATATTCTTCTTGGTCTTTTACAGACTCCTTATTATATTTATCTTTAATCTTCTTTAATGCTACTAATTTTTCTTTTTTATTTTTATATTTCTTTGCTTCTGCTTCCTTTATTTCTTCATTTTCTTTTTCATTTCTTTCTTTTTGTTTCTTCTTATGTTCTTTATCTAATTCTGCTATTTCTTCAGCTTTTTCTTCTTGTAGCTTTTGAACTTCCTTATTAAACTTTTTAATTTCTTGAGCTTCTTTTATGTTTCCATTACCTATTATTGCTTGAACTGTTCTAAGTGTATTTGTTAAGCCTTCTTCTATATTTGATAATCCATCTAAATATGCTTTTGCTGAGTTTTCTCCTGCTTTTTTAAATTGTGAAACAGAGCCTTCAAATCCCTTGGCTGTGCTATTCATAGTACTCATAATTTCATCAAAAATACTACCTCTCATGCTTGTATTATTAAATGTTGACATTTTATTTATACCAGCTGCAAGAGAATCTTTCATTTTAATATTAGATTCAATAAACTCATCACTTCTAAATGAAAAAGACGCTGGCTTTGGCACCGAAGAAACTGCACTTCTCATTGCACTTTTTTTACTATTAAATCCATCTATCCATGCTTGACCAGCTCCAGAACCAGCACTTTTAAATTTACTTTTAGAATTATTTGCAGCTGTTACAGCATTACTCATAGAAGTAGCAACCACTTGTGCTAATCTAGAGAATGATGTATTTACACCATTATATGCGTCAGAACCAGCCTGTTTAGCTACTTGTGCAAGTTTTGTAAATGATTGTTTAGCACCATTATACATTGCTGTACTTGATTGTTGTATAGATTGATTAGCTTTTTTAAAATCTGCATCTGTAGTTGTTGCAACTTTACTTGTACCACTTTTAGCTCCACTTGCCATTTTGCTAAAATTATTAGTTGCATTAGAAGCCATTGTAGCAGTTGATTTATTTGCATTAGCTTGTGTTGTATTTAAGTCTTTAGTGACAGAAGTCTTTAATCCACTTACCTTTGAAGTTGCAGAACTTACATTAGCATCAACTTTCAAAGTCCCAGTAACATTGTTCAACTCTTTTGTTTTATTAGACACTTCCTCTAGTTTTTCTTTACTATCTCCTGTATTTACATTTGTGTTCACGTTAGCATTTTTAGGCAATGCTTCTATTTCTTGTTTAACACTTGTTACATTTTCCTTACCACTTACACTAGCTTCAATTTTTATTCGTTCTTCTTTTGGAAGTGCATTGAGCAACATTTGAGTTGATTCAACATCTTCTTTCCCCTGTACATTACTTAAAATATTAGTTATAATTTCTGGTGGTATTTTAGCTAAAATATCATTTACATTTTGAGCACCAGTTAGAGCTTCCATATTATTAGTTTTTATATAAGTTTGTACTTCTGGTGGCAACTGTTGATATAGATTATATAATTTTAATATTTCTTCTTCGCTTTCAGTGCCATTATTTTTCAGCGTTGTAACAACTTCTTTAGGTACTTGGTCAAAAGATTTAGCAACTTCTGAACCAGCTTTATTTGCTTCTTCTTCCATTGCCTTCCAATATGTACTAGATTCTTTTCTCAAATTATCTATTAAAGTAGCTCCATCAATACCCATTGAATTGAAGTTGGATATAATTGCATTTTTCATTTGTTCTGCACTCATAGAGCCATCTGTCGCAACTCCTTTTAATATATCACTCCAAGTACCACCCATAGACGCAAGAGCTGATATAGTCTGTTCATCCATACCTTGCATGACTCCAGCAACATTTTCTGCCATTCCTTCAAATCCAGCTTGACCTATTGTTTTGAATTGATTAAATACATCTGTTGCATTTTGTTTTAAAACATTGCTACTATCTTTTACATTTTCATTTATCAACCTCATAGCCTTATCTATATCTTGTTGTAGTGTTTCTGTACTGTATTTACCACTTATAACCATGCTTTCTAAATTTGCTGAAAATTTTTCTGTAGCTGCTGTAGAATCCATACCTTGGTATATCCCTTCAAATAACACTGCCATACTATCTGATGTACCTCTAAGGATAGCAATTGACTGATTATCAAGCCCCTGTAAATTTTCAGCAAATGTACTTGCAACTTGACCTACGTTGTCTCTTGTAAGTTTAGGCCATTCCTTCATTATTAAGTCAAATGTTGATGTAACTGAACTTAATTGACTTGCAGTTGAATTTTTTATTTTTTCTAAAGCACTCGAAGTTTCAGCTCCTATGTTAGACATGGCTTTTGCTGTATTATTTTCTATATTAGCCCAAGTTTTCCCCCAAATATCATCAATTTCCCAAACCTTCCCACTTAAGAGAGCTACTATAATTTCTCCTACTCCTTTTAGTAGAATTAATAGGTTACCAAATGTCATTTGAGTTACTCCGGCTATAAATTCACATACTGTGCCTAGCACAGTTCCAAAAACTCCAAATTTATCTTGTAAAAAGTCTAATGCGTTTACATTATCGCCTATCATAGTTATAAGACCTGCTATTGCTCCTACAAGAACTGCTATGCCTACAGGACTTGCTAAAATTGTGGCTCCAAAACTTACAATCGCACCCTTTGCTAATCCAAACAAAGCAATTATTTTTGGTATATTTATGATTAAAGCACTTAAAACAACCAATAAGGGGCCTATTGCTGCGACTACCGCTCCTATAGATACAACAATTCTCGCTATTTCTGGATTGGCTTGTATCATACTACTTGCCCAGTTCATAAATAAAGTTATTGCTTCTGCCACTTTTGATATAACTGGTTTCATAGCCTCTCCCAAATCAGATAGCATATTCTTTGCTGAATTCAGTGCATCTTCAAGTTTAGTCTTTGTAGTATTATCCAGTTGCTCAAACGCTTTATCACAAAGTCCAGTAGAATTTTTCATATCATTAAGCATTTGATTAAATGAATCAGCACTCTTTGTACCTTCAATTAGTTTCCCAGTTGTCTCATTAACTGCATCACCTAACAGAACATTAGCTGCCTTTGCACCTTCTGCTGAACCAAATAGGTCT
This sequence comes from Clostridioides sp. ES-S-0005-03, assembly GCF_020658455.1. NCBI lineage: Bacteria > Bacillati > Bacillota > Clostridia > Peptostreptococcales > Peptostreptococcaceae > Clostridioides > Clostridioides sp. ES-S-0005-03. Next base: position 968,073 of record NZ_JACVWI010000001.1, on the reverse strand, counting down.
GATAGAGATAAGCTATTTTTCTTTGCATAATCATTTAATATTAATAATACATCTGCTGTTGATTTTCCTTCTTTTTGCAAATCAGCAAATCCTTTATCTGTTAATTTTTTAAGTATTTTATCTGCTTTACTCCCACTTTTCCCAAGCTCATTGAACATTGCATTCATGTAAGTTGTTGCTTCTGCGCCAGCAATTCCTTTTGCAGTTAATATAGCATATCCAGCTCCAAGTTGCTCTATACTGACATTCAAACTTTTTGCAGTTGGAATTATTTTACCCATAGAACTTGCTAACTCATCCACCGTAATTTTGCCTTTATTTTGGGTCTGTATAAGAACATCACTTACATGAGCCATATCTTTTTGTGACATACCATAGGCATTTTGAATTGTTGTCAACACATCTGTAGCTTTTGCTAAATCTGTTAAACCTGCTGTTGCTAGTTTATCTGCTTGTGATAAAAATTCTGTTACATCTGCTTGTTTTACACTTGCAGATATAGCATTATATGCAGCATTAGCATATTCATCATAAGCCATTCCTATTTCATTAGCACCAGCTTTCAGAGTACTTGAATAGGCATCCCACTCACTTTTTCCACCCTTAACTTTTTCTGTATTTAGTTGTAGTATAGAGTTAACAACTGACATTGCTTGTTCTGTGTTTGTAGCTGCTGTTACTGCTGCTGTTCCCATTGCAATTAGTCCAGTTGTAACTGTAGAAGTTAGTGTTTGACCAATATCTCTCATTTTGCCACCAATAGCATCAAATGGCATGCTTCTTAATGAATCACTAAGTCTATTAGCTTCTGCCTCAGCATTATTCATAGCTGTTCTCATATCAGTTAAAGAATCTTCTCCATTTTCGATTTCATTACCTAATTGAGTCTGAGAATTTTTAAGTCTTTCAATAGCTTCTCTATATCTTTGTGACTGTTCTGAACTTTCTCCATACATACTATTACAACGTTCTAATTGTTGTTCATATCTTTCTATTTTGTTTCCTATTTCTGTATACTTTTGCTTCGACTTATCTATTTCGGATGTAAGCCTTGATATTCCTTGTCCATAAGTGTCTATTGTACTTCTTGCTGTTCTTAGTTCATTTTCAGTTTCCTTTATAGAATTTTTCAAAGATGAAAATGGACCACTTGCAGTTGATGCTATTTTATTTAATTCTGATGCTGCTAATGCTGATTGCCTACCTATTTGTGTCAAAGAATTTGCTGTATCAGAAATTTGTTTTCCCATTGCTGTCATAGCACTACCTGTGGTTTTGGTACTTGAATTAAATTGACTAAGTTGTTTAGCTGCATCTGCAAGAGCTTTAAAAAACTTCCCTCCATCTAAATCTAGATAACCTACTGCTGTTCCTAATTCTAGAGACATATTATTTCCTCCTTTCCTTGAAATTTCACATAAAAAAACACCTACTATTTAAGTAAGTGTTGTGTATTATTATTTTCAGTCTATTATTTTTTATCTTCTACAAGTTTTTCTATATTGCTATTCAATTGAGATAATTGTCTAATTATCATCCAGTTTTGCTCAACTAAAGCACTAAGATAATTTATTTTTGTTTGTTCTTCTATTTTTGTAAAACTCAATGCTAATCCTGTTTTTATGAGTCCAGTTGCAAATAAATCATCTGTTATTCTTCTTAAAATAGTTAAATCTTTTTCATTTAAATCTTGTAATTGATACTTATTCATAAATTTTTGTATTTCTTCTTGCTCTTTTAATTTCTTTTTATCTTCTTTATCAACTTTATCCCCAAATAACGCCATAACATTCTCCTTCACTAAATGTATTTTCTAGTTCAATTATATAATATATTAATAATTTTTTCATTAATTATTTGCAATATTATTCCATATAATTTCACACAACTGATTAAATTTAAGCAAAACAAAAACACCTACTATTTAAGTAAGTGCCTTATGTATAGCTAATCTAATCCTAGAACTAACTTCTAGCTTCAAATTCTATATCATCAATTAAATTTACATCATTTTTTATATTATTCCAGTCTTCTAACCATACTACATAAGTAAGTATACCATCAACAACAAAGTTTATTCTTACTGAATAGATATCATTCATATCTTTTATATTGTTGACTAATTCTTTAGTAAAGTTTCTGCATTCACTTTCATTATTAAATTTAGAATCTTCTATTTGAATGCTAACTATATACCCATCTCCTTTAGTTGGAGTAAGCATATCAACATAGTAACTTGTATTGTTTTTAAAACTATCAGATATAACAGATTCTACTTTTTCTTTTACTTCTTCCTTAGATAAACTTTTTTCTACTTCATTTTTCTGTTCTTCTTCTTGTGCTTTTTTATTTGCTTCTTGTTTTTTCTGCTCTTCTAACTCTTTTTTCTTTTTTGCTTCTAATTTATCTTTTAACTCTTTTTCTTGTTTTTCTTTAGCTTCCTTATCTTTTATCTCCTGCTCTTCTTTTTCTTTTCTTTCAACTTCTTGCTGGCTCTTTAAATTACGCTCTGTTGTTACTTTGAATGTAGCACTCCACCACGCCCAATTGAACATCAAGAGTACAAATATTAAAAACAAGCTTATAACAACTTTTAGTATTTTCACAAACTTATTACCCTTTTTACTTATACTCTTTACTAAAAATAGAATAGAAAAAAATAGCAATGTTAATGGTAATAATAAGATTCCTATTATAACAATTAATACCTTTTGCCAACTTTTTAATGCCTTAAATTTTTCAAACATAATATCCCCCTAAATTATATTTTATAAGGATATTATACTATATATGTAAAATTTTTACATTATAGTTTGACTTCAAAACCCATTTTAAGACTTGTTATTTTAGATAATTTCTGAAATAATGAACAATAATAAACACATACACTATTCTCATTACACTTAAATTTATGATTACATCTACAGCATGGATTATCTTCTTTGTTTTATCACTTCATTTTCATTTCTAAATACATGTACTTGGATATACAATATAACTCCTTTTCTGTAAGTTCTATGTCTTTATTAATTCAATCACCTCCATTTTATTGCAAAACAAAAGCACCTACATGTTTGTAAGTGCTTAAATTTATACTATTACTTTGAATTGTATAAATTATTGTATCTTTCAAGTGATTGATTCATTAACTCTTTGCTAGTATTTAACAACTCATCATCATCACCTAATAAACCAGTACAGTATGTACTTGCTGATATTGTTATTGTTCTTAATTCACCAAAAGCCTCTTCTTGTACATCAGTTAATTCATGGCTTTTTCTATATTTTTCGCCCTCCTCACATAACTCTCCAAAGCGCCATTCATATAAATCAGCTCCCGTTTTTAGGTTATCACTAGTTATTTCTCCTTCTTTTGCACTTTTCTCTATTCCCTGTAGCGTCTTCCAACTCTTTTTAAACTCATTCATCTGATAATCTAGAAGTTCATCTGGATTAAATTTATTTAGGTCAACCTTATCTTCTGTTGATACTTCTTCCTCTTCTTCCTTTGGTATTTCTTGACCAACTTCCTCCATTTTAGATGCTGGTGCACTAGTACATCCTGTCACAAACATCATTACAGAAAAACAGACTACCATAGTCAAAGATAATATTTTTCTAGTTAATTTCATAATATAATCTCCCTCATTAAATTATTTATTCAAATATAATTTTATATTAAACAGATAATTTAGTCTATTGATTTAGAAGATTTTACCTATTAACTTTTTTTCTTTTTCTCTAATGCCATTTGAACAAAAGTTTTTCTATCTTTTTTCTCTACAACTTTATTTTTATCATCTTCAAATTTAAGCTTTTTATCATTTTTAATAGCATCTACTAAAAATATACAAGCTTCATCAAAACAAAAAGAAGTATATTCATCTTTAATTCTTAATATCTCACTAGGCATCTTGTTGTACATTATCACTTGATTTAGAACCCTCAATATCTGTGGACTCTTGATGAAAGTTTTCTAGTGACTTTGTACCTCCTTGAATACGATTAAATAATGTTAATCTTTGTTCAATAGAAAGTTCCAATCCTATTTTTTTAATCTGAGCATATGTAGGGTTAACTAACACTTCTTTAGCCACTATATCCATCATTTCAAACATTTCTTTTGAGAAATTAGACTCATCATTCATCTTCTTTAGTACTTTTTCACCTGTACTATCTTTACTTTCCTTCTCTTCAACTAAACTCATTGATGCTGTCATTAGACTGTTTGGTATCTTACCAGCCATTGCAAGAGCCATCAAGTCGGGTTGTTTTACTTCTGCAACTAACATAGTTCCATCTAAAAATCTTCCAACCTCAATTACCTCAGTCAATTTTATCTTTTTTAGTTCCTCTAAACTTGTTACTTTTAATTCTTCCATTTCCCAATCTCCTTTTCAAATAAAAGCTCTAGCTAATTCACTAGAGCTTTTAACCTATCTATATACTTGACTCAACTTTTTCAACTTTATATGTCGTTCCATTTGTTAATCCTGTTATCTTTGTTCCTGTAAGTGCTGCCTTATCTCCTTCAACAGTAGTTAGTGTCCCATCTGTTAGAGTATATTTAATAGTTGCTGTTGCGTTTGGATCAACAGTTACTTTGTATATATCTCCTATAGTAAGCCCTGTTATTTCTTCATTCCCAGCTATAGCACCAGCTACAGAGCCACTGCTTAGTAATACCTTTGTAGCTTCATATCCACTTGGTAATTCATTTACTATTTCAACCTCATAAGGTGATTGACCTGTATTAGGTCTACTATTTATAACATATTCATTTGAGTAGTATTCCCCATCTTTAAAGTTAAGTGGCACAGATTTTCCTTTGCAATTTGGGAAAATAGTTTTAGCAAATTGACCAGTATCTCCCCCTGGTCCAACAACTGCACTATATATAATAGTTCTAAAGGATTTCTTAGAAAAAGTCTTTCCTACTTCCGGAGCTAAGTATCTTTTAAAGCTACCATCTTCCTCATTTTCTATTGTTCCACCTTGCATAATTTGAAGTATTTCTGGACAAAACACGTTATCTTTTAGTGTTAAATCATATCCTAAGCTTGTATCTTCTGCTGCTCTGTTTGCAATTATTTTTTTCTTTATTTTTAGGGTTAATTCTTCACCCTCACTTAATATTTCTTCTGTTCCTATCTCATCTGATGTATCAAATGTATATGTAACTGGATTTTGTTCAACTGTTTCAATCTGAACTAATACAACATCTGTCAGTGGATATTGATTTAATATTTGTACTGCCATATTTAAAACCTCCTAATTTTATTTTGATAGTAACTTAATCTTGTGAAATAAGCTTGTTTTTCATCATCTATCATAATTGGTAAAGGTTCATAAGCCCTTTTTATACCTTTCATTTCACTTATAGACTCTTCTACTTTTTCTTTATAATCTTTAATCATTGAGTATTGCCCTATTGGATAATAAATCCATATCTCAAATAATTCTTTAATAATATTTCTTTCTGTTGTTTGCATATCATTCTTTTCATATAGCACTAAAAAAGGACTGTTGCATATTCCTTGATGCTGGCCAATAGAATATACTTCAAATCCTTTTTCCTTTAAATATTTATACATTTTTTTAAACATGTGCTACCTACTTCCAAAGAGACAATTTAGTCCCCTTAATATTTCGGGTCCACATCCTTCTATAGTTGGCATTATAATTGGATACGGTCTACTTCCGGGGTGATTAACTTGTTTTACTGGATGTGAAGCTCCATCCCAAAATAAATAACCTCCATTTCTAGCAGTTATAATATGTGGATTTGTACCTTTTTCTAAAAATACACCATAATCAACTCCATGACTTAGTGCTAATCTCACATTATCACCTTGCCATTCATAACTTCCTTTCAAGCGACTTTCAGCATCATGTGAGCGGTTTTGCCAAGGGTGATTAGTTTTAGCTTCTGTTTCCAGTTTCCTAGAAGCTGTATCAGCATAAACACCTAGCATGGCTCTTGATTTTGTAACTTGTTGCGTCAATGAATTCATCATTCTTGATAAATCTAACCTAAATCCCGACATCTTTTTTCACCAACTTTATTTTCATATCTAAATGAGAATCAAGCATATATTGATTTCCTAAATCTTCTATGACATACTTAGAACCTTTCATATAAAGAAAATCACCTTCTTTTATTTTAGATTCTTCCTCATCATATGCTAACATGAGATACTGGTCTTTATCTCTTTTTACTTCTCCTTTGTCCTTTGAAATTTTTGATATACTTGAATTTCCTTCGTGGTATAATCCAAATGTTTTACATATTATAATTTCTTCATTTGTTGGTTCTCCAAAATCATTTTTACTAGTCCTTTTTATAATAGCTTCTGTGGGAAGTTTGGATATTGCTTTTCTTATTTTAGGTTTTATTTTATCAGCTAGCAATTATAACACCCCACTTGTATTTGGTTTATACTTTTTAGCTAACCTTAACCAGTAATTTTGATTAGATGGTATATTAAGACCTGTTAAGGCTAAGCTATCATCTTCGGCTTTAAGCAGTAGCATTGTATATGCTGTAGCTCTTAGATTGTAACTATTTTGTTCTAAGTAAAAGTCTATTTCTTTTTCAGAAAAAAATTGTGAACTCTCTTCTTTCAATATAATCTTTAAATCTTCTTTCAATTTATCTATATCAATAGACATTACATCACCTACTTTAAACTGTTACAACTTTTAATATCTGAACTTGCTCACTATTTTCAAAACTAGGTAATCCAATAAAAGATACTTTTGTAGAAACATTTACTGGATCATCAGTTTCTTTTGTTGTTATTGCTACTCCTGTATTAATTATTGATACATTAGCTGCTTTAGAACTCATCAAATCTGTTTCCTCTGGTGTAGTTCCAAACCAAGAACTTCCTAAATTACTGGCTGGAATTAATGTAAATACATCATCAGAAAAAAAGTTCTGAGTTGCTCCATCTTCATCTATATACTTTTTATTGTAAATAGCTATAGTTAAATCTAGTTCATCTTGAATATACTGTTTAACCATCTTTGAGTTTACATATTTAGTAGTGTTTAATGCTCTGATTGCTCCTATTATCTTTGTATTTTCAGTTAGATATTTGAAAGTTTTTTTCGTGCAGATTGCTCTTGTAGGTCTAACTCCGCTCCTATCCTCCGCATCATCCATACCTTTTTCTATATCTGCCATTATATCTGTAGAAGGCAATGCCCAAGATTTAGAAACTGTTGTTCCATTTACACCATAACTATAATCTAATCCTAATCCATTATAAGTTATTTTAATTTTACCTTCTGATAATAGCTGCATTCTCATTCTTTCAAACTGATGAAGTGCTCCTTCAACTAGATGTGTAGTATCATCGAAAATGTTATTTAGAATTATATTTGCATACTCAGAATTATCATTTTCAATTACTTTTAATAATTCCTGTCTATCTTTTTCTTTTATTAGCATAGATTCTTTAAAATAAGGCATTTCACTTTCCACATCTGAAAACCCAGCTCTATCTCTTAAAGTTGCCTTAGTATCAAATGCACTTAATTTTAGTACTTGAGGTATTCCTTTGCCACTCTTTATATACTTTAAATCTAATCCTAATTTCTTCTTATACGGAAATAATGTTTCTCCTAAATAAGGTATCTTATTACTCACAGCTTCTTTGTAATACTCAGCTATTGATTTATTATTGTATGAATCATATATTTTTGGCATATTTTAAAACTCTCCTTTTATTTTTATAAAAATTTAATTAATGGTAAATCTACTGTTGCATCTGGTTGAACTGGTATTTTCGCCTTATCTATAAATCCATGTATAACCAAACTTGCTTGTTGGTCACCATCTGTTACATCTACATCCCATAGAATAACACCTTCTGCTGTTGCATCATTTTTTGGATATATAGTTCCAGCTTTTAATATTTTTCTATTTTCAACTGTTTCAACACCTTCTGTTGCTACAGTGATTTGTACTGGAACTGCTACTAGATGGTCCTTAAATTTTAAAATTTCCTTATCACTGAAATAATTTGTTATTTTCATTTTACTAGCCATTTTATTACCTCCTAATCAAAATATGGATTTTTTTCTGCATAAGCATTTTGTGTTTTACTAGCTTCTTCTCCTAATGTTTTACCTATTGTATATTCTTCTTTCTTATCTTCTGTTTTTTTCTTAAATCCACCTAGTCCACCAGTTCCTTTAGTCTCTATTTCTGCACTACCAAATAAATAAGCTTTACTTTCTTTCAAATTTGGAATCTGTGCATCAAGCCCAATTATTTTATTTTCTTCTAGCTTCAATTCTTCTTTATTTAAATAAACTTCTAAAGCTTTTGAATCTATGCAGCCAGCATCTTTTAACGCTTCTCTTAGTGCATAATTAAAATTATTATTCTTCATTTCTGTTTCTTTTGTCTTTATATCAGCTTGCAAGTCTGTAATCTTTGTCTTAATCTTCTCTGCATCAATAGGACCATCAATAATATCCTTCAAATCTTTATTTAAACTATCAACTTGAGTTTTATAAATATCTCTTTCACCTTTTATTTTTTCATGTTCTTCTTTTGATATAAAGCTTCCATCATCAACAGTAAGTTTTTTATCTCCTAGCTTTTCTGATACTTGCTTGTGTAAATCTTCTCCTAGTAACTCTTTTAAATTCACCTTTACACCTCCATTTGCTCGTATTTCTCTACAATTTCACTTAATTTTCTTTCATACTCTTGTCTAATTTCTATACATATTCTTTCATCTAACAATATATCTCCAAGTAACAATATTTCTTCCACAAAGCAACCTAAGTCATCAATTTTAATTCCAATATCAATACAAGCCAAATCTATTCACCTCAATTTTGTATAAAAAAACACCCTTTAGTTTTTACTAAATGAGTGTTAATCTTCTTCTAATACTCCAATTTTCTTTAAGTGTGCTCTAAATCTTTCTTTGTCTCTTTTTCTTTCTTCATCAGTTCTTTCAAATGAACCTATAACTTTAAAATTTATTGGTTCATATTGTGTTCTCCACACAAACCTATCATGGTCAGATAACTTTTTAAATGCTTCTGCTTTTTCTTCATCTGGCAATTTTATAAACTCTTCTATAGTTAGCATCTATTCCACTTCCTCTAATAAAATATGATATATACCATTTAACTCCTCTACTTCTTTGACCTTAAATTTAGTATCTCGCTTATATAATACTTCATTTTCATTGGGATTATATCCACTTACATCTTTTCCGTTTTTAGAATTAAATATATATATCTGCACTTGGCCATCTGGATTATATGTTTTTCCTTTTGTTGTAGATGTATAATCATTATTTATAACAATTTCATCCATTTTGTATAGCTCCATAAATCCATTTAGTGCTTCTTCATTATAAAAATATAAAGACCTAGTTACATCACCTTTATGGTTAGGCATTTTGTCTAAAGCTTTATCTAAGTTATTTATAAACCATCTATCTTCCTCTGTCAAGGTTTTACCGCCTCTAAGCTTTTCGTTTATTTTATAAGAATCTCCTCCTGTATATTTTGAAATAGAAGCTTTTTCATTTTGAGTTAACACATTTATTTTGCCTTCTCCAAATCCAGCAAACTCTAGTCCGTAATCTTCAAACCATTCATCAAGTTTAGTATTGCTTTCTCCATCTGCCCAATCTCTAAGCTCTTTCCCTATTTCCTCCATACTTGCAGTATCATAAATAAATGTACACAGACCATTTGGGTGATCTAAGGGAAGCTCATCTGGCATATATTTCTTTCCATCACGACTGGCACATAGTTTACACATCCTAGTACTATGTGAGGATTTCCAAACCATCTTCTGAACAAAAGGATTTTTCTTACAACTTTCTTTCGCTGCCTGTTGATAAGCATGAGATATATAAGTCTTTGCCAATCTATAAGAGTTATATTCTATTCTATTTTTTGATTTTGGATGTATTAAAGCCTGTTTATAATCTTTTTTCACACTTGGATTAACATACCTTTCTAAGTCTTTTGCTATATCTTTAGTACTCCTTTTAGATACTACACCTTCTGCAAGTATATCTTCTAAATCAATTTTAGTCTTATTTACATCACCCCAAATACGGCTACTTAATGATATTTTATCTTTATACATATCCCCACTTATCACTTGCCTTAGTACATCTTCATGCACCTTACTAAACATATCTGTAAATTGAGGTTTTAAATTTATCGAATACTTATCACATACTTTATTAAAGAAGCTTAATTGTGCATCAGTAGTAGCTTTTATTACATTAGATATTTCTTTTTCTATATCTTTTTTTAACGTCTTACCAAGCTTTGTATACTCTTTTTGTAAGTGTCTTATGCTGTCTCTTAGAAAATAATCTGTAAGAGTATTAGTATTTGTTTTACTAAGTTTTTCAGCATACTTATTAGATATTTCTTTGTATAAGTGCCTAATTCTTTTTGTTGTTTTATTAGCTGATGCAGCTCTTTTACTTTCAACTTTTTTCATAGCTCTATTGAAATCTTTGTTAATCACTATTTATCATCTCCAACTTCCTCACCTCCTCCAATTTCTTCCTCATTTTCAATATTTTCATCTGTCATATCTGTAAAACTATCCTCTAGGACTTCTCTCTCTTTTGCCATTTGTTCTATAACTATATCAGCTTCTTTTTCATCCATATCAAACCATTTCATTATGAATTGTTGCTTACTCATGCAGTTTGTATTAACTTTACTTAAATCAGCATTCATTTCCTCTAATTCATCTTCGGGTAGTGGTAGATTCATCTCAACATTTATATCATACTCAATATTAGGAACATCATATATTTTATATTCTCTAGCTATTTCTATAATGTATTTTAATGTGTATTCTAAAGCTGGTTTCCATGCATTAAATTTTTCCTTACATCTAAGTATCAATTGCCAATACAAAGTCTTCATACCTTTGCCACTTGTAACCATCCCTTTTATATCTTCCATGGTTAAAATTGGTATACTTAATAAATCATGCATAGTAGATTTATTTCTATCAAGCTTCTTTTCTAATCTATCTGAGTAATTAAAGTTTACATCTAATGTTCCAGCCTGTGCTTGCATACCCTCTTGCTCAGAAGCTGATTGAATATCCCAATATGCACCAGCACATAGTGGCAATCGTTTCACTTTGCCATACTCGTCATATGGGGTTTCTGCATCTATGGTGTATTTGACTTGGTTCATACCCTTTATTAAAGCATCTGTATCCTCGCTATCAAGTCTATTATAGTCTATCTGGTTATCAATTAATTTAGCAACATCACTTTGCCCTTCTGTATCTGAACTTAACCCATCATTAAATATAATATAGCTTGGTATAAAGCTTAGTCCTGTATTATATGAGTTATGTATTTCCTCTATTAACTCACCCAGTCCATTGTAAATACCTTCATCAAAAATACATTTACTTTCTATCATCTTATATTTTTGTTTCCAATAACGCTGCTCTTTTCTATCTTTACTTTCTTTAATCTGATAGTAATATATAACTTTTGTAAGCTCTTGAGAATCGTCAAGCTCTGTTTCAAATACAAATTCTAAACTATTTTTAAAGAGTACTTTAATTCCTTTTTCTTTTTTATCCTCATTTGCACCAACTTTTATTGCAACTCTTTTACCAATAAAACAATCTTTAGCTCCTTTTATCAATGAATCTTGAAGTAAATTCTTCTTTACCACATCATCAATTATTGATTGTAACTTCTCTCTTGCTCTTTCATCAACACAAACAATGTTTATGTTAGGGAACTCTCCAAACATGAATCTAGCTTCTTTATCTATCAATTCTCCAATAAAATTACTAGATTTTCTAGTTGGTTTATATTCACCCATTGACTTATCTTCCCAATCCTTTAAATCTTTGCCTGCATACCATCTATAATATTGTATGATGTCTTTTATCTCTTTTAATTGTTCGCTTGTATATATTCCATTTAGTTCTTGTAACATATCTTTCATAAAATTATTATCCATGTTATCACCCCCCTTATCCTCTTGTCATTGATTGTCGTTTCAAATCCGAAACCTCATAGCCATCTAATCCATACCATATTGCACTAAACGTATGAGGATCTATATTAAATTCATCATGTATCATATTCCCCTGCTTATCTATTGCATAGGTTAATTCTTTTAATTCTTTAATAACATCCCTACATTCGCTAGAACATATTATTTTTTTAAATCTTTTAATTTTCTTAGTATTTTGAAGCCTAGAACCTGGATATTTTTTAGCCCCTACCATCCTAAAACCCTGCTGTTGATAATATTTAATTGTCTTTGGTTCAGCACTATCAGCTCTTATTAATTCCCTGCTATTCTTGAACTCTCTTATTTCTTCTGCTGTTTTATCATCAGTCATTTTATTTTTATAATATTGCCAATAAATGTATAAATATTTCTTTTTATCATCTATAGCCATTCTAACTATGGCATTGTATGAAGTTTCAAAACCAAAGTCCATTCCAGCTCTATAAAACCTTTTCGGTATATTTCCAATGCTTTTAATAACATCATTATGGTCCATAACTTCAAACTGCGGTAAAACTTTGACTCCATTAACTCCAAACTTTCCTAGCCGAGCAACCCTATATAAATCTGGATCATATTCTTTCATTTCATCCAATTGTTCTATATAATTTTGTGGTAAGAAAAAATTATCATCTGCAACTGAGTGATGATAATATGTATTATTTATAGAATATATTCTGTTTTTATATAATTCTTCATCATCTAGTACTACTCTTTCATTTTCATCATCTTTAAAAAAATGTTTATATGTCCAATTATCCTTTCCTATAGGATTAGTTGAGCAAATAATGTGATTAGATAAACTAGGATGTCTTAAACGTCCTAAGAGTTCTTTAAAGCCAGTGTATTTAACTTCTGAACATTCTTCTAACCATATTATAGATACACCATTTATTGACTTTAATTTAGCTGGATTATCCATGCCTTTAAAAATTATCTTACTCCCATTTGGAAATATAACTCTCATAGGGCTTGTTTTAAATGATAATATATCTCCTAAACCCATACTTTCTGCAACTTCTTCTAATAGAGAAAAACAACTATCTCTCATTGTGTCATATACTTCTCTTACCACTAAAGCTTTTCTTTTTTCTTCAAGAAGCTTAATAATTAATTTAGTTGCTACATGATAACTCTTTGAACTTCCATATCCTCCAACAAGAAAATAAAATTTGTAATCCCAATTGAATATAAAATCATAAAAGTGGTCATTTGATATAAATTTACTTTCCATTTTCTCCACTCGCTTTCATAACTTTTACAGTTATCTCTTTATCTGTATCATCTTTACTTAGGTTAGCAACCTCACATTTTAACTTCTCAACTCTATTTTTCTGCTCCTCTGTAGCCAAATTCCAATCTTTATGAATCATTTCATCATACTGCTTAATTAAACTCCTTAACTCACTCATAGCCCTACTCTGTGCATTAAGAAAAGATGCTTGCCTATCCCATGCAAATTGAAATTCATACTCTATCCTCTCTCCATTTTCTGTACTTTCATGTTTCTTGAGTTCCTTAATCATTTCTTCTTTATCTTTAACATACATTATCTTTTGTGCTCTTATTATTGCTGCATACTGAATTGTTATCTGTTCCCAAAGAATATCGAATTTATCTTTATTCTTTATTTCATTAATTAGGTCTTGAGTTTCTTCGGGTAAGTATTTTGAGAAGAAACCAAACTTTTCAGCATTCTTATTTCCGGGAGGTCCAGTAGCATTTTTATTACCTATAGGAGCACCTCTCTTTTTGGTTGCAACTTTTTTTGGTTGGTTGCAACCTTTTTGTTTCCAGTATCTAGTTGCCCATGATTTTACAGTTGATAAACTTACATTATGTTTTTCAGCTATTTCCTTGTACTTAAGCCCTTTTAAGTAATCTTCGTGGGCTAAATCTGCCTTTTCATTCATACCACCACCTCGTTTTTGTCGTTTTGGGAATAAAAAAGACCATCTATCAAGATAGTTATTTAAATCATTTCTATTAATTCTTTTATCTTCTTATATACTTCTTTATAGTTCATATCCTCATTTATTAATTTATCCAGCTTCATTGTTATAACTCTTTCTAATGCTTGTATATCAAATAGTTCTCCTTGATTTAACTCATCTCTTTTTACACCCTTTGGTATACCTAATTTTTTTCTTACAAGTTCAGTAAAATGTTTATAATACATTTGAGGTTTATTACTTCCTTGACTAGTAGCATAATATACAAACTCTTGTATTTCATCTGTAAAATCTTTTCTAACCTTTTTACCTTCTGTTCTTATATCCAGCCATTCTTGGTCTTTTTCTGTAGCAATATAGTAACCATGTATTCTAATCTGGTCTATAACCTCTGTAGCCCATTCTGTAAATAACTTTGCTTCTGGCTTATTACTCCTAAAAGCTATGTTGTACACTGCATGAGGTTTTATAAATATTTCACCAGTTCTATATAACTCTTTAAAGTTTGAATAGTGCATATCATGCACTTTTAAAAATTCATTAGTAATCTTCTTTTTATATTTACTATTTATGTTTCTTAGAGTAGAGTTAATTTGAATTACTCCTAATTCCTCTCCTACATCTCCAGCGTGAAACCAAACTTCACTACCATCTTTTGACCATATCATCCTTACATTTTTCTCTTGTAAAATTTTCAACATACTACTACCTCCTAAATTAGTTATTAATAAAGGGTGCTCAATTTGAACACCCTTATTTTCGACCCCTCAATATGAGGGATTAAAAATTGTATTAAAAAAGACCTAGAAATTAATCTAAGCCTTATTTGCACTATCTTTTGCTTTCATATTTACTATATAATTTGCTGTAAGCACTACTCCCCTTATTAATAAATCCTCGCTAATAGCACTTTTCCCTATAAAACTCTCAACATATTCAACTCCATAATCTAAGAATTCATCATCTGCATCTATATTAAATTCATCTAATTCTTTTATTATCTTTCCTCTTAAATCATTCATGTTTTTATTCTCCTTATTTACAAAATAAAAAGACTAAGCAGGGTTAACTTAACCTTTTCTTAGGGAATGGATTGTGGTAGCAAGTTCTAGGAATCGAACCTAGCCAAACCATTACTTGCATGGTGAGTGAGGTTACTAAGCCCCACTCGATTAACTAAATTTGAATTAAGATACAAAATTATATGAAACTTTGTTCTCAATTTCTCTTTTCTAGTGGTATGTTAAGTCATTTACCTTTGAACATAGTTAGAATTGAACTAACGGCATCCTCATGCCCTGCCTAGTCTGTTCATAGTAATAAAAAAAGACCATACACTGGTCTTAATTAAATTCATATTTTTCCTTGTACTCTTTAATAGCATCATTCCATGCCTCTTGCTCTGTTATTCCTTTTTCTATAGCAATCCTTTTGGCTATATCTCTTATCTTTGTTGCTCCTTCTAATATTTCCATTTCATATTTCCCCCTATTCTATATAATTTAAGCGAGGTCATAAGTCCTCGCTCTATTTAAAATATAAGTTAAACATCTTTTTTAAGTTGTAAATCAGGAAATGGTATAACTTTAGCAGAAGTTAGAGTATTTTTAGGTAAATTTAATAGATATTCTACCTCTTCTGGTTCTAAACTAAAGTTATAAGAGAATGAAAGTTCATCCATAAACTCTTTTGGGGTAAATACCTTCTCATTTAATAACATCAAAACAGCTGTTTTTAACAATGCTGGTAGAGAAGTTAATAATTCATCATCTAGTGGCTCTGATTTTCTTAGTCCTCTACGTTGTAAAGTACGAATCATAGACTGATATTCATCCATGCTGATAATTCCTAAAGAATATGAACGACGAATCATTGCTTGTATAGAAACTTTCCATTTACGTTTCAATTCTGTATAGTTTGGAATACGTAAAGGAGTTCTCTTAGCATCAATTTTAAAAGTCTCTTCTGGTAATAAGAATGCAGATGCAAATCTATTAGCTTCTGATTCTCTGTCTTTAAATTCTTGTTTTTCTAAAGCTTCTACATCCTCGCTCCACTCATGCAAGCATATATGCCCTAATTCATGAGCTATATCAAAATGAATTCTAGAGGCAGAAGTCTTATTACTAGAATATCCAATCAGATAAACTGTCTCTCCCGAAATATCTACCATCTGACTGAATGCATCTATATCATCTGTAGAAGTCGAGAAACTTGTTACAAGTATTCCGTGTTGTTCTACTTCATATATGATATTATCAATAGGTTTTAACCCTAATCCCCAAGCTTCTCTTAAAAGTAAAGCAGCTTCTTCTGGTGTTTTTCCAGAACAATCTGGTAAATTTAATGTTGGGAATTCAATATAATCTTGTAAGAAGAAATATATTTCTGCTAGAAATTCCATTTTTTGAATTTGTTCTGCTCTATATTTTTTATTTGTAGTCAATAATGCTCTGAAATATGTTGAACCTATTGCAATATTATTTCCTGTTTCTAAAAAGAACTTAACTGGAAAATCTAACTCTTTTGCTATTCGTTTCACTACATTATTATCATTTGGTTTCGATTTATTATTCTCATACATCGAAACAGTCTGTCTTTGACAGTCAATTCTATCAGCTAATTCAGCTACTGTCATTCCTCTATATATACGAGCTTTCTTTAAACGCTCTCCATTAAAATTAATTTCCATAATTATTTCCTCCATCTATTCACTAAAAAGTGACTACTTGGCATCTTCCTCCTTTTTCGCCTTTTTTAAAGGATGTGTTTTCTTTCTTGCATCTGCTTTTGCAGTTAACTTCAATCCAAGAGTAGGATTATTTGCAGCAGGATTAGTATTATCAACTTTTTCTGCAACAATACTTTCTTCTATAGATATATAAGAACTCAGATTTTGTTCTGATACAATATTTAAATTTGTGTCAACCATCACAGCACGAATAGATGTCAGTTCATATTCAGCTGTTTGATTAAATAATAATAATACATGGTGTTCAATGATAGCACCATCTTTATTTATACTATCAATTAATTTCTGTAAATATATTTCAATTTTATCTTCATTATCAAATTCTAATGAAAAAAATGATAGTTGTTCAATAGGAGCTTTTAAATCTCCATTAAATACTTTAGTTAAAATATCTACATAATGCATTTTTTCTCTTTTATTGACATTATTATGAAGTTCTTTATATCTTTGCTCTCTCATTAATACATAAAGATACTTGCTATTTTTATCATATATAAAAATCATTCTCCAACGTCCACGTTTAGATTTATACGCTTTAAAATTAGAACTATTAAATGCAGTATCAATTGCATCATTTAACAAATCCCAAAACTGAAAAGGTACTCCATTTTTAGTTATAAGGTTTTGTTTTCCTATATATTCTCTAATTTCTTCTTTTGCCTTATTAAAGCATTGAACAATGATATAACCTATTTCATTAGGAACTTCTAATTTTATTTTATTTGACACTCAGGCATACACCTCCTACATATTTTTATATATTTATTGTAGGCGTTTTATGCAAAAGTGTCAATATTAAAAGACAAATATATTTATTTTTTATATTTAAAGCGTCATTTGAAAATTTTTCAACTTTTTATATGATGTCCTTAATTATAAAAATTATTCACTTTGGCTAGAGCAAAAACAACCCCTTAACTCTAGTCAAATATTAAGTTTTGAGAGGGAATTCTTCATTTCCACAATACTATTATCTCATTCTTTTTTAATCAAAAAGGGGAGAAAGTAGGGAATAAAGTGGGAACTTTTGGGGAGAAACTGGGGAATTTTCTAATTTTTAAATAATGGTAGCTCATTTTCCTTAATTCTTGGATAAAGCATATCCATAACTTTATATACTAACCTTTCCCTTACACATCTACATGTTTTCCTATCTGAGTTCATTTCTAAAGATATATAAACCATGCTATTTTTCATTCTGCTATCATAAAACAGTTTAAAAAAATGTTCTTCTCTTATATCTAAACATGTAAGTGCATTTTCTATCTTCTTCTTTTCTATTTCTTTATCTTTTTTTAATTTCTTTAATCTAGCAATATCTCTTTCTTTTTTAATAACTTCATCTTCCACACTTGAATTAAAAGCATATGTCGGACTTACTTTCTCACCATAACCAATAGCTTTACACCCAAATATTTCATTTTCTCTACTTTCTATATCTAATTCAAGATTTTTAATCTCTGCATTTAAAAATTTATAATGATGTAATCTACCTTCTACTATCTTAAACAATTCTTTTTTATTGGTATTATTATCCATACTTCCACACTCCTGTTTATGTTATAATAATCTCGGATAAAAGTTTTATATTTTTGACAAGTGGAGTGTGAAAGCACTCCTTTTTTCTTTAATTAACAGAAATTATCTTTTTCAAAGAAACTAATTTGATTTGTTTTTCTTTCGGATTTTATAATTCTTATTGACTCATCTATTAAATTTAATGAATTAAGTAACACATCCTTTGGTATATCCTCCCATTTATCAGCACCTAATATCAATAAAGTTCTTTTCTTAACAAGTTCAAATTCTTCATTAACTTTTGATATACCTAATCTTTCTTTTATATAAGAAGATATATCATATTTGGTTTTGGATGTTGGTCTATAGTATTCTGAACACTCTTTTTTAAGTTGTTCCATTTGTATATTATGTTTAGCATCCATTTTAAGCAATGATTCATTCACAATAGTATTAATTTGACTAAGTTGTGAATTTGATAAGGTTCTATTAAGTAACTTCTCTAATCTTATAAAGTATCTTCTTATTTCCCTTCCTTTATGATTGTTTTGTACCATAGCAAGTTCTTTTGCTACATCAAGCTTTAATACATATTCCTTAGATGGTCTACCACCATTTGAGTTTTTCACATTTTTATGAAAAACTGAATAATCCTCATTTTCCTTAAATCCATATTGTTTAATCCTATCTTCAATCCAGTCTATAAACTGTCTCTTAACTTCTAAGTTATTATGTAGTTCTCTAGCAAAAACTATTTTCTCTCCTGTATCAGTTTCATAAACTGTAACCAAATCATCTGCTACAACTCTTAAGTTTTCATTTATCATAATATCGTTCATATTTATACTCCTCCTATAATATTTCTTCCAATACAACTTCAACTCTTGGCTTATCACTATAATACTTACTAGCTACTACTTCAACTACCTGTGTATCATCCTTATAAGCTATCTCATTAAGTGCATCAGCTACAATCTTAACAACATTATCAATATCGGGTTTCTTACTAGGTCTTAACGCATTATTTCTTTTCTGCTCTTTAACCTTTTTACTATTACTTTTAGCTATAGAATAATAGCACCTTAAAGTCATTTTTATATAACCTGTAAAATGATACTTAACTTTAGATTGATATAGCCACTTTATAAGATTCTCATAATCTTTAGTTTTATTAGGTGTATAGGTCCTTTTAGTTATAGAGTTCATTCTTGGTCTTTCTTTTCCGATTGGTTCTCCATCTATTGTAAAATTAACTTTCATTTTTCACCTTCTTAGCTTTCTTTCTACAGTCCTTACAACAATAAACATCCTTTGACTTTTCCTTAAGATAAAACAACTTGCCACACCAACTGCATCTTATTCGTTTCATAAACTCACTCCCTAGTCACAAAACATTTATTTTATTCCTAAAACAACATATCCATTTTGAAGATAATCGCTATTATCAAGTACATAAGTAATTTCTTTTCGTGTCTCAAGACCTGTATATTCCTTTCCATCAAACTCCTGTAGTACCAACAAATCACCTTTTTTAAAGTTTCTATCATTCTTTCTAACCTCAAAAGTTTTGTTCCCATTTACAACTTCTTTAAAATATTGGGGTAGTATTTTTAATTCATGTATCATACAATCACCTCTTTATAAGTCAAAGTAAGTCTATAACATCCTAGTTTCATTCACAAACTTACCTTGACTATTTAAATTATTTAAATCTTCTCAATAAAAATCTACACTTATTACATCTATCATATTGCAGTTTCTACATCTAAATTCTATAATGTCACTTGCTACATCAAACATTCCTATAGCTACATTTTTACTTCCACATTCATTGCATGTTATATCAAACAATTTATCTTTATGTGTAATGTTTTTAAGTAAATATAGTTGTTCTCCTTCTAACTCATATTTTTTTATAATATTGTTAACTTCGTTTTTATCTAGTTCTCTTTTGTCTCTGTTAATTAAATATATATCCTCGCAATTAATACTTAGTCTTTTAGCCATATCAGATATACATTCTCCTTCTTCTTCTCTTATTTCTCTAAGAAGCTCTCCTAATTCAGTCAATGTTTATACACCTTCTCTAACCAATTCTCATATGTTGTATCACAATCTTCACTTTTACAATCTATCTTAGTATTTTTGCAACTACCACAAATCTCTTTCCCAAATTTCTTATACACTTCTCTTTCATCAAGATTCTTTGACTTGCACATTTCTTTATTAGTCATATGCTCACCTACTTAAATTCCTCAAATCTATACTCTTGTGAGACATTAGGATATTTTTCTTTATCAACTTTAGATAAAAATATTTCTATAGGTCTTGAATAAACTCCAGTAGCATCATATAAAGTTTTGTATATTACTAAATCTGTGCTATTATCATCACTTCCATGATGATAGAAATTCCCTTTATTGTCTTTATATATAACTACAGTATCATTCGTTTCTGTATGTCTAGAAATGAATCTATAGTTTTCTATATACTTTTCATCAAAATATGCTGTTTTTAACATTTCTTCAAGTTTATTTCCATCAATCTTTTTACTAACTCCCATAACTGCATAAAATCCACCTTTGAAATGTCTATATATAGATGGAAATTTTAATCTTCTCTCTAAAGTGATTTCTTCTTCATTTTTTTTAATTATTCTTTTTATCATATCTTGTATACCAAACCCTTCAATATCTGTATAAACACATCCACTTTCAACATAAGCACCATAATGAGCAAATTCACAATTAGTACATGCTATTGATTCTTTATCGTTATTATTTTTAATCATTTTATCACAATGTTTCTCTATCTTAGACAAAACATTATTCAATTCTAGTAATAAATCATATTTAGCCATTTCTAATCCTCCTCATATAATGAGTCGCATAACATTTTATGGTACTCATCACACTCTTTATAATTCCCACAACAATCGCTATATTCTTTATATTCATCTATCATAATACTACCTCCAATTATTTTTTTAAGCTACTTAAAATTATTGTTTTAACTTAATCTTCAATCTCATACCAATTCCAATCTATAAGGCTTTTCAACAGCATAATCCCATGCGATTCTATCTATATAATCATCTCTATCTTCATCAGACATATCTTTTAAAACATCATCATCTACTTTAATTTCACCATGAGTATACGAACCTTTTTTATTAGTTTTAACCATTGCACATATTATCACAACTCCATCCCTTTCTTAATAATCTTCGCCATTTGTTAAGTCATAATCATCTGTCTCGTCCCCGCAATCTAAAATTATCTTTGAACCATGGGCATATATCTTAAATAGCAAATCTCCAAAATTTCCAAATCCGTTCATTATATCCTTTGATGATATTTCTCTGTTTTGATATCTAAACACTGCAATAGTTCCATTATTTCTTAACAGTATAGAATATTCACTATTATATTTGTCTTTATTAGGATATTCATCAAAATTTATCCATCTTGCATGTTTTGAATAAGAGCTTGATTCAATAATAAAAGTTATGCAGTCTTGATGATACGAATAATCATCAATATCATATTTATCTTCTTTCAATTCTTCTAACAAATCACTCATTTTGTATTCTTTTTCAATACCTACAAGCATGTTATCCAAGTTTCTTTTTAAATGTTCAATACCTTGCTCTTTCATTGTAGTATCAATCTTTTCTTTTACTGTAGTTGCTACAAGCACATTATATTTTTGTATATCTAATTTATCTAAATTTATATTTATATTTTCACTTAGATGTTTTTCAATCTTTTTACTAAAATCACCCCAATTTCCAAAAACCTCATTCACAACTCTTTTTATTGTTTCTTCTAATTGATTTTTAACTGTTTCCTCTACAAATCCACTTTCTTCTAATTCCACTAGTGCATCATTCATAATTTTATTTAAATCCATTGAAATTATTCCCCTCTCTATTTTCATTTCTGAGAGTCACAAAATACTTCAACAATAATTTTTATATTAAGATACATTTTGCAACTCTCTAAACTGTTTTAATTAGATATTTCTATCACTTTGTTGTAATAAAATCCACATACATTTCTAATTTTTTATTTAGATTTTTAATTTCCTTTTTTACATACTCATTCCATGTTTTTATTGCCTGTTCTTTATTATCTGAAATTATATAAGCCCTAAAAACATTTTCTTTGCTTAATATTTTTCTTAACTCAGTTTTATCTATCTTAAAGAACTCTGTATCTCTAAAAAGCATTCTATTGTCTTTGTATAGTTCAATAAACTTATCAGTTATATTGTAAACTTCAACTTCTTCTAGTCCTTGTGGACTGCATATATAAAGCTTGTTCATTATTCTTCTACCTCGCTTTCAAGCCAATTTTCATATCCGTCAGAACAAGAATAATCACAAACACCATATTTACAACAATCACAAAAACAATCATCACCACCAAGTGTATCTATAAACTTAGCCAACTCTTTTTTACTCATACTTTTTATCATTTCAAAATTAGTCATTCTTAAATTCCCCCTTTTTATTTCAACAGTAATTCATCTAAAAAATCTAAATACACAGTCAATTCCTCATCTGTCATATTATCTAAGTCTGCTGAACCTGTTCCTATTTCTTCCTCTGCTTCAACAATAAACTCTCGATATGTTTGTGTATTATCTGCTTCAATTTCTACATCACATATTTTTTTATCTAAGTCCTCTTTTTTCATTCTTATATACTCCTTTTATTATCATAATTTTCACACTCTTTTAGATTCAATCTATACTCATAAATCCTGCCTACTACAATGCCTATCCCTAATAACATTAATCCACCTAAGATATTCATTTTTCTAACATCCCCTCGAACTCATATCTACTTAATATTTTTATAGCTATATCAATAGCTTTATTTACAGAACACTTTTTCTTATTTAATATCTTTTCAGCCAATTTAATTACCTGCTCTACATTCGCTAATACCATCTGACACCTCTTTAATATATTCAGCTTTCCAACCTTCTCTAGTTACTCTATTTTCTCTGGCTAAACAACTAGCATAATCTCCACTAATTTTTAAATATTTACTTGCAGCCTTTGCACTTTTGAATATTATAATTTCTCCAGTTTCAATATTAAAAACTTTTATAGGCTTACTTTTGGTATCATTAGTTGGTTTTTTTCTTATTTTTTTGAATTTCGATTCATTAATTTTCAATTTTATTTTCTTACTTTCATTTGCTTGTCTTATTTTTCTTAGATTAAGCTCAAATAGGTCTTCCAAATCTATTACTTTACTCAAATATTCTCCTGCATCTATCCAAACTTTAGCCATGTCCCATCCCCCCTTTATTCAACTGGCATTTCAAATACTTTCTCTTGATTATGTCTAACTTTGCAAGAATCTATATAATCAGTTCTTACTCCATTTTCTATAAACTCTTGTATCTCATTTAACACTTGTATAGCTCTTTCTTCATTCTCATATTCACCTATTTTTCTAAAATCTGAACTACCTTTAAATATAGCTATTACCTCATTTATATCTACTTCAACTCTGTTAACTTCCAATAAATCTAATCTATCTTGGCTTCTAATTATTATCATTTCTATTCCTCCAATATTTTTAACTTCTAGGAAGTTAATACTTATATTAACTCCCTAATAATTTACACAATCACTCTAAAAAGGTATATCATCATCATCTATTGCTTGAAACCCTTGAGGGTCTAATCCTGGTGGTATATATTCTTGCTTAGGGTTACTATCACTTTTACTAGAAAGCAATTCTAAAGCATTTACATTAACTTTAGTAATAGATTTCCAGCAACCATTTTCATCTTTGTAATTATATATATTTAACTCTCCAACAACATACACAGACTTAGCTTTAACAAGATATTGCACAAGATTTTCAACATGTTTTCCTAATTGTTCGCATTGAATAAAATCAGTTATTTTGTTTCCATTCTTATCTTTAAACCTTCTATCTACCGCTATTGAAAATGTTATTTTTGGAGTACCTGAATTAGGAAGGTACTTCAATTCTGCATCTGCAACTAATCTCCCAACTAAAGTTATTGTATTCATTTAAACAGCCTCCTTTTTATTTTTCTTCATGTTCTTCTATATACTCAACAAAGTAAGTATAAGTAGTTTTACTATTTTGTTTCTCTCTACCAATCTTTACTGTATATCCAGCTTTTCCAAGCAACCTCAATAATTCCAATCTATCTTGTTCATTTAAAGAACCGCTTTTCTGTGCATATATTCTCCCCATCTTAATCCTCCTTTCTAGGAAGCAGTAGTATGATATTTACTTCCTAGAAGTTTAATTTAATTTTATTTGAATTTAACTTTTTGGCTTTTTTTAATAATGTCGTCTAGTTCATCACTTGAATACTTAGTAAATGTTTCATCAAAATTATGAAAGTTAGTTTTTTTACTTTTACTAGGAGCATTGACAACTTTATTATTAGACTGTTTCTTCTCCTGTTTACTCTTTTTCTTCCTCTCAAACTCATTCTGATACTCTGTAAGTTCTAAACTAGTTTTTACACCTGCTTCTATCCAGTTATTTAATATTGTCTTTACATACTTATAATTCTTAACTCCACTCCCTACAGCTTCATCAATAGCCCTTATAATTACTTCTAACTCCATTCCATCATCTAGAAAGCCTAGTAACTCTAAAAAGTTGTTTGGAGTAATTACACCTATATATTTTTCAAAGTATTTTTTTATGTAGACAGTTTTATCTAATTCAGATTGTTCATTAATAACAATAGTAGTAATACCATTTTCTTTTAAACCTATTTTCTTTTTAATACTATTTTCTTTTATGTTGCCGATTTCCCGACCTCGGTTTTGCCGACTTCCGGTTTCACCGACTTCGGTTTTACCAGCTTCCGGTTTTACCGGAGTCGGGAAATCGGCACACGGTTGGGATTCAGTATTTTCAACGATTTCAGAATTTACACTTTGAGGTGTATCAAAAATATCATATCTATAACCTTTCATTTGACCTTTTTCATTCCTTATTTGTGTCCTAATAACAAAACCTTCTTGCATAAGCTCATTTAAAGCATTACTTACTTTTGTCTTGCTATCTTTTCTATAACTTATTAATGATTTTGCATAAACTTTATGACTACCTGACCTTTGAAATCTTAGCATCTGAGTAACTACCCCTATAGCTGAATAAGAAAGATTTTTATTATCAAGTATTGTGTTAGGTACTCTTGTAAAAGGGTCATCAAAATTTATATGAAAGTATGTTTCGTTATTAAAGTCCAATATATCACCTACTCTTGATTTTGCTTATCTAAAATGCTCTTATATCCATTTAGAACCTTTTCATACTCTTGCTTAGTCAAATCTATTGCTAGCTTACTAAACTTCTTATAAACCTCACTATCGACTCTATTTTTATCCTTATCTATAGACTCGCCTAAAAAATATAATGTATTTAATTCATCTTCACTAACTTCTCTTTTTTTTTGTTCTTTCCCATGTGTATTTGTTGCATCACTATCTTTTGTATCATCAATGCAGAATAATCCATTCAAAGCATATTTTCTTGCATAGCTTGATACGCTTCCAGTTACTTGTGCTAAATCCATGCCTTTCTTAGTTTCATCTTCTCTAGCTAATGCCTTTACAGATACTGTTTCTCCTGTTTCTGCATCTATTAAAGTTGCTGTAGCTTCTACATAGAATCTAGTGCCTATTTGAACAACTTTATCATCTAATATAACTAACGCTTTTTCTTCTTTTAAAATAGGTTTTAAACCTTCTAGTATATCCTCACAACTCCTATAATTATATTTACCAAAACTATTAAATTGATTTTTAGGAGCTTTTAAAGCACTCTGTATATTTACAAGCTTCATATAAATATTATTAGTTTCCATATCTCCCACCTACTCTTTTTTAGCTTTTGGAATTGTTAATGTAGTTCCATATTCAATCCTGCAACCTTCAACCTCATGACCTTTTTTAATAAAGTCTTTTATAACATTCTTATCTACTTTTATAACTTGCTCTACTGTTTTATATATAGAAGGTATTTTTTCTTCATCTTCTATGACCAAGCTACCTGCTGATTTTCTTATACTTATATTTCCTAAAATTGTTTCTACCTTCTTAGTACCAAGTAACTCCATGCAATCTTTTATATTGCTTTTTAACCTATCAAGACTATTCTTTTTAACTCTCTTTAATTCTTGCAACCTCTTAATCTCTAAATCTATAGAGCTTATATCACTGTCAATATTCATTATTACTGAGACTATTCTAGTGTTTTTATTTTGTATCTCTTGTTTTATTATTTCTTTTATTTCCTCTAGTTTCTCAGCTTCATTTCCTGTTATCTCTGTTAAACCTTCTTCTATTTCTAATAAATCTGTAGTTAATTCATATAAAGTACTCATAATTTCCCTCCATTTATGCTATAATTAGCTTAATTAAATTTTTGATATTTTTTTGATTAGAGCCACTTGCAATGGCTCTTTTCTTATATCTGTACCTCTATAGGTATATCTCTTTCAATTTCTTCTAAAATTAATTGAAGTCTCTTGTAATCTTCACTTTCCTCATGTTCTTTTGTTTTAATCTCTACATTTATACCTTCTAAAATATTTTCAACAGCATATTTTGCTCTTTGCCATGCAACTATTTCTCTTAGATAACTTTCCATGTGTACATTGTCTATTAAATCCCTGTCTTTATTTCTAAGTTCATCATAAAGCTTGCTATTTTTGTTTATCTCTAATTCAGCTAAATCTAATTGTTTTTGCACTATTTGTTTTACTTTGTTTAAACTTTCCATAATTAACCACCTAGTTTAAATTTTTAACTTCATAATCATTATCTTTAATATCTTCTACTGTTAATGCTTGATACTCCATACATCCTCTTTCTTTGTTGTAGTATGCTAAATTTAGCTCATTTTCTGTTGCTACTACTACAATGCAATCAATTTCAAAACCAAGTCTTTTGCAATTTACTTTTACTGCATTTCCTACTCCAACTTTCTTTAAATCGAATTTATTCATAATTACCTCCTTTTAATTTAATATTTCAATATAATATTCATTGTCTATTGCATCCTTTATTGTTAAAACTGATTCACACATTTTCTTTGTTTTTTTATTAAAATAAACTATTGTTAATTTAAACTGACTTATTTGTGTTACTATACAATCACTTTCAAAATTAAATTTCTTGCATGTCACTTTTATTGCTTTACCCCTTTTAAGAACTTCTGTAGGAAATTTTACTTTAAGTATTTTCATATCACTATCCCCTTATTGTATTTTTTAAGACCCTCAAAACTTGCTTTTATTTGCTTATCTTTACAGAACTGCATATAAACTATTAGTACCTTTACACTCGACTAAATCACTCCCATTCTTTTTTTATATAGTTACTTTAGGAAACATATCTTTAGCTACTCTCATAGCATTTTTAGTTAATTGTCTTTGCCATGCCACTTCTCTTGGTGACCATACAAATCCATGTTTTTTAAGTCTAGTTCTTAACTCCAAATTTGGTTTTTCATCAAAGAATACTTGCAATCTATCAATGTCATAATTGACAAATACCTCTCCACCATTAAAATTAAACCCTTCTAATTTTCTTAACTCTTTATGTTCTTTTACTTCTTCAAGCCTTTTTTTAATATCTCTTATTCTTTTATTGTTATTTGTTAATTTAAAAGCTTCATAGGGCTGTTCTTTTTTATCTTTTCTAGCCTTTTTATTTGCTTCTTTCATGTCTTTTTGTAAATTTTCAAAATAAAACAATTTAGCTTCCAATTTTTCTATTGCATATATATCACTTGTTTCTATTGCCTTTCCATATTCAAAACTTCCAGTTCGATATGCTTCTAAAATTTTTTCTATAGGTGTCATTTTTTCTAAATTCTTCTTTGTATTTTCAATAAATCTTTTTATAACCTCAGAGTGCTCAAAATTACGTTTCATTATCATATCAGTTTGTTTATCAGCTTTTTCATAGTTATATCTAGCTGGTCCTGCAACTGTAACAGGTACAAAATTTGCTCTTCTATTTAACTTTTCGTTGTAGATTTTTTCTATTAATCCTTTAAAACCTGCTTTTCTTAACTGTATGTACTCTAATTGTTCTTTTGTATATTCATCATTGCAATTAAAATTATAATCAAAACTTTCAAAAGCTATCTTTGCATCCTTTGCAATGCAATTTCCAGCTTCAAAATGACTCAACTCATTACATCTTCTTATATTATCCTTATTCAAGTTTAACTCCACTACTTCTCTATCTATACAATTTACACATTCCATTTTTTATGCCCCCCTTTTTGTTTTATAACAATATCTTTCTTTAAAATAAGTCACTGATACCCTGCCAGAAAAAGTCTTAAAGCCTTCTTTTTCTAATTCTTCATTTAATTCTGCAATTATTTTGTATGCAGTTGCTTCGCATATATCTAAAAATTTAGCTACATCTTTTGCCCTATAAAACAATTGTTCTTTAGCTACTGCTTTTGCCATTTAAAACACCTACTTTCAAAATATTCTGTATTTAAATTTTAAAGTTCTAACCTAACATTGATAGCTGTTCTTCTTGTTCCTTCAATAATCTTTTTAAAATATACTCTTGACCTTTTCCTGTAACTCTAGTTGTTTTAAAAGTAAATGTGCCAGCTGAGTTCTCCTTAACACCTTCTATGGTTTCTAAATAATCTCTATCTATTGCAACTTGCTTTGGTTCAGTAGAATTCTTAAATACTAAATCCCATTCTCTTAATTTCTCGTATAATCTTTTCTCTCCAATAACTATCCCTTTGCTTTTAGAAATGATTTTTGCTACCTCTCTTACAAGTAAACTATTTTTTGATGATGCTATTTGATTGATAAATTTACTTTTTTCCTGCAACTCTTTATTTTTTTGCTCTATTGTTTTATTTGCTACAATTAATGCTCTAGCCATAACTTTTTCGGGACTATTCCAATCCTTTTCTATCTTAATAAAATATTGTCTTGCTTGTTTACCTTTTTCATTACGCTGTATCATAGCTATTTCTTTTGCCATATCTAACTTAATCGCATGATTTTCACTTGGTCGTCCTCTAGTACTTTCTTCCAAAATTGGAATAAAGTCTTCGTTTATTGTAAATCCATATTCACACATTCTTTTAAACCAAGTTGTATAATTGGAATTCACCTCTAAAAATTCATGTAATTCTCTAGCATTTACTATTGGTTCTTGATTTTCATTTATTTCAACATTTATAAGCTCATTCATGACTATCTTCCTCTCTATATTTTTAGTGTTATTCAATATTACTTGCTTTAGTTGCAAACTTTAAACCTAGTACAGCTTCATGTAAATCATCTATACTTTCCATTCCGATATTCCAAACTTCTTCTTCATCTTTGTCTATCACATCATCTTCAACTACTCTTATAAAATCATCTTCTAACTTTAGGTAATTCCTTATCGCTATGTATAGTTTTAGAGCTGCATTAGAAATTGTTTTAAGTTTTACATTTGGTAAATCAATTAATTCATTCCCTGTACTAGATTTTAAGTGCTGGTATCCTAGAAATTGATTATTATAAATTTCTGTCATTTTCGAAACTACTGTAGTTGGTGGCATTCTTTTATCGTTCTCATATGCTCTTAAACTCTCTACTGATATATCTAGTAGTTCAGATGCCTTTTCTTGTGTAAGACCAGTATTTTCTCTGCTTAACTGATATATATTTTGGTATTGATATGACATTCAGTTTTCCTCCATTTCATCTTATAATTAATCTATAAAATAATTTAATTAATTAAATCTGTTATTTCTATACCTAATGCTTTTGTAAGTTTACATAAAACATCTATCCTAGGATTATATTTATTTTTTTCTAAGTCACTAATTGTTGTTTGTGCTATACCAGTTTTTTTACTTAATTCAATTTGAGATAAAGAATTATTTTTCCTATAATATTTGAGCTTGTGACCTATACACATTAGCCTCACCTTCTTTCTGATTCAATCATAACGCATTTGCGATATATTGTCAACGCATTTTCGTTATTTTTTAATAAAAAAATATCTGTTATACTATATTTATTACCGTATTTACGTTAAAGATTGGATGTGTTTACATGGATGTTACTCAACGTATAATTGAATTACGAGATAAAAAGGGATATAGTACAAATAAACTTGCTACTAAAGCAGGATTAACTCAATCAACGCTTCAAAGTATTCTATCTGGAAGAAATCAAGCATCTATTAATACTATTGAGAAAATTTGCTCTGCATTAGATATATCTTTATCTGATTTTTTTAATGAAAAATCTAATGTTGATTTACCTGACTATCTTCTAGACTTTATTGAATCTAGCAAAAATTTATCAAAAGAACAATTACAAGCCTTGTCTATATTTTTAAAAACATTAAAAAAAGAGTAACTTTGCTGGTTAATTTTAACTAGCGTTATTTTGTTTTTACAGTACCTGTGGAGGTTTATTATGTCTTTATTAACAGCAGTATCCAAACGAATATTAGGATTATGTCAAGAAAATGACATTACAGTAAATAAATTATGTACAATGGCAGGTGTTACTCAATCTACAATAGATAGTATTTTAAAAGGTAAAAGTAAAAACCCTGGCATATGTACAATTAAAAAACTTTGTGATGCTCTAGATATAACAATTATTGATTTTTTTAATCACTCTTTTTTCAAAGATTTAGATATTGATATTAATTAATATTTGTTGAATTTATTGAATAATTGCAAACTTTATAACTCATGTGAAGGTACTTATAATTAATAAGTATCCTTTTTTGCTTTTTATTGGGTAATACTAGTATTATCTCTACTAATTTGATATATATTTTGGTATTGATATGACATTCAAATCACCTCTTTGAAAGGTTATACTATAATTAACCTTTTACTTTTAAATATTTACAAATTGCTTCTTTTGCATTTGGACTTTTAAGTCTATCGTTAATTACTGCTGATAGATGATATTTTGATAACCCTAACTCCTCTGATAAATCATCTAGTTTCAAATCTTTATCTATCATGGCTTTTTTAACTTCTTTGCTCCATTTTGGTAAACATTTTTTATTCATTATTATCACCTTCTTTATTAGTGTGTTTATTTGTGGTAAAATTAAATTTATATAACAATTTGTTGTCGTAAGTAATTGTTATTATAGTTATATTATATTTGGATTTTTCCAAAATATCAATATATATTTTGGAATTTTCCTATCATTTTAGAAAAGAGGTTAAATTTGTGATTAATCGTATACTTGATTTGATGGAAAAAAATAATATTACAGCTAAACAATTAACAAGTGATTTGGAAATTTCCAACAGTTCTATAAGTGATTGGAAAAAAGGTAAAGGTAAACCTTCTTCAGATGCAATAGTTAAAATGGCTGAATATTTTAATGTTACTACTGATTATCTATTATTGGGCATAACATGCAATAAAACAAATAATATAAACTTAACTGAAAATGAACAGGAAATTCTATCTCTATTACATAAATTCAATAAGCGTAACCAAATCAAATTTATAAGTAAGGTTGAGGATTTAGCTGACAAAATGTTAGAAAAAGAAAATGATACAGAGTAATTACTATATGCCTGCTCTTTTATAACTTTTTAGACAGGCGTATTGTTGTTTGCTCTCTTTGCATATATCTCATCTTTTCAAAATATTCTGTATTTATTTTTCAAAGTGCTAACCTAACATTGATACTTGATTTACTGATTTCAATTTGTTAATAAAGTATATTTGACCTTTTCCTGTTACTTTTGGTGTTTTAGTAATCTTTGTGCTTCCATCAGGGTTATATATTGCTCTTTTTTTAGTTTCCATTATTTTTAAGTCAGCACTCTTTTGAGTTGGTGTATTGTAATCTTCACCCTTACGTTTTATTAAGTAACCATTATCTCTAAGCCATGCGAATAATCTTTTCTCACCTGTGTTAACACCGTTTTGATTAAGTAATTTAGCTAGTTCTCCAATTAATATTGAGTCCTCAGAAGATGCTACTGCATCAGCAAAAAGTACTTTTGGTTGTTGTAATTGAATTACCTTATCTTTTTCTTCTATTTCTTTACTTTTCTTTTCTATTGTCTTTTGAGCTACTTGTAATGCTATTGCCATGATTTCATCATCTGACATATCTTCTGTTGTGTGTATATATCCACCAGTTTTACGAATTTCTTTTAATATCTTTTTAACTTCTTTTTTGAATTGTTTTGCGATTGGTTTTCGACTTTGCATCAAAACCTCATACAATCCATCTTCTGTTAAAAATAATTTATTTCCACCACTATTACTATTTGTAATAGTCACTTTTTCTTCTTCATCTATACTCATTAGCATTTTAGAAGTATTATAGTATCCTTCGCTTGTCTTACTGTAATCTATCCATTCAGCTACATCCCTAGCTAAAAATAGTGGATTTTCTAAAGTTCCATAAACTCTAAATTCTTTACCTAATAATTCTTGTTCTTTAATTGTTTGTAAGTTGTTCATATAATTTTCTCCTTCCTATATTGTTTTCTTTGAAAATTTCAGAATTAAAATTGATTTAAAAATGTCTTCTAATTCCTGCATAACATCATTCCAAACTTCTTCTTCATCTTCATCAATCACATCATCTTCAACTATATCTATGAAATCATCTTCCTTTTTTAGATAATCTTTGATTTCTTTATGTAACTTCAAAGTTATACTTGAAAGACTTTTCATTTCAAGTTGTGGTAAAAACATTACCCCTGCTTCTGTAGTCCTTCTAACATGTTCATATCCTAATAAGTTGTTGTTGTAAATAGAAACCATTTTGGCTACTACTGTATTTGGTGGTATCCTTTTATCATTCTCATATGCTCTCAAACTTTCAACTGATATATCTAGTAGTTCAGATGCCTTTTCTTGTGTAAGACCAGTATTTTCTCTGCTTAATTGATAAATATTTTGGTATTGATATAACATTTATCTTTCTCCTTTCATAGTGTAAACTTAATATATAGACTAATTCACCGCCTCAGTAAACTTTAAGTTGACGTTATTATTAAAAAAAATTTCCTCTATGCTTAGACCAAAGAAATCTGAAATAGTCTTTGCTTCTTCAAGAGTGAATTTAGTTTTACCATTTTCCTTATGCGAATAAGAAGTTAAAGTTATATTAAGTAAATTTGCTATATCAGACTGATTAACATTATTTAGTTTTCTATACGCCTTTAGTTTTTTAGTGTTCATTTTATCACCTCTCTTTTAGTCAACTTTGCGTTAACTTTATATTTATATAATAGTCTACTTTAAGTTTACTGTCAACATGAAATTTATATTTTTTTAAAAAAAGTATTCTTTATGTTATATATTTTATAAAAAGTATAACAAATAGTTTATAATAATTTATAATAAATGTGAATGGAAGGAGTAATATTATGGCTCTTAAAGATAGAATAAAAGAAGAAAGGCTTAAACTTAATTTGAATCAGGTCGAACTAGCAAAAATATTTAATGTAACAAAACAAACTGTAAGTAATTGGGAAAGTGGAAATAGAATACCAGATACTTTGATGCTCACTAAATTAGCTGATTTTTTCAATATATCTGTAGATTCTCTTTTGGGAAGACATAATCTTGATAAAAAAAATAATAATGATAAATTTATTGATGAATTAGATAGCCCTGATGACATAAAAGAACTCATAAAAGTATTTATGAACTTAGATGAAGAGTCGAAGGAAAAAATGTTAAAAATTGCACAAGTTTTTATAGATGAGGAAAAACGAAATAAATAAAAAAAGAGGTTTATACCTCTTTTTTTTTATCTATTTCGTCTGTTATTTCTATATATGTATTAGGTTTGTTTTTGCTTACCATTTCCTTGTATCTATTAAATTTATTTTCATTAATATTTTTTAGCTCAGTAAAAATATTATTAAGTCTTAGAATCATTTTTTTATCATCCATTAGATACACCACCCCTTGTAAACTATTTCTCCGTTTCAAAACATACGTTCGTAAAAATAAGTGTAAAATCTTTAAATTCACTATAGTTATAGATTTATTTCAACAAATATAATATTTAAAATTTTTTAAAATTACTTTGTAAATATATTATATATATTTCTATATTATCGTGCAACTTGACTAATATAGAGATTTTAGTTTTGATTTTAAAAATGAACTTCTATTTTTTATCTCTAATGTTTCAGATTATCTGTATTATTTCTATTATATCTATTATTTCTATTATTTCTATTATTTCTATTATTTCTATTTTTAGTTAGTCGACTGACTTTATTTTTCATAAATTTAATTTTTATTTTTTTTATTATATTTTTTTATTACATTTTTTTACATTATTCTTAAATTTAATTTACAAATTATTCACTTTGTATTTATAGATTTTTAAATAGAATTTATTCTTTCTTTAAACTCTAGCATCTCAGCACTATTGTTATAGTGCTTTTTACTTTTAATTTCTTAACTACATTTTAACACATTTTTCCAACAAAAAATGTTCTAACGAGGAACATTTATTACAATAAATTACACAAACTATTAATTATAAAAATAATCAAAAAATAATTAAAAGGCAGATTTTAATAAATATTGAAAAAATTAATAAAAAAGAAAAGAATGACGCAATTAGAATTAGCAGAAAGAATGGGTCGTAATAGAAGCTATATATCAAAGTTGGAAAATGGAGAATATAAATATATAACTATATCTACAATATTAGATTTATCTATAGCACTAGAAGAAGATTTTGTTGAGTTATGTAAATATTATAAACTTCAAGAAATAAAAAGAAGAAAAAAATAAAACAACTAGTTAGAGCATGTTATAATTGTAATATTAAGATGACATAATGGGGGTGTCTAGAATTCCAGCTTATAAAGATGAAGAAAGAAAAACTTGGTTTGTTAGCTTCTATTTTACAGACTTCAACGGAGATAAGAAAAAGAAAACTAAGCGAGGTTTTAAAACTAAAAAAGAAGCTTTAGAGTTTGAAAGAGAATTTTTAAATCAAAAGCAAATGAGTACAGATATGACATTTAAAAGCCTTACAGAAGAATATTTGGTTGATATGGAAACGAGATTAAAAACCTCAACTATGAATGGCAAGAAACATATAATAGAATTGAAGCTTATTCCATTTTTTGGAAAACTAAAGATAAATGAAATTACTGGTATACATGTTCGTAAATGGCAGAATGAACTATTAAATAGTTCTTATAGCCCCACTTATCTTAAAACAATACATAGCCAGTTAGTGGCAATTTTAAACTATGCAGTAAAATACTATAATTTAGACAAAAACCATGCAAGTCTAGTGGGTGGTATAGGTAAAAAAGATGCAGAAGAAATGAACTTTTGGACTTTAGAAGAGTTTAAAGAATTTATTAAATTTGAAAATAAAGATGATGCAAACCTAGCTTTTAAAATTTTGTTTTGGAGTGGAATAAGATTAGGTGAACTATTAGCCCTTACTCCACAAGATATTTCTGAAACAGAATTAAATATTAATAAAAGTTATCTAAAATTAAAAGGAGAGGATATTATTTCGTCTCCAAAAACTGCTAAGAGCAAACGCATTGTTACTATTCCGAATTTTTTATATAATGAAATTAAGGATTATATTTCTAAATTATATGATTTAGGAGAAAATGAAAGAATATTTAAATTTTCAAGAGCTTATTTAAATTTAGAGCTGAAAAGATGTGCTGAATTAGCTTCTGTGAAAAAAATTAGAGTACATGATTTACGACATTCTCATGCTTCTCTACTTGTAAATATGGATATCAATATATTAACTATAGCTGAACATCTAGGGCATGAAAAAGTTGAAACAACATGGAATATATATTCTCATTTATATCCTAATAAACAGTTGGAAATCTCACAAAAACTTGAAGTTTTAAACAAATAGTATCATAATAGTGTCACAGATAAATCATAAAACCTGTAATCATTGTAATTGCAACGATTATAGGTTTTAGTTAACAATCCCAGAAGAAGCATAAATTTTACCAGTATATTTAATTCCAGCGAGTTCAGCTAATTCTTCATCTATGATTCCAACAACTTTGTCTGTAGACATATAAAGCACATTCCTTTCTAAGATAATTTATTGCTAAAATTATTAAAATTAAATATCTATATTTAAAGTATAGTTTATTCGAAAAAGAAAAGATAGTATAATATAGTTTTTTCATATCTGACCTTACATAACCTCTTTTTATATGATTTATAAATGGTAACTAAGGCTCTATTTTCAAATTATTTTTGGAAAATTTTTAGTTTTTTAAGCTTATATTATATATATATCATTTTTTACTTGAAAATATATATATTCTGAATTATTATAATAGTAAGAATTGAAATGAAATTAGGCAAGGCTGTTGAAAGATTTTATGATTAGATATGGAGAAAATATAGTAGACTTTTGTTTGTACAGAATAATAATGCATGTTTTATTTTAAAGTGTTCTATGATAATATTATTTTTATATATCAAATAAATTACCAACAGGAGGAAATTATGAACGCTCAACAAGAAGTATATAAAAAATTGGATGAACTAAATATATCTTATGAAATTGTAAATCATCCTGCAGTCTATACAATTGATGAAATGGAACAATTAAAAACACTACAAATGGAGTTTGTTGTAAAAAATTTATTCCTTCGTGATTCTAAGGGTAAAGAGCACTTTTTAGTTGTCTTAGGTAAAGATAAAAAAGCAGATTTAAAGGATATACGCCAAAAAATTGATAGTAAACCTCTTAGTTTCGCTTCTGAAGAAAGACTTGAAAAATATCTAAAACTTACTAAGGGAGCTGTAACACCTTTTGGTATACTAAATGATACTGATGCTATTGTAAAAATTGTATTTGATAAAGATTTATTGAAAATGGATAAAATAGGTATACATCCAAATGACAATACTGCCACTGTATTTTTAAAGTTTGAAGATTTAAAAAGGATTATAGAAAAAAATGGAAATGAAATATACTATGTAGAAGTATAGTTTTATTATTTTACATATAATAAATGATAGATAAAGTGGGTACCTCAAAATAAAAATTTGAGTCATCCACTTTTTTATACAAAAAATAGAAAGGGGGGTTCATAAGAACCCCTAGTATAATTCACACTACTTCCATAGGATGAACTCTGTATTTTCAATGTTTAAATCGCCTTTTGGGACAATTGTGAATCATTTGAACTCAATCACGCAGGTATCTCTTTTATTTTCTATTAAGTCATATCATCCCTAAGCGCATCAATAATATTTTCTCTTTTTATTTTACTAATGGCATACAACATTGTAATGAACACTATAAAGAGAACGACAAACACGCTGATTCCGATACTGGTCCATGGAAGTACAAAATCTATATCATCTTTGACCATTCCTTTATGAATTAGCCAGGAAGAAATTACAGCTATAGGAAGTCCAAAGAGCAGCGACCTCATGCCATAAAAGGCACACTCAAAATTCATCATCTTCTGAAAATCACGTTCAGACATTCCCACAGAGCGAAGCATGGCAAGTTCACGACGGCGTAGCTTGATATTTGTGGAAATTGTGTTGAATACATTGGCTACTGCAATCAGCGAGATCATAATTATAAAAGTATATGCGAACACATTGGCAATAAAGATGTAATTACGGTTTTCGTCCATCATTCCATACATATTGTACAGGTTGTACTCAGCCGTAATCCCTTCCCTCTCGATGATTTTCTCCATTTCTGCAACTGACTGATTGGGATTCTTTGATTTAAAACTCAAGCTTTTAATTCCTTTAGAAATACTTGGAGTCTCAAATGAATCTTTGACCGAATAAGGTGCCAACACCCTGAAGCAGGCTTTCCTCATCTTTGAGTTTCTGACACCTGGTGGAGAATCAGGTGGCACGACTTTTACAAATGAAATGTTTACATTTTGCCTATCGACTGTGTTCGACTTGCTATCAGCTTCAGGAGTAAGTTTAAGATTTATGGAAGAATTTGTGAAGATATCAATAGTATGGTCATCCTCCACCATCATGGAAACGGCAATCATTTTTGCATTTTGCCCAGTGTACTCTTCTGTTGGCAACCCCAGACTTTTGATAATATTCAGATACGTACTGTCATCAAGAAACTGCATATCTACTGGCATATCAACCGTTTCAGATGGCGAATGTGAACCCTCATAGTTCAAGTAATCATCTGTAAGTTCACTTACTTTAACAACACATGAATAGGTCATAAGTTCTTGATACAAGCCTTCATACACACCATTGGTAGTCTTCAGCTTATCGTATAGCTGTAGCATTTTACTGTCATTCATGTCCTGTGTGGAAAAAATGATGTCCTGGTCAGTAACCTCTGATGCCTGATTTGAAACTTGTTTCAAATCAGCTACCAAAGCACTGGTCGATATGAACAGCACTATACTTAAAACAAGCGATAGCACAATACTACGATAGCGTTTCTTGTTTCTTTTAAAATTCTTCAGCGCCAGAGTTCCCTCCAGACCGTAAATACGCTGTTCAAGCTTTGATATCCTTACTGCTTTGGATTCAATTTTCACCTCGTTCGTCTGGCGAATACACTCCATCACTGGTTTGCTGGCAGCCTTTCTAGCTGGAATATAAGCCGATATCAAGATGGTAACCATGCTGACCACTGCCGCAACAACGATTGCTGGGATGGACAACGTCAAGGTCAAAGGTACATTGGTGTAGAGAACATTTGCGAAATTTTTGGAGATAACAGAAATAACAAGTCCAATACTAACTATACCAACCGCAACACCAATTGGTATGCCAACAGCACCAATGCAAAGACCTTCA
The DNA here is from genome assembly GCF_020658455.1 of Clostridioides sp. ES-S-0005-03. Taxonomy (NCBI): domain Bacteria; kingdom Bacillati; phylum Bacillota; class Clostridia; order Peptostreptococcales; family Peptostreptococcaceae; genus Clostridioides; species Clostridioides sp. ES-S-0005-03. Next base: position 928,945 of record NZ_JACVWI010000001.1, on the reverse strand, counting down.
AATAAAACTGAATTACGTAGCTGCTTTGCTGTAGCTCCAACAGATGAAAGGATTCCAAACTGCTGTGTGCGTTCGTTCAACGACATGTTAAACGAATTATATATCAGAAAAATCGAGCCGAGCATGATTATGGCGACCACAATACCACCAACTGAGTACAAAAGCATATTGAACAAGTTATTGTCGGAAATACCCATGAAACGCAACACATTATCATTTAAAACGTAAGCATGGTCTCCAGTACTGTTTGTATATGAATGAACCTGACGTGGATTTTTCAACGTGACAAACAGGCTAAGGCTGTCAGCCTTGATTTGTGCATCCGCTTTGGTTATCAATGTGTATCCTGGTGCGGAAGATTCCTCAAAGACAGGCCTTTGGCAGGTACCAACAACTGTGTAGCTTCTCTCGCCTTGTGGAACAAGAGTTTCATCTCCAGCAGTATATTGGTCACTCTGACTAAGCTTCTCATATCCATTCATACGGTTTCCCACAGGCAAAGAAATAGTGTCGCCCACTGCGAATTTGACACCGCCATCTGTTGCAACTTTACCCGAAACAAGAATCTCTCCACTGTTTTCAGGTAATCTGCCAGAAATCAAAGTTATAGGCAAAGTATCAAAGGCTTTTTCGCTGAATCCAGCTATAAAAAGATACGGTTTGTTTGGGTTTTTGTTGCCATCAAGCTTTGCATAGCCAATATTTTCAAATGTTGCGGTATTTGCAACTTTATCATTTCCTATCTGTTTCTGTACGAAAGAGGAATTAACATCCAAAAACTCAACGTGCCAACCACCATATTTCTCAATCGAACCATTTACCATATAGTTTTGCAGGGAAATGGCAAGTGTAGCGACTGCTGTAATCATAGCAGCAGACAGAACAACTCCGATAACTGTTACAATCGTTCGTGTGCGTCTCTTTTTCATGTTTTGCAGTGCAACTTTGTTGAAAATGTTCATGGATATACCTACCTCCTTTCATCTCGCGTCACTTTGCCATCTGATATGCAGATAATGCGGTCTGCTTGCAGGGCTATATTTTCGTCATGCGTTACAATGATAAGGGTTTGACGATATTTTTTATTGCTTAATTTCAATAGATTGATAATTTCATGTCCATTTCGGCTGTCTAAACTACCTGTGGGTTCATCAGCAAGCATTACCGCTGGGGCATTCATTAAAGCACGTCCTATGGAAACACGCTGTTGCTGACCGCCAGAAAGCTGATTTGGTAAATGCGTTTTGCGGTCTTTTAGCCCAAGTAGGTCCATCAAGTCATTTAAGCGTTCCTCATTGACCTTTCGCTTGTCCATCAGTATAGGTAAAGTGATGTTTTCCACAACATTCAGAGTTGGAATAAGGTTATGAAATTGGTAAATCAGTCCGACTTGTCGCCTACGGAAAATGGCCAGCTTTTCATTGCTTTGGGCATATACATCCTGACCGTCCAAATACACCTTTCCGCTTGTTGGTACGTCCACTCCACCGATGATATGAAGTAATGTGGATTTTCCTGAGCCAGATGAACCAATGATTGCAGTAAACTCCCCCTTTTCTATTGTAAGCGAAACATTGTCAAGTGCGGTAACTTTGTTCTCGCCCTTGCCGTAGACCTTGCATAGATTTTCAATTTTTAAGAACTCCATTATGTAAGTCTCCTTTCTTATGGTTTAACCATATAATATAACTTTCAACTTACATCTGTGTGACTTTCAGGTGAGAGATTAGTCACTTTGGGAAACGAATTACAAATATCGCGCCACCTTTTTGGTGATTTTTTGCAGTAATCGTCCCTCCCTGTCGTGTTATAATTATTTTACAGAGTGCCAATCCAATCCCATATCCTGTGGCTTCTGCGTTTTTACCACGATAAAATCTATCAAACAAATAAGGTAAATCTTCTTTTTCAAATCCTGTGCCACTGTCATGGATAGTAATCTCAGTAAATAGCGGATTATCCTCACAAACAATCTCAATCTTCCCATTATCGCCTGCACTTTCCATACAATTTTTGAGGATATTCTGAATTGCTTCTGAAAGCCAACCCGAATCACCCTGAATAATCATTCCTTTAGGCACATCTATTTGTAAAGCAATGTTATGCAGTTCAATTGGAATTAGAAATGGTCGAAGTGAGTTGTATATCAAGTTGTTCACATCTATCTGCTCGCTTTGGAAAACTACAATACCTGCGTCTAAGCGAGATAACTTCAATAGGGAAGTAATCAACCAATCCATCTTTACAAATAATTCCTCTGTTTCCCTCACCAATGCCTTTCGTTGATTTTCATCAGAGCTATTTGATAGCAATGACAGAATAATATTCGCGGATGTAAGAGGTGTGCGGAGTTGGTGGGCTATGTCAGCCAACGAATCAGCAAGATGTTCTTTTTCTTTTTTCAGCGCATCGTTTTGTTCCCGAATACATAGTGTCATTTTTGTTATCTCGCTGTGCAGAATGGAAAGTTCGCCCTCGTCCGATTCACCAATATACAGATGGTCAGCATTATGAAGCACAAGATCAATTTGATTAGAAATCTGTGCAATATTTTTATATCGAGCTTTGGTAAAAGAGAAAAACGCTAAACCAAAGGCAGTAACAGAAATAATAGAAAGGATTCCCGCCACCATATTTATTGTAAATCCAAGCGTTACAGTGGTGACAGCCATTAAAGAGAACAAAATAGCAAACTGCTTAAACTCTCTATTTCGAAGCATAATCGTCCCCCAATCTATACCCTGTCCCACGAACAGTCAGAATTATTTGTGGGCTTGCTGGGTCGCTCTCTATCTTCTCCCTCAAGCGCTTTATGTACACAGTTAATGTATTATCATTGACAAACTCACCCGCCGCGTCCCATAATTCATCAAGGAGCCTGCTCCTCGTGATAATACTTTTGGGGTTATTAATAAACACCAACAACAAGCGGTACTCTAAAGCTGAAAGAAAAACCTCATTGCTGTTTTTTTTCACAACGCCACTTGCCATATCGACATGAAGCCCACAGATTTCAAAAGCCGCTTCTGAACGTCCGTTTTTTCGTAGGGCAGTTCCAATTCGCGCAATCAATTCACGTGGACGAAAAGGTTTTGTTATATAGTCATCTGCGCCTATATTCAGCCCAGTAACAACACTCGCCTCATCGCCTGAAGCTGTCAGAAAGATAACAGGAACATCTTGCATTTCTTTGATTTCTGTGCAAACTGTAAAACCATTTCCGTCAGGTAAGGAAATATCAATTAATGCCAAGTCAAATTTATTACTGGAAAGCATGGCAATAGCTTCACCTCGTGTAGGAGCGTGAGTGACTTCAAATCCTTCTGAGTGCAGCAAAAGCATAAGATTTTTAGCGATTGCTTTATCGTCCTCAACCAAAAATATTCGTTTCATTTGTTTTCACCATCCTTTACTTTACTATTTCTATATCGTCCATCAGCTGAAACAAATCACATATTCTTCATTTTTTTGTTTACTTAACCCGCTCAGCAGAGTAATTTCATATCACTATTATGTATGCAATTTCCCAATTTTTCAAGGATTCTTTTGTTGTTATATAGCTCACGCGTAACACCTCCATTGATATATTATATTTCTTTTGATGGAAATACACAAGTTGAGGTCTGGGTAAAACTGCTTTAACAAGCATCTTTACATTTGAAAATAGTTCTCCATAATGAAATCAATTTTCGAAAGTTCTCATTTTACATTGTTATAGAAAGTAACCATATTCCTGTAAATACAGGTTTGATAAATGCCTTACCTATATTTACAGTGTCAAATGTACATGTTTATAGTGTAATAAAGAGGGTGAAAGCAACAAGTGCTTTCACCCTCTTTGAATATATAGCTTGTGTCACCCAATAGAATCCCATAATCACTTGCAACCAAAATTCCACTATTTTTTATTACTTTTTCCTTGCAGAAACAAGTAACATCATAGGTCTACGTAATTCATCTTTCATTTCAGGAATCGTATTTAATAATTTCTCTTCTGGTTGAGGTTCGATTATTTCTAATATCTCAAATCCAGTTTTAACTAAAGTATTTAGATAAGTAGTTAATGTTTTATGATATTTTATAACTTCTTCCCCTAAAAAATTTGATTTTCGAAGTCCCTCTATAAAATAGTTATCTACTGGCCAGTGTAAATTGTTTCCATCTTTATCACAGTACCATTCTTGAGCTCCATATGCAGTGAATATAGGATGTTCAACTGAAAATACAAAATCTCCTCCGCTTGAAAGACAATTGCTTATATTTTTACATATATCTTCAAATGATTGAATATAATGAAAAGCCAAAGAACTAATTACTACATCAAAGCAATCTTTTGGGAAGTCTATATCTTCAATAGGCATACATATGTACTTTATATTATCAAATTTGGTTTTATTTCTTGCTTCTTTTAGCATCTTTTCTGAAATATCAATTCCAATAGCAGACTCTGCACCATTTTCAACTGCATATTGACAGTGCCATCCAAAACCGCACCCTAAATCTAATACTCGTTTCCCCTCAAAATCAGGTAACATTTTTTTTAGAGTATGCCATTCTCCAGCACCTTCAAGACCTTTTTTAGAGCGTTCCATATCACTGTATTTACAAAAAAATTCATCATTATCATATTTATTTTGTTTCATTTAATTTCCTCCATTTTAACTGTACTTGTTTAACTATATTTGCCAAAATATAAAATGCAAATCTTCACTACTTTACACAATAACATTTTTTAAATTTATAAAATTAAATTATTATTTATATGAATTAATTTAATATCTATTATTAATAAATTTTGTGCCTATATAATTTATATAAAACATTACTGTTTTAATTTTATATCTTAATTTACAAATAATCAATACAATCTATTTAATATAATCGATTACTTGAAAAATTCAAATATAAAAATTATTTTTAAATTATTGTAGAAATAAATTCTATAGGTATATATTTTTGTAACAACTACAACAAATATTTAATATTATATATTATTCGGATGTCTTATGGGAGGTATTTATTATGTTTAAAAAAATAATCGCAATTGCAAGTTCTATTGTTATGAGCACAATATGCTTAACTGGATGTGATTTTAACTCTAATGATGAAAATGATAAGTCTGCTTCATCTAAAGACTTAGATAAAGTAACTATTGCAGAAGTTACTCATTCTGTTTTTTATGCCCCACAATATGCTGCTATTACAAAAGGATTCTTCGAGGATGAAGGAATAAAGGTTGACCTTATAAATACTCAAGGTGCGGATAAAACTATGGCAGCTTTAATTTCAGGTGAAGCAAATGTAGGCTTAATGGGTCCTGAAGCTTCCATATATGTATATAATCAAAACAAAAACGATTATGCTGTAAACTTTGCACAATTAACTAAAAGAGATGGTAGTTTTTTAGTTGCCAGAGAAAAGATGCCTAATTTCTCCTATGATGATTTAAAAGGAAAAGAAATATTAGGTGGTAGAAAAGGTGGCGTTCCACTAATGACTTTTGAATATGTTCTAAAAGACAAAGGACTTACTATTGGAGAAAATTTAAAAGCAGGCAATGTCAACGTAAGAACTGATGTACAAAAATCAGTCTGTTTATAACTGTGATTTATAACATCTAAAATACATATAGTCTAATTATTACTAAATTTAATGTCAAGATAATATAAAAAGACATAGATGAATTACTCTTCATTCATGTCTTTTTTGTATTATTATTTTTTTCATATATTTCTATATTATATATTAATTAACTTGATGTTTTCTAAAGTTATTCTTAACAAAAGGTAAAAAAATAATTGATAATATTAAACCTGTAAAAATAATCATTGTAGGTAAATCTATTATTAAGTTTCCAAATCTGTAGTTTACATACTCAGAAAATGAGAATGAAATAGCATTTGATGGTAAAATTCGAAGAATCTGATTATATAGCCAATTTGTCTCACTATATTTTAAGAATAGTGGTATAAATAGTAACACTATATCTGTAATTAAAACTGGAAAAGGCGATTTCATGCAAGAAGATAATAAAAGTGTAAATCCAATTAATGCTATTAATATCATATAGATAACTAAAATACTCAATAAGGTTGCTTGTAAAAATGTAACTGGGTATGGTGTTGAGCTCACTGTAAGTTGTAATGGTAAATTCCATCCATCTACTCCAAAAGACAATATAAGAATTCCAATAGATATAATTGTATTTATTATAAAAACAATTGTCCCAAATAAAAAGGAACTTATTATTTTAGCTGTTATAACTTTTGTTTTTCCATATTTAGAAGACAATATCACTGAATCAGTACCTGATTGATATTCTCCTGAAAATACAGAAGCTATACTTATACAGATAGCCAATATAGTGAAAATTAGTAAGTCTCTACCCAGTAAAAAATAATTCCAGCCTTCATAATATCCATTTAAATAGGGTTCATTTATTTTCTTATTCTTAGATAACCAAAACTCTTTTTCTTTTTGTGCATAATTTCCATCTGAATATTCACTGTTTAATATTGTATTTACTTTTTCATTTCTAAACTTATAAAAATTAGTTCTATTTTTTAATGATATTGATTGAAGTATCATAGAATTAAAATCATTTGGTGCATTATATGATTCTGTTATAAAGTTATAAAATGTTTTGTTTGGATAAAAGAATCTCCAATAAACGCCTTGCTTAAAACTTGAAAATCCATTTTCATCTTTTACAATATTATTTGGATTATTAAAATTTTTTTGATATTCTCTGATTGAGTTTTCTATTTTTTTATCTGTTATGTATCCCTCGTTTAATTTAGATTGTTGTTTTGAAAGTTCAATAGCTTGTAGCCCTCTATACTCTTTACCATTCTCATCATAGGATTTTTCTTTGAGTGGCATTAAGGCAAAAAGAAATATACTTAAAATCAAGCTTCCTAAAACAACTGTTATTGTAGACTTTCTTTTTATTATCTTTTTTAATTCAAACTTAATTAATGTAGACATATTTATCCCCTCACACATATTTATTGTACTTCATTAAAACAATATAAATATAAATCTTCTAATGTTGGTCTTAGATTACATGCATTATCATGTGGTTTTATATCACTTATAATTCTAAGAGTGGCAACACCTCCAGAGTGATGAATATTTACCAAACAATATTTACTAGCCATATAATCTACTTCATTTTCATTAACCACACATTTCCATACTTTATCTTCTATTTTTGATGTTACTGCTTCCACTGAACCATCCAAAATGAGATTCCCTTTTTTCAGTATTAAAATTTTATCTGCAATATGTTCTACATCAGATACAATATGAGTAGATAAAATTACAATTTTTTCCTTGGAGAATTCTGAAATCAAATTACGAAAACGGACTCTTTCTTTTGGGTCTAAACCAGCTGTTGGCTCATCTAATATTAAAATTTTAGGGTCATTAAGCAATGTCTGAGCAAACCCAAGTCTTTGTTTCATACCACCAGAAAATGTTCTTATTTTTTTATTAACGACACCTGACAATCCAACCAACTCTAATAATTCTTGCGATTTTTCTTTTGCGTAACTAGGAGTTAAACCTTTCAATGAAGCTATATATAACATAAACTCTTTTGCAGTAAAGTCTGGATAATATCCAAATTCTTGAGGAAGATATCCAATCATATCTCTAAAATCTTCTCCCATATCCAAATTATTTTTACCATCTATCTTCACTTCTCCAGAGGTTGGGCTTAATACTCCGCAAATCATTCTTATAAGAGTTGTTTTTCCTGCTCCATTTTCTCCTAAGAATCCATATATACCTTCATTTAGCTTGAATTCTATCCTATCTACTATAATTTTGTTATCATATTGTTTTGTTAGACATTCTAAACTTAGTTCCATACAATTCCTCCTAATACTATATATTGTTATTTATTATTTAGATAATAATGTTTTCAAATGAACAAAGATGTTTCCATGTTTTTTTTATTTCATGTATTAATATTACTGATGTCACTAAAAAAATAATTAACCATTGCTCTATTGATTCAAATTGATATATACTGTTTTTAAAAGTACCAAGCATAAATATTAACAAGACAAGAGATGTACCATAAATCATACAATAGTAATTTGTAGACTTACCTCTATTTCTATTTATAATTTCTAAGCATCCAATACACATTAAGTTAAAAGGTACTAATATATAAATTATTATATACAAGGTATTGATATCAATTATTTGTTTTGCTAGTAATAAAATAACGCACATAAATAATAAATCACTTACTCCAAAAACAATCATTCTAGTAGCAATAATTTTATGTAATGTATTTTTTGTTGAAAATTCTATTTCCAATACACTATTGTTATATACTTTTGCTATCTCCTCTATATTAGTCAATATAAAAAGAGGAACTGCTACAGAGACCAAGGATAATATTTCATAAAATGAGTTATTATCTCTTGATGTATTGAATAGTAATGCACATATTGTACATAACACTAGAAATTGTATAATCCAGGTTCTTTTTCGTATAAAACCAATTTGAGAGATAAAAAAATCTATACTATTCATCCTTTTATCAGCGTTACTAAACGTCATTTTATGTATTGTTTTAATAGTCTTTTCAAAAGCTGAAACTTCATATTTAGGAACTGTATACTCCATTAAACTTTTTTTGATTTTTTTCTTATTCATACTTTGCCTCCTTCCATATATACCTCTAATTTTTTTAAGGCCATACTCATCCTATACTTTGTAACAGATACACTGGAATCCATAATTTTAGCAATATCCTTAAATTTCAAATCATGATAATACCGCAAAATTACTACTTCAAATTCTGTTTCTGGCAATTTAGTCAAGGCTTCTTTTACAAATATTTTGTTTTCTACATCTACTAATTCTTGTTTAGATTCTTCTTTGTCTAGTGACTCTAAATATAGGGGTTGTTTTTTCTTCCAAAAATCCTTACACCTATTTCTAGCAATAACATATAAATAATTTTCAAATTTACCATAGTGTTTATAATTACTTATATTTTTTATAACTGTTACAAATACATCTTGAGTTAAGTCCTGTGCAGTCATTTGATTATCTACATGGCGATAACAATAACAATAGACGCTATTATAATATTTCTCTATTAAAGTATCAAACAATTCTTTTTTACCTGTTTTTATTTGTGCTATAATCCTAGAATCATTCACTATTATCACCTCCATCACTCTATATAACGATTAAAACAAAGATAATCTTCAAATGACTTTATACCTTTAGATAATGCCCTATTTATTCCTTGTTTTGCTGTTTTGTTTAACGCTAAACTCTTATTGATAACTATTTTAAATTTAAGTATAATATATAAAACTAAATATTGATTATAATTTAATTATCCTCTCTTAAAATATCCTGTTTATAAATTTTAATATCCTCTTCAAGAGCTTCTTGTGAGTCACTATTTAATTCCTTATTTATGTATATCTTGTCTATAAAAAGTTTAAGCTTTCCTCTATAAGATAATTTGAATATAATGTATGCAATACAACCACCTAAAGTATTCATTATCAAATCATCTATATCTACAGCTCTTAACTGTGGAACTATAGACATGCAGTTCATAATTAATTGAATAGTTTCTATTGATAATGATATTAAAAAGCTAACTATAATTGTTTTTTTAAAATTTCTTAAACTTGATTTTATTAAACATAGATATAATGTAAATGGTAATAACAACAAAGTGTTGCCAATTAAATTATTTTTTATAAGATTTATATTTGTATACTTATTTTCTATGAAATCTCTAAATGGCAATAGATTTATATTCATTTTTTCATAAATCGTAAATCCTGAGAAATAATTTTCATCTGTATCTATTGGCAAAATGACTAAACTTATTAATATAAATAAATAAAGTATAAATATGTTGACCATTATTTCTTTTAAAAAAATATACTTCTCTTTATTCTTATACTTATTTATAAGTACAATTACCCTAACTATTACCCATATTGGTAATCCACACACAAATAACTTCATTATATCAAATTTCATAATCTACCTCCTTAGTATTTGTAATTTGAAAACTTTAAGTAATTTTATCCTTATAAAATTGATTTATCTAGTGTAAATTACTTCTACTATCTTATATAACGATTTACAGTTTCAAAAAGTCAGTATTAAAAAATTATTTTATAAAATATATTCTTTAATATTTATCAATAATAATTTGAAACTTATATACTATCTGAAAATAAAAATAAAAGCTCTCTCCAAATATTTTATATATTTAGAGGTAGCTTTTATTTTTAATAACTATATTTGATTTGGATAATCTAAGGTAGTGTTTATATAAAGTTTATATTTTCTACATCATCTATTACAGCGTTTCTAATTTCCATCTTCTCCTCCTTAAACATAAAATATTTATGATAGTTATTTTCTATTTTATAATCTTTTATAGTAATAAATTTTAAAAATTATATAACTTACTTTAGTAAGAGTATACCAGTTTTCTTTTATACAATAAATTAAATTTTAAAATAATACTGATATTTCAAATCTTAACAATATTTTATAAGAAATTATCATATGTAATCTAAGTTTTAATGAGTATATTATTAGTTAAAGATTTATTATAAATTAACTAGTGAAGTTTTAATGTTAAGTTTTTAAATATATTTGTCCTATTTTATATCATAAAGAAGTGCTAATTACTAGCAACTTCCTTATTTGAATTTTGTACTTTTAATTGTCTATCTATCATTATTTTTTCTATTGCTTTATATATTCTATCATCTTTATCCTGTTTTTCTCCTATTGTAAACTTTCTTCCTAGTGTTGTTTCAGGAGATACTACATGGCATACAGTATTTCCATGTAGTACTGTCATGGATATTTTATAACCATTATCGTCTGTTGGAACATCTACATCATCATCAAAGTATGTTATAGTAGTTGTACCATCCAAATCTTTTTCTATCTTTGGCATGCAAATCCCCTCCTCTCTTATATTTTATGTATATTAAAAATTGTCCTATTCTTAATTAATATTTATAAGTATTTAAGTAGTGTAATTTATGAAAAATAGCAATATATATCCAAAATACTCCATACAGTTAAGCACTTAATTAGATACTTTATGTAGTAAATTAAAACCATTATACTCTAATAAAATTAAGTGCTAAACTATGATATACTAAATATAAAAAAATTATATAATTAATAACTTTAATACTTAAGATTTAATATTTAAGTTGATTTTCAATACTAAATCTATACTTTATTATGCTAGTTAATTTGTGCATAAAAAGAGAGGAAGAATTATTTAAAAATAGGTATTATAAAAAGTACAAGGAGCTGATTTTATGGAATGGATTGAAAAACTAAACAAAGCAATTAACTATATTGAAGAAAATATAACAAAAGAAATTGAATATGAACAACTGGCAAAAATAGCTTGTTGTTCTACATATCATTTTCAAAGGATGTTTGCTTATATGGCAGATGTACCTCTTTCTGAGTATATTCGACGCAGACGGATGTCTTTGGCTGCTGTAGAATTACAAAATGATAATAAAAAAATAATTGATGTAGCTTTGAAATATGGATACACTTCTCCAACAGCATTCAATCGTGCCTTTAAAAGTATTCATGGTATTGCACCATCAATTATACAAAAAGGAGAAACAATAAATTTAAAGGCCTTTCCTCCAATTAGCTTTAAAATTACTATAAAAGGAGCTGAAGAAATGAATTATAGAATTGAAAAGAAAGAAGAATTTCGTATTGTTGGTGTATCTCAACGCCTTCACACTGAGTTAGAAAAAAACTTTGAGATTGTTCCAAAAATGTGGCAACAATCTGCATTAGATGGAACTATTCAAAAACTGTTACCTATGATGAATAGCCAACCAAAAGGTGTATTAGGTGTAAGTGTGTGTAATGATTCAGAAGAGTGGAAATACTTTATCTCTGTTGCAAGCACAGAATCCATAGATGATAAATTAGATGAATATACTATTTCACCTTTTACTTGGGCAATATTTTCTGGAGAAGGACAATGCCCACAAGCTATACAAGAACTAGAAAAACGCATTGTAACAGAATGGTTACCTACTTCCGGATATGAGTATGACAATGGTCCTGATATTGAACTTTACTTAAATCCAGACCCACAAAATTCTAAGTTTGAAGTATGGATACCTGTTATAAAAAAATAACCTGCAAATTTAATTTATATAGATATATAGAAATAGAAAGATAGAATTTATACAAAAGTGAAGTTCTATTTATAATAACAAAGACTTGAATATATATGTGAAAATAAACATGTTAAAAAATAAAATCTATTTTTTACATGTTTATTTTTTATGTTTTAAATATAATCAGTTTACTGCTGAATATAATATATTCAAGGAGTGTGATTTAATGAATGTTTCTATTTATCTGCGAAAAAGCAGAGCTGATGAAGAAGCAGAACACAGAGGTGAGTTTGAAACCTTAGGTAGACATAAAACAACACTACTAAAACTAGCAAAAGAACAAAACTTAAATGTAATTGATGTTAAAGAGGAACTTATTTCTGGAGAAAGTATAGAATATAGGCCTAAGATGTTAGAGCTACTAGATGAAGTCAAAAGTAATAATTATGATGCTGTTTTAGTAATGGATATTGACCGTTTAGGACGTGGAAATATGCAAGACCAAGGATTAATATTAGATACTTTTAAAAAGTCTCAAACAAAAATTATTACTCCTAGGAAAACTTATGATTTGAATAACGAATTTGATGAAGAATATTCTGAATTTGAAGCTTTTATGGCTCGTAAAGAATTAAAACTAATATCTAGGCGTATGCAAAGAGGTAAAATTAAAAGTATTGAAGAAGGTAAGTTTATTGCTCAGTCTCCTCCATATGGATATGATATTAAATACTTAAACAATAAAGAAAGAATTCTTGTAGTAAATAAAGATAAAGCAAATGTTATTAAAATGATATTCGATATGTATTTAAAAGGAATTGGAGGCTGTAAAATATCCAAGTATCTAAATGAACTTGGTTATAAAACCACAACAGGTAGAACTTGGTATGAAAAAGGTGTAAGAGATATTATAAAAAATAAAGTATATTGTGGATACATAGTATGGAATAAAGTTGAGAGAAAAAGAAATTCTAGTAGGACTAGAGGCATTGAGGAACAAATGGAAGTAAAAGGAAAACATGAACCAATAATAAGCGAAGAAATATGGAATAAAGCGCAAGATATAAGAAAAAAACGCAGTAACTCACCTACTCCAAACAATAAAATAACCAATCCTTTAGCTGGAATTATAAAATGTGGATATTGTGGTCATACTTTAGTTGCAAAATCTAATACAACATCAAAAGGATATGAAAAATATATAGTCTGCACTAATTGTAAAAACAAATCTACTAAATTATACATATTAGAAGATAAAGTTTTAGAGGTTTTAAGTAAATGGCTAACAGATTATAAGCTATCTTTGAAAGAAGAACTTGTTTTTAAAGATAAATTTGAAGATAATTTAAAATGTACTCTAACATCCTTAAAAAAAGAACTTGAGAACCTAGAGAAACAAAAGGGAGGATTACATGATTTTTTAGAACAAGGAATATATAGTTCAGATGTATTTGTAGAACGTTCAAATATACTTACATCACGTATAGAAGATGTTAAAAATTCTATAAATAAAGTAAATATAGATATTAAAATAGCAAAGGAAAAAAGCACTGTTAGAATGCAAATTATTCCTCAACTTGAAAAAGTTTTAAGAGAATACACAGAAGAGAAAGAGCCTTATCTGAAAAATATATTACTTAAAACTATAATTGACCATGTTGTATATAAAAAAGAGCCTAATCAAAAATGCGATGATTTTTCTTTAATACTATACCCCATTATATCAAAAGATTAATTGTATATTTCAATGTTATAAACAGACTGACTACCAATTTGGAGTAATGGCTGGGGCTTTTGCAGGTGGTGAAGGTGACTTTACAACAGCGTTTGAACCTACAGCAACTGCCATGGAAAAAGAAGGCAGCGGATATATAGTAACATCTATAGGAAAAGATTCTGGAGAAATACCATTTACAGCTTACTCTACTACTAGATCTTACATGAAAAATAATAAAGATTTAATTCAAAGATTTACAAATGCTGTTTATAGAGGTCAATTATGGGTTCAAAAAGCTCCTAGTAAAGAAATCGCCGAAGCTATGCAACCTTTCTTTGAAGATATATCTCTAGAAGATTTAGTAACAGTTGTAGATAGATATAAGTCAATAGATGCATGGTCTCAAAACCCTGTATTAAAAGAGGAAGGTTTAAATAAACTAATGGATGTTATGAAAGAAGCTAAGGAATTAGACAAAGAAGCCCCTTACAAAGACATAGTAAATACTGAATTTGCAAATAATGCAATAAAAAATATAAAATAAATATGCATCAGTTTTAACTAAAAACTTACAAAAATTATAAAAAGAGTCTTTTAAAAGACTCTTTTTATAATTGAGATTAAAGTTTATATTAAAAAATAGAAATTAAAGTATCGTAAAGATACCTATATATCTATCCTCTGTATTCTGCTCCAGCATTGATTTTTGTAATTTGAACAGCAACCATTTCCTCATTGCTTCCATTAGTAATTTCATGCCATTCTCCTGTTGGTACAAAAACAGTATCACCTTGTTTTACATCACACTCATGTTCTCCAAGTTTCATTTTCCCTTCTCCTTTTAAGAACACAAATATTTGTTCACCATTAGGATGTCTATGGGCATTAAGAACTTGATTAGGTTTAAAATAATAAACTTCTGAAGTTATATCATTACCAGCAAATACTGGTATTTTTGGTACTGCTGCATCATTATATTGAGCTAAGCTTCCATCTAATAGATTCTTTTTATTTTCATGCATACTATAAATACCTCTTTTCTATATTATAGATTTACTATTATTATTCCAATATAAAAAAATAGTATTCTCCTTATACATAATAGGAATAAAATTCTTTTACTTGTAACTATGACTCCTTAATATAAATTAAATTTTTTAATGTTTTTATTAAACTTACATCTTAACCTTTTAACACAGAAATTATTTCATTACATATATTTAATGATTATCTTGATTTTCTATTCTAATGTTTTTTTCATAGGTTGGTTTACTTTTGATTCTATTTTCAATATATGTTGAATTTGAAATAGAGTTATTCAAAAAGTTTGTAGAGATAAATTCTAATTTTAAATACATTATTGATGAAGATAAACATAAAAACAATACTACAACAGTGCTTCCTTTATATTTTTCACTAAACATATAATAAACACGTTTTTGAATATCTGATTTTTGATGTAAACCAGCTACAAATTTATTTGAATAATTTAATTTTTTTCTCATCATATTTATGATAATTAAAGCATACTCTTTTTTCTCTTCTATATTACAATTTTTTAAAACTCTTTCATCACAATAAAGTTCACAATCTAAATCTATAATCTTATCCATAATATACATAAAAGGATTAAACCAATAAACACATTTTAAAAATAACACTAAATATTTAATATAAAGGTCTTTATTCTTAAAATGTATAAGTTCATGTCTAAATATCCATTCAAGTTCTTTTAATGTATATTCACATGGTGGCAAAAGAACACATGAATCAAAAAATGCAGGTGTTTCAACTTCATAAGTGTATTTAAGTTTTATATCTTTACTTATTTTTAGTTCCTTTAATAAATTTTCATAAAGCTTGATTATATCTTTATCATCTATCTCATAAGATAAATCATTAATTAAATTTTTGAGTTTTATATATTTCAAAATATTGTAAATTAAATATACTATTGCACCAATAATCCAAATAAATATTAAAATGCCACTTTTAGAAATAGAAATATTATTAAAGTTTTCTAAGTTTATCTTTTTAATACTATCTTGATATTTCAATGTATTAAATGTAAAAGTATAATATGTAAATGGTAGCAAGAGTTTAATAACTACAATAAACCAGATATAATAATTAAATCTTTTACTAAATCTTTTAAATACACTTATTCTAAATACTAATAAAAGAATTAGGAATAAATTACTTACTAAAACCGTTCTAAAAATATCACTTAGAATCAAACTCATAGACTCTTCTCTCCTATTATATCTATTCTTCAATATGTTTATTTAACAATTTTTAAAAATCAGTTCAATATTAGTATTTTGTATTTAATTTTATGTATAAAGTAATTATAATTGTCATTAGTAAAATTTACCAGTATTATTTTGTTACTTATACTTACCAATAAACTTATTTAATTCTCTCCTTACCAAATCAGGTTTATCACGAAGCTATTTAGGCTAATTAAAATTTATTATATTAAATATAATTTATACTTAAAACTATATTATTAAAAAAAGGCATAAAATATATTATTTTATGCCCTTTTTTAATAGTATAGTTTTTTCAATGCTTGTATAAATATAAATCGTTTATTTGTCAGTGAAATGTCAGTAATTTTTTTTGTTTTTTTTATTATTTTTTCATCTTTTTAGGATTCTCATAAACATTATATTTGTATTTATATTTTTAAAATTTATAGAAATCAAGTATATTAATTTACCACTCTAAATAGTTTTTACATTAAATTATTTAAACTTTATATTTTTTGTTTTAGCTATACCATATTTCTACCACAAAGAATTTATCGAATTTTATTTTCATTCAAATCCTTTTCAAATTAAAGACTCGTTGTATCGCATAAATTTCCATTAAAAATACTTGTGTTTCTATTTTTTATTTTAGCAAACTTTTCTTTTATTTTTTTAATTAAATTCATAAATTTCATTTTTATAAATTTCAGCCAAAATTTATCTCTCCGCATTTTGGATTTTAAATGTACTCTATAAAACCACGCGATGTTTTATACATATTTCATACAAACTTCCTTAAAATCTATTTAAATGTGTAATTTGATGTTTAAGCTACAAGCGAATCTAAAAAGTTAACTATATTTATATTATGTAAACTAAATTAATTTTTGAAAGCTTCATTTATATTTTTAAATAATCAAGATAAACTTGAAATTATTTTCATAGTGATTTATATTAATATTATGAATATTTACCAATAGTACTTTAAAGAAAAAAGGGAAGCATTACAATCTATTTAGATTAGTGCTTCTCTTTTCACTTCTTTTCTTCTTTGTTGAGTTAATAATACTTTCGCAGTTATAGTTATGAATAGGCATACTATTATTCTCATAAATTAATCCATCCTAAAAGAAAAATAAATCTTCAAACTTTTTATCTAATGCAATGCATAAAATCAATGCAAGTTTAGCAGTAGGATTGAATTGTCCTGTTTCTATTGAACTAATAGTATTACGTGATACTCCAACCATTTTTGCTAATGCTGATTGAGATAATTTTGCTTCTGACCTTGCTTCTTTCAAACTATTTTTTAATATCAATTCTTCTTTTTCCATATCACTTCTACCTATAACGTATAAATGAATTTAAAAATACATAGTGCAAAAATAATTAAAGCCCCTATACTTATCAGCAAATATTTTTTCTCATTTATCTTTCTGTAAACAACAAAATAAACAACTGATACATAGCCAGTTAATACAGCTAAAATATCATAGAATGGTGTTACTTTTTCAAGACCTCTCATGTCAGATACAACTACTTTGACTGCGAAAACAACACCACAAATAATCGCTAAAGCAATTGAACCAATTGCAGTAGCTTTTTGACTTACTGTGTTTTCAAATTCTTCGTTTTTTTCCAATTTTGCCTTGTTTAAAACAGCTTCTTTATTCATATCAATTCCCCTTTCTTAAAATACTTGTGTAATGTAATAGATAAAACTACTCAATGTTATAATAGAAGAGAGAAGGATAATAAAGCCACTCTTTTTATTTAATGCCTTAAAACTCCCATAATAGTTCCCAGTTAACCAGCCCCATAATATAGTTAATAATAAGGATAAATCAGTTGTTCTTAATTTTATAAGATTTAAGATAATGAGCGGTACTATTATACCTACAAATAATAAAGTTCCATATCGTTGACCTTTATTTAATACGAATAAATATCCCTCATCTGATTTTTCTTGTCTACTTCTTTCTAAAATTTCTTCTTTATTCATCTATATTCTCCTTTTATTGCCAAGTTTACTTGTCAATTATAATATAACACTGCCAAGTTTACTTGTCAACAACTTTTGCAAAGTTTTATTGTCAAATTAAAAGTATGCAAATCTTATATAGAAATGCACGCTTTTATGATTTACCTTACTATCTTCCAGTTATCGCCTTTCTTCAAGGTCAATTCATACTGTGAAATCTGCATTGGATTTTTACATAAAAAATACTAGATATAAATTTATGATTTATATCTAGTATTTTTATTTGTCACATATCACTTTCACCTATCAAAAACAATTGTTTTCCATATTGCAAAAAATTCTCTTGTATAATATGTTGGAACAAATGAAAGCTTTGACTTACTAGCGTAAAAAGAAATATTTTTATATTCATTTCTAGATGCTAGTATTTTACTCCTAAGAACATGAAAATCAGTTGTTACAATTTTTACTTTTATATTTTTTATTCTTTTTCTACTATGCTCTTCTATCTTTAGCTTTGAATATTTAAAGTTTTCATAAGTATTTGTAGATTTATCTTCTTCTATTATTCTATTGCTATCTATACCATTTCTAACAAGATAATCTTTCATAGCTTTTGCCTCAGTTATATTTTCTCCATTACCCTTACCACCTGATACTACTACATAGCATTCACTATTAACTTTTAAATATTTTAAAGCAGTGTTTAATCTTCCCTTCAATGTAGTACTTGGTGTAGTCTTTTTTACAGAAGCTCCTAAAATCAAAAGATAATCACTTTTTGTCTCAAAACTATTTTTAGGATAAAAGATTATTAAGCTTTCAGTAATCATGAATACTATTAAGAAAACACTAATTAGTATTTTTAGCACTTTATAAAAAACCTTCTTTTCTTTAATTTTCTTTTTTAAGATTCGATAAACAATTAATAGTATTCCTATAACTAAGAAAAATCCACTAAATGAAATACCACCAAAAACTATTTTAAGATAAAAATAGTAAATTATAAATATTAAACCCAATATTAAATTAATCATATTTATATAATCCTTTTTATTTGTTTTTATATAAAGAAATATCTATGCACTCTATAAGACAGTTATATTCTCCATCTATCCAATTAATCCAACTTGCAATTGATACATTTTCTCCAAATATATTTGTCTCTGTTTTAAATTTTGAATCTCTATTTTCTTTTAATCCATTAATCGGGCAGTTATTACAAGGAATATTAGATTTTAATAATGATTTATAACATTTATCTCCTATTTTTATTTCTAAGTCTAAATTTGAGACCTTATTATTAATAAAAATAAGGTCATAAGTATTCGGATTTACTATATATATATAATTATCAATAGAATCAAGAACTTCTTTTAGTGATAGATTAGAATCTTCATATTCAATTTCACCTTTTAGACTTTCTTCTTTCACACTACCATTACTTATATCGGTTTCAAGTTTATTTTCACATATACAATCATTATAAAGTGAATACTTATCTTTTCCTTTATTCTTTGCATAATAAAGTGCCATGTCTGCTTTTTTATAAAGTTCTTCAAATACAGCTCCATGTTCTGGTACGAATGAAATTCCAACTGTACCAGATATCTTATACGTTTTTTTATTTCCAGTATAAGAATTTCTAAATATATTACATATTTTTTCTGCTTTACTTTTAGCATTTTCAAAAGATTGAATATTCTTTAAGAATACTATAAATTCATCACCACCAATACGCCCCACTATATCATTATTTCTAAATATAGGCTTTAGTTGTTTAGAAACTTCATACAAAACTTTATCTCCAAAAACATGTCCTAAATTATCATTTATTGATTTAAAATTATCTATATCAATAATTAAAAAGGCATGAATTCCTGAATTTGATTCTTCTGAATTTAGAAAATCATTAATAAGATTTTCTGTAGTACCCTTATTATATAATCCTGTTAAAGTATCTCTTTCAGCTTTTAATTTTAATTTAATTTCTTCATTTTTCTGTTCGTCGATATCTTTAATATAAGCAAGTGCTTTTATATCATTCGTAATAGAGTCTTTTATTAAATGCATTGTACAAAGTACCCAAATCATTTTATCATCTTGATTCATTCTTCTATATTCCAACTTTATTTCACTTATATTATTTTTATAGGCTTCTAATAAATGTCTACATAAAAATGTATTTAAAAAGACTTCTTTATCATCTTTATAAATAACAGTCTCTGATATAGATTTTACCATTTCAGAGTAGTCATTGCTTGGTTTAATTCCAAATTGTCGATACCAATTTTCATTACCCCTTATAAAAATATCCTTTGATACATTTATTTCATAGGTTATTATTGCTTCTGATAATATAGCGGAATGATATTTGTATGCTTGATTATATCTTATTTCTGCTTCTTTTTGTTCACTTATATCTTCTTGTATCCCAATAGCTCTTATAGGTTTACCATCTTCATCAAAAATAGTAGTTAATGTAATTTTGTTCCATATGTAGCCTTGATCTGGAACTCTTATTTTAACAACACAACTTGCAGTTTTTTCTCCACTTATTATCTTCTCATACATTTTTATAAAATCTTCACTAAAGTCTTTATAAATAATTCCTGCTTCAACTAAGGAATAAGGAACATTTTCATTTATTTTATCAATATTATAATTTTCCATACTCTTATTAGTATTTACAAGAGATTTTGTATTTATATCATACTCAAATATAATATTTGATGTTTGATTTAATGCAATTCTAAATCTTTCTTCATTAATTCTAAGTTTTTGTTCTGCATTTTTTAAATCAGTTATATCAGTTAAAATCCAAATTCCTTTTTTGCTATCATCACTATCAGTAATAAGCCTTCCTTTTAAAGAAACCCATATCATCTTGCCATCACATTTCTTTATTCTATATTCACCTACAGCGATATTTCCAATAATCAACTGATGTCTTAAATTTTCAAGAATCTTTTTTCTATCATCATAAAAAACAAGATTACATGATTTATATTGGAGTTCATCTTCTAACTGTTTACGTGTATATCCAATCATTGATAGATAACCAGAGTTAGCATATTGTATAGTAAAATCTTCATCAAATTCTGTTATAAGTATTCCGCCTAATATATTTTCTGATACCATTTCAAGTTCTAAATTCTTTTGTTCCATTTCTTTTTCTAATTGTTTTGTTTTGGTAATATCTACTGTAACACAATAAAGATATTTTTTACCATCAGGTTCTACTATAAGTTCCCCCTTATCAGATATCCAGACTATATCACCACTTTTAGTTCTAACTCTGTATTCCAATTCAATAGTTTTATTTTTATAAAGTTGTTCAGAGATTTCTTTTTTTACTCTTTCAACATCATCTTTGTGTATTATTTTATAAAAACTATTATTAAATTGCATTTTTATTTCTTCTCTTGTGTAACCAAACAAATCAACAAATCCATCACTTAAAAATTCAAACTCAAATTTTTCATCAACAGTACATTTTTGAACTCCTCCAGGAATGCTATTTGTAATAGATGATATTTCCTTATTGGCTTTTAGAATATGCTTTTGTGATTTATTATTTTTATAGAAGATATATATTATTAGTGCAATAAATAATAAGAACACCTTACAAATTAAAGAAAATGCTAATTGATTTATTTTATCAATATTTTTTCTTACAGTATATTGTGGTATTACTGAGAGAACATACCAGTCATTTACACCTATTGGTGTGTATGTTGCATAACGTTCTTTACCTTTGTATTTATATGAAATAAATCCACTCTTTTTATGTTTTGTATCTTCATATACTTTTTTATAGCTATAACCAGCATCAAAAGAAGCTTCCTTGAATATATCGTATATATTACTACTTGCTCCAACTATAGCATTTGTATGTGAAGATTTCAAAACAAATTGTCCGCTAGATTCAAATATATCTATATATCCTTCACTGTTAAAACTTGTTATGTCAATGAATTCAGCTAATTTATCATTATAGTATGAACCATATAAAACACCAATCACTTTATTTTCTTTGTATACAGGTGTAGCTATAACAAAAGTATCTTTTCCATCAATAGGAGATTTTACTACTTCAGATATGTTACTGTCTCCACTAATAGCTTTCTTAAAATATTGGTAATTTGATATATCAACAACTTTCCCATCGCTAGTATGACTTATTCCATTAGGAGAAGCAATTGATATTCTTTGAAAATCAGATTCTTTTGATATTTTAGCTAATAACGGGATTATCTCAGGATTATCTATAGTATCAAAATATGAAACCATATTCGCTATACTCTTAACAAATGATAATGAACTGTCTAGCTTTATTTTTATAGCATTAGAACTTTGTAAAGATATTTCTTTTAAACTAACTTTATTGTTTTCTTCTTCTTGAGCATTAGTTTTAAATGCAAAATCAGAAAAAGAAATTATTGTGAATAAAAATATTAATATAATACTCATTACGCTTTTCAACGATTTTGCTCTTATCACTTACTTACCACCTCCAAATTAAAATTTATTGACCTATATTTTATAGACTAATTTCTCAAACTCTTTAACTGGTAATGGTTTTGAAAAATAATAACCCTGAATAATGTCACAATTTGCTTCCCTTAACATTTCCACCTGACTTTTTGTTTCAATTCCTTCAGCAACGACTCTTATTCCCAATTGTTTAATAAGCGAAACTATACTTTTTATAACAATTTGACTTTTATCAATATTCTTATCATCAATAAAAAAGCCTCTATCTAATTTGATTACATTTAAAGGTATATTTTTAAGCATATTTACAGAAGAATATCCTGACCCAAAATCATCCATTGAAATTATAAATCCAATATCTTGAAGTCTTCTACTTACATCAAATAGAGTGTCCGTATCACCAAACATACTAGATTCAGTAATTTCAATTTCTATTAAACTATATGGTATTTTATATTTATCACATATATTAACTATTTTTGTGATAAAATCTTTTTTTAAAAAATCAACTCTTGAAAAGTTCACAGATATAGGTAAAGGTAAAATACCTTTGTCAAATAAAGTTCTAATTTCTTTGCAAGCTTGTTCTAGTATGTACATATCAATTTTTGTAATAAAACCATTCTTTTCAAATATAGGAATAAAATCACTTGGATATATAAATTCTTTTTCTGTGTATTGCCATCTAACCAGTGCCTCACTTCCACAAAATTTATCTGATTTAATATTGTATTTTGGTTGTAAATACATTATAAATTGATTATTTTCAAGTGCATATTCCATCTCTTTCTCTATTTTATCTTCAAGTAATAACTTATCCCTTAACTTATCGTTAAAAAAAGCAAAATTTATATCTCTATTGTTTTTTATTGATAATTTCGCAAGTGAAGCTCTATCACTATATGCACTTATAGATAAGTTCTTATCCTTAATTTCATAGATTCCAAAAGACAAATTTACAAAGTCATTACTAATAATGATTTTTTTAATAGTATTTACTATATCTTCTTTTGTCTTATATTTTAATAAGATATTAAAATTATCAGAACTAACACGAGCAAAAGTCTCATTATCATGAGTCATATTATTTAATGTATCTGCAATATCTTTTAAAATTGAGTTGCCTTTTTTATGGCCATATATATCATTAATTGCTTTGAATTTATCAATATCAAATGTTACCATTGCATGTTTATCATTTTGTGATGCTTTCTTTAGTAAATTTATAGCATCTGATTCAAATTTTCGCCAATTTGAATAACCAGTTACAAGATCTGTATATGCTATTTTTTCTATAGTCTTTTGACTCTTTGCTTTTGAATATAATATGTACAGTATAACACCTAAAAACAAAAATGAAAGTATAATCCATCCAATAATTGTAATCATCATTAAATTGTTTAGCTTTTTAGATACAACTATCTTTGGAACGATTGATATTATAAACCAGTCATTTATTCCTAAAGAAGTATATGCCATATAGATTTCTTTTCCTGATTCTTTAGCCTCTACTACTCCTTTATCCGATATTTTCATATTTTTAAAAGTAAATGTTTTTTTAAAATTAACTTGTGAAAGATTTGTAATATTTGAATTTGAATTTTTGTGATAAGATGGTATAATTATTTCACCATTACTATCACATATAAGTGAAAAACTTTCACCATTAAAAGTTGAAATAGACAAAAACTCAGATACAAACTCAACATCATAATCAGCTGCAATAACAGCAACAATTTTACCATTATTGTATAATGGGACTGCATATGTTTTCGTCAATTTTCCAGTATCTTTATCTATTAAAGGCTTTGATATATTAGCTGTACCTTTAATGGCCAACTTAAAATAATCCCTATCTGAAAAATCTGTTCCAAAAATACCTTTAGCATAGCCTTTGCCATTAGGTAAAATCATACCAATGTTATTATAGTTACTATTTTTATTATATGATTCCAAGATTTTTAAAGTTTTTTCTAAATTAAAATTATCTTCTATTTCTAAAAACTTAGAAATACTTTCTAATTCATTTAAATTACTTTTCAACTTACTATTAATTGCAATCTTACTCTCTTCACTAATTTCTGATAAATAATTCTTTGTCTCATATTCTAATACATTATCCATATTACTTATATAAAAAAACGCAAATACACTAAAAAAGAATAGTACCATAAATGCTATTAATATACTTTTTAATATCTGCCTACTATATTTCAAGTAGCTACACCTCACCCTCTCCACTAGTTATATTTAGTTGATTCACTTTATTTTACTATTAAAAACTCTTTTTTACAATTGAGTTTTATAAATTGTTAATAAAGAACATATTAAATAAGTATTATTTATAGGATAATAAAATTAAGGGTATAAATACAGCAATAGCATATTTAATTACATTAGTAACAATAAGACTAATATGATTAAATATGTTATTGTTTATATTTATACCCACTTACATGTAATTTAAAATTTATATAATTTAAATAAGAGTCTATTTTTCTAAATACTCTCTTCTGACTGAAGATGTTTTAAAATATTCAACAAGTTTATTTTTATCATTATTAAAGATAGCCTCTTTTATTAAATTCACTTCCATCTCAAAATTTTCTATAGATTTTAATAAATTATCTCTATTTCCTAAAAAAAGTTCACTCCATAGGTCTTCATTCATATTTGCAATACGAGTTAAATCCCTATAGCTATCTCCAATAAATTTGCCTGTATCTCTACCTTCTTCATCACTATTTATAAGAGCAACTGCCATTACATGAGGTAATTGAGATGTAAAAGCTATCATTTCATCATGTTTTTGTGCAGTTAATTTTTTTACTCTTTTAAATCCTATCTCTAAAATTAAATTCTCAACAAACTCCAAGTTTTTTATATTATTTCTGCCAGTTGGAGTAATTATATAATTTGCTTCTTTAAATACCTCATCACTCGCAAAATCAATTCCCTTTTTTTCTCTACCTGCCATTGGATGACCAAATATAAAATCTATATCATCTGGAATAATTTTTAAGACATCATTTATAAGAACTTCTTTTATTCCTGTGGTATCAGTAATTATAGTTCCTCTTTTAAAATACTCTTTATTATTTTCTAAAAAATTTACAATTAATCTAGGATATATAGATAATATAATCAAATCAGCTTGTTTGAAAAATTCCTTCCCTGTAGTACATCCTTTTTTGATGATTTCTAACTCTTCTGCTTTTTTCAGAGTTTCAGAATCTATATCTACTCCAAACACATCTTCATATCCAGCTTTTTTCAGTGCCTTAGCAAAAGAACCTCCTATAACTCCTAATCCTACAACAACAATATTCATTATTCTTATTTCCCCCTAGATTATTTTTTCATTAAATTCAAATTTAAAATTTTTATTAATTGCATTTTTGATATTATATACAGCATCATTTAATGATTTATCATTTAAAATTTCTATATCCGCAGCATTTTTATAAAGATTTATTCTTTCATTATAAAGATTGTATAATTTTTCTTTTCCATCTTGTAATAAGGGTCTTGAATTAATATTTATATCTTCTAAAATTTTTTCTATAGGTCTATTAATAAAAAGTATTATTCCTGCTTCTTTGAGTATTTCTATATTAATATCTTTTTTTATTACACCACCACCAGTAGAGACTACTGTTTTATCGCTAGTAGAAAGTTCTCTACATGCTTGAGTTTCATAATTTCTAAAAACCTCTTCTCCTTCTAAAAATAATTCTGCTATACTTTTTTGAGATATTTTGTTTATATAATCATCCATATCACAAAAACTACAATTATATTCCTGTGCTAAAAGTTTTCCAATTGTAGTTTTTCCACTGCCTGGCATACCTATTAATATTACTTTTTCTTTGTTTATCATAATCAATCCCCCTATAAAAAGTTTAATTTTATTTCTTCATATATAATATTTAAAACACCATTATCTATTTTAGTATTCTGCCATATTTCTTGAGATTTTATTGCTTGCCCAACCAACATATATAATCCATTACACGTTTTTTTACCTAGATTCTGACCAATTTCTAGAAAAGAAGTTTTTTTAGGATTGTAAATCAAATCTACTAATATATCAAAATTTTGTATAATAGATTTTGAGACAGGTGATAATCCTATATTAGGGTACATTCCTACTGGAGTTGCATTTAATATTATATCTCCTTTTATATTCTTAAGTTCTTCATAATCTATTAATATAGCTGAATTATTTGATAGCTTTTTATTATCTTTTTTTCTACTTGAAACATAAACTTTATCTATTCCAGAATCAAGAAGGTATGTTATGGCTGCTTTAGATGCACCTCCAGTACCTAATATAACAGCTGTCTTTCCTTGAATATCAATATTAGCTATTTTGAACATAATGTCAAGTCCAAAATAATCTGTATTATAGCCATACAATTTATTCTCTTTAAGTAAAATTGTGTTAACTGCCCCTATACGCTTTGCTTCTGGAGATATAAAATCTAAAAACTCCATGACTCTTTCTTTATATGGGACAGTAACATTTACACCTTTGATTCTTAATAATTTTATAGCATCATCCAACATTGGTATATTTTCTTTTGAAATCTCAAAGTTCTTATAAGCACCTTCAATATTCAATACTTCAAATAACCTCTTATGAATTTGAGGTGAAACGCTATGAGATAGCTTTTCACCTATTAGACCAAAAAAATTCATCTTTACACCTCCAATCATTCTGTTTAAAGAAAAAATTACATTTATCTATTCAATTTTATTTCTATATACACCGATAAATTTGAAGTATGCTGTATTACGTTCTATCATGTCTAATAAGCTACATACTTTTGAATCATATATAGAACATTCAAAATCTATATAAAAGAAATATCTCCAAGAAGCATTTTTCATTGGTCTTGATTCTATTTTTGTCATATTTATATTGTTTTCAGCAAAGTATCCAAGTATTTTATAAAGCTTTCCAGCTTCATGCTCAACAGAAAATACAATACTCATCTTATTTGACTCTTCTTCAATGTGTATCTCATTACTAATTACCACAAATCTAGTATAATTATCTGTTATATCATTTATACAAGGACTTATTATTTCTAATCCATAAATCGTTGCGGCTTTTTTACTAGCAATTGCTGCCTTTGTTTTATCTTGAAGCCTTTTAACAAGTTCAGCACTAGTTGCTGTATTATTAAAAGGTATCAATTTCCATTGACTATTTTGTTTTAAAAATTCACTACTCTGACCTATTCCTTGTGGATGTGAATATATTTCTTTAATATCTTCAAGGTTTGTGCCCTTTATTCCAATTAAATTTTGATTTATTTTTATACACTCTTCCCCAACTATATAGAATCCATATTTTCCTAAAAGGTCGTAAGTTTCAGAAATTGCTCCTGTAGAGGAGTTTTCTATAGGTATTATTCCATAATTTATTTCTTTATTTTGAAGTGCTATAAAGACATCTTCAAATTCTTTAAATTGTTTTTTTGTGATTTGAGTGTTAAAAAATTTTGTTAGTGCTTCTTCTGTGAATGAACCTGATATACCAGGAAATCCTACTAGGAGATTTTTTTTATTAAGTTCACTTTTTAATGACTTATATTTATATAGATTTAACAAATCAAAATTTTCATTTGATGAATTTGAACTGTTTTCATTTTTTTCCTCTACATCATTATCTATTAATCTTTTTTGCAAATTTCTACTAACTTCCATTACTGAATTGAAAAATTGTACAGTCTCTTGTGAATATTTTTTATCTTCTAGATTATCTACTGCTTTACTCAATACTTTTTCTTCTCTATCTTTTTGAAGTATAGTAGTATTATTTTTCATTTTATATCTAGCAATTTCGAGAACTATATTCATCCTTTTTTCAAATAGTTGAACAAGTTCCTTATCTATATCATCAATTTTATTTCTATATCTCGTTAAATCCTCCATTATTATCGTCCTTTCATCAAATCAAAAATTCCAATAGCTGTTACTGCTTCTATTACAGGTACAGCTCTTTGAACTATACAAGGGTCGTGTCTACCTTTAATAGCTAAAACATCATCTTTTTTATCTTTTATATTAACAGTATTTTGTTGTTTACTAATTGATGGAGTTGGCTTAATTGCTACTTTAAAAACTATTGGCATTCCAGTTGTAATACCTCCAACAATCCCACCATTATTATTAGTTTTACTTTTTACTGTATCTTCATCATAGTACATTTCATCATTACTTTGAGAACCATACATGTCTGTAATATCAAATCCTAATCCAAATTCTACACCTTTTATAGATGGAACAGAAAATAGTAAATGTGATAGAGTAGATTCAACAGAATCAAAAAACGGATTTCCAACACCTACATTAACACCTACTACTGCACATTCAATTATACCACCAACTGAATCTCCCTGATTTTTTGCATCTAGAATAGTATTTTTTATAGCTTCTTCTTTTGATAAATCAAGCAAAGGTAATTCTAAATTTTGTAAATTTAATAATTCTTGTCTTGAGATGTCTATATAATTAAAACCCTTATCCTCTATATTCTTGATTTTTTTTATGTGGGCTCCTATCTCTATACCTTCTTGTGATAAAATTTGTTTACATATAGAACCACAAAATACTAATGGAGCAGTTATTCTTCCTGAGAAATGTCCTCCTCCTCTATAGTCATTAAACCCAGAATATTTTATATGACCTGTATAGTCTGCATGACCTGGTCTCATCAAGTTTTTAACTTCTCCATAATCTTTTGAGCGAGTATCACTATTTCTTATAATTGCACATAATGGAGTTCCTGTAGTTTTTCCATCAAAATATCCACTTAAAATTTCTGGTATATCACTTTCATTTCTTGAAGTTGATATAGAATTTTTTCCTGGTGCTCTTCTCTTCATTTCTTTATCAATTTTATCAAAGTCTAACTCAATGCCAGCTGGAAGACCATCTATATTTATACCTATAGCATTTCCATGAGATTCTCCAAAGATGGATATTTTTAAATTATTTCCCCATATTCCACTCATCAATTCTTCCTCCTAACATCTCAAAATCTTTAAAAAAATGTGGATAAGACTTTGATACACACTCAAAATCTTTCAATATGATTGGTTTATCACATCTACAGGAAGCAATTGCAAGTGTCATGGCAATCCTGTGGTCTTTGTGACTCCATACCTCTACGCCTCCATTTAATTTGCTTACTCCCTCAATTATCAAACTATCCTCTTTTTCTTCTATATTTGCCCCAAGCTTACTTAACTCAACATTTATTGCATGAAGTCTATCACACTCCTTAATTCTAAGTCTTCCAGCATTGATTATAGTCGTCTTCCCTATACTTAAAGCTGCTACCACAGATAAAACGGGTATTATATCTGGGCATTGAGATGCATCTATCAAAGTACTATTTAGACAATTTGTTATTCCTTTGATTTTGTTGTCTTCTCTTAAAATTTCCACACCCATCCTTGATAAAATCTCAATAACTTCACTATCTCCTTGAAGAGAATTTTCTTTAAGGTCAAGTATGTTAATATCTTCTCCAATAGCATCTGCTGATAAATAAAATGCACCTTGAGAATAATCTCCTTCAACTTTATAATCTATAGCTTTATAAGTTTGATTTCCTTTTATGATAAATTCTTTATAATTATTGTTTACAATTTCTACCCCAAAATCTTTCATAGTTGAAATAGTTAAATCTAAATACCCTTTAGATTCCAGTTCAGTGGTAATTATTATCTTTGAGTCACTATCTAATGTAGGTAATATAAATAATAATCCTGTTATAAATTGAGAACTTATATTTCCTTTTACTCTAAATTCGTCTGGTTTAAGTTTTCCTGATACGATTAAATCCAGTTTATTTTCTTTGTAGTTGTATTCTATGCCT
The DNA here is from genome assembly GCF_020658455.1 of Clostridioides sp. ES-S-0005-03. Lineage (NCBI taxonomy): Bacteria > Bacillati > Bacillota > Clostridia > Peptostreptococcales > Peptostreptococcaceae > Clostridioides > Clostridioides sp. ES-S-0005-03. The sequence continues at coordinate 898,422 of NZ_JACVWI010000001.1, read as the reverse complement.
TGTCTGTCAAATATCTCATAATAAGTATTAAGTGGTCTTTTTCCAAGATTACCTCTTCCTATAAATCTTTTTACTCCATCAAAGGCTAAAGATATAGGTACCAGAAACCTTAAAGTAGAACCTGATTCATTACAATCTATAGTCAATTTAGGTTGATTCAATTGATTCTCTTTATTTAAAATTGCTTCTTTAGAGTAGATTCCTGTAATTTCTAAAATGTCTTCTTTTTTTTCTATGGTTGCTCCTAATGATATCATTGCTCTTATAGTAGCTATGATATCATCAGAAAAATCTATATTAGAAATTCTACTTTTTCCATCACTTAAAGCAGCACAAATAACTGCTCTATGTGCCATACTTTTTGATGGAGGAATTTTCACATCTCCTGATAATTTGCTTGGATATATTTTTAAGCTTCCCATCATTTTACCTCCTGAAAAAATTTAGAAGTAGTATCATATATAATACTTTCTCCAATATCCTTTAAAAGTATTATTTTTAGTGTATCACCTAGATTTTTTTTATCAAGAGATATAGTATCTATTATAGATTTATTATCTCCTAATTCAACATCATAAGGTAAATCATAATTTATTAAAATTGATTTTATAAGCTCTGATGTACCTTGTTTTGTAATCCCTTTTTTTTCACTCTCTAATGTTATCTTATACATGCCTACACCAACAGCTTCTCCATGAGTATAACCTGTAAAGTTATAGTGTTTCTCAATAGCATGACCTAGTGTGTGTCCAAAATTTAAAAGCATCCTATCTCCTAAATCTCTCTCATCAGCTTCAACTACAGTTTTTTTGATAAGGCAACATTTGTGTATAATGTATTCTATATGTTGCATCACTTCTTCCCTATTTTTTAAGTTTTCAAGCTTATTAAAAAAAGTTTTATCTTTTATACATCCATACTTTATAACCTCTGCCATTCCATCTCTATAAAATTTTTCTGGAAGAGATGATAATACATCTGGGTCAATAAATACTGCTTTCGGCTGATAAAAACTCCCTACTAAGTTTTTTCCCCTTTCAAGGTCAACTCCAACTTTTCCACCTACAGAACTGTCCACTTGAGCTAATAGAGATGTTGGAATTTGAATAAAATTTACACCTCTTAAAAAAGTTGCTGCTGTAAATCCTCCTAAATCTCCAATTACCCCTCCTCCCAATGTGATAATCAAATCTTTTCTAGTTAACTTAAAGTCAAGTAAACTTTCATATATTTTAGGTAGAGTATTAAATGACTTTGTCTCTTCACCAGCTTCTAATATTATAGCTTTAGTTTCAAATCCAGATTCAATCAAATTATTTTTAACTTCATATAAATATAATTTTGCTACATTTTCATCTGTAACAATAAAAATCTTATTTCCAGAATATATTTTTTTAATTTCTTTACCTATATTTTTTAATATACTTTTTTTTATAAATATATTGTAACTATTCTCTTTTAGATTAACTAATAATTTTTCTTCCACGTTTAACCATCCTTCTATAGATTATATTTCTCTTCCAACTGCTGATGCGATAGTTTTTAGTTCATTTATTAATCCTTCATACTCATCTGGTTTAATTGATTGTTTACCATCACAAAGTGCATGAGCTGGGTCATTATGAACCTCTATTATTAAACCATCTGCTCCAACCGCAATTGCTGCTTTAGATAGAGAGTCAACCATCCATGATTTTCCTGCTGCATGACTTGGGTCAACTATAACTGGTAAATGGCTAAGTTTTTTTACAGCTAAGATTGCACTTAAATCCAAAGTATTTCTAGTGTATGTTTCAAAAGTTCTTATACCTCTTTCACAAAGAACCACACTTTCGTTTCCTCCAGCCATTATATATTCAGCTGACATTAGCCACTCTTCAATTGTAGCAGATAATCCTCTTTTTAAAAGTATTGTTTTATTTGTTTTTCCTAATTCTTTCAATAAATCGAAGTTTTGCATGTTTCTTGCTCCAACTTGAATTACATCTACATTTTCTTCAAATACATCTATATCTTGTGTTGACATTATTTCTGTAACTATAGGAAGACCTGTTTTTTCTTTTGCTTTTTTTAATAAATCTAATCCATCATATCTTAATCCTTGGAAAGCGTATGGAGATGTTCTTGGCTTGAATGCTCCTCCTCTTAAAAATCCTGCTCCTGATTTTTTTACATCTTCAGCTATAGAAACTATTTGTTCCTCTGTTTCAACAGAACAAGGACCAGCTATCATAGTAAGTTTTTTTGACCCAATTTCCATACCATCTACATTTATAATTGAAGGTTCTGGATGAAATTTTCTATTTGCTTTTTTAAAAGGTTCTACTACATGCATAACTTTTTCAACCACCTTATTTGCTTCTATTCTTTTGGCATCTATTTTACTAGTATCTCCAACTAACCCCAAAACAGTTAATTCTTTTCCATCTATAGGATTCACTTCTACACCTTCTTTACAAATAGCTTCTATTAATTTCTTAACTTCTCTCTTATCTGCTCCTACTTTTAATACCACTATCATCTTTACTACCCCCTAATGTTATATTTTTATACTTGAGTTTAAAATAAAAAAGAGAACTCATTAATGAGTTCTCTAAAATAATCTATTAAGCATCAAATCTTACATGACCATATAAAATAATCATTTTTATAAAATTGACCTATGCCCAAGGTTATTAAAATCAAGGCCTCACCAGAAAGGAATTACATGTATTTTTGTAAAAGAAATAGCCAGCGCTAAAATAAAAGCCCCAGAACATAAAATAAAAAAAGCTATAAAGTTTTGCCACTAGTTCTTTTAAAATCCCTTTCATAGTATTATCCTCCATTTTTATAATTTATTAATCTTCTTGTTTAATAATTATAGCAAAGAAAATATAATTGTCAATATTTTCTATAAATATTTTCAATTTAAAATATTTTTTTATTTTCTTAATACACTTTTTCTTTTAATATATTTTTCTAAAATCGTTTAAAAAGCATCTTATTTTTACAATAATTTTTTTATTTTAAATATTATAATTCCAACAAAAACTATGCCTAACATCAAAAGTAATGTTGCTGGATATCCATAAAGCCAGTTTAGTTCTGGCATATACCTAAAGTTCATTCCATATATTCCTGTTATAATTGTAAGTGGTGCAGAGATAGCCGTAAGTAGGGTCAATTTTGTAATTAAGTGATTCGTTTTTTCACCTACTCTAGAAGAATAAATATCTAGGAGTTTATCTGCTAACTCACGTGTTGATAGTGCAAAATTATATAATTTATCAATACCAAAATCTATCCCTTGAAAATTTTCAAGATTATATTTTTTTACATTCGAGTATTTTAAATATCGTATATTTTCTTTAACTATTCTATCTCCAATATATAAAAGTGGTCTGGTGTTTTTAACTATAGTTCTAGTCAATCCTCTTACATCACTTATTCTAGAAACATGATTTTTATGAATATTGTCCATCATCTCATCTTCTATTTCAAGAATTAATTCTTCAACTTTTTCTAAAGATTCAAAACCATTTTTTATAACTTCTCTAAAAATTAAATAATTTATCTTAAAAAGGTTTATGACAGGATTTTTTTCAAGTTGAGAGTTTTTTAAAATAAGATTCTTTACAAATTCAAATAGAAAATGCTCTTCATTTACAACAACTAATATAAAATTATCTGATAAATACATATTTACTTCTTCTATAACAGCTTCTCCATTTCTCAATTCAAAAGTATTTAGGCTCAAAAAATCATAATTATCAAATAAATCAAGCTTTGTTATTTCATCAAATTTAAGACAATCATTAAATGTTATTTCATCTATATCCAAAGTTTCCTTGAGTAATTTTAAATTTTTTGGAGCACTTAATATAAGATATGAATTTTCTGGTATATAAAATTTTGTTCTAAAATCTTTTGCAATCTCTCTTGTATTTAAATTCAATATATACATAAATCTACTCCTAAACCTCAATTTACATTTTTAAAATTATATATATTTATTACTGTAATTATTTTTCACTATTTCAGTAATTATTATTTAATATTTATTTATATTAAATTTATTAGAAAATAAATATTAAATCTTTTATTTTTTAACTTAGACTTTTCTTACAAATTATACCATACTTTTATTTTAAAATGTGTTTAATATTATCAATGTTAAAAAAGTACTAAAAAATGAAATGCATATACTTAAATTAATAATAGCATACGCACTTCATTTTAACTTAATCTAAATTATACAATTTTAGCATCCATTTTGCCTATTCATCATTTAGTCTATATCCAACACCAACTTCTGTAATTATATACCTAGGGTCAGCAGGTTGCTTCTCTATTTTTCGTCTTAATGTTGCCATAAAAACCCTTAAAGACTTAGTTTCATTGCCTATAATACTACCCCATATTTCTTTTATTATAAAATTATGAGTAAGTACTTTTCCATGATGCTTTGCAAGTAATGAAAGAATATTATATTCAATTGGTGTCAAATGTACTTCATTATTGTCAACAATAACTTTTCTTTTATCAAAATCAATAAATAATTCACCTACTTCAAACGTAGACCTAATCTCTTCTTTTTGTTGTAATTCTACTTGTGAGTGTCTAAACGCTACTCTGACCCTAGCTAATAACTCTACTATAGAAAATGGTTTTGTTAAGTAATCATCTGCACCTGCATCAAACACTTCTACCTTTTCTCTGTCTTGTTCTCTCGCTGAAACTACAATTATTGGTATATTTGAAAACTGCCTAATAGCTTTTATTACCTCTATTCCATCCATATCTTCTAACCCTAAATCTAATAGAACGACATCTGGAGAATATGATACAGCAATTGATATTCCTTCTTTACCAGTTATAGCCTCTTTAACATCATAATCTTGAGTTGTAAGTGCAGTAGATATAAATTTTCTTATTGTTTTATCATCCTCTACTAACAATATAAGTTTTTTACTCATTTCTTCCTCCAAAACTAAATTTCAAAATTTCATACTATTCATTTTCTTTTGGCAAACTAAATTTAAAAGTTGAACCTTTATCTTTATTGTTTACTACTAAAATTTCACCTTTATGAGCTTGAATTATAGATTTACAAATTGATAATCCAAGTCCAACACCTTTTCTAGAATCCTTAGTACCTTCTTCTCCAGTAAAAAATCGATCAAATATATGCTCTTTCAATTCTTTTGATATTCCAGGACCATTGTCAGACACTTCAAACCAAACATAATCTTCTTTTTCATATACAATTATATTTATCTTACAATCCTCTTTTGAATATTTTAAAGCATTATCTATTAGATTAATTAAAACCTGTTCTATTAATTTGGCATCCATAGGAACAAATAATATTTGCTCTGGTATATTAATATCTATAATTGCATTTTCAATTCTTTTTTTAATATTTTGCAATGACTCTGATATAATTTCCTCAACAAGTTCAGAACGTTTTTTGACTTCTAACTTTCCTTCATCTATCTTAGTCATGCTAAGCAAATTTTCAACAAGTCTTATTAACCACTGAGTATCTTCATATACACCACTAAGTAATTCGTCTATTATATCCTGACCTATAGTATCCTTATTTTTTATAATTGTACTAACTGCTCCAGATATTCCTGCTAATGGTGTTCTGAGGTCATGTGAAACTGCTCTTAAAAGATTGCTTCTAAGCCTCTCTCTTTCTATCTCAAGATTAGTGTTTTCTTTTGCTTCTGATAGAATTTCTCTATCAAGAGCTATTGCCATTTGAGCAGTTATTGTTTCAATTAAACTTATATCTTCTGTATCTAATTTTGAATCAACACATGATATACCAATGACTCCCAAAGTTGAATTCATACCTATAATTGGTATATAATATCCTTTTGAACCAGGAAGTGTATCTGTATCACTACCTGCTACTGTTGAATTAGACAATACCCAACTTGCAACAGCCTTTTCATCTTCTATATCTAAATCATTTTTGTCCTTATTAGCAGTATTTTTTTTATAGAACTTTGATTTCTTATCCTTATCCACATTTAAATAACAAACTATATCTCTACTTAGACTAAGACATAAAAGTTCTATACCCTTATTTACTATATCATCTTTATTCGACAATCTTAAAAATCCCTTAATGATTTGATATATCATTTTTGTATTTTCTTCTCTTTTAGCAGCTGTATCTGCTTCATGTTGTATCTTAGATGTAAGAGTACTAGTTATTATACCAACTATTGAGAATACAACTAATGTTACTATATAATTTGAATCAGCTATTGACAGTGTATATAAAGGTGCTGTAAAAAAATAATTTAACAGTACTATGTTAAATACAGAACTTATTATACCTGTACTATACCCTTTAGTCCACATAGAAACCAAAACTACACCTAACATATATATTAGTAATATATTTTCTCTTATAAATCCCATACTTTGTACTATATATGCCAAAATGCTTATCACTGAAGTAATAATTATAAGTTTTATAAAATCAGTTTTACTAATTTTAAATTTTGATTTTATTGATGAGTTATCTTTTTTAGGTCTATATTTAACCTCTGAAGCAAATTTATAAGGGATTATATGTATATCTATATAATCAACTTCATCTATTAATTTGTCAACTATATCTTTTTTCAGTTTTTTACTCAATTTTTTAGTATTTGAATGATTTCTGCCTATTACAATTTTTGTTACATTTCTTATCTTGGCAATTCTAAGTATCTGTTCTATTACATTTTCACCATGTAAAACAATTATCTCAGCACCCAACTTCTTAGCTAGTTTTAAATTGTTTTGTAATTGTTTTTGCTCCTCAAAAGGCAATTTTGCTGTATTTGGAGTTTCAACATATAAAGCTATCCACTTAGCAAACGTACTATCTGCTATCCTAGATGCAGTTCTAATAACCTTGGCTGAAGATGGAGATGGGCTTATACATGCAAGAAGTGTATCTGATGTAGGTATTACTGTTACATCACCCTTTGATAATCTAGTCATTTGAACTTCTTTATTTACTCTTTCGGCTGTTTTTCTAAGTGCAATTTCCCTAAGTGCAACTAGATTGTCTTTTATAAAAAAATTATCTTTTGCTCTAATTGCCTGTTCCTTTTTATATATTTTACCTTCATTAAATCTTTCAAGAAGTACGTCAGGTTCAACATCTATAAGCTCTAATTGTGTACTTGTATCTAAAAATTTATCTGGTATAGTTTCTTTGACTGATACATTTGTAATTATCTCCACAATATCATTTAAACTTTCTAGATGTTGTACATTTACAGTAGTATATACATTTATACCTGCTAGTAATAATTCTTCTATATCCTGCCATCTTTTAGTATGCCTTAACCCAGTGACATTAGAGTGAGCAAACTCATCAACTAATATAACTTCTGGCTTTCTTGCTAATGCTGCATCTAAATCAAACTCTTTTAATTTTATAGATTTATATTCTATTTCTTTTACAGGAAGAGTCTCTAATCCGTCAAGTAATGCTAATGTTTCTGGTCTAGTATGTGGTTCAATATATCCAACAACTACATCAACCCCTACTTTTTTTAAATTTTGTGCAGATTCCAACATAGAATAAGTTTTACCTACACCTGCTGCATACCCAAAAAATATTTTTAACTGACCTCTATTTAGTTTTTTTTCTTCATTCTTTATTTTTTTTAATAGAATATCAGGATTTGGTCTGTCCATCAAACAACCTCCTTGTACATTTCATTACTATTATAATATCAATTCTAGTATAAAAATGTAGTTAAGATGTATTTTTAATGATTAAGATTATGTAAAGATACAAGTATGTAGTTTAATTGTAAAATAAAAATGCCTATTATTTAGGCATTTTTATTTTTTACACAGTCATTTTTATCGATTCTCTTGTTTTGATTTATATAGATATTTATTTATATTTTATTGAAAATACATTAACATTTTTAAATATACAAATATATCTTTAAATAAAACTATTACTACAATCTTTATTTCAACATGGTTACTTTAAATTCAGTATTTCCATGAACTCATCACCTGTAATTGTCTCTTTTTCTAATAAATATTCAGCAAGTTCATGTAGCTTATCAATATTATTCTCTAAAATCTCAATTGCTTTTTTATGACAAGTCTTTACTATTCTAAATACTTCTTCATCAATTTTAGCTGCAGTATCTGAAGAACAAGCAAGAGAAGAGTCTCCTCCTAGGTACTGATTACTTACTGTTTCAAGAGCAACCATATCAAATTCCTCACTCATACCAAGACGAGTAACCATAGCTCTTGCAATCTTAGTAGCTTGCTCTATATCATTTGATGCACCTGATGTACAAGTATCAAAAATAACTTCTTCAGCAGCACGACCACCTGTAAAAGTAGTTATTTTATCAATGGCTTCCTCTTTGGACATAAGTACACTTTCATCTTCTGCAACTTGCATAGTATAACCCAATGCACCTGAAGTCCTAGGTATTATTGTAATTTTATGGACAGGTGCAGAATGTTTCTGCATTGCAGCAACAAGTGCATGACCTATTTCATGGTAAGCTATGATTTTCTTTTCTTTATCAGAAATCACAGCTCCTTTACGTTGATATCCTGCAATTACAGTCTCAACAGATTCCTCAAAATCTTGTTGCTCTACTACATCTCTGCCAGACTTAACTGCTAAAAGTGCTGCTTCATTTACAATATTTGCAAGTTCTGCTCCAGATGCACCTGATGTAGACCTAGCAATTGCATTATAATCTATATTTGAGTCTACATTTACATTTTTAGCATGTACCTTTAAGATAGCTTCTCGTCCTCCAAGGTCTGGAAGTTCAACTGGTATACGTCTATCAAATCGTCCTGGGCGAAGTAATGCTTTATCAAGACTATCAGGTCTATTCGTTGCAGCTAGTATTACTACACCTATTCCACCATCAAATCCATCCATTTCACTTAATAATTGATTTAAAGTTTGTTCACGTTCATCATTTCCGCCTATTCCACTTCCATTATCACGCTTTTTACCTATAGTATCAATTTCATCTATAAACACTATACATGGAGCTTTTTCTTTAGCTTGTTTAAATAAATCACGTATTCTAGATGCTCCCATACCTACAAACATCTCAACAAATTCAGAACCAGATATTGAGAAAAATGGTACATCTGCTTCACCTGCCACAGCTTTTGCAAGTAGTGTCTTTCCTGTTCCTGGAGGCCCTACTAAAAGTGCACCTTTTGGCATTTGTGCTCCTATTTTTTTGTATTTTTCTGGATTGTGTAAGAAATCTACTATCTCGCTTAGAGCTTCTTTTGCCTCATCTTGACCAGCTACATCATTAAATCTTTTTCCACTTTGAGCAGATACATACATTTTGGCATTACTCTTTCCAAATTGCATACTATTGCCACCCATTCGTTTTTGCATTGATTTCATCATTAAATTACCAAATAGCATAAGAATACCTATAGGTACTATCCATGTAAGTAAAATACTCAAAAGAGGTGAATTTTCTTTAGGAATAATCTTAGTAAATTCTACTTTTGCATCTTTTAATCTATCAACTAGTTCTGGGTCATCCATTCTACCAGTTATGTATATATTTTTATCCTTACTACTAGATGGGCTTATTGCAATTTTATTACTTTCTATTTCAACAGATTTAACCTTTCCTGAATCTAACATTGTAAGAAATTTTCCATAATCAATCTCAACCATTTTTTTATCCATTAGACTTGGAAATATTAAAGCATTTAAAAACATTACTACTATTATTATTATTGTATAATAATAGAGTATTGACCTCTTTTGTGGTTTGTGTTCATCCATAATTTTGTTCTCCTTTAAATTAATTTTATGTTATTTGCAATCAATATGAGTTAAAAGCTTATTTAATTTTTCTAAGCCCTCTATTATATCTTCCATATCTTGCAATTTTTCACTAGTCATATTTTCAAAATAGTCATCAAAAATACTACTTGAAATATTTTCTTGTATATCCAGCGATTTTTCTGTAACTTTAACTTTTACAATTCGTTGGTCTTCTTTATCTCTTATACGATTTAAAAATCCATTTTTTTCGAGTCTTTGACATATTACTGACACATTGCTATTTGTCATATTCAAATTTTTACCTAAATCACTTATTTTTTTCTCTCCATGTTCACATAGTTCTGATAAAATCAAAGCTTGTACTGCTGTAATCCCAAGTGGTTGATAGAACTGACTTAATGAAGTTGTAAATTTGATATTTATATCTCTAGTTAATTCTAGCAGTGCTTTTTTAAAACTTATCTCATCCATATAAATTCTCCCTGTAAAAATACTTTATTTTACTAATATTTTTAACTTTAAATTCAAAAATATTTTATAAATAATCCTTAACACTATAAATATTTAATGTATTAAATATTATAGTATTAAGGATTTATTGTCAATAACAATATTGTAACTTCAGTTATAAATAGTTTATCTTATCTTATTGAAATTTTTGAATAAGATATTTTTAATAAAAAATCGATGTATTTATTTTACACCGATTCCTCTCATTTTAATCTTATTCAAAAATAAAAATCTAAAGTTATTTACTATTACAATAAATTTAATCTTCTGTTAACATATTATATACAAAATCAAAACTTCCTTTATGTGCTCCCAAGGTCGTTTCCATAATACAAACAAATGCCTTTGCTTTTTGCAGTATTTCATCATTATCCCAATCAAACATGCCTTTATCAAATATACACTCAGAAGAAACAAGTAAAAACTCTATTGTCTCTTTTGGATATTTTGTATTGAATACACCTTCTCTTATACCTTGTTCTACTACCTCTGTTAATATAGGTGTAAAATTTAAAATAGTTTTGACTATTGTCTTTTGATGCATCTCAGCATTGTTGGGTTGTTGAAATTGGTTAATCACTTTTTCTTTACTTCCTCCAACTTTAGGTCTTTGAGATATTAATATCTGAAAGAACTTTTCAATAACTGGAATATCTGGATTTGAAGCAATTTCTTTCAACATCTTTATATCATTATCTATAATTCTAGTTATAATTTCATCCATTACCTCTTCTTTAGATTTAAAATAGTAATAAAATGTTCCTTTTGCAATTCCAATCTCATTTAAAATATCATTTACAGTAGTTTTTGTATAACCTTTAGTACAAAAAAGCATTTCAGCTGTATCAAGTATTTCATTTTTACGTTCTTCAGGGTCTTTTATAATTCTCATATACTTTCTCCTTTCAATAGACCAACAGTCGGTTTAGTTTTATTATATAAAACTACTTTTATAATGTCAATTTTATAAAATAAAAATAAGGTATAAAGAAGTATGATAATTACTTTTATACCTTATAGATTTTCATATTTTTTAGTTGCGTTTTATATTATTAGATAGTTTTTTATCCAATTTCTAAACAAAAGTTCTGAATGCTTTTTCCATTTAACAGTTGGTTCTTTTGAAGGATCATCATTTATATAATAATTTTTAGGTATTGAGATTTTATCACCTCTATCTACATCTCTTTTATATTCTTTATCTAAAGTGTATTTATCATACTCACTGTGACCCATTACAAATACATCTCTTGAATTTGTAATTATATAAGGACCAGCTTCTTTAGAATGGCTTACAATGCTCAATTCATCATTATTTTTCAAAGTTTCAATATTTACAGTAGTGTGTCTTGAATGTGGAGCAAAAAACTCTTTTTCAAATCCATCTACTATCTTACTATTTTTATCCACTTCATGCTTAAATACTCCAAAACATTTTTGACTTAATGGAAGTTTTTTTACATTGTAGTATTTGTAAAGACCTGCTTGAGCTGCCCAACATATATATAATGTAGATTTAGCCTTTCTTTTAGAATAATCCATAATATCTTTTAGTTCATCCCAATAATCAACTTCTTCAAACTCCATTTGTTCAACTGGAGCTCCTGTTATTATAAAACCATCAAAAGATTCTTTTTTTGCTTCATCAAATGTTTTATAAAAATTCTTAACATATTCATTACAACTTCTTTTACTCTCTCTTGTTGAGATTTTAATAAATTCTACAGATACATTAAAACCTGTCTTGTCTATTCTTCTAAGTAAATCTAACTCTGTATCTATTTTTATTGGCATTAGATTTAATATAGCTATTTTAGTATCTATATTTTCTTTGTATTCTAAATCTTTATTAAAGTCTTCTTTACAAATTACATCTATTCCTTCATCTAATAATTTATTAATAACAGGTAGTCCCTTTGGTAGTATTAAAGCCATATCTTTTCACTTCTCTTTCTCTTATACTATTAGAAATTTAAAGCTTGATTTAAATCAGCTATTAAATCCTCTACATTTTCTATTCCAACAGATAATCTTATTAGGGAAGGTAATACTCCAGACGCAATTAATTGTTCTTCTGTTAATTGTCTGTGAGTAGTTGAAGCTGGATGTATAACACAAGTTCTTACATCTGATACATGAGTTACTAATGCTGCTATTTGTAGTTTTTCCACAAATTTTTTAGCATTTTCAAGTCCTCCTTTTACTCCAAATGATAAAACTCCACTACATCCTTTTGATAGATATTTCTTGGCATTTCCATAATACTTATTATTTTCAAGCCCTGGATAGTTAATCCAATCTACATTTTTATGTTTTTCTAAAAACTCAGCTATCTTAAGTGCATTTTCACTATGTCTCTCCATTCTAAGATGTAGTGTTTCAATATTTAAATTAGTAAGATATGCGTTAAATGGACTCAGGCAATTTCCATAGTCTCTAAGTAATTGAACTCTTGTTTTAGTAGCATATGCAGCATTGCCAAACTTCTCAGTATAACTTATTCCATGATATGTTGGGTCTGGCTCAACTAATTCTGGAAATTTCCCATTGTCCCAGTTAAAATTTCCACCATCTACTATAATTCCACCAACACTTGAAGCATGGCCATCTAAGTATTTTGTAGTAGAATGAGTGACTATGTTTGCTCCATATTTTAGCGGATTACAAAGTACTGGTGATGCTAATGAGTTATCAACTATAAATGGAACATTAATTCTTTTAGCTACATTTGCTATTTTTTCAAAATCTATAACTTCAAGAGTTGGATTTGCAAGTGTTTCTGCAAATACAACTTTAGTATTTTCATTTGCAAGTTCTACTATTTCATCTTCACTTGCATCTAAATCAAATGATATTAAATCTATTCCAAATTTTTTAAGACTAGGCCCTAATAAATTAAATGTTCCTCCATATACTTTTGAAGAACAAAGTATACTATCTCCAGATTTACATATATTTAAAACTGCTAACATATTTGCAGATTGACCTGATGATACAGCAACAGATGATACTCCTCCCTCTAACAAACTTATCTTTTCTTCAAAAGCTTGAACTGTAGGATTACTTATTCTGGAATACATATGACCATCAGCTTTTAAATCAAATAAGTCAGCAAGTTGGTCTATACTACTATATTTAAAAGTTGTACTTTGATATAAAGGTAAAACTCTTGGTTCTCCATTTCCTGGCTTATAATTTCCTTGCACACATATTGTTTCTTTGTTATACATTTTTGTATCCCCCTTAGATTTTAATTAAGAAAATTAAACTATTTGTCAGATGAGATTTAAAATAAATAAAGCCTGAGTATATAACTCAGGCTCTGTATAAGCTTAATTATACTCATCTCTCAGCTTTCGCCGCAGGATTTAGCACCAATGTATATAAATATACTGGTTGCCGGGTTTCATAGGGCCAGTCCCTCCACCTCTCTGGATAAGATTTATTTAATTTTTCTATGTTTTATATCTTATATTTTTTTCCTAATTTTGTCAACTATTTTTTATATAATTTTCTTTTAAGAAATTTTCCAACCTCTACTTGAACTACAGACATTATAGCTAAAATAACTGTTACAAGCCACTGTGAACTATTTAAAACAGTTAAATTAAATGCATCTCTAAAATTAGGGACAAATAATATAACTGCCATAAGCAAAGCAGAAGTTAAAAATGAGATTAAAAGAAATGGGTTTTTACCACTATTTCTAGTAAACATAGAATCTGTATTTGAACGCTGGCTAAATGCACGCAACATTTGTGAAAATGCTAATACACAGAATGCCATTGTTTGACCTACAGTATGGTTTCCTATATTAAGACCAATTTTATATGCTAAAATGGTCATTATTGCTACAAATATCCCCTGAGTAATAACTCTTTGTACAAGGTTTTTTTCAAACAAACTTTCTGATTTAACAGGCTGATGCTTCATTATATTTCTACTTGGTGGGTCAACTCCAAGAGCAAGAGCTGGAAGAGTTGCTGTTGCAAGGTTTACCCATAGAATATGCACAGCAAGAAGTGGAGTATCCCAGTTTAACAATATTGCAACAAATAGTGTAAGTATCTCTGCTATATTTCCAACAAGCAAGAATTGTATAACCTTTTGTATATTTCTATATACACGTCTACCTTCTTTTATTGCATATGCAATTGTGGTAAAACTATCATCCATTAAAATCATATCTGAAGAATCTTTTGCCACATCTGTACCACTTATACCCATAGCTATACCAATATCAGCAGACTTTAATGCAGGGGAGTCATTTACCCCATCTCCAGTCATTGCTGGTACTTCTCCAATTCTTTTTAGAGACTGTATAATTCTAAGTTTATCAAATGGTGATACACGAGCAAATACTGTCACATTTTTAACAGCTTTATCAAGTTCATCATCACTTAAATTATCAAGTTCATCACCAGATATAACAGTATTTCCTTCATTCCAAATTCCAAGTTCATGAGCTATTGTTGTGGCAGTGACTTTATGGTCACCTGTTATCATTATGGTTCTTATGCCCGCTTCTTTACAAGTTTTTACTGCATCAGTTACCTCGGTTCTTGGTGGGTCAATCATACCAACCATACCAATAAATGTCAAATCATATTCTATGTTTTCACTATCTTCCTTTGGTATCGATAAAATTTCACGCTTAGCAAAACCAAGTACACGTAATGCATCTTTAGACATAGTAAGACATAATTCGTGTATGTTTTTTTTGTCCATCTCTGTAATGTTTCTTTCACCTTTTGATGTTAATATTTTGGTACATAAATGGAGAAGTTCATCCACTGCACCTTTAGTATATGCTGTGATTTTTCCATCTATATCATGAACAGTTGTCATACATTTTCTGTCAGAATCAAAAGGTTGCTCAAATACACGTGGATATTTCTCTTCAAGAGCTTCTTGATCTATTCCAAATTTATTAGCCATAAAAATCAATGAACCTTCTGTTGGATCACCTAATATTTCATCTTTTTTATCTGGATTTATACATGCATCGTTACAAAGTGCACCAGCATAAACAAGCTCTTTATATACTAGTGGATGTTTCTCAGACGCAGTATCTATTGATGTTACTTTTCCAGATTCAAAATCGCCATTTACAGCAATATGTGTAACAGTCATTTTATTTAAGGTTAATGTACCAGTTTTATCACAACATATTACTGTAGCTCCTCCTAATGTTTCAACTGCTGGCAACTTTCTAATCAAAGCGTTTCTTTTAGCCATACGTTGCACACCTAGAGCCATTACAATGGTTGCTGTTGCAGGTAATCCCTCTGGAATGATTGATATAGCAAGTGAAATTGCAATCATAAACATTGGTAAGAGAGGTCTCTGATAAAATGCACCTATTGCAAATATAATAACGCATACAATAATACCTATAACACTTAATGTTTTTCCAACAGTATTAAGTTTACGTTTTATAGGAGTATCAAAATCATTTTGTGAATCTAAAAGATGTGCTATATTACCTACTTCTGTGTCCATCCCAGTTGCAACTACAACACCTACACCTCTACCATATGTGACAATTGAAGACGTATAGGCCATATTACTACGGTCTCCTAACACACATTCTTCAGGTAAAATGCCATCTGAATCTTTTTCTGATGGGACAGACTCTCCTGTTAAAGAAGCTTCTTGAATTTTTAAACTAGATGTATCTATTAAACGAATGTCTGCTGGAATCATCGCTCCATCTTCTAAAAAAACAATATCTCCTATTACAAGATTACTTGCTTGAATAACATTTTCTTCACCATCACGTATAACACGTGCTGTAGGTGAATTCATATTTTTTAGTGCTTCCAATGATGATTCTGCTTTTTTTTCTTGAACAATACCAATAACTGCATTTACTGTTACAATTATTAGAATTACAAAAGCTTCTGTAAATTCTCCAAATGCTAAAGATAATACTGATGCACCTATTAGTATCAATACCATAGCATCTGTAACTTGGGTCCAAAGCATTTGTAAAACTGTTCTAGGTGGTCTTTTTCTCAGTTCATTTAAACCATACTCTTTAATCCTGTTTTCCGCCTCGGTATCGGTGAGCCCCTCCTCTGATGAGTCTAAACTCTCTAATACTTCATGTGTTGCCATCGAATGCCAAGGCATCTGTTTGTGATTTTCCATTTTGGAAGATCACTCCTTTCTTTTTTTGATTTAAGAATAATTATATTTTAAAATCCAATTCAATTCAATACTCAGTAATTATATTTTACCTAAATTTAACAATTCAATTTAAAGTCTATATAAAAATATCTACTCTTTTACAAACACATACTCCTTATTATTAGATAAATCTTCTTGATATTTATACCCTTCTAAGTTAAACTTTTTTAAGTCGTTAATATCTTCTATTTTATTTTTAACAATATATTTTACCATCATTCCTCTAGCTTTCTTTGCTTGTGTAGATTCGACTTTTAACATATTATTTTTATTTATTTTAAAATTACATGTTACATATGTATGATTGTCATCAATAAATTTTTCCACAGTTTTGCTGTATTCACTTGATGCAAGATTGACAATAGCTGTATTTTCTTTGTTTAATTCGTTATATATACTGTCTCCCCAATATTCATATAAATTTTTAAATTCTCTTATCTGTAACTTTGTCTGCATTTCTAATCTGTATTCATATATACTATCATAGGGTTTTACGACCCCATACAATCCACTTATGATTCTAATACAACTATTTGCAAATTCCTCATCTTGCTTTGTAAAATTCTCTGCTTCTATATTTTTATATTGTATTCCAGCATAAGTTAAGATTGCAGGAGTACCTAAACTGTCAAATTTAAAATTATCAAATCTACTCTTGTTTAATATAGCTAATTTTTCGTTGATTTTCATTTTACTTTTGAAATCCTCTACACTAAAGGTTTTTATATTCTTTGATATTTCTTTTGCTTTTTCTATGAAACAGGGCAAGCTTAAATCTCTATCAAATTCTTGTACATTCTTCATATTTTTAGCTGGTGATAACATTATAATCATAAATTTCTACTACTCCTATTTTTCCAAATATTCAAGAATCTCTTGTGCATTTGTATCTGGTTTTGCTTTTTCAAAAACTTTTTCAATAATTCCACTTTCATCTACAATATAAGTTGCACGAACAACTCCTAAAGCAGTTTTCCCATACATTTTTTTCTCTTTCCACACATCAAAAGCCTTAATAGTAGTTAAATCTGGGTCAGAAAGTAAAATAAAAGGAAGCTCATGCTTTTCTGCAAATTTTTGATGTGATTTAATACTATCTTTACTTATCCCAATAACTGGTATATCATTATTTTTAAATCCTTCATATGCGTTCCTAAATGCACATGCCTGACGTGTGCATCCTGGTGTATTATCTTTAGGATAAAAATATATTACCACTTTTTTCCCCTTAAAATCAGACATACTGACTTTATTTCCATCTTTATCTTCTAATGTAAATTCTGGTGCTTTTGTACCTATACTTAACATAAATATCTCTCCTTTTGTTTTTAATCAATAATTTATACTATATTTATATTACTACCCTATATTTCTATATATAAATAAAATATTTTACTTTTTATATAGAAAACTTCATGAATATGTAAATCTTATATACTGAAAATTTCAAGCTTTATTTGATTAGAACATTTAAACTGGAATTTATGTTAAGTAATTAAAATAAGCAGGATTTAATTTATGTATTAAATCCTGCCTATTTATTTTTATTCTTCTAATACTCTAATCTATATAAATTTAAATTCTTCTACATCAAACAGACCTAAATCAGTAAGTCTTATTTTTGGAATAACAGGAAGAGCCATAAATGAGAGTGTAATAAAAGGGTCTACATACTTTGGAACTCCCATTTTTCTTGCTATTTTTAACATATTATCAGTTGTTTCTTGCACTTCATCTGCTGGAAGAGTACTAATTAATCCAGCTACTTTAAGACTTAAGTGAGCAAGTACTTTTCCATTTGATACAATTACATAGCCACCCTGTATATCTCTCAAGTAATTTACTGCAACTATAATATCATCATCATTATCTCCTGCAACTATGATATTATGTGAATCATGAGCTACAGTAGTTGCTATTGCTCCATTTTTTATGCCAAACCCTTTTAATGGTGCAACTGATATGTTTCCAGTCATTCTGTGTCTCTCAACAACACAAAGCTTTGAATATTCTTCATTTGGATTGAAATATCCATTTTTGTTTGGTATAGATTCAAATAATTTATTTGTCAGAATTTGATATGGTACAATTTCCATTACATAATTTTTTTCATTTGACTTTAATTGTATTTTTTCTCTATCAACGTCTTTAAATTTGACTGTATTAAGTAAATCTTTATCCTTAATTTCATAATTATAATCAGAAAAAACTCCCTCATCTATCAATTTACCATCTTTATAAACACTACCTACCTCCATGTTTTCTAAATTGTTTAAAACAACAATATCCGCTTTATATCCAGCACCTATTGCTCCAATTCTATTTAGACCATATGCTCTTGCTGAATTGTAAGTTGCAATTTTAATAGCTTTAATTGGCTCCATACCCAAATCGATTGCACACTTTATATTCCATCTTATATGACCTTGTTTTTCTATATCATCCAAATGTTTATCATCTGTACAAAACATAAATTCTTCAATTGGTAAGTTGTGTTTCAATAATCCCTTTATTATGGCTTCTAAGTTTTTTGCTGCACTTCCTTCTCTTATAAAAATTTTTAAACCTGCTCTTAATTTTTCATACACTTCATTAAAAGTTATACATTCATGGTCATTTTTTATTCCTGCACATACATATGCTTGAAGTGACTTCCCACTTATATTTGGTGCATGTCCATCTGCAATTTTATCTTTAAAAGCCTCTAATTTATCTAAAATTTCCTCTTCCGCAGATATAACATCATTAAAACACATTACCTCTCCTAATCCTAAGATTCTAGGATTATTTATGTAAGCATCCATATCTTTTGCACTAAAAGTTCCTATTCCATTAGTTTCAAATCTTGTTGCAGGGACAGATGATGGTAGCATAATATATACATTTAAGGGTATTTCTTTTGTTGATTCTAGTAAAAAGTCTATTGCACTTGCTCCTTTTACATTGACTAGTTCATGAGGGTCAGCTATAACAGTTGTTGTACCTGACTTTAGTAATTTTTTTGATAATTCAATTGGCATTACCATTGTAGATTCAATATGCATATGTGCATCAATAAAACCAGGTGATAAGTATTTACCACTACAATCAATCTCTATTTTACCACTATATTCGCCGATTCCAACAATTGTATCATCTACTATTGCTACATCTCCTACTATTAATTCTTCTGTGAATACATTTATAATTGTTCCATTTTTAAGTACAATATCAGCTTTATCTCTTCCACTTGCAACATCACACTTTTTTTTCAAATTGCTCATTTTTACAACTCCTCTTAAATTTTTTATATCAATATACTTGTTGTATCATATATTATAGTTTGATTTATTAATATATATTATATATGAGTTTCAATAAAAAGTATTGATTGAAATTTATTCCATAGCTTATTAAATTAAACAAAAATAACATAAGAAACAATAATATTATTTCTCATGTTATTTATAAATATTTTAATTATATTAAATTTTATTTTTTATATTTTTAATACTTGTTACTATATCCATAGTATAGATTTATGTATTTTTATCATTTATATTAAAATCTACTTTCAATTAACCTAAAAAAGCATAAACTATAATTCCTACGATTATAGCTGGTATAGTAGTAATAATCATAGCCCATAAGGAAGATTTTTTATCCATTGCTAAAAGCGGAAAAAGTGCATCTCCATCTTGAGATATGGAATTAGCTATTACTGCACCAAGTGGTATAGTTCCTTTCAAGTAAAATGACATAAGTACAATTTGTATACCGCACCCTGGAATAAGCCCAAGACCTGCACCTATAAATACACTAATTACACCTGTTGATAAAACTAAATTAACTAAGTATTCATCTCCACCTAAAACCAATATTATCAAATCGTAAATAAGATATGCAATAAAAATCCATGTAATAACAAATGAAATTTCACCTACAGAATGTATAAGCATTTCTCTTAGGGAAATTTTCTTATTTTCTTCCTCTTTTTGATTAGAATTTTTAAATACCTTTTTAAAACACCACATATAAACTATTGAGAATAGTATTCCTATAACTGCTATTGCTTCTTCTAGTGAATGTAATTTTTCAATAATAGGAAGATTTATTCCAGAATGAGCAAGAGACATAAATATAAAACCTATTAATACAATTCCTATATAAATTTTGTACCCTTTACCATGTGTTATTATAAATGCAAGTCTATTTGTATTTCCATGAGATTTAGCTAAATTATCCAAAATTATATCATCATGATTATGCGATTCTTCATTATCTTTATGGTAATTTTTATCTGTATTATGTTTTTCTGATTTTCCATATTTATTTAATTTCAATTTTTCTTCTAACTTAAAATAATCTACTAGTTGTCCTGTTATTACTCCTGTAATTGTACTAACTATAGTCACAAAAAAATACATTTTAATATTTGATGAAATAAGTATAAATGCAGCATCTCCCATACTTGCTATTAAGCTTGCAATGATTGCTCCAAAGCTTAGTTTTCCACTTATATATAATGGCATTATTGCCAAACTCCCACCACAACCTGGTATAGCTCCTATCAAAGCTCCTATTAAAGGTTGATATTTTCTATTTTTTGATATAATATTAGTAAAATTACCACTAGTTTTATAGTTTATATATCCAAATAGCAAAATAAAAAATCCAATCATAGAACCCACATGTAAAAATGCTTCTTCAGAAGCAGATATTAACATTTCCATTAATTTACCTCCTATATTAATTTCGCAATAATTATATTATATTTCATTTATTATTGATAATCAATATCATTATATCTTTTAAATTTCTAATATTAAAAAGTGCATATCTTATATTGTTAATTTCTTGCATATTAAGATACACACTTTCTGATATTAGGTTATCTAGTTGCCATATGTAATTTTATATTATAATATAAAATTACATATAGATATTACAACAAATTTTATATATTATACCGACATTACACATTTTTTCATCGTTTACTATATTTATAAATTTTCAATAAATGTTATTACTTCCTCTATTATCCAATCTGGTGTAGATGCTCCTGCTGTCACTCCTAAAGTTTTATACTTCTTAAGCATATTTACATCCAATTCGTCTTTAGTTTCTATTGCAAAAGTTGGAACTAAATCTTCACAAACTTTTACTAACTTTTGAGTATTAGAGCTGTGTTTTCCACCTATAACTATCATACAATCAACTTCTCCTGCTAATGCTTTAGCTGCTTCTTGTCTAGTTTTTGTGGCTGAACAGATTGTATCATTAAATACTATATTTTCTAGTTTATCAGCTAATTTATTAACTATATTTGAATATAAATCTGGATTTATTGTTGTCTGTGCAACAACACAATATTGTTTTGAATTATCAAATTCCATATTCTCCATTTGCTCTACAGCTTTTATTATTATTGCTGAGTTTTCGCACCATCCATTTATACCTATCACTTCTGGATGTTTCATATCTCCAATAACTATTATTTCATAACCCTTATTATGATACTCACTCACTACTGTATGTATTTTCTTTACAAATGGACATGTAGTATCTACAATTTTAAGTTTTTTATTTTTAGCTTCTTTGTATACTTTCTCAGGAACTCCATGAGATCTTATTATCATATTTTCATAATCTGGTATTATATCGATTTCATCTACAGTTTTAAGACCTTTTTGTTCATATCTTGCTACTGCTTGCTTGTTATGAATAAGAGGTCCTAAAGCATATATTCCAGAATCATTTTTCTCTACTTCATCCCATGCCATTTTCATTGCTCTCTTTACTCCAAAGCAAAATCCTGCATTTTTTGCTATTTTAACATTCACAAAATCCCCCCCTTATTTTGAATATTTAAAGTAATTCTGTTTTATTATTTCTAAAACTTCTTGCGACATTCTTTCATGGTCATCATTACTTAACTTTGCTTTAAAATGTTCTTCAAATGATATTGGCTCTCCAAAGTACACAATTACTTTACTAAAAGGTTTATACTTAGATATTATCGATACTGGTACAACCTTAGATTTACTCTTTATTGTAAATAGAGAAAGACCTGCCTTAGCTTTGCCAAAGTTGTCTCCTTTAATTCTTGTTCCTTCTGGAAATATTCCTAATATATAACCATCTCTAATTGACCTTAAAATAGTTTTTATAGTGGATACATCTGGCTTTTCTCTATTTATAGGCATAACATGCAATTTTTTTAATATAAAACCTAGTGGCTTCACTTTAAATAATTCTTGTTTTGCAATAGCTGCTATCTCTCTATTCTTTATAGCTGCAGCTAAAAATACAGGGTCAAGATTTGATTTATGATTTGAAGCCACCACTATATTTCCTCTGTCTGGTATATTTTCGGCACCTATAACTTCATATTTAAAAAACACTTTAGAAAAACATCTAAAAATATTTATTGCAAATCTATAAAAATTCACGTTTATCTCCCTTCAATACTACATTATATTTTCATTTTAGATACATTGAGCTTAAAAACTTATCTTAGATACAACTTCTTGTACAACCTGATCTATAGTCTTTCCTGTTGTATCTATTTCTAGTGCATCCTCAGCTTTTACTAGTGGTGCAAATTCTCTATTTGAATCAATTTCATCTCTCTTTACTATATCCTCAATTACTTCTTTTAAAGTAGTATTATATCCTTTATTGCAAAGTTCTTTATAACGTCTACTTCCTCTTTCTTCTGGTGTAGCTACTAAAAAGAATTTATAATCTGCATTTGGAAAAACATATGAACCTATATCTCTACCATCTAATATTACTGAACTTTTTGTTCCAATTTTTCGTTGAACTTCAACCATCAACTTTCTTACTTCTTTTATCTTAGCTACATTGGAAACATTATTGCTTACTTCTATTGTTCTTATTTCATTATTTATAATTTTTTGGTCTAAGTATATGTTATTATTTTCAAAATCTATATCTGAATTTTTAGCTATTTTAATAACCTCTTTTTCATTATTAACATCAATATTATTTTTTAAACACTTATAAGTAACAGCTCTATACATAGCACCTGTATCTATATAATTTATATTTAGTTTTTCTGATACTATCTTAGCTATTGTACTTTTACCAGCCCCTGCTGGTCCATCCACAGCTATAATCAAATTACTCATATCTACACCTCTATTTTATTTATATTTAATAATCGACTTATCAAAAACTTATACACTAATCCCTGCAAGATATCCAGTTGAAAATGCTATTTGTAAATTATATCCACCAGTTTCTGCATCTACATCTATCACCTCACCTGTAAAAAATAAATCCTTTATTAACTTAGACTCCATTGTAGAAGAATTAATTTCTTTAACTGAAATACCACCAGAAGTAACCATTCCAGTGTTTATCCCTGTAGTTCCATTACAAGTTAGTTTCATATTTTTTATATACTCAATAATTTTAATCTCATCAGCCTTAGATAAATCATTTGCTTTTTTATCACTTAAAGATAATATAGAAAGAATTTCTTTTAAGAAGTTTTGAGGTAATATGTGTTTAAGATTATTTAAGATATTTTTATTTGGAAATTCTCTAATTATATTAGAAATTTCATTGACATCTAAGTTTGGTAAAAAATCTATATTTAATTCTATCTTATCTTTTTCAATAATCTTGTTGATATAAGAAGAGATTATAAGTACACAAGGACCTGTTATCCCAAAATGTGCAAATAACATGTCTCCTGATTTTGATATTTTCTTTTTCTTAATCTTACAAGATATTTCTACATTTCTCATAGATATTCCTTGCAAAGCTTTAATCCATTTTTCTTCTATTGTAAGTGGCGCTAAAGCAGGATATAGTTTATTTAATGTATGTCCATGATTTTGAAGAACCTTATACATTGAACCATCTGAACCTGTTTTTGAATAACTAACTCCTCCAGTTGATATAATGACTTTATCTCCTAATATCTTATCTCCATTATCTAAAATGACACCTTTTATTGAATAATTTGCTTTATTATTGTTATGGTCACCTTGTTCAGTAATTTCTTCAGTTATAATATCCACAACTTTTTTATTATACATTATCTTTACATTATGATTAATTAAGTCCTTATTTAATAATTCTATTACTTCTATAGACTTATCATTCTTAGTATAGACCTTGTGGTCATTTTCTTCTTCAATCTTATATTCTAAATTTTTACTTTCAAAGTACGATATAAGATTTTTATTTGTAAATGTATAAAAGCTACTGTATAGAAATTTTTTATTGTTCACAACCTTATCAAAAAAATCTTCTATCTCTCTATTGTTGGTAAAGTTACATCTGCCTCCACCAGTTGCTCTTAACTTTCTCCCTAACTCTCCATTTCTTTCAATCAATATTACTTCATTATTATTTTTCGAAGCTGACAAGGCTGCCATCATGCCAGATGGACCTCCACCAACCACTATAACTTTACTCATAAACTTCTCCTTATAATTTGATACTTACTCAAGTGCAGAATTATTTATTTTTACATGATTTTTTATATGACTTGTATCATTCATCTTTATTACTACTGGACCATAATCTTTAAACTCTACTATATTTAAAGCAGTATTATCTTGCTTAATTCTGTATATATTTTCCATACCTGACTCTAAGAATGATAGTAACATAACCCTCAATGTAATTGAATGTGTAACAAGAACTATATTTTTATCATTGTATTTTTCATTTAATTCCTTTATAAAAGTATCAACTCTTTCTTTTATAATTTTAAGAGTTTCTCCTTCTGGTATATTTACTAAATGTGGCTCATTTCTCCATGTTGAATATATATCTGAATAGTCTTTTTGAATTTCTTTTATTAAAAGACCTTCCCAAACTCCAAATCCCATTTCTCTAAGTGCTTCAGTTTTTTGTACTTCAATATTGAGCTTATCACCTAAAATTTGAGCTGTTTGCATTGCTCTTCCTAAATCACTACTAAAAATATAATCAATCGAATACTTACCAATGTCTTCAGAAAGTTCTCTTGCTTGTTCTATCCCTTGTGGTGTAAGGTCAGAGTTACCATGACCTTGTGTTTTTCCTAATAAGTTCCAGTCTGTTTGTCCATGTCTTACTATATAAAAAGTATTTCCCATATTTCCTCCTAATATATCTGTCTATTTTTTATTAAATATAAATTGTCACTTCTCAAACTTTAATTATACCATATAATAGTTTACTATGTTTCTATTTTATAACTTAATCTAATATATCCTTCTTAGCTCATACTATTTATATTTACCACAATTTATTATATAATAACAGGTTTTTTCTCAACTTATAAAAAATAATCATCATATTTTATTTATAAAATTCTTCAAATCTATATTCTTGAATTGGATTAAAATACCTATCTCTATCTACTTTTGATAAAAACATATCTAATGGCCTTGCAAATATCCCTGTATCATCATATAGAGTTTTATATAAAACCAAATTATTATTATCTTTTTCTTTTTTATGATAAAAACTTCCATTCATGTCTATATATATATAAATATTTTCATCTAGCTCAGTATGCTTAACATCTAGCTTATACCTAATTTTGTTTTTAGTTGAACCTTTTTCATTGTATGTTTCACAGATTTTTTCTATATCATTATTATCAATGGCTTTGCTCAATCCCATTGTAGCATAATATTTTCCTTTAAAATGCTTATAAATACAAGGACATTTTAATTTTCTTTCATCAATGTTTAGACTATTTTTTGGTTTATCCATTTTACTATCCTCTCCTATATGTATTTTTTAAAAAATATGCTTTATCTTATTATTTTTTATTTTAAAATAAATTTACAAACTAAGTTATTTAAACTTTTTCAAAATACAGCAATTTTTAATATTCAAATTATATATTATAATTTGTCTAATATTTTTACACATCATATAATATATTTAGTTGTTTATGAATTTAATTTTTATTTATATAAATATATTCTACTTTTCTTATTATGTAGTTATATAAAATCATGTAGTTATATAAAACTTATCCTATATTTTATTTATTAAAAGCAATACTTGTCTTATATTTTATCATAATTTAAAGTTTATTAATAATACAATAAAATAAATAAAGAGGCTGTATAAAATACAGCCTCTCAAAGTTAATATTTATAATCATATAATTTTTCTAACTTCTTTTCTAATTTCTTTTTTCTATCTAAACCTAAAACTCTTATAAAATTATTTCCTACAAAAATACAATTATTGCTGAGATAAAATTCACACTTATCTAAATTTACAATATAACTGTTACTGCATTTGAAAAAATTTTCTTCTTTCAGTAGTTTTCTTACACTAGAAGAATTTTCTCCAATATAATAAGTTCCATTTTCTGTATAAATTTTTGATTCATACTCTTGCTTTTCTATGTACAAAATTTCTTTAATGTTAATTGAAAAACGTTTATCTTCGTATTCAATATTAATAAAACATTCCTCTTTCATTACCATCCCTCCAAGTATTCTTATTAATTTAATTTTAGTGTTTTTTATCAATATAATCTATCGGAAATATATGTAAGATTAGTCTATTTGAGATATTTATAAAGTTATTTTTGATACTGACCTACAGACTCTTTTTTTAACATTAATTTTTAAAGTTAAAATAGCTTATTATAAATAACATCAGTAATTATAAATACATATTTCTTTAATAAAATAACTTTTCAATAAAATTGTGTAAAATTATACATATAAAAGTAAATATTGACTTTTATATGTATAATTTAAAAAATTAAGATTTAATTATGAATTTGTTAAAATAATTTTATACTTCTTAATTATCAATTAAAATCTCAATAGACATATTATAAATATATATGTATATTTATGTATTTCTTTTTTGATATTCTGTTACTCCCTCAAGTTATATCTAAGCAAATTTAATAATATAATCTTTTTACTATAAAAACTTGATAAAAGTGTTCCCATATATTTTACACATACATTTCATTTTTTCAAAAAAACAATGAAGTTCATATTTGTAAATTTTTTTAATTTCTGTTGAAAGAATTCGAACATTTGCTTGTTCTGAACTAGAAGCAAATGGAAAATGTAAAACACCTTGCAGAGTAACTGGAGTCTGTTCAGAGTGTTTTTCACTTGAGTACATGTGTTGCAATATAGTTGTTACACATATGTCTAGATATAAAAAACGCATAAAAGTGATTTTGGTTGATACATAGCTAGGATGTTAATATTACATTTTTTTATATTTACTAATATCTCTCCTTACAAAATAGGCATTTCTTGAAGTTATTAAAAAATCTATAAGTAATTTTACAAATGTTACATGGTATAGTTATAGACATAAAAAAACAGTCTATATGTTAAAATAAACTGCTCTATAAACTAAAACTTGATATTTTTTTAAATTGAATCTATCTAATTATATCTATAGGTTCGTAATAACAAGCAATCCTAAAAATCCTATCGTAAGAATTGTTCCAATCAAAGCTAATGCATTAATAATCGTTTTTATTCTGAATAACTTGTTTTAATTTATTTGCAAATCTGCAGAATATGTTGCTACTATCAGTTCTTCTACCATACAACTTGAGAATACATTTATGTAATCTTACTTATGTCACTAATACGCTCATTTTAGAAAGTCTTAGCATAATCAACTTTATCTACTTCACCAGATAATTCAATTTTCAATCTTTTAAAACAAATAAGCTATAATATATCAATTAGAAATATATACTAAGCTATTTTTATATGTATTAATTAATTTATTATATTATCTTTTTTCTCTTTAATTTTAAGTATTATACGTATTAATGCAAATATTGAGATATTGGATAATATCAATAGTAAAACTATTGCTAGAAAGACAACTCTTCTTTCAGGAGAAATCTTTATAAGATTAATAATATAATCGTAAAGTATAAAAAATGATAATAAATTTGCTATCATTGGAACACATATATACAATTCTTTTTTACTAATTTTAAAATTAGTACAAGAAATTTTATAAATGTACAATAATATAATTAAAATCAATTTGCCAAAAAAGATAGCTTCATACCTGTATAAATTTCCACTAAGTAAAATATTCATATTATCTAAATTGTTCATTGAAACTACTAATAGCATACTCAATGCATTTATACCTATTAACACCATCCAATAAAAAAACAAAACCACTAAACATTTATATATATTGACCTTATAATTAGACTTATAAAAAATAAAAGTTATAAGAATACATATCCATATTCTATCATTAGCTCCTACATTTATATAAAAAGAACCGATAATAAGAAAAATAGAAAATAAGAAAGATATATTTAGTTTCATTAAATTAGTTTTTACTTTACTTGTATAATCAAAAACTTTCTTGCATGCCCATATCTCTATAATAGAAGAAACAATTGTTATAAACGTGTCTAACATAATAACTCCCCAAAAATAATTAATTTATATCTTCACAATAAAATATACCATTAAAAATACATACTAATTATAACATAAAATGGCACTTAAATTTGATATTATCACTTAATGATTTTAATAATAGTATAAAATCAACTAACGAAATATTAACCACTAAATTGTTAACATTACAATTAGAAAATATAAAAATTATTTCCTCATTTTATTTTAATTATGCTCAAAAATATAAGTTGACTCTAAGAACAATTAGAAACAATTAAGGAAGTTTGATATGATTAAATAAAATAACGGCTTGAATTAAGGAAAAGTAATGAATTAAAAAATTATTTTTAAAGCTAAAAGCATGGAGAACTAAAATAGGTGGTATCATTTAACTTGATACCACTTACTTTAATTATTAATAGGTATTTTATTGAATTTACGCCTATTAATCATCAATTTATAAATAGTTGGTAACTTATTAAATAATACCAATATAGATTTTTGTATATATCTATCTATTAAAAACTTAAACATATAAATACATATATTTATTCATCCTTTAAATTTTTAAAATGATTTTCAAATAAATCTAATGCATCTTTGTCAATCACTTCATCTTCATGTAATGCTGAAAGTAAACTTTGTAAAGAATTATCATGTATATTACTTAAAAAATCTTTTGTCTCAACATTCAAATATTCTTTGTGACCAACAACTATCGTATAATGAGTATATCTATCTATTTTTTCTGCATTCAAGAAATGCTTTTTAACAAGTCTTGATAAAAGTGTCAATGTTGTTGTTTGTTTCCATCCATATTTTTGTTCCATAGCTTCAATAGTTTCTTTTGATGTTACTGTATCATTTTTCTCCCAAATAAACTTCATAACTTTTAACTCTGCTTGTGGTATTTTTGAAATTGTCATAGCCTTACGCCCCTCTCAAACTTTTATTAAATTAATACTATCGCAATATAGTTTTTAAGTCAAAGATTTTGTCGATAATAATATTTTCCAATTTTTTCCATAATTTATTTCTTGCTATAATTCTATAACAAATTACATAAGTAATGATTATTCTACATAATAAATTTAAGTACATAAATAAGATATAGATTATCAAAGAAATAAAAATTTAAATTTTCTTATTGATTCATATATTAGAGACCATATATATCATAGACATGTTTATATTTCCTATTTTTGTAGAGAAATGATTTCAAAAAACTAAAAGTGTATTTGTATTTAATTTTTTGGAATATTCTTCTTAAGATTACTTTAGATTTCAATAATATGTCTATTTTTAAGTTAAAGTTTTTTTAAATCTTTGATTTATTCTATCTTATTTTAGACAATATAAAATAGTAATTTTCATAAACTGTAACTTAATTTATAATAACTCTTCTAATTACTTATCCTCTTAAAATCATACCCTATATTTAAATTTAATTTTTCATTATATCGAAATAATTTTCAATTAAATAAAAAAATGAAAAATAAAAAAAATTACTTACACTAAAATTTTTCTTAATGTATAATCCTAATATAAATAAATTAAATTGGGAGGTAAATAAGTATGCCACAAAATAAAAAAGAAAGTTTGATATTCACAGTGCTTATGTGTGCTTTTATGGTATTTTTTATGAGTATCTATAATATCTCTTTACATGAAGGTCTTTCATCAGAAACTGTAAAAAATGCTTGGATGGGGTTTCCGCTAGCCTATGTAGTAGGTATGATTTTTGATTGGTTTATTGTTTCTAAAATTGCTAAAAAAATTGCATTTTGCATTGTAAATCCACAAAGTAAACAAATTGCAAAGGCCATTGTTATATCAAGTTGTATGGTATGTGGAATGGTTATATGTATGTCTTTATTTGGAGCCATTGAATCAGTTGGTTTCTCTAGCACAACCTTATTTGTATGGGCTGTTAATATACTCAACAACTTTATCATTGCATTGCCGTTGCAACTACTAATTGCAGGCCCTTTAGTGAGATTTGTTTTTAGGAGATTATTTCCTGAAGGAACAATTGTAGACTGTTTATAATTCACAAAACTACATAAAACTTTATACTATAAGTATGTTTATCCTAAAGCAAACTACTACACTATACAATAATTTTTAATTACTGGCAAAATAAATTTATTACCAAATTTATTTTGCCAGCAAATTTATTCTTAATCGTATTTTAGATTTATGAAATACTATTCAAATTCATTTAATTTATTTACATCTAATTTTTCATCTTTTCTATTTATTAAAACTGAAATTAAAATCTTAAGTTAAATTTTATGTATGTTCTTTATAAATCTTTTTATTTCAAATTTTTGATATTTCTTTTGCTAATATTTTATAAAATTTACATTTATCTCTTTTTTAACCATAAAAAGATATTATTTTATAGATAATTTATTAATATAATTTCTGTTCTTAATAATTGTTCTAGTAATATTTCTTATTTTTCACATTCTCTTCAAGGTCACTCATTCCAATGTATTTTTTACTTTGTATAATCAAGTGAAGATTTTATTATATAGTAGATTTCCAGTACTTCTATACTTCCACCCTTCTAAAAATAAAGTATACTTATCATAATCGATCAGTACTAGTTAATCAATAATATAGGAGGATGTTGTATGATCAAATTAAATACTTTTATGAATGTTTTAATAGGTACTTTCAATAATTCTGAACAACATGAGGGATTACAAAATAGATGAATCAAATGGAAAAACAAACTTTGTATATAATTATATGTAAAAGAAAATAATAAGTTTTTATAAGCAAACAGGTATGTGTTCAAGCAATAGTATATGCCTATTTTGATTTGATGAATATAGAATAAAAGGTATTGAATTTATAGTAAAAACAAAACAGAAGGTAACAACTAATTATAGTTGCTACCCTCTAATCTACTTAACTATTTTTTCTATTTCCTCAAAAGCTTTCTCATTTCCATTCCCACCAATTTGAGTTATATTTTTAAATTTCTTATTCTTAATTAACTCTTTTTGACTATTATCTAATCCACTTCCAACTAAGACTACTGGAGATTCAGTTTTACCTGCAAGTACTCCTACTGATAAAGCATCTACTAAATCATCTTGTTTATTCATTCCATTCTTAGCTACATATAAGTCATTAAGTATCTCTTTGCTATAGAAATGATTTATTACTTTTGAATTAGTTTCTGTTCTATCAGAACCCGCTATTTTAGTTACAGATGGTAATGTATTACTCACTTCTTTAGTATTAAATAAAGATTCTCCACCTATTACATATGACTTTGATATGTCTTTATTAGCTATTAAGTCTTTTATATCTTTCATATCATCATTTTGATTGGTAAGAAGAATTGGCATTTCCTCTTTTGCTGATATAGCTCCCATGCTTACTGCATCAGCTAGTCCTTTTTCTCCATTAACCACTACCACTTTTGACAACTTGGAGTTTTTATCTAATTCTTTTGCAAGTTTTATTGATGTTTCGTATCTATCATTTCCAGATATCCTAATTACATTTAATCCCTTTGTCTTTAAATCAGATACTACTTTTTCACCTACAGACTTTAATCCACCTACTATATACACATTTTTTACTTCTAATCTATTTATTTCTTTTTCTGTTAACTTATTTAAGTTATTATTTTGAGTAAGTAGTATTGGTGCATCTTTTGACTTAGCAAATGGTGTTGCTGATAAAGCATCTGATATACTAGAATCATTTATTAATACTATATTATCAGCTTTTCTCCAACCTTTTTGGCTTATCTTCACAGAGGTATCATTTCTATCTGTACCTGTTATTTTTTCCTTAGATAGTATTGTATTAAAGTCCTCTTTACTTGAAGTTCCACCAGAAGAACCACTTGAGCCCGTTGATTCTTTTTTATAAGTTGCTATAAAGTCAATACTATCATTAAAAACTAATCTACTTACCTGTTCTGATGTATATACTTTTTCATCTTTGTTATTTCTCCAACCACTGAATTCATAGTTTTCTCTTTGAGGATTAGCTTGAATTTCATTCATACTTGAATTGTCTAATATCTCTTTTTCATTAATTATACTCCCATCATAATCTATATATCTAATTCTACATTTTACTAATTTATCTACTGATATATTTACGTCCATATATTGTGTGTCATCTACTGGACCATACTTATATTGCAAACTATAATTTACATTACTTGGAAAATCAGAAGCATTCTTCCATGTTAAAAGACCAGTTGATGTGTCATAATTTCGTGGATATAATTCTTTTAATTTTAAATTTTCTTTTCCTATGTCCACAACTATGTTTTCACCTATTTTTATAATACTTTTTTCTATATATTGGCTACTACACTCTAGTGAATTTAATTCTTTATTTTTACTGATATCTATTTTAGTTAAACTATTATTACCACAAAGTAAAGAACGTAAATTTATATTTGTAGACACATTTAAATCTTGTAATTTATTCTTAGCACACCCTAAGTACTCAAGATTTACAAGCCCTTTTATGTTTAATTCTCTTAGATTATTACCTGAACAGCTTAAATTTTTTAAAATAACATTATTACTTAAGTTGAGAGATTCAAGTTTATTGTTAGTACAATTTAAAGATTGTAATTTTGGATTATGGCTTAAATCTATACTTTTTAAATTGTTATTAAGAAATTGCAAACTTTCTAAATTTTTATTATTACTTAAATTTATTTCTGTTAATTCATTACTCGTAAAAAATAAACTTACCAAGTTTTTATTATTTTTAAGGTCTAAACTGGTTAATTTATTTGCATCACAATTTAATTCATTAATAAGACTATTATTTTTTAAATCTATATTTAATATCTTATTTCCACTAATGTCTATATACTTTAATTTTATATTTTCACTTAAATCTATATTTTCTAAATTGTTTGAACTACAATCAAGTTTTTCTAGACTTTTAAAATTTTCTATTCCATCTAAGTTATCTATTTTTTTTGGATTAGGAACATCTGGATTTTTATGTAAATTTAATTCTAAACAATTCTCAATTTTATTTAAATCGCTTTTATATATCTTGTAATTATCTTTTGATGCAATTTCATTTGTTGTTGGATCGTTTCTGTTTTCCAATACCATTTCTACAATATCTCTTCTAAAAGAATCATCTGGAAAACTACTTGTTATATCTAATTCATTCATATTCTTTCTATTATTATATTGAATATCACTATCAATACCTAAATCTAATGCATTTGCTACAAAACCAGCTTTACTCATTATCAATATTAGACTAGAAACTATTAATAATGATTTTACATATTTCTTAAAACTCATAATATACCCCCATATATTAATAATAGTATTATCTAAATAGTATCATATTTATAGCCTTAAATAAACATCAAGGTCACCTTAAATATAATATCTATATTGAAATAAAATAAAAGAATATTTTTGTTTATAAAAATTTAGTACAATAAATTTATTAAAAAACATATAGGATATTAAGACAAGGACATTAACCTGTATTTTTCTTTTACAAAGTTTCTGCTTTGTACATTGTTGACTATAGGTCATCATCATATATTGAAGTGAATTTTTCTCATATAGCCTTACTTGTTTCTTTGAATTTTGTTCCAAATTCCTCCCCCATAACATACATATTTTCTGTTTGATATGGTTTATAATCTTTTACAATTACTACCACATGGCTTTCCTTTAATCTTTTATAATATAATTCTATTATCTTTGCTAATAGTTTATCTTCTCCACAATAAACTATTATTGAAATAGTAACTCCTTAAAATAAATAAAGTATAAAGAGTTATTACTAATCCCTATATACCTTATACTTATAGCTTTAGTATTAAATTTTATAATTTTTAAGCAAATGATGCATACTTTAAATCAATTTTAAAAGTTATTAAATAATTAAAAAAGTCATTATAAACTTAAAATCATATTTATTATATATATTTAGATCCTAACTAATCAATCCATTCATCTTTTCTTCTATAGTATTGTTTAGGAAATTCATAGCTTGAAAACATTACTGGAGATAGAGAATATGAGTAACTACCTGCATTATTAATTGAAATCACATCTCCTATAACTGCCTTTTTTAATTTAACATTATTAGCTAACACATCTAATGATGTACAAAGATTTCCAACTATTGTTACATATTCTTCTTCTTCTGAACTACTTAATACTGAAAAATAAAATGCATGATTTGATGTATATAATGGTTCTTGCCCTTCTAATTCTACACCACAAGTTACTTTCTCAATTAAATTAGAAATAATAGGTCTCATAAATCCATTAAGACCATTTCTTACAACAAGATACTTTATCCCTCTTGATACCTTAATATCGACAATTTTAGTATAGTAATTACCTGATGTGCAAACTACAAAACGACCTGATTCAATAAAGAGTCTAGCCTTTAATGTATTTGCATTAGTAGAAACAATCTTTTCAGTTAATATTGAAAGCTTTTTAAGATTAACTGGACTTTCTTTAAGATTGTCATATACTACTCCAATACCACTACCAAAATTTATAAATTCAATATTTATATGTTCACTTTTATTTAAATTTAGTGCTATGAGAAAACATTTTTCATAATAACATCCTAACTTTTCAAAATCTAACACTTGAGATTTAATATGTATATGAATTCCAACCACAGATATATAGTTACAAAGATTTAGTATTTTAAAAACATTATCTATATCTTCTATATCAATACCAAACTTGCTTGATATAGAGCTATCATCATCCATAGTAAAAGCAGGATTTATTCTTATGCCTATTTTAATTTTTTTATTTTGTTTTTCTGATATTTTATTTATAAGTTCTATTTCTGTTATACTATCTGCAATAATTATACACTTATCTAAAACAGCTTCTAGCTCCTCTTCTAGCTTTCCTGGTGCAGAATAGTAAATATTATCTCTATCCACTCCACATTCTTTTGAAATCAATACTTCTTTCATGGATGCTGCATCTGTTCCAAACCCTTGTTTAGCAATGCTTTTTACAATTTTATTATATGGATTTGTTTTGATGGAATATAAAAAATCAAAACCTAAAATACTATTTTTTAACTCCATACACCTTTCGATTATATTAATCTCATCATATATATAACATGGTGCATGTTCTTTTATAAAACTATATTCTTGATTTAAATACATATTTTATACCTCCAAAGTTATAGATGATTTTATTAATTAAGTTCCTATACTGTTTATAATATATTTTACTATAGATTGGTATAGTTAACTATATACATATGCTTAAAGTATGCATTTCAAGTATTTTATATAGTAAACATTCAATAGTAATATTTATAAGTTTTTATGCCATAAATTCATCTATCTAATAAAAAAATATAACTTAAAATTATTATATTGAATATATTTTATATCCAATCTTAATTGTTTTTGCCTAATTTTTTGAATGATTTATTTCAACTTTATTACAGATTAAAAAAGTGTATTGTTGTTAATGTATTCTCGTAGTATCCTAAATTTATATGAAACTTTAAAATTGTGAGGTTATATATGAAATTTTTAATGGTCTTTTTAGCATATTTTTTAATGTATATTTTACTGGTACGTATTGGAAAAAGAATTAATAAGATATATCCATACAAAAATCATATTTTTACATGGATGATTTTAATTTTATTAGCATTCTACATAGTTACTAATATTGCTAGTTTTCTAAAATCACTTCTTTAGGCTGTTGGTTTTAAACTACTAAATGAAATGAAACTCATTTTATAGAATATATATTTAAAAAGTTTTTATAAAATTTAAATATTACTATATCATTAAACATTATTTTAAAATAATATGGAGGTGTTAATATGAAAGTATGTATTCTTATGGGAAGCCCTAAGAAAAATGGTAATACTGCTTCTATTTTAGAACCATTTATAGAAGAACTAGAAAACTATAATGCAAATCTTGAAATGTTATGGTTGTATGATTATCAAATAGAACCTTGTATTGCCTGTAAAAAATGTCAAGAAAATTTATCTTCTTTTGGATGTTGTCGTCAAGATGATGTTCATAAAATTTTCAAAAAGGTTCTTATGTGTGATTTAATTATTCTTGCAACTCCAATTTATTCTTGGTATTGCACTTCTCCAATGAAAGCATTGCTCGATAGATTGGTATATGGTATGAATAAATACTATGGTGATGAAAAAGGACCAGCACTATGGTCAGGAAAATCAGTAGCACTTATTACAACTTGTGGATATAGACCTGAAAAAGGAGCTGATATCTGGGAAGATGGTATAAAGCGTTATTGCAAACATTCACAGTTAAAATATATAGGAATGCTTGTTGAACGTGATTTAGGTAAGCCTAATTTTATGGATACAGAAAAAGAAGAACATTCTCGTCAATTTGCAAAACAAATTTATGATATTTTAGAGAATTCATTTAAAGCAGATAACTGTTAAGTACATAATGCTACATGGAAAGTATTGGTAATATAAATAGAGCTTATAATAATTTTAAAATTATATAAGCTCTATTTTTATATGTTTTTATTCTCCAATTGATATA
This sequence comes from Clostridioides sp. ES-S-0005-03, assembly GCF_020658455.1. Classification (NCBI taxonomy): domain Bacteria; kingdom Bacillati; phylum Bacillota; class Clostridia; order Peptostreptococcales; family Peptostreptococcaceae; genus Clostridioides; species Clostridioides sp. ES-S-0005-03. The sequence continues at coordinate 860,954 of NZ_JACVWI010000001.1, read as the reverse complement.
TTATTTATGCCACTGTTTTTAACTTCGACAATTGGTTGTCCATTTCCTAAGATATAATCTTTAGACCAACCTTCTGGTAATTTATTCAGACCATTTCCAATCAACTTCAAGTGTAAATTTGATGGTTCTTTTTTCAAGTTTAATTTGAATATGCCATCAAAGGTATCTTTGCTGTCCTTTCCAAACAAACTTATATTGCCACTTATATTTGTAGCTGTTACATTTACAATTCCATTGTTTCCTCTAAACTTTATCTCAGATGATATAGTTTCGGCTGTTACACCTGAAATCCCACTATTAGTATTTATATTAAAAGGATATGTTACACTTTTGTCGATAACTTTCGCAATTCCATCATTGACATCAACTGTAGCTCCCCCCTTAATATTATAAAGTTCTACTGAGCCTCGTTCAACATCTACTTTAAAATTAGAATACACTTTATCTGGAATTCCAATCTTTATTACATTTACTCTCTTATCTTTATTTGCATTTATCATATTATCGCCATTCATATCTTGCAAGGGACCATCTTTCTTCTCTATTGTTTTCTTAGCACTTACAACCAACTTTCCATTTTTTCCATTATTAGAAGCAGTCTCTTCATTCACAGAAAAAGTACAATTTTTTTCATTAGTTACACTTACATAATCAAACTCAAATTTATCAGTATTCGTCTTTTCAACAACTACACCTAAATTATCAGTTTCTATATATACTTCAGAAACTTCATTTCCTTCAATTGAAGTTAAGTGTTTTACAATATTTGGAGTTATATTCATATTATTATATTCCACCATATCTAAACATTGTTTATATATATTGGCATCAATTCCTCCAACTTTTGTTATACTTTTAGCTCCTTTTAAAATACTTTTATTACTTCCATCAGCAACTAAAACAATTGGCTTTTCTTTTGCTAGAGGAGATAGTGTTAATGCATCTACTAATTGATATCCTCTTGTTATGTAAAAGTCAGTTGATTCATTATAAAACTTTTCTATTACTTTTTTATTGGTTTCAAATCTATCATTTCCACCAACTCTAGTTGCATTAGTCTCCCTTACCAAATCCTCATTTATTGCAGATTTGCCACCTATAGCATAAATATTTAATCCTTCAATCTTAAATGGAATTGATTTACCATCTGTAAGTATTATAGCTCCTTTGTTTTTTGCAGCTACAGGTGCTATGCTCATAGCATCAGCCTCTCCTACAAACCCATTTGTCAACATGACATCTTTTACCTTACTAACTTCATTTATTTTTTTTGCTACATTGTAACTAGTTTCAATTCTATTATTTCCACTTATCCTTTCTACTTCAATACCTTTTCTTTTTATATCTTTTTCCACGGAACTTTCAATAGTATTATAACCACCAATTATGTACACTTTTTTTACAACGTTCAAATTCTTGTTATCTAGTCTATTTGAAGTGGCCTTTGGTATTTCATCCTTTTTAGTCAAAAGTATTGGCGCGTTAATAGCCCCAGCTAGTCCACTTGATGAAAGTCCATCAGATAAATTTTTATCTCCATTAACCAATATTACAGTGTCATAAGTCTGCCTATCTGCTATAAGCCCTGCTGTTTCATATCTATCAGTTCCTATTATAGAATCTTCTTTGATTTGTGCACTTGCAGTTAAACTATTAAAAAGAATTAGAGTCAAAGCCAAAGTTGATATACCTATTTTTTTACTGAATTTTTTGAACTTTTTATTCATAATTCCTAATATTTCCCCCTTATTATAATTAATTATTTTTTTAATTTTTATAAATTTACCTCTTTACTTACAAATTATAGCATAATTTTATAATTAAATATCTATTCACCTAAAATTATTTAATATAAAAAAGCTGTATTTCTATTTATTAATTACTTGACTATTAATTAATAAATAGAAATACAGCTTAAAATGTTCGACTTTTTACCAAAGTTATTTAATCCGATTAATAAACTAAAAATTTGCACTCTACCAAATATAAGGTATAATACGATATTTTGTTTTTTGACAATATTCTTTATACCCATCAAGTTCAGCACTAAGCAACTTTTCTTCATCTAATATACGAAACACAACTATTATGCATAAAGGAATTACAGCAATCATTCCCCACCATGAATTCAGTGCTAGAGGTGTAAAAAGTATAATTAATATAGCACCTAGATACATAGGGTGTCGCACAACTGAATATGGTCCATCAGTAATTACTTTTTGATTACTCATAACAACTATAACTTTTGATGTAAAAGAATTGTAGCGAAAAACAAAGAATACAATTATAAATCCAATTAAAATAAGTACATCTGATATTATTGTCAAAATAATTGGAATACTAGACCAAGCAAAGCGGTTGTCTAGAGCTGGTACTCCTAGCAATCCAAATAAGAAAAGAAATCCAGCGATACTTTGACCAAGTATTTGTTGTGGACGTGTTTCCTTTGATTTGATGCGACGTTCAAGTAATACTGGGTCATTAATCATCAGGTAAATTGTAATTATACAAGTTGGAATACAAAAGGCAGTCAGAAATATCCATCCTTGCCAAAAATCAATTGTACCAGTTAAACCAAAAATTAAGCATGCTAAAACTAATATAAAAGCAATAACAGATACACTTGCTAAAATGTATAAAGATTTTATTTTTTCTTGCATTTAAAACCTCCAGCACAGCTTTTTTCTATAAAAGCAATAAACTATATGTAAGATAAATTAAGATAAATATAGAAAACAATTATAAGTTAATAAAAAATTAAGTTCCTTAGACTTTTAAATATATTATAAAATTATTTGCTACCATTGTTTGTTATTGTGGCAATTTGGTAGCAAATTTTATTTCTATCCCATTTTTTAGAATATACTTATATTAAAATATTTTTATTGCATAGTTTGATATTTTTCAATATTTATACAGCTTTTATCATCATCTTGCCACCATCAAATACATACTCAACCATATTATGTTCATATAAATATGTTATATAAGAACGTATTGTACTACCAACTAGAACGTATTGATTAGCATCTAATTTAACATTGTACACATCACACATTTTTTCAATGACTTCATCAATCATAATTGGTTCACAGCAAACCTTTTTAATATTAGATATTATTTCTTCCATCTTGTCTTTATTTACATCAATTAAATCTTGTATACTTGTAGTCTTGACAGAGTGACTTGGAACAAAAAAATCTGCATTAAGAGTTTTCATTTTTTCTAACGTTTTAAATTGTGAATCTATATCTAACAAAAAGAAGAAATGATATTTACTAATTATATTTTCTGGTGTAAGACTGTCTGCAACAAACAAAACATTATCTGGAGTTCTAACACCAATCATTTCAAAATAATGACCAGGAAGAGAAATCGCTTCAAGTTCTGTATCTAAAATTTTTCCATTTGAAGGTATAATATAATCAACTTCACTCTCTTTTGCTAATAAAAATTTATTTTTTAGTGCTTTACTTGGATACCCTCCATACAAAAATGCCGATTCTAATATTGGATTTTCTGTAAAGTATCCTTCTATTTTAGTTGTAGCAATCTTACATTTTGTTTGATTTTTCAAATATGCATTCCCTCCTATATGGTCTGCATTTGAATGAGTGTTTATTATTAATTTAGGATTTAAATTATGCTCCTCTAATAGTCTAAGAATTTGTCTAGCAGTATCTTTGTTATTTCCACTGTCAATTAAAATTGCATTATTTCCATCTACATATACACCTACTATTGTAGGAAGTGGAATATAATATGTATTTCCTTTTATCTTCTCTAAAGTCAGTTTAGCCATTTTATAACCTCCCTTTAAATTTATTTTTAATTATAGCATTAATTTTCAGAAAATTCCAATCAAATTATTTTTATAATATGTTTTTATTTTTTTTATTAAAAATTGGAAAAACTATATAATATATATTATAATCTATATATAAGGAGTGATGTTATTGAAAAAAGATAGAATAACTTTTTCAGAAATTTTAATATTAATTGTAGGCTGTATATTAATGGCAATTTCTCTTAACATGTTTTTTAATCCACATGCAATTGCTGCTGGTGGTATAACAGGTCTTGGAGTTGTTTTAAATTCATTATTTGGTGTACAACTTTGGATTGTCAATTTACTTTTAAATATACCTCTATTCATATTTGCTTACAGAATACTTTCAAAGAAAGATTGTTTTAAAACAGTCTTAGGAATAATTTTTCTTACTATAGCACTTAAAGTTACTGCAAATATGACTACACTAGATATTACAAATGATATGTATCTTGCAATTATATCTGGTTCTATTTTAATGGGAGTTGGTCAAGGCCTTATTTTTAGAATAAATGGCTCTACAGGTGGAACCGATTTGATGGCACTCCTATTGAATAAATATTTCCCTACACTTAGTATTCCTGTTTTGATGGGTATTGTTGACTGTGTTGTAGTAGTACTATCGGGAATAGTAAATAAGCAAGTTGAGATTGCACTTTATTCAACTGTGGCACTATACATTTTAGTAAAGATTAGTGACTTACTTATTGAAGGATTTAATTATTCAAAATCATTTACTATTATATCTGACCTGTCAAAAGATATAAGTAGAAGAATAATGGAAGATTTAGATAGAGGCGCAACTATTCTAAAAGGTGAAGGTGCTTATACTGGAGAAAATAAAAATGTGCTTTTAGTTGTAGTTGAAAAAAAAGAAGTTGTCGAACTAAAAAAATTAGTGAAAAGTGTCGACCCTAATGCGTTTATAATAATTACAGATATACATGAAGCTTTAGGAAATGGATTTAAAAAAATAGAATAATCACAAAAACAAACAGCAAGCATAAATTTCAAATATAAAAAACTTATATTTTTATATTTGAAAATTGTGCTTGCTGTTTTTCATACAATAAACAGTCAAAAAATACACTACTTAGATTTATTTTAAGATTTATCTCATTATTCTAAGTTCACATTATTTATTAGTTTAATATCTATAATTACATTATAATTATCTCCCAACTTTGTATAAATTCCTATGCATATAATCTTATCTGCAAACTAGAAGTTTTTATAATTATTATTCTCCATTATATCATTTATTGATTTTTTTAACAATTAAAGCAAATATAAACTTAAACACCTATGTAATTACTAACTATAAAGTGTTTTAAAATTACACAAGACCTATATTTATAGATTATAAGATATTTATATAAAAATGATTCATAAATATAGCCAAATTGCTCTAAATATGTATATAATAAAAATAATATGATGATTATATTTAACACTGTCAATAAAACTAAAAATATTAAAAGGAGAACTTAAAATGAGTGTTAATTTACAAAAAGGACAAAGAGTAAGTTTAGTAAAAGATGCTAATCCTGTAAAAAATTTAATTGTAGGATTAGGATGGGATATGAACAAATTAGGTAAAAAAAACTATGATTTAGATGCATTTGCAATAGCATTAACTAGTGAAGATAAAATGAAATCATCAAAAGATTTAGTTTATTTTGGACACCTTAAACATCCTTCTAAATCTATCATACATACTGGTGATAACTTAACTGGAAGAGGTGAAGGAGACGATGAACAAATAAATGTCAATTTATGTGATATACCTGAATATGTACATAAAATAGTTTTTGGAGTTTCTATATACAGAGCTAAAAAAAGAAATCAAGATTTTGGCCAGATGAATAATTCTTTTATAAGGCTAGTTGATTCAAATTCTAGACAAGAATTATTTAAATATAACCTTCAAGAAGACTTTTCTGGTAAAGTAACCGTTTTGGCTGGCGAAATTTATCGTAGAAATAACGAATGGAAATTTAATGCCCTAGGAATTGGTCAAAATGAAGAGCTTCATGAATTAACTGATATATATCGTTAATACTAACTATAACAAAAAAATTATAAAAGGAGTTGTTTTAAATGGGTATAACTTTAGCAAAAGGACAAAAAGTAAGTTTAACAAAAACTAACCCAGGTCTTAAGAAAGTAATGGTAGGATTAGGATGGGATACTAATAAATATGATGGTGGTTTTGATTTTGATTTAGATGCTTCTGCATTTTTAACTGGAGCTGATGGTAAGGTAACAAATGATGGGGATTTCATATTCTACAATAATTTAAAACATGCTTCTGGAGCAGTTGAATACATGGGAGATAATAGAACAGGAGTTGGAGATGGTGATGATGAGCAAATAAGCGTTGACTTATCTAAAATACCACAAAACATTGCAAAGATATCATTCACTGTTACTATAAATGAAGCTGTTACAAGAAGACAAAACTTTGGACAAGTTGAAAATTCATATATAAGAATTTATAATGAAGAAACTAGTGAAGAGCTTATCAAATATGAGTTAGGTGAAGATTTTAGTATAGAAACAGCAATAGTGGTTGCAGAGTTATATAAACATAATGAAGAATGGAAATTCAATGCCTTAGGTTCTGGTTTTGAAGATGGGCTTGCAGGATTATGTGGAAATTTTGGTGTTAATATAGGTTAATAAGTAGTTTAAAATAAAAAGGTAGCTACTATTTTAAGTGCTACCTTTCAATCTACTCCTCTTATTCTTGCTGACTTTTTATTCATTCTTCTAATGCTTCCATTTTATCGCCCTTAAATTATTCTTTCTCCTATAGTTTTGAAAGATAATAATAAATATATATCTTATTTCCTGAATATTATATGCTTCTCAATATAATGCATTGTAGTTAGAAACTCACTGAACCATACTTTAATACAAGCCAACTATCCCTATTGTAATTGTTATAGTGGTCTATTGTATTGGTTTGTTTCCATATTGCCTACCTTTCATATATTGGAAAATATAAATAATCTACTGTGTGCATTGTTCGGCTAAGCCAAACAAATACAACTCAATTTTCTCTCATTCTAATACCACCATAAAATATCTTATGTTTTAGGATGATAATTTTCATTCATTTTATTACAATTTATACTATAGTTTTATGTGCTTTGTTAATATTTGTAATATTTTAGACACTCTTTATACTTATGTTACTGATATACTTTGATTAAGAAAAGTAAATATAATATGAGTTGGTGATTATTTATGAAAGATATTTTAAAGAATTCTTTTCGTACTATACTAGGGTTTTGTATTGGTGCGTTAATATGTATATCTTATGAATTTATTTCTAAAAAAGAAATAAGCTTTTATACAATTAGACTATTTATTTTTTTACTTGCTGGAGTGCTTATAGGTACTCTAATACGTATAATATTTTTATATTTAAGACAAAACAGAAAGCATTAATAGAGTATATTATAAAGGAGATAATGATATATGGATTTTTGGAACAATACACTTTTAAGTATAGGAGTAATATTCTCAATAGGAACTACAATAAGATACTTAATTAAAGGTAAAGCTAATTATTGCAAGAAAAAATATTTAGATAAGTTAGAATTGAAATATGGAAATATAGACAGAGAAAAAGCTATTAAACTAGAACTATTTTTTAACTATTTAATAAGTTTAGAATACATAATAATGGGTTTATTAATAAAAAAATTTGATACTGCAATAATATCAGTGATATTAGTATCTATTATAACACTAGTATCTTATTATTTAGTTAGGAAGAAATATATAACTCTATAAGAACCACTAAGATTAATTAAATTAAAAAAAGAACTCCTGTTATTGAGTTCTTTAATACGCCTTTATTGGTATCCTAAATTCTTTTGTTTCCATGTTATCAGCTGATAATACTACTTCTATATAAGCTTCTTTTTTAAGCATAATACAATTTTTAAAATTAAATTGTTCTATTCTAAAATTTATTCCTTTATGAATTGTAGTATTATCTTTTGGGTGCCATCTAAGTTCTTTATTTATCTGTTCAAAATTGTTATTTTCTCCAATATCTACTTCCATATTAATAAATTTCAAACTTAATATGGGGCTTTTTGCAACAATAGTACTTTTATTTTCTATTACAAAATCAACTAAGTTATTACTATGAATTTCAGCATAAATATTAGCTTTATCATCTAACTTATTTGAATCAAGTCTAATATATCCATTACCATTCTCATAATAATCACCCGCCATATTATTCTCATTATTTCTTCTATATTTTAATATCAATTTGGCTTGTTTATTAGATTCCATAAAAGCCATAATTGATATAATTAAGGCTGCTATTGCTGCAAATGATGCAATTACAGAAATTATATTTACATAATTACCAAGAAATTCATTAAACTGATTGAGCATATCTTTTTCTCCTTAAAAACATTACTTTATCTTATTATAGTTGTATAATATTTTTTACATTTACTTTTAATTTATTACACAAACTTCTTATATAAAAAAAGACCATCTATCAAGATGATTCTCTAGACTAAGTATCTATGTTTTTGTTTATACTCTGTAACAGCATCATTTCATGCCTCTTGCTCTCTTATTCCCTTTTCTCTAGCAATTCTCTGTGCTATCTTTCTAACTAATTCAGCATTTTTTAATATTCCTATACTAACCACTTCCTTATCTCTATTTTATATTATACCATACAATAAGGAATAAAGCTAATTCCTATTAAGTTTTGTTGCTCGTTTCATAAGTTCAAAAACTTAATCCCCCTAACATCTTCTTTTAATTTATTATATAAAAAAGACCATCTATCAAGATGACCTTTTGACTTAATCTATTTTTTACCTTTACACCACCTCTTATTGGTATCATCTTTTATGTAAGTTCTAAATATTTCACAACAACCTAAACATAAATCAGAACATTTCTTTGAGACTTTAGAGAAAAATCTTGGATTATTTGCATACCATATTATTATATCTCTATGTTTTACTAATTTTCTATCTTCTAGTAAATTTAGGTTAAATAATAATTTAGGATTATTTTCTCTTAATTCCTGATTATTTACATCTGAAATATTACCTATTGATAAATTATCTTCAAATGATACAATTTTATTATGTGGTATTAACTTTAACTTCATTGCTTCTTTTAATAAATAACAGCATCCTCACACCCTGCCTAGTCAGTTCAATAAGCTAGAGTAATCTCTTAATTCTAGCCTAGTATATATTTAGTTTTGATAGTAAAATTCTTCATTTCCACAATATTATTATCTTACATAATTATCAATAAAAAATCTCAGGATAGTTTCTAAATAGTCTCATTTTCAAGCTTTTCATGAAAAAATGGGTAATTCAAATTCCTTTATTTTGAGATATAACATATTAATAATCTTACTATTGATAACTGAATTATTTAATAATCTTATTTTTTCTACTTCTATAGTTCATAGCATTTTGATTTCTTTACTTAAATTTTCATCCATAATCCATATCTCCTTTTCCTTTTGAATAATTTATTTCAATTTATTTACAGTTCTGCAAAATTGATTGCTATTATTAACAACTCATATTACTCTAGAGTTATACTAATTTATGAGGTAATTATTTATGGACTATTATCCTATGTTAAAGTATTTAATAACTTTTTTAATTGCGATTTTTGTTTTCATTCTGATAAATTCCATTTGTCAAAAGATAGAAAAAAGTTTCAAATTAAATGGATTTAAAAAGTTTCTTTTTTATTTATTTACATATTTCATTGGTTATTCAATTATTAGGTATTTAGATTATTTTTTTACAATTTATAGTTAATATTAGGAGAATAAATTTATGACTGTCTTTTCTTATTTGCAAGAATCAAACACATTTATCATTCTGTCTATAATTTTAGGAATACTTATGACAATCAATGATAATAAAAAACAACTATTAAAATTTAAAATACTGAATTATTGTTTTTTTATATGTATGAGTATCTCTTATATTTTTTCTTTTTTAGTCTTTTTTAAAGACTTTAGTTCAAACATATTAGAAATTATTGCTCATATTTTGTCTATAATACTATTAATCGCTTGTAATAGAGTTTCGACTAAAAATACTTTAAATACTAGTCTTTACACTTTACTAGCATTTTGGTTTAGTCCTCTATTTGCAATAATATTATTATTTTGGATACACAAACCTCACAAATATCTTAACAATTAAGTTTCTTATTTTTAGAAGGTAAAAAATATAATAAAATTTCTCTCAACACTTGTAATTACAATTCTTTTATATTATAATTCTTTAAATTAAATATTTAAAGTTATACTTTAAAATTATTTAACTATCTAGGAGGAAAACATGTATCTTAAATATCTGCAAACTTTTAAGACTATTGTTGAAGAAGGTAGCTTTTCAAAAACGGCAGACAAACTGAATTACACACAATCAACAATTAAAAATACCATTTATAATAGATGAGAAAAACTGCATTTTTAGACAGATATTTGAGACATATTTACGAGAAAAGGATATTACTTTAGACCATACAATTGAACTTTGGAGTATACCAACAATTAAAAATTTAGTAAAAAATGATATGGGTATATCTTATCTCCCCACATTTACAATAGAAAGTGAAATTAAATCAGGAGATTTATGTGAAATTAAAACAGATTTAAGTAGTAAAACTATCACAGCTGTCTGTGCACATCACAAAAATAAATGGATTAGCCCTCTTATGCAGTTATTTATTTAGTTAGTTGCTGCAAATTAAAAATAGTAAAACAATAAATATGACATAATAACCACTCAACTTCTAAATTCAAAACTTTGTAGTTATGAATATACTTTAGATATGAAAAAGAAGGTAACAACTATACTTAGTTGCTACCTCCTAATCTTTTTTCTCATTTCTTTTTTCCCAAACTCTACTGAAATATCAAAAAATGATGCTATATTCTCAGTAAAAAACTTATTTTTATGATATGCAATATCAAATGTCCTGCATAAGTCAATGCCTTCAATATCACAAGACCATAAAAGATTTTTCTTTACGTAATCTTCAACAAGAAGTTCAGATATAACAGCAATACCAAAATTATCTGTAACTGCTCTTAGAATAGCTTCAGAGTTATAACATGACCATCTAATATTCATTGGTATTTTTAATTCTTTCAATTGATTTTCTAATTGCGCTCTTGTTCCACTTCCCAGTTCACGCATAATTAATGGCTGGTTTGAAAGTTCTGAAACTTTTACTGAATCTCGATTGTAAAATTTATGCTTATTGGAACATACAAGTACAAGGTGGTCCTTAATAATGCTTTTTATCACAATATCTGGATGATTAATCTTTCCTTCTACAATTGCAATATCTAATTCACTATTAAGTAATTTTTTTACAATTAGACTTGTATCTTCAACAAACACTTCAGGTTCCACTAAAGGGTTTCTTTTATATAACTCTAATATTATTGGGCTTATCACACAAGTACCAACAGTTACTGTTGCTCCAACTCTTATTCTAATATTTTTAGCACAATGTTTCATACAATCAATCATCTCTTCATTTATAGATAAAAGATGCTTTCCATATCCTAGAAGCTTTTTTCCTGCTTCAGTTAGGTATAGTTTTTTTGAAATTCTATCAAATAATTTAACTCCATACTCTCTTTCTATTTCCGAAATAGCTTGACTAACTGACGACTGTGTAATATACATATTTCTTGCAACTTCACTCATTTTGCCACATTCAGCAACCCTTACAAATATCTCAAGGCTACGAATAGTCATATTATCACGACCTTACCAAATATTAGTAAATACTTATGATTTTATTAACATTTTAGTATTTTACAAATACATTGTCAAGAACTATAATTTTAGCATAGAGTTATAAAAAGGATTGGAGTGTGATATTGTGAAAGTATTAATTATAGGTGGAGTTGCTGCTGGAACAAAAACTGCTGCAAAAATAAAACGTGAAATGGGTGACAATTGTTCTGTTACAATCCTCAATAAAGGCGAACATATTTCTTATGCAGGCTGTGGCTTACCATATTATGTTGGTAAGGTTATTGAAGATAAATCATCTCTAATTGTAAATACACCTGAGAGCTTTTCTAAACTAACAGGAGCAGAAGTTCGATGTGGAGTTGAAGTTACATCTATTGATAGAAAATCAAAACAAGTAGTTTTGAAAAGAATTTCAACAGGAGAAGAAGAAACTATTAGTTATGATAAACTTGTAATTGCCACAGGAGCAGACCCAATAAAACCACCAATACCTGGAATCGATTTATCTGGAGTATTCTTCATGCGTACTCCAAATGATGCAATAGCATTAAGAGATACTGTCGAAAATGGAGTCAAGAGAGCTGTTGTCATTGGTGGAGGCTTTATTGGTCTTGAAATTGCTGAAAATCTTTCTGCTATGGGTATACGTGTAAGTGTTATTGACATGGCCGAACATGTTATGCCTGGATTTGATACCGATTTCGCTGAATATGTTGAAAATCACCTAGCTGATAAAGGTATTATGATTTTCACAGGCGACCAAGTTATAGGAATTGAAGGTGAAAATAAAGTAGAAAAACTTCGTACCAAAAATAGAGTTATTAAAACAGATTTAGTGGTTATGTCAGTTGGAATTCATCCTAATACAGCCTTTTTAAATGATACAGATTTAGAATTTGCTCCAAACAAAACACTTATAGCTGATGAATTTATGCTTACAGCTGATGAAAATATATATGTAGTTGGAGATTGTGCTTGTGTAAAAAATGCTTTGACAAATAAACCTACATGGTCACCTATGGGTTCATCTGCAAATCATGAAGGTAGAATTTGTGCTCAAAATATAGCTGGAAAATCTAAAACTTATAAAGGAGTTCTTGGAACAACTGTAGTCAAATTGCCAGAACTTAATGTAGGAAAAACAGGTTTAAGTAAAGAGTCAGCTAAAAAAGAAGGTTATGATGTTTGTTCTGTTACTATAGCTACTGATGATAAGGCTCACTATTATCCTGATGCATCTAATTTTATAATAAGAATGGTTGCTGAAAAACATACTAGAAAGTTATTAGGTGTTCAAGTTATGGGCCCTGGTGCAACTGATAAGATAGTAGATATAGCTGCCACTGCAATAACTTTGGGAGCAGACCTTTATTCATTAGAAAGTATGGACCTTGCATATGCACCACCTTTCTCAACAGCTATTCATCCTTTTGTAGTGGCAGTAAACGTGTTACAAAATAAACTTGATGGAGAACTCGATAGTGTTTTACTTGATGAAATTGAAGATTTTGATAGCTGGACTAAACTTGATGTTTCAAAAGCCCCTTCTATTCCTAACCTACGTTATTTACCTGTTGGTGAAATTAATGGAGAAATTGAAGGTCTTTCTAAAGATGAAAAGATTCTTCTTCTATGTGCAAAAGGTAAAAACAGCTACATGGCTCAAAATCGTTTAAGACGATTTGGTTATACAAATACAAAAGTCCTTGAAGGTGGAATACTATTTTATCCAAATCTTAAAGCAATGGAGGATTAATTATGAATAAGATTACAACAGAACAAAAAAAGGAATTAAAAGGTAGAGGCTTTTTACCAAGTAGAGATGGAGAACATTTTGCTGCACGTATAATAACTGTAAATGGAGTAATCAATACCTCACAAACGAAAAAGATTGCTGAGGCTGCTGAAAAATTTGGAAATGGTCAAGTAGCATTTACTACTAGATTAACAGTAGAATTACCTGGTGTAAAATTTGAAGATATTGAAGCTTTAAGTGAATTCATTGCCAGTGAAAATTTAATCACAGGTGGAACAGGTTCAAGAGTTCGTCCTGTTGTAGCATGTAAGGGAACTGTTTGTGTTCATGGATTGATTGATACACAAGCACTAGCTGCTGAAATTCATCAAGAATTTTATAAAGGATGGTACGATGTAAAGTTACCTCATAAATTTAAAATCGGTGTTGGTGGATGCCCTAATAATTGTATTAAACCTGACTTAAATGACCTTGGAATTGTTGGTCAACGTGTACCTGATTATGACCCTGAAATATGTGTTGGATGCAAAAAATGTTCTGTTATGGAAGTCTGTCCTGTCAAAGCCGCTAAATTAACAAATAAAGGAAAGCTTGAAATAGATAATAATTTGTGCAATAACTGTGGTAAATGTATAGAAAGTTGTAATTTTGATAGTATTGAAGAAAAAGAATCTGGCTACAAAATATACATAGGAGGAAAATGGGGCAAATCTGTTCGCCCTGGAACACAAATTGATAAACTATTTTCAAAAGAAGAACTTATGACTTTAATTGAAAAAACTCTTCTTTTATTTAGAGAACAAGGTAAAACAGGTGAACGCTTTGGAATTACGATTGATCGAATTGGTGTTGATAAATTTATAGAAATGCTTTTATCAGATTCTGTATTGGAAAGAAAGCAAGCTATACTTGATGCTCCTTTACATCTTAAAGGTGGAGCTCAGTGTTAATAAGAGTATTTTTAATTTAAATTTTAAGAGTATATTTAGCGTATATAAATAATCTATATAAAAATAATATAGTAATTATATGCCAGATAGATATAGACACAAAGGATTTATAAAGATAAATTTTTAATGCATCTTTATAAATCCTTTCTTTATCAAAACTGTATACTTATTTTATTCTAATTATATATCAACACTCTTTTTAATATTTATTAAGATAATTTTATATATAAACCATGATACAATAAAAAGACCTAGATATTAATCCAAGCCTTTTAGTATTAAATTAATTTTGAATTGTATTAATTGAAAAGTTTACTATACCACTATTTCCATTTTCATTTACAACCAAATACCAAGTTCCTGTATTAGGAACTTTCATTCTACATAGAGTTTTCTTAGCAAATCCACCATAATAATCATAGTTTCTTTGATTTTTAAATTTAACATAATTTATATGATCTAATAATATCACATTAGCTTGTTTCTCCAAGTTTACTTCTACAATATCCCCTTTTTGCAGATGCATCTTACTATAACTATATTCCATTTAATTAACCCTCCACAATTGAATAACTTTTCTTATTTATTACATATTAGTCCTCTATATCTGAAAATTTATTTAAAATATCATAAATACTATATAATTACATGATTAACCAGCTCTAACCTTATCTACTACAACCCAAAGTCTATTTAAAATATTATTAGCAACAACTTTTCCATCCCATGTTACTTTTTCATCCTTATTTTCTAACAAAGCATAATACCCAGAGTCAGAACTTTCATCTTTATAGATTGTAACATAAAATTCTTCATCACTATATTCAGGTCTATCTTTAAAGTCTTCAGATATTTTACATTTTATTATATATCCTTCTAATTCTTCCTCTATAAACAAATTAATTCCTCCAATCTCTATATTTTTACTAATTATACCATATTATGTCATAATCTATGTATTTTATAGGAAATTTCTATTTTTTCTTTATTTTATAAGAGTATTATATAATTTTATACTTTTTTACTTTATATTATATTCATTAATTCTTTTATTTTCTTATATATTTCTTTATAATTAATATATTTTTTTATTAGTTTCTACAATCTTATAGACATAATTATATCTACTCTCTTTATGTTAAATAATTTATTTTTATTTAGCATAGTATATTTTTTCTTGTCAATTAATATTTTCTATATTAAATTATATTGGCTAAAATATAATCAAATTGATTTAAAAATTATATTAAAAGAAAATAATATTTATCTAATAAAAAATAGCACTCCCCTAAATGGGAAATGCTCATTTTTCAAGATTATTTTTGATCTTCTAGTATATCATTTAAGGCATCATATGTGAAATTTATTATTTCACCACAGCTTACTTTATTTTTTTTCAATGAAGCACATATTTCTGTACTGTATTTAGCCCTTACTTTATTCATTAATTCTCTTGAATACTTTCTTGCCATATTTTCATCTAAGTTATTATTTCGTCCATTTAAATATCCTATTATAACAACTGCTGCATTTACAGCTCCACAGACACTCCCTACAGTAATTCCAACTCCCATACCACTTCCTATTGAAATTGGTATGTCTGTCTCATGTTCTTCATTATAAGATTTTATTAATGCTTCTGCACAAGTGTATCCTTGGCTATGATATATTGATGGTCTTGTCATTTTTATACTTCCTTTCAATTTTTATTTTAGTTTACGTGTTCTCATAGTGTCTAAATAAAATATTATTAACCTTTTTATATAATATTTATTATGACTATAAACTTAGAATTGTATTTACTTCAAAAAATTCATAATTTTATTCATTTGATTGTCTAATACTTCAAATATTACAAAACAATGTTTAACAAAAAACTACAATAAGTTACAACTAAACTAAAAACAACATTTATACTCAGTTCAATACTTATGATACTTTTTTATTTGTAGAAACATCTTTGTTATATCTTAATATTATATCCTAAATTTACTTTGACTTCTGTGACTTAGTCACATACTATATATTTATACCTCATTAAGATTTAATTTAATAAGAAATACGCTTATAAAAACATATAATTTTTATTCTCAGATTTTATGGGAAGGATATATCAAAGTTATTCTTTAAACTAAATACCTATACTTTTGTTTATATACACTAACAGCATCATTCCATGCTTCTTGTTCCTTTATGCCCTTTTCCTTAGCTATTTTTTGTGCTAATTTTCTTATTAATGTAGCACATTCCAGTATTCCAATATTAGATATTTTATCTCTATCAACTCTATATAACATATAAATTTATCTCCTTTAAACTTTTATACAAATTAATTTAATTTTTAATCTTACTTAATACTTATCTTTGTAGTAATTTTAAACTTTATATATGTGATATATGTGAAGTACATTAGAATAAATTTAGAATTTAAACAAAAGTAATCTTATAAATATTACTTTTTAAACTTAATCCACTGTCCACTTTGACTCTCTTTGTACTTTACCTATCTTTAAAAACAATTTCATAAATAATATATATAAACGTTACTATTACTATGTCTTACCTATATGCTATATACTTAATTTTGATATTTATTACATTAAACTCTGAAACATTTATTATAATTTATTAAATTAAGTAATGCATTAAGTAGTTTAATTCTTTGTATTTAAACAAAAGATTTGCTAAAATAAAAATAAGCAATAATACACAAATTAAACTCTAAGGAGGTTAGCAAATTGAAAAAAATACTTATAACAGGTGCATTAGGACAAATAGGCTCAGAATTAACACTCAAGCTAAGAAATGAATATGGAGAACAAAATGTAATTGCTAGCTCAAGAAGAACAAAAGAAGGAAATCCTGTATGTGAATCTGGTATATTTGAAATATTAGACGTCACAGATAAAAATCGATTCTTTGAAATCGCAAAAAAATATGATGTGGATACTATAATTCATCTAGCTTCTCTGCTTTCAGCAGTTGCAGAAAGTAAACCTTTAGAAGCTTGGAATTTAAATATGGATGGATTGATAAATGGTCTTGAAATAGCTAGAGAATTGAATTGTAAGTTTTTTACACCTAGTTCAATAGCTGCATTTGGTGAAAATTCTCCAAAAAACATGACTCCTCAAGATACACTACAAAGACCTAATACTATGTATGGTGTAACTAAAGTATCTGGTGAATTACTATGTGATTATTATCATTCAAAATTTGGAGTGGATACTAGAGGAGTTAGATTTCCTGGTCTTATTTCTTACGTTACTCCTCCTGGTGGTGGAACTACAGACTATGCAGTTGACATATATTATGAAGCATTAAAAAATAAAAAATATAAGTCTTACATAGCAGAAGGTACAAAAATGGATATGATGTACATGCCTGATGCTCTTCAATCTATAGTAGATTTAATAGAAGCTCCAGCTGAAAAACTTATTCATAGAAATGCTTTTAATATCACTGCTATGAGTTTTGCTCCTGAAGAAATAGCTGATTCTATAAAAAAATACATACCCGATTTTACAATAGAGTATGATGTAGACCCTGTAAGACAAAGTATAGCTGATTCTTGGCCTAATTCATTAGATAGTAGCAGTGCTGTAAATGAATGGAGTTTTAAAGCTAATTATGATTTAGATAAAATGACTAAGGATATGCTAGAAAAATTATCAGAAAAAGGAATTGGCAAATAACAAATTAAGAATTTAGTACCAAAAAATTCAGAGAATAAAACATCTTATATTTATGATTCTATTTTATAATCTTCACTTTTACATAGCTTTTATTCTCTGAAAGACTAACAGTTTTTATTTTTAACATACAACAAACTATTCTTTATAAGCATATTAGTAGTTTTCTAATATGGATTAATCATATAAAAATAAACAGAAAGGAAAAAGCTACTATTGCAAGTATAATAAAAAAACTTAATCAAATTTTACTATACTTTGCATATTATAATACAAGTAGTAGGTGTTAATGTTGCTAAATTTAAGAGAAATTAGAGAAGAAATAATTAAAGAATATATAGGCAATAATTTAATCTCTGAACTTACAGAAGAATTAAAGAACATTCTTATAACTGATTTAAAATCTAACCCATTTAAAAGTAATATTGAACTCAGTATAATACCCGCGAATATAGAAATATTTAAAAAGATAGAAACTAAATTGTTAGAAGCTAAAGTTAATCTAAAAATAGGTTGGGAAAGAATACTTATAAATTCTATCTTAAAAGATTCCTTTGATTTAAATTACGAAATAAATAAAAGTTGTAATGAGCCTTTGATGTTCAGAATCATTATATCAATTGATTCTTATGACGCTTAATCTCATTAAATAAATATCTATGAGGATGTGCTTTTAATTTATGAAATACAAGTTATTTATAGACTTTGAATTTAATATATTAGATGATAATAAATACAAGCTAGAATATAGTGGAGCTGAATTGATTTCAATAGGTTGTGTTTTGGTAGATAATGACTTTAATATAGTTGATGATTATTATTCTTTAGTTAAACCAAAATACAATGAAATACTTTCATTTAAGTGTAAAAAACTCACTAAATTAAACCAGTTAGAAATTAATAATGCTCCTAATCTTTTATATGTTATGGATGATTTTTTCAAATGGTTTAAAAAATTTAGCGATGTTACAATATATAATTGGGGTGATTTTGATATTGCTGGTCTTCTAAATTCCTTTAGAGTATATAAATATGCGGGTACCTGCTTAGAGTTATTCAATATGATGATTGATATTCAACCTTTTATATCTCAGCATATTACATATAAAAATAGAGTCTTATCTAAGCAACTATCTTTACTAAATATGAAAAAGATTTTTTCTGTAGAGGGAGAAATTAAACATAATTCACTTTCAGATGCTTTGGATTTAATGAATGTATGTAAATGTTTTTACCTTAACTATCCTAAAGATACTAATACACTTGAAGAATTATACAATAAACTGCCTCCTATTAAAAATCCTTTATATTATATTCCCTATTTTGAGGATGAAAATTTTGAACTTAAATTTGATAAGACTCCAGAAGATATAATAATGTATCTTAAACAAATATTCAATATATTAAATATAAGTAAAAAAGACATTTATTTTAAAAAAAGAAGTGTATTAGTAAATAATTCTAAAATTATCAACTTCAAAAACTTATCTTCTTCTTTTAAATTAATAAAGCTCAATGAATTTGAAGAATATCCTGATTTTGTATTGAAATTAGGTGATAAAAATAATTTTGTTGAATCTGTAGTTAAGATAAATAAAAGTAATAGAAAATCCATAAAAAATTTAATATTGAGATTATCAAGAGTACCTTAAATGATTGAATTCAATTGTTTAAGGTATTTTTTATAATCTGAATTATTTTTTTTATATAGGATATACTAACTTAGTATAAATATTTTTTAAAGGAGTAATTGATAGATATGACAGTGGTATTAATAAGAAGTATTATATTATACATAACAGTGTTGATTGCACTTAGAGTCATGGGAAAAGGTGAAATCGCTGAAATGAACTGTTTTGACTTGGTCATAACACTTTTAATTGCAGAAGTTGCATCCGTCCCAATGGAAAATAATAATATACCAATTATAAATGGTGTTGCAGCAATAACTGGCCTTGTAATTATGCAGACTCTAATTTCATTTTTATCCTTAAAAAGCAGAAAATTAAGTTCATTTTTATCAGGTAAACCTTCTGTCTTAATTGACAAAGGAAAGATTGTATATAATGAACTTAAAAAAGAAAGAGTTAGTATAGATGAGTTGTTAGAACAATTGAGAATTCAAGGTTACTTCAACATAAAAGATGTACAATATGCTATTTTAGAGACTGATGGTAATTTAAGTGTGGTTCCAGCATCAAGTTATAATAGTACTCCTCCAAGAGCTTTTAACCATTTACCAATTCCACTTATTTTGGATGGTAAAATAATAAATAAAAATCTTGATATGGCTGAAAAAGATACTAACTGGTTAATGGGTATCTTAAAGTCTAACCACATAGAAACTTTTAAAGATGTTCTTATTTGTGTTTTAGATGAAAATGACAAAATATTTATTCAAAATAAGAAGGGTGATTAATATTGAAATCTACAACATTTGTTATACTATGGGCTGTTTTATTTATGCTATTTGGATTTTATGTTAATAATAAACTATATGATTTTACGGAAGATTACAAAAACAATATGTCTATATTAGAGAAATCTATAGAAAATGAAGAATGGGAAAAAGCTCAAAAAGAAGCTGATTCTATATCTACTAGATGGTCTAAAGAAAGAAATCATTGGTATAAAGTTTTAAATCATGAATACTTTGACGAAATAGGTCTAAAATTTAATATTCTTGATAAAGCAATTTATACTGAAAATAAATTAAAATCCTTAGAAGAAGTTGAAAGCATAAAAACATATTTAGGAAATATTGTTGAAAGTGTTAAGTTTGATATAAATTATATATTTTAACAGTCACAAGTAAGGATATAGATAAAGTAATGATTCTATATCCTTATTTGTTTATTTACAATTTACTACTATCAGAATAAATTTTTAGAGCTTCTCCAATGAATTTGGATGCTCCTTTACCATATTTCTTATCAGTCACCTGTATATAGCTAGAATTTTGTAAATAAAGTTCTGACAAATAATCTAAATAATTCTCTCCTTCATCTATCTTGTAAAATTCATTCATTCGGTTAGTTTCATATACTATATCTCCAACAATATCTTGAATCTCTTCTGAAGAAGGATTTTTACTTAAGTCTGCCACAAGCTTTTCATATAATATGTTTATTTTGGGTTGTTTATTACCTAAATAACTCTTCAAAACTTCTCCAATAAATTTACACGCTCCATTACCATACTTTTTATCAACTTCTTTTATCCATATAGGATTTAGTAAATAATTTTGCACCATGCTATACCAATTATCATCTCCATACTCCATATTAAAAAGTTCATAATCTTTCTTAGATGTATCTGTTATCTCTTTAGCAATTTTTTGAAGTTCCTTTGATAAAGGATTTTTATTTAAATCTGCTACAAGTATTTTATATAGTTCACTTAATTTTGGATGATTATCTTCCAAACAGTCTTTTTTAAATTCATCAAATTGTTCTGCTAAAGTCAATATATCACTATTAAAATTTTTCTTTATAGCCTCAGAATATTTCTCAATACTTCCATATATTTTTATAGCCATTTTAGCAATTTCATCTTCTTTAGATTTAAACTTCTCAATATGTTCATTATATTTCTCTACACTACCATAAATTTTAATTACTTTATCTTCATGCTCTATTTTAAATTCCTCTAATACTTTAAAATATTCACTCATATCAAATTCTTTGAAGTTTACTACATTTTCTCCTTTTAACGTTTTGTCTATAATTTCTATTAGACTATCCAATCTTTTACGTTTTATAATAAGTAGCTTTCTTTGACTTTCTAGAGCATGCATTTTATCAAAGTATGGGCTTAACATTATATCTTTAACTTCTTTTAAAGGTATCTCAAGCTCTTTAAAAAATAAAATTTGTTGAAGCGTTTTAATAGCTTCATCATCATAAAACCTGTACCCTGCTTCTGTAATTTCACTTGGTTTTAATAAACCTATCTCGTCATAGTAATGTAATGTGCGCACACTTATTCCTGTCAAATCTGAAACTTGTTTTACTGTTCTCATTGCCTCACCTCAAAATTTTATTTTACAGCTACGAATATTAATAAATATTTATATATCTATCAGTATTTATTAATATTTTCAAACTATGTTTTCATATTACAATATAACGTGGTGTTAGAGTCAACACTTTATAAATATATAATTTGATTTTTTGAACTCATTTCATATTTAAATTTTGATTATCTAGTTAATATACTTTTTCCTAACATTATTAAAAAGAAATCTTGTTCTATATTCATATACCTAACATTAAGTATCCAGATTTCATTTGTTTCAAAATTTCGGAAAATAGTAAAGGAAGTTTTTCAGTTTCATCATCCTTATTCAATAAATAATCTATTATTATATTAGATATTTTTTCAATTATAATTGCGCTTTCTTCAAAAATCTCTGCTACTTGTACCCAACAGTCATTTTTGTATTCAGTTCCAATAGATTTAAGCATCTTGCTCATTTTATCAAAACCACCTTTAAATTCGACACTATCTGGTTCTTCAATTCCTTTGATTGCATTTGGAATAGTTGGTACTGTTCCAAAAAACATAACCATATTAGCTAAAATCCTATCATAGTCATCTTTTTCCAGTTCATGTTTCCATTGTGACAATTCTTTGATAAACTTTTCAAAACCTTTATATCCTAAAAACCCTGTAGGTGGATTTAAAAACATATCACGCTTTATAGCGAGTGCTTCTTGAGCAATCTGATATTTATTCTTTGAACTATTCATTCTAACTGTACAAATTGTATTCGCTTTGCTTAATCCAGGATAACTACAATTCATACATTCACATAGTTCATCATAAGAAATAGAGATTAAATCAGTTATCCCACAATCATATAAATATATTCTTTCTTCTATATCATCATACCCTACCATAAGCACATAATGAAAAGGAATATGCTCTTTTTGATATAATTTTTCATAATATGGCAGATAATACATATCTAAGGCTCCTAAAACAACTGGATAACCAGAATCAATTTCTGATTTTGCCTTTTTTAAAGCTTGTTCATACTTTTTAAACTCATAGTGTTTATATTCAAAACCAACAATAGGTGCTAAAAATTCATACATTTTTTTGGTTCTTCCATCCCCAAAAGCAACCATTCTCTTTAATTCTTTTTTATTTGTTTTTAGATAACAAAACGAGCCAAAACCTGATAATAAAAAGAAAAAATCATTTGGCAGAGATTCACCCATTTTATTCATATATATATCTTCTATACCATTCCACATACATTCATAATCATGTAAATGGTGCTTTATTTCAATTATTTTCCTCATTTAATTTACCTCCATTTATAAATAATTTCATTATGGAATTAATAGTGTTTTCATAAATTATATCTTTATAATTTCAAATTATATGGTTATTGCCTTCTACGATTAGTAGCTTTTTCATGTATATTTTTAATTAAACCTAGTATAAACCCTCCTATAATGTGAGAGTCAATGGCAAAATTCAAAAATAAGTATTCATATTATGTAACTTATAATAAAATTAGACTTTTAATGCTTGTAAATAAGTAGAAAATCTTGAGAAAAATAAGTTTTAAAATTTCTTGTATTGTACTCAAATAAACTATTACAAATAATATAATAATTTTATATAAAAAAGAGCATATAAAAAACTAAAAAACGTTTCTTATATACTCTAATAATTTTAATTTACTATATTCTATTATTTCCCAGCCTTCATAGCTCTAATTTTTAGTGGTAAAGTAAATAAATTAATAAATCCTTCTGCATCTTTATGGTCATAAAGTTCACTATCTCCAAAAGAAGATATTCCTTCATCATAAAGTGCATTTTCAGTAAATATTCCAGCAGGTTTTATATTACCTTTGTAAAGTTTAACTTTTACTGTCCCTGTAACATTATCTTGAGTTTGTTCCATAAATGCATCTATAGATTCTCTTAATTTACAGTACCATAATCCATTATAAATAAGCTCTCCATATTTGTAAGATATCATTTGCTTAAAGTGTAGTGTGTCTTTATCTAAAGTAGCACTTTCTAAAATATTGTGTGCTTCATAAAGAATTGTTCCTCCTGGAGTTTCATATATACCTCTTGATTTCATACCAACAAGTCTATTCTCAACTATATCTATAACTCCAATTCCATGCTTACAACCTAACTCATTTAATTTATGAATTAATGCCACTGGAGATAATTCTTCACCATTTATCTTTTTAGGCTCACCTTTTTCAAAATAAACCTCTACATATTCAGCTACATCACATGCATCCTCAGGGTCTACACATTGTTTATATACATCCTTTTTATGTTCATTTTGTAAATGTTCTATGTCTCCACCTTCTGTTGATACATGCCAAAGGTTAGCATCTACTGAATATATTTTAGCTTTAGTTGCTGTTACTTTTATGTTGTGTTTCTCAGCATAATCTATAGCATCTTCTCTTGATTTTATATCCCATATTCTCCAAGGAGCTATAACTTTTATAGTTGGGTCAAGGGCTGCAATTGTAGCTTCAAATCTAACTTGGTCATTACCTTTTCCTGTACATCCATGGCATATATATTTTGCTCCTTCTTTATGAGCAACTTCAACTAATTTTTTAGCTATTATAGGTCTTGCTAAAGAAGTTCCTAATAAGTATTTTCCTTCATATTTTGCTTCTGCTTTTACAGCTTTAAATATAGTTTCCGTCACAAACTCTTCACTTATATCATCTACATAGGCTTTTGATGCTCCACTTTGTAAAGCTTTTTCATAAACATCTTCCATTTTATCTTCTTGACCTACATTTCCACAAACAGCTATAACTTCTATATCTTCATAATTTTCCTTTAACCAAGGTATTATAATTGATGTATCAAGTCCTCCTGAATATGCTAATACTACTTTTTCCTTCATTGTTAATTCCTCCCAATTTTAAATTATAATTTTATATTTTTTATTTTTTCATAGAAACTCTTAATATTGAATGACTTTAAAAATATAGATTCTTATAAAATCATTTTAATACTAAAAAAACCCCTCAGTATTTTTAAATACTAAGAGGCGAAATATCCGCGGTACCACTCTTATTGATAAACTTAGCTAATCAATCAGTAAATGTATAACTACTAAATACATATTAGTAAATAAATATATTAAAAAACGCCTCTTGGAAAAACCAAGAGACGAAATATATCCGCGTTACCACTCTAATTGATAAGATAAACTTATCCACTCTTTCTCTTAAGGCGAGATTACCTACTAACATACTAAATTCAATTAGCATCCTCCAAAGTTCTTTTCACTAATACTTATTTGCTAAGCTTCCACCATCCTCAGCTCTCTATAAAATACATAAAAGTTACTCTCTTTTTCATCGGATTTAAATATCAAATTTTTTAGACATCTCTTATAGAATATATAATAGTTTATTTTTCCATTTATGTCAACTATATAATTTATTTTCTTTTTAAAATATTTTCTCTTTAAGCTTACTCATATTTTACTTTCCAAAGGCATAGTCCTTTAGCTGGTGCGGTGTCTGATGACTTACTTCTGTCTTTCGACTCAAGCATATGCTTAACATCTTGTGGTGCTTTTCTTTTAAGGCCAACATCTATTAATGCTCCTACTATTATTCTTACCATATTATATAAAAATCCATTTCCCTCTATATATATTTCTACAATATCATCATTTTCTTTTATATTTATTGAGTAAATTTCTCTTACATTAGATTTTTTCTTAGACTTAGAAGAAGCAAAGCTAGTAAAATCATGTTCTCCTATTAAATACTCACTTGCTTTTCTCATTCTATCTAAATCTAATTTTTTACTTATGTGTGCAGCATACTTTCTCATAAAAGGACTGTGATATTTATTATTATCAATCTTATATAAATAAGTTTTTGATTTTACATTGTATCTTGAATGAAATCTTTCATCAACTTCCTCAACAGTTTTTACAACTATATCCTCTGGCAAATATTCATATAGATATTTTTGAATTTTATCTACTGAATCCATACAATTTGTTTTAAAGTTTATAACTTGACCTCTTGCATGTGCTCCCATATCAGTTCTCCCAGAACCAATTATCTCAATAGTTTCATTGGCCATTTTACTTAAGACAGACTCAAGCTTTTCTTGTATAGTCATGTCATTATCGCCTAATTTTTGATAACCTTTGTATCTTGAACCATCATATGCTACTATCATTTTTATATTTCTCATCTTAATCCTCTTTCTAAGAATTTATGCCTGTTTAGCAAATTTATTTTTTATATTAAAAGTTATTTTTGTTCCAACATTCTTTTCACTTTCTATTTTCATTACTCCACCATGAAGTTTTACAATTTCATTACTAATTGCAAGACCTAATCCACTGCCAGCCTTGTTGTAATCCTCTTGGAAAAATTTATCTAAAACTTTATTTAAATTTTGCTTTTCTATACCTGAACCATTATCTTCAACTGATATAGTTGTTATATCTTCATCCTGAGAAGCTACAACTTTTATGTAACCACCCTGACTAGTGAATTTAAATGAATTTTGTATTAAATTTATAAGAACTTGTCTTAGTCTATTTTTATCTCCTTGGATATTTTCTATGAATTCATTTTCAAATTCAAATAAAAGTGATATATCTTTTTCAGCTGCTTTAACTTTCAACTGATTTACAACCCCAACAACTAATCCTTCAACATCAACTATATCAATATGAAGCTTTATCCTATCAGAAGAAAGCCTTGAGAAATCCAATAATTCTTCTACCAACTTTATAAGTCTTTCTGTCTCATCTTGTATAATACCTAGACCTAAATCTAACTCTTCTCTAGTTATACTTTCATATCCTAATGTTTCACTCCATCCCTTTATAGATGTAAGAGGGGTTCTCAACTCATGAGATACAGAAGATATAAATTCTTCTTTCAATTTTTCACTCTTATCAATTTCATGTGCCATATGTTCAAATGTCTGTGCTAAATCACCAATTTCATCATCTACAATCTTCATATTTTCCAATTTTATATTGTAGTTTCCTACAGCTAATTCGTTTGCAAACTTCTTTAGCTCTCTCAATGGTTTTATAAGAGTCTCAGCAAATTTGAGACTTATTAATATAGCTATAATAAGTATAAATATTCCCGCCAATATAAGCCATGTAGCTTGCTTTAATATGGCGTTATCAATTCCATCTAATGAAACAGTATATCTAACAACACCTTCTATAATATTATTTACTTTGAGTGGTAAGGAGATGCTCATGACATGCTCTCCTGTATCTGGTATTTTATAAGTATATGGTGTTAAATTTTTAGTCTTTACATCTCTTAATGCATTATCTACATCTTCATAATTTGCTTTTTCTTTACTTTTAAATCCATATTGGTCCAATATAACATTTTTATTCTTATCTATTATCGAAATCCCAAATTCTGAATTCTTTGTTAATGGCTGTTTATCAAAAATATTTTTAACTTTTTTCTCAAAGCTTGTAGTTTCCATTGTAATAGCATTATATTCATCAGCGTATTTTATTTCAGATTCAAGTAACTGTTTAACAGAATCATAGTAATAGTTTTGTATATAAAACATGAATAGCCCTTCAAACAGAGTTACCATTATAATAATTATTATAAAATAGTTTTTTATTACTTTTTTTCTCAGACCTTCAAAATGTAACACTATTATTCTTCCTTTCTAAAACAGTATCCATAACCCCAAATAGTTTGTATATATTTTGGTTTTGATGGGTCATCTTCTATTTTATTTCTTATCCTTCTTATATTTACATCTACTATTTTAAAATCATACAAATAATTAGTTCCCCATACCTCATCTAATATCTGATCTCTACTTAATGATTGTTTAGCATTTGATATCAAATATTTTACTATTGAAAATTCTGTTGGAGTAAGTTCAATCTCTTTACCATTCTTAAATAATTTTCTTTTATCTATATCAAGTATAAATGGTGGCGAGACTATCTCACTTGACTTAACATTTGAATCATCTTTTGCAACTCTTCTGATAAGAGCAGAAACCCTAACTAAAAGTTCCTTTATACTAAATGGTTTTATGATGTAATCATCTGCTCCTGAAATAAATCCTTCTATTTTATCATCTTCTTGAGCTTTTGCAGTAAGCATTATTATCCCAACTTGATCAAAATTTTCCCTTATAAACTTACAAACCTCTATCCCACTTATATCTGGAAGCATTACATCTAAAAGAGCTATTGTAATATCACTTTCTGTTGTCATTTTTTCTATAGCTTCTCTACCAGTACCTGCTTCAACTATTTCATAGCCTTCTCTTTTTAAGTTTATACTGACAAAACTTCTAATTCCAATTTCATCTTCTAGTATAAGTATTTTTTCCTTCATAAAATAAAACCTCCAATTGAGTGTAATATTAACCATATATTAATGAGAAATACTCTTTTAATGCGTCTATCGTAATATCTAACTTATCCATTTCATTTGCATCATTTATAGTTAGTAAAAAAGTATATTCATCGCTTTCTTGAAGTACAATAGAATTTTGTGTATTTGCACTTTTTCTATCTTCAAGTTTATTTTTACTCTCTACTATTATATTAAATAAATTCTTACGTTCTGAATAATCAAAATAGTAAAATTTAAATACAGCTTTTTCCCCAACAAATTCTTGTTCAACAATTATTTTATCTACTAAATTATTTTGCATAAATAATCTAAAATTGTATTTATAATTATAGTATATCTGGCTTATAAATATTAATTTTGAATTAGAATCTTCTTTCCCATTCCATCTGTACCAACTTATATTAGCAGATGCTTTAGAGGTATAAGTATTTCTATTCCCTCCAGCAACTATAGGTATCTCTATAATTTTATCTTTATCAACATCATCAACAGGTATGTAATAAGGTTTAGTAATAGTTTTATCATAATCACTAAACACTTTTTGAATTTTATCATTTTTCATATATAATATCTGTGTGATATAATTATTTTCTTTTAACATGGGAATATCTAGTACAACACCTTTGATGGATGCAGCTGAATTTCCAACAGATGAAGCAACATTACCTAGAGTTATATATAACTCATTTAGATTTTTTACATTTTCAAATTTGACATAATCCTTAACCTTCATAGTTCCATCAAAATTTGCAACAGTTGCAAACATCTCATTAGTTTTATTATTCAAATGAAGCATTAATATATCTATCTTGTCATCTCCATCTATATAACCAATCTTTACCTTCATATCGTTAAAATCTTCTTTATTTTGAATCCAAGAAGCATCTAAATCGTATACTTTTGTGATTTCATTATCCCTTACTTTGTATATATGCATATTAGTTTTATCTTTGGATTTAACAAGTAAAATAACTTCCTTATATCCATCTGAATCCAAATCATAGAAATTAGCATATTCTATTGATTCTCCATTTTCTAAATAATGGTCTCCTAGTACATATTTTTCACCATTGTAACTTAAAGTTACAAAACCTACTTTATTAACATTATTACTTAAATCTTCTTTTTGCTCAAATACTACTAATTCATCAACTCCATCACTATTTAAATCTACCTTATTTATTTTTCCTACCTCTTTTGTATTAGAAGGCAATATCATAGATGAGTCTGGTTTTAGTAGCTGATCTATACCATCGTACAATACTTTTTTTGTATCATCATAGTTAGGTATCTTTGCCAATTGTTCTGGAGATTCAGTTTTAACATTACATCCAGTAACAAATAACATCATTAAGCCTGATACAATAATAAGCTTTAATAACTTCATTTAACCCCTCCTAATCCTACAATCTTAAATTTTTCTTTTTTCTCGCAAAAATCTCCTCACAATAGTTAGACGTTTCAAATCCTCATAAGGTTTTACTTATTTTAACAAAACTTTATATTTTGATAAAACTTATGATAAATATAAAATCTAATTATTATTTCTAGGAGGTTTAGGCCCTGGATATTGGAAAAAGTTAGTTTTTAGCATACCATTATATAATTTTCTCTTTTTAGCTGCTTTTTGTCCAAATTCATATTCAAATTCTTCATAGGAAGTTATCAGATAATATGACCAATTTTTTAACTTTCTAAATGCATAACCAAGCTCTTTATATAATTGTTTAACACTATCCTTATCTTCCAATCGTTCTCCATAAGGAGGATTGGTAACTATAAATCCAAATTCTTCTTCACTCTCAAACTCAGTTGCATCTCCTACATTGAATTCTATATATTCATCTACACCTGCTATTTCTGCATTTTCTCGAGCTATATCTATACATTCTGCATCTATATCATATCCATAAATTTTAAATTTAGATTCATTGTCTATTTTATTAAAAGCATCTTTTCTTACATCCCACCAAATCTTTTTATCAAGCGTTCTCCATTTTTCTGATATAAATTCTCTATTTAATCCAGGTGCCATATTTATACCTATCATAGCTGCTTCAATTAATATAGTACCAGAACCACACATAGGGTCTACTAAAGTCCTACCTGCTTTCCAAGGAGTTAAGTAGATAAGTCCAGAAGCTAAAGTTTCTCTTATCGGAGCTTTATTTGCTTTTTCTCTATATCCTCTTTTATGTAAAGCATCTCCTGTTGTGTCTATTGAAAGAGTTACTTTATCTTTGTGTATAAATACAAATATAGGGTATTTTTCTTTATCTTCTTTAAGCAAACCATCCTCTAAATAACTTTTCTTCAAGCTTTCTACAATAGCTTTTTTTACTATAGCTTGTACATCTGGTGTACTGTATAATTTTGATTTTATAGAAGAAGCTTTTGAAATAGGAAATTGAGCTCCATAAGGTATATATTTAGACCAATTTATCCTTTTTGTATTTTCAAATAATTCATCAAAGCTTTTTGCTTCAAACTCAGCAATCTTAAGATGTACTCTTTCTGCACATCTTAACCACATGTTTGATTTTGCTATCCCAAATTCATCAGTCTTATATGTTATTCTTCCATCTTCTGTTTTTATTATTTCATATCCCAAATTAGTAATTTCTCTAGCCAACATTTTTTCCATTCCAAAAAAACATGGCGATATTAATGTATAGTTTTTCATAAAACCTCCTGTTTCCTATATTAATTACAACGATTATTTATTTTTTAACCTATTTACATGTTTAAATTCATACTTCCCATTTGATATCCTGACATATCTAGTGTAACATATTTAAAGCCAAATTTTTTTAATTTAGTGTCAACTTTACTAAAATTGTTATTTTCAAAAAATTTACCTAATTCTTCCTGATTAACTTCTATTCTAGCTATATCTCCATGCATTCTTACTCTAAATTGAGAAAAGCCCAAATCAGATAAATATTCTTCACTTTTTTCTATTATCCTAAGCTTTTCATCTGTAATTTCAACACCATAAGGAATTCTGCTTGCCAGACATGCAAATGATGGTTTGTTAAAAGTTTCTAACTTCATATCTCTTGAAAGTAACCTAATTTCATTTTTCTTTAATCCACTTTCTTTCAATGGACTAATTACTTCTAGTTCATTTAGTGCTTTAAGACCTGGTCTATAGTCTCCTAAATCATCTACATTGGTTCCATCTACTATGTACTTTATATTATGTTCCTTTGCGACCTCTTTTATTTTAGTAAATATATATTTTTTACAATAATAACATCTTTCAACACCATTTTCTTTGAATTCCTTTAAATCAAAATCTTCTATTCTTAATATAATATGTTTAACTCCAAAATTTTTAGTATATTGTTTTGCTTCTTCTATTTCTCTATTTGAGTGCATCATTGCATGAATAGTTACAGCTATAACATTATCTCCTAATGTATCTCTTGCTACTTTAAGTAAGAAATTACTGTCAACTCCACCTGAATAAGCAACTGCCACACTTTCTAATCCAATCAATTTTTCTCTTAATTTTTCTAACTTTTCTCTTTCCTTCACTAAATCTACCTCCATATCAATAAAATATGAACTCTAAAACTATTCTTATTTTTTACATACTTAATGATTATAACATATAAAGTATATATTTAAAAAATTAGAATGACTTTTAAATATATTAATTATAATATTAAAGTACTTTTATTTATATCTTTACAATTTAAGCATATTGCTGTATTACACTATATAAAAACAAAACAGTGTAATACAGTAATATACTTAAAAGCCATGAAGCCTAAATAGCCTATCTTCATGGCTAAGTTCACGATTTTATTCTCATATAATTACTCTTCTTATCGATATAATTGTAAATTACAAAAAGATACTATCATTAAAAATGTTTTAAAAACTTAATACTTATAGTTTACAGAGCCCTATATCAATCCCACCAAAAAAGCCATATGGTAGAATCTTGTATTACCTCTTTTAGAGCTCTTAATGTCTCATATCCTTGTACAATAATATCTTCACAGTACAAGATTAACTCTATGCATAGGTTATTGAACATTTTATTGTCACTAGGTATATTTTTTGAAAAATATTGGACTGTGTCACATCCAATTGCTATTGGGTATGCTCCATAGTTTTCGTACCAATATTTTGCAACTGCTATATGCTCTTCATCACTAGGACAATCGTTAAATCCACCAATTGGTATATATGCAAATACTTCATAAGGTTTAGTTGTTGGAACTTTAGCTATGTAAACTTTGTTATTTTCTTGAAATATATCTATATTTGTAATTGGGTTAAAACTTTTATAATCACAAAAAATATCTTCTGACTCTATGAGTTCCTTTACCACCTCTGAAATTTCACTCTTCCTACACTTGAAAAATTCATTTACATCAATTTCATTATATTTTTTCAGACAATGCTCTTTGTAGTTCTCAAGAGAACCATACTCTTTATTGACAATATCAATGTTTTCTTTTAGCAATCCTACCTTTTCATCGATAATTATAATTGGTGTATATCCTTTTTCTTTTCCATCTTCTATCATTGTCTCCAATAAATTGTCAATATCAATCTCATTGTTCACAGGAACACATTCAAAACCATATAAATCTTCAATACCCATATTTATCTCCTATTCTTTTTAGATTTAATTCTTTTGAAAGTTTTCTTTTTTTGTTGTCAAATTTTTAAATACTATTATTATTTGTAAAACTATAAGTAGAGGTATAATTTATAAAAAACATTCATATTAAATAAATTTTCATTTAATTTTTTGTATAAATATAACGTTTTTATGACAATATCCTCATATAAATATAATATCACAAAACAAATGTTCATGGTTAATAATAAGTAATTTTGTAATAATTCGTTGTAATATTATGTTATTTTAAATAAAATAAATGATATAATTTGTATAAGAAAGGGTATATTTATTCACATTAAATTTATTTGAGACAAGGTCAATGTGAATTTTTTTAATAGTAACAAATATCCCCAAAATAATAAATAATATTAGACTTTATGTATAGTATAAATTCTAATAAATCACATGCATGTTTGCAAGAATTAATAGATTAAAATCAAGATTTAGATTTAATAGTACTTTTATGTGAAAAGATATGTATTTATTTAATATATTAAACTCAGAAAGTACAAGATTCTACTATCTAATAGCTAATAATTCTATTGATGTGCTTTTAATCCCAATACTAAAAACACTTACATAGAGACTAGAAATGTACTTTTCTAACTTGTAATTAACAGTAATTACTATGTATAAATTTTAACTGCATTGAGAAAATAGTAGAATAATATACCTGTAAAATTTATTAGAGTTGTATATTCACGTGTATTTCTTATTATTTATGTATAACAAAAGTAAATTTAATACATAAATTTATAGGTGTACCAATTAAAAATTTTAACTAATACACCCATTGATTTCTATTCTTCCTTTAATAAAATATCTTTCCATACATCTTCTTTAAACCCTAATAGTACATTTTTACCATCAAATAGTAGTGGTCTTTTAATAAGCATACCATCACTTACTAATATTTCTAGCAGTTTATCATCTGACTCAGTCTTTACTACATCTTTAAGACCTAGTTCTCTATATTTCATTCCACTTGTATTAAAAAACTTTTTTATATCATATCCACTAATATTATAAATTAATTCTAATTCATTTTTAGTTGGTGGATTTTGAACCATATCTATATCCTCAAATTCCAAATTATTTTCTTTAAGCCATTTTTTTGCTTTTTTAACTGTAGAACATTTTGTATATCCATATAATTTAATCATTATAGTAAAACTTCCTTTCTAATTTTTTATCTCTATATTTACATTTTTATACCCATAATATGTATATTATAATCAAGTTTTATCATAAATACGATAGAACAGTTCAAATTTTCTAGCATCAATAGATACAGTCTTAGTTATATTAAAATCTCCATATTTGCTTTCATTAAATTTATAATTGCTACTGTTGATGATAAATTCTTCCTCCTCATACTTTTTCTTTAGCTATTTTGGTGTGAAGTATGGCATTTCTATAATTTTAATCTTACATTATACATTTTTTGAATTTGTATACATGTAAAAGCCGTGACAGTTTGATATCACGACTTTTTTACCACACAGTTAAATTAAATTTTAACTGCTCTAATATATCAAAATTTATATTTTTCATTGTAAAAGTCAGACAAACAATTCTTATTTTTTTATAAAATTTCAATATAAATTTCGTTTTTAAAAATTTAAACAATTTTTTATTTTATTTGAATATCCTCAACTATACCATCTTTTATACTTATAATCTTATCAGCAACACTATTTGAAAATACAACATCATGTGTAATTATCAGTATAGTCATGCCTTTATCTTTAAGCCTATTCATTATATTTACTACTTTTTGAATAGTATCAATATCAAGTGCAGAAGTAGGCTCATCAAAACAAAGAACTTTTGGCATTAATGCACAAGACCTAGCTATTGCAACTCTTTGTTGCTGTCCTCCTGACAACTCAAATGGATATGAATTCAATTTTTCTTCCAAATCAACTAGTCTCAAAAGTTCTTTAGCTCTATTTTCAGCTTCCTCTCTAGGGACTTTAAAAACATTAACTGGAGATTCAATTATATTTTCAAGGACAGTCATATGAGGAAATAGATTAAAGTTTTGAAAAACCATACCTATTTTACCACGTATTTTTGCCATGTCTTTCTTACTTTTTATTATTTCATTATCTATTATAATTTCTCCACTATCAAATTCTTCAAGACCATTTATACATCTTAATATTGTGGTCTTCCCTGCACCAGATTTACCAAGCAAAACTCCAATCTGACCTTCTTCTAGTTCAAAAGAAATATCTTTAAGCACTTTATTTTTTTTAAATGATTTATTTAAATTCCTGATTTTCAACATATAAAAAACCTCCTCCTATAATTATTGTAGCTTTATCTGTAATAAGAATATTTTTTTTCAAGTAATTCAAATCCCTTAGTAAGTATAGCTACAAATATAAGATATATTGCTCCTGCCTCAAATAGTGGTAACAAACTTGCTTCTCTATTCATTGCTATTTGAGATATTCTTAAAATATCATTTAATCCTAATATATATACTAAAGATGTATCTTTTACTAATGTAATTACTTCATTTGAAATAGGTGCTAGTATTCTTTTAAAAACTTGTGGAAATATTATTCTCTTGTACATCGTAAATTTGTCAAACCCTAGTACTTTTGAAGCTTCATATTGACCTCTATCTATTGATTGTATTCCACCTCTAAATATTTCTGCAAAGTATGCTGCATAATTTAAGAAGAAAGCTACTATTCCAGCTGTAAACCTGTCAAATACAATTCCTATAAGAGGTAAACCATAGAATATGACTATCATTTGTAAAAGTAAAGGTGTTCCTCTCATTATTAATATATAACATTGTGTAATACCACTTATTAATTTATTTTTTGATAATCTTAAAAATGCAACTCCAATCCCCAATGGAATTGATACTATTAATGTTATACAAAACATTGCTATAACTATTTCTAAACCTTGTAACATGCCTTTAGTGCCCCCTTCTTAACAGCTAACTTATCTCTTATTTAAACCACTTATCATAAATTTTGTCAAAAGCTCCATCTTTTTTCATTTCTTTTAATGTTTCATTTATTTTTTTACAAAGTTCTGGATTTTCCTTAGATGTTGCTACAACATAATCTTCTAATCCAAAATCTTCTTTTAATACTTTATATTTATCTTCACCTTTTTGTCCCATATAGTATCTAATTAAAACTTCATCACCAACAACTGCGCTAGTTCTACCTATCTCTAAGTCTCTAAGTGCTTTATCGTAAGTATCATAAAGAACTGGTGCTCCACCCTTTAAGCTATTCATAAAATCTTTATCTTTTTCTACTGCATCAAGAGCTGTTGAACCTTGTTGAGTTCCAACTTCTTTATCTTTTAAATCAGCTTTTGTATTTACTTTTGAATCACTTAAAGTAACTATTATTTGTTTATTTTGTAAATAAGGTTCTGTATATGATACTATTTTCTTTCTCTCATCTGTTATAGAATATCCATTCCATAATACATCTACAGTTTTTGAATCATTTAACTCTGTTTCTTTCATTGACCAATCTATTGGTTGAAATTTAACTTCCATTCCAAGTCTCTTAAATGTCTCTTTTGCTAAATCAACATCAAATCCCACTGTTTCTCCTTTTTCATCTAAAAATCCCATTGGTACAAATGTATTATCAAATCCTACAATTACCTCTTTTTTTGATGCATTTGAAGCATCTTTATCCTTTTCATTATCTGATTTTGAGCAACCTGCCATTCCACTTACTAAACCTAACATAATTGTAAATAATCCTAATTTTTTTAATATATTTTTCATAATATTCTCCCTCGTCTTTTAAATTTTTAAATTTTAAATATTTTGATTATTTCAGAAAAAATGTATCTATTGCAATATAATTCTCTGCGCGCTTAAAAAATTATATTAAAAAACTCCCGTCTCTAGCTATTGCTAGAGGACGGGAGTTAAATCTCGTGGTTCCACCTCTGTTCATTAATGCCTCACGACACTAACCTCTTTAAGTACAATAATAATTATACTCTAGCACTATAACGGATGCAAGGATACCGGGAAACTCCTAGTAAAGTATTTTTACTCTTTCAGAGTCCTGCTCAAAGATGTGTTCAAAGTAAAATCTATTGCTCCTCTCACCAATCGGAAACTCTCTGTTTAAGATTACCCACTTTTACTATTTCTTTTCATCGCATTTAATGTTGTTTTGAATTCTTATTTATGATATTGATTTTATATCATAAGGCAATATCTGTCAATATATATTTTAAAATAAATATAAAAATCTAATTCCAAGGTACAACTTCTACCTCACCATAGCATCGTTCTACCAATCTATTAGAATACTCTCCTTTATATCCCAAAATAAAAAGCAAAACAAGCTCAATATATCTTGTTCCTATTGAAATGATATTCCAAATGTCTTCAACTTCTAATGTAGCTCTATGAGCTTTTCTACTTGGATGAACTATACTATTTCTTAAATAAATAACTAAATCTATTCCATCATCAAACTTCTTTTTTATCATGCTATCAAATATGTCTAACTCATATTTACCATATGGTATCTTACATATATCAAGTAGAAGTCTGATATTTTTAGATGCCAAATTATGGTCAAAAGTTTCATCTGTAAGCACCTTATTTTGCTCTACCAGCACTACATATGACAAAGTTTCAAGTGCAATCTGTACAGATATTATATTATTTTCCATAGTCACACTTCCAAGAGACTCTATATACCAATCAACGACACTCTTTATCGCGGAGCCATAATAAAAATCTTCTAATTTTTTACACATGAGACTTATATATTTTTCTATATTATGATAGTTCGACAGCGTATCTGACCATGTTGGTACATATCTAAAAGGTGTTATTTGATTCTCATTCCAAATTCTATAAACTTCATTCCCATTTCTATATCCTTTTGCCAAACAAAATCCAACATATCTGCCACACATAAAACTCAAGGCTGTTGATATTCTATCTAAAAGATTTATTGTATTATTAGTTCTAAAAATTTTACCATCTTTTCTTCTAATCCTACCTACATGAGTTATTATTGCACCAGATTTAGACTTTAAATCTGACTTCAATTCTTTTCTATAATCATACCGTTTATCTATAGTAACAACATAATCATTTATATCAAATTCAATTCTACCTGCATATACCTTATCATTGTATTTTATAAGTTTTCCAGGTATTTTATCTAAGTTTATTATATTAAAATCTACATGTTCAACATAAGAGTTTTTAGATTTTATACAATCATCATTGATATATCCTTCTATCACAAAATCACTTAGAGTGTTTATTGTTATAGAAATAATCTTATAACCATAGACTTCAAGAATAGCATTATCATAGTCCAAAACTAAGTTCTCATCTTCATTTTCTATATCTTCAATGCAACCTATATCTGCTTTAAAACTTATGGATATTGGAGGTGTCATTTTATAATAAATTTTTCCATTACATCTATATTTCTTATCTAAATATATACAAAATCTACCTTCATAGATACTAATATCTTCATTGATACCATAGCTTAAATATTCTGATGTTATAGAATCATCAATTTCTTTCATTTTTATTCCCACCTTTGCTTTTGTATAATAACATGGGGATTTCATTTCTTTTTTATTTAGTAAAACCCAATCTATTATATAATTCAATATATTATTTTTATTAATTATGTATTTTATAATTTCTTATAAAAACAGTATCATTCTAGTATCATCGTTTGTTAGAGACATTATGTATTTTATAATTTTTTATTTATTAATAATACCTAAAATAGATTTTAAGAAATCATTTTATTACCATAGCTTTTATTCATTTAGATATTATCATTCATATATGTACATTGTCAAAGAAAACATTTAATTTATTAAATATTTTCTTTAACAATATATTATTATAATCTTATAAATAATATATTTAATAAACTGAATCTATTTCATTAAATGATTTTTCAAAATAAAAATGGCAGCTTTAATTTGTTATTTCAAAACTACCATTAGATTATGTATATTTTCTTTTAACATATAAAGCTTTTACTCATTACAACGATTTTTACTACGTTTATTTAGTCTATATATTCAAAATATTATGGCACTCATAAAATTGGAACCCAAAATTCAATCAAACTTTTACCATCCTTATCAACTAATTCTCCATATCTCGCAAAATCATATTTAGCATTTTCATTTAACTGGCATGTTGACTGAGGTAACCATTCTTTATAAGCATAATCTACAACAGGTTGTAAGCTATCTTCTCTCTTTGCTTTAAAGGTAAAAACTATATTTTGCACATTCACCTATAACAGAAAAACCTAGTCGTGTATTTCCTTTATAGCCTACTAAAAGAATTTTGTCATTTTCAACCATTTTAACTTCCATTATTCTATCACCTCTCAAAGTTTCTTTTCCATCAACAGTAAACTTTAATTGTACAGGATGAAAATCTCCTTTTTTTCTAAATGATTGTGGGCTACATTTAAACATAGCCTTAAATCCAATTGTAAATGATTGTTGTGTTTCATATCCAGCAAATAGTGAAATTTCCATAATTGGCTTATCTGTAAAAATTAGTAACCTTCTAGTATGATTGTACCTAATTCTGTCTTAGCTATTTTCACATTTCTTGCTATTGTCAAAAAAAATTAATCACTAATAATGATGGCAACCCGTAAAATTTGGATAATATATCATTACTCAAGGTTAGATAATGTATTTCTTATGTCCTTTTCTACTAATGACTTCATATTATCATTATAAATATTTATATCTGCATTACTTAATTCCGCTCTTATACGATGAATAAGTTGTTTCTTATACTTTATGATATTAGGTAATGACTGAATAAAATTTCTCGATACAGAAGGCTTTTTATCCACAATGTGACTTAGTATACTATCTATATTCATTTCAATTTTATTATCAGTATCCCACTTAGCATTTGCAACTATTAACAACAATCCTCTTGTACGAATATATGAACTTTCATTATTAATCATTTCTAGAAAATAATCAAAAAAACAGTATGTAATGTTTGATTTTTTACTTTCATTTTCTAGAAATAAAAAAGTTTTATATGCTTCAGTATGATTTTTTGAACATAATTCTTTAATAAGTAAATCAATATTTTCCAATATTTTCATCTCCTTTGTAACAAATATTTATTTAAGCTGAGTATAACATAACAAAAAATAAATAGAAATAATTGCGATACCTATATAAATATTATCTGTTAATCAAGCTGATTTACATCAATGCATGTTAATACTCAATTGTCATTTAAATTCTGTTAATAAGTAATATAATTTTTTTCTAAATTATACTAGCAAAAAGACGCTCCTTTTTGAGCGTCTTCATAATATAAAAATCTAATATTCTTTTAAAGTTCATTGCGTTTTATTTGTAACTAATAAGTTATATAATAAATAGACTTAATAAATATATTATATAACTTATATTTATTATAGTTCCTTTTTTAAAGTTTCTTTTAAAGTATCATATGCAAAATCCATTATCTCTCTACAAGCAACTAAATCTTTCTTTAAGTCTATACATAACTCTGAACCATACTCATTTCTTACTGTTGTTGTCAAATCTTTAGCATATGCTTTAGCTTTAGTACTTTCACCCTCATGGTTTCTACCTCTTACATATCCAATTATTATATTTGAGGCATTTACTGCACCACATAAACTAGCAACTCCACAACCTGAACCTAATCCACTACCTAAACAAACTGGTATATCTGTATTAAACTCTTCATTATATGCTTTTATAACTGACTCTGCACAATTAAACCCTTTTTCATGGTATTTTGATGCTATAACTTTATTGCACATTAAAACTCCCCCTTATCAATGTAAATTAAAAATCTCTTCTAACATAATTATATCAAATATTAACAAAAAAATCACTTTTAACCAATTTAACTATTTTCTTCTAAATCTAATAGTATTTTTTTTAAGTCAGAATGATTCCCCATATATCCACCAATATTATTTTTACCAACAACTCTGTGACAAGGTATTATTATTGGAATTTTGTTGCTTTTACTTGCTTGTCCAATTGCTCTAACAGACTTTGGATTATTTATATTTTTTGCTATTTCTGAGTATGAGAGTGTTTTTCCATAAGGTATTTTTAACATTTCTTCATAGACAGACTTTTGAAATTCAGTACCATCAACACGTATTTTCAAATCAAATGTTTTTCTTTTTCCATTAAAATAATCATCTATCTGATTTATTGCCTCTTTTAAATCTTCTTCACTTCTTTTTATATCTATTCCTTTTTTAATATATTCTTCTTTTAAATTATTAAATTTTTCATCTCCTATATCTAAACTAACTACAAAACCATCTTCACTCAATATGTACAAATTTCCTATTTTAGACTCATAAACATCATATACTAAATTCATATAACGTCCCCCCTTTTATATTAGTATACATATAATTTTTCAAGTAATAAAGAGTTACCCTAAAAAATAGAGTAACTCTTTTTATAATTGTTATACAATAGAAATTTATTTAGATAGCTATAAATTTTCAATATGTGAAACATTAATCTTCTATATTTTTAAAAGCTTTAGAAAGCATAAGTTTTATCCTGTTAAGCTGATTCACCTCGCTTGCAGAAGGGTCATAATCAATAGGAATTATATTTGCATTCCTATATAATCTTTTTAATTCTTTTATAGAACCTTTACCAATTATATGATTAGGTAAACATCCAAAAGGTTGCATACAAATGATATTTTCCACACCTTCATTCAACAATTCAACCATCTCACCTGTTAAAAGCCATCCTTCTCCAGTTTGATTTCCTAATGATACTACTGGTTCTGTATTTTTCGCAACTGTTTTTATATTTCCTGGAGCGTAAAATCTTTTACTTTTATCAAGTGCTTTTTTATATACTCTTTGGTATATACTTGTTATGTATATAAAGGCTTCTCCTATCATTCTACTTTTTCTACTTCCTTCTAAATGAGTGTGTTTATAAATAGTATTAAACGCACAACTTAAAAAGAAATTTGTAAGGTCTGGTACAACTGCTTCAGCACCTTCTCGCTCTAATATATTCACTAGATTATTGTTTGCAATTGGATGAAATTTAACTAATATTTCTCCAACTAAACCTACTTTAGGTTTTTTAATATCTAATATCTCTAGGTTATCAAACTCATTTACTATCTCTTTTATGTTTTTAGTAAATACAGAAATTTTAGCTTTGACTAGAGATTTTTTACATATATCAACCCATTTTTCATATAGAGTATTTGTACTTCCAATAACTTTCTCATATGGTCTCACTCTATAGAGTACTTTCATCAATAAATCTCCATATACAACAGACATAAAAAGTCTATTGATTAATTTTAGAGATACATTATCCATTATCCCACTATCTTCTATTCCATTTACACTAAGTGCAATAACTGGAACATCTTTAAACCCTGCATCATACATAGCTTTTCTTAAAAATCCAATATAATTTGTAGCTCTACAACCGCCACCAGTTTGAGTTATTGCAACAGATGTATTATTTAAATCATATTTTCCAGACTTTAATGCTGTTATTAATTGACCTACTACTATTATAGCTGGATAACAAGCATCATTATTTACATACCTCAAACCTTCCTCAATAACACTACTATCTGTATCTTTTAAAATTTCTATCTTATATCCACTCAGATTTACAGCTTCTTCAAGGAATTGAAAATGTATAGGTGACATTTGTGGTGCTAATATAGTATGTTTGTTCGTTATTTGATTATTCTTTGCATACTGTATTCTATCTACTTTCATATTTTTTACATCTATATTTTTACTTTCTCTCTCAAACATAGCTGCTTTTAAAGACCTCATTCTTATCTTTGCAGCTCCCAAATTATTACCTTCATCAATTTTTATAATAGTATATATTTTAGATTTTTCATTAAGTATTTCTTGAACTTGGTCTGTAGTTACTGCATCCAAACCACACCCAAATGAATTAAGTTGAACCAATTCTAAATAATTTTTATCTCTTACAAAACTAGCTGCTTTGTATAATCTTGAATGATAGACCCATTGGTCTACAACTCTAAGTGGTCTTTGCATATTTGCTAAGTGACATATAGAATCTTCAGTAAGTACTGCCATGTCTAAAGAATTTATAAGCTCTGGCATTCCATGATTTATTTCTGGATCTATATGATATGGTCTACCACATAATACAATTCCCTTTAAGTTTCTCTCTTTTATCTCCTTAAGTGCTCTTTCACCTGCTGCTTGCATCTCCATCTTAAATGAATTTTGTTCATCAGTCGCTTTATCAACTGCATGATTAATTTCTTCCTTAGTTATATTTATACCATTAAAACGTCTTGATAATTCCTCATGAAGTCTCTTTTTCAACTTTTCCTTATCATTTAGACTTATAAATGGATTTATGTAATTTATATTTTTGTTTCTTATATTTTCCACATTATTTTTTATTACTTCAGAATAGGATATTACAACGGGACAATTATAATAATTATCTGCACTTAAATCTTCTTTATTTTCATTGGTTACACTAGGATAAAATATATTCTTTATTCCTTTTGAAATTAAATTTTCTATATGACCATGAACTAATTTCCCAGGATAACACACTGTTTCAGAAGCAATGCTAGTTATACCAGTTTCATATAATTGTTTTGATGACCTATCTGAAAGTACAACTCTAAATCCCATATCATTGAAAAATGTAA
Source organism: Clostridioides sp. ES-S-0005-03 (assembly GCF_020658455.1). NCBI lineage: Bacteria > Bacillati > Bacillota > Clostridia > Peptostreptococcales > Peptostreptococcaceae > Clostridioides > Clostridioides sp. ES-S-0005-03. The sequence continues at coordinate 817,140 of NZ_JACVWI010000001.1, read as the reverse complement.
ACCAAAATGGATAATCTTCATACATATTTAATACTCTTGGTATTCCTATCTCTCCTTTTTTTGCTTTATCTTTTTCTAATGGTTTGTATTTAAAAATCCTATCATATTTATACTTAAATAGATTTATGGGGTTTTTCTTTTCTAAACCTATCTTTTTATCGCCATAAATAGCTTCTCCCTTCTCACATCTGTTTCCTGAAATAAAAATTTCATTATCAGAAAATTTGTTTATTGTAAGAAGACAATGATTTGAGCATCCTTTACATCTAATTACACTTGATTCTAATTTTATACTATTCAATTCTTCTTTAGATAATAAAGATGTTTGATATCCACTTTCATACTTCTCTCTAGCTATAAGAGCTGAACCAAAAGCACCCATAATTCCAGAAATATTAGGTCTAATTACATTTTTGCCAATTAACCTTTCAAAACTTCTAAGTACTAAATCATTGTAAAATGTTCCACCTTGTACAACAATATTATTTCCAATCTCATTTAAATCTCTGATTTTTATTACTTTAAATAAAGCATTCTTTATTACAGAATAAGATAAGCCTGCTGATATATCTCCAACACTTGCCCCTTCTTTTTGAGATTGTTTTACTCTCGAATTCATAAACACAGTACATCTTGAACCTAAATCGACAGGGCTTTGAGAATAGATACCTTCATGTGCAAATTCTTCGATTGTCATAGATAAAGAACTTGCAAATGTCTCTAAAAATGAACCACAACCTGATGAACAAGCTTCATTTAATATTATATTATCAATTACACCCTCTTTTATTTTTAAACACTTCATATCTTGACCACCAATATCAAGTATAAAGTCTACATCTTTATTAAAAAATTTAGCAGCTTTATAATGTGCTATAGTCTCTATTTCTCCATTATCTATTTTTAATGCTTTTTTAATAAGTCCCTCTCCATATCCAGTTACAGTTGAACTTAAGATTTTAACGTCTTTTGGTAATATATCATATATTTCATTTATGACCTTGATTGTTGTTTTTAGTGGATTCCCTTCATTACTATTATAGTAAGAATATACTAGATTCCCATCTTCATCAATAAGCGCAGCCTTAGTAGTAGTAGAACCTGCATCAATTCCTAGATAACAATTTTTCTTAATTGAATTTATATCTACATAATCTATTTTTTCTTTTTCATGTCTTCTTAAAAATTCTTCATACTCGTTTTTATCTTTGAATAAAGGTTCTAATAAATTTACTTCTCCATCTTCAATATTTTTTATATTGTCTAGTTTTTCTATTAGAGATTTAAGTTTTATACTATCTTCATCTACTGATAATAATCCTGCTCCAATAGCAATATAAAGCTGTGCATCTTCTGGGAAAATTACATTTTCATCTTTTAAATTTAGTACTCTTTTAAAAGCTTCTCTAAGTTCAGATAAAAAATACAATGGTCCACCTAAAAATGCAACATTGCCTTCTATTTTTCTTCCACAAGAAAGAACACTCACTGTTTGTACGACAACTGCATTAAAAATACTCATTGCTATATCAGTCTGCTTAGCTCCATCATTTATAAGAGGTTGAATATCTGTTTTAGCAAAAACACCACATCTTGAGGCTATTGGGTAAATAACATTGTAGCCTTTAGCTAATTCATTTAAACCACTAGCATCTGTCTTTAAAAGGGAAGCCATTTGGTCTATGAATGCTCCAGTGCCACCTGCACATATACCATTCATTCTTTGATCTATTCCTCCACTTAAATAGGTTATTTTTGCATCTTCTCCTCCAAGTTCTATAACAACATCAGTTTCCGGATGGAAATATTCTATTGATTTTGTACTAGATATAACTTCTTGGACAAATTTTACCCCAAGTTTTTTTGAGATTCCAATTCCTCCTGAACCAGTTATTATAATGGTTGCATTTATATCTCCCAATTTTTCGTATATTCCATTTAGTACTTCTTTAACTGATTTCTTCACATCAGAATAATGTCTTTTATATTCTTTATGAACTATATTGTTATTATTAAGTACCACAACCTTTACTGTTGTAGAACCTACATCAATTCCTATATGAAATAATTCATCCATTGTACCCCTCCATACTTATATGCTTTTTTAATTTTTGTAAGTTCTATGGCTTTATTTTAAGTAAGTTATTTTATAATTTTTATGATTAATATTTTTATTTTATGATTCTTTTATTAATCAAGCTTACTCTACTAGGTAATTTCTAATAATACCTTTAAATTTTAAATAAGAACATATAGTTAGTGTACTAAATTTTGTCATAAATTTCTACAGATTTTTGTTACTTTTTACATAAATATAACTTAACTCTAATACCAATTTAATGTTCGTATATTATAAAATATCTTCATTCAAAAAAAATGGTTGTCAGTACACAATTCCTTATTGCATATAGACAACCATTTTTTTGTATATTATTTTTATTTTAATTACTTCTATTTATCATATTTATGATACGAGCATAAATATAAAGTGAGCTGCTGCTCCTGCACATAAACCACCTATTGTATGAGAAAGAATTGCTTTTCCAGCTAATTGTCTAGCATTTAATGCATCCATCATACCAATATGTGTACTTAAATATCCACTCCAACACATACCCATTGCTGTAAATACTGCTATATCATTAGGAGTTATAGCTCCTGATTTTATAAATTCTGGAACTAAAGACATTGCTGCTCCAACAGCTCCTAATGAAGTTATAGGGAATGCTATTGCTTCTGGTGATGTAAATCCAAATAATGGCTCTAATATAAATCCAAGCTTATCCCCAAGAACTGGAAGTAATTTTATTCCTTCATATGCAGCTCCTGTATAAACCTCTTGACCTGTAGCAGGGTCTGTAGATGGTCCAAAAGTTAATAGCATAACTAATGTACATACTACTAGGACACCAGGGATTATAGCCATTCCCATATCTACACCCATCTTACCACCTTCAAGAATAGCATCTAGGCCTCTTTGGAACACATTTCCTTCTCTTATTTCTCTAAATTCAGCTTTTTTCTCTAATGTTCCTGCTGCTTTATCTTCTTCTGGATTATAGTTATAGAACTTCTTAGTAAATGTCAACATTATTCTAACACTTACAACACTACCTATTACTGCACCTAAGTTACCAATCAATGCTGGCAATACATATTCTGTACCTTGAGATATCATAAACGTTGTTAAGATAAGTCCCATACCAAAAGCTGTTCCTAAATTACATAGTGCTGGAACTTGATATTGTTTAAAATACTGTGTGAATGTTTTATCTTTAGCAAAAGGTATAATAGCTGGATTATCTGATAAATAAGTTGTTATAGCCCCTGCTATACTAGCACCAGGTAATCCGTATAAAGGCTTCATAAATATAGCGAAAATTTTATTAATTAATGCTATTACTCCAAACTCTGAAAGTAGTGCGCTTAATGCGCCTGCAAGAACTGCCATAGCCATAATTAAGAAAACTGTCTCTAATAGTAAAGCATGTGCTGTACTCATTATTACTTTAAACATCATTCCTGCGCCCATAATACTACCAACATAGCCAAATCCAACTATTAGTAATATTATGAAAACGAATGTCTCCATGCTTACTGCCTTAACCTGTCTCCTGTCTGTTAACTTCTCCATTTTGAATCATCCCTTCTTTTCTTTTGTTGTAAAGCTTAACAAAACCTTTTCTCTTTTTTAATTATACTTATAAATATTACTCTTTGCAACTTTATTTGTCATTTTTTTATCATAAATAAAATGAAAACCAGTATTCCAATAATAAAAATTTTTCAGATTTCTGCAAGTTTTCGACATATTATCTTTCATATATAAAATGATACAATTTCTTACTAAATAGATATAACCTCCTCTAACGACCTAATATCTAATAACAAGTTGTAACTTATAACTTTTATATTAATCAAAAAAGATTATGAAAAATTTTTTCCTTCAATATTTTTCATAATCTTTTTTTCTATTTTTATAAATTTTTTTCAAAAATTTTTTTTTAGTTATGTATTATTTTAATTTTTCAGCTATATATTTTACTAAATCAACAGTTCTTGAGGAATATCCCCATTCATTGTCATACCATGAAACTACTTTGACCATATTATCCTCTATAACCATTGTGGACAGAGCATCTATGATAGATGATCTTGAATCACCTCTATAATCTATAGAAACAAGTGGTTTGTCACAGTATCCTAAAACACCCTTTAATTCTCCTTCAGCAGCTTCTTTTAATACAGAATTCACTTGCTCAACTGTAACGTTTTCTTTAAGTTCACATACTAAATCAACAAGTGAAACTGTTGGTGTTGGCACTCTAAGTGAAAAACCATTTAATTTTCCTTCTAATTGTGGTAATACTCTTGACACAGCTTTTGCTGCTCCTGTAGTGGTAGGTATTATAGATTCAGCCGCTGCTCTCGCTCTTCTCAGGTCTTTGTGGCTCTTATCTAATATTCTTTGATCGTTAGTATATGAATGTACAGTAGTCATTAAACCTTTTACTATACCAAATTTTTCGTCCAATACTTTAGCAAATGGTGCTAGGCAATTTGTAGTACAAGATGCATTTGAGATTATATTATGCTTTTCATTATCATATTGTTCTTCATTAACTCCAACAACTATAGTTATATCTTCATTTTTTCCTGGAGCTGTTATTATTACTTTTTTTGCACCTGCTTTAATGTGTTTTTCTGCCTTTTCTCTTTGTGTAAATAATCCTGTTGATTCTATAACTATATCAACCCCTAACTCTTTCCATGGTAATTCTTCCGGGTCATTGTATCTCAGTATTTTTATTTCTTTAGAGTTTACTATTAGTGTATCTTCATCCTTTGCTTCTACCTCACCTCTAAAAGTTCCGTAACATGAATCATATGTAAATAAATGTGCCAAAGACTCTGTTGTTGCTCTTGCATTTATGGCTACAATTTCTATATTATCTCCTAATTCTTCTTGAGCTATTCTCAACACAGCTCTTCCTATTCTTCCAAATCCGTTCATTCCTACCTTAATTTTCATTATGAAATGTCTCCCTCCATTACTATGTTTTTACATGATTATTGTACACTAAATAATTCATTTGTTCAATACTTTTTCTAGATTAAATAATTAAATTCTGTGTTTTTTTATTGTCAAAAGACAATTAGTGTATCATTTTTATCTCTTTTAACCCTTATTTAGTATATACTTTTTAATATAAAGAGGCTGGAGGGACGTATTTTGCCCAATGTCCCTTGGGACATATTTCACCACCATTTTTTTGAATTTTTAAACTATATCTATATTTGAAAATACAATATGTATTAAAAGATTATCTCTCAATACAAAAACATCTAAAGATTACCTAAAAATAACCCTTAAATTTTTGTATTGATTACTTTACATCTTAAAAAATAAAACAAAAAAGAGATTATATCATTATATGAATAAAATAAATTTTTATACTTTACTCACTTACATAATACAATCTCTTTTTTTTATAATTATTCAAATAATTTAGTTCCTAAACTTACAAACATTTGTAAAATTAAAAATGCTTTTGTATCTATCTTATGATTACTCTGTAAAATTTCTTTTGCTTCATCTTGTGAAACTAAAATAACTTCAATATCTTCATCTGGTTCTAAGAATTCATCAGTTATATTACCATCGCATATACAGTAAACAAATGCAATCGATTCATCACTCATACCAGGAGATAGATATACTTTCTCATTACTCTTATTTTTTTGAATTTCTAAAAGAGTAAGCCCAGTTTCTTCTCTAAGTTCTCTTTCAACAGAAATATCTATAGATTCACCCTTATCGATAAGACCTGCTGGCAATTCGTATATATATCCATTAATGGGTACTCTAAATTGTTTTATTAAAATTAATTTTTTACTACTTTTATGAAGACCTACTATTGCAACTGCATCTGCACTATCTTCTTTATTTTCAAGATAAATACTTTTTAGTTGTTCACTGCTTTTTCTTGATGCTACCATCCATATCTTATCTTCATCTAGCTTATTTTTATACTCAATTTCAAAAAGTCCCATAAACTTACTTTCAACCAATGGATTTATATTCTTTATTATAGTTTTTTTCAAATTTACTACGACCTCTCTTTATTTAAATATCCTTAAGTAATTATAGACATAATACTTTAAAATAAGTATTGGATACAGTTTCTTATATCTCCATTTCTAAGTTATCTTTATCTATGAACCCTACTTTAATTTCACAATCAAATATTTCTTTTAATAATTTTGCTAACTCTTCTCTTGCACTCATTACTTGATCTAAATTTGCATTAGTAAAACCATCTATAGGGAAAAATATATTTTTTGAACTACTTGTAATTTTTCCTTCTTCACCTTGTCTCCATATCCATCTTCTAGTTTTTACCATATCTCCAACAGAATAAATTAATTCTCCTTCTTCCATCAACTCAACTTCAGTTTCTCCAAATGGAATAAATTTATCCCCTTTTTTTGAAAATCTAACAAATACATCATCATCTCTAAAATCCATATCATGTGCACCCATTGGAAGTAGATATTTTAAAGAAATAGAGTTTCCTAAGTCTACAATAGGATTTATATGTGGAAGCTTTTTATTTTTAGCAACTCTTGTTGTCATTGCTTCTATCGAACTCATAAATTTATTTGGATTCATCCCTAAACTTCTAAATGCTTCTCTGTATGGTATAATTTCTTCTGCTTCTTTTACCTTTTTATCTTTAAAGTACTCTTCTACTCTGTCTATGCTTATATCTAAAAGATTATTTATTCTTTCAATTTCTTTAGTATTGTCTATTCCTTTTGCAACTACTACACCAAAACATACATTTTCTAATTTATCAAATACTTCTTTTTCTACTATGAATTTCATTTTGCCTTGTCCTCCTGTTATTTTACATTATTTTCTAAGTAAATTTTATCACTTTATGTCTTATAAATATACCCCCTATTTTAGCAATTGTTTAATTTTTTTAAATTTTCCAATTAATACAATATTAGTTCTTATGAAATATTTTATATATAGTAATTATAGATTAAGCTTTTAAAAAAAATATTCTTGCTTTATAATGTATAATATATTTTTATTATACGTCTTATGGAGGTAATATTGTGAAAAATTTGATTTCTATATATTTTATAATTATTAATATTATTGGTTTATCTTCAATGTATATTGATAAGAAAAAAGCAATAAAAAATAAATGGAGAATAAAAGAAACTACCCTTCTTGCCATAGCAATAATTGGAGGTAGCATCGGTTCTATCATTGGAATGTATTCTTTTAGACATAAAACTAAGCATATTAAATTTACACTTGGGATACCATTTATAATATTACTACAATTGTTATTATTCTATTTTTATATGTTTTAAAGTGATTTTTAAATATAATAATTCTATTTTTATTAATAATTTAAGGTGTATAAATTTTTTAATTTTATACACCTCTTATCTAGCAATTCATAAAAATCTAACCAATTAAATTAATGACCTTTATGTTTGGCTTTTCTTTTTTCTTGTTTCAAAGTAAAAAGTCTTTCTTTTTCTTCTTCTTTTCTAGACTTAGCTAGTATTTTTTTATCTTGTTTTCTTTCTTCATGTTGAAGCTTAAGAGCATTTTGCGCTTTAGTTCCTATAGTTTCTTTAGACTGTTCTTTTTTTACTTTTCTCTGCATCCTTTTATATCCAATATTGTCTTTAGATACATTTTTATCCAATTTGATACTTCCAAAATTTAATGAAAAGAACTTTTCAAGTATGAATTCATATACTTCTACATCCCTAGGTTCTGCTCCAAAAACTACCCTACACACCTCATATTTTTTACCATCTTGTCTTTCGAATATACCTATCCAAAACGGTTCTTCAAATAAGACTGTTAATTTTCCACTAACATTATCCATTGCTAGTTCCTCCTATTTATTTGCTTTATTTCTAAAGAATGGACAACCAAGGAGGCAGGTTACTGACAGCAATTGCTGCGTCTGGACTACCAACCAGACTGTGTTTTTATCTTCATCAGTTAAATATTAACTTTTTTATTTTAATTTGTCAATGTGGACATAAATTTATCTTCCTTACTATTGCTATTAACAACTTTAAATATTATCCATTATTTCTCCATGCATAAACAAAGCTGCTTCTCCAGAAATTTTTACATCATTATCTTTTAATAATTCACACTGAATAATGCCACCACGATTAGAAAGTTGTGATGCTATCATTTTATCTTTTCCCAACTTTTCAGCCCAATATGGTATAAGACTACAATGAGATGAACCTGTAACAGAATCTTCTGAGTCTAATTCTGGACAAAAATATCGAGATACAAAATCTGTATCAGTTCCTTGTGATGTAATTATAACACCTAGCCAACCTGTTAATTTACGTAAATCTTGATAATTAGGTGTATAGTCTATAACTTCTTGTTCATTACTTAGTAACAATATTAAATCTCTTGAAGAGTAGATAGCCACTGGTGTACAACCCAGTAAACTACGTTGTTGTACTGATAATTCAATTTCAATAGGTTCTCTGTTTGGAAATATCATTTCATATAGATTCCCATTTCGTGTAACTTCAAGAGTTCCACTTTGAGTAAAAAAACAAATTTTCTTAATATCTATATCAATAAAATTGGATATAACATAAGCTGCAGCTAAAGTTGCATGACCACATAAATCAATTTCTTCTTTAGGTGTAAACCATCGTAAGTCATAATTTCCATTATTTTTAACTACAAAAGCTGTTTCTGGAAGATTATTCTCTGTTGCTATTTTCTGCATTAATTCTAGTGATAATCTCTTTTCAGGAACACAAACACCAGCAGGATTTCCTTTAAATAATCTATTTGTAAATGAATCAACTACATAATATTTCATTATTCACACCTTCTTTCTAATTTAAAGTTAGGAATACATTCATATTATATTATCCCATATTTAAATAATCAAAACAAATTACTATTTCTTATGAATTTATATAATTCAATATCTTACTCTCGACAAGTATTTATTGAAATACAAAACTAGAATACTTCTTTATCAATATTTCAATAATATTTTCTTTTCTGATAAAATCTCTTCTATACTAATTGTAGTGACTTTTCTTTAAACCACATTATGCCAGTAATAATTGTTGCACATACATCTGCTACCAATTGAGTTGCAATAAGACCTTTCATACCCCATAAATTTGTGAAGATCAACAAAAATGGAATGAACAGCAAACCTTGACGACATATACTTAGCATACCACCTTGTTTTGCTTTTCCAATTGCTAAAAAGTAATTTCCTATGACAATTTGAACCCCTAATGTCATAAATGAAATAGCATCAACAATTAAAGCAGTTCTTCCAATTTCCAATACTTTAACTGATTCTTGATTAAATATATAAATAAATTGCTTTGAAAATAAAATACACAAAGCTCCAAACAATACATTTACAACAGTACTCCAATATATTGCTGTCTTAGTAGCTCTTTCAACTCTATCTATTTTTCCTGCACCATAGTTATATCCAATCAGAGGAGAATAACCTTTTAAAAAACCATATAAAGCATTTGATTCCAAAGACATAAGGCGGTTAACAATTCCCATAGCTGCAATAGCAGCTTCTCCAAATGGTTTAGCAACAATATTAGTTAAACTCACTGCCCCACCAGTCAAAAATTGGAAGAAGCAAACTGGTAGACCGATTTTGAAAATCTCTGTGTAAATAGTACGCTTGATTTTAAAATAACTAAAAGAAATTTTCAAAAATGTATGCCCTTTTAAAATATAAAATCCATAAAATGAGGTAGAGACAAGTTGTGAAATTAATGTTGCAATAGCTGCACCAGAAACTCCCATATGACATCCAAATATTAAAACTGGGTCTAATATGAAGTTTGTTAATCCACCAAGCAACATAGCAGTCATACTAAATGAAGAACTCCCTTCTGCAACTATCATATTATTCATCATTATATTTAAAACATTGAATATAAGCCCCAAAATATATATCAAACCATATTCTCTTACATAATAAAGTGTGCTATCTGTTGCCCCTAAAATATTCATAAGAGGATTAAAAAATAATAGCATAATTGTAACCAAAACAGTGATTAAAAATATACCTGAAAAGAAAGCTATACTACTACAAGCCTTTACTTCCTCATATTCTTTTTTACCAAGAAGCCTTGAAATATAAGAACCTGCACCACTTCCAAAAAGCAACCCTATTCCAGTACCAACCATAGTTAATGGATATACTAAGGATACTGCAGCAGTTTGCAGTGTCCCCAAACGACCTACAAAGAAAGCATCAACAATATTATATAATGCTGATACTATCATCCCCATCATAGTAGGCATTCCTAATTTTAACAGTGATTTCCTTACATCTTCTTTTTCTAAAAGATAGATTCTTTTTTGATTTCCATTCATATCAATCATCCTTTCAAATGTTTTGTTTCAATACAGTATAGTTACTAAACATATTTTTAAAAATAATTGCTACCCTCTACGATAGCAATTTTTTCACACACAGCCATTACTTTTCTTCTAATTTTTTATCAATACTTTCTTCAAAAGCAGAAAAATAACTCAACATATACTCATAAAAAGGCTCTGGCATATCATCTAACAGTTTGAGTGATTCATCATTAGTTTGCTTATGATATTCTTGATGAGCTTTATAATTTTTCATTCCATCATCTGTAAGGCTCAAAACTACTTCTGTATCAGAATCAGGAGATACTTTTTTTACTACAGTTCCTTTATCTACTAGTTTATAAATCATCTGAGAAGCTGCTCCTTTTGTAATACCCAAAACATCTGCAAGAGATGTAATGTTTATTCCAGGATTATCACCAACAGCTGATATTGTATGAATTTCTGATTTTGATAATAGAAGCTCTGTTCCATAAGTTCGCTTTTTATCTTCCCACTGATTGTATTTGTGAATAATACGTTCCATCGATGTAATTAGTTTAGAATAATCTCTCATACTTTCACCTCTATTTGTTTAGTTTCATTACTGTTTAGTTACTATACATATTATATCTTTACTTATCAATTGTCAAGTTTCTCTTTAAGAAATATCCAAGGATTTATTTTCATAATTGAATGAATCCTTATTTCTGAACCTCCATATAAAAAAGGAGTACTATTTTTTGTACTCCTTTTTTATAAATTTTATTTTTTATATAGATTAAGATTACTATATTATCTTAATCTTCCAAATTGTTAATTTGACTTAAAATTATAAATTGGTTTCAATATATTAATTATGTCAACTGTTTCTCTTATATTTTCTACAATCTCATCAATTGGCTTATACGCTTGAGGTGCTTCATCAATGGTTTTAATATTTACACTCGTTGTAAATACATTTTTCATAGAATCTTCATAATCTTTCATATTTATACTTCTTTTGGCTTCTCCTCTTGAAAGTATACGTCCTGCTCCATGAGGTGCAGAATTAACCCAATCTAAATTTCCTTTTCCTACTCCCAAGATAACACCATCTCTCATATTTATAGGAATCAATAACTTTCTTCCTTCATACGATGCTATAGCTCCTTTTCTTAGTATTCTGTTTTCAATTTCTATATAATTATGTATAGTTTGAAAATGGTCTAAATCATTGAACTTAAGACCTATACATTCTTCAATTATTCTTTTAGCCATTGTATTTCTGTTTAGTTCAGCATATTTTTGTATAATATCCATATCATGAAGATAATCTTCCATCAATTTTCCTTCTAAATAGCATAAATCTTTTGGTATTTTAGGGGTAAAATTATGTTCTTCTTTAAGCGTTATCAATGCATCCTGAATTTCTTCTTCTCTATTTTCCTTTTTGTACTGCTCAACAAGTCTTTTACTGTCTTCCTCAAAGCTATTGCTAATTCTGACATAGTAATCATAAGCTTTTTTTTGGTAGTATTTTGCTACCCTATTGCCAAGATTTCTACTACCAGAGTGTATTATTAAATATTTATTTTTTTCACTATCTTCATTTAACTCAATAAAATGATTTCCCCCTCCAAGGCTTCCAATAGCTCGATTATATTCCTCTGTAGCTTTTCCTATACCTTTTATACAATATAATGATTCTATCTCTTTTTTATAGTTTGCTTTACTATATTTATTTATATTAAATCCATGAGGTATTTTTTTTCTTATAAAATCATCTATCTGTTTCAAATTCAAATCAACTTTACCCAGATTTACACATATAACCCCACACCCTATATCTACTCCAACAAGATTTGGGACTATTTTATCTTGTATTGTCATTACAGTACCTATTACACAGCCAGAACCTGCATGACAATCTGGCATTATTCTTATCTTAGATTTTGTTGTAAATTCCTGATTACATAATTCTATTATTTGACTTATTGTTGTACTATCTACATTATCTGTAAATATTTTTGCTTTATTGTATTTTCCTTGAATCTCTAGCACTAATACCACATCCTTCTAAACTATATATTAATTTTAATATCATATTCTGTTAAAAAAATATATTCAAATAAATTTTATATAAAAAATAATAATAAAAATATTGCTTTTATTTTTATATAATCAAATTTATAATGTATTAAAAATAACATAAAAATGTCCATATTTCAATATATATACTTTTCTTATGTGATATCATTGTAGATTTCAAGTTTTTATTCATTTAAATATATTCATTATTTTTTTACTATTTTTGTAAAACAAATCCCATAGTCATACTATCATCAGAATATGCTTCACCTTTGACATTATTAAAAATTTCAATAGATTTAAAGCCAATATCTTTAATTTCTGTAAAAAAACTCTCTTTTGAAAAGTATTTGTTCCAAATATAAAATACATTTGCACTTCCTTCTGTTATAACAAGAGTTTGTTCTAATGTATTGTAATCACTATATTTGCAATTATCTTGTATACACATATATCTTTCACTACTCCAAAAGCCTCCATTTTCATTTATTTCCCATGTTTTAACTTCTTTAAAATCATCGTATTTATTTATTGTAAATACATCTAATATCAACTTTCCTCCAGGTTTTAAACTCTTGTAAATATTCTCCATCAATAGACTTCTGTTTTTAGTTGATAAAGCTCCATAATCACAATAAATTAAAGTAGCTATATCAAATGCTTCACTGTAATTCATATTTAAATAACTTTGAAATAAATATGTTATATTTAGATTTTTCTTTTCATTTCTACTTTGTGCATAATTAATAGAACGTTTTGAAAAATCAATTCCAGTTACTTTATAACCTTTCTGTGCAAATCTTTCTGAGTATAATCCTGGACCACATCCTAAATCGATTAAATTTGGATACTTATCTGGAGATGCAACTTTAACTATCCAATCTACAGAATCATTAATAAAGTCTAGACTTCTACTTGCTCCTTCAAAATCAACATCTAAATGTGCTTTTAATAACTGTTTTGAGATATATTCATCATCCCAAAAATTAACTTTACTTTCCTTATAAAGTTCTGGTTTTTCTAAATACATGCATAATTTGTTTAACAAAACATACCACTCCTTAAAATTTATTTATAAAATAAAAAAACCACAGATTTTACTCTGTGGTTTAACTTCAAAAAGATGAGTTTAAATAAGAGTAAAATAGAATCAAATATTTTTAAGCACAACAATAAAACTATCGCTTTATTTTGTTTACTTATTAAATTTGATTTTATTTACTCTTTTCCAGCAATACTTACATCAACGATTTTATGATATCAAGTACCCCGAACAACATCATCCTTTCATATTTTTATTTTATAGATGTATTGTATACTTACTATCTCTATTTGTCAATAAATTTCAGTTTAAATAATTTATAATATTAAATTAAAAAGTACACTATTGTATCTAAAATTAATCAAAAAAAGACAACTGAATATCGCTTGAATGTTTTAATTTTTCTTTCATTACTTTGTCATAACTACTTGATAAAGAATACTTATTTCTAAGTTGATTGACCATTTTATAAAGTTGGTTTTTATACTCTTTATTAGCTGAACCTGTACTGTACAATACTGATAATTTATCAAATAAATCAGGAAATTCTTTTTTAATGAAGTCAAAAAAAACACCTCTAGTTATACCTCTTAAATACAGAGTTCCAGGTAGCACATAGTGTACATTACTTTCTTTTGCATATCTAAATAATGAATTTATGTTATCAAAATTATCTGTAATATAAGGTATGATTGGCATAATATGAAGACCAACTGAAGCGTTAGTTTTTCTAAATTCTTTTAACATTTCAAATCTTCTCATTGAATCTACTCCATTTGGCTCAATGAGCTTTTGTGTCTTTTCATCTACAGTCGTAATTGTAGATGCTATGTTAATATATGTAATTCTAGATAATTTATCAACCAAATCATAATCTCTTAAAATTAAATCCGATTTTGTAGAAATAATTGCTGGGGTTTTATATTTGATTAATAGATTCAATATTTCTGGCATAATTTTATACTCAGCTTCTATAGGTTGATAACTATCTGTCACTCCACCTATATTAATTACTTCTCGCTTCCACTTATTGCTACTCAATTGTTTCTCAAGCATTTCTACTATATTTGTTTTTACATAGATATCTTCAAAATAATTATTAGAATTAATATACTTATGTGAATAGATAGCATAACAATATTTACATGCATGTTCACATCCACGATAAATATTTAAATCCCATTTATATGGAATACTTCTTTTTAGTTTATTGCAAGCAGTTTCACAATTTATTGGAATATATTTTACTTTATTATACAAACAATCACCTCTTTACATCTAATAATACCATAATATTAAATTATAGTAATTAAAGTAAGTTATTACCATGCCATAATTCATAGTCATCACCGTATTTACAAAGTAATATATCCCATTCATTCATGGATATTCCTCCACACACTGCTTTTTCTTCTAAATTATATAGACATTGCTTTAAATATATTTCATTATGCCAATCTCTATATAAATTTTCTAAATTTAGATTATATACTACAGATACATCCATTGAGAAATTGTTATTGTTCCATTTTAGCATTTCTATAAACTTAGTTTCATTAGGTCTATAAGCCCTTTTTACCATTTCATCATGTACAACTTTAGCATAAAATTTAAATTCATCAATACTATAATTTAATACTTTATTTACTAATAGATGATTTGGAGTACCTTTTTTCTCTATAGAACCTTTTATAGCGAATAGTTCTCTCCATTGACTTACTAATTGATTTTTTGGTAATACATCAATCAAATCTTTATGCCATAATCTCATAATCTAACTCCTCACTATAAAATATTATCTAAATTTAGTACTTAAATTACCTTATAGTTTTACACGTTCAATAATTTTATCTGTAAAAACTATGCCATCCAAATGGTCTATCTCATGACAAAGACATTTTGCCATAAGTCCTGAACCTTTAATTATTATTTTCTCACCATTCTCATTTAAAGCTTGAACTGTAACTTTTTTAGGTCTTTTTAATTTTCCCCATACATCAGGAAAACTTAAACAACCTTCAACAACAATTTGCTCTCCTTCTTCTTTAATAATTTCAGGATTGACAAGTTTAATAAGTCCCTCTCCTAAATCTATAACAACTAAACGTTTTAATATTCCCACTTGGCATCCAGCTAAACCCCCACCATTTGGTGTATTGTACATGGTTTCTGCCATATCGTTTAATAGGTCTCTTATCTTATTATCTACTTTTTCTACATTCTTACTCTTTTTTCTTAAAATTTCATCGTCAAAAGTTCTAATCTCTCTTAGAGCCATAATATTCCCCCCTACTTATCTGAGCTCTTGATTTTCTCTCACTTTGTTCAAATAAAAATATACTTTCTATTGGTTCATTAAAAACTCTTGAAATATCATATGCTAACCATATTGAAGGTTCATTTTTTCCAGTCTCTATAGCATTTATAGCCTGCCTAGATGTTCCTACTAATTCTCCTAGTTGTTCTTGTGTTAACCCCAATTTTTCTCTTAATACCTTGATTTTATTTTTCATATATACTCCATTCATGTAATGTTAACCTTACATTTAAACTGTAACATTTTCTAATTTTTATGTCAAGTCAACCTTACATTTATTTTGATAATCTATTTAACTAGATATTTTTTTATTGAATTTTTTAAGTAATAAAACAATCCAAATTAATGATACAATAAATGAGATAAAAATATATATGTAGTTACTATCTTTAAATGCCTTTGCTAACCAAAATGATGGTAAGAAAAGTAAAATATATTGTATTTTATTTAAAATAAAAAATGGTGCTGGAATACCTAACATAAAAAGTCCTGATAACTTTGTAAGTGCCATACCTTCTAATTTATTTGATGATAAAGAAATTATTAATATTGATATAATAATTCCCTGAGTCAAAGATACTAAAGAAATTGCCAAATTTAATAAAAAAGAAATTTTAGTTAGCGAAAAAGTTAATAATAAAATTACTGTAATGGCAAAGGCTAATATAGCTGGTATTCCAAGTCTTGAAATAAGATAACCACTTTTTCCAATAGGAGTGATTATCAAATACTTTGAAATATTATCATCAATTTCTCCTAACATAACCATAGTAGAAACAAAAAAGAACATAAAAGGTGTTATAAAAGCTAAAAGCAAGTCAAATACTAAAAAATATGGTTCTAAAGTTAATTTATAATAAGAACTATCAATTAATATATTTTGAATTAATGGTATTCCAACTTTTATAAGTCCTCCACATAATATTGGAGAAATACATACTACAAAAAGCATAGCATCACCTTTTATTTGCTCAAATTCTTGTCTAAAAGCATTAATAATTTTTATCATAACTTTATACCACCTACCTTTTTCCAAATACTACAAACAAAATAATATGTTATAAAGTAAACTATTATAGTCATCAATATTAAAATTAATATATTAGTTACTAAAGAATTTTTATCTCCACTAATAAGAGAAATACATATATTAAAAGGATACAAGTTGGTGAATACACTTAAATCCATCAATACATTAATTATTGGTGGCACAAAGCAGACAATCTCAATAGGAATAGTTAAAACAATAAATTGATTTAAACTTGATGCTCTACTTGCAAGTATAAGCCCAAGTAATGAAAATATTATGGATGCAAAGAAAGTTCCCATAATTACTATCAAAATATTATTTAAATTTGCTGTAATTGCAATTACCATAGATACAATACTAGATATTATTGACAATGAAATCACCTTTGATAAAATATATTCTGATATTTTTATGGGAGATACAGCTAGGGAATTTAAAACTCTTTGACTCTTCTCAAGAAGTACAATTGCTCCCATAAAAAATAGTCCCATTGCTGCTGGGTCAGAATAAATCATAATTATAGCTACCTTTTCTCTCAATAATGGTGGAAAGGCATTAAGCAAACAAATATATACAATACTTAAAGTAACATATAAAAAATAAAATCCATATTTAAATTGAAACTTTACATCTCCTAAGATAAGATTTTTTAATCTCATTGTAAATTCCTCCCTGTTATCTCAATAAAAATATCATTTAATGTCGGTTCACTGCTATGTATTGATAAGAGCTTATTTTCCTTAATAAGCATATTTAATTTTTTGTCATTACTAGTATCATTTAAAAAACATTCAGAAGTTTTTTCTTCATTATCAAAATCTTCATTATCAAAATATGTATATCTAATTTTAACAGCACCTTTTGACATAATAAGATTATGTGGTGTATCTAATGCAGATATTTTCCCATTTACAATGAATGCTACCCTATCACAAAGTTCTGTTGCATCCAACATATTATGAGTTGTTAAAATAATAGTTTTACCTTTAGATTTTTCTGACAAAATCATATTTTTCATAATCTTACTATTTGATGGGTCAAGTCCACTTGTTGGTTCATCTAAAAACAATATATCTGGATTATGTAATAAAGCTTTTATAAAATTTAGTCTTGATTTCATACCCTTTGAATATTCTGATATTTTTTTATTTGCTTCACTTTCTAATCCTACTGATTTTAGTAGTTCATCAATTGGTAATAATTTTTTAGAATATAAAGATCCAAAGTATTTTAAATTTTCTATTGCAGTTAATTTTTCATATAAACTAGGAAATTCAAAATCAACGCCTATATTCTCATAAAATTTATTTGAATGTTTTTTGCTTTCTATTCCATTTACAAATACACTTCCTTCATAATTGGTTATCATACCAATTAGAATTTTTTGTAACGTTGATTTACCTGCTCCAGATGGTCCTAAAAATCCTAGTATTTCTCCTTTCCCTACTTCAAAATTAATATTTTGTAAAAATTTTTTATCTGTATAACTAAATGATAAATTATCAACTTTAATCATTTTTATCCCGCCTTTTTATATATTTGACTATTTTAACTATATAGTCAATAAAAATCAATTTTTTTGTTTGTTAATACTTTTTAGTAAAAATATTAGCAAACAAGTTTAAAAATTTATTCCATAAGTTGTATAACTAGACCTCTTATCATCAATCTTAAAGCATCATCAAAGCAATTCTCACCAACTTCATGTTTGTATAACATAGTAAGAAATACTGCTCTAAACGCACCACTAAAGTTTTCTACACTTTTATTTTTTGCATTTGGAATATAAGATATCATCTTACTAATTTCAAAATCATCATGTTTAAAATGTTCTTCAATTATAGAATCTGGTAATTTTCGCATTAGTATTTCAAATTCTCCATTAATTAACAGATTTAAAATTGAAGTATCATCAACTAACTTATAAAATTTCATAAATATATCTGTCAACTGCTCATATGTAACACTGTCATCAAGTTTTTTTAATTCATATAACATTTGATTTTGTATTGAATCATGTATATCTCTCAATACTTCAAAAAAAAGTAATTCTTTAGATTTAAAAAACAGATAAAAAGTTCCTTTTGGAATATTTGCTCGTCTTACAAGCTCATCAACAGTAGTTTTTCTAATACCATATTGCTCAATGCACAAACTCGCTTCTTCTTTAAGTCTTTTAACTATGTATTCTCTTTCTTTATCAGAATATGATTTAGGCATCCTTTCACCTCCTATTTGACTAAATTAATCTTTACAGTCAATATAATTCATTTCCACTTTAATGTCAATAAATTTCTTAATTCCATTAAAAATCTTCGAAAATTCTGAATTTTATATAGCTTTTTTTATGCTATAATGTTATAATTAAAATATAAATAATATATTATTCTATTTTCATATCTATTTGCTTATTTTTTAACTTAGTTTCTAATAGCAGTAATCATATTTATCTTTTTAAAAGTTCCATTTTTAATAAAAAATGAAGGAGTTGATTTTATGACTACTACTACAAAAAATCGTTTTTATGATTTTGTTCAAGAAAACTTAAATAAATATGTTGAAGTAAATTCTTATTTTAGCAGTTGCCCTTTATATGGGGAAATTATAGAAGCAGACAGCTTATCAATTACACTTTGTTCAAGATATATAGACGAATCTAATCCATCTTTAAACGAGACTTACACACTATATTTACCACTTAGCTCTATAATAGCTATTAGAACTATATAAAAAGGTTAATTAAATACAGGTTGTTTTTATATAGGATGTAAGACTTTCTATATAAAAACAACCCTTTTCTATTTATACACTTAAAATATTAATACATATATTTTAAGCTGTAAATAGAATCTTATAATTATTGATTGTTTCAGTTATCAATAATTAAAATAACTATTTACAGCTTACATTTGACACTCTCTACTAGAAATATATTAATCTACTAGTATCTATCTTATTTAGCACTTTTTAATTTTACTAACTCCTTAAAGGCGTTTTGATTTGCACCTCCACCAACTTGAGTTGCTTTTTCTAAAGTTTTATTTTTAAGAACATCTTTTTGACTATCAGCTAATTTATCACCAACCAAAATTACTGGTGACGCATTTTTTGCTCCTAAAGGGCCAACTGCTAATCCATCTATTAAATCATTTTGACTCTTGATTCCATTTTTAACTACATATGCATTTTTCAAAGTATCTTTTTTATAAAAATTATCTATTATCTTTGAATTTGTTTCGTCTCTGCTACTACCAGATAATCTAGTGGGATTTTTAAGTTTACTTTCCAAACTAGTTGATAAAGATACTGTACCGCCAATAATATAAGACTTCTCTATATTTAGTGAGTTTAAAAATTCATCTGCTCCTTGTAATTCGCTTTTTTCATTTGCAAGTATAATTGGAATATTATTTTCTGCTGCGGCTGCACCTACACTAATTGCATCAGCCAAACCTTTTACACCATTTACAACAGCTATTTGAGAAACATTTTTTATACTATTTAGTTTTTGAGCTAATAGCAAGCTTGTCTTATATCTGTCACTTCCTGATATTCTTTCAGTTGATATATTTAAGTTTTTTAATTGTTGTTCAGTTTCTTTACTTATGGAATTTTCTCCACCTATTAAGTATACTTTTTTTGCACCTAATCTCTGTATTTCAGCTTTAGTTTTTGAATTCAAAGCTTCCTTTTGTGTTAATAGTATTGGTGAATTGATAGCAGATGTAAAAGGAGTTGCTGCCAATGCATCCACTATTGAACTTCCATTTACTAAAACTACATTTTCTGAAGAACTAAAGCCATTTTGACTAACTTTAATGGCAGTTTCATATCTATCACTACCAATTAAAGATTCATTTGGAATACTTTCCCCAGAAGATTTTTCTGTAACAGCTTTTATAGTAAAGTTACATGGATAAAACTTGCTATCTCTATTTATATCATAGAATTTTCCAGTACTATCTATAATGTAACTTTCTCCTAAGTTTGCTTTTGCTTTAAACGTATCGTAACCTGGAACATTTGATTCTGAACCTATAGTTGATTCTCCACTTTTATCTTCTATGCTAACTACTATAGCACCTTTTCCTTCTGGTATATCAAAAGAATCGATTGGAACTGTTATGTATCCCGAATATTGTGTAGTGCCCTCTTTTAATTTTTTCATGTTATTTTCTTGAGGTATGCTATTTACTACTGGAGCATAATATATTTCATACTTAGCTCCTATACTCTCAGTTAAAAACATTACAGACTTTAGAGTCTCATCTCCCCTATTAAAGTCAAATACATTTGCAGCTGTTATCTTGTTTGAAATTAAAGGAACAATACTTGCATAGTCATGTTGATACATTTTTTCATCATCATTTGGTTTTTGACCTCCTCTGATTGAGAAATTATCTATATCAGACATAAGAGTCTTATCTTCATAAGATATCCAGAAGTATCCACGTTCAGAATTATAATCTCCCCAACTATTTTTTATTAGCCATGCACCATTTTTTGATGGTCTATTGCTTGAATTAAAGTTATCCTTAGAATAATTGTCATCCCAACCTACAACTGAAATAGCATGGTTAGTGTTAAAACTTTTTGTTGGACAATAATATGAATTTTGGTCTTCACTTTGATACCTAATATC
Organism: Clostridioides sp. ES-S-0005-03; assembly: GCF_020658455.1. Taxonomy (NCBI): domain Bacteria; kingdom Bacillati; phylum Bacillota; class Clostridia; order Peptostreptococcales; family Peptostreptococcaceae; genus Clostridioides; species Clostridioides sp. ES-S-0005-03. Next base: position 795,607 of record NZ_JACVWI010000001.1, on the reverse strand, counting down.
TTCATAATAACCTGATGTTACTGCTCCATACTGTAATATAGCATTTTTTGTAGAGTTCATATCATTACTTACACATACAGCATCTGTTACATTAAAGACAGTTGGTGCTGTATTCATATTAGCTGGTTTTGTTGCTCCTTGTGCTTTAGATATTTTACCATTATATGGAATATCTTTTTCCAATTTAGGACCTGACCAAGATGTTAAGTATCCCATAGCTTCATAATTTAAAGCACCATCCATATCATTTACAGTCCATCCATATTCACCTTCTGAAGCCCACCATCTTAAATGTTCTTCTGATAAATCATAGTCTCCATAATTCTTCAATTTCAGGAAACTTTCTAAAGTTGCCATAGCTGCAAAGTCCCAGCATATTCCAAGATTTTCTTGATTTTTTATTGATGTCATTAATCCTAACTTTCTTGGGTCATAAGATGCTGGAGCTGTTCTTCCTTTGCTTTGAACTTTAGTACCTTCCAATTGATATGGATTTGGTATAATACCATTATATTTTTCTGTACGTCCATTTTTAGCATCTTCTAGATATTGTTTATAGGTCTCACTGTATTCAGCTTTTTTTATCTGATTCAATGTATTTCCATTTTCAGCTGACACAGGAATCGTTGACATTACTAAAATAGAAATTAAAAATAATGCAATAAACCTTGATGCTTTTCTTGAAGCAAACTTTTTCATACTTTCTCCCCCTAACTTCGAGCTAATTTTTAAAGATTTAATACTATATATGACTAAATATTGATTATTTCTAAATATATAATCATTTAAATCAATTATACCAAAGTTTTCCTTTAAAAATAAATAGAATAAAATAAAAAGCTGAAATTATCTTGGATAACTTCAACTTTTTATTTTATTATTTAAGATATTTTTATTTAAATCCAATTACTGCAGCTCCTAGAGCCCCCATTATCTGAGTATCTTCTGCAATAAATATTTTTTTATCTAATATTTCTTCTATCATTTTTACTAACACTTTACTCTTTGCAAGGCCTCCAGTAAATGCAATTTCATCTACTATTTCTCCTCTTGCTAGCATTGATGTCGACTTATTTGCAATAGATTTAAGTATTCCTGCTGCTACATCTCCAGTAGAAATATTTTGAGCTAAGAGACTTACTATTTCTGACTCTGCAAAAACTGTACACATACTAGATATATTAACTGGTTCATTTCCTTGAGCTAGTGTATCAATACTTTCTATATCACTCCCCAAAAGATTAGAAGTAATTTCTAAAAACCTACCAGTACCAGCAGCACACTTATCATTCATTATAAAATTAAATACATTTCCATCTCTATCTAAATTTATAACTTTACTATCTTGGCCACCTACATCTAAAATAGTCCTTACATTCTCATTTAAAAAGTAAACTCCTCTAGTGTGACACGTTATTTCTGTTACTTTCTTATCAGCAAAGTCCATTACTCCTCTGCCATAACCTGTGCCTACTACTTTTTTTATATCTTTTTTATCAATTCCATCGCTTAACAACTCATAAACTTGTTTAGATGTACTTTTAGGGCTCCATCCAGTTGGTATAATTATTTTTTTGACAATTTTTTGACCATCAAATAACACACCTTTTGTTGCTACTGACCCTGAGTCCACTCCTATACTAAACATAAACCCTCCTATTATTTATTCCTATAACATCTCCACAAACGCTTCAAATCTAGTTCTTAATTGTTCAGTGTCTGATTTTGAATAATCAGTTTCAAGAGACATAAATGGCTTATTTTTTTCTTTTGTAACAAATTCTCTTACTCTGTAACTTTCTATATTAAATGTATGACAGGCTTGTAAAACTACATCTATTACACCATCTACATTATATTCATCTATTATTCTATCTAATAGTTCAATTCTATGGTCATTGTTCATCATACAAGAGCAACCTATATTTATGTATTTTTGTGTTAAAGCATCATACACATCTTCATTTTCTTCATCAACTAATAAATCATTTGATCTTATAGCTCCACAAAGTTCATATGCAACAACTGATGCTCCAGCATCTTCTAAAGTTTTAACTATTTTTTCACTTATTCCACCAATTGGAGAACCTGTTATAAGAATTCTTGGTTTATCTTTTGTAATTGGACATTCTCCTTTTTCATATCTTTCTTTCATATCATCTATAACTTTTCTTAAAGATTGTTTAAGTTCAGCACGGTCAAATTTAAAACCTGCTTGATATAGAACATTATGAAGTTCAAGACCTGTAAGTGCAGATGGTTGTAATTTACCAAGTGCATAAAACTCTTTTAGAAGTTCTCTTTCTTCATTCTTATCTTTTATAGCAGCTCTTATATCATCTTCTGTTATAGTCACTCCTAAAGACTTTTCAACTTCATCTTTTAATTTTATCATTTCATCTTTCCAAAGCTTATAAGCAAACTCACCTTTTGCAGTATTTGGTAAATGCATTACATATGTTGGTTTAACCTTTGCAAGTTCTTCATACATTTTTTTCTTGCCATCACAGGTAGTTTCTCCTATTAATAAATCAGAAAAATAGAAATATGGACATGTATCTGTTATTGCATGTCCATAACTTGATTTTATTAAAGGACAAAGATTTCTTGGTAACACTTTTTCTGCATCTGGAATTGGTTCTTCACTAACTCCACAAACACCTACTACTGTTGCTCCTGCTGCCATTGGAATTTCAACTGGAGTAAATGTACAGAACACTCCAACCATTTTTTTCCCACTTTCTTTAAGTTCCTTTGCATTTATAAATCCTTTTTGTCTAGCTTCATTAAAACTATCAAATTGTTTTGGTAAATTTGCCATGAAAACATTCCTCCCAATTACTTCTCTTTATAATTCATTTTGTATTTTAAACAGTAAAACTTAAATATTTCCATTAAAATACAAACCTCTACATTAGATTTTATCATGCTTTACCTTTCACTCATCATTGTTTTTATCAATGCAAATCAATATATATATAGATATATTTTATAGTCATTTTTAAAATTTTAACACTTATTAATTAAACTCTCTAATCCTCAATCTATAAGCAAATACTGCTGTTTCATGCAATTTATCAATTAATTTTCCATTCACATAAAATCCTACAAATGCTCCTATTCCAGGCATTAGTTGCAAAAATTTGGCTAAATCTAAATAGTCCCTGTATTCTTGCTGAAATGTTCTCCAATCAAAATCATTGATATCATTTGGTAAATTTTTTATATACTCATCCCAATTATCCATCAATTTAAATGTTGTATTTATATGAGATTGGCTAGAAAAGGCCAACTGCAATATATTTAGTATATAAATTCTTTCTCTATAGTCTTTGACATCATATCCATATATTGAAGCAACATCGTATAAAAATTTTATCTTAATACCTAAAAGTAGAGGAAAATCAGAAAGCCCTAAAAAAATCCCTCCAGCTCCTGTACCTGCTCCTTCAATCATTGCTGTAGTTTTATAATTTTTAGCCTTTTCATCAACTAGCTTTTCCCTTTCCTCTAAAGATATATTTCTAATTGGTGTCTTTGTCGCATATTTATATCCAAACAATACAGTTTTTGTCATTCCTTTTATTGAAGAAGTCATTATTTCATGGTATTTATCTGGCAAGACTCCATTGAATTTATTTTGTATATCTTTTGACGCCTTATCAAATATAGACGGTTTTTTTAATATATCTTTCTTCCATTGTTCTAATTCTTTTTTTGCTAATTCATTATAAGAAATCTCTTTATAATTTTTCAAATTTATCTCCTACTCTAAAATACAAATTTAATTAACTTACTTAATTGATTTAAAGTTATAGTTCATTTAACCTACTAAATTAGACTGTATAAATATTTTTTAGTCTCCTTATCTGTAAAACTTGCTTCTACTGTGTTTTTATAAATTATTTTATAGTCTTCTAAATTTAGATTAAATATATCAAATATTAGATTTAGTTCTGAATTTAAACTTATATCTGACACAGTTCTATTATCAGTATTTATGCTTACATTCAAATTATCTTTATAAAAATCGTAAAATGGATGACTTTTATAAGAATCTACTGTCTTAGTTTGTACATTACTGGTTGGACATATTTCCAGTAATACTTTTTTATTTTTAACTAAATCATATGCATCTTTTTCTCCATTAATTTTTATACCATGGCCAATTCTATCTGCCTTTAAAATATTTATAGCATCTAGTACATTTTTTCCACTTGCAGCTTCTCCTGCATGTACTGTAACTTTATATCCATAATCTCTTGCCAATTTAAAAGCTTCTTCATATTCACTGCAAAATCCGTCCTTCTCTGGACCACATAAATCTACTGCTACAACACCTCTATTTATAAAAGATTTACCTGCTTCAATTACCAACAATGCCTCTTCTGAGGTCATTGTTCTCATACAACCTAATATTAAATTCCCTTTTACATCATAAATACTTTCAGCATCTCTAATTCCTTCAACCACACTTTCAATTATACTTTTAGCACTCAACCCATTTTGAGTATGAAGTAATGGAGCAAATCTAATTTCTATATATTTAATATTTTCTTTACTTACATCCTCCAAAAGTTCAAAAGTAATTCTTTTTAAACTTTCTTTAGATTGCATAACTTTTAGAGGTAAATCAAATTTTTTTAAATATTCATCAAGTGAAGTACAATCATGTGGAACTTTTGATAATTTTTTTATTTCATCAATATTATCTGATGGTAAGTCTATTTTCTCTTTAAGTGCTATATCAAATATAGTTTCTACTCTAACACTTCCATCTAAATGGCAATGTAATTCTATCTTAGGTAAATTTTCAAACATTTTATCCTCCTTTTATACTTATAAATAATATATTCTATTGATAAGTTTTTAAGTCTTATTTCTATTATAACAATATACTAAAATTTTTCATGTTAAAAGCTGTGTATTAGTAAAATATTCTCATTTAATTTATAATTATCTAATTATATCCATTGATTTTTTTTAATATACATTTATTAATATACATTTGATAGTAAAAATTCCATTACATAATAATTTAAATTATATAAAGGCAATTTTAAATTTTTAAATTACAAAGGAGGACTTATTTTGATTACTTTAACTTTTAATACTATACAAACTTTAACCTTATCTATGCTATTCTTTTTAATTGGTAATCTGTTAAAGAATAAGATTAAATTTTTAAATAACTTCTGTATACCTGCACCAGTAATAGGAGGTCTATTATTTTGTTTTTTAAATTTATTTCTTAAATACTTTCATATAGCAGATATCTCTGTGAGTGGAAACTTAATGCCAAATTTCATAACTTTCTTTTTTACAACTATTGGACTTGAAATAAGCATAAACCTTATAAAGAAAGGTGGTAGTGTATTATTTAGATATTGGATTTTATGTGGAATATTAGCATTTTGTCAAAATATCATAGCCATATCAATATCAAAAATTATAAAACTTGAACCACTTTTGGGACTTATGTGTGGTAATATATCTATGGAAGGTGGTCATGGTTACTCGGCTGCATTTGGACTTACAATAGAAAGTCTTGGTATAAATGGTGCAGTTGGAGTTGGTTTATCTGCTGCAACAATAGGTCTTATTATAGGCGGGATATTGGGATGCCCTGTTGCTAGATTTCTAATAGAAAAGTATAAATTGCAACCTTCAACAAAAGCAGATTTATCAAGTCTTAAATATAAAAAAGATTCAATGAGAGTAATGAATAAATTTTTTAGAAACAGGAATAAAATAATCCAAGATAACTCGTCCCAAAAGATAACTCCTACTATATTTTTGGAGCAAGTTCTTCTTATATTTATTTGTATAAATACAGGAGAAATTATAAGCAGAATATTTTATATGACATGTAACATTCTTTTACCTTCTGTTGTGACTTGTATGTTTTCAGCAGTTATTTTTAGAAATTTAAATGACAAAATAAATATACTGGAGTTAAATTTTAAACTTATAGAGTTTCTAAAAGAACTTTCATTAGGAATTTTTCTAACATTATCACTTATGAATATAGATTTATTTGAATTATCAACATTATTGCCTCCAATTCTTCTAATAGTAACTTTTCAAGTAATCTTTATAATTTTATTTTCAATCTTTATTTGTTTTAAGATACTTGGAAAAGATTTTGATTCTGCCATCATAATAAGTGGCTTAATTGGACATGGAATAGGTGCTACTCCAAATGCTTTAGCCAATATGAGCTCTTTAACACAAAAATACGGAGATTCTCCAAAAGCGTTTTTGGTTGTTCCCTTAGTAAGTGGTTTTTTACTAGATGCCATTAGTATCCCTTGTATACTATTTTTTATAAACATACTGAGCTAGTATGTTTATTTTTTGTTATATATTGACAATTTAGCTTTTTTATTATATATTATAAGTATAGAACTTGATAATGATTTTCATTAGGAGGTGTTAATAATGACTGTTTACAACTTAAAACTTGGACAAAAGGGAATTATAGATAATATAGCTGGGAATGAAAAACTTATGAAGAGACTTCTTGCTTTAGGATTAATAGATGGCACTGAAGTTGAAGTAAAAAAAATAGCCCCTCTTAATGATCCTATAGTGATTAGATTTAGAGGATTTGATTTAGCTATTAGAAAATCTGATGCAAAAAATATAAATTTAAAAAATAATTAATATAAAATAAAAATAAAAAAAGAGATTTTAAAATCTCTTTTTTTATTTGCATTAAAAACATTTGCATTAAAACCACAAGTAACCTTAAGAGGATAGTCACTAATATTTATATTTGGTATAAAATTTAAAATAGAAATTCATAAATAGTAGTTATAAAGCTATATGTAAATTTACATAAATATAGTATATTTATGCAATTATTACTTAAGAAAATAATCTCTTCTCTGTTTTTATGTAATTATTTGTTGATATTTCAACATTTTAAAATAAAAGCCAAAAACTTATGTCAGTAAAATGTTTTATCCACAATTTTCTTAAAAGTTTCTCACATTTTATCCACAAGAAAAAGATAGCTACTATTAAATACAAAAAAAGACGTTTTCTAGATGGTATTGTATTTTTATCCATTATACAACAATACCTTTACACAGTATTATATCTAGAGGCTGTTTTCCTAAGTGGAAACAGTTTTATTCCTTTTTGCATAGATAAATCGAACTACTGTGAAAGTCGCTCCCAACAGAACGATTGCTGCCAAAGTGGCATACACCCAGTGCAGACCATACAGAAACACATCTGGACGTCCTTGTACATAATTAGTAACTGGATATCCGATTTTTGCACTCATGCGGTTGTATAACATCGAAGTGCTAAGCGTAACGCCTATGGACATCCCCATGTATCTCATAAGACCAGCAAGGCTACCAGCAAGCCCCAACTCACTATTTAAAACACTGCCCATGACCAAAGAATTGTTGGGTGACTGGAAAAGTCCTGCTCCAAGCGCAATTACAAATAGGAAACATACAAGTATGGCGATAGGGGTAAACTTAGTCAAAAAGACAATCAGAAGCATACCTGTGGCATTGAAAAACAGGCCTAACATAGTTGGCAACTCGCATCCAATACGGTCGGACAGGATACCACTAAGTGGACCCACAACTGCGATAACAACAGGAGTTACTGTTAACAGTATCCCCGCGAGCCCTGGACCGAAAGCTCGTACATCCTGCAAATAAAATGGCAGGAGAATGTTGTGGGCACCAATCGCTATAAAAATAGTGAGCATGGTAATCAGATTAATTATGAACATTTTATTACGGAAAATCCTCAAAGGGATAAGAGGATCCTTGGTACAACGCTCCACAATGAAAAATAGAGTAAGCAACAAAACGCCCACCCCCAGCATGAGCATCAGCGACCATGTTACACCGTTTTGCAACAACGTGATAGGAATGAAAATCAACACGATGGACATAGTCATCAGCAGTGCCCCTTTGATGTCCATCCGACCTGAGTACGCCAGCTTTCTGCGTGGCAAGGTCTTTAGCCCAACTATCAGTGAAACAAACCCAATAGGAATGTTGATGATAAAGATAAAAGGCCATGGTAGTATGCTCAGAATCAATCCACCAATCGTTGGTCCAGCCATACTACCCAGCGCCACAAAAGTGGCTACAAATCCCAGCGCCTTGCCACGTTCCTCTGCAGGAAAGGACTCAGTGATAATCCCTTGATTGGTCGCCAACGCAGCCGCACCGCCCAGTCCCTGCAAAGCACGCATCATAATCAAGAATGGCAATGAATGGGTAATACTGCAAAGCAGCGAGCTTATGGTGAACAATAGCACACCAAACTGAAATATAGGGACTTTTCCCATTGTATCACCCAATCGTCCGAAAATCAGAATAGTAGCACAAGTGACAATAAGATAGATGCTGGCCACCCATTCGACACTGCTCATAGTCACATTCATCTGCGACATCATAACTGGTAATGCGATATTGACAATACTTGTATCAAGTGTAGTCATGAAAGTCATGATTACAACGGTGAACAGAATTCCCCATTTGTGATTGGTATGTTGTTTTTCTTTTGACATAGAAATCTCCATTCCGCCACTAACACTTGTGGCACAAAAAGTAATAAAAATGGCGTGCGTCTTCCACCATATTATGTAATAGTTTTAAGTGAGAAGTTATACTACAAAACACAGGAAAGTCCAAGCACAAATAAGTGATACTTAAAGTCTGCACACTAAGAATTCCAGATAGGTATGCTAGCTTTATCTAGACTACTATGAAAATCAATAGTAACTTTTACATCCATACAATTATACTTTATGACTTCATGCTGTTCTATATTATCAGATTGTCCAACCCACTCCTAGATCCTTGATATCTACTTTCCCACTGTATCGATAAGAATGTCGTATTCAATCAGCATACAGTACATATTTTTATGGAAGATATACATTTTTGTTTGGAGTCTCATAAGAAGTTTGGATTTTGATAGCGCAAACACATGATAATTTTTTATGAACTGTAATTTCAGGCGTTCATAGTATATCTGATCGTCTGGAATTATTTTTCAACTTAATTACATAACTTTCATTTCAGATATATCACTCCCTGTATTACACTTAAATTTAATACTACTACTTTAACTCCAAAGACTCAGTACAGGCGGTTGGTTATACATTACCTGATAGGATTTCATTCTACTGTATTGCTATCAGCTTGCCAAAGCTTCATAGAATTACTTTCGCTCATTTTCCATTTCTCACTAATATTTTTATTATATCACAGTTCATTTTAATTTTCTGCATAGCAAATATAAATATATTCACACAATAATCTATCTAAAGAGTGTCGAGTAACACTTTTGATGTTTATTCCAAAAAAATAAGCACCCTTTTTTATAAGGGTACTAGTGTATATGAATAATCTTATTTAATACAATTATAACATGCCTTATGTTTTAGTATGATAATTTTCGTTATTTTTATTGTTACAGATTATTCTATCGCTTTATGTGTTTTGTTAATATTTGTAATATTTTAGATACTCTTTATACTCGTTATACTTTTATTAGGAAAATTAATCTAATTATAAGTTGATGATTATATTATAAAGGAGGTATCTACTATGAATTTTGGTAATATCTATCTTATACTTATTGGAGTAGGAATTATAATAGTAACTACAATAATATATTTGATTAAACCTAAAACTAGTTTTTGCAGTGAAAAATATTTTAATAAACTAGAATCAACATATGGAAATATAGATAGAAAAAGAACGGTTAAGCTAGAAGTACTTTATCCCTATGTAATAGATCTTGAATATATAGCAATAGGTTTATAAATAAGAAGATTAGATATTACAATATTAGCAATAATATTAGTAGTTATTATAACAGTGGTATTATATTATTTAATTAGAAAGAAATATATAACTGTATGAAAACTAATATAGTTAATGATTAAAACAAAAAGAAGGTAACAACTAATTCTAGTTGCTACCTTCTAATCTATCTATTAATAAAATCTAATACCTTATAAATAGTCTCAAACCTATCAGTTCTCTTTATCATAGTATAATTTTCTTTAGTTAAAAAAATAATTTAAGAGATATAGAATATATGATTCAAGACATATAAACGCAAGTTTGCTTTTATTAGGAGACACTAACATTAAAGTTGTTTCAGAAAAATTATGTTATAAATATATACAAATAACTATGAATAGATACTCTCATGTGCTTGAAGAAATGGATAAAAAAGCATCTGATAATTTAAGTAAAATATTATTCAAATAAACAAAACTGACTGTCAACTAGTTGTCAGTTAAACTTAAAAAAATAGGTTTTGTCAGTTCAATGTCAGTCAGTTAGTTTATAATAATTTATTTTAAACATCGCTAAAACTACGTGTTTTAACACTTCTTTATGTTTGTTTATACATATTTGTTATTCCTTAAGAATATAAAATACTAATTAATATTTCAACAAGTTGATTTTCTAGATACACTATATAGGTCTATTAAATTTTACTTTTAAATTTTTATCGTCTTGAACAAGACTATAAGTATTGTCCCATTGTTCTTCTTCATTGCTTTTTTCAAAAATATCATATGGTGTTTTTGCATTTTTATTATTAGAATTTTCTTCTTTTCTATCTAATGTACTATTCTTCACTTCAGAAACAGTATTTTGTCCTCCCTCTGACTCTTGTGCTTTCTTTTCTTTTAATTCTTGAATTTTACTTTCGATTTCTTTTATTTCTTTTTTTAAATTTTCTATTTTTGACTTAGCCATTTCATTATCAATACTTTTATCGTTTTTAACTTTCTCCAATTCTTCTTGCAATACTTTTTTTTGCTGTTCTAAACTTTGTATTTCACTTTGGTTATTACCTGAACTGTCTATATTAGACATCCTTGGTGTCTGACCACTTATACTTTCAATTTTCATTTTAGTAACCTCCTATTTCTATATGTTAAATTTTTCATTTATATATACTTTTATTTACATATATAATATTGGTTACAAATTCTATTTTCAAGTTAATTGTTCTGAAATGTCAGTATAGTGTAATGAAATAATTAGTAATATATTTATTTGAAAATAATCTGATGTATTCTCTATACTTATAGCTCCCTGGTATTTCTTAGCAACCTCTCTTATATTTGAAATTCCGATACCTGAACCACTTGTGTAATTATTTGCTGCATTATAACTATTCCTTATTTCTATCATAAAAAATCCACCATCTAGTTTAGTTGATAGTTTTAAATATCTATTTCGTTTATCTACAAATTTACAAGCTTTAATTGCATTGTCAATAGCATTGGCAAATACTATACAGAGGTCAACATCATTTATACTAGTATTACTTGGTATAATTACGTCACAATACACCTGTATTCCTAATTGTTTTGCTATGCTTAATTTATTGTTGAAAAGGGCATCAATTACAACATTTCCTGTATTACAAGAAAATGATAGGTCACTGGTTATTTTTTCGAGTTTATTTAAGTACTCTTGTGCTTTTAAAATTTCGCCTTTTTTTAGCAATCCATTTACAATAGCTAAATGATTATTAAAATCATGCCTAAAAGACATCGTTTGTGACAATCGAGATTTTGCTTCTTCAATGTAATTTTTTTGAGAATGAATTTGTTGGTTTAAAATCGCCTTATTTTTCTCTTCTTTTAAATATTGCATCAATTTCTTAAACTCAAATAAAGAGAAAAAAACACATATAATTCCAATTGAAGAAAAAAGGAAAGCTTGAATTTCTTTAGTAAGAGATGTATTCATTAATAATTTTACAGTTTGAAGTTTTGTATCGATATTTATCGTTGAACTTGAATAACCAGTATGCTCAAATGATTGCCAAAATAATATTATGAGTAACAATGGCATTATCAAAATTATTGAATATCTATCAAATTTTACAGTTTTAATATTAAATTTTTTAGCACTATACCAATATATAAATCCAACTATTATAATCGTAATAAAAAATGAAATCTCTGTATTTATAACAAATTTATAAATATTTATATCTGTATTATTTATAAATAGTAAGTAATTAAATGGAGCTATAAATCCATATGCTAACTGCTCAATTATATATACTAATAGAGATAATACTATAGATAAAACTGTAGATTTTTTTATTACATACTTTACAAACAAAAAAGTCAGTAGAAAAAATATAAGCCGTGAATAAAATAAATTATATAAATTAAAATATGTATTTATACTAATTGACAAAACTGATACTAACAAGTATAAACTACAGTCCCCAAATTTCGACTTAGTATTTGTAAAACTAATTAGAAAGTAATATTGCAATACTGCCATTAGACTTCTATCTACTGCAAAAACGAACAAAATACTATATTCTAATAATACATTAGAAGAAGATAAATTAGCCATGCTATCTCCTCCTATTTTTCATATTTTCAAGCATAGCTTCAGAAAATTCTTGTTGACGTAACCTAGAAACAGGTATCATATCTCCATTTTCCATAACTACATTACCATTTCCATAGCTATATACAGCTTGTAAATTAATTATATAACTACGATGACATCTAAAAAAATTTATTGGTAAACTTCTTTCTAGACTATCAATAGTTTCATAATAATCAATAATTTCTTTTTTTAAATGGATATAAATCTTTCTTTTTATAACTTCACAATATAAAATATCTGCTATTTTTAACCTCCAATATGAGTGCCCTTTTTGTATTGTTATATAATTTTTTTCATTACTATCCAGCTTTATAATTATTCTATCCATTGTCTTAGATAGTTTTTCATTAGATAATGGTTTGAGCAAGTAATTTATAGCATCTACTTCAAAAGCATCATATACAAATTCCTTTAAAACTGTCACAAAAATTATAAAACAATCATTATCATATGACCTTAGTTTTTTAGCTGCTTGCATTCCATTAATACCTTCCATCTGTATATCTAAAAAGATAATATCAAATAATTCATGATTATATAATAGAGTCTCAGCTTTATCAAAAAGCTCTATATTATATAATAAATTATTTTTATTCATATATAGCTCTATATTTTCTTTTAAATCATTTAGCATATACGATTCATCATCACAAATAGCAATTGAAATCAATATGTAACACCTTCTTTCTCATATTATTTTATTATATAAAGTTAACTTCTTTCTTTCAATTAATCTGTTCTAGTATGCTTAATATATGTTCCAAAGTGAATAACTTTACGTTTCATAGTATATCTAATTTAAATTTATGTATCAATACTCTAAATTTAATTTTCCATTCTAGTAAATTTAAAAACAAACAAATATATTTAATATTTTTAAATTACTTAAAATTACTTAAAATTACTTAAAATTACTTAATAAAAAAAGATATCATAAAATAATTTTTAAAAACTATTTCATGACATCTATTTTAATTTAAGTGTTGTGCTATATTTTTATTATTCAAATACTGTTTGGTCTTCTACATCTTCTTTTAATGAATTTAAGGCTTTTAAAACTATGTTCTTTCTAATTTTTTTACTTTCTTCTTCTCCTAGCTTTGGATTCCCAAGTGGGTATGGTATACCTACTGCTGGAACAATTCTATTTGCTCCTATTGTAAGTGATATTGGTACTACAGTACAAACATGGACAACTGCTATACCTGCTCTTTCAATCTCTTTTACCATCGTTGCTCCACAACGAGTACAAGTGCCTCATGTAGATGTTAAAATTACAGCCTCTACTTTATCTTCTACCAATTTTTTAGAAAATTCTTCTCCAAATCTCTTAGAATTACCCACACTTGTTCCAGTACCTGTAGTGGTTATAAAGTAATTTGCCAACTCTCCAATCACACCATCTTTTTCAAATTCTCTAACCACATCTAATGGCACAACTAAGTTTGGATTTTCAAGTACATATGCTCTATCATAACCTCCATGTATAGTTGTAAAATCTTTATTTGACATAGAATTCATACCTGTTAAATCATAAATACCATACTTAGTAGCACTTGAAGATTCGATTTTATCTGGATTATCAGTTGGAACTATCCCCCCAGAAGTTACTAATGCAAGTTTTATTTTAGATAAGTCTTTGATAGCCTTTACAGGTGTAACTCTATCGAATTCTGGCATTGGATATTCAGTTTCAAATTGTTCTCCATTCATTTTCTTAACCAGCATTTCAATTGCTCTTTCAGAACCTCTAAATTCATGGAAGAAATTTTTTCTTATTCCCCTCATTATATATCCTTCTACTTCGGGAGGTCCTACTTCTTCACCCTTAACTAATTTAATCCCTAGTCTTGACATTATTGGAACTACCTTTCTAAGACTAGCTGCTGAATTTCCTGTAGCTATTATGTGTAAATCTAGTTTAAACATATCTACACCTGGATTTTCTTTATACATTCCTGTAACTACAGGAATATTTAATTCTTCTTCAACAGCTTTACAAATAGTTCCACAGGCTACTCCATATCTCCCTGCATTAAATGCTGGCCCTGCAATAAATAAATCAGGTTTTTCTTCTTTTATCATTTTTAAAAGTTCTCTAGTAGCATTTTCAATATTTTCTCCAAAATATGTGTCTCCACAAATTACAGTTGAAACTATCTCTGCTTCATCTTTGAATTGACTTTGAAATGCCATTCCAGGTCCTACTACTCCCTTTCTTTTTTCTGGTGGAATATCTGCTTTTTCTTCTCCTCCTATACCAGCAAAGAAATTATTTATATAGTGAACAACTCTGATTTTACTCATATCTTAATCCTCCAAATCACTTTATAGTTATTACATCAATTAAGTTAATAATGGTATTAACAATAACCTATACTCAAATATTTATTTAATAATATCTTGCTGTCAAATGATTGTAACCATTTGCTATAGTTGATGCTATTATAATCTGTAATTCTGCATCCATACTTCCATCATCATTTAAGCATCCTTTATACCCACCAATCATCATTTCAACATAATCCAAAGTTCCTATAACTTTTTTCATAGCAGGAAAATGGACTACTAAGTTTCCCTGACCACAAGAAACAAGTGCATCTGCCTCTTTAGTAGCATCTGCTATAGATTGACTCTTTCCATCTTTTCCAGGAAACTCATCAGTTATTAAAACTACACTTGCTCCAACTTCACTACATTTTCTACAATTCATCATAAGGTCAGTGTCTGGATTTCCGTATCCTTCTTCTGTTACTAATACTCCATCAACCCCTAAAAATTCTACTAACTTTGCAACCATATCAGAACTTCTTTCTTTGTCAACTAAAAATACATTTTCATTAGTTAAAATTACACCTATAAAATTTAAGTCTTTTCCATGTCTTTTATATAAGTCATGTATAACTGGATTATTTAAATGGTGGAAAGTAGTCACTTTATCACATGGTGCAACACAATTACCAGATATTATGGCTCCATCCATTATTTCAGTTGGATACATAAATGTTGGAACTATTTGTTTAGCATCAACTCCATAATAATAAGTATCATGTAAAAGTCCCTGTGATTGCAACATATGAACATATGCTACTGTTGGTAGGTCTGGATATTCTTTCACTTGTTTTAATAGTGGTTTTGTTTCATATACTATTATTTCATCTGGTTCAATTTCCTTGCCTGCTTCTCCTATATAGGCGCCTATCTTTAATCCAACTATTCTAGCTGCTTCTTCATAATCATGAGTTTCTATTCCCTCTTTTGCTTTTATAACAATACATACATTATTTGTTTTTGAAAAAGGTGTATATTTAGCAGTAGGACCACTCATATCAATTACACCTTCCTGAAACCCGACTATATTTCCACAAGTTATAACACAAGCTCCTGAAAGGACATGAGTTCTTCCACTTCCTACAGTCTTTACTTTGTTAATAATTCCAGGAAATATTTTGCTTTCATCTCCAATTTTAACTCTAGGTTCTATAACATCTTTAACTGGTGCTATTCTTATTGATTCACCAGGTCTTGCAAGTTCAACATTTACACTTACAATTCTTTCATCTTCTAAAGCTATCTGTTCTATTTCTTTACCATTCACGTATAATATGCCATCTTTTACTTCTGTTTTCTCGCCAAATTCAACGTTTTTTATAAATATATTCCCTAGCTCTAACTTCATATGAAAATCCCCCTTAATACATTTAATCGCAATTAAAAATATCTATTATTACGTTTATTTATATACAAAGCATTTTATATGCCAATTATTTAAAATATAGCTTTTTTATGTTAATGCTATAGATATTTTCATTTTTTACTTATATAAACATTGAATTTACCTATAATTATTGTAAGTCTTAAATTTAAAAATTATAATAAAAAAAATAAGTAGAATTTTTCTACTTATCTTTTAATAATTGTGAGAAATTTTTTACTCAGTATATGAGAAGTTTTTTTCTCACTTAATATTGTACTCTGATATTTTATTAGTTAATTGTCTTCTGCTAATCTCCAATTTTTTTGCTGTATTTGAAATATTATTTCCACATAGAGATAGAACCTTTTCAATATATTCACACTCAAATTCTTTTCTTATTTCTCTTAGAGGTCTAATACTTATTTTATCATCTATGTTTATATTATTTGATATTAAGTTTAAATTATCTTTTGATAACTTACTTCCTTCACTTAAAACTACTAATCTATTGATTATATTTTTTAATTCTCTTATATTACCTGGATAATCATAATTTATTAAAAAATCAACTACTTCTTTATCAATTGAGGATATTTTTTTATCATGTTCAATCTGGTATTTATTTAAGAAAAAGTCTATAAGTGTATTTAAATCTTCTCTTCTATTTCTTAAAGGTGGTATAGTTATTGTTATTGTACTTATTCTATAAAAAAAATCTTCTCTTATATTACCATTTAGTATTTCTATTTTAGGTTCTTTATTCATTGCACAAATTAATCTAAAATCAACTTTAATAGACTTGTTGCTTCCTATTCTCTCTATAGATTTATCTTCAAGTGTCCTTAACAATTTTACTTGTACATTTAGAGGTATATCTCCTATTTCATCTAAAAATAAAGTGCCCTTATTTGAAAGTTCAAATCTGCCTTTTCTATTATCTACTGCTCCAGTAAAAGAACCTTTTTCATGTCCAAATAACTCAGATTCTAATAAGTTTTCAGAAAAAGAACAACAGTTTACAGGTACAAATATTTCATCTCTTCTTGGACTTAGACTATGTATATATCTAGCTAAAACATCTTTTCCTACACCAGATTCTCCAAGAATTAGTATATTTACATCTTTACAAGCAGCCTTTTCTGCGATTTTTATTATATTATTAAAATCCTTATTTTTAGATTCTAAAGTAAAGTCCAAATTATTTTTTTGTGTACAAACTACTTCTTTTTCTGTTTTTACTTTCTCAATTTCTTCTAATAAAGTTTCAATAGGATTGCTTTTTATAAAATAAGATAAAGCTCCTCTTTTCATGGCTTCCACTGCATTTTCAATACTTCCATATCCAGTAACTAATATAACTTCTATATTTTTATTAATAGATTTAATTTTATCTAAAAGTTGTACTCCATCCATGTTTTTCATCATAACATCAGACAAAATCAAATCATAATTTTTATTTTTTTTGATAATACTCACAGCTTCTTCTCCACTTAGTGCTATATCTACCACATATCCATTCTTTTGCAAAATTTTTTTCATTATTGTTCCATACTCTAATTCATCATCAACTACTAGTATCTTCATCATATAGTCACCTCTTTATTTAGTGGAATTTTTATATAAAAACAAGTACCAACTCCCAATTGACTTTTGACACTTATATCTCCGTTATTCTTTTTAATCTCATTATATGTAATATACAATCCTAATCCAGTTCCTTCACCAATCGGCTTTGTAGTATAAAAAGGATTAAATATATCCTTTAAAACGTTTTCTTTTATACCATCACCATTGTCTTTAAAATCTATAAATAAACAGCGCTCTTTCACATAGCAATTTATAATAATTTTACCGCCTTTATGTACTGCATCTACTGAATTAGATATTAAATTTATAAATACATGTTTTAAAGACTCTCCATTTATGTAACACACTAAATCCTTATTGCAGTTTATATTTATTTCAACATCTTTTAACTGTAAAACTTTATACTGAAGCTTGACTATATTTTCAATAAAATTTCTTGTATTTATATTTTCTAAACTATCATCTGATATTCTTGCAAAATTTAATAAGTTCGTTATTATATTACTTGCTCTATCTACATTACTTTCTATTGATTTTACACAATCATTTACCTCTTCTATAGTGACATTATCTTTTAAAAGATAACAATTATTTCTTATTATTCCTAGAGGGTTTCTTATCTCATGTGCTACTCCAGAAGCTAGTTGCCCTATAGATATCATTTTATTATCTCTCAACAACTTTGCTTCTATTATTTTATCATTAGTTATGTCTTTAATTAAAGCTACTATATATTCAACATTATTTTTTTTATATTCTACAGGGAAAGTACTTATTTTCAAAATTTTATTACTCAATTCTATTTCACTTGTTTCATGTGTATTTTCAGAAAATGTATTCTCAATAATATTTTTTATTATATCAATTAATTCTTCTTTTTTATATTGTGTCTCATTGATAAAATCATAGAATACTTTATTTGATTCAACTATATTGTAATTGTCATCTATAAGCATTATTATGTCTGTGATACTATTAAATGTAGCCTCTAAAGCCTTCTTATTTTCTATTACTTCTTCTGTTTTCCTTTTTATTTCTATTTTTAATAAATATGTATAACTATAAAAAATATAAATAGATATCAAAATTATGCCTATAAAAATATAAATGATTGGTATGACTCCTCTATCATATAATACATCATCAACTTCATTATATATAGAATACCATTTTTTATTTAAATCTTTATATACACCATTTTTCTGAAGTTTAAAAATTCCCTTATTTAAAATACCAACTAATTCTTCATATTGTTTAGGAACAGCGAGAACTGCCTTTTTGGTATAAATAGGAGTATTTAAAATACTATATTTATCTGAAAGTTCATAGTTTATTACATAGTATTGTAGTACTGGTTCATCACCAACAACTACATCTACTTTACCTGACATTAAATAATTGACTCCAGTCTTTATATCTGGAGTCAACACAATATCTATATTATCAACTCTTTGTTTCAAAAAGTTTATAGAATAGTCACCCTCTGGTATTGCTATTGTTTTTCCTTTTAAATCTCTATAACTATTTATATTCTGTGATTTTTTATCTTTCAATATATTTGCGCTTAACGTATAAATTGGGTCAGTAAATACAAACTTATTTGCTCTTTCTTTTGATGGAATTAAGTCAAAAAATCTTATACTATCATCCACTGGATTTACAAAGGATTCTTTCCACCATGTATTTGGTTTAAAATAGAAATCTCTCCCTATTTGGATTGATAGGGAATTAATTAAATCAACAACAATTCCTTTGTATTGACCATCTTCTTGACCTTTATATCTAAGAGGAGGAGAGCTCTGGTCAGAACTATAAACTAAATTTTCATGTTTTTTTAGCCATTGTTTTTCCTCTTCTGTAAATGGAAGTGATTTCTTAACATATTCAAATATATTCAAATTATACTCCATACCTACATACATATTTGCGAGTAAAACTACAACTAAAAATGAATAAATAATCCCTATAATTACTATCTTTTTTTTATTCACCTTAAAACTCCAATCTTTCTTTTTTATATAAATTCAATATTTAATAACAAAATCCTACTTTTTTCATTAAATATTTATATTTATTATAAGATTAATTGTATAGATGTTGAAACTATAGTCATTACTATTCCTATTAGTGCTTCATACGGAATCAATTTAAATCTTTCACCTATATCCATATTTATACTACCTGCACTAGTATGAAATAATGAACCATGTGGTAATTGTTCAAATACACTAGAACCTGCATTAACAATTGATGCACCTGAAATTGGCGATAATCCACCACTTAATATAGCATCAGAAAAAGTTGATGATGCTATAGTAGCTCCAGCTGTTGATGATGCTGTTGCCAGTGACATAAGTATACCTGAAATTGGTGCTAATAAAAATTGTGACATATTTAAATATTGTAGTATACCTATTGTACTCTGTTGTAATTCAGACATTTGTATAATACCTGCAATAGTCCCTGTTCCGAGTAATAATATGCATACACCTTGCATCTTAGATAATCCAAAAGATAAATACTCTCTTGTATTCTTCAAATTTCCTGTAGCTATTAAGGTCGCTACTCCTCCTATAGGAAGTGCAACCATAGGGTCTATTACTATAGGTGATATATTTCCTAAAAACAATAAAAATATAGCTACAATTGGACCACATAATGACTTAAACAAACTTGGTAAGTCCTCTCTTTGCTCCAAGAGTTCATATGATTCCACCTTGTTTCCTTTATTTATTAATAAACTTGCCAAAACAACTGTAATCACAATACCAACAATTGCTGGAATTACGTTTGCTATCATAACACTAGATAGATTTACAGAAAAATTTCCTGCTACCGCAATGGTATTTGGATTTGGTGATATTATATTACCTGCTTTACCTCCACCTAACATAGCTAAAAGTATTGCTAATTTAGAGTAGTTTAATTTTCTTCCTATGTATAAGCCTATTGGTGCTACAGTTATTACAGATACATCCAAATTTACACCTACTCCTGCAAGTACCATTGTTGAAGCAGCTATAGAAAGTAAGGCTCTCTTTTCTCCTAATATCTTTACGATTTGTTCTGATATTTTATCAACTGCTCCTGTTTTTATTAGACTTCCAGCCAATACACCTGATGCTAAAGCTCTAAGAATTGATGGTGAGATATTCATAGCTCCAGTTGCCATAAAATCTACAGTCTCTGTTATACTTGCTCCTCCAATTATTCCCCCAACAAATGCCCCTAACATTAAACTATATACAGCTTGAAATTTCTTTATAATTAAAATAATTGCTACTAATAAGCCAAATATAGCTCCGAAAGTTGTTATTTGCACACTATTCCCTCCTATCTTAAAGTAAGTTAATTATTTTTTACTTAATTTAATTTTATTTAAATATATTTTAAGTATTCTGTATCCACTTGTCAATTATATTTTAATTTATTCAATTAGATTTAACATTATTTATTCAAAATTATATCTTATATGTTATAATGATTTCATACTATATAATCTTTTTATTTAGGTTATTTTAAAGTAATATTTTTAAAACGAAAAAGAGAGGATATTTATATGAATGATTTAAATTTAGGAGAAAAAATAGCTGAAGTTCGAAAAAAACAAAATCTAAGTATTCGAGATTTAGCAAAACTAGCAGATGTTACACCATCATTATTGAGTCAAATAGAACGAGGTCTTGCTAATCCATCTGTAAACTCATTAAAATCTATAGCCTCTTCTCTAAATGTTCCTCTATTTACATTTTTTGTATCTGAAGTAGATAAAAAAAGTTTAATAGTGAGACGCGATAGTAGAAAGAAAGTTATTTTACCTGGAAGTAATGATGTTGTATATGAAGTTTTAATTCCAGATTCTAGTGGTAACTTAGAATTTGCTATTATGGATTTGGCTCCAAATACATCTTCTTGTGTTGATAGAATTACTCATAACGGAGATGAAATTGCATACATTTTAGAAGGAGAAGTCAAACTATTTATGGATGATGATGAATTTACTCTATTTAAAGGTGATAGTGTTAAGGTTCCTTTAGGAACAAAGCACAAATGGCAAAATGATTCTAATAGTGAAAGCAAAGTAGTTTTTGCAGTTATACTATAAAGGGTATACCTTATGAAGAGATATAAATTTATATTTTTTGATGCAGATGATACTTTATTTGATTTTAAAAAGAGTGAATCTTATGCTTTCAAGAAACTTTTATCTAAATTTGGATTGGATTTTAACTTTGAAAAATGTATAAAAATATATAGAAATATAAGTGATAAGCTTTGGCTTGACCTTGAAAAAAACACTATAACTTTAGATGAGCTTAAGCTACTTAGATTTGAACTTTTTGCAAAGGAAATGAAATTAAATGTTGACCCTATAATTCTTAGTAAAATGTACCTAAATCTTTTGTCAGAATGTACTTTTTTAATGCCAGGTACACTTGATGTATTGTCATACCTTAAAAGTAAATATAAAATTATCATAATAACAAACGGAATTTCTAAAGTCCAAAATAATAGGCTTAAAAACTCAGAAATAAAAAAATATATTGATGGAATGATTGTATCAGAAGAAGTAAAAGTATCAAAACCAAATCCAGAAATATTTAAATATGCATTTAAAAAGTTTAACTGTTATGATAAAACTTCTGCTTTGATGATTGGTGATAGTTTAACTTCAGATATATTAGGAGGAATAAATTCAGGAATAGATACTTGTTGGCTAAACTCCAATAACAGTATAAATTATACTAGTTCTATACCAACTTATGAAATAAACACTCTCATTGAATTAAAAAATTTATTATAATTTATAAGTAGAATCTTATTATTTTGCAATAATTTTTTTAGCTAGTGTATATTTAAGCTAAAAAAATTATTGCAACTTGCCAATATCAACTTTAATCTTGTAAAAATTTCTAAAAACACTTTCTAATACATTTACTGCATCTTGATTCAGTATTTTCCTTATCACCCATTAATATGAGCATCGCGACACTTTTTATAGGAGCCAATTGATGATAATCATTGATTTTTATTTCCAAATTATTGTATTTATTTTTTATATATTCATAAATGTCTTTTTGATTTTCAACTTTAAAATCTTTATCTCCTGGATATATCTCGTATGATATATTGAGATTACTATAGGTTTCCTTTAAATACATTTTTATTTTCTCATTGATGTAATCTAAACATACTACACCTATTTTGTCTAGTGCTAGACCTGCCATCATATTACAATTTTTCATGTAGTCGTTCATCTTAATATCAATTTTATCTCCTATAGTATATAAAATAGCAAATGCCTTTTTACACTCTTTAGGCATTTTATCAGTATCAATTTCACTTATATAAACTTTAATATTCAATATGCTTTTTATACTTTTTATTTCTTCTTCAACTATTTCATTAATCATTTCTGGAACTTTTCTATTAGAATATCCCAAAAACTTTAGCACTGTATCTTTATTTATATAAATATTTTCTAAATCTATAAATTCTAAATAAGGCATATTTTTACTGTTATTCCAACTCATTCATATCAATCCTATCTAATTCTTTATAACTAATTCTGCCTGCTTTTATGGCTGCTTGTAAATTTTCTACTGGTGTTGTATTTAAACAGTTACAACCAAAATCGCATAGGAAATTATCATACTTTCTCATCTTTTTTAACAACTTTAGTGTTTCCTTTGTGATTTTATCAGGTGTAGAACGTCCAAGAAGTTTTATTGGGTCTAAATTTCCAATTAAAACTATATCTTTTGGAATTCTTGGTGCAATCTCTTCATAGTCTAGAATTTGGTCTAAACTTACTGCATCTACATTGCAACTCAACATATTATCTAACAACTCTCTTGTGTCTCCACATATATGCATACCTTTCCAACAATCAAGTTCATCATATATCTCATTTAAATTTTTTACTATATATTCATCAAATCTAGCTTTGTTTAAAGTTACTGATGTTGGCTCTGCTATTGAAATATATTTTGCGCCTGCTTTATTTGCAGCCACAGCATATCGCCTTACTAACTCAGTAGTGAATTCTAATAACTCCTCCACAAATTTTTTATCAGTTATTATACACCTTAAAAGTTGTGTAGCCCCAGCTAATTGACCTGCAAGAGTAAATGGACCTTGTATTGATTCATACAATGGTTTTTTTATGGTTTTTGATATTAGTGACAAGCTTTCTAGATTGAGTGGCATACGTCCACTTGTATAAGGGTCTGGTACATCTAATTTTCTTAACTTTTCACTATCTGTTATTGTATGTGTCAATACACTTGGAAAATCGTAATCTGGTCTTAGTGTCTCTAAGCCCAGAGTCTCACAAAATGTAATTCCATCACAAAATGAATATATAAAATCTGATTCAAAATATTTGTCCATAGTTCTTGCTAATTCCAATTGTAAATCTACACTATCATATACTTCATATGCTTTTTTATTTATTAAAAATAAACCATTTGTACCCATATCCGGCAGGAAAAATCCTCTATCTTCACTATTTATATATTGCAATAAAGTCATATCTGAAAACATTTTAAATTTCTCCTCCTATAAGTTTGTCTATTAATTTAACTGCTTTTGGAGCATTTGGACTATATCCATCTGCACCTATCTCTTCTGCAAAATCCATACTTACAGGACCTCCACCAATTATTACCTTTGGCCTTTTACTTAAATTAAGTCTATTAAGCTTATTTATTACTGATTTCATGTTTTCCATTGTCGTTGTCATCATTGAAGATAAACCTATTATATCTACATTGTTTTTTATAGCTTCTTCTATTATATCTTCGCTTTTTCTATTTACACCTAAATCAATTACTTTATATCCAGTAGCTTCAACCATTACTTTTACAATATTTTTTCCAATCTCGTGGGTGTCACCTTCTACTACAGACATTAAAATTACTCCCTTTGATTTTTTCTTTATCTTTCCAGTGCCCTTTAAGATGCTAATACCTTTGTTTAATGCATCTGTACATACTATCACTTCTGAAAGATAGTATTCTTTATTCTCAAACTTATCTAAAGCACCTATCATACCCTTGTTTAACCCATATTCATATATATCCTCTACATTAATATTTTCCTCTATAGCGTCTTTTACCAACTCTTCTATATTATTTACACCCATATTTAATATACATTCTGCTATTTTTTCAAGTATGTCCATATAATACTCATCCTTTCAAATTCCTTCATAAAAGTACTTTTCCAACACTCATTGAACTAATCTTCCATACCAAATAACTTTATACTCAAGTTACTTGATGTAGGTAATCTCTTCTTTGATTAGCTAATTGAATCAACTTCTTTAAGCCATCTCTAAGAACATTTCTTTTAAATCTTAGGCAAAAAGTATAATAATTATTGGTAGTTTAAATTTGCAGTCCATGGAAAATCTATAGGAAATACTTTTGTAGTAAATTCATATATTTTTTTTAAATGTTTAAATTCATTGTATTGTTCTTCATTTCTTTCGAAAAATAGCTTGTTAAGTTTATCTAAACTTTCTATCATAAGCTCCTCTTCCTTATATTTGATGATATATTTATTTTCAACTTGTTTAAACTCAATATGCTCTAATAGTTCAGAATCTACATATTGATTAAAATAACCTTTTAAATTATCACATAATTTACTGTAATTTATTATTTTAATTGTTCCTTGTTGATAATCTAAAGACTTTAGTTCATTACATCCTAATTGGTCCTTTAGATTTCTTACATGTACCTTATAGTCTAAATACTCTAAACCAAATTTATTCGTAACATATTTTAATATATTTTCAACATTTATATTATTCACTCCTATTTCAACCACTTCTCCTATAATAGAACCTTCTTTTTTTATTGTTCTTATTATTAAATATCCTATTATATTACTATTTTCTTTTATAAATACTTTCTTATAATCAATTGGCCCCCAAGCAATAGTAGCTGCATGTAATAATTTTTTAAATTCATCTCTCGTTCTTATAAATCTAGTACTATTTTGATTATATAATTCAATCATTTTATCTAAATCAGCATCTTTTTCAAAATTAGTTTCATCAAATTCAACTATTTCATATGGTATTTCAATATTTTCTGGCTTTATTGTATATTTATAGAAACTCTTCACTTCACTACAGTTTCTTCTACTATATAAACTTCTTGTCCCTGAAATAATTAAAACATCTACACCATCAGAAAACATTTTTTCTTCTGCTTTATCTAGTATTTTAGATGAATATCCCTTCTTCTCATAATCTGGATGTGTGCATACTCCACCTATAGCTGCAACCTTTAGTTTATTTCCTTGAATAGATACATCTTGTACCAAATAGTTTACATCTGAAACTACTTTTTCATTTTCTGATATTATAATCATATTTTCTATGTTATCTTTATTCAATAAAAGGGGAAACTCTTCCACCATAGTTGGCTTATAGTTTCTTGATATTCTAAACACATAGTTTATTAATCCTGTTACTTTATCAAACTCTTCTACTTTTGCACTTCTTGGTTTTATTTCCATCTATATACCTCCTGATGTTATTTAAAATATTTCAATGCTATCATTTTTAGTAAAATATTTATTACCACATTTTTAAATTTATCACTACATTTCTAATTATATCTTTTTTCTTCATGATTTTTAATTGTTTTTCAACAAACTTCTATAAAAAATATATATAATTCCCAGTTATACTTATAAAATGACCATTTATGTATAATATATTGAAATATTTCCTATATGTTTATATGATTAAACTCTATAGGTCAATTGAAACAACCATTTTATTGAGAAGGTTATATTTTTTTATTACCTTCTTTTTTTTATAATAAATTACTATTTGATTAATAGAAAATATTCTAAGTTCCTTTTAAATAATGACTTTATTGTTTAATTGTACTAAAATAGTATATGTAGGTTACAAATAATCTAATAAATACTAAACATTGGAGGTAATAGATATGGCAGATTGTAATTCATGTCCATCAAAGGGAAATTGTAATAGTCAATCAAATTGTTCTATTGAAAATAACCCTAACAATAAATTTGGAAAAATAATTGGTGTTATGAGTGGGAAAGGTGGAGTTGGTAAATCGACTGTAACTGCTTTACTTGCTAATAAACTAAATAAAATGGGATATAAAGTTGGTATATTAGACTCTGATATAACAGGACCAAGTATTCCTAGACTTATGGGTCTAAAAAATGTAAAAGCTTATTCTGATGGTTCTTATATTTATCCTGTAGAAAATTCAAATAACATAAAAGTAATGTCTATAAATCTTATGATAGATGATGAAAATGAACCTGTTGTTTGGAGAGGACCTCTAGTTGGAGGAGTTGTAAAACAATTTTATACTGATGTACTTTGGGAAGAACTAGACTATTTACTTATAGACATGCCCCCAGGCACTGGAGATGTTGCATTAACAGTTATGCAATCTATACCTATAAGTGGAATAGTTATGGTTTCAGTTCCTCAAGATTTGGTATCTATGATTGTATCAAAAGCTGTTAATATGGCTAAAAAAATGAACATAAATGTTCTTGGAGTTATTGAAAATATGAGTTATATTCAATGTCCTGATTGTTCTAAAAAAATCAAACTATTTGATGGTGACTCTACTGAAAAGTTTTTAAATGATTTAGATTTAAAACTTCTAGGTGAACTTCCTATGACTAAAGAAATCATAGATATTACTCATAATGGTGTTACAGACATTAGTAATGATTTAGACTCAATATTAACTGATATTGTTGAAAATATCAAATAGATATAAATTAAAATTTTATAGTTTTACACTCTAATACTAAAAGAGGTGTGTATTTATTTTGTAATATTACAAATAAAATACACACCTCTTTTACATCTATCTATGTTTTAAATACACAAAATATTCTTCTATTATATCTCCATTTTTCACTTTTACTAAGTATTCATTATAGTGAGCATTGTATGGCTGTGTCATTTTACACTCTACTACATTTTCTATATCTTCCAATTCTAAGAGTTCTACATCTTTTAAAAATTTTCTTTCTAAAAGCTCCATTAGTCTTTCCATAACCTATTCCCCCACTTCTCCAACATAATTAAAATAAAGCAAGTAAATTATCTATTTATAAAATTTACTTATTTATATTATATCCCATATCTTACAAATCCTAACAGAATTCATAAATTATTGTGAGAAAATATGTATTAACCTTTTAATAAATCTATCTTATAGTGATATATTAAGTATTCTTTCAATTATGTAAAGCACTCCTCTTAATCCAATAAATGGTGTATATGGATATATATTTACACTTTTTAGGTTTGGATTACTTATCTGTATATCTAACTTTGAATTGTGACTCATATCAATACTAGTACCATCTCCAAATAAAACCAATAACTCATTTTCTTTTAAATATTTATTTCTTTCTAACTCATTATTTCCAATATATACAGATTCGTCATTACAATCTGTATTATGCAATATATTAACTCTATCAACTTCAAGACCTAATTCATTCAATAAATCTTTAAATCCTAAAGCAGTGTCATAATCTCCAAATACAGCACATTTTTTGCTTTCCTTATAAAAATAAAACTTCCTTTTTATATTAAATACTTGTCTTTTTATGTTAGATACTTCAGCTTCATAAGCACTTTTATCCAAATCCCACATAGTTACTTTTTGTATGTCTTTAATAAATTCTTCAGTATTTTTTATTCCATAAGGCTTTTTATACACATAAGGTATATTGTACTTATCCTTCATAAAAGTTGCTGCTTTAATACCTTCTTTCCTAAGTACTATATTTAAACTAGATTTAGATGCATTTTCTATTTCATCTATTGATGTGTATGATGTAAAGGTTACATTTACTTCTTTTTTGAAAAAAGTCTTTATCATCCTTTTAATTTCTTCACAATCTGATAAAAAGTTATATTGGTCTATATTACATCCAATTATATTAAAACTATCAATTTTTTCATTGCTCTCTTTTACTACATCCTTTGCTAATATATAAAGAAAATCTTCAACTCCTTGATTATAATCTTCTCTTAATCCACCTGTTGTAATTGGGATTAACTTACAGTTTACAGAATCACTTATGATATTGCAAATTCCTACCATATCCACACCTATAATAGAAGATACAGATGAAGCCATTACAAATATATATTTTGGGTTAATATTATTATCTATTTCAATTATAGCCTTTTCTAATCTATCATAATTTCCAAACGTAACATCACTTTCACTCATATGAGTTGAATAAATCTTTGCTTTGTCTTCTCCATTTAAACTTCCAATTGCTTCTATCGCATAGTGAGTTGTTCCTGATGGGCCAAATTCTATGACACAGGCTTCACTTATTGATGATACTGTAAATATTATTCCCATTCTATCAGAAGGATTTGGAAAATATTTATATACTTCCATATTAAATCACTTCCTTTCTTGTAACTTTCTCCACATCAAACAATTTAATTAAAGTTTCCATTATGCCTATTGGAAGCTCAAACCCTATTTTTTGTGCATGTTCGTCTAACGTTATTTGCATAAGTCCTTTTTCTTTTAATAACATTGGATTTTCATGGCCTATATAAATATCTGCATTTATAGTATCATACAAACTTCTAAGTGGAGCTATATTCGCAATTCTGCTTATATATGGATTGTGTCCTTTTTTTATTATGTTGTCTTTAAATAAACCATCTTGTTCATAAAGTTCACGCACTTGTATAAATTCTGGCACTAACCCTAATTCTGTTAAGAAATCCACTGTTTCAAACACCATCATTGGTGTATTCCCATAAATTAGCTTTTTACCTTCCATTAGAAGTCTACATTTATTCAATAACAAAGTATATTTTTGTCTTTGTTCTAATAATTCATCTTGTACATCTATATCTAAAATGTTACAAAGTTTATTATAGTTTTCCATTATAATTGACTCTTTCATGTTTTTATCAAAATATATGTATTCTATTCCAAATTTATTTTTCATATCTTCTGCTAAATCCAATGCTATCATGTCTGTTACTATATTTAATTTAGCACTAGATGCACTTTTTATATCTCTTATAGTACATTTAGATGGTATTACACAATTTATTTTTACGCCTTCTTTAAAAAGTAACTTTACAAGCTCTGTATCTTCTACATTCTCTTGTCTATGCCCTAAAATATTAACACCTTTTTTATTTGTATGATTCTCCATAACTGATGATAAACTCTTTAAAGCTCTAGTCATTCCAATTATATGAGAATTACAAGTATAATGTTCGGTATTAACTGCTAAAACAGGGATACCTATCAGTTCTTCCAATTCCTCAGATAAAGCATTATAATCCTCACCTATTAACTCTGGTACACATGTAGTTACTATCATTATTGCATCAAACTTTTCAACTTCTGAAATATACTTTACAGCTTCTATTACTTTTTTTTCTGCACCAAAAACTATATCTTTATCTTTTAGAACTACTGAATAAACACTATCTTGACCAGACTGTCTATGATATGCAAAGTTTTTACTATAATAAGTACATTCATTTGTTCCTACTATCACAAGAGCCATGTTTTTTATATATGATGCAGTTAATACAACTCCAAACAATGGACAATGAGTCCCTGGAAACACAGCATATGATAAAGATTTTATATCTTTATCATATGCTATATCTTTTAATCTATTTAATACATTTAAAGTATACATATTTTTTCCTTTCCAATCCTATTACTTATACAACTTTATAAATTTAAAGTTACACTTATATTACTTTTTATATTTTTAAACTGTGGTCATTTCAAATGTTAAAACTTTATATACTACTAGTTCTTCTACATAACATTATTGGATGAATCCTAGGCTTTTTGCTAATTGGATCTATATCTATATCACATTTTACCTTATAAACATCTTTTATTATTTCTTCACTTATTACGTTATTAGGATGGCCATCCGCTACTATAGCACCATTATTCATAATAATAAGTCTGTCACTGTATTTGCTCGCTTGATTTATATCATGTAGAACCATAATTATAGTCATTCCAAATTTTTTATTTATATCTTTTACAAGTTCCATTAGTTCTAATTGATGAGATATATCTAAATATGTTGTAGGTTCATCTAATAAAAGTATATCTGGCTTTTGACAAAGTGCCATCGCTAACCATACTCTTTGTCTTTCTCCTCCAGATAAATTGCTTACCAATTTATCTTTATATGCTTCAAGACCTGTATTTCTCATTGCCCAATTTACTATCTCTTCATCATTTTTATTTTTACTTTCAAAAAAACCTTTATGTGGTATTCTTCCATAATATATTAAATCCTTTACTTTTATATCCTTTAAGGAGGCATTATGTTGAGCTAGTAATGCCACTTTCCTCGAAATTTCTTTATTACTCATGACTTTCATATTTTTCTTACCAATATATATGTCACCCTGTTTAATTTTCAAAATTCTAGATAAGGATTTAAGTAGCGTAGATTTTCCTGAACCATTTGGACCTAATATAGAAACTACTTCTTTTTCCTTAATGCTCACACTCAAATTGTCTATGATAATCTTATCTTCATAACCTATTTTGACATTTTTTACATTGAACATTAATAACCGCCTCTCTTTCTTAATAAATATAAGAAGAATGGACCCCCTATTATAGACATAATAACGCCTACTGGAATCTCTATAGAGCCTCCTATTGTTCTTGCTAATGTATCTGCAATTAATAATACTATACTCCCTAGTACTATACTAAATGGTATCGTATATTTATGGTCACTACCAAGCAACATACGAGTTATATGTGGTACTATAAGACCCACAAAGCTGATGACACCAACTATGGAGGTAGAAACACCTGCTAAAAATATAGCTACTAATGAGATTAGAAACCTACTTTTATTTACATTGAAGCCAAGATTTGTAGCTGCGTCATCTCCTAGTTGCAGTACATTTGCACTTCTGATAAGTAAAATTGCTCCTATCAATCCTATAACAGAATACCATATTAGCATATTTACATCTAACCAAGTCTTTGTGGCTAAACTTCCGTTTAACCACAACATTGCACTTTGAATTCTTTCACTATACATAGTTGATAAATACGATATAACACCACCTAATATAGTGTTTACAGCGACTCCAGCTAGTATAATTCGCTCTGGTCTAAGCCCATTTTTATACGCCATCAAATATACTACTCCACAAGATATGAGTCCTCCTATAAAAGCAACTATTGGTAACATACTTGTATATTGTGGAAATAAAAGCAATATTATAATAGCAGCTACACTTGCTCCTGTAGATATACCTGTTATACCAGGGTCTGCTAATGGATTTTTCATAACAGCTTGTAACAATAATCCTGAAACTGCTAGATTTGCACCAACTAACGCTGCTAAAATATTTCTAGGCAACCTCATTTTATAAACTATTGTAGTAACCATTGTATTATTTTCATTTATCAATGCATCAAATATTTCCCCAATACTTAAATTTACACTCCCTACAGTAGAAAAAACAATTAATAAAATAATTACAGTTATCAACCCTGTAAATATCAATAAGACTTTTTTATTATCCATATTATTCACCTAAAATCTATTTATCTCCATATAAGATATCTCCCAGTTTATTTATTGAATCTTTGACATGTATATTTGCTGATACATTAAATATACTTGAGTCTAAATCTATAACTTTTCCATTTTTTACTGCATTCAATGTAGCCCATGCAGGATTTTTATCAAAAGAATCATCAAATGCTTTTTTAGTCTCTTCTATATTCCCATGTGCAAATCTAAGTATGTAATCTGGATTTTCTTTTATAATTTGTTCTAAGCTAAATTGTATATAATCTGAATCCACACTATCTGTTAAGTTATCAGCTATATTTTCAGCACCTACTGTTTTAACCAAATCACCAAGATATGAGCTCTTTGTAGCTAGCATAAAACTATTTCCACCACCAAATAAAATAGCTACTCTTGGTTTTTTATCCTGTTTTTTTGATTTTTCTACGACCAATTCTTCTACTCCTTTTAGCTCTTTTATAAGTTTTTCTGCTTCATCTTGTTTATTTATTTTATTACCTAAATTTTCTATACTTTTAAGAAACTTTGTGTATGTTCCAGTTTCAAAATAGAATGTATCTAGGTTATATTCTTTCATACTCTTCTCAACATTTTCTTTAAACATACTATCAACTATAAATACATCTGGCTCAAGAGATGCTACAATTTCTAAGTCAGGATTCATAGCTTGTCCTACTTCTGGTAGATTTTTATATTTTTCTGGCAATTCAGATTTAGTCGTTGGAATACCTACTAAAGTAGCATCTAATTTATCTAATACTTGTGTTGCTGCTACTGTGGCTGAAACAACTTTTACGTTGTTATTTGACTCCTTATTTGCAGACTCATCATTTGATGGTTTTGAGCATCCTGTTAATATTAATGCACTAAGTAAAAATACTGAACATATCTTTTTAAATTTCATAAAAATTTCCTCCATAATAAACTTTATTTTAAATCTGTATTTTCTATTTTAATCTTATATTTATCTAGTTACTTTGCATAATCTTATTTGCAAGTTCTATATATACTTGTGACATTTCATCATCTTTATCTTCTTCTATAACGGTTCTTCCATTATTCTCAGACTGTTGCATGATTTTATTTCTTGGGATATAGTGAAAAACTTTACTTTTTATTTCATCAGCCAATTTTTCAACTAATTCTATTTCATTCTCAACATTTTTAGCGTTTAATATGAGTCCTTTTAAAGAAGCATATCCTCTATTTTTAAATTGCTCTACAGCTAAAGATATGTTACTAGCAGCATACATTGACATCATTTCTCCAGAAGTTACTATATACACTTCATTTGCAAATCCATTTCTTATTGGCATTGAAAATCCTCCACAAACAACGTCTCCAAGTACATCGTAAATTACTACATCTGGATTATATATTTCAAATGCCTTTAATTCTTCTAATTTTTCAAAGGCCGCTATTATGCCTCTTCCAGCGCAACCTACTCCTGGAGTTGGGCCTCCTGCTTCAATACATAATACTCCACCATATCCTTCAAATACTATGTCTTCAAGTTTTAAATCATCTTTCTTCTCTTTCATTACATTAAGAACTGTTGGTATAAATTTTCCTTTCATTAAATTTTTAGTAGAATCTGATTTAGGGTCACATCCTATTTGCATAACCTTATATCCTAAATGAGAAAGTGATGCAGATAAATTGGAAGTTGTTGTTGATTTTCCAATTCCTCCCTTCCCATAAATAGCTATTTTTTTCATTGACTTTTTACCTCTCTTACATCATAATATTATTTAACGAAATTAATTATCATTCGCAATAACTATTTTACGCGATATGTTTTTTAAATTCTTAACTATATTTGTTTTTTTATAAAAATATTTGTATAAATTTAGATGAGGTGATTTTTTGAAATGTTTTAAAGATGATATAGAACTTATCATTAATGATTTTTTTGACTGTTGTAATATCCCAACAAAAGTGATTAATAAGGATTTAAAAGAACTTTGTAGTGTTGGCTACAGTGATAAACTAGAAATATACTTTTCAAGTTTAAACATATTCAATAATATAAAAAGCACAGATTTTATATCTAATAAAAACTTATCCTATATAATGTTAAGTTTTTGCAATGACATACAATTTTTAATTATGCCAATACATAAATTTGATATTTCTAGTGGCTATTTTGTTATAGGGCCTTTTAAATCATGCATTAATAATGATATTGAGTTTTCTGATATACCATTTAAGCCTCTATCATGTGTAGATTATATATCAAATCTTTTATCAGAAATATGTAATGATAAAATGAAACACAAACCAGCTCTTAGTTTTTATGTAAAAAAAACTATCGATTATATTCATAAAAACTACTCAGAGGATATAACAGTAAGTGATATATGTAATGATTTACAACTTAATAAAAGTTATTTTTGCTCCCTATTTAAAAAAGAAAGTGGATATACATTTACTAACTTTCTCAATAAGGTTCGAGTCGAAAAAAGTAAAAAATATTTGCTTCGAGAAGACATGTCTATTTTAGATGTTGCTGTATTTGTTGGGTTCAATAGCCAAAATTATTATAGTATGGTTTTTAAAAAGTTCAACAACCTTACACCAATTGAATATAAAAATATTTATAATTAAAAAATATCATTCTGCAAAGGATGATATTTTTTAATTATAAATATTTTGACGAAAACAGTTAATTCTTTGTTAAGTTGACTTTATCCAAAATATGCTAAATATCACCTTAAGTATTTAAATTACTATATGATATAAGTTTTCTCAAATTAACAACAACTTAAAGATTTAACATTCTCTTAACCTATACTTAACAAAACGTTAATATTTAAATTGACAAAATTTGTTATTCTATATTATGGAAACGATAAATTTTAGTTAATAAAGTTTATAATTCATATAAAAAATTTATTAATTTCTTAAGGGAGGAAATATCGTGAATATAGCAGTTAGTCTTATCGGTGGACTTGGACTTTTTCTTTATGGAATGAGTTTAATGGGAGAAGGTTTACAAAAATCGGCAGGAGACAAATTAAAGAAAATCATCGAACTCTTAACAAGTAATGTTGTTATGGGTGTATTGGTGGGTACAGTTGTTACAGGTATCATACAAAGTTCAAGTGCTACTACTGTAATGGTTGTAGGGTTTGTAAATGCAGGAATAATGAATCTAAGTCAAGCCATTGGTGTAATAATGGGTGCAAATATAGGTACTACTGTTACTGCCCAATTAGTTTCATTTAATCTTGAAGGAATAGCCCCAATTGCATTAGGTATAGGTATAGTATTTTATTTATTTACATCAAATCAAAAAACAAAACACTTAGCTGAAATACTTATTGGTTTTGGTATATTATTTACAGGTATGGAATTTATGAAAGATGCAGTAGCTCCACTTGCTGAGTATAAGGGATTTACTGATACACTCTTATATTTTAGTAAAAATCCTATCCTTGGTATATTAGCAGGATTTGCAATCACTGGTATCATACAAAGTTCAAGTGCTTCTATGGGTATGCTAATAGCTTTAGCTTCTCAAGGAATACTTCCTCTATCAGCTGCTTTACCTATACTTTATGGAGATAATATTGGTACTTGTGTTACTTCACTTTTATCAAGTGTTGGTGCAAATAGAAATGCTAGACGTGCAGCTGTAATGCATTTAAGCTTTAATGTAATTGGTACAATAATATTTATGCTTGTCTTAAATAAACCTATATCAGCAATAGTTACTCATTTTGACCCAACTGACACAGCTAGACAAATAGCAAATGCACATACTTTATTTAATCTTACAAATGTTATAATATTATTGCCATTTTCTAAATACATAGTTAAATTAGCAAATAAACTTATACCTATTAAGGAAACTGAGTCAGAAATTGTAAACAATACTAAGTACTTAGATGAAAGAATGTTTAGTACTCCATCTATAGCACTTGGTAATACTGTACAAGAAGTTGTTAGAATGGGCCATAAAGCTACAAACTCTTTAGAACATTCAATTGCAGGTTTTTTAAATAAAAGTAGTGAGGATATTAAGAAAACTTTTGAGTCTGAAAAAGTTGTTAATAAATTGCAAAAAGATATATTAAATTACTTGTTAAAACTTTCTAAAGAACCACTCAGAGATGATGAACAATTTAGAACAGATTTACTTTTCAATACAGTAAATGATATCGAAAGAGTATCTGACCATGCTGAAAATATAGCTGAGTTGGCTATGACTGTTAAAGAAATGAATGTTAACTTTTCTGATAGTGCAATAAAAGAAATCTATGAAATATACAATAAAACTATGACTAACTTTAAGGATGCTTTAGTAGTTTTAGATGTAAAAGATTTTGAATTAGCAAACAAAGTTTTAGAAGTTGAAAATGAAGTAAATTACTTAGAAAAAACTTTTAGAAATTCTCATATGATTAGATTAAATAATGGTAGTTGTACAATTGATGCTGGTGTACTTTACCTTGACTTACTTACTAACTTAGAAAGAATTTCTGACCATTCAACAAATATAGTAAAACAAGTTTTAAAACTTAAACAGAAAATATAATGACTACAATTTGTATTTAATTTTAATTAACTACTTAATATAATAAAAAGCTATAAATAATAATTCTATTATTTATAGCTTTTTCAATTTAGTTAATATAAATTTAGAATAGGTATTTTTCTTTTTCTCTTATATAATAAACGAGTACCTTAAACATTTGATTTAATTTTAAGCACAGGATTTTTTAATAATTGCTCAAAATCATCTTGTGGCATTGGCTTTGCATAAAAATATCCTTGTGCCAAATAACATCCAATTTTTTTTAGTATTCTCACTTGTTCTATACTTTCTACCCCTTCACATATAACTTTCATATTTAATTCTTTTGCCATATTTACCACTCCACGCACGACAGCTTGTTCACGACTACCATGCATTCCTTTTTGTATAAATGTACGGTCCAACTTAATTATATCAACAGAAAATTGTTGTAATAAGCCAAGAGAGGAATATCCAGAACCAAAATCATCTATAGAAATAGGAAATTCTGATTCTCTTAGTTGATTAAAATGACTCAAAA
Source organism: Clostridioides sp. ES-S-0005-03 (assembly GCF_020658455.1). NCBI lineage: Bacteria > Bacillati > Bacillota > Clostridia > Peptostreptococcales > Peptostreptococcaceae > Clostridioides > Clostridioides sp. ES-S-0005-03. The sequence continues at coordinate 758,219 of NZ_JACVWI010000001.1, read as the reverse complement.
TCTGATTGAGATTTTCAACAAAAATACTTTCTGTGACTTCTATTTCAAGGTATTTGTGAGGTATTTTATAGGAATCCGCTATTTCTATCAATTTTTCTGAGAAGCTTTCATTATTAAAATGAATTCTGGAAAAATTGCAGGATACTGGACTAATATTTAATCCCAAATCCATCCATCTCTTTAACATTTTGCAGACTTCTTCATAGATATAAAAGTCAATTTCTACCACAAATCCATTTTTTTCAAAATAAGGAATGAATTTTGCAGGACTTATTATACCTTTATGTGGATAATTCCATCTTACCAATGCTTCACTTCCTACCAATTTATTTGTATTCATATCTACCTTTGGTTGAAAGTATGGAACAAACTCTCCATGTTCTAAGGCTATTTGCATTCTATCTGTTAAGTTTCTTTGATGTAACCCTTCCTCTCTCATAGTCATATCATAAAGTACAACACAACTTTTGTGAGTTATTTCTGTATTTCTTCTTGCATAATTTGCTAGGTCAAGCATGAGAGATATATCATGTTTTTCAACTTCATCTACTATATATACACCAAATACAAGAATAAGTTGGTAAGTTTTTCTCATTTTTTCTACCCAACCATTTAATTGATTATCAATCTTGAAGAGACGTTCTTCTAAGCACTCCCAACTATCGTATTTTAATAACATAACAAATTGGTCTGCAGAAACGCGAGCACAAGATTCTTCAAAAGATACAGAATCTTGTAAAGCTTTAGCTAATGCACAAAGTATTTCATCTCCTTCTGAAAAACCTAAAGTGTCATTAATCATTCGAAATTGTTTTATATCTAAATAAACAATCACATATGAACCACTTTCTGCACTTCTTAAACTCTTAATAGCTTCTTTACAAAATTTATTTAAATTCCAAATTCCTGTAAGACTATCTCGGTATAACAAACTCTCAATACGTTTATTATTTTTTGACTTTAATAAAAGTAGAAAACTCAAAAGTATAATAATAATAGCTGATACTATAATAACGCCTCCAATAATTGCCATTGGATGCTGGTGGATAATATCTTGCCAAGTTATATCATATTGAATTATCGTATTTTTTAAAATTATTCTGTCCATTTGTTCTGTTGACATATATTGAATACATTTATCTAGTATAGAAAATAACCTCGAATCTGCAGAATCAGAAATACCAATACTTATTTCTTCTGCATAGTTTGTCAAGGTCGAAACAGAAAATTTTTCATAACGAGGATTGGACAATAGATAATCTGCAATATATGTATTTACATAAACAGCATCCACTTTATCCTTTAATACAGCCTCAAAACATTCTTTTGGAGAATTATAATACTCTATAGTTCTATCTAGTTTCCCATCTTCAGTAATATTTTGTCCAATTAAAGAACCATTTACAGCTGCCACTTTTTTAATTTCATTTTCTTTTTCTCCACTAACTAAAACTACTGGAGCACGTAAATAATACTGCGTTGTTCTTATATTGTTTTTTTGGTTGTTAATATAATCGTTTTCCATACCACAAACTATAGATATTCTAGAATCTTTTGATACTTGAAGTGCTTCACTATAACTTTTTGCAGAAACAAATCTAAATTTTAAACCAGTGTTATTTGTAATTTCCTTAAATAAATCAGCAACCACACCAGAAAACTCACCTGTTTTTGAATCACCATATTCTAGTGGTATCTTTGTAGAATCATAAACAGCTGAAATTTCACCAGATTGTTGTATATATTCTTGCTCATCTTTCGTAAATACTGGCTTCTGAGCAGTACTTATAGAAAAATATTTATTATATAATTTTGTTTCATAACTTGAATTCCTAAGTGTCAATGTATTCAAAGCAGAATTCAGTTGAGATAATAAATCCAGTTTCTTATTTGAAACCACAGTATAGAGTGGCTCTGGAGAAAATTGTGCTACACTTTTAAATGTACTAGTCCGACCAAGATGTGTTATAGCAACACCATCAAGATTTCCATTTTTTAAATCTCTTAATAAATCATCTGTTTCTTTATAAGATATAATTTTAACTTCAAAATCATTTGTTTTACAATATTCTTTAAAGTTTTCAGCATCCTTACTATTACTAATAACACCTACTTTCATATCCTGAAATGAATCAAAATCCTCATAATCATAACGAGTATCATCCACTTTTACATTTAAAGTTGTATAGATATTACACATTGGTAGTGTTGGAAAAAGCATTTCTTTTGTACGTTCTTTTGTATAATAGACACTAGGAAGAACATCTATCTCACCTGATTTTAACATTTCAAGAGCATTTTCCCAACTTTTACAATCTACTATTTCATATTTCCAGTTAGTGTACTTAGTAATTTCTTGTAAGTATTCAAAATTAAATCCTATATACTCTCCATTTTCATTTCGACTCATATAATCGCCATCATCATAATACCCGACTTTAACTGGAACCCTATCTGAAGCAGAGTTAATTTTTATTGGAAAAGAAAGAAAAATCATACAAACAATCAGAATTAATTGATAGGTTTTTAACTTCAAAATTTTGTCCTCCTCCCTCTTAGTAGCTATATTATATCATTTTCAATAGAAAAATAGAATATACTGCCAATTGTTTAACTTTCAAAATACTTCTAAAATATATATTACAAGTGAGAATACAGAAAACTTAACTTATATAAATATACTATTATTTTATATCTATCACACATAATAAGAATACTTAAAAAGCTATATAAATTTGCAAAATAACAAATTTATATAGCTTTTAACATGGTAAAATAATTTATTTTTTATATAATCCTTTTATAATTACATCAAATTGAAATTCCTATAAATTAATTTTATTGCACAATTGATACTTTAATAATATCCCCATTTTTTCTTTCTAGATGAACCACTTCTCCAGTTAAATCATAGTCAAATGCCTTAACTAGTATTTCAGTAACTTTTTTACCATCAACTACATCATCTTTTCCATTAAATAAATCTAAAGCATTGTTTTCAATCATTCTCTTTGCAAAATTTACAGGTAATTTTATATGTATTTTGTCGCCTGTATGTGATAGAACTCTTATTCTTAAAAACTTTTCTAAATTATTTCTTGGTATTTGTTTTGATGCCATTCTATTAAATCACTCTCCCTTATTTTTTATTTAATAATAAATTTTATTCTTAAAAATATCTTTATATGTATCTATTATAAAAGTAACACCATTATTTTCTGTGTTTAGTTTATACCTAACTCTATCTAATATACAAGTTTCATGAGTGCATATATTTTTTTTAATAATTGTACATTTTTAGACTTTATTTTATAATTATTCTATATACTTTATACTCTCAATAAAACTTTTTTATCAGAATATTTTATTACATAAAATACTAAAATTAAACTAATCTATTTATCACTAAATAGTATCAGGGGGATATACTTATGATAGAAAAAATTAAAAACATGCTAAAAAATCACAATCATGATATATATATTTCACCACACAAATTATTAAGACCATATATAGCTCACTATACAATAACTTTTCCAGATAAAAATTCTATAGAAAACCTGACATTGATACCTGATGCCAGTGGATGTATCGTATTTGAATTTAGTAAAAAAGGTATAACTAGCAAATTTTGGGGTGCTACAACAAAAACTATTATTGTAAAAAATGATATAGAAAATGTACTATTTAGAGTATTTGTTGAATTTCTTCCATGTGGAGTATACTATTTAACAGGTTTTCCTCAGATAGAATCAGCCGATTTAATAATCCCTGTTAAAGACTTTAACACTCAACTTGATTTCGAAACTAATTCTATCTTTGAAAAGTCCAATACTCTTAAAGAACTCATTAAACAATTCGATAGGTTATTTTTATCGTACTTATTTAAATCTAATATAAAAGATTTAACAATACCAATTCTTATAGATGCTAGGAAACAAAACTCTATTATGTCTGTTAAAAATATTGCTCAAATTAGTTGTTATAGTGAACGCCATTTAAATAGGATTTTTAATAATTCTCTTGGTATGAGTGTTAAGACATACCTTAGATTATTACGTATAAATACAGTACTACAAGAAATACAAAGTAATAATATATCATTTACAACTTTAGCTCAAAATATAGGTTATTATGACCAATCTCACTTTATAAATGATTTTAAATCTATTTGTGGTGTTAATCCAACAACCTATATAAAAAATTTGTCTGATTTTTACAATGAGAAATATAAATTTTAACATATGATTATATTAAAGTTTATATTTGAGGAGGATTTAAAATGATAGAATCAAGATGTGGAATTTTGTGTTGTGAATGTAAGTATAAGGAAGATGTAAATTGCGCTGGATGTACAAATATTGATAAACCTTTTTGGTCTGAAGAATGTCCTGTAAAATCATGTTGTGAGAATAAAAATCTTACACATTGTGGCCTATGTGACACATTTCCATGTGAAATATTAACTCAATTTGCATATGATAAAAAACAAGGTGATGATGGAAAAAGAATTTCTCAATGTGAAAAATGGGCTTCTCTAGCTTTATAATAGTATCATATTTATATATTTTATATTGTATATAAATTAAAATATTAATACCTTAATACATAATTGTATATTCTCTAAGATAGATAGCTATTATTCAATATAAAATAATAGCTATCTATTTTTTTCACAAATAAACATTGATTTTTAAATCTCTTAATTTTATATTTTAATATTTATGTCAATTAAATGTTAGTAAAGTATTTTATCTGCATTTACACCAATATATAGTAACACAAAGCTTTTCAATTTTTTATGGTTAAGCATAAGCAAAAAATGTTAACTAAAAATTACAATTAAGTAGACATTTGTATTAATCTATGATACAATAGTATTTGTGGTAATACACAATTAAATCAAGTATATCTTGATATAGGTTAATAGGAGTATTTTTAATGAATAATGGAATAGTGAAATGGTTTAACAACGAAAAAGGATTTGGTTTTATAACAGTAGAAGGTGGAGATGATGTATTTGCTCATTTCTCAGCTATACAAACTTCAGGATTTAAATCATTAGAAGAAGGTCAAAAAGTAAGCTTTGATATAGTTAAAGGTGCTAGAGGTCAGCAAGCAGAAAACATAACTATATTATAATTATATAGATTTTTTCGGAAAAGACTCTTTTAAGAGTCTTTTTTTATTGGTAATATACAATATAATTATTAATTAAGTAAATAATATTATTTGGACAAATAAAAAAAAACCTCTCCTAAATATAAAATACTCTTCATAAATAAGGGTTAATTCAGTAAAGATATATAGTATATTATATATAAAAAATCCAATAGATTAGCTCTATTAGATTTTTATTTCATATATAAATATTTTTCATTAATGTTTTCAAAAGTTTAATAACGTTTTTGAAATTTTATCAAATTTTTCACTAGATATATCAAATTTTTGCTTAAATTTTTCATCGTTCATTCTTTCAACAATTACTTTATCTGGAGATAATTCATAAATAATACTTTTTATCTTATTAATAGATTCCTCATTATCATTATATTCCTTTATAATTGTTACTTCTAAAATAAATTTTCCTTTATACTGTTTATTAAATAAAATCATATTTGAAATATATTCTTCTAGAGTATATCCTATAATTGGTCTCTGAATTTTTTGAAAATCTTTTTCCGATATTGTTTTTATCTCTCCAATGACTTCATCACACATATTGGCTATTTCTATATATTCGTCTTTACCTAATAAATATCCATTAGAAAGTAATCGTACAGGCACTCTTTTGCGCTTTACTAACTCGATTACATCACAAATTTTATCATTCAATAGTGATTCTCCTTTTGAATTAATGAAAACTAGTTCTGCCTTATGCTTTTCTATTATACTTTCTAATTCTCTAAGTGAGTCATCCATCTTGTCAAATGATTGAAGTGTATCCACTTTATTATATGACCTTCCAATAGGACAGAATATACAATCAAAGTTACAATACTTTTCAGGAAGTATATTTACTTCTAATACTCTTTTTCCATCCTCAATATAAATATCTTTATAACTAAAACCACTCATTACTCTATCCTCTCAAAATTAATTTATTGATACTTCTTTATTATTAATATCTAAAATTGAAATTTTACATGTTCCACCTAAATTTTCTTGAACTGTTTTCGCCAAATAATTCAAGGCATTCTCAAATTCTTCAAATCTACTTTCATCTACTAATTCAATACATAAAAATGCATTATTTGTATTTTCAGTAAGCATTGTCCTCACTGCTTCACGCCAATTCCAACATCTACAAATTGCACCTTCATTATCTTTATAGACTATCTCACCTTCATATGGAGATGAGTTTTCTTCTGTTCCTAATGGTATAAATTCTTCATTTCCAACTGCTCTAGTCAACCTAATATCTCCCATAAATTTGTCTATGTCTTCTCCACCACAAGGCAATGCATATTTTAGCGAAATAGAATTGTAAATATCCACTAAGGGGTTAATAGTTGCTATATGATTTCCATTATGAACTCTTTTTAGCAATGCCTCAATAGATGACCTTGCTCCTTTTTTCGTTTTAAATTTTTTGAATGCTTCTCTCCATACTTTAATTACTTGGTTATTGCTAAATTCTAAATCCTTCAAGTGTTTTAATGCCTCTTTTTCTCCCTGCAAAATCATTTCCTTGTATTCTTCTTTATCCTTTATAGAGTTGTCTATGTCCTTACAAATAACAACTCCTATCTTTGAACTAGGAAATAGGTTCCAAAACTCATCCTCAACAACAAATTTTTTCATTAGAATACCTCCTCAACTTTAAAATATATAAAAATAAAAAAGCCTACAGAAATATTATTAAATATCTCCCAGGCTTTTATCCTTCCGTGTACACAATAACTGTGCGTTTTCTCTTGGACCTGACCATTATAAAATGCGGAACCCTAGAAAACTAAACTATATATTTTTGTAATTTATAAAATACAAATAAATTTTAGCATAATATAAGATTTAAAACAATACTATATTGGATTCTTATATTTGTACAAAATAATATTTAAAGGTTATTTAGCTAATCTAATAGAATACTACATTATTGATATAATTTTATTAATAAAATTATAAGTATAAAAACTTCAGAATAAGTCTATTTTAAATGTAAGTTATAAATCCCAATTAAAATAGACTTAAATTTCATTTTATGTTAAAATCTTTACAGTAATAAACAATTTTATTTTAAGGAGATAATTTTATGAATAATTACTTAAAATTTGCTACATATCAGCTCATAGGCTTTACATCTTCTATACCTAAACTTATAAAAATCAAAAAAAATCCAGATAAATTTAGCTTAAAAGAAAAATTTGAATTTATGCAAAAACAAGCTAAAAAATCTTTAGATATAGTAAATATAGACCTTAATATACTTGGCAAAGAAACATTACCAAAAGAACCAATCTTATTTGTTGTAAATCATTCAAGTATGCTTGATAGTTTTATCCTAGCAGCAAGTGTAGAAAGACCAATTGGGTGTGTAATTGCAGATGAGCCAGTTTGGAGAAATATACCTATATTTAAAGAATGGGCGAAGTTGTTACGATGTGTATATGTAAACAGAAAAAATAATAGAGAAGGGATTAAAAGTATTGCTGAAGCCTCACAAAATATACTTACAGGTCAGAGTATGGCAGTGTTTCCAGAAGGAGATTTAACCTGGATTAAAGAACCAAATTCTCTAGTATCAGATTTTAGAAGTGGAGCCTTAAAAATAGCATATAAAGCAAAGTGTCCTATTGTTCCATTAGTCATAAAAAATTCAAAAGATACTTATGAAGGATATCAACCTATTGGTAAAATTAACTCTGTTCCTGTTGAAGTTGAATTCCTAGAACCAATTTATGACCATATTGAAAATCCTAGACTAAAATCTTCTGTATTAGGAGAAAATATTAAAAAAAATATGATAAACAAAATAGAAAGTTTTAGAAAAACAAATAAAAACTTTTAAAGAATTTTAACATTAAAATTTATTGACTAGAAAAAATTTTAATGTTAAAATTTTTTTAAGAGGTGATTAAGATGGCAAAAAATACAAAACAAACAACAGTTCACATTGATGAAACATTACTTAAAGAAGTTAAAAGAATAGGAATTAATGAAAATAAAAGTATATCTCAAATAATAAATGAATCAATAATAGATTATGTATTAGTTTACAGAGAAAACGAAGACAAAGAAAAAAATGAACACGATAAAAATTTAAATGATACAATAAATGCTTTTAAAAGAGAGGAAGAAAAAAGAGTTGAGGCAAAAAGTGCTGCTAGAGCTATAGCAGAAGCAAAAAAACGAGTTCTCTACTAATAAATATAAAAAATCGGTACAAACTATGCACCGATTTTTTTATATCTAAAACATATTCAAAAAGACTTAAATTTTCTTTAAATTATATCAAATCTCCAACAACTTTCACTTTTATCAGGAGTGCATTACCTGGAAGATATGCAAGTGGAACATCTTCTATATTTAATACTTCTATAGTATCCTTTTTAGCACCTGCTTTTAAAGCTTTGTTTATGGCTTCTTGTTTTGCGTCTTCTATAGCATCTTCTCTAGACATTTTATCTAAGCTGTACACTTTTTCTACATCCCCACTTATTTGCCCTAAAGCTGCACCAATAGCATTTGCTGCAGTATAATGAGGAGGTCTTATAACATCACTTATACCTTTTAGTTTTTCTGGAACAATTATACTTCCTCCACCAGTTAAAACTAATTCAACATCATTTTGGCTAGTCTTCATTTGGTCTACAGCATCTTCTAGTTTTAAAATTACTTTTTTATATACCTCATCACAATAATCTTTATCTAAATTTTCAACATTATTTTTTCTATCCTCAAATGCCATGCCTAACTTTGTAACAACATCTGATAAAGTTAAAGTATCACCACCAAATATTATTGCATCTTCAGTTATTCTATACCCTACACTCTCAGGACCTATTTTTATATTGTCTTTTTCGCCTTTTACACAAGTTCCCCCAGCAAGTCCAATAGTTAAAACATCGGGCATTCTAAAGTTCGTATGTACTCCTCCAATTGTAACAGGAATTGAAGATTCTCTAGGAAATCCATTGTATAATACACCTAAATCACTCGTAGTTCCTCCAACATCTAGTACTATTGCATTTTTTACTTTTGACAAGAAAGACGCTCCCCTTATAGAATTTGTTATTCCACATCCAATTGTGAAAATAGGATACTTCATTGTGTACTCCAAATTCATTAATGTTCCATCATTTTGACTAAAATATATTTCTGCATCTATTCCTAAATCTTTCAATGCTTTTTCAAATCCTAAAGAAACAGCCTTACCTACTCTAGACAATGCAGAGTTTAAAATTGCTCCGTTTTCTCTTTCCAGTATACCTATATTACCTATTTCATTTGATAAGGATATTGGAATATCACCAAGAATCTCTCTAACCCATTTTGCAACTTCTTCTTCTTGTTGCTTATTTACAGGAGCAAATACTCCACTTATTGCAACACTTTCTACCTTGCCTTTTATCTTATTGCAAAAATCTACAACTTCATCTTTACAAAGTTCATTTATCTTTCTTCCATCAAACTCATAACCACCAGATATCAATATTGAATCTAATTCTATTTTTTCTCTTAAATCTTCTGGCCAATCTATAAATGGTAAAATAGCAGTGGTTGCTGGTTTTCCAATTCTTATCATTGCTACATTATTAAGTCTTTTTCTTTCTACTATTGCATTTGTACAGTGAGTTGTACCAAGCATAGCATATTTTATTAATGAATGGTCAATTTTACTTTCATCTATAACTTTTTTTAAGGCATTATAAACACCAGTTTCAACATCTTTTGTAGTTGCTACTTTAACTGAATGGATTACTTTTAATTCCTTATCCAGTATACAAGCATCTGTATTTGTTCCTCCAACGTCAATTCCTACACGATACATCAAAATTTCCCCCTAAATTTTTATTTTCCTTGTAATTCTTCTACTGTTTTATACTCTACATCATATCCAAAGTATTCAGGTCCAACTGTCTCAATTCCTTTTTTAGTTCTCCATTTTTCATTACAAGGAAAAGCTACTACCATCACACGAGAACCATATTTTATTCTTTCTGTAGTTATTGGGAATCCAGTTTCTAAATCTAATATTGCTATTAAATCTGGCGTAATACAAAGTGGTGTACTACCTTTTTTTGCAATTAGATTTTCATTTTGAAATAGTACAGAGTATTCTCCATCATATCCATTAATTCCAGCGAAGAATGCATGCCCTCTAGTAAAACCACCTTTTAACTCTCTTTTAATATCAACTACTTTTCCTTCAAATAATTTATACCCTTTTAATTCTTTCAATATATTTTCAATAGCACCTTTTGAGTCTGACTTATTCTCAAGTAAAAATCCTCCTATAGTTTCAGCTATAGTCAAGGTATTTCCTATCGCAGCTTTTTTAACTTGAGCTCCACTTAAATTATAGTCACTAATAGAAGAACTTCCTCCCATTTCTACTGTTAAAGTTCTAGCCAATCTTTCTGACCAAATTCCATCAACAGGATAAAGGATGGCTGAATTACCCTTTTCATCAGCCATTACAGCAGGTGATGCTTCATATCCTTCAAGATAAAAAGTTACCATTTGAGCTTCCGGAAACGCTCTACCCATAGAATCTGCATCCAAAATAGGAAGCCCTTTTTTTGCAGCAACTGCTATTGGCATAAGTGAATTTATTCCTCCTATTTCTATAGGAATTATAACATCAACTTTTCTATTCAATAATTTTTCCATTATCTCTAAAGGAGTAGTTAATTCCACTTCAGAAAGTAATTTTTCTATTGTAATTACAGGGGAACCCATACCAGATACTGGTACTACTAAAGCATCATCCTCTAGCTCATCTAAACTAATCACTTTTACAGGCCCATACTTTTTAATTGCTTGTTTTGCAACTAATTTACCTATGTATGGGTCTCCTCCTCCTCCTGTTCCAAGCACTGCTGCGCCAACTGCTATTTTATCCACGCTTTCTTCTGTTAAAAATCTCATGTTACTTTCTCCTCATATTCCAAATTTATTTTATACTTTACAAGCATATTTCATTAAACTGCTTTTTCTGCTTCTTGTTTGTTTTTTGATGAACAAATCACTTTTCCAATAATTGATTGTATTATAAATCCTGCTATAAATCCATCTAAAGGTGCTATAGTAGTAAGAGTTATAAATCCATATGTAGAAAGGTATGTTATTAATATACCAATTATCCAAGATATTATTGAATGTTTAACTATTGGTTTGTATGCTATCCCCTTATCAAATCCTTTAAGTTCTTGTTTTACTATATAATATTCTGCTGTATACACACCACCAACAGGTGCAATAACAATTCCAAGTAAATTTAAAAATCCTATAAATCCTTCATATATTCCAAATACAGCTAATAAAGTTGCTACAACACCAAGAACTATAGTTAATACTTTTTCAGGAGCTTTTTTTAGTACAAGAGCTATACTTAGTGATGCAGAATATACATTGCTTGTATTTGTAGTCCATTGAGCTAATGTAAGTACAATTATACCTGGTATAGCAATTCCTAATGTAATAAAAATTCTCATAATATCTGAAGTACCCATACATTTTACTAATATTATTGATACTACTATCATAAAAGCATTTCCAAATTGTATCCCTAGAAAACTTGAAAGTGCACAATCTCTTCTACTTTTAGCCCAGCGACTTATGTCAGGTGATACTATTGCTCCAACTATTATTATACTCATTGATAGAGAAACTCCACCTGCAAATGTCATAGTCGATTTCATATTATCATCAACTGGAATTCCATTTACTTTAAAAGCTAAGAATATAGTTAACATCATAAGAATTAATAAGAATGGTACTGAATACACACTTAATTTTTCCATTGCTTTATATCCATAAATAGCTGTACTCATCATCAAAAGACCACCTATGAGGCTTAAAATTTGCATGCTCACATCTAGATTAAATATATCTTTTATTATTATTTGAGCATTTTGAGCAAAAAAGCCTACTTGAACTCCAAACCATCCTAATAAAGAAACTCCTATAACTAGAGAAAATATTTTTGCTCCAGCTTCTCCAAACACATATTTTGTTATCATAGATGTAGATAAGCTTGTAGATGAACCAACTAAAGAGCATATAGTATACAAAATAGCAGAAAAAAATGAACCTACAATTACTGATAATATTGCTTGTTTCATTGGCATACTTTGAGCTAACTCAGCTCCTAAAATAACAGATGATAAATCCACACCTATTGCTACTAGCACTGAAAACATAGCTACCCAACCACGTTTTTGATTCTCTGGAACCTGTTCCAGGGCATAATTAATTTTTTCTTCTTCCATTTTCATCCCTCCATTAAAATTGTAAAACCATTTAATTTGTTTGTTTTACAATTTTCTAATTTATAAATTTATTAACAACTATATATTTATAATTTTCATTTAATATATAGTTTTAAATTTTCTGAAATAATTTTATAATAAAAAACGCCTCTTGGAAAAAATCCAAGAGACGAATACCAATCCGTGTTACCACTCTTATTAGTAAAAATTTATTTTACTCACTCATTTTCTTAAGGCGAATTAAACCACTACTACAATAGAACTGTAATAGTATTCTCCAAAGCTCTTTTCACACAAATTTCAATATTAGTTCTCAGCCAAATCTAACTCTCTGTAAAATTCCTTTATGCTACTTTCTTCTTCTGCGAATCTACGTTATTTATTTATTTATGATTTATATCATAATATATATGCAATATTTTGTCAACTTAAAAAGTAAATTACTTGTATTTTTTAGTTTTATATGTAATTTTTTATATTATTACTGTATTTATATTTTGTATTTTTTAAATTTAATAAAAATTTATATTATTTTTATATACAATTGAATATAATTTTACAAATTATTTTCATTTTTTTGTAAAGTTCTACAACCATATTTTACAATTCAGTTAGTATATTCATTTACACTATACCAATCCTTCGCAAGCTTTACAACTAAATCTGGGTGTGTTTTAGAAATGTCATTTAAATTATTAGCAACACTCTTTCGCACATACAGTGATGAGTCGGTTTTTAATTGTTCCAATATAGGTAGAATAGGTGTAGGGTCTTTTTTAAATTTAGTTAGTGCTTAACCCCAAGGCAACTATGGACGACAACATGAACGTACAGCAAATAATCATATCTCACATTATACAACAGTATGTTATATTGTTAAATCTATCTATTTAAAATACTTCACACTGCACATTCTGAAATATTGTAAAGTATCTACTGACAGTAAAAATGTCCGAACAGCCTATAAAACAAGGCTATACGAACATTTAATAAAATTTTAAAATATAATCAGAAATTTATTTTAAGTTCAATCAAATTTTTATTGAATTATATCTATTGAATCTCCAATACTTATAATTCCTTCCTTTAAAACCTTAACAAAAATTCCTTCACGTGGCATTACACAGTCCCCTGTTAATTTTTTAATTTCACATCCATTATGACACTTTTTACCTATTTGAGTTACTTCAACTTCACATTTGCCTATCTTTAATTTTGTACCAACAGGTAATGAAAACACTTCTATTCCTTCTGTAGTTATATTCTCAGCAAAGTCTCCAAATTTTAATTGGTCAAAACCTCTCATCTTCATTTTATCTATACTTTCTTTTCCAAGTAAACTTATTTGACGATGCCAGTTTCCCGCATGTGCATCTCCAACTATTCCATAATTTATTTTTAGTTCTGCACATTGCACAGGAACCTTAATTACACCCTTTTTGTCACTTATATTTATTGACACTACTTTAGCCATATTTCCTCCAAATTTTCACCCATATATTCTTAAATTATTCAAACTTAAAATCACCTGATTTTCCACCAGTTTTCTCCACAAGATGTATATTGCTTATAACCATCTTTTTATCAACTGCTTTACACATATCATAAATTGTAAGTGCTGCTAAAGAACAAGCATTTAATGCTTCCATTTCTACACCAGTTTTACCAAGTGATTTACAGGTTGCATATATTCTAATAGCAGATATAGAATCATCTATCTCAAATTCCAAATCACATCCAACCAATTTAATTTGATGGCACATTGGTATATTTGAAGATGTATTTTTAGCTCCCATTATCCCTGCAACTTGAGCTACAGATAATACATCTCCCTTTTTTATTTGTCCATTTTTTACCTTTTCTAAAGCTTCTTTACCAAGAGTAATCGTAGCTGTTGCTATAGCAGTTCTCTTTGTATCATCTTTTTCACTTATATCTACCATTTTAGCATACCCTTTTTCATTTATGTGCGTTAACATTACCTATCCTCCAATTTCATACATACGTCTATTTGTATCACTACATTTATTTTCTATTAAATGATGTTTTTCTGGCTTTTCTTTTATTATATCTTTCATAGTTTCTCTAAATAACAATGGTTTATGTAAAAGTGGTTTTATATCTATTTCCTCTTTTGAATGTAGACACAGTTTTATTGCACCACTAGAGGTAAGTCTAATACGATTACAAGTGTTGCAAAATGAACAACTTAATGGAGTTATAATTCCTATTCTTCCTTTTGCTCCTTTAAACTTATAATATTCTGCTGTACTTTTTTCATCATTTTTAACTTTATATAAACCATATATTTTTTCAACCATTTCTTTTACATTAAAATATCCTTTTTTGTAGACTCTATTAGCTTCACCTAATGGCATAAGTTCAATAAATCTTACATCAATTGGTGATTTAACTGTTAAAAACATAAAGTCTTTAAGCTCATCATCATTAAATCCATTTATGGCAACACAATTTACCTTTACTTTTATACCTAAATTTAAACATGACTCAATCGATTTTAATACTTCTTTTAAATTGCCACCTCTTGTCACAGATTTATATTTATATTCCTTTAAAGAATCTAAGCTTATATTTACTTTATTCAGACCACATTCTTTAAGCTCAAAGATTCTATCAGAAAGTCCAAGAGCATTAGTTGTCATTCCTATATTTTCTATTCCACATTCTTCTCTTGTAAACCTTATAAGTTCATTTAAATTGGGATATAAAAGAGGTTCTCCTCCAGTAAATCTAACCTTTTTTATACCTTGTTCTGACATAGCCTTTATAATGAATTTATAGTCTTCAAAACTTAGATTATCGTTTATATAATTTTTTTCAAATTTAACATCTGGTGGCATACAATAAACACACCTTAAATTACACTTATCTGTAAGTGAAATACGAAGGTAGTCTATTTTTCTTCCATACTTATCAATCATACTCTATCTACCTCTTTGTCTATTTTTTATCTATCTGAATTATATACTATTTTTTGTTATTAGTGGCACATTCTGTGGCTTCTCCTCTTAAAATTTCTATGCCATGGTCTAAGACATCAATAATGAAACTTAGATTTTCAACTGCACCTTTAGGACTTCCAGGTAAATTTATTATTATAGAATTATTCCTTATTCCACTTACACCCCTACTTAGTATAGCTTTTTTAGTAATTTCTGTAGATTTCATTCTCATGTATTCACTGAGACCTGGTATCTCTCTTTCTAAAACATCTTTAGTAGCCTCTGGAGTTATATCTCTCTTTGAAAATCCAGTACCTCCATTAGTAAGAATTAAATCTACTTTATTACTGTTACAAATTTTTATAATATTTTCCTTTAACATTTCCTTATCATCTTTTATCAACACGTATTCAGTAACTTTATAATTCCCTGTATTTTCAACAAATTCAGTTAATTTTTTTCCTGTTATGTCTTCTCTTTTCCCTTCATAGCCCTTATCACTAAGCGTTATAATTGCTACATTAAACATATGGTTTCACCCCTTTATATATTAATTAAACTTTTATAAATAAAAAATCTATTTAATAGAACCTATTCTGGTAATATTCCTTCTGATAATAATGCTTCTAAAACTGCTCCTGCTATACAACGTCCTTTATCTGATATCGTAAATGAATTTTTTACTTCTTCCATTCGAGGGTCTATATCCAATATCTTTAATCCTTTTTCTATTTGTGAACCATTTCTCAATAAGCCTCTCAAAACACCATCTATAGAAGCTTTCACTTCTATTTTATTTCCATTTTTTTCAGTGATATAACATATTATATCTCCTTTTTTAACTACATCCCCTATATTACATACATTTTCTATTATTCCAACGTTCTCAGAATAAAAAACTCGTTCTTTGGTTATACCCAATATAGCACCTGGTATTCCTGTATTTTTTAAAGCATATCCTTTTCTTATCACTTTTCCTAAATTATGTCCTCTCATAGTTTCAATAACTATGTCTACATCTTTACCTGCACAAAATCCTGGACCTAAAGCTATTGTAAGTGCTGCCATCGCTTTATTTGTTCCAATATTTTTTTTTGCAAGTATACAATCTATAACCGCTACAGGACGTATTTCACCTATATATTTACCTTTTGGGTCTATTATTAGTGCCACGTTTCTTTTATTTAAAGCTTTTTTTATTTCTGCTTTATCTTTGCAATACACACAATAAACACCTTCCACAGAAACTTTCTTTTCATAGATAGCCTCACTAAAAGAAACTTTCCTTCTTATTGCAAGAGGAGTCTCAACTTCTAAAGCAATTATTTTAAAACCACAGTTATGTAACTTATGTATAACTGCTGTTGCTAAATCTCCAGCTCCTCTAACTATTATAACATTGTTCATATTTTCTCCTACTAATAAAAATTTTAAAGTCTATACTTTATATTATATAATATAATTTTACTTATTTATATAATATCATCTTATTTTATTATTATAATGGTTAAAAATTACTTTTACCTGATATTTTTCAAACAAAAAGAGACATCCATAAAATTTATAAAAGATGTCTCTTTCTAATTCCTTATATTTTATTTTTCAGATATATCATTGTTATCTTCTAAAATAACTGCTGTTCCATAAGCAAGCATTTCTGCCGCTCCTTGCATAACTGAAGCTGAAGACAATCTAAATGCTATTATTGCATTTGCACCTTTAGATTCTGCATCTTCAACCATTCTACCAATTGCAATTTGTCTTGCTTCTGTAAGCATTTCATTATATCCTGTAAGTTCTCCTCCAACAAGATTCTTAAAGCTTGCTCCTATATCTTTTCCAACATGTTTTGCTCTTATCGTACTTCCTCTAACTAGCCCTAAAACTTCTGCTATTTTTTTTCCTTCTACTTTTTCTGTAGTTACTATTAACATAATATATCAACTCCTTTATATTCCTGTTTAATATATTATATCATGTAAATAGCAATCTTCTTAATAAATCTTGTAGTTTAATACTTTATCTAGGAAATCTATACTATAAAATAAGATATTTCGTTAACCAATTATGTTCCTAATCAATTTTCTATATATAAATTTACTTAGTTAACTCATCATATAAACTTAAATTGTATTCTACATTCAATTTTAAATCCTTAATTTTTTTAATAATCATTTCACTAAAGCTTCCTTTTTCAAACCAGATATTTTGTATGTCTAAAAGTTCTATCTCTTCTAAAATGGCCTCCATCTTAGACTGCTTATCTATAATAGCTACAACATCAATATTGTGTGGTACGTCTTTTAGACACTCATATACATCTATACCTTCAATATTCTTTTTCTCTTCATCTATAGCAACAACTTTGTACATATTCTTTTTAAGTTCATCTAATATTTTATATGCTTTGCTTTCTTCGTCACTATTATTTAATATCACTGCCCAAGAATCACATTTAAGTAAATTCATAAATTCTCCTCCATATAAATCCTACTCTATTTTACAACCGTAGCTAATTAAACTTCAGTCAATTTTTTATACTCATCAATAGTATTTACATTTAAAAATAAATCTTCGTTATCAAAGTATATATAGCTTTTATCTATTTTTTCTATAAGAGTTCTAAGCTTCAAATCATTTTTCCCTATACATAAAGATACTTTATTTATTATACTCTTTTTGTATCCAGAACACAATGGTTGTAACTTTCCATTTGTTACTGAAATTACACTTTTATCATCCATTTCATCAGCTATTTTTTCGACTACTTCATTATTTAGATATGGCATATCACATGCAACTGTAACTATATCATACTTTGCATGTTTAAGAGCAGTATATATTCCTCCTATTGGACCAACATTTTTTATTATATCATTATAAACTTTAATGTTATATTTTGAGTATAATTCTTCATTGTTAGATACTATTATTACCTCATCAAAATTTTTAAATACTTCTATTGCAATTTCAATAAAAGGCTTTTCATGTAATTCTAGAAAAGCTTTATCTTTACCCATTCTAGAACTTTTCCCTCCTGCTAAAATTACACCTGTTTTTTCTATACAAATCGCCTCCTTTAAAATACTTTTATTTATATTTGAAAAATGGCGCTATTGCGCCATTTCAACATTGATTGACTACTCAAAAATCTGAATAATTTTTTCTTTAAATGCATTCATAAGTTTTTCTTTTTCTTCTAAATATTCACTATAACACTCATATTCTCTACATATACAATTTATAATTTCACTTGATGTAAAATTGATTTTTTCAAGATTATAGTTATATAAAATTTCAACACTATCAACCTCACTTATGCTATTAAAAATACAATCATATATATCTTCAATTATAAAATTACTATCTTCTTCAAATTGACCTAAAAGTTGTTCTCTATTTTCTTCAAGCAATACATTTTCCTTTATAAACTCTACAAAGTTTTCAAAATCTTCAGTGTTATTACATGGTTCTATTTCAAATAGTATCCTAAAAAATAAATTCCATGGAAACTCTGTATTTAGTCTACTTCTAAAATGATTTCCTAAATCATTACAGAACTTATCATCAAATGTAGGTTCTCTTTCAAACTCTATTTGGTCATTAAAATCTATATCTTTATTTACAATTTCATTTAATCTTGCAAACTCATCAAGCATAAAATTGCCTAAAACTTCATCACTTATATCTTGTTTATTAAAAGAATAACTTAATATAGTTTCACATGGCTTTTTAAAATCCACAACAAAACCTATACTTTTATTCATCTTTTCTGAAAAAGCATCATACACTAATTTTGCAAAGAGTTTTTCAATTTCTTTTTTACTTACTTTCATGTTAAAAGACTTTCCTGAATGAAAGTTTTTATAAATACTCAAAAGCTGATTATCTATCATAGTAAGATTATTCTTTATAGAGTCCATCATATCCTTTATAAATTTATCAGCAAGTAAATATGTGTTATTTTTATAAATTATTTTATGTTCAATCTCACTCCAAAACACATTTACAAGAGATTTAATTTGAAGTTCAAATTTTACTTCTCTATCTAAATATGCAAAAACTCCATCTATCTTATATATTTCAAATCCATTTTTTTGCTTATTAGGTTGTCTTTCAGACAATTTTAATTTAATATTTTTATTTTCTTTATTATAATAGTTTATTTTATCATCTGTTTTATTAAAATATCTTCTTAAAAGCCTATATATCTTATTTTCATCCTCAATAAATCTACACTCAATTCTTAGTCCTATTAAATCAGATACATTATGAATAAGATTACTTGCCTCCCCATATTTTTTTAAATATCTATTTCTAATTATCTTTTCCCTCAAACTTGATTCTGATTTTATTCTAGAGGTTACATTTATATACTCTTGATTTTTTTCGTCCAAGATATTTTCAAAGTACTCTTCTATTTCATCTGATATAGTTTCTAAAGTTGGAGACATTACCCTCAACATTTCTATAGACTCTTCAATAAAATCAAATTCTTTTAATCCCATAAATTTTTACACTCCTATGTTTAATAACTGTTAGCTATTTCAGTTCTTTATATTTAACTACATTCTTATTTTAACATTTTTTCCTATTATAAGTAAGTATTCTCCAAAAACCTTCATATATATTTCAAATTAGAATTAAAATATCAGATAAAATTAAAAGATTTTGTGATAATAAAGTTATAAAAATAGTGGATTTTTTTTCCTAATACGAGTATACTATAGATATAAACATTTAACTAATTAGTTAAATATTTATATCTATAGTAGGGAGGATATTATGGTAAAAGTATTTAAAGCATTAAGTGATGAAACTAGAAGAGAAATTTTAAAATTGCTTAATGAAAGAGATATGAATGCAGGAGAAATAGCAGGTCATTTTAATATGTCTAAACCAGCAATATCTAAACATTTAGATATTTTAAAAGATGCAGAACTTATTAGTTCAGAAAAAATGGGGCAATTTTTGATTTATTCTATTAATTTATCGGTCCTTCAAGAAGTACTTGGAAACTTCTTGGATATTTTTAAAAAGATGTAGGAGGCTATTATGGAAAATATAGGTTTAATATTACTTATAGCATTATTAATTATAAACTATGTAAATGCACCAGAAATTTTAGGTTTTTCAAAAGATAACCCTAAAGTTAAAACTGCAAGAAGGTTACAAATGTTATTTTTAATAGTCGCAGTTGGAAGGTTTATCATTCCTTTACTAGGTATAGATGAGATATTTTCTTATGAAATTAACGACAAAGTATCAGTTATAATAAATGCCATTATAATTATGTATTTTGGTAATTTATTACCTAAGCTACAAATTTATAAGAACATAGATACTAAATGTGCTTGGGCCATTGGAGATGAAAAAATATGGAAAAAGGCAAGTAAGATTTTTGCGTATTTATCATTTGTTATATCTATTGGAATGATTATATTGAGTTTTTATTTTGATTCAGATACAGTCACAACAGCATGCCAGTTCATATGGTTTGCAATACCATTATTATATTTATTACTTCATTATAGAAACAAATTTAGAGCTCCTAGTCCTAAATAAATAGTTGTAAATAAAATAAAGCCACCTCTTCTTAAAAAAAGCTATACTTTATTTTAATATTGAAATGAAGTGTTTATAAAATAAATTGCCACCAAGACATTTATGGTGGCAATTTATTAATAATCATATTTTTAGTATTTTATATAATTTCTAAATATATTAAATTAAATTTTCTTCAATTAAAAACCTATATATATACCTATTGTTAAAAAAACTAAAGATACAGCTGTTAAAATCAGTAATATAGGCATTATAAATTTTACCCATTTTGAAAAAGGAATATGAGCTACTGCAAGTGCTCCCATTAGTACTCCAGATGTTGGAGTTATAAAGTTTGTAAGACCTACCCCAAATTGATAAGCAGTTACTATAACTTGAGCTGATATATTAACTAAATCACCAAGAGGAGCAAGGACAGGCACTGTAAGTGAAGCAAGTCCTGAAGATGATGGAATCAAAAATGCCAACGCAGCTTCCAAGAAAAATGATAGATATACAAATATAACCTTTGGAAGTCCACCTAAAAAGCTTGCTGCAGAATTTAATATAGTATCTATTATAAATCCATTTTGAGCTATTATTACAATTCCACGAGCTAAAGCTATTGCAAGGGCAGCTGATGCTAAATCTTTTGCTCCATCTATGAAACTATCGGAAATTTCACTTTGTGACAATCTACCAACTAATCCAGAAAGTACACCTATCGCAGCAAAACACATTGATATCTCTGGAATATACCATCCTTGACTTAAAACACCCCAAATCATTATTGCCATTCCTATTCCAAATATAGCAAGAACAGATACTTCTTTAAAAGTAAACTCTTTTATTTCAGTTGAAGTATGATTAAGTATTGATTTATTATTTTTATCTATCTCATACACTATTGAGCTTTCAGGGTTTTCTTTAACTTTTTTAGCATAATACATAACAAATGCTATACTGATTAATATATATGCTATAAAAATCACTACTCTATATGCTACTCCTGAACCAGGAGCAAGTTGAGCTAGTGCTTGTGCAATACCAACTGAGAATGGATTTATTGTCGATGCAGCCGCTCCTGCCGCTGCTCCTATAAATACAATCGCAATGGCGGTTAGAGAATCATATCCTAAGGATGTCATAAGTGGAACAAATATCATATAAAATGGTAATGTTTCTTCTGCCATCCCAAATGTAGTACCTCCAAGACCAAATAAAATCATTGATATTGGAATTATAAGTAGTTCTTTTCCTTTAAACTTCGATATAACTGATGCTATTCCTGCTTCTATAGCTCCAGTTCTATTTACAATACCAAAAGCACCTCCAACTATTAAAACAAATCCTACAACTTCTGCTGAATCAATAAAACCTTCTATGGGTGCTTTAAAAACATCCGTAAATCCTTGAGGATTACTTTCTACACTTTGATAAGTCCCTGGTACAACAACCATCCTACCTTCTACATCTTCTCTACTAAATTCACCACTTGGTACTATCCAAGTTAATATTGCCATTAATACTATTAGCAAGAATATAATTGTAAAAGTGTGTGGTATAATAAATCGTTTCTTCTTACTGTCAATCATTATAATGTCCTCCATACTTTACTAAATTTTGAATCTATATAGGATACTTTTTAATCTCTCTGACTAAAGTTTTCCCTTTTTACAATTTTTTATTAGCAAAGATACAAAATAAAAAAGCTCTCTTTTAGATTTTAAAAGATAGCTTTTTTTATTTTTATTCAATTTAAATACTTTACTTTCTATTTTACTAATTGAATTTTTTCATTATAATTTGATATTGTTTCTTCAATATTTTTAGATTTCATTATAGTTGACATTACAGCAAAATCATCACAGTATTTTAATGTTTCTTTGACATTAGATGGTAGGATTCCTCCAAGTGCAACGGTCTTAATATCAGTAATTTTCTTAGCTTCCTTCAAAAGTTCAATTCCTTTTGGCAATAAATTTTCTTTACACTTAGTTTCATATATATGTGATAATGTTATGTAATCTATTTTTATATTTAGTTTTCTTATTATTTCTTCTAGACACTTTACTTCTTCTACTTTATGTAATGACAATCCCAGTATCTTATTTTTATTGAAATTATATCTATTTCCCAGTAAATTCAAAAACAATTTAAATGGAAGATGAATACCTTGACAATCTGTCTTTTCAAAAAATTCTATATTGCTATTTATTATAAAGTTTACTTTAAATCCATCATTATTCTCTTTCTTTTTTATACTATTCTTCAAGCTTTCATCCAATATTTTTTCCTGAAAATTAATATACTTAATTTTATTTTTTATCTTTATATATAAATCTTTTAATGCTTCATATTCTAAATCTTTTTCTCTTATTATAATATTTTCTACACCACTCAATATAGATTCTTTAATAACCTCTAAGTATCGTTCCTCGCTACATAAATTTCTATTTGTTATCAAATACATCTAAAATCTTTCCCAATCTTTAAATACATGTTGATAACCAATTGAATTTAGCATTTTTTCTATATCTTCAACAGTACTTTCATCATTTATTTTGAATTGAGCAGTATCATGTTCATCTTGAGAATGCCCTCCTACATCTGTAGATACACCTGCACTTAATTTAGTTACTCCTAAAGGTACTATATGACTTCTCATTTCCAAATTTTCTCTAGTAGATATATTTAAAGCTGCATGAGGGTCAAACAGCCTCATACAAACCATCGCTTGAACTAAATCAGTGTCGCTTATATCTACTAATTCTTCAAAACAACCTTTGAATGGTCTCATTCTTGGTGTTGAATATGAAAGCTCAATATGAGGATATTTTGTTTTTAGATATTTCCCATGCAATATTGTAAAGAAGGTCTCTTTTCTAAAATCATTTAATCCTAAAAGTGCTCCTATTGATAGAGTTCTCATACCTGCCTTTGCTCCTCTTTCAGGAGCATCTAATCTAAATTTATAATTTGATTTTGGCCCTTTTAAATGAACTCTTTTATATATTTTCTCATCATAAGTTTCTTGGTATACAGTTAGACCTTCAACTCCTTTGTCTACAATATACTTATATTCATCTATTTCCATTGGATATACTTCAATTCCTATAGATGGAAATTTATCTCTTAATATTTCTATAGCCTCACCTATATATTCTACACTTGAATGAAAACTACTTTCACCAGTTAAAACAAGTAGATGTTTGAAACCTTCTTTTGAAATTTCATTTCCTTCCTCTCTGATTTCATCCATAGTTAGTTTTTTTCTTTTTATTCCACTTTTTATATTGTAACTACAATAAACACATTGATTTACACAATAATTTGCTATGTACATTGGTGTATATAGGCAGACTGTCTTTCCAAAATATTGAACACTTAATTTATGTGCTTTTTGTGCCATAGCTTCTAAATGTTTTACAGCAGTTTTAGAAAGTAAATTTAATATATCAAAATCCTCAAGTTTGTCTTTTGATAAACTTCTTAAAACATCATTGTCTGTAACATTATTTAAATATCCATCAAAATCAAAATCCCTATATTTTTCTATTACCTCATAAAAACTCATCATCAATCACCACTTTCTATAAATTGCCTAAAAAACCTGTTAAAGGAGAAGATGCATTTGCAAATTCTGATACACTTCCTGCTTTTGCTATATAAGCTTCTCGTCCACCTTCTACAGCTAACTTAAATGCTCTAGCCATTTGCACAGGGTCACCTGCTGAAGCTATAGCAGTATTAACAAGCACTGCATCAGCTCCCATTTCCATAGCTTCCATAGCTTGAGATGGTTTACCAATACCTGCATCAACTATTATTGGTATATCTAATTCATCTATCATTATTTTTATCATTTCTTTCATTTGAAGACCTCTATTTGAACCAATTGGAGCACCAAAAGGCATAACTGCTGCTGCTTTAGCTTCTATAAGTCTTCTTCCAGCATAAAGGTCTGGTGTCATATATGGAAGTACTATAAATCCTTCATCAGCAAGTATTTTTGTAGCTTTTATAGTTTCTTCATTATCAGGAAGTAAGTATCTAGTATCTGATATTACTTCTATTTTTATAAAGTCTCCACAACCCATTTTTCTAGATATTCTAGCTATTCTTACAGCTTCTTCTGCATTAGTAGCTCCTGACGTGTTTGGAAGTATAGTCATTTCTTTTGGAATATATGTTAAGATATTTTCTTGTTTATTATCTAAATCTACTCTTCTAAGTGCCATTGTTATTATTTCGCTTCCACTTTCTTTGATTACTTTAGGCAATATATCATTTGACCCATATTTACCTGTTCCAACCAATAATCTGCTATTGAATTCATGTCCCCCAAGTACTAATTTATCCATTTTCTTTCCTCCCCATCTTATTTTTTTCAATTTTCAATCTTTTTATTTTCTGATTCACGTATTTACATATCTATAAGTATTTTTGTTGCCAAATTTGCCATATGATTTGCACAAATAGCAACTCTTGGAGCCATAAGTCCTTCTCCAATTTTAGCTTCATTTACAAAATCTCCACATATATAAAATCTATCTCTTATTTTCTTAGTAGTTATTATATTTGAATCATAGTAACCTGCCATACCTGATGATGCTATCAAATATTTATCTTTCAAATTTATTAAGATATAATTACAAACTTGTGCTTTACATGAAGCATCATCAAAAGCTTCAATTATCAAATCTGCCTCTTTAAGTGTATCCATATTATATTTATTTAAAAAAATATTTTGCTTTTTTAATTTTATAAATGGATTAATTTTTGTTATATTTTCAACCATAGCATCTGTTTTTAGTTTTCCTATATCATCTATAAAGTATTGCTGTCTATTTAAGTTAGATGGCTCCACAACATCATAATCTATAAGTAGAAGTTCTCCAACTCCAATTCGAGCTAAAGAGATAGCTATATTGGACCCAAGTCCACCTAGTCCCAATATAGCAACTCTTCCTTTTTTTAATTTATTATGCACATTTGGAGTATGTCTAGCTATCAACAAGCTTTCTAGCTCATCAAAAGAAGGTTTAACCCCTTTTTGTATAAGTGTTAATTTATCATTTTCAGAAAGTGGAATGTCAGCTTTAATTGGATATCCATTCAACACCAATACATCGCATTTATGATTATATTTGTCTCTAACTTTATAGGCAGTTGTATTTTTTTCAACATCTGTTAATATTTCATTTACAAATATTTTTATTTTAACCACCTCCAATAAAGCTAATAAGTTCTACAACATCTTCATCATTTAACATATATGTATTGTAATTGGATTCTTCTATTATTTCTAGATTTATCTCAACTACAACTCTATCGCTCTTCAAATTATATTTATTCAACAAATCTATAACAGTTAAGTTTTCTTTGAATTCAACATTCTTTCCATTAACCTTCACTAAATCACCTCCTCATTTTGACTTTATTCAACTAATGCTCTGCACAAATTATATTAAGTTAAGTTCTTCATTGTTTAATATTTTTTTAACTGTTCTCATTGAACACATTTTTCCACACATAGTACAACTATCTTCATGAGTCGGAGTTGACTCATCTCTATATCTTTTAGCTTTTTCAGGGTCTATTGCAAGTCTAAACATTTCACACCAATCTAAATCTGCTCTAGCTCTACTCATTTTGTTATCCCATTCACGAGCTCCTTTAACATTCTTAGCTATATCTCCTGCATGAGCGGCTATTTTAGCAGCTATTATCCCTTCTTTCATATCATCTAAATTAGGTAATCTTAAATGTTCTGCTGGAGTTACATAGCATAAGAAGTCTACTCCTTTAGCACATGCTAATGCTCCTCCTATTGCACTAGTTATATGGTCATAACCTGGTGCTATATCTGTAACCAATGGACCAAGAACATAAAAAGGTGCTCCATGACATAGTCTTTTTTCTAACACTACATTTGCTTCTATTTCATCTATAGCCATATGACCAGGTCCTTCTATCATGACTTGTACATTTCTTTCCCATGCTCTTTTAGTAAGCTCTCCTAATACTACAAGTTCTTGAATCTGAACTCCATCTGTAGAATCTTTTATACAACCAGGTCTACATGCATCCCCCAAACTTAATGTAACATCATACTCTTCACATATATCTAAAATCTTATCAAAATTAGTATAAATAGGATTTTCTTTATTATTTAACTCCATCCAAGCAAATAATAGTGAACCTCCACGAGATACTATATGAGTTAATCTTTCATGATTTTTTATCTTTTGACAAACACTTCTAGTAAGACCAGCATGTATAGTAATAAAATCAACTCCGTCAATAGCATGTTGTCTTATTACATTTAAAAATTCTTCTTCTGTTATATCCTTTAGTTCTTTTTCTAAATACCCTACTGCATCATACATAGGAACCGAACCTATCATTGCAGGTGACATTTCAACAACTTTTTCTCTAAATTCTCTAGTTTTTCCATAGTTACTCAAATCCATTATTGCTTCAGCTTTCATGTCTATTGCCACTTTAACTTTTTCAAGTTCATTTTCTATATTCTTACAATCTCTTGAAATTCCTAAGTTTACATTTATCTTTGTTCTTAAATTTTTACCTACACCTTCTGCACTTAAGGATTTATGATTTTTGTTAGCAGGTATAACAACTTGTCCCTTTGCTATTAATTCTCTTAATTCATTTACATCTACTTGTTCCTTTTGAGAAACGATTTCCATTTCTTTAGTTATTATGCCTTTTCTAGCAGCATCCATTTGCGTTGTATAATTCATATTACATTCCTCCAAGATTAAAGTTATAGTTTTTAACAATAAAAAAAGTGCTTTTCCTTGTTTTGGAAAGCACTCTTATAATCATATATACACTTAGACAAATTTCTCACTATGCAGAATAATTTATCTATTTATATAACAAAATTATATTACAAAGCTTCCCTTCGCAAGCATTATCTTGATCAGGTTATTAGGGTTTGTAAGTTACGGCTTTATCTCTCAGCTAGCCAATTCTAGCGCCCCTAGCTCTAAATTTTTATCATTTTTACAAATTCAGTATAACACAGCAAAAATATTAGTTCAACATAATAATACAAATTTTATATTTTAATCCAGCTAACTTTACTCCAATGATGCACCTTTTTTGGAATTTTCAAGATAAGATTTAAGTATAACAGCCCTTATATTTTCATACTTTATTGAATCTGGAAGTTTTCTTTTTATGTTATTTAAATTTTCATAACCTACTTCTTCACATACTTCTAAAATTATCTTCTTTTCATCTTCACTATAAAAATTTTCTAAATCTAATGTAAATGATATACTTTGCCCATCTTTTAAATAATCATATACATATCCAATAACTGTAGATAGGGAGACTTCTATTTCTTGACTTACACTTTGTATATCCTTACCTTGATTTAACAAATCTAGTGCTATTTCATTGTTTTTTCTGCTTTCTCCATCTAGTATCAATTTTCTTTTTTTCTTTTTCTCCCAAGTAACATCAATACTATTTTCTTTTACATAATGTTTGACTTCATCTAAAATACTAGCCCCATACTTTTCAATTTTTACTTCACCTATACCCGAAATATCCTTTAATTGTTCTTTATCAATAGGATATCTTCCACTTATTTCTTTCAAAGCCTTATTAGTTAAAATCATGTATGGAAGTAATTTTTCTTTTTTAGCATATTCTTCTCTAATATTTATTAGCCTTTCATATAAAGCTTTATCTGTATTAACTTCAAGAAATTCACTATTTACATTCATTAAATCGACATTTTTTTCTTTGTCTTTTTTATCTATATTATTTTTTTCGACATATTCTTTGATTAGTGTTTCAAAATCTTCACCATATTTTTGATATTTAATTTCTCCTACTCCAGATATATTTAGCATTTCTTCTTTATTGACTGGATAACTACTAGACATAGCTCTAAGTGTTCCATCTCCAAAAACCATATATGGAGCTATTCTTTCTTCACTTGCAATTAAGTGTCTTAATTCTCTTAAAGCACTATATAATTCATCTTCTATTTCTAGAGATTTTGTCATTACAATTTCCTTAAATTCTACCTTTACCTCGCCCTTCAAAACTTTCATAGACATATCATTTAATCTTATAGTTGGGTAACTTCCTCTGTTTCCGCTACCTAAAGTTTCAACTAAATCTAAAAAACCATGAGAAACT
Organism: Clostridioides sp. ES-S-0005-03; assembly: GCF_020658455.1. Lineage (NCBI taxonomy): Bacteria > Bacillati > Bacillota > Clostridia > Peptostreptococcales > Peptostreptococcaceae > Clostridioides > Clostridioides sp. ES-S-0005-03. Next base: position 729,091 of record NZ_JACVWI010000001.1, on the reverse strand, counting down.
AATGTATTTATAAAATTCTTCAAGTCTTCACTTGAATAATCTCTCATAATATTATATGTAGACAAAGTATCTAAACCAAGTTGTAAAATTTTTTTGTTTTTAGACCCTCTAAGTACATCTACAATAGTAGTAACACCATAACTTCTTTTCATTCTAGCTACACATGAAATAACTTTTTGAGCATCTATAGTTTTATCAACTATTTCACCTTCAACTAAACAATTACTACAGTTATTACAGTTTTCTATATAATTTTCTCCAAAGTAATTTAATATTGTCCTCCTATAGCATGAATTACTATAAACTAAATCAATCATATGCTGAAGTTTTTTATGTTGAAATAATTTTCTTTCAGGATTTTCAACACCAATATCTATTAAATATTTTTGTATATGTACATCTCCTGGAGAAAATAAAAGTATACATTCACTTTTTTCTCCATCCCTACCAGCTCTCCCTATTTCTTGGTAGTAATTTTCTACACTTTGAGGCATATTGTAGTGTATAACCCATCTTATATTGGGCTTATCAATCCCCATCCCAAATGCATTTGTTGCTATCATTATATCTATATTATCATTTATAAAATCTTCTTGATTCTTATTTCTTTCATTTTTAGATAAACCTGCATGGTATTTTGATACAGATATATTTCTCTTTGCTAAACCATTATAAATATTTTCAACTTCTTTTCTAGTAGCTGTATATATAATTCCAGACTCATTTTTATGATTTTGAATATAGTCTAAAATATATTTATTTTTACTAGATGATTTCACTATATTTATTGCTAGATTTTCTCTATCAAACCCTGTTATGTAACAATCTGGACTCTCTAAACACAATAAATTTATTATATCAGCTCTTACCTCTTCTGATGCAGTAGCTGTAAAGGCTGTGACTATAGGTCTTTTAGACAAACTATTGATAAACGTAGAAATCCTTCTATAACTCAGTCTAAAATCATGTCCCCATTGAGATACACAATGTGCTTCATCTATTGCAATTTGACTTATGTCATTATTATTTATTAGTTCAAGAAATTCTTGGGTATCTAATCTTTCTGGAGCAATATAAAGTATTTTATAAGTATTTTTTCTAATATTACTTAATATTTCATTAAATTCTTTGTTTCCCAATGAACTATTTATAAAAGCAGCATTGATTCCCATGGCTTTTAAAGCATCTACTTGGTCTTTCATAAGAGATATAAGTGGTGAAATCACTACTGTCATCCCATCTAATATCAATGCTGGAAGTTGATAACATATAGATTTTCCTCCTCCAGTTGGCATTATAGCTAATACATCTTTTTTATTCAAAATAGAATTTATTATGGACTCTTGGCCTTTTCTAAAACTTGTATATCCATAGTATTTTGATAATATTTCTAAAGGTTTTTTATTCATATATTTCTCTCCCAATTCAAATTAATTAAACTTCTTTTCTGATTATGTTCAAATTTTTATTTTTATATTCACAATCGCATTATTCCAAAGTTTCTAGCTGTTATATATTATATATTAACATATATTTTTAAAAAAATAGTTTGCAAAGTAAAATAATTTATGATACATTCTAAATATAAATTTAATACTTAATCTTCGGGGTAGGGTGAAATTCCCAATCGGCGGTATAGCCCGCGAGCTGAGTTAAAACTTGGTTGATTTGGTTAAATTCCAAAGCCGACAGTAAAGTCTGGATGGAAGAAGATATATGCTAAATAAGTGTTTTTGTAGAGCCGTTTTGCTATACATTTATACAATATTTATTGTAGATTATTCTAAACCCCGAGTTAATTCTCGGGGTTTTTTGTTTGAAAATTATCTAAGTTTAAATAGGGGGTGTAAATATTGTGAAATTTATAAGTCAAAAAGAGAAAGATATTTATTATATGAAAAAAGCTATTGAATTAGCCAAAAATGGAGAAGGTTTTGTAAATCCAAATCCATTAGTGGGATGTGTAATCGTTAAAGATGATGACATAATAGGTAAAGGATATCATGAGAGATTTGGCTCTAATCACGCTGAAATAAATGCTATAAATAGTGCTAATCAAAGTTTAAAAGACACTACCCTTTATGTAAATTTAGAACCCTGTTCTCATTATGGCAAAACACCTCCTTGTGTAGATAAAATTATTCAAAATAAGATTAAGAGAGTCGTAATATCTACATTAGACCCAAATCCAATCGTTTGTGGTAATGGAGTAAAAAAACTAAGAGACAATAACATTGATGTTACTGTAGGTATATTAGAAAAAGAAGCAAAACAATTAAATGAAATATTTTTTTACTATATAAAAACAAAAAAACCTCTTTGTATTGTAAAATCAGCAGTAAGTTTAGATGGCAAGATTGCCACAAAATCGCTAGAATCAAAATGGATATCTAATGAATCATCAAGATATCTAACTCATAAGTATAGAAATAAATATCAAGGTATAATGGTTGGGATAAACACAGTTTTAAATGATAATCCATTGCTAACTTGCAGGCTTAACCAAGAAAATGTATCTCACCCTGTAAGAATAATAATAGACACAAACTTAAAATTGCCAGTTGATAGCAAATTAGTTAAAGATAAAAACAATAAAACTATAGTTTTTACGTGTTGTGAAGATAGTGAAAAATCATTAGTTCTAAGAAAAAATAATATTGAAGTAGTACTTTCTCCTAAAAAAAATAATATGGTAGATTTAGAATTTGTAATGTATAAATTAGGAGAATTAAAAATTGATTCTGTTTTAGTTGAAGGTGGTGCTACACTTAATGACAGTCTATTTAGAAACAATTTAGTTGATAAAGTCAAATTGTTTTTATCACCTAAAATTATAGGTGGAAAAGATGCTCCTACTTTCGTTTCTGGAGATGGAATAGATTACTTATCAGATGCTATACAATTAGAAATTAAGAATGTAACTTTAATAGATGGCGATATTTTGGTAGAGTCTGATGTTTTAAATTAAATTTATAAATATATACGTCTAGGAGGTTAAAATGTTTACTGGCATAGTAGAAGAAGTTGGAATACTTAGAAAAATTACTGCTAATGGCAAAAGTGGAAAAGTCACCATACAATCAAATAAAATACTAGATGGTACAAATCTTGGAGATAGTATTGCTGTAAATGGAGTTTGCTTAACTGTTTCAAGTTTAGGTAAAAATGAATTTACTGCTGATGTCATGATGGAAACAGTCCGTTCCACAAATTTAAGTTCATTAAATCCAAGTGATGAAGTAAATCTTGAAAGAGCTATGAGCCTTTCTTCTAGATTTGGTGGACACCTAGTAACAGGTCATGTTGATAGTAAAGGTACTATTTGTAAATTTGAAAAAGATGAAAATGCAGTTTTAATAAGCATACAACCGTCCAAAGAACTTTTATCAACAATGATACACAAAGGTTCTGTTGCTATTGATGGTGTAAGTCTAACTATAGCTTATTTAGATGATGAGATATTTAAGGTTTCGGTTATACCTCATACTAAATTTAACACTACTCTCTTGACAAAGAATATTGGAGACTTTGTCAATTTAGAAAGTGATGTAATTGGAAAGTATATTAATAATTTTCTTGTAAAAAACTACAAGGAATTAAATTCTAATAGTAGTAACTATAAATCAAATATAGATAAAGAATTTTTATTTAAAAATGGTTTTTAAAAATAATAAAAGGAGTGAATTACATGTTTAACACTATTAAAGAAGCTATTAATGATATCAAAAATGGAAAAATGGTAATCGTAGTTGATGATGAAAGCAGAGAAAATGAAGGAGATTTATTGATGGCAGCTGAAATGGCTACACCTGAGACAATAAACTTTATGGCTACATATGGTAGGGGCCTTATTTGTCTTCCTGCTACTGAAGAAAAATTTAAAAGTCTAAATATACCTCTTATGGTTAAAGAAAATACAGACACATTTCAAACTGCATTTACTGTCACTATAGATGGAATAGATACTTTAACAGGTATATCTGCATACGAGAGAGCTGAAACTGTCAAACTATTCTGTAATGAAAGTTCCACAAGTAAAGATTTTAAAACACCTGGACATGTATTTCCATTAATAGCAAAAACTGGAGGTGTCCTAGTTAGAGATGGTCACACAGAAGCTTCTGTAGACCTTGCTAGACTTGCAGGATTTAAAGAAATTGGTCTTATCTGCGAAATAATGAAAGATGATGGTACAATGGCAAGAGTTGATGATTTAATGATATTTAAAGAAAAACATAATTTAAAAATAATTACTATAAAAGACTTGATAGAATATCGAAAAAGAAATGAAACCACTATAGAAAAAATTTCTAGTGCTTTTCTTCCAACAAAATATGGAAATTTTGAAATAATAGGATATAAAGATATTTACTCAAATGAAGAACACATTGCCCTTACTTATGGAAATGTAAATGAAGAAAATACACTAGTCAGACTTCATTCTGAATGTTTAACAGGTGATGTATTTCATTCTTTAAAATGTGATTGTGGGCTACAGTTAGAAACTTCTATGAAAAAAATTGTAGAAAATGGAAGTGGTGTTTTAATTTATATGAAACAGGAAGGCAGAGGTATTGGGCTTTTAAATAAAATTAAAGCTTATAAACTTCAAGAAGAAGGTTATGATACTGTTGAAGCGAATTTAATGCTTGGATTTGAAGAAGATATGAGAGATTTTTATATCGCTGCTCAGATATTAAAAAATTTACATATAAAAAGTATAAACCTTTTAAGTAATAATCCTGACAAAATAAATCAATTAGAAAAATATGGAATAAAAATTGAACATAGAGTTCCTATTAATGAAGAAATTAATGATTTTAATAAATTATATCTGAAAACTAAGAAGGATAAAATGGGACATCTATTAGATATTATATAGCTAATGGTATTTAATTTTTATTCTACTAAGTAATTTTTATTACAATAATATGCATATATACTAAAAATATAGATTTATAACCTAAATAAAATTGGAGGAAATAAAAATGATATATGAAGGAAAACTTATTGGAAAAGATTTAAAAATAGGTATAATAAACTCTCGTTTTAATGAATTTATAACATCAAAACTTTTATCTGGTGCTCAAGATTGCCTTTTAAGACACGATGTTACTCAGGAAAATATAGAAGTGGTTTGGGTACCTGGAGCTTTTGAGATTCCTCTCGTTGCTCAAAAAATGTCTAAGAGTGGTAAGTATGATGCTATAATATGTTTAGGATGTGTTATAAGAGGTGCTACTTCTCATTATGATTATGTATGTAGCGAAGTATCTAAAGGCATTGCAAAAGTATCTTTGGATAATGAATTACCTGTTATATTTGGAATAGTAACAACAGAAAATATTGAACAAGCTATTGAAAGAGCTGGCACAAAAGCTGGAAATAAAGGATATGATTGTGCTATGAATGCACTAGAAATGGCAAACCTATTTAAGGTTCTAGATTAAATACCTTTATTGATTAAATAGTGGAAATTAAAATAGAGACTATAAAATACTATTAAGTACCAATATGGCAAAGCATACTTGTCTTTTGGTACTTAATAATTTTAAAGATAATTATCTATTTGAACAACCTTACCCATATCTTCATATTCATTAGAAATACCAACACTATTCACGTATATTTTGAAATTAGAATATATACAATCATTATGTAAATTTTTAAGGACACAAGATAGATTTTTAGTGTTAAATTCCCTGTAATCTAGGAAATATAAGTTAATAATAAAAAATACTTTTAAAAGCTTAAAATAACTACAAATATAAATCTAAATATAAAATACCATAAATTTGTACATATTACTATCAAAGCTATCGTTTTTATTTATAGCATATATTAATGTTATATTAATTATCTATTTTATTATTTTCTCGATTAATTATACAATATAATTAAGTAAGCAATAATAAACTATAAATGAACACCATAATTTAATGGTTGTTTATTGAATATTTATGGGGGACTGAATTATGAAAACAAGTTCAATACAAGATTTAACACTAGAAAAACGTAACCTTATAAAAAAATATTCTCTTACTTTGAATGAAGATTTAATTTGGGAATTTAAACACGATAAATACCACACTGTAAAATACTTCACACACAAGTTTGCAGTTAAAGAATCTATATTTGCTCTTTTATTCAATATACACAGATTATGTTATGCTAAAATAAAATACTTTGAATCAAATTTTTCAAAATATGAACCTTATAAATACAACTATCAAGAAGGATTTGTTAAATGTGAAATATATGATATGAGTTTTATGTTGCATAAATATAGCAACATGATGATAGACTTAAGAAATTTACAAGAAATCAAAAATATAGAAGAGTTTAGATTATTTTGTGATTACTTAGAAAGCTTTGAAGATAACTTACAAGATTTAATTGTGTAGTATTTAAAAAGAGAGGTTTTAATATATTATTTATGATAACTAAATTATATTAAAATACTAAAAACTCTTAATAAAATATAATATACTTGATATAAAAAAATATTACTGGAATTAAAAATTCCAGTAATATAAGTTAACTAAAATACTATATTCACATAAATTAAATACATTCTAATCTATCAAAATTACTCTATAATTTTTATACTACTTTTTATCCTAAACGTTCATCAGATAATTCAGCGTGCCACTCTGATACATTTTCTAGTCCTTCTATTTCATCTGCAATAAATACAGGGTCTTTTATTCCAGACTTTTTTTGGCTTGTATAGTCTTTTAAAGCAATAAATGCGTACTTACCTAAAAGAGTTATTGCTATTAAGTTTATTATAGCCATCAGTGCCATAAATAAATCTGCTAAATTCCAGACTACTTCTACTTGAGTAAGAGAACCAAATAAAACCATACCTACAACGAAAACTCTAAATACATTAAGTTTAATTTTACTTCCACTCATAAACTCCATATTTGATTCTCCATAGTAATAATTTCCTACTATAGAACTAAATGCAAATAAGAATATACAAACTGCTATAAAAATATTTCCTATTGGACCTATATGGTGAGTTAAAGCTTCTTGAGCTAATTCAATTCCTGTTGCTCCACTACTAGCATAATCTGAATATAATAATACCATGAATGCTGTACAACTACATATAATTATAGTATCTGTAAAAACACCTAGAGATTGGATTAAACCTTGTTTTACAGGGTGAGTTACATGTGCTGTTGCAGCAGCATTAGGTGCACTACCCATTCCTGCTTCATTAGAAAATAAACCTCTTTTTACTCCAGTCATTACAACTCCCATAAATGTACCAATTGCCATTCCTCTAAAATCAAATGCGCTTTCTACTATTAATGATATAACTCCTGGTATTTCTGTTATATTCATTACAACTATAGCTAAAGCAACTAATATGTATAATCCTGCAAATACAGGAACTATTATCTCTGAAACTTTTGCTATTCTATGAACACCACCAAAAATAACTATTGCTGTTAAAATTCCAAGACCTATTCCCATAGCCATTTTACTTATACCAAATGCATTATTAAACGCCAATGAAACAGTATTTGCTTGAACTGCATTGAATACAAATCCATAACAGATAGTTATAAGTATTGAAAATAAAACACCCATCCATCTTTTATTTAAACCTTGTTCCATATAATAAGCTGGTCCACCCCTAAAAGCTGGTCCATTCTTAACTTTATAAATTTGAGCCAATGTACTCTCCACAAAACTTGAAGCAGAACCAATTAAAGCTATAAGCCACATCCAAAATACAGCACCAGGACCTCCTGCTACTACTGCAATTGCTATCCCTGCTATATTTCCAGTACCAACTCTTGAAGATGTACTTATACAAAAGGCTTGAAATGAAGATATTTTTCCTTCTTTTTTTGCATTTTTATTTGCTGCACCATCACCTAAAAGCCTAAACATTTCTATAAAATATCTGAATTGTACAAAATTTGTTTTAATAGTAAAGTAAATACCAATTACAACTAACATTATAATTAGAATATAAGACCATAAGTAATTGTTTACAAATACTACTGCATTGTTAATGCCTGTTAAAATACCATTTAAAAAATCCATTTTATTAATTACCCCCTGTTAATATTGTTTTCTCAATAAATCTTAAAATCAAAAAAATGCATAATTCCTTGTGAAAAATTCATTAATTTAATTATAATATTTATAAAATTAAATTACAAGGTTTAAAATGAATAATTTCTTTAATAAATTGCAGTTTTATCTTTAAATTCAACTTTATTTTATTAATTTTATAACTTAGATGTAATTAATACTTTATATTGCTTATCAAATACAATAAATTATACTTTTGAAGTATATTTTTTCGTTTGTCGTTTAATATTATAAGTAATGATATGATTTTAAAATTTATTTAAATAACAAAAATTTTCTCTAAATTCTGTTAATTTTTTAAAAACTTTGTTAAATAATATACTTTTATACATCCATTGAAAAAACTAGAAAAAAGTAATACTATATATAGTACTAGCATTAGACACAAAAGAATACAAATGGAGGTACTTATATTATGGAATTTCAACAAATAATAGCTATATGTATATTTTTAATAGTTATGGCAGCTATTATTACAGAAAAGGTAAACAGATCTGTAGCAGCGGTTGGTGGTGCACTATTAATGATAATATTCAATATACTTACACTTGATGAAGGATTAAGCCATATAGACTTCAATACTATTGGAGTATTGGTTGGTATGATGCTATTTGTTGCTGTTGTTAAAAACTCAGGACTATTTGAATATATAGCTATTTGGACTGCAAAAAAAGCTAAAGGTGATCCATGGAGAATAATGATTTGTTTTGCTATTATAACAGCTATTTTATCTGCTGTATTAGATAATGTTACTACTGTTTTACTTATAGGTCCAATGACTATAGTTATTACACAAATTCTAGGACTTAATCCAGTTCCATTTTTAATAACACAAATTTTAGCTTCAAATATCGGAGGTACATCTACTCTTATAGGTGACCCTCCAAATATTATGATTGGTAGTGCTGCCAATCTTAGTTTCATGGATTTTGTAATAAATTTAGGACCTGCTGTTATAGTAATACTTATTATAACAATAATATGTTTTAAATTTATTTATGGAAAAGAACTTGTTGTAGATGATAAAGCCAAAGAAGTAATATTAAAGCTTGATGAAAAAAAATCTATTAAAGATAAACCCTTACTTATAAAAAGTCTTCTTTTAATAGCATTTATACTCTTTGGTTTTATGTTTCATAGCACAATCCATATAGATTCTTCTGTTGTAGCATTAACTGGTGCATCTATAATGCTTCTTATAGGAAAACAAGATGTAGATGAAATTATGGCAGGTATTGAATGGTCTACAATCTTATTCTTTATGGGATTATTTGTAGTAGTTGGTGGATTAGTAGAAGTGGGTATAATAAATAAATTAGCTCAAGCATTGATTGGACTTACAGAGGGCCATATTGTATTTACAATGTTATTAATATTATGGTTATCAGCAATAGTTTCTTCATTCTTAGATAATATTCCGTTTGTTGCAACATTAATTCCACTTATTTTGACTATGCAAGCTGAAGGAATTGATGTAATGCCACTATGGTGGGCAACATCCCTTGGAGCTTGTCTTGGAGGTAATGGGACACTTATTGGAGCCTCTGCCAATGTTGTACTAGCAGGTATAGGCAATAAGCATGGTCATCCTATATCTTTTAAAGAGTATTTTAAGATAGGTTTTCCACTTATGATTATATCTATTATTATATCTACTGTTTATTTAATTATAAAATTTTAGAAAATATAGTATAATAGTATTAAAGGGGATGTGTATATATGAATATTAATACTGTTCAAGGAGATTCAATTGAAGTTCTTTTAAGACAACTTGGAGCTACAAAAATATCAAAAGTAAGTAGTACATTATATTTTATTAAGTTTGATTTAGGAGACAACTGGGAAATATCTTATACTTATAATATTAATGCTAAAGATCAATATTTTTTACAAAGAATTGAACCATATCCTATTGGTAGAGGTCTATTTAATGATGAATATGAAATAATATCATTTATATCAAAGGATTTAAACAAATTTCTAAATGCTAAAAATAGTAGTAACTTTAAAACTTTTGTTGAAGTTACTAGAAAAGTCAATTCTATTATTGATAATGTAGAAGAGTTATTTTTAAACTATAATGTAGATGGAGATGATTTAAAAACACTCAATAAAGAACTTAACGATATATTAAATGATATTAACTATATAGAAAAGCATACAAAGAAAATCTAAAGTAAGATACTTATAAATTTAAGGTTATATATAAAAACTTTGTACAACCTCAAAATTTTAATACTAAATATAAAGAATCTTATTTGTTAAAATGATAAAATAGCTGATGAAGCATATGCTTCATCAGCTATCTTGTTTTTAATGATGCCCACATCCATCATGTGAACAAGTATGATTTGATAGAAATTCTACTAATTTTCCATCTTTAAGTAAGTCCAAATTACCACTGATAGTATCAGCTTCAGCTCTATAAACTTTTATTCCCATACTATTTAATTTAACTATGGCACCTTGCCCTATTCCTCCAACTACTACTGCATCTACAACTGTACCTGATAATGCTTTTATTGGTTGGCATTTCCCATGTTCATGACCTAAATCTCCATTGTCTAAGGATTTAACTTCTCCACTTTCTAAGTCACACACAACAAAGATTGGTGCAGAACCAAAATGACCATATGGTTTACTATCTAATCCTTTATTTTCTTCTACTGGTATACATACTTTCATTATTATTTCTCCCTTCTCTTGCAACATTTTTTCATAGATTTACATTCTTTACTGCATCCTAGATGTATTGTATTTATATCAAATACATCTATAAAGCTTTCACTAGAATTACTTAACATAGAATTTATAAAATCCATACATATGTTAAACACTTCTTTGTTAATATGATATAAAACATAGTATCCTTCTTTATATCCTGTTATTATGCCAACTTCTTTTAATATTTTTATATGTTGTGAAACAGCAGAATCTGAAATTCCTAAATATTTAGAAATTCCTTTTTGGCAGATATTTCTTTTAGATACTAATATAAGTATGTTAAGTCTAGTTTCATCACTCAATGCTTTAAATATTTTAACCAAATTTTCCATAAAGACCTCTTTTTGATTAAGTAATTACTTAATTAAATTATAGTACTCTTAATTAGATTTTTCAACTATTATTTTGAAATTTTGGAACTTATTATAAATAATTCTAATTGTTTCTATATATATTTCAATTGCCAATTTAAATCTATCAAAATAAACATACCTAGAGATACATCTCTAATGTATCTTGAAGTAAAATAATAATATACAAATAAAAAACTGTCTAAAATAATTATATTATTTTAAGACAGTTTTTTATTTGTATATTTAAAAATTTACTTACTAATTATACTAAGCTCTTTTTAATTTATCTAGATAATAAACAGCATTTAATGCTGCTATTTGTCCTTGCCCAGCTGCTTTGATATAAGAATAGGGTTTACCTACACAGTCTCCTGCGGCAAAACATCCTTCTATATTAGTTTTCATATTATTGTCAACCTTAATATGGATACCATCAATTTCTATTCCAGGAATCAATGTACTTGGAGCTGTGCTATCTTTTATAACGAATACTCCATCAACTTCAATATGATTTTCTTTAAAAGATATCTTATTTACAAGTTTATCTCCATCTATTTGCACTGGTCTATCATGTATAATCTCAATAGAATCATCTAAATTATCTGAACTTCTCATAAGGTTTTCTTTTTTATACATAGGTATAAAATAAGTTTTTGAAGTAAGTTCACTTAAGAAATTTGCCTCTTCTTTAGATTCTTCATTATATCCTATAACTGCTACTTTTTTATTTCTATAAAGTGGTGCATCGCATGTAGCACAATACCCTACTCCTCTTCCTAAAAATTCTTCTTCACCTTTTATTGGTCTAGTATATTCTACACCAGTCGCAAGGATTACAGTAGTAGCTTCATACATATCATTTCCAGACATTATTGCAAAGTATTCTCCCATAGCATAAATATTATTTATTCTTTTATTTTCAATTGAAATATCCATGTTATCTATATGTGATTTAAATTTGTCTTTTAATTCATCTCCACTTATATCATAAAAACCTAAATAATTATCTATTGAAGGAGCTTTAACAAGCTTATTGCTTAAATTATCATTGCCAAACATAATCATTGTTTTATTTCTTATTTTTGCATTTATAGCAGCAGATAATCCTGCTGGACCACTACCTATTATAGCTATGTCATATCTCATAATATTCACCCATTTTTATAAATATGATTTTACTTTCATCTCAATTTTGTTCTTAGGCATAAATCCAATTAGAGTTTCAACTGGCTCTCCATCTTTAAATATAATCATAGTTGGTACTGTAGATACACTAAATTGTTGAGCTATTTCTAAGCTTTCATCTATATCAACTTTTACAAATCTAGCTTCGTCTTTCATCTCTTCGCCTAATTCTGCAAATACAGGTCCTAACATATTACAAGGTCCACACCAAGTTGCAAAGAAATCTACTACAACTACTCCTTTACTACCTTCAACACTACTTCTAAATTCAGATGTATTTATAATTTTTGCCATTTTTTTAATCCTCCTAAAAATTTATTATCCTTATAATTATACTATGAAATTTATAAATATAATTTTACTTTTATAAATTCTTTTATATTTTATTTTATACTATTAGTATACCCATTCTTTATTTGTAAAAACAGATTTTTATATTTTTATTATTTTAATTTTTTTGGTATTGATATTTCAAATGTAGTTCCAATACCTATATCAGAAGTTACATCTATTTCGATAGATAAATTCAAGCTAATCATATGTGCTATTGAAAGACCTATTCCAGAACCTTCTAAATCTTTATTTCTCACATTTTCACTTCTAAAAAATCTGTCAAATATAAAAGGCATTTCTTCTTTTTTTATACCTATACCAGTATCTCTTATAAGTAATGTTACTTCATCTTCCACATCTTCTTTTAATTCTAATACTATCTCATCACCTAGTTTAGTATATTTAAAAGCATTATCAATAAAAATTAATATAAGTTGTCTCAATTTATTTTTATCTGTTATTATAATTTTATTCTTTAATTCAGAGTTAAATGTAAATTTTTTTTCTTGAAACTCAGCAATATCCACATAATCTTCTGATATTTCTTCTAGTAATTTTTCTAAATCAATTTCCTCCAAGTTAACTTTAACAATAGAATCTTCCTTAGTAAGAGATAGTAAATCCGTTATCATCTTTTTAAGTCTTCTAGTTTCTTTCATTGCAGTAGCTATTGTTTCAACTTCATCATTTACTGTATTTTCTGGAGATTTTAACATACTTTCTAATTTTGATGAAACTATTGTTATTGGAGTCCTTAACTCATGTGAAGCATCTTGTATAAATTTAGCTTGGTTCCTCCAAGCAGTCTCTATTGGAATTAATGCTTTTCGAGTAAGATATACAGCTACAAAGTATGTTATTATAACAGAAATTAGTATTCCAATTATAAGTACAGATGTCAACTGTTTTAAAGAATTCATCTCTGAGTCAATGTTTCTGATTATTTGTATCTGATATCTGCCCACATCCACATTTAATTCTCTAAATGTATAACCATTTTCTGTATATTTAAAAAATGTATTTTTCTTATCTAGTCTTCTGTCTGGAAGTAATTCATCAAAATATTCATTTTGAGTATAGTAACTTATTCTGTCATTCTCATAAACATATACCATATCTTTAGGGTCTTTAAGTCTTATTGGGTTTAAAAATGAGGTTCTCTTAAATTGAGAAACTATATACTCCAGTTCATCATTGATTTCACTATCAATTCCACTATATGTAAGACCTCTAAAATATGAATATATAAATATAGAAAATATTATTAAAAAACTACCCACTACAACAATGTACATTTTTATCAAATGGTTTTTAGTGCTGGTAAATACATTCTTATTTATCATCGAATATGTATCCTACCTTACGCTTAGTTTTAATATATTTATCATATCCATATTTACTTAGTTTTTTTCTCAGATTACTTACATATACCTCTACTATTTCAATAGTTGCATCTGAATCAATTCCCCATATTCTATCATAAATCTGTTCTTTTAATAAAATTGAACCTTTATTTAAAACAAAATATTCCAATAAGTTAAACTGTTTATTTTGAAGTTTTATTTCTTCTTCTTCAATATACACTCTTTTTTCTAATGTATCTAGATATAAAGATTTAAATTCTAATCCATTTCTTTCTTTTATTTTTCCATTAGTCCTCAATATGGCATATACTCTTGCTACTAGTTCCTCCATATAAAAAGGTTTTGTTAAATAATCATTAGCTCCTATAGTAAATGCTTCTACTTTATCATCTAATGCTTCTTTAGCAGTCAATATAAGTACAGGTGTATCTATATTATTGATTCTCATTTTCTTCAAAATATCAATTCCATTTATATTAGGAAGCATTAAATCTAAAATAACTAAATCATATATATTTTGATTTATTAAATATAATGCTTCTTCTCCATCTTCACATTTTTCAGTTTCAAAATGATTACTAAGTTCTTCTACTACACTTTCTAAAAGCACCCTATTATCTTCAACTATCAAAACCTTCATAAATATCCCCTACCTTTACTTGTCTATCTTGACTTTATGAGATTTCAAATCAATATCTACATTTGCTTTTTCTTTTATATCATCATAAGTATATCCTACTATTTCAACATTCTTTGCTTTTGTTGAACATGTTATATCTATATCTGTTTCTTCTGAAGCCTTCAAAACTTTGTATGATGGTACACGACTTACTGTCAAGTATTCCCCATTATCATTAACTTCTGCCGTCTTAAGGATAATATTTCCTAAGTCTTTTGATGATGAATTCTTTACTTTTATTTGATATGTGATTCCCTCTTTTGACTCATTTACTTTTTTAAGTTCTGAAGTAGATAATACTTCATACTGACTACTATTTTCTAGCTTAATTTTATTGTTTCTTATATCAATAGTATTTTCTTTTAAATTAACATATACAATTTTACCCTCTGCTTCATATTCATATGCATAGACTTCTACACTTTTAGCAAAAGTTTTATGTCCACATTCTACATAAGCAACTTTCCCAGGCATTAAAGTCATATCTAGCAGAGATTTACTATCAGATGAAGTAATTTTTTTATTATCATCGTATTCATTATATATTAGTTCAACATTCGATATATTAAATGTTGAATTATTTTCTATCTTTGTGGATGTATCTATTTTTCCACCTTCATCTACAGTTATAATCTCTGTTGCTCCTATATTCAATACTTTTGCATTGTCCTTATCTATTGTCACTTCATTATTGTCTTCTGCTTGAATCTCAACTGAATCAGATTGCTCTTCTTCCCTTTTACATGCAGTCAGTGTAAAAATAAATATTGTTAATATAATCATTAAAAAAATTAATTTTTTTACTATTTTATTCATATTAAGCACCTCATATAGTAGTATTTTATAGTAGATTTTTATACTTTTTCATAAATTCCTTCAATGCTTGTGTAAGTATTTGGTGTTTTTCAAAATTTGAGTTGCTACATAATCTTTCAAAGTCACTCCAAGTTTCTTTATCTATACGTACTCTTGTTGTTTTTAATTCACTTAAAGATTCATTATCTATATGTACATCTTTTTTATTAGATATTTTTTTAGGTTTTATATTATAATCCTTCACTTCTAAATACCAATCATACACTTCACAAAGCTTATCTAAATCTTCTTGAGTTATATTTATTTTTCTGTCTTTTTTAGGTTTAATATTTTTTCTTGATTTTATATTTTTTAAATCTGTGTCGTTAAACTCAATTTGTTCAATACTCTTATTTAAAACCTTTTCATTAGATTTCTTCTTTTTGGTGCTTACCTTTTTTACATTATTAGTGTTATCTTCCTTAGTTTTTTCTTTATCCAAATCTTCTTTATTCTTTAATTCGTCTTTTAATATGTATTTACCTTTTTCTGACTTATATCCTTTTTTATTTAAAAAAGTTCTTAAAGTACTTTGACTAATTTTTAGATTTTGAGCTATCTCTGTAAATTTGATTCCTTTACTTTGAAATTCTAAAAATTTATCAATTCTTTCCTCATTATTCATTAATACTCCTCCGTCAATATCTTCTTGTCTTTCTTTTCATACTTCTTATTATATTCTTCTTTTCTAAATCTACTCTGTTTGATTCAACTATTTTTTGTAACATTTTATTATAAGTAAAATCATCTAAATTATTATTTTTTATATAAAGAAGTGTTTCTTCTTCATACTTAACAAAACAAATTGACAATAGCCATGCCATACCCATTTTAACATAATATTCTTCACTTTGTATATTGTTACAGTATTCAAAAATATCTTTAATATGTTCATCATCAACATAATATATTAAAAACATAACTAATGCAAATCTAATCTCCCACGGATTTTCTGAACAAACATATTTTTTTAATATATCATACATGTATTCTTTATAATTATTTGTACATTTTAGTCCAGAACAAAATCCATCACAAATTGCCCAATTACTAATTTTAGGTACAAATTTTTTTATGTAATATAAAATCTCTTCAAAATTACTATTTATATTGCCAATCACCATACCCTGTAACATAACTTCTTCATAATAAGTATCTTCTGCTACTTCTAAAAATTCTTTCCAGTTGCCTTTACTTATTTCTTTTGACAACTTTCTTAAATTAGGAATTCTAATACCTATTATATTTTCTGTTCCTGGTATAAGTTTCTTATTAAAATCTCTATACTTAACATCTTGCATAGATTTCATATACTCTAAAAATTCGATATATTCCAATTTATCCCATTTTTCCCTACTAAGCATCATTTATTTACTCCTTAGTTCCTTTTTTCTTATTGTAACATAAAATTATATAAAAAAAAGCTTCTACATATCAGAAGCTTTTTCAAAAATGTACTAAATTTTTCAATTTAAAATTTAAATTAAATTAATCTTTACTACAGCATAATATCTCTTTAGAAAATCTTACTAATCTCCCACACCGAAGTCTGTATTATTGTATAAAACTTCTATATTTGGATTTTCATTTAAAAATTCATACTTATTAATAAACCATTTAACCAACTCTTCATCTCTTTTTATTTTAGAAGAATTGTTTATAAAAACATTCACAGTTGCTTTTTCAAAAGTATTTAGAATAATATCCATGTCATTATCTATCATTTCTTTAGTCTGTCCTTTTATTCCAACCATAATACAAGGCGAATCAAAATATTCTTTTACATCTTCTGGAGTTTTAAATCTTGCATTCTTATTTAAAAAATTATTTCTAAAATCATAATCAAATGTTTCAACCCCAATTTTAAATATTATAGGAATTTCAAAATAATCTCTCATTTCCTTTAGTCTATTTTTGTAGGACCAATGACTTTCTAAGAATAGTTTTTTTATATTTTTTTCTTTTATAATCTTCTTTATTCTCTCTAAAGTATCTTTAGGTATTTCAAAACAGCTACCAGAATTTATGACTTCAAGAACTCCATATTTTCCAGTTATATTTTTTAAAACTTCAAAGTTTACTTTGTTCATTTCTTCTTCCAAATTAGAATTATCATCTATATAATCACAAAAAGAACATCTTCCCCATATACATGGAAAGCTTTTAAGTAAAACTATTTCTCTTTGATTTTTATTTATTATCTCACTATATCTATCCATATTCTCTCCTATCTTTCTCCAGTTAATGATACTTTTAAAGTCTTTGGAACTGCATTTAATCCCAAATTTACCAAAACAACAGCAATTAATTTATCTGTATAATCTGTGAACACTTGAGTTATAAACACACTAAATACATCTCCAAGCCCTAGTACTTTTAAAATTTGAACTATATAAGAAGAACCCGATGATGTCACCCCGCCAAACAAAAAAGCTGAAATTACTGAGCTTACTATAGATGTTGGTATGGCAAACAACAATACTCCTAATGGAGTTTTTAAACCAGTTAAGAATTTCTTTTTAAAAGCAATACCAGCAAGTAATCCTGTTGATATCTGAACTGGTGCAAAATAAAGAGAATATACATCAAATGTAACTCCACTTATTAAACTTCCAAACACACCTGTAATAACAGCATATTTAGGCCCCAAAAGTGAAGCTATCATTATAGTTCCTATTGAATCTAAATATATAGGTAGCCTCAGCCCCATAGCTATAAACGCACCTACTATATTTATAGAAATCCCAAAGGCTATAAGTGTAATAGTTTTGACACATATTTTTCTTTTCACACTATATCACTCCTTCCACAGAGTCTATAATGTTTTCATATCCTTTAAAAAGTCTTTTTAAAAACATATACATAAATTTCTTTTCATCAACCTCATTTAAAATAATCGCATTAGCATGTTTTTTGTAGAAATTAAATGAGTCTACTATGGATTGCCCCATAGCTATTCCATCTTCCACAATTTCTACATATGATTCAAATCCTTTACA
The DNA here is from genome assembly GCF_020658455.1 of Clostridioides sp. ES-S-0005-03. NCBI lineage: Bacteria > Bacillati > Bacillota > Clostridia > Peptostreptococcales > Peptostreptococcaceae > Clostridioides > Clostridioides sp. ES-S-0005-03. The sequence goes on along the minus strand of NZ_JACVWI010000001.1, from coordinate 710,481 downwards.
TATACTTCTGTCTATAAAATATGCCACTGCTAGAGGGTCATTTATTACACAACCTATTATTCCTTCTTGCTCCCAATGAAAATCAATATAAAATCTAGTGATTTCAGTTATATATTTTGCCATTTTTTCATCAAGTCTATTTATAAACTCAATAATATTAGGAGTAAGTACAATTTTTCTAGTTACATCTAAACCTACCATGTGAATTTTTTTAGATAAATTCTTGTAAACATAATCTGCTCCATGTGGGTCTACCCAATAGTTAAATTCTGCTACTGGAGAACAATTTCCATGAATTTTAAAAGCTCCTCCCATAGATACAAATTCATCAAGATTTTCAAAGGCTTTTTTATCTTTCATAAGTGCTTTAGCTATGTTTGTAAGTGGTGCAAGTGCTATTATAGATACTTTTTCACGATTATGTAAAGTATTTATTATAAAATCTACTGCTCCATTTTTTGCTTTAACTTCTGTCACTTTTTGATAAAAATTTTCTCCTATACCATCTTCTCCATGTGTATCTTGAGCTGTTACAAGTGTTCTTTTTAGTGGTGCTTCTTCTCCTATATATACTGGAATATTTAGTGAAGAACACATTTGAAGTGTTTTTAGTGCATTTTCTGCACCTACATTTGCTGGTACGTTACCACAACATGTGGTAATTCCAATTACTTCTAGCTCTGGTGAGTTTAAAGCCAAAAGGATTGCCAAAGAATCATCAATTCCTGGGTCACAATCAATTATTACTTTTCTTTTTTCCATATTACTATCCTCCTTGATTTGTGGTCGAGGAGAACTACACATCTTTTTTCCACTTTCAAAAAGGTGTGTCTAAGGGTATTAATTATATACTGCCACTATATAATTCCTTAGTTTTTTATACTTGGAGTTCTCGAACAAGTACAGATGTTAAGTTTAGTTATGATTTTAAGTCATTTATTATAACCTGTCAATCAACTAAAACCTTTCAAACACCTGATTTACTAACTACAAAAACACTGTTTGTAGTTTAAAAGAATTTATTATATTTTTATGTGTCTCATTAAAGCATGCTTAAATAATAAACAAACTTTAATAAAATGTGGCACGTTTAAACCGATTATTATTATACAACAATATTATAAATATTACAATTAATACCTTTAATTAAATTTACATATAAAATTTATACTAAATTTAATTTTTATGTTGCAAATAAGCATCAAATGTTATATATTTTTAACAAGAAGTTAAAAATATATAACATTTACTAAAGGAGTTGTTAATAATGAAAAGTTTTAGGGAATTAAATAAACTAGGATTTTTAGGTTTCTTAGGTTTTTTAGGACTAGCTGGAATATATGCTGGTGAAATACGAACTATTAGTTTTTGTGCATTCTTTGTTTTTTTTAGATACTTTAATATTATGCCAGATGAATTATTTAGAGAAAACCTGAGAAAAGCAGCTGTGCCAGCATTTTTCTTTACACTTTCATCGCTATCAGTAGCTATGGTTTTATCCATCATCTCAGATAATATTTCTACTATTGAAAATGGTCTAGGAATAAGTTTTTCTATATCAATGATTAGCTTTGTTGCAGTTTTTGCATACTTACAGTATAAAGAAGGAAAAGGACTAGAGTAATGATGATTCGTTCAAGAACTAAAGAATATAGAGCAAAATATAATATGAAACAAGATGAACTGGCATCATTAGTAGGAGTAAGAAGAGAAACTATAGGAAATCTTGAAAATGGAAAATATAACCCTTCATTAAAATTAGCATTTGACATTGCTAACGTATTCAATGTAAGTATAGAAGAAGTTTTTGAATATATAAAGGATTAGTAACTATTCTCTTCTTAAAATTTTTGCTATACTTTTCTTAAATAGATTAAAACTAATACAATTTGGTGATTATATGAAAAGAAAACTTTCAACACGCTTTTTTGGATATATTTGGTTTGTTCATATTCTTTTTAGTGGCTTTTATATTAAAAAATTAGTACTAGATACTATGATAGGAATAATAATTCAACCAGTTTTACAGTTGTAATATCCAGTTTTGCATATACACTTGTAAAATATATTAAAGCGAAGTATTATACATATATATTTTCAAATAAAATAATTTATTTTATTTACTGAATATTTTTATTTTTTAGGGGGATGTATTGTGTTTAAAGACAAAATTGATGAATGTGTTCATATAATGACTGCATACATTGTTAGTTTAAAAGAATACTATTCATTTATAGAAACTCAGATTGATGATTTTATTAAAAGATATGGAGAAGATATTGTAGAGTCTTGTCTTCATAGAATTATGATTTTATTATGTGAATGTGGTTTGGCATAAAATTTAATTCATCAAAAAGAATAAGAAGAATTTTATATAAATTCTTCTTATCTAAATATTTAATTTAATAAAGATTTTAAATTACGCTTTTTCTTTTATAAATGCTCTTACTTTATCCATTGTTGACCACACATCACTATCATATATTTGTGTAAATTTTTCTCCTGTGCTCTTACTCATTTCTTCCATCTTGCTACAAGCACCTCCGCCAATAACATACAAATTTTCTGTTTTATATGGCTTATAATCTTTTATATCTGTTACTAAACAGCTTTCATCTTTTCTTTTATAATATAACCCTATTATTTCTGCTGAAACTCTATCATCTCCACTATAAACTATTGTATGTTTAATCTGCTTGATATCTCCACCATTTATATTATTATTTAATACGCCTTCTACGATTAACTTAGCCACACCCTCATATCCAAGTTTTTCTGCTTTCTCATAATCCTCTTTATTGTCACAAAAAAAACTTTCTATTAATATAGCAGTAGGTTTTGAACTATTTAGAATATACAATCCTTTATCTAATTTGGCTCCTCTATTTTTAAATACCATACCTAATTTATTACATATTCTAGTTGCATATTCTAAACCTTTATTACTATAATATAACACTTCTGAGCCTTTTCCTTGACCATCACTTGCATTTAAATGTAACTCTATAAGTAAATCATATTCTCCATTATTAACTTTAGGTATTTTATAAGACTTTTCCTCATTTTTAGAACTAAACTGTTTTTCAGGGCATATTATTACGCTTACTGTATGCCCTTTTTTCCTAAATATATCTGCTAATATTGGTGCCAATAATTTGTTATACTGATATTCATTAACTAATCCATCAGCAGAAGTACATGCACCATTTTTTAGAATACTGTGTCCTACTGTAATACATATTTTCATAACATTTTACTCCTTTAATTAAATTTTATCCATGTATATGTCCCATAATAATGAAAATCTAAATTTATATAAATCATTCATCTTCATAAAAAAAATAATTATCATTTTATTTTTTATAAAAATATCACAAATATTCTTAATATTCAATATATAATACATAAGTGGTAATCTAAAACGCATAACTAGACAAAAACATTTTTATTTTCATTTATTTTCATCTGATTTGATAAACTTTTATGTGATTCTACTATATAATCTCTATTGTCTATTTTTATTTAAAAATTCGTAAAATTATTAATTGATAATACTTTTTTTAACTATAACACTTTTTTATCATTTATATATTTTATAAATACTCTGTTTTAATTTTTTTATGTTAATATCTAATGATTACATTTTTTAGTATAACTTTAGTTATATCAAAAATATTTTAAAAATCTTAAATATATTCACACATTCTCATAAATTATGTTATAATGAGAATATTGCGATGACAGTTTTAGATTTTTGACAACTGGAGTGTAAAATCACTCCCTTTTCTTTTTACTAATTATGATAAATATTTAGTTAATACTAATATGCTATTATATAAAGTAAATATAAAAAATAAACTTTGTTATATGTACATTTTGCATTAATGCAAAAATGAATTTCATATATATTTCTCACAATAGGAGTGCTATGGCACTCTTTTTTGTTTTTTATAATTATGTGAAATATTCAGATACCATGTAATAAACCTTCATTTTTCAATTTTATATAAGAATCAATCATTAGATAAATACTATCTTTTTTATCTTAATATTATCCAAATCAGCACATAATAAATCCAATGTATCTTCTTAATATCACATAAGAAGATTCTAATCAATTTTAGTATCCTAAATTATTTTGCAAAACCAAATTAATTTGATTTAATAGTAATTTAATTAAAATGTGTAAGTACTGTACCAATATAGAAAGTATAGAAATCTAGATTGTTGACAAACTTAAAAATAAAACATACAATAACATTGTAAATTAAATTAACACTGTTAAGTTAAAGAGGTGATTATATGAGTGTCAAAGAAAGACGTAAAAAGGAAAAAATAGAAATGAAGAAAAAAATTATAGATGCTGCCATTGAAATTATCAATCAAGAAGGATATGAAAATTTATCAATTAGAAAAATTGCTACAAAAATAGAATATTCTCCAACTACTATTTATCTTTACTACAAAGATAAGGCACAGATTATTAATGATATGGCTAATGAACTTTATAATAAAATAGAAAATGATTCTATTACTGTTATGGATAAGTACTCCTCATTTTCAGTAGATAAACAAATCAGAGAAATTATGCTTACTTTTATCAAAATTCTTTCTAGCAATCCAGAAATGACAAAAGCCATAATGTATAGTGGAATGAATATTATATTTGCATCTCAAAATACTGCTAGTACTCCTGCTAATAATGGTATAGAGATGTTTGATAAACTTCTTGCTATTGGAATTAAGCAAAAAATATTTAAACCAAACATAGATAATGCTTCTTGGATGCTTATAAGTGCATTATTAGGCTTTGTTTTATGTGCTGTTGAAAATCACTTGTATTCTTTACATAACTTCCCACAATTTATAGACAATTTCGTGGATATTTTACTTGGAGGAATTTACAATGAGCATTCACATCAAAAATCTTAATAAGAAAAATAAATTTTTAAGAATTCTAAAAGTATTAATAGTTTTATTTTTTATATTTATATGTATTATTATTGTAGCTGTAGTTAATTTGAAACCAGAAAAATTAGTAGTACAAAATATAAATCCTACTAAAATAAAAAATGGTACTTATCTTGGAAATGCTGATAATGGTCTAGTAAAAGCTACTGTATCTGTCAAAGTTAACAATGGAGTAATAAAAGATATTCATATATTGAAACATGACACTCTTTTAGGTAAACCAGCTGAAAAGATTGTAAATAATATTATTAAGCAACAATCTTTAGAAGTGGATGCTATAACTTCTGCAACTTACAGCAGTGATACTATACGAAAAGCTATAGAAAATGCTTTACAAAAAGGAGAGTAAAATATGGATACTATTATTGTATATTCAAGTAAATATGGTTGTACAACAGACTGTGCAAATATATTAAAAAGTAAACTATCAAATAATGTGACTATTGTTGATATTAAGGATAAAAACAGTAAAATTGAATTATCAAAATTTGATACAGTTATTATTGGAAGTTCAATATATGTGGGTTCAGTTTCAAAAGAAATTCGTACATTCTGTAATGATAATATAGAGTCATTAAACCAAAAGAAAGTTGGAATTTTTCTTTGTTGCGCATTCTCTGAACAGACGGATAAATATCTATCAAGTAATTTCCCATCATCATTATTAAAGAGTGCAAAATCAATAAGTGTATTTGGTGGTGAAGCTAGATTAGAGAAAATGAAATTTTTTGATAAATTGATTATGAAGTCAGTTACAAAAAATGATTACAATGGTTTGAAAATATCACAGGATAATATAGATAATTTTTTAAGAAATTTTAATGACTAAAATAAGCTATACTCTTCGTTAACAACCCCATCTACCCCTACTTTATGGCAAAGAGCTCAAAAGTCATGGAATGTTTTACCATATATTTTTATATCAAAAGTTACATAACTTTCCCTTATATAACTTTTGATATAAAATATAATAAAGTATACAATATGTTTTCACATTTAAACTTGAACATTATAAAACAAAAACTATTATATTTACTACATTGGAGATGATACTTATGGGAAAAGTTAAAATCAGACTAGCAAAGGAAACAGATGCTGAAGAAATATTAAAAATATATACACCATATATCACTAATACAGCAATTACTTTTGAATATGATATACCAAATATTAGTGATTTTAAAAATAGAATAAAAACAATTTGTTCAAAATATCCATATCTAGTATGTTTAATTGATGAAAAAATTGTTGGATATACTTATGCTCATGAACATAATGAAAGAACTGCTTATCAATGGAATGCTGGATTATCAATTTATATTGATGAAAGGTTTGTAAGTTGTAAAATAGGCATAGCTCTTTATAATTCAATAATAGATATATTAAAATTACAAAATATTCAAAACTTATATGTTAGCATTGCATCGCCTAATATTAAAAGCGAAAGACTTCACCAACACTTTGGTTTCAAACTATGTGGAATTTATCATAATACAGGATATAAGTTTGGTAGTTGGCATGATGTTATGTTATTTGAAAAATACATAGGTACTCATCCTATAAAACCAGACTACATAAAAACAATCAAACAAATTGATACGAAAGAAATCGACACTATTTTAAAAAAAAGCAGTCTTCTTGTCAAATTACTTTAAAATAAAAACTTTAAATAAACCAAAATAAAAATAAGAAAGTAACTTTAAAATAAGTATTTTAAAGTTACTTTCTTATTTTTTATTAAATTTTATAATAATAGTCATATTAACGTAAATACTATAAAAAGAGTTTAAATTTATTTATTTAGTAAAATTAAATCAAAATAGAAAAAATGGAAGGAGAATAATTGATGATAAAACTGATTGGTATATTAATAGTTGTGATTGGATTTATACTTAAAATTGATACATTATTTACTGTATTATTAGCAGGAATAGCAACAGGACTTGTAGCAGGATTAGATTTTAACCAAATCTTTACAACTCTAGGAGATTCTTTTGTCTCAAATAGAGGTGTGTCATTGTTTATACTAACATTACCTGTAATTGGTGTTTTAGAAAGATATGGATTAAAACAAAGAGCAGTTTCTCTAATAGAAAAATTACAAAGACTCACAACAGGAAAAGTACTGAGTATATATATGTTTGCTAGACAAATAGCTGGAGCCTTATCAATAAGAATGAGTGGACATCCTCAATTTGTAAGACCACTTGTTAACCCCATGGCACAAGCTGCTGGATTAAGCAATAGTGATGAATTAAAAGAATCAGACGAAGAAGCTATAAAAGCATTATCTGCTGCATCAGAAAACTATGGTAACTTCTATGGTCAAAACTTATTTGCAGGTAGCAGTGGAGTTTTACTTATAGCATCTACTCTTACTCAATTTGGATATAATGTAACTGGAATTGAGATTGTAAAAGCTAATATCATTATGGCCGTAATAGCATTTATAGCTGCCACAATCCAATTTACTCTATATGATAAAAAATTAAATAAAAGTCATAAGAGATAGATTTATTTAGGAGGTATAAAAGTGCAAAATTTTATAAACATATCATTAGAAATTTTTTATGCATTAATGGGGCTTTTAATGATTGTCATAGCATACAGGTCTTTTACTACAATAGACAATAATAAAAAATACGGTACATCATTATTTTGGATACTAATATCACTACCATTTATATTTGGAAGATTAATTCCAGCTAATATAATAGGAATCATACTAATATTATCTAGTTTATTAACACTTACTAAACAAGTCATATTTGCAAAATACGAAGAGCCAAATGAAAATTTTGGGAAAGAACAGGCAGACAAACTTAAAAATAAAATATTCATACCATCATTAATATTAGCTTTTGCAGCAGTAATTGTAGCTATGAGTCTTTCTAATTTCGATAATTCTTCACAGTTTGCAATAGGTGTAGGTTCAATAATTGCACTAATATCTGCTCTTATAATAACCAAATCAAAATCATCTACCTCAGTTCATGATGGTTCAAGATTATTGCAACAAATGGGACCAGCTAGCATGCTACCACAACTTTTGGTTGCATTAGGTGCTTTGTTTACTCAAGCTGGAGTTGGCGAAGTTATCTCAGGTATGATATCAGGAGTAGTTCCTACTGACAATAGATTATTTGGCGTTATAGCTTATGTATTGGGTATGGTTATATTTACTATGATAATGGGAAATGCATTTGCTGCATTTTCAGTCATAACGGCAGGAATTGGAATTCCTTTTGTATTGTCTCAAGGTGGAAATCCTGCTATAATTGGAGCATTAGCATTAACAGCAGGATATTGTGGAACTCTACTTACTCCAATGGCAGCTAATTTTAATATAGTTCCAGCAGCTTTACTTGAATGTAAAAATGATTATGTTGTTATAAAGTATCAAGCACCAGTTGCTTTAATATTAATTGTAGCACACATATTAGTAATGTATTTTTTAGGATTTTGATATAAATAGGAGGTAAAATAATGAAAGTTTTATTAACAGGGTTTGACCCATTTGGTGGAGAACCAATTAATCCCGCTCAAGAAGCTGTCGAAAGGGTCAAAGATAATATAAATGGCTCAGAAATTATAAAAATAACTATACCAACAGTTATGACAAAATCTGTTGAAGCAATAGATAAAGCTATTCAAAAACACAACCCTGATATAGTAATATCAGTCGGACAAGCAGGAGGTAGATTTGATATTACACCTGAGAGAGTTGCTATAAATGTAGATGATTTTAGAATAAAAGATAATGAAGGAAATCAGGTTATAGACACGGTTATAAAAGAAGATGGTCAACCTGCATATTTTTCAAAATTACCTGTAAAAGCTATGGTAAAACATATGAATGAAAATAAAATTCCAGCTAGTGTTTCAAATACTGCAGGTACATTTGTTTGCAATCATGTAATGTATGGAATTCTTTACATGATAGATAAAAAATATCCTAATATAAAAGGAGGCTTCATACACATACCATACATGACTTCTCAAATAATAGATAAAAAGAATACACCATTTATGTCTTTAGAAGAAATAGTTAAAGGTTTGGAATTAGCCATAGAAGCTTGTGTAATCTACAAAGATGATATAAAAGAAATTGGTGGTGAAATTTCATAAAAAATATCTAAAATAAATTTTTTAAATTATAAATGAAAATAGACATTTTTTTAAATATAGACTGTAAGTATATTTGTTTAAATTCAAATTTACCTACAGTCTTTTACAATATGTACAATCTTCAAATGTAAAATTAAATTCTATTCTGTTCTCCCCACTCACACATTGCATCTAAAATCTTAATCAAAGACTTCCCTCTCTTTGATAAACTGTATTCTACTTTAGGTGGTATTTGAGGATATTCAGTACGAATAATCAAATCATCTGCTTCTAATTCCTTTAAAGATAAACTCAGAGTCTTATAAGAAATAGTCTTTATATAACGTTTTAGTTCATTATATCTAACAACTTTAAATTCAGCAAGGCAATAGAGAATTACCATCTTGTATTTTCCATTAATCAGTGAAAGTGTATAACTAAACCCTGTTTCACTTAAATCTGCTTGTGAGATACAATCCATATCCATGTGCTACACTCTCCTTTAGGTTAGTATTGAACAAAAATGTGCGTACTTGTCTTTTAGCTAATTTATAATAAAATTATAGTGTAAGAACAATTAAAAGTCAATTTGCTATAATACATATAAATTCTACTTAATGCTAGTACTTTAGCATATTGTCAAATTTTAATTTATTTACTCTTTAATTCAAGTTATAAAAAACTTCTAACATAATGTAGTTTCATATCACTGATAAATTTAGTAATAGGAGGTGTTTTAAATGTAAATCTAAGAACAAATGGAATATACCTGTACTTATAGATTCATAGAAAACCTATTTTAGAAAAAGCAAAGACCCTTGAATATCGATTAAATAAATTTTACTGGAGGAATTTCTAATGAAAGTTTTATTAATAAATGGTAGCCCAAACCAATACGGGTGTACTTATACAGCATTAAATGAAGTTGCTAAAACATTAAATAAGCATGACATTGAAACCGAAATATTATATTTAGGTAAAAAACCAATACCAGGTTGTATTGCTTGCTCATCATGCTTTCAAACTGGCAAATGTACTTGGAATGATAAGGTCAATGAGTTAGCGAAAGAACTAGATAATATTGATGGTATTATTGTTGGCTCACCTGTATATTATTCTGGTGCAAGTGGACAACTAACTTCATTTCTTGACCGCTTATTTTTTTCAGCTGGAAGTAAAATGGCAAAGAAACTTGGTGCATCAGTTGTATCATGTCGACGTGGTGGAGCAACTGCAACATTTGACCAACTAAATAAATATTTCTCAATCAGTAATATGCCTATTGTATCATCACAGTACTGGAATCAGGTTCATGGTTTTACCCCAGAGGATGTTATGAAAGATAAAGAGGGATTACAAACTATGAGAACTTTAGGTGAAAACATGGCATGGCTTCTTAAGTGTATTTCAGCTGGGCAAAAAACAGGAGTCAAAGACCCTCAATATGAAGAAAAAATTATGACTAATTTTATACAATAAATAATTTGGTTTTATTAATTGTTAATTTAAAATTAAAGTGATACTTAATAAATGGAATAGCGCATAGAAAGCAGTATAATACCTAAATAGTGGTTTTGATTCTATTTATATCGAAACCACTATTTTATTATTTAATCTGTTTAAAACGATTAATTTCTGACATGCTCAGTTATACCCTTCCATTTTCTTTTATAAAAATAGATTAACCCAATAATAGCTGGGAGTATTGGTGATAAAGATTGAGCAAAATAAACGCCTATAAATCCATATTCTAAAATAGTTCCTAGTGTATAACTAAGGGATAGTCTAATAACTACAGAATCTAATAATGCATTAAACATAGCTAGACTAGTAAAACCTATACCAGTTACAAATGAATCATAAATATGCATTACTGCATAAATCAAACTGTTAATTAAACAATAAATTCTAAGATACACAATTCCCTCTCTAATAACTTCTTGATTTTTAGACCCCCAAAATACAACTATTGATTCTGCAAATATTTGTACAAAAACAATGGAAATAAATGTTACAACCAAGCTTAATAATGACAGCTTGACCAACTGCCCAACATAGCATCCCTGCAAAAGTATTTATCTTCAATCCAATTCCAGATACTGCTGAGACAGCAACTCCATAATTATTTAACATGCCAGTCATTAATAAGTAGAATATATTGACCATAGACATTTGTATGAAATATAGAAAGTTATTAATAACCATACTTATCAATGTCTTCTATATTCTTAGATTTTTATCAAATACACTCCTAAAATATACAATATATATATATGTATTGGATAGTATAAATAAAACAAATATTTCATACTCTTACCTTTTTCTCCATTATAAAGCAACATAAAAGGAAGTGACGCAATCATCATCCATTGGTAATTTTCTAGAAGAGATTTTTTCAAGCTATAATCTCCTCCTGCTATGGCTACAAATATAAATATACACATCAAAAAATAACAAATACTTAAACTAAACTTCTTTCCTCTACATAAATAAAAAATAATCCCCAGTGCAATCAAAATTGGTCCCCCTTCTACCAAAAATGGTACTGGTACAAAAATCATAATAAACATAAGTACTTTATCCGCTGAGCTAAAAAGTAAAGTTAATATAACGATTCCTAAAATTATAGGAACACTTATCATCAAAAGCCCTCTCACAAGATACTTTTTTCTTTTTCTGTTCTAAATTTCTTTATAAATTCTATAGCCTGTAAATAAATTACTACCAAAAATAATGTTGCAAAAATATTATTCATAATTATTGAACCTTCTGGATTTTGGAAAGCAGTATTAATTATTTGATTCCCTATTGCCATAATGATAGCCCCTACATATAATCTAGCAATATACTTTTTTTTGTTGCTTGTATGACAAAACCCTTCTACTACCATAAACGTAAACAATGGTGCTGATATTCTACCTAACCAATGAAACCAAACTGGTATATGCATTGTTTGTGGCATAAAAGCTGCTATATGGTCAAATGTCATAAATACCAGTGCTAATATTTTAATAGTAAATCCATTGAAACCTTTTTTAAGAAAATCCATATCATATCTCCTACTTCTGATTTATTTTTATGACGACTTCTGTTCCTATTCCTATTTCACTATTCACATAAATACTACCTTTATGAATCTCTATTATCTCTTTAGAAATAGCCATTCCAAGACCAGAGCCTTTATGTAATTCACCTGTATTAGTACCTCTATAATATTTTTCAAAAATATGCTTTAAATCATTTTTACTTATTCCTACTCCACTATCTTTTATTATAATTTCTATAGTATCTTTTTTTACTATTTCTATTTTTATCAGAGTTTCTTCTTTATTATGCACTATTGAATTAAATATGAGATTTGTTATAGCTCTTCTAAATAAAATTGAATCTACATATACTTCAATTAAATCTTCATAACTTACAAACTCAATATTTCTATTTTTATATCTATTGTCATTTAGAATATCTATTATTATATTTCTAACCAAACTAACTAAATTTATTTTCTTCTTGTTCAAAACTAAGCTATTATTTTTTAATCGAGTTGATAAATTTAAATCATCAACCAAATTTTTTATATACTTGGACTTATTGTATATAATCTCTGTATATTCTCGTAATTCCTCTTCCACAAATTCATAATCTTTATCATTGATTATCTCTGCATATCCTTGTATAGAAGCCAGTGGTGTATTTATATCATGTGTTATATTAGCTAACCATTCCTCTCGCATCTCTTCATTTTCTTTTCTCTCTGCTTCGTTTACCCTCAATGTATCAGCCAACATATTGATATTTTCAAAAACTTCTTCATATATTCCCCTGTTTTTAAGATATAAACTATAATTTCCGTTAGCCATAGTTTCAATACTCCATATTACATTGGATATTGGCTTTGTAAGTTTTCTACTAAATAAGTATCCTATGCTTAAAGCTACCATCCCATCAATTACCAATGTCAAAGTGATAATTTTATTTAAAATTGCTTTAGCATTATCTTGAGAATAAGTTAAAATTATTCTCGATACATCTCTACTAGGCATACCTATTATTATATTTAGATGTTTGTTGCCTAAATATTTTTCTAAAACAAAATTAGTATACTCTGTTTCTATATATTTGTAGTTATTAACCATTTGAAAAGGAGTATATTTTTTTGGAGTATTCGTTGGCACATTTACTCCATACAATTCTTCTCCTGAGTCATTTAAAACTTGTACCCAAGAATGTGATTTTTTTAATTTTTCAATGCCAGCTTTTGATAACTTGAACTCTCCATTTTTTTCATATAGCTCTTTTTCAAAAGAACGAGCAAACTCTTCAGGACTGTTTTTAGAACCTACAACATTAAAAAAATTATTAGTCGAAATCACATATAAAATAGACGCAATATTTATAATAACCACTGATATAACTACAAATACGATTGTAAACATAAAGTTTCTAGTAATCTTCCACTTCATATTCTAATCTTCCTTTACTGCTAATTTATATCCAAGTCCTTTTATCGTAAGGATATATTCTGGCTTTGAAGGATTATCTTCTAATTTTTCTCTAATCTTTCTAATATGAACCATTATAGTATTATCAAATCCAATATAATCTTCACCCCATACTTTATCCCATAACTTTTCTTTACTTATAATTTGATTTTGATTGTGTGCAAATAAAGACAATATTTTTAATTCTTTTGCAGATAATGCAATAGACTTACCATCTTTTATGAGTTCTGCTCTACTTTCATTTAATTTATATGGACCAAATGATATAATCTTTTCTTTATTATCTGAGTTTATGCTTTCATTTTGTTCTTTATTAAAATAATTTAGTCTTCTTAGATGAGCTTTTGCCCTAAAAGCGACCTCTTTAGGACTAAAAGGCTTTGTAACATAGTCATCGCCTCCAATTGCTAGTCCAAGTAATTTATCTAACTCTTCCGTCTTAGCTGATAAAAATATGATTGGTACATTAGAGTTTTTTCTTATTTCTTTACAAATATCGTACCCTTCACCATCTGGCAACATAATATCCAGAATGATTAAGTTAGGATTATATTTTTTAAATACTTCCAATCCTTCCTTTCTTGTTTTTGCAGTATACACATTGTTAAGACCTTCTTTCTTAAATACAGTTTCTAAGAGTTTTAAAATTTCTACCTCATCATCTATTACTAAAATGCTATTTTCCATAAATAACCTCCTATGATAATTTATCTATATATTAACATATATCTTCTCTAAGCTTTATTTATATTATTTTAAATCAAGTCAATATATAAACAAAATCATTGTTCTTTTTTATTCTTAATTAAAACCTTTTACTTGATGTAAAATTTTTATATGTTATTTTAGTTAATATTATTATCAATATGATTGAGATTAATATAGATAAACCTATTAAAGTATTTGGTACATTATACTTAACAATTTGTTGACTCATCATAATCCAGTTTGGAGTAATAGAAACAAATTTTATAGCATTATCTGGTATAAAACCTGTAATAAAGTATGGAACAGCCATAATTAAGCCTCCTAATATGAAAGGCATTACAGCTGATTTAAATATTGAAGAAAGTGCTAGTCCTATTTGTGCAAATATGAAAGAACCAAAAATGACTGATACTATAACAATCAAGTACATTTGTATTACTGTAAGATTTAAATTACTATTACTAAAATACCATAAGTTCTTAATTGGTTCATTCAAATTTTTAAATTCAAAAAAACTAAATCCTCTAATCCCAACCAATAATACAAAAGAAATGTTAATCATGGACAAAGTCAATCCATTAGCTATTATTTTTGATACTACTACTGACTTTTTCCCATTTTTAGTTGTATTTATTAGACTTGTCATATTAGAATCATATTCTTTTGTATAGTTTCCAGAAGTTATTATAAACATTATCAACCCTATTAAAGGTATAGAACCCTCTATTTTATAAAATATATCTGAATATGTGTCAAAAACATTAAATTTTCTAATCAATACAAACCCAAATAATAGTAAAAATATCCAAAGCATCCAAACACTTTTTAATTTTAAGGCTTTTATTATTTCTGCTTTAACTAAATTTATCATATCTGTTATATCTCCTTTGCATCTTCTAAATCAAAGTAAAGCATATATACATCCTCAAATTTTGCTTGAACTAGTTGTACATTAGCTTCAGTTGGAGTATTTTCTGACACAACTCTAATTACTATTGAATTAACATCACTTTGAATACTTATAACTTTATATTTAGATTGAATCTCATCAATATCACACTCATCTTCAACTTGAATATTATAAACTTTATCTTGCATATGATTTAATATTTCTTTATATGTTCCTTTCATAAGAAGTTTACCATTTTTAATCATTATTGTTTCTTTTGCAACTGATTCTATATCTGAAATTATGTGAGTAGAAAGAATTATTATCTTATCCCTTGATATTTTTGCTATTAGATTTCTAAACCTCGCTCTTTCTTGTGGGTCAAGTCCTGCTGTTGGTTCATCAAGTACTATTATTTTAGGATTGTTTAATAAAACTTGTGCTATGCCAACTCTTCTTTTCATACCTCCAGAGAATTTTCCTATAGCCTTATTTCTGACATCATAAAGACCTACTAACTCTAACAATTCATCTATCCTACAATTTAAATTTCTGCCTTTTAGACCTTTCAACGCTCCTATATATTGTAAAAATTGTCTAGCTGTAAAGTTTTTATATACTCCAAATTCTTGTGGTAAATATCCTAAAATATTTCTATAATCATCATCCATATTAAATATATCCTTACCATTGTAAAGTATTTGCCCACTCTCAGGTTTTATTAGTGTGGTTATTTGTTTCATTAGAGTGGATTTTCCTGCTCCATTTGGTCCTAAAAGACCATAAACTCCATTTTCTAATGTAACTGTAATTTTATCATTTACTACTTTTTTTCCATATATCTTTGAAATATTTTTAACTTCTAATTTATTCATTTTAATTCCCCTTTTATCTATTTATATACTTTGACTTTATTACTGAGAAACACAAAGTCATTATACCTAAAAATATTACTACTAAAAGTCCTATTGATAGATTGACAATATCTATATTCATTTTAAATATTCTAATATCACCTAAATAATTTCCTATTATTTTATTAAATCCAAATATTAAATCATAGTAATTTACCGTTGAAATAATCGAAAGCAATCCTTTAGGTAATATGTGAACTACTGACATCACTTTAGCTACAGCTATACTTAAAATAAGAAAACCTACTGATGATATTGAAGATTTGCTAATAAAAGAACCTAACATAGCTATCATTGCCCATCCTTCAAACATTAAAATATCTATAGCTATATTTGATATTACATAATTGGTTATATTTGAATTTGCTTTCAATGTAGCTATATTGTCTACTATCCTAAACGATTCTAAGTCACCATTAATTGGTAATCCTTGTTGTATGCAGGTTATAATAAATATCCAGATTAAATAAACAAAATAAATTACTAATGGTATAAATATAGCAATAACTATTTTAGATTTTAATGCCTTTTCCTTCTCTTTTGATGATAGTATAATATCTTTTACTGAAGAAATTACTTCATCTGTATAAAGATTTGATACAGTTATGATTATGACAATCAACATCCCTATATTTATAAGTGAATTTGTGGCTCTATAATTAAATACCTTCCAAAAGTCAACATTTTTATATTCATCAACATTTAGATTATCAAGTTTTTCTTTTGACATGGATTTAATCTTTTTAGAAAATTTATCACTATATGTTTGATTTGAAAGTTGTTTTAAAATATCAAGTTTTTTTTGAAATTTATCATTAGCTATATCTGTTCTATTCCTTGTATATTCTATATGACCTTTTTTCTCATCAATATAATAATCTTCTGTTTCTAAAACAGGTTTAACAAATATACTGATTAATAATATGAATATTAATATCCCTAAAGATATCAACATGCTCTTAGATTTAATCAATTTCTTTATTTCCCAACTTATCAATATACATTTCCTCCTAAGTCTTTTTAATTGCTTTTTATTTATATACATAATAAAACTTAAATCTTATATCAATATAATTCTAACCTTAAATAAAACTTAAATTATGTGTTTAGTTTTATTCGCTACTTATTTTTATTGTAATTTTTTAGTTTACATTTTTTATAATAAACTTGATATACTTTTATTAATAGGATTAAATCTAAGATAAGTTGGTGATTGTATGAAAAGTATAGATATTTATACAAAATTAAAAATAATCTTCTTAACATCTATGGCTATGTTTATTATTGGAGCAGCATTTATCTTTTTTATAGAAAATTATATAGTATCAATTATTTTTGTACTTGTTGGTATTTTTATTGATTGGAAATTTTATCGTTGCCCAAATTGTAATCATTATTTAGATTCAAGAATGGAACTTGTAAAGAATAGTACTTATTGCCCATATTGTGGAAAAATTATCAAATAGTGACTTAAATTGCATTCTATATTTAAAAGGAATTTTTTTAATATAAAAACTTTATTATTAATAATCAAGATATTACATATAAATAATACAGTTTAACTAAATTTAATTACATTGTTTTATTTATTTTTATAAAAGAACATATATATGTGTTATAGATATGCTCTTATCTTTTTTGTTGTCTCTTAAAATTTTTTAGCATAACAAAAAAGATATAAAGAGCTATCTACAAGCTCTTTATATCTTTTAAATATCTATAAGTAAATCAATTAGTTTTTATATCCGTTTTAAAATATCTATCTTAAAGTTCTTACTAACAATAAATTTTATTTTTTATATTATTGTTAATTTTAATATTCTAGCATCTCACTTTATTTATTCTTACATTCATTTTAATAATATATCCTGAATACTTTTTTAGTTTATCCTCTACTTTGAATCTAATTAATTCAAATATATAAACCTTTAATTCAATCTATTCATGTAAACCTTATCAGCTTATTGTCATAGTTTATTCTTCAAAAAATAAATATAATTTTATAATATTTTTTAATCTAAAACAAGCATGTTGAATAATAAATCATATTCTAGTATTATTAACTTGTAGAATAAAAGCTAAATTGGTAAAACTAGAAAAATTTAGTAATAAAGTTATAGTGATAAGTACTAAAAAATTCTTTGTAAGTTACGTTAGCAAGTTAGCACATATATAATTTTTTTATTTTTACTAAAGTTTTTAGGGGGATGGATAATATGTTTATTGGAGAAATAGACAGATGTACACATATATTAACTGCTTATATAAGTAGTTCATATGATTATTGTAATTTTATAGATACACAATTAGATGATTTTATATCAGAATATGGAGAAACTGTAGTTGAATCTTGTTTATATCAAGTTTTATTGTTAGTAAGTAGATATAATTAAAATTAAGTTTCATTTTCTAGAAAAACCTTTTTAGATTTTCTACCTTAAATAACTATATAATTTTTTATACTTTTCAAGTAACTATAACTTATTTTAAAGTAAAGATGTATTGGGAGTACATCTTTACTTTTTCACTATATAATCTAAAAGTATATACTATAAAATAAAACAACTATACAAATTACATCCTTTATATTCTCTTGAAACACAAGAATCATTCTATACACATATTCTACAATTTCATCAAATATGAATCTAAGTTTTTACTACTCCAAATTTTATCTATCTATAACGCAAATCATATTTATAAAATATCCCCCTATTGTACTTAAATCATATATAAAGTAACATCAATATTTAGAATATTCAATATCAATTGCATAACTGGTCAATAAAAATGTATAACTAGACAAATTTCCATATTTATATAAAAAATTCAAGAAAAATAATCATTTTATTTAGATATATTTTTTATTTTTTTATTTAATTTATATTAAAAAATATCACTAATAAAGATTTTAATTAGTGATTTTCAAAGTATTAATCACAGAAAATTATATACCTGTAAATTAACTTTAGCATTTCTAATTTATAAAATAAAAGCCCAGCAAAATCTTTACTGGGCTTTTATTTTACAAATTGAGTTTATTATTTTCACCCCATTTACACATTTCTTCTAAAATAGGCATTAATGACAATCCCCTTTTGGAAAGTGAATATTCAACTTTAGGAGGAATTTGAGGATATTCTTTGCGTATGATAATACCATCTCGTTCCAATTCTTTTAACTGATTATTGAGAATCTTATCAGTTATTGAACCAATACATCTTTTAAGTTCTCCATAACGTAATACATCATACTCGACTAACCAAAACATTATAATCATCTTCCATTTTCCTCCAATAATTGAAAGAGTATATCCAAATGGTGTAGAAGTTATATTAGTTAAATCAGATGTATTATAGTTTTTCATACTCATTTAATCACCATCCTATAATAAAGATACTATCCTAAATGTTAGTACCTTACTTAAAAGTAAATACTTGTTTAAATATAAGATAGCACATATACTTATATAAATAAAAGTTACAAATTACGAGGAGATGACTTTCATGAAAAAATGTAAAATAGAAGTAATAAAAACAACATTCCATAAAGATTTAGCAGATGAGTATGGATGTAAAGGTATTGGAAAATGCCCTATGCATAAAGTAGGAGAAGTATTTTTTGGAGATTTTGCTAAACCTGAAAAATTATGTGACGAAGCATGGAAAGCAATGTATCAATATGTATTTGCTTTATCTCATGGTAGTGAAAAATTTTACTATGGAGATTGGATAGATAAAGAAGGAGTGGCTATATGCTCCTGTAATGATGGAATTCGTCCTGTCATTTTTAAAATTGAGAGAACTGATGAAGAATCTAAAATGGAATATAAACCCATAAGATAGATAATAGTCTTAAACTAATTTTACTAATCATATTTTAAATGCATTATTCCAATTTATTCCTTAAAATTTAATGCTTATAGTGAAATATAGTACCAAAATTAAATTAATGAAATACAATAAAAGGAAATTGTATATTGTACAATTTATGTCATAAAAAAGATTCATTTAAATCGATTTTAAAAACTGTTAAGTAATGTACCTAATATTTTTTTAATCCACTTATAAAGAGAATACTCCTACCAATAGATGTCTCTAACATGATTATAATATATGATAAATCTTGTTCATTTTGCCATATATTATAATCTTATTAATTCCTAATATATTTTTTGTAATACAAAATTTCCTAATGTAAGAATCCTTTGAAATTTCACTTTTATATAATTTTATTATTTTATTCTCTCCATAATCATAAATTTTAGATGTATTTCCTTTACCAATACATTTGTATTGTTTCATTATTTTCATCCTCTCAAATTCAATAATATTTATTATTATTTAATAGTATTTATAACTCAGATTTGATATAATACATAGGGTAAAATTTTAATTAATAAACCCTATATATTTACTTATATATTAAAGCTAACAAATTTAAAACTAAGGAGAGCTATATGTTAAAAGCAATAAAAGGAAATATAATTTTTACAAAGACTTCAGATACTTTCACAGTATTTGAAAATAGCTACATTATACTAAACAAAGGCAAAGTAAAAGGTGTCTTTAAAGATATACCTAAAGAATATAAAAACTCAGAAATCGTAGACTATACTGATAAACTTATAATACCTGGTATGAACGACCTTCATTGCCATGCACCTCAGTTTAGAAATTTAGGCATGGCTATGGACAAGGAACTTATACCATGGCTTGAAACTTATACATTCCCAGAAGAATCAAAGTATATAGATATAGAATATGCTACAAAGATGTATAAAAAATTTGTAAAAGAAGTATGGAAATCAGGTACTACTAGAATAGCTGTATTTGCAACAGTACATAAAGAAGCATCTATGAAACTTATGGATATTTTTAAAGAAGCTGGTCTTGGAGCATATGTTGGTAAAGTAAATATGAACATGAATTGTCCTGACACTCTACTAGAAAATACTGAGGATTCTATCAACGATACAGAAGAAATAATAAACAAATACAGTGACATAAATTCTATTGTAAAACCAATTATAACTCCTAGATTTATACCTAGTTGTACAAGTAATCTCTTAAGGGAATTAGGAGATTTATGTTTAAAGTATAATGTTCCTATACAATCACATTTATCTGAAAACCATGATGAAATTGAATGGGTTAAAAGTTTAGAACCTGAATCTAAATTTTACGGAGATGCCTACAATAGATACAATTTATTTGGTCAAACACCTACATTAATGGCTCATTGTATTCACTGCTCTCAAGAAGAAATAGATTTAATGAAAGAAAATGAGGTTATGGCTGTTCATTGTCCTGCTTCTAATTTTAATGTTGGTAGTGGAGCCATGCCTATTAGAAAATTACTTGATAATAATATTAAACTAGCTCTTGGTTCAGATATAAGTGGTGGTCATACATTGTCAATATTTAAAGCAATAGTATCTGCAATCCAGCTATCTAAATTATACTGGGTAAATTCTAATAAGAAATGTAATTTCCTATCGTTATCTGAGGCTTTTTATATTGCAACTAAAAGTGGAGGAAGTTTTTTTGGAAAAGTTGGTAGCTTTGAAGAAAATTATGATTTTGATGCATTAATTATTGATGATTCAGATTTAAATCATGACAGTTACTCTATACTTGAAAGACTTGAAAGATTTATCTATGTTGGTGATGACAGAAATATTATTCATAGATATGTATGTGGAAAATTAATTGAGGAACCTTCTGTAGAATTATAATAAAAAATTTTATTGTACATACCTTACTTAATTCATATACTCAATATTCATATACTCAATAAAAAGAGTATGTACTAAAATCCATGAAATCATAGATTAAAACATACTCTTTTAGATTATCTTTGATTTATTTCTAGTTGTATTTAATTTTAATAATTATATTGTGTTTTTTCATAGTCAGTTTTCTTTCTAAACTTTAATTTGTACACATTACTCTTAGTCCTTAAATAAGAATGCTACAATTTTTATGAAGTTTAACTAAATTACTCTTTGTAATACCCTTCTAAGCTTTAATTTTAGTTTTATTGTATGCTTTGCATACAATAACTATTAAGCCTATACCTATAATCACCAAAGCTATTCTACTTATTACAAATCTCTGTGGAATATCAAATGCAAGATTACCCATCGTGTCTGCAACTTTACTCTCTAGTATAGAGTTCACTAGATTTTTACCAGATATAATAGATAGTGTACCAGAATTTGTTATAAGAAATATTATTGGAATAAAAATATATAGAAAGTTTCCATTTATATTACCAATAAACATGCCCATACCTGATATAAATAACACAGATGGTATTAAAATTAGAATTATAGGTTTTATAAATTGACTAAAATCATTAAATTGAAATAATCTATTGTAAAAAATAAAACTTATTGCAATTACAACTGCAACTGTTAGAAGATACACAACTGCTATTGTAACACTTTTTAAGCAAAAATATGTTGTAGGTTTTATCTTAGTGCTCATAGTAATTGTCCTTACAGCTTCTTCTCTCTTTGAAAAGATGTACGTGCAAAACACAAGAACTATAACTAGTAAAAATGGATTTACATCAAGTAAAAAACCAGAATAACTCCACTCTGAAAATGGTGCTGTGTCGTTTAAACCATAGATTGTCTTTGTCTTAAGGACATGGTAGGAGAACCATCCTGTTATTAATATTAAAACCAAATATACCTTAGAGAATAACAATCTCTTCATTTCATATTTTATTATTTTTAAATTATTCAAAATTCAATTCCTCCCCTGTAAGATTACAAGCCTTTAAGAAATCATCATATTTTAATATATTGTACTTATATTTGTTATATAAGTCTTTAAGAATAGCTTCAAACTTATCTTGTCCTAAAATCTCTTCTGCCTTCAAAATTTGTAATGGCATTTTGTTATATAGAAGTCTCATAGAATTAGGTGATAAAATATTGAATACATAATTTTCAGGCAATTTTTCCAAATACTGCGGATTATTCATATAGAAATTTCTCTTAAGCTTATCATTTTCTTCTTTCCAATTATCTATAGTTTTTTTACTATACTCTTTTCCATACTCGTATTCCATGAACTTATTAGTTGCATAATTTGTTATTCCTTCTGGTGACCAAGGAGGTGTCATTTGGTCAACTTGTACTATAATCCCCCACCACTGGTGGCATATTTCATGAGCCAAAACTTCAGATCCATTTTCTCCCTCTCCTATGTGAGTATCAAATACATCTGGGTTGAAAATACTTTCATCCATATAACTTATATTCTCATGTGCTTTTCCTCCAGTTACCTGTCCTGATGAGGCTCCTCCTTCTACTAGCTTAAGCGGAATAACTTTATAACGTTCTACTTCTCCATATTGTTTTGTATAGAAATTGATAGAATCTTTTATAATTTTCTCTGCATTCATTTTATTTATTTTATCTCCATGCTTTCTATTATAGTAAAATTGCACATCAATCCCACCTGCTTTTATATCTTTTTTTACATAGTCTGCAGCTATTATAGTCAACATTATTCCTCTTGTGCTAAATTTCCATGTACATTCATTATCCTTTTTATCACCTTTTACCTTTTCTGTACTGATTCCACTTACTACAGGTGTTATTCCAGTAGGTAGAGTTATATTACCATTAATCATCGATTCCATTGTATTCATAGCATCAACTTTAGGTTTTGGAAATATTGAACCTTTACTACGTAACTCAACCTTATCTTTACTTATTGTATCTCCTGCAAGAATAGTTTCAAATAGTTGATTGTTTATTAATTTCCCTCCATACTCAATTTCAATTTTAAGATTTTTTTCTTTAGGTATATTCAAACTAAGTCTTCCTTCTGCTTGTTTCTTCTTAGAAATATCATATTTAGCTTTCTTACCATTTATCTTAATATCTTTAATATCGTATCCAGGATTTAAATCAAATTCCAAGTTTTGATTTTCTCCACTAGTATTTTCCATAGTGTATTGTATTTTGCCATCTAATCTTGCCTTTTTAGGATTTATTTTTATATCAAGATCTGAATCAAGTAATTTTATATTCTTATTTAGCTTTTCATCAGCACCAGTAGACATAACAGCACCTGAGCCAGACTTCTTATCTGATACCTTTTCCATTTTAGGTGGAGGAGTATCATCATAATATGGTTCAAATGCATATACACTATAAGAACCTGCAATTAATACTATAGTTAAAATTGATAGTAATACCTTTTTCATATTAATTAGTATAGATGAAAAAACATTTTTTTCATATTTTCTTGTGCATATCACACCTAATAAATACGTTGATATTGATATAAAACTCCAAAGTAGTCTATTCCAACATAAAGCTTTTAATTGCAAAGTATTCCCAAAGCTATCAGAATAAATAGTAACTTTTGTCTGTACCCAATCAATAAGATAACTATCTTTTATATTTATAGATAAAAATACTAGAACAAGGAGTATAATCATACTTAAATCAATACGTCTTGTTATAGAATAAAATCCTGCTGAAAGTAAAATACCAAATAATAAGGCTGGTAACATTAAAACTAAATAGTTTATAAGATAAGTACTTAAACTAAAATTATCACCCATCTTAATGATAGAATATGGAAAACATGTAATCATCGAAATTATTACAGATACTATAGTTGATACAAGAATAGAAATCACTCTAGCTAAATTTAAACTTTTAGCATCCATAATAGTTTCTATGATACCATTGGTTTTGTTTCTATAAATACTATCCATCTCATATATTGTAAACATTGAGAATAAAACTGTACCTATTAAAGCCCCTAACTTTGCTGGATTAAGTAAAACAGGTATACTCAAACTAAGTGATTGTCCTGAACTACCTTGGAGCAATAATCCAGGATTTTCATACATTATTATTGATAGACCTGGTATCAGTGCTATTACTACTATGAAAGTCCATGTAATCTTTGAGCTAAAAATCCTCTTTATCTCATCTTTGATAAATTTAATTGATTGCATTACTTTATCTCCTCCTCAGATATTAAAAACATATACGCATCCTCTAATGATGGTTCTACAGGTATCGCAAATTCTGGAAGCTTATGACTTACAATACGATATGAAGTCCCTGTTGTAGTAAGAATACTTGATGTAACTTTAAATTTGCTTGTTTTATTGCTATGTATTTTTCCATTTTTATCTTCATAAACTCCAACATGTCCCTCCGCTTTTTTAATTAACTCTTCAGAACTTCCATCAAAGAGCACATTTCCTTTATTTATTACTATTAATCTATTACATACAGACTGAACATCTTCTATAATATGTGTGGACAATATTACAATCTTATCTCTTGAGTTTTTTGAAAATAAATTACGGAAGTTTATTCTCTCCTCAGGGTCTAGTCCGACTGTAGGTTCATCTAGTATTAATAACTCTGGATTTCCCATTATTGCTTGAGCTATTCCAACTCTCTGTTTTTGACCACCTGATAGGGTCTTAATCTTTGAATTTCTCTTTTCTAATAAATTAGTTTGGCTAATAACTTCTTCTATTATCTTTTTTGTGTTCTTATTAATATCTTTTAAAACTGACATGTACTCAAGAAATTGATACACTGTCAACTCATCATACAAACCAAATTCTTGTGGTAAATATCCTAATTTACTTTTTAAATCTGTTTCATTCTGTTTAAGGGGTTTACCATTTACTAAAATCTGACCTGAAGTTTGAAGTATTCTTGAAGTCAAAAGTTTCATTAAAGTACTCTTACCTGCTCCATTAGGACCAAGTAAGCCTATCAAATTTGGACTTTCAAGACTTATATTTATATCTTTTAGTGCTTCCTTCCCTGCTCTATAAGTCATATTTAAATTTTTAACATCAATTTTCATGTTTCACTCACCTTTCACGTTTTTTAGTTTCTTATTACATTTTTTATTATATAAATGAAGTATGTAGTTAATATGTTCTTATCTTGTTTTTTATATGGTAGCTAAATACTTTTTAAATACATTCTTATACTCAAAATAACCCTATACTAAAATTTAAATTTAACCTTAAAATTTTAGTATAGGGTTATTTTATTTATAAAATATTTACTGCAATGTATTTTTTAATGCGATAGGAAATATAGCTGTAAATTTTACACCTACTGATGTATTTTCAATTTTATATTTGACCTTGTGCATATCAAATATAACTTTAATAATATACAATCCTAGACCACTTCCACCAGATTGTCTACTTCGTGACTTATCTACACGATAAAAAGGATTAAAAATATTTTCTATCTCAGATTCTTCTATAAATGTATTTGAATTCTCAACTTCAAAAACTCCACATTCATTATTCTTATACAATTTTATACTTACCAAAACACCATTTTTTGAGTGCTTAATTGAATTGTTAATAATATTAGAAATAGCTTTTTTCATCAATTTTATATCTACAAAAGAGTATAAATTTTTTTCTATATCAGTAATAACATCTATATTCTTATTTTCTGCTAATATTAAGTAATTTTGTATTGATTTCTGTACTAATGAACTCATATTAATTTCTACTGTATTTAATTTAAATCCAGATGACTCCATACGAGAAATATCGAGAATTTCACGTACCATTTCTTCCATACTTTCTATTACTTTAAGTGAATGTCTTAAATAAGTATCTCTATCTTTATACATGCCAACATTGTATATCATGCCTTCAAGTTGACCTTTTATAATCGTAATTGGTGTTTTTAACTCATGAGATACTGCTGCAAAAAAAGTTCTTCTACTTATTTCATTCTTTCTTTCCTTTTCAATGTCTTCTTGAAGCTTTAAATTTGCATGCTCAAGATTATTAAGTGTGCTTGATAAATTATGTGCAAGCTCATTTAAACTTAAAGCAAGAGAGCCTATTTCATCATCACTTTCTACATCACATCTAACATCTAAATTCATCTGTGCAATTTTTTTTGAAGTATTACTTATCTTGACAACAGGTTTTGTAATTACTCTAGAATAAATAAATGAAGTAACTAGTGATATTATCAAAATCATTATTGTAACTACTGGTATCAATTTTAATAAAACCATAGAAGCTTCATCAACTACCATCAATTTTGGCATAACAGAGAGAATATATTTATCTGAACTATTTTTAAATGTAATATCAGTGGATATGGCACTTACATAACTACTTCCCGAAATTTGATTATTATTTAGGTAATTATATAAAAAATTATCTTCATTGAATATGGTTCTTTGCTTCTTATTTGATATAATATTTTCATCACCTAATTTCCCATACTTTATATTAGATGGTATTTCTACTGATTTTCCATTTTTCATTAAATTAATAGACACATTATTTTCAATTATAAAATCATAAAATTTAAGTGTAGAATCCTCATATTTAGTCTTCTCAATAACTTTAACAAATTCATTCAGATTTTTTTTGATATCATCTGTTAAGTATGATTTATATGTTTTGGGCATTGACATCATGATAAATATGTAAATTAGTGTACAGGATAAAATAAGTATCAAAGTTGTACTTAAAAAAACTTTTCTATTTAGACTTTTCTTAATCCAATACATCAATCCTATATCCTACCCCTCTTATTGTTTCTATGTAATTCACATCAAGCTTTTTTCTAAGATTTTTTATATGTGTATCTACAACCCTTTCATCTCCTAAAAAATCATATTTCCACAGGCTATTTATTAAATTTTCTCTAGTAAGTACACGCCCCTTGTGTTCTATTAGTTCCTTTAGAACTTCAAATTCTCTAGCAGTCAATTCAATCTGTTTACCATTAATAAAAACTTTATATCCTTCAACATCAACATTGATATCTCTATATGATAAAAATTCTCTATCTTCATGATTTTCTTCCTTATCCCCAGTTCTTCTTAATACTGCCTCTACTCTTTTTAGAAGAACAATTGTAGAAAATGGTTTTGTAATATAATCATCCACTTTTAATTCAAATCCTTTTACTTGGTCTGTTTCTTCATCCAATGCTGTAAGTATAATAATTGGAATATTAGATTCATTTCTTATTATTTCACAAACTACAAAGCCATCTATTTTTGGCATCAGTATGTCTAATAAAATCAAATCAAATTGTTGCTTTTTAAACTTTTCAATTCCATCAAGACCATTATTTGCTGTTATGATAGTATAATCTGCATTTTCTAAAAATGTTTTTATTATATTTTGGATATCTATATCGTCTTCTATGACCAATATTCTCTTTGACAAGCCTATCCCCTCTTTCTATAATTATAAACTTTAGATTGTATAACATATTTAGATTATACACTATCTTTATGTTTTTGATGTGTAGCATATGGTACTTCTCCTAAGTACTTTTCATATTATATTTATAAAATTGCGAAGTCAATATAATAAAAATATGAATTTTTTCTTATTTTATCTTTATTAATTTTTTTTATAAATACTAAATTTTATTTGTAAATATATAGCAATTTTTATATTATTTCTATATAATATATATGAGTAAATAATTTTGGAGGATTTGTCTAATGAGTGAATTTAAAGATGTTACTGCAGTAAAAAAAGCAAACGTTTATTTTGA
The DNA here is from genome assembly GCF_020658455.1 of Clostridioides sp. ES-S-0005-03. Taxonomy (NCBI): domain Bacteria; kingdom Bacillati; phylum Bacillota; class Clostridia; order Peptostreptococcales; family Peptostreptococcaceae; genus Clostridioides; species Clostridioides sp. ES-S-0005-03. The sequence goes on along the minus strand of NZ_JACVWI010000001.1, from coordinate 681,822 downwards.
TGGTAAAGTAAGTAGTAGAGTAATAATATTTCCTAATGGAGAAAGAAAAACTTTAGGATTGATGTTACCTGGAGAGTATACTTTTTCTACTAGAGAAGAAGAAATAATGGAAATGCTTGCTGGAAGCATGGATGTAAAACTACCTGGAAGCAATGAATTTGTGACATATAAAGAAGGGCAAAAATTTAATGTTCCTTCTGATTCAAGTTTTGATTTAAAAGTTAATGAAGTTGTTGACTATTGCTGTTCATACATAGCTGATTAATAAATATATATGATATTCTTATATAAAATTTAATGTAAATAAAAAAAGAACAACTATATTTAATATTAAGTTGCTCTTTTTTTTATATTGCTCAAATTAGTTTAAATCTGGAACTATTGTGTCTAGTATCTCATCTAATACAAATAACATAACTTTTATCATAATCGGCATTAACACTGCTAATACCATAGTTATAAGGATTAGCTCTTTACTTAGAGCTACAAATGAGAATAATCCACCTAAAAATAGAATCCCAATAACAAATGCTATGGTCATGCTTACAATTAAAAATAATCTTTCTTTATTAAATGGCAAGCATTGCTGTCTTAGTATTAAAAGACCACATATACCAGTTAATATAGCACACATTGTGGAAAATACACTTGAACTATAACCTAAATATTCGACTATATTGTAAACAATAATTACATTTAATGTTACACATAATGCTCCTGGTAAAGCATTTTTTAATATATTAAGTAAAAAATTTCCTGAAATTCTACTTCTATTTGCCTCAAGAGCTAAAAAGAATGATGGTATACCTACTGTTACAGCTCCAATCAATGATAATTGAATTGGCACAAATGGATACTGTCTACTAAAGAAAAATAATGTTAATAGTGATAAGAAGAATGAAAAGATTGTTTTTACTAAAAACAAAGAAGATGCTCTTTGAATATTATTGATTACCTTTCTCCCCTCCATAACAACCTTTGGCATGGATGCAAAATTTGAATCTAATAAAACTAAATTAGAAACATTTTTGGTAGCATCACTTCCAGATGCCATTGCAATACTACAGTCAGCTTCTTTAAGTGCTAACACATCATTTACACCATCTCCTGTCATTGCTACTGTACGATTTTGTTGTTTTAATGCTACAATCATTTGTTTCTTTTGTTGTGGGCTTACTCTTCCAAAAACACTATATTTATCAACAGCATCGTATATGTCTTTATCATTTTTAAGTGTTGTTGCATCAATAAATCTATTAGCTGTTTTAAGACCTGCTTTTCTTGCTACTTCACTTACTGTTATTGGATTATCTCCAGATATAATTTTTATATCTACACCTTCATTATAAAAAAATTCTAAAGTTTCCTTAGCCTCATTCCTAATTTTATCTAATATCAATATAAAAGCAAGCGGTTTTATATCTTCAGGTATCTTATTATCTTCCATGTAAGAGTTACTATGAGCTAAAGCTATTACTCTATTTCCTGCTTTAGAATATTTTTCAATTTCTATTTTTAAGTCTTTATATCTATCTTTAAAAATAAACTCAAAGGCTCCTATTAAGTATGTACCTTCATTTTCAAAAACAACACCACTGTATTTTCTTGCTGATGAGAATGGAATCAAATTTTTAACTTTATACGTATCTGAAATATCATATTTATCTCTTATAGCATTTAATGTCGCATTATCATCTTTAAGAGAATTACACAAATTTCCCATAATCTCATTTACATCAACTTTTTCAAGCATTACTACATCATCAACTTGCATTTTACCCTCTGTAATTGTACCTGTTTTATCAAGACATAATGTGTCAACTCTAGCAAGAGTCTCTACACAATATAATTCTTGAACTAAAGTCTTGTGGCTTGCAAGTTTTATTGTCCCAACAGCTAAGGCAATACTTGTAAGCAGAGTTAATCCTTCTGGTATCATTCCATTTACAGCTGCCACAGTACCTACTACAGATGTTACTATAGAATCTCCATTTCCAAAATGTTGTTTTACAAACAATATAATTCCTAAAGGAATAATTATTACACCAACAACTTTTAATATTGCATTTAATGAATTTCTGAGTTGAGAATTGTGTTTCTTGGAAATTTTAGCGTCACTAGCTATCTTATTTGCATAGTTATCTTTTCCTATATTTTCAACTTTTACAAATGCATCTCCAGAAACTACAAAACTACCAGAATATAAAAAATCACCTTTGCTTTTTACAATAATATCAGATTCTCCTGTGATTAGAGATTCATTTACCTCTAACTTTCCTTCTAAAACTTTTGAATCAGCACAAATTTGATTTCCTGTTTTTAAAATCATAATATCGTCTAGCACTAATTCTTGAACATCAATCTTTATTTTCTCTTTTTCTCTTATAACAGATACTTTGCTTGATACTATAACAGATAGATTGTCCAACAATCTTTTTGCTCTTATTTCTTGAATCACACCAATAATAGTATTAATTACAGCAATAAATATAAATAAGGTATTTTTAAAAGAGCCAACTGAAACTAGCAAACAAACTAAAACAATATTTATAAGATTAAAAAGTGTAAATATATTATCTTTAAAAATTTGCTTGTATGTTTTAGTTTTTCCATTGTCAAATACATTAATTAAATTGTCTTCTCTTCTACTTTTAAGTTGTTCACTGTTTAATCCAACATTTATATCACAATTATATCTTTTTAAGTTAACTTTATCCATATTATACTCCTTTCAACTTAACTTTTTCTTTAATAGTAATATCTATAAATATATTGTAAAATTCTAATTTAGTTTAATGTATCTTATTGTAGTTTATATAATAAAACATAAATCTAAAGATTTTAATATCATAATTCTTAAGATTTCCTAAATTTTTTATGAATTTCGATATATTCTTATTAAGTTTAAATTAAGTTAAAAGAATAAATAGGTTTATTCCCTATAAAATAAAACTAGTTTGTATATTCAATTTCCAAATCTTCATGTTTTCCTTTACCATATATAATCATTCCTATAACTGAAATTATTATAAGCATACTTCCTACAATACTATAAAAATTGAACTTTTCATTCAGTAAAAATACTCCTGCAAATATAGATACTACCGTAGCGATATTTGATAATATTGATGTAAATGATATTGTTTCAATTAGTTGCATTGCTGCTGTTATTTCAATTGGTGTAAATTCACTTTTAGATAATTTTCTTACATATACACCATATGCACCTGCACAAATTACTGCCGCAAATATCATTAGTCTTCCAAGCATACTACTTGTTTGATTACCTGTATTTTGTAAAAATATAGAAATGGTTGAAACATACATAAAATCAAGAGGGATTTAAATCCTCACATTTTCTAGTAATATATAAAAAACTTTAACAGTACATACCATGTATGTCAACATATATACAAAAAAGCTATCTAATTTAAAATAGTTTAGATAGCTTTTTAATACAAATACAAAGTTTTTGTATATTTAAATTATTTATTATTTTAATTACTTATCTTTGTGACCATGTTAATATAGGCTTTTTCACTGCTCTTGCATCATCAACTCTTTTAACTAAAGTATTATGTGGAGCAGTTTTTAGTAATTCTGGCTCTTCCTTAGCTTCTTTGGCGACATTCTTCATAGCTTCAATAAAACTATCTAATGTTTCTATACTCTCACTTTCTGTAGGCTCTATCATAAGTGCTTCATTTATAATAAGAGGGAAATACATTGTTGGAGGATGATATCCATAATCCAACAATCTCTTTGCTATATCAATAGTTTTTATATTTGCTTCTCCTCTTGGTAGTCCACCTAATACAAACTCATGTTTACATAAAGTGTCTATTGGTAAAATATAATCATCTTTTATACTTTCTTTTATATAATTAGCATTTAGAACTGCCATTTCACTAGCTTCTTTAAGTCCATCTCTTCCCATTGTCAATATATATGTGTAAGCTCTTACAAGGACTCCAAAGTTTCCATAGAAATTTTTAATTTTTCCAATAGACTTTTGTCTATCATAATTTAATACATATTTATCTTCTTGTTTTTCGATTATTGGAATTGGTAAAAAAGACACTAACTCTTTTTTTGCTCCAACAGGTCCAGCCCCTGGACCACCACCACCATGAGGAGTTGAAAATGTCTTATGAAGATTAAGATGGACTACATCAAATCCCATATCTCCTGGTCTTGTTATTCCCATAATAGCATTCATGTTTGCACCATCATAATACAAAAGGCCACCTGCTTCATGTACAAGGTCAGCTATTTCTTTTATATTTTTTTCAAATAGCCCAAGAGTACTCGGATTAGTAAGCATAAGGGCTGCTACTTCATCATTTAAAACTTCTTTTAATACATCTATATCTACAGCACCATTTTTATCAGACGTTATTTGAATTACATCAAAATTCGCCATAGCTGCACTTGCTGGATTTGTTCCATGTGCAGAATCTGGAATTATTACTTTAGTTCTTTTATAGTCTCCTCTATTTTCATGATACGCTTTTATAAGCATAAGACCTGTAAATTCACCATGTGAACCTGCTGAAGGTTGAAGTGTCACTTCATCCATACCTGTAATTTCTGCAAGTTTATTTGATAAATCATACATAAGAGCAAGAGACCCTTGTGCTGTATCTGAAGATTGATATGGATGCATTCCAGTAAAGTTTGGAAGTGCTGCCATATCTTCATTAATTTTAGGGTTATATTTCATTGTACAAGAACCTAAAGGATAAAAACCAGTATCAACACCAAAATTCTTATTTGACAATAAAGTATAATGTCTAACTAATTCTAATTCACCAACTTCTGGTAAGTTTAATTCATTTTGTCTAGCCATAGTTGGGTCAATCATATCTTCTATTTTTATATCATCTATATCTAATTCTGGAAGTGAGTATGCTTTTCTACCTTTTTTAGATATATCTATCAACAAACTATTATATTCTTTCATTATAACCCCTCCATTATTCCAACTAACTTATCTATTTCATTTTTACTTCTTTTTTCAGTTACACAAAGTAAAGTTGAATTTTTTAATTCTGGATAATTGTGTTCTAAATTATAACCACCTAATATATTTTCTTCTAAAAGTTTATCGTTTATAGTGTCTATATTATAATTTCCTTGTACTGCAAATTCTTTAAAAAATCTGCCTTTAAATATAGGTCTGTATTTTCCTGTTTGCACAAGTTTATTATAAGCATAGTGTGCTTTTTTCATTGATTGCATACCAACTTCTTTAAATCCTTCTTTACCCATAGTAGCCATGTATATTGATGCTACAAGAGCATTTAGAGCTTGATTTGAACATATATTAGAAGTTGCTTTTTCTCTTCTTACATGTTGCTCTCTAGTTTGTAAAGTTAATACATATGCAATTTTCCCTTCTGTATCTAAACTTTGCCCAACTATTCTTCCAGGCATTTTTCTTGTATATTTAGATTTACTAGCCAAAAATCCTACATAAGGACCTCCAAAATTAAGAGGATTTCCTAGTGATTGAGCTTCTCCAACAACAATATCTGCTCCTATTTCACCTGGTGTTTTTAAAACACCTAATGATATTGGGTCAACACTCATAATTAACATGGCTTTATTTTCATGAGTTATTTTTTCTATTTCTTCCATCTCTTCAATAATCCCAAAGAAGTTAGGAGTTTGTATAAGGACACATGCTGTATCTTTATCTACAGAAGTTCTTAATTTTTCTATATCTGTAGTTCCATATTCATTACAAAAATCAATTTCTACTATTTCACAATCTTTATATTGTAAATAAGTTTTTAGTACTGATAAAGTTTCTGGATGTGTAGTTTTTGATACTACTATTTTACTTTTTCTAGTTTGATTCATTGCCATTATACATGCTTCTATTGCAGCAGTCGCTCCATCATACATTGATGCATTTGCAATTTCCATACCAGTAATTTCTGCAATCATAGATTGGAACTCAAACACTACTTGCAAAGTTCCTTGACTTATTTCTGCTTGATATGGAGTATATGCTGTATAAAATTCTGACCTTGAAGTTATATGTTTTATAATTGATGGTATATAATGGTCGTATGCACCAGCTCCAAGAAAACAAGTTAAATCTTCTAGACTTAAATTTTCCTCTGACAATCTTTTTACTATTTTACTAACTTCCAATTCAGATTTTCCACTGTCTAGATTTAAATCTCTTTTTAATTTTAGTTCATCTGGTATATCTGAAAATAATTCATCAACTGAGTTTAATCCAACTACTTTTAACATTTTTTCCTTATCTTCATTTGTGGCAGGTATATATGAAAATTTATTTTCTTTATTTACTACAACATTATCTTTTTTATATTGTTTTTTATAAAAAGGCTTCTTAACTGTTATAGCAGGAACAACTTTTTTTCTAATTGCTATACCTATTTCATTTCCTGCTTTTGCATATTCAGCATCTATAATTCCCATTCCTAAGATTTTTCCTGTTGTTGGAGATGCACACCCAGTAGTTACAAAACCAACTGTTTTATCTCCAACTTTTATATCATATCCATTTCTTGGCATCCCTTTACCTTGCATTTCAAATCCTACTAATTTTCTTTTAATCCCATTTTCTTTTTCTTCTGCTAAGATTGATTTGCCAATAAATGATTCCTTATTTACTTTTACAAAAATAGATAATCCTCCTTCAAGTGGAGATATGTGTTCATTTATCTCATGTCCATATAGAGGTAGAGCTGCTTCAAATCTTAAAGTATCTCTACAACCTAGACCAGCTGGACATATATCTTCTCCTCCAACTTTCAGGACTTCATCCCAAATTGCTTTTATATGTTCATTTTTGCAATATATTTCAAAACCATCTTCTCCAGTATATCCTGTTCTTGAAACTAAACAAGAGTATCCAGATACTTTTATTTTTGGCATTGACTTATAAAATTTTATTGATTCTAAATTTATGTCCGTGATTTTTTGAAGAATTTTTTCTGCTTTAGGTCCTTGAACTGCTAATTGACAAACTTCATTAGATATATTTTTTATATTTACTTTATACCCTTCACTTTGCTTCATTATCCATGCAACATCTTTGTCTATATTTCCTGCATTTATTACTAACAAATAATCTTCTTCCCCAAACTTATATATTAATAAATCATCAACTACTCCACCATTTTCATAGCACATAGGTGTATATATGATGTCATTGACTTTTAATACACTTATATCATTCGTAACTAGATTTTGTATAAATTTTTCTGATTCTACTCCTTTTACTTCTATCTCTCCCATGTGAGATACATCAAATATACCTGCACTTTTTCTAACCATTTCATGCTCTTTGTTTATTCCTTCATATTCTAAAGGCATTTCCCAACCAGCAAATTCAACAAGCTTTGCACCAAGCTCTTTGTGTGTATTATACAAAGGTACTCTTTTTAATTCATTCATATATAACCCTCCCTATAAAACTAAACTTATTCTATTTAATCAACTTCGCCATTATGTCCTGTATTTTCCCATAAAAAAAATATATAAGCATAGGAAATAATCCTAGCCTATATATCCCTGTTTGTATACCTGAAAGATTTAATAATTTAATATTATTCTGCTTCTTCGGTGACTTATAGTATTTAACTTAAGTCTCTCCAGAGTCCCATCAATTAGCGATATCTTTGCCTGAAAGCTTCTCTAAGAATTGGCATTTCTTAAATTTCTTCTTCGGCGCCTTTTTGTATAAAGGTCTCTCTCGCTAATCTCACTTGGAAATATTTATTTTCAATTTTATTTTATGAATATTTAAATCAAATGTCAACACATTATATTTTTTTTTTTTTATGTATTAATTTTTTTGTTAAGTTTTTATTATCAATTATTTCTCTTTTATATTATTCACTCTTCTGCAAACATATTATATATTAATGCAAAATAACATTTTCACTTAATTTATTATTAAAATAACACACAAAGAACCAAATGTAAATTTGTATCGAGATTTACTATAACATGTTAAAAGTATATTCATACACTTGATGAAATCGTTTACAATTTTAAACTTGTGAAAAATAAGATTTTTAAAATAGAATATTTTTAATAGAATTACAACTATATGAATGGTTATGTGATTTGAATATTTCTTAAAATTTTAATCATTTTATACTTTTAAAATACATTGCTATAAAATTTTATACCTTTATTTACATACATTTTAAATGTTGTATATGTAATTTTATTTTTGTATAACAAAAAGAACTTATTGAGCTTTTTTACAAGTTTTCTAAAAATAACAATATAGCAAATTCCTATCATTAGGTATCCCTATTAATTTAATATAGTTATTTATCAAAAAATAAAAACGGGATAGCCCACTCCGAAAGCCAGCAACCCCAGTTTTTTTTCAGCACAACTAAGTACTGTAAAGTGCGGATGAAGGGAGTCGAACCCCCACGCCAATGGCGCTAGATCCTAAGTCTAGTGCGTCTGCCAATTCCGCCACATCCGCTTATATTACTCTTTTATTTTACTATATTTCGCTATTATTTTCAATAACTTTTTTAAATTATCTAAAAATAAACAAAATAATGATAATAAAAGGTAAAATTCATTTACAGCCTTATTCTGCAAGTTCTATTTCTGCTTCATCTACTCTCTTACCTATAATTTGAAGACCTACAAATACAGCTGCTATAGCAACTGGCAATACTATATATATTGGCAATCCAAATCCAGCTGGTATATATCCAAATACAATAGTAATTACTGCTGTAAATATAGCATATGGCATTTGAGTATTAACATGGTCTATATGATTACATCCAGCTCCCATTGAAGAAAGTATTGTTGTATCTGAAATTGGAGAACAATGGTCTCCAAATATTGCACCTGTTAAAACTGCACTTGTGCTTACTATTACATAAGACATGTCAGGATTTAGTGAATATGCAAGTGGTATCGCAAGTGGCATAAGTATACCCATTGTTCCATAAGCAGTTCCAGTAGCAAAAGATATTATTGCTCCTAATCCAAATATTAAACTTGGTAGTAAGAATGGAGGCAGTGAACCTGATAATAAATGTATCAAGAATTTAGCTGTACCTAACTCTTTTATTACTGAACTTAATGACCAAGCAAGTATTAATATTACACCAGTGATTACTAAACTTTTCATACCATCTATCCAAACATCAATTGCTTCTGATACTGTAAAAATCTTCTTAACTACAGCCATTATAATAGCAACTAAACTTGCAACTAATGCAGATTGGAATAATGCTCTAGATGCATCAGATGCGCTAAACGCTTCTTTGATTGCTTCAAAAGAATATGGCGAATTTGTAAATAATTGTATTAAAGTCTTATCTTCTCCTCCCATTATAGATGTATATCCACTATAATAGAATGATGCTAGTGCAACTACTATTAATGTACCTATTGGAATTATAGCATTCCATACACTTAATTTCACTCCATCTTTTGGAGCTAAATCATCCAATTCTTCAACACCTTCATCAAGGTCTGTACCAATTTTTCTACTTCTAGATTTTATTTCAGCTTTTCTCATTGGTCCAAATTCTTTTAATAATAACGCTGAAATTACAATAAATGCTAATATTAATATGTTATAAAATCTAAATGGTATTGTATTTAAAAATATGCCAAATGCATCAACATCTACACTTATACTTTCAAAAGCATCATGTATTAAACCAACTTCAAGACCTATCCATGTAGATATTATAGCAAGCCCAGCAACTGGCGCTGCTGTAGCATCTATTATAAATGCTAATTTTTCTCTTGATATTTTCATTTTATCCGCAACTGGTCTCATCATAGGTCCTACAATTAATGAATTAGCATAATCATCAAAGAAAACTAAAAGACCTAAAAACCAAGTTATAATCTGTGTACCTTTAGCTGATTTTGCTCTCTTTGCAAGTGCTTCAGCTATAGCCTTAGCACCACCCATCTTGGCAACAAGATTTATTACTCCCCCAATTGCTAAGACTTGTAGTATTATCCCTGCATTCCATGGGTCTGACAGAGATACTAAAGCTCTATCTACTAAGTCTAAAAACGCTTGTATAAATGCAGCAAATACATTAACTCCACTGACTTGAATTATAAAACTTCCAGAAAGAATTCCTAGCAATAAAGAAATTATTACATTTTTAGTTATAAATGCAAGTATTATAGCAACTAATGGTGGTATTAAAGTTAAAATTCCAAATTTTTCTGCGTTAGCCAGTGCAATTGTATCTATATCTTCCTCTGCAAATACCATTACAGTTGACATTATAAACATAATTGTCGTCAGAAAAATAATGTTAAATTTTTTATTTCTCATATAAATCTCCCTCTCTTTTTAATTTTGTGAATTATATAGGGTATTATGGGTTATGATAAAATAAAAAAGCCTTGAGTGGTAAACACTCAAGGCTTAAACATTACAATACATTGATAATACTAAAAACAAATATAATATAATTCCTTAAATGATAGCTCACCACAAATAAACCTGTGACAGTTGTACATATATTTTATGTACCCCCAGCAATATAATCTTAAAGCATCGATTATAAAACTTCGGCAATATCCCCTTTCCCAATAATTCTTTGTGCTTAACTCCTTATTGGTACTGATAGATTATTGCGCCTCTACCCTTTTATTCACTTTTATTAAATATATTTTGAGTATATATTATTTATTTAAAATTTGCAAGGAAGTTTTAAAAATTTTACTTTAAAGGATTTTTTATATTATTGTCGAATTATAAAAATAATTGTACTAAAATCAGCTAAAAAAATTTTATCAATTATATGGAGGAATTACTTTAATGTTATTAATTTACAATGAAAAAACAAACCCTTATTTTAATTTAGCAATGGAAGAATATCTACTTAAAAACTTTGACGAAGATTTATTTATTTTATGGAGGAACGAACCTTCTATAATCGTTGGAAAAAATCAAAATACACTTTCTGAAATAAACTTAGAATATATAAAAGAACATTCAATACCAGTTGTTAGAAGACAATCTGGCGGAGGAGCTGTATTTCATGATTTAGGAAATATAAACTTTACATTTATAGCTTGTAATAATAATAGCTTTAGTGATTTCAGAAGATTCACTCAACCAATAATAGACTTGCTTAAAACCTTAGATGTCAATGCTGAGTTTTCTGGAAGAAATGACCTTCTTATAGAAGGTAAAAAATTCTCTGGAAATGCTCAACATAACTATAAAAATAAAGTGATGCATCATGGGACACTTTTATTTTCATCTGAAATAAATGACCTTTCAAATGCACTAAAAGTAAAACCCATAAAGTTTGAAGGTAAAGGCATAAAATCTGTAAAGTCTCGTGTAACCAATATAAGCGAACATTTACAGTCTGATATGGATATACTTGAGTTTAAAGATGCTATAATGAATTATCTTTCTTCAACAAATACTTGTAATACAAATTACTCTCTAAGTAAATATGACATAGAAGAAATAGAAAAACTTACTAAATCAAAATATGAAACTTGGGATTGGAATTTTGGTAATTCACCAAAATACTCCCTTTCAAATGAATTAAAATATGCTGGTGGAAATGTAGAATTTAATTTAAATGTTGATAAAGGTATAATAACTAGTATAAAGTTTTTTGGAGATTTCTTTGGGAAGTGTGATGTATCTTTTGTAGAAGATAAACTTATTGGTACAAAGCATGAGGAGAATTCATTGAGAGCTATTTTAGATGCTATTGAAATAAATGACTATTTCTTGGGTGCTGATACTAATATTTTAGTTTCTGGAATTTTGGGTGTTAAATAGAAATAACAAAAACTTTAAAATATTTATAAAATTATGTTTACAGATACAAAAAATCATGCTAATATGTATAACATAATTAAAAATTAATACTTCTTATCCAGAGTGGTGAAGGGACTGGCCCTGTGAAACCCAGCAACCAGTATATTTTTTAATATACATTGGTGCTAAATCCTGCAGTATTGTACTGAAAGATGAGTTTAAATTAGCTTTTAAAGCCTGAGTTTACACTCAGGCTTATTTTATTTTCACAATGTGATAAAAAGAGGGTATTTTATTTTTAACTAATCAATTATATTCAGGAGGGAATTTTTATGAAATTCAAAAAATTATTAAGTTTGTTATTATGTCTAGTATTTACTTTATCTGTAGTTGGATGTTCAAAATCTAAAGACGATAAAAAAATTGTTGTTGGTGCTACTTTAGTTCCAGGTGGAGAGTTGTTAGAGGAACTAAAACCACTGATTGAAGAAAAAGGTTATACTTTAGAAGTTAAGAACTTTGACGATTACATACTTCCAAATGAAGCTTTAAATAATGGCGAAATTGATGCAAATCTATTTCAACATGAACCTTATCTAAAAGAAGCTGTTAAAGCTAAAGGTTATAAAATAATGGCAGGAACTAAACTATATGTATGCCCAGCGATACTTTACTCTTACAAAATAAAATCTGTTGATGAATTTAAAAAGGGAGATACAATTGCAATAAGCAACAATCCATCTTCTTGTTCTAAAGACCTTAGATATCTTGAAAGTATAGGACTTTTAACTTTACCTAAAGAAAATAATTTAGTTAGTCCTAAAGATATAATTGAAAATCCAAAGGGCATACAATTCAAAGAATTAGATATTGCTCAAATACCATCTTCTCTTCCAGATGTAACTGCTGCATTTATAGACACTACTTACGCAGTACCTGCTGGTCTTGATGCTAAGAAAAATGGAATCTACACAGCACCGGTAAATGATGAATATGCTAATCTTTTAGCATTTAGAAGTGAAGATAAAGATAGTGAAAAAATTAAAGTTCTACAAGAAGTTCTTACATCAGATAAAGCAAGAAACTTAATTAAAGAAAAATACAAAGGAATTGTAATTCCTGTTTTTTAGTAGAATTAGTATAATTTTAATATTATTATTGTAATCTTGTTGAATATTGACTTGTTAAGTGCTACCATTTAAGTAAATCTATGTTTGTGGAGGAAGATTACTATGGCTATAGAATTGAAAAAAGGACAAAAAATAAATCTTACAAAAAAAGAAAATACCGATTTAGGTGAGATTTTAGTTAATTTAAATTGGAATCAAAAAGTACAAAAAAAGGGCTTTTTTGGAGCTCTAAGAAATAGTAATATAGATTTAGATTTAGGTTGCTTGTTTGAAATGAAAAATGGTGTAAAAGGTGCTGTTCAAGCGTTAGGCAATTCTTTTGGCAATTTAGAACATCCTCCTTTTGCTCAACTAGATGGAGATGACCGAACAGGAAGCAATACACAAGGCGAAAATATAAGAATCAATGGTAACAAGATAAAAGAAATAAAAAGAATATTGATTTATGCTTTTATTTATGAAGGTGTGGCTAATTGGTCAGAAGCTGACGGAGTTGTAACTATTAAACAAAAACAAGATTCTGATTTAGTGGTTAAGCTTGATGAGCATAAAAATGGCTATAATATGTGTTCAATAGCATTAATAGAAAATGTAAATGATGAAACATTTAGTGTTGAAAAGGTAGTTAAATACTTTAAAGGACATAGAGAAATGGATAATGAATTTAACTGGGGCTTAAAATGGGTTGCAGGGAAAAAATAACAATGTTTAAGAGACTATAAGTAAATCTACTTATAGTCTTTATTTATGTATTCGCCATCAACACTATCAATAAGTTCATCTTCTCTAAAACATAACTCTATATTATTTACACCTCACATAAAACCTTATAAGAATTTATAGTTTTCATGTAATTATTTAAATAAAGTTGTATATTATGTATTGATGTTATTCTCAATATTTGTATCACTGTACATTTTAGATAGTTAACAAAATTAATAAAGCACTTATATTATAAGCACTTTATTAGATTAGTATATATTAAAATATACTTTAACTATTATAAACTATAAACAGTTTCTTCATCTAATATTTTTTCAAAGTCTAATATTGGCATTGGTTTATAAAAGACAAACCCTTGAACCAAATCACACCCAATCTCTTTAAGAAACTCAACCTGTTCTTTATATTCAATACCTTCAGCAACAGTTATAATATTTAACTCTTTTATCATATGTATAATATTTTTTATTACTATCTTCTCTTTTTCTTTATTTAAACTTTCTTTAAAAAACATTGAGTCAAGCTTTAAAACATCAAATGGTAAATCCTTCAAAACACTTAGAGACGAGTATCCTTTTCCAAAATCATCCAAAGAACAAGTAAAGCCACTTTCATGTAGGTCATGTACAATTTCTAAAAGATGCTCTTGATTTTCAAAAGCAACACTTTCTGTAAATTCAATTTCTATAGTATTTTTAGGTATATTATATTTATTTTGTATACGCGAATAAGTTTCTACAAACTTAGCATTATAAAATTGAATCTTAGAAACATTAACTGAGATGGGAACAACTTGTTCATTTTCATCTAATCTCTTTCTAATCCATCTGCATACCTCTTCAAATACATATTGGTCTACTAAGCTAATAAAAAATTCCTTTTCTAATATTGGAATAAATATCGCTGGAGATATCACACATTTGTCTGGTGTCATCCAACGTACTAAAGCTTCTGCACAATCTATTTTTTGATTATGTAAATTAACTTTAGGTTGAAAATAAACAACAAATTCTCTTCTATTGAGTGCTTCATGTATTCTACTCTTAATGGTATTTTCTTCAATCATTTTTTTGCGAATATTTTCATTATAAAAAGCATACTTAGTACCAGGTTTATTCTTGACAGTCTTTTGTGCAAAATTTGCACGATTTATCAAATCATCTATATTTAATTTTTCATTCACATCTTCAATACAACAAATTCCACTGACAATAGTAATACTATATTTATTTTTAATTTCATCTGTAATGTTAATCAACTTATCATCTACAATTTGTTGTCTTCTTAGTAAAGCTTCCTTATCTACATAACATCTTAATGCAACAAATCTATCTGCAATCTCTCTTGCAAATGTTTCATATTTTCCAATATCATCCATCATGAAATTAGAATAGCGTTTTAATATCATGTCCCCATAATCGTATCCAAATATATCATTGATATACTTAAAATTTTCAAAATCGATATAAAATATAGCAAATTTCTTGTCTTTATGTTTATAAATATACTGTTCTGCATCCAACTTAAACTTGTCTATAGTATTTGCTCCTGTAAGTTCATCTTTATATGCAATATTTTTTAAATCTACATTTAATTTTTCAAGTCTAATTAATCTTCTATTGTACTGCATAATCAATATAATCCATGCTACTATACCTACAATTGATATTATAATTATTAAAGTCATTAAGTAATCGCTTTTTTCTTTCGAATAATGTTCTATCTCAAATACTGTGTCATTTGCAATCTTAAAAAATTCTTCACTTGTTTGTAGTAACTGACTACTATCTTCTTCCATCCTTACTTTTTTAATTTCAATATTTAAATTTTCCCATTTTCTTTCTAATAAAGATAAATACTCGTTATATTTTTTACAATTAGTGACTACTAGACCATATTTTCCATGTCCTGTATTTAATTCATGTAAAATTTCATCGATATATTCTACTAGTTCATCATTTGGTTGAAAATTCATTTCTAATTTAGTTAGACGTTGACTCGCTCCACGAACAATACCAACATAATTAATCAACTTTCCATAATCTCCAATGTTGTGAATTAATTGAACAGAAATGTAACTTATAGAAATTAATAAAACAAATAAAACTAAGATAGTTATCTTTAAAAATCTCTTCATAAAATACCTCTATCCCCTATGTTTTCACGTTTATCAGATATTCTACAATTATGCTAACTAGGTTTTATATGTTATAAAT
Organism: Clostridioides sp. ES-S-0005-03; assembly: GCF_020658455.1. Classification (NCBI taxonomy): domain Bacteria; kingdom Bacillati; phylum Bacillota; class Clostridia; order Peptostreptococcales; family Peptostreptococcaceae; genus Clostridioides; species Clostridioides sp. ES-S-0005-03. The sequence continues at coordinate 665,968 of NZ_JACVWI010000001.1, read as the reverse complement.
AATTAATATGATTTCTTCAATAAATTTTCTAAACATTTTTAATAACCAACTTAGTAAAATATTGTATAATCATTTTCTCAAATAACGTGTATTAAACCTTAATAAAACTCTCTTATTACTTAAAATATAGAAGATTTTATTCTACATAGTTTATTTTTGACATTGCATATTTTTGTAAATCATCATTTTTTCAAATTTTCCAATAGGTCTAGGTTTAGTTTCTGTTAACAAACTTTAGAACCTATATAAATACTATAATCATAATAGCTATTGCAAGTTTAATGTTTGTTTATTTTTATTCAAAATCTGCAATCTAAAATCTATCGTGACCTTTTTCCTTTTTTTCATTGTTATTAATCTAGGTTGTTCATTCTCCTTTGTAGGTGGTATTGAAAATATCAATGTGTTTTTTATAATCATACTTAATAAAATAATCACTCATAAGTCCATACACTTGTAAATGTTTTTCAAGTTTTGTTGTGCAAAGTATTTTTTATGTAAACTAGTTGAGAAATAAGGGTCTGTTTAATCAATTTCTACATTCTTTCTTTAGTGCATATGCTGGAGGTTTTATACGGATAAAATCAATAATTAGTAACAAAAATAGAAAAACGTTTTTTTAGAAGATTTTATTTTAATATTTAAACCACTCCTGAGAGATTATATAATAAATATATATCCATTGAATTATTAATATAATAACATAACCTTGTTCATGTATGTATTAGATTAATTGTATCAAAATAACTAATAAACCGCAAGTTCTAGCTAGTTTTCTTAAACCTTAAACATAGAATGATAAAATAAGATTCATCAAATAAGTTGTATAATAATAGGAAGTGTAAATACTTTGAAACACGAATATGGCTTGTATTATTTAATTTATGAATACTATGTATAGAGTATATTATTTGGACATTATAAAAAAGGGCAAACTCTACCATCTATTGAAACAATTTGCAAGCAATTTAGAGTTGCACCACAAACAGCTCGTACTGCTCTATCAAAAATACAAGATGCTGGCTATATTTCAATTAGAGTTAAACTAACTTCTATTATCATCTCTGAACAAGATGAAGAAATTCAAAAAAGTATTCAATTAATTACTTTTCAGCAATAAAGAAAACTGTTATAGATTTATACAAGTCTACAAAACTCGTCCACAGAAGTATTTAAATCAAAAAAAATCAGCCACTTTAAGGTGGCTGATTACATAATCATTATATAAAACACATTTGCCATAAAAAATAGACTTACTTATTAACTGCTTTTGAAGCATCATCTATCATCTTATTTAAAGATGTAAGACCACCATCATTTACATACCATGTTGGTGCATCTAAGTATATTATATTATCATTTTTATAAGCATCCATAGACTTTATTACGTCATTGTTTAGAACAGATTTAGCTGTTAAACCAGCTTTCACATCACTACCAGTAGCTATACCTCTATCTATAACAAACATAATATCTGGATTTTGTTTAGCTACATATTCAAAAGTAATATTTTGACCATGACTTGATTCCTTTATATTTTTATCTTTATTCTTAAATCCAAAACTATTATATAATATGCTAAATCTAGACTCTTCACCAAATACACTTAAATTCCCCTCATTTACCATAAGAGTTAAAGCATTTAAGTCTTTTTCTGTTACTTTTTTATTTAAAACTTCTATTTTCTTTTCAATTTTAGCAAATTCTTGATTAGCCTTCTCTTCTACTCCAAATATTTTAGCTATTTTATTTATATTATTTTTGACAGATTCTAAATACTTCTTATCATCTTTGCTTGTACTTATTGTTGGTGCAATCTTAGATAATTGCTCATAAAAATCTTCTTGTCTTCCATTTATTATGATTAAATCTGGATTTGTTGATTTTATACTTTCTAAATCTGGTTCTTTTAATCCACCTAAATCTGCATATTTTTCATCTTTATACTTTTCTAAAGATACTGGTAAGCTTGATTTTGGAAGTCCTACTAAACTCTCACTTACACCTAGTGCATCCATTGTATCTAGTGCTGAATAATCAAATACTACTACTTTTTTAGGCTTCAACTTTACATCTGTTTCTCCTAAGCTATGAGTTATTTTTATAGTAGCATTTGAAGCATCTAATGTTTTCTTATCACTTTTTTTACTCCCACCTAATGCAAATACTGCTACTAATCCTACTATAGCCACGGTTGCTATTATTGCTGCTTTTTTATTCATCTTAATGTCTCCCTCATTTTTTATTAATACTTGTCTTAGTTTAAATTTTGATTAGAAAATTCATAGATTTTTATCTATAGTGTTTTAAAAATAAACACATATTCTATTTCCATTTATATGCTTAATGTCAAAGTTCATTTCGTAAATATCTCCTAAAACTTTTTCATTAACTATTTCATCTGTACGACCTACCTTTTCAATTTTTCCATTTTTAAGTGCAACTATATTATCTGAATAGCATGAAGCAAAATTTATATCATGCATGACCAACACTATAGTCTTACCTAACTCATCACAAAGACTTCTAAGTACCTTCATCATTTGTACTGAATGATTCATATCCAAATTGTTAAGTGGTTCATCAAGTAATATGTACTCCGTATTTTGGGCTATTACCATTGCTATATAAGCTCTTTGTCTTTGACCTCCACTTAATTCATCCAAATATTTGTCTTGTATATCAGTTAATTTCATATACTCTATTGCTTCATTAATATATTTTTCATCCTCTTGAGTTAAATTTCCTTCACTGTATGGAAATCTTCCAAAGCCAACTAATTCTCTTATTGTGAGTTTTAAAGTTATATTATTAGATTGTTTAAGTATAGCTATTTTTTTTGCAAGTTCTTTATTGTTGTAAGAACTCAAGCTTTTTCCTTCTATCAATACTTCTCCACTATCACCTCCTATAAGTCTTGTTACTATTGATAACACAGTGCTTTTACCAGCCCCATTTGGACCTATAAAAGATGTTATTTTTCCTTTTTCTATATTAAAAGAAACATTATCTACAACATTTTTATTTTTATATTTTTTAAATATATTTTTTATTTCTATCATCTATTTGCCCCCTTTAATAATAATTGGATAAAGTAAATTCCTCCTATAAAATTTATTACTACACTTAATGTTGTATCAAATTTGAATATATGTTGTATAAAAAATTGACCTATTATTAACGTAATCATTCCTAGCAATATAGAACCTAAAATTAAATAGGTATGTTTATATGTTTTAAAAACTTCTCTAGCTATGTTGGCTAGTAAAAGACCTAAAAATGTCATAGGTCCAATAAGTGCTGTTGATACTGAAACTAAAATTGCTATTAGGATTATCATTTTTTTTACTACTTTATCAAAATCTACACCTAAATTAATTGCTTGCTCTCTACCTAATGATAGTACATCTAAATATTTTATATCATCATATATAAAAGGTATTGTTGCAATAACTATTATAAATGCAATTAACAATACATTTGTATTTATATTATTTAGACTAGCCATTATGCTAGTTTGTAGTGCTAGAAATTCATTAGGGTCTATCATTACTTGAATAAATGTTGTTGCACTTTTAAATAGAGTTCCAAATACCATTCCTACTAGGATTAAAAAGAAAATATTATTTTCTTTTCTTTCAAACAATGCTCTATACAATAACATTGAAGCTACAATCATTATAGTAACATTAATGATAAAATTATAATTTTCATTTGTAATGAGATTACTGGTTGCTCCAAATATAAATACTATTATAGTTTGAATCATTACATATAAGGAATCTAACCCTAGCACACTTGGTGTTAATATCTGATTGTTAGTAATTGTTTGAAATACTACTGTAGTAAATGCTATACATCCTCCTCCAAGTATCATTGCAAGTATTTTTGGTATTCTTTGTGATAATGCATAATCTAGATTATTCATATCTATTCCATAGGTTAAAAAAAGTACCATTGATATCAAGAGTAATGCAGTCACTAAGTAAATTTTTTTATTAAGACTAAGCTTCATTTATATTCCTCCTTAGTATTAAGTAAAGGAATAGTATACTTCCTATAACACCAACTGTAAGCCCTATAGATATTTCATATGGATAAATGATAAGCCTTCCAAAAATATCACATATAAGTACAAATAGTGCCCCAAATAATCCCGTATGCCATATACTATCTCTTATATTGTCACCCATATACAAAGATACAATATTAGGAACTATTAGACCTATAAAAGGTATATTACCAGCAGTAACAACTACACATACTGTAACAAGAGCTACTATTATTAAACCTACATTAACGACTTTTTTATAACTTAGACCTAGGTTAGTTGCAAAATCCATCCCCATCCCAACAACAGTAAATCTATTTGCATAAATATATGCTACTATTATGAGAGGTATTGTTATGTATAATATTTCATAATTTCCTTTAAGTATCATAGAAAAGTCACCTTGCATCCAAGAACTTACATTTTGACTCAAATCATATTTATATGAAATAAAATCAGTCATAGAACCTATTATATTTCCAAACATTATACCTACTAATGGCACGAATATTATACTTTTAAACTGTAACTTCCTTATTATTTTCATGAACATAAATGTTCCTATAAGAGAAAATATAAATGCTATTATGGTCTTCGTGAAAATCGATGCACTTGGTATTAAAAGCATACAAATTACTATACCAAATTGAGCCGCATCTATTGTTGCTCCTGTAGTAGGCGATACAAATTTATTTTTACTTATCTGTTGCATTATAAGGCCTGCTATACTCATTCCTATACCTGCAATTAATATACTTATTAATCTTGGTATTCTACTCATGACAAATATCATAAGTTTATGCTGATTTTTTGCAAATATATGCATTATGTTTATATCTTCTGCTCCTATAAATAAGGAAAAATAAGATAAAATTATTATTCCTATAATTAAATATCTCTTTTTCATTCTCCCTCCTTAATTTTTTTACTAAAAATGATAATTATTATCATTTCTTTTTACATTTTATCAATAATAATTATCATTGTCAATATGTATATATATTTGTTTTTTTATATAAAAAATGTTACTAGAATTAAAAATTCTAGTAACATTTAAATTTAATCTAACCCATATCTCATATATAAATCTATATATATGAATGCTTCTTATTAAATATAGTATTTTCTACACCTAATTTAATTACTATCTTACTTTAGTATCTCTTTAAACACTCTATAAAAGTTTCCACTAGATATTAGATTTATATCACTTTTTTTATATCCTCTTTTTTCAAGCTCTACTATTATATTCTTAGCTTCATATGTACTTTTAAGCCCATCTACACTTGGATTTTTGGAATTTTCTTCAGTAAAAGAACCTATAGTCTCTTCTCCTAGATAATCGCTAAAATCAAAACCAAAAGATACATGCTCTATACCTATAAGATTCACCATATAATCTATATGGTCAACTAAATGTATTAAATCTTGCTTCTTAGGATTAATATTGGTAAATGCTCTAAAGCTATTTATTCCCACTAATCCACCTGTTTTTGAAATTTCTTTTAATTGATTATCTGTAAGATTTCTTTTTACATCACATAGATTCTTAACATTAGAATGAGATGCTATAACTGGTTTACTTACAACTGACATCAAATCCCAAAATGATTTTTCATTTAGATGTGATACATCTATTAGCATACCTAATTGTTCTAACTTATCTACTGCTTTTTTTCCTATTGCAGTTAAGCCTCTGTTTTCATCTCCTAAACACCCTGTAGCAAGTTCATTCTGCTCATTCCAAGTTAATGATGCATGTCTAGCTCCAACTTCTTTATAATAATATTCGATTAAGTCTAAATTTTTTCCAACATGGCTTAAACCTTCAAGACCAATTAAAATATTTATTTTATTCTCATTTAGACCTTTATTTATATCAGAATATTTTTTTACTATGTTTACAATATCCTTCATATCTTCAATTTCTTCTTTTACACATTCTATTATCTGCTTAACTCTCTTTTCAGGCTTTTTATCATATGGTGGGTCTATCCATATTACAAAAATAGCCCCTTCAATGTTTGCTTTTTTAAAATTTTCAAGATGGATTCTTCTAAATACATCTTTCTCTCCATTAATTCTTCTTATCGTTACATCTGACCAAGTATCTGAATGTCCATCAAAAATCATGACAACCTCCAATTAAATAAAATCTTTTTCAAACGTTTGTTTTTCACTCTTTACAAAACTTATATTAAAATATTTCCTACCAAAAGACCAAAATAATTACCAACTATATAACCAAATGTTCCAACTATAAGTATTGGCCCTACTAACTTAGACCACCCTTTTGATATTGCCATAGCTGCTGCTGTTGTAGGTCCACCAATATTTGCATTAGATGCAAGAATAGCTTCTTCCAAGCTAAACTTAAATATTTTGGCAACTGTAAATGTAACTAGCATGTTTATAAGTACCATTATTCCACAATATAAAAGTAATAATGGTGATTTTTGAATTATTAATGGGATTGAAGCAGGAACACCTACTACAACAAAGAAAATGTAGATTAAAAATGTGCCCAGCTCTTGCGCTCCTTTTATATCACTAAAGAAATTAGGCATAAAGGTAGCAAACATCATAGTTAAAGTAGTTATTATTAGATATTGATTGCCAAATAAAGTATTTAACATTGCTAAAAATGGATTTGATGTTGGTATTATAGCTTTAAACCAACCTGACAATTCTACTGATACTGCAACTATTATAAAAGCACTACCAATGGCTATTGCTATATCTTTTAAAGATATTTCTTTTCTTCCCCAATAATTTGCTGCTATTGTTTCGCCTTCATTTACACCTATGCTTTCCATCTCATCTACATGTGGATGTTTAAAATGTTTTCTAAAAAATCCAATAGATGGGATAGCTATTAAAACAAAGAAATATAATGCCATCAAAAGATTATCTGCTACAACAGTTGCTGATACCAATTCTCCAGGTGCATCAAATGCTCCTGACATAGCTGCAAAGTTTACATTTCCACCTATATAAGAACCTGTCATCATGGCTGCAACAATATTTAAATCTGGTACTGCATTTTTTAATGCCAAGAATCCAATCATAGCTCCAAGTACAGTTCCTATAGAACCTACAAGAAATATTACAAGTAATCTTCCACTCTCTTTCCATATCTTTTTGATATTACATTGATATAACAACAAAGCTATGGCTAAAGGGACAACATAACCCCAGACTTGGTCATATACAACAGACTCTACTGGTATAATATTTAGATTTGATAATAACATTGCTCCTACAAGAGCTATTATTGCTCCTGATATTTTTGATGCCCAACTATACTTTTGCTCTAAATAAATACTAAATGCTGCCCATCCAGTTACAATTGCCCACAATACCCAAATATTATCAGGACTTACAAAACTCCTCATCTCAACCGCCTCCATTTCATTAAATTAAAATATAAATATTAATATTCAATATATTGAATATTAATACTATTATAATTCATCTTTTCAGAAAATTCAATATAACGATGTAAATACATGCATTATATAACTTTTATTTTATTTTATTAATTTTGAAAACTATATATGTTATAATCATGTTTGAGGGGGGTTTTTATCTAATGGACATAGATGTTGGAAGCAAAATTAGAGCTCTTAGAAAATCTAAAAATATAAGTATAGCTACCTTAGCAAAAGAGTCTGGTTTAAGTACAGGTTTAATAAGTCAAATTGAACGTAATATGGTTGTTCCATCAATTATAGCAATGTGGAAAATATCAAAAACGCTTGATGTAAACATAGGTTATTTTTTTGATGATATTGGGAAGGATAATTCTAATATAGTAGTAAAGAAAAACAATCGAAAGAAAATAGTAACTAACGATTCTACAAAATTTTACGAGCTTCTTGTTCCTAATTTAATTGGAAAAAAAATAGAATTTATACTTGTTACATTAAATGGACATACAAAAAAAAGTAATGAATTTGTTACACATGAAGGAGAGGAATGCGGATACATAATAAAAGGAAAAATGAAAATAACACTTGGTAATAAAGAGTATATATTAGAGGAGGGTGACAGTTTTTATTTTAACAGCACTATACCACATATATATGAAAACTGTGATGATGATGAATGTATTTCCGTCTGGGCAATGACTCCACCTTCATTTTAATATATGCAGCTCTTGTTTAAATATAAATTAATAAAAATCTGAAATAAATTAGTATGATAAATTTTATCCTAATTTATTTCAGACTTTTCTAGTTTATTGGTTATATATTGAGTAGACAACTTTCATCTAAAATTTCAGATAATATTTCCTCAGTTCCACTCATTCCATCAAATTTACTTGATATAAATGTGTTTTTTATTTCATTTTTATTTATATCACCATGCTTCAATACATAAGCTTTATTTGAAATATCGAGCATCCCATAATCCATAATAGAATCCCCAATTGCATAAAAACTTTCTATTCCTAATTCTTTGGTTAAATATTCTATGGCATTTTCTTTTGAGATTTCTTTTGGTATAAAATAAATTTTTCTACCACTCACATACAATCTCCAATTTTTTGATTCTAATATATTTATATACTCCCTAATTGAATCTAAATTAAATTTTTTAAAATCTACAACTATATAAAAAAATGTATCCTCTGCAACTTTAAAATTAGTTATTCCTTCTACATTCAAATAAATTTTAAATTTATCTACCATGCTTTCAATAGGCTCATAGTCAGATTTTAATTTGTCTATCTTTTCACTCCATGATTTCAATATTTCATTATCTTTAAGTATAACTCCTCCATTTGAAGTTATACTCCATGGAAAGTAAATACCATATTTATTAAATTCTATACGCTTAAACTGCTCTATTGTTCTAGTAGTAGTTGGTACAAACATACCATAGTACTGTATTTGTTTTATTAAATTTATAGTATTTAAAGATATATAAGAGATTTCTTTCTCTTTATAGATTTCTATATTGGTATATCTCTTATTAGTATTTAAAAATTTATCAGAGTAAATAATACTCCTGTCTAAGTCTGAAAAAACAATCATTCAGCATTCTCCTGTCAAATATATTTTCTAAACATCTTTCATATTCTTTATTATGCCACAACACTTGTAAGCTTTTAAATCTATTTTCTCAACTTCAACATTTTTTTCTTTTGCCAAAATAAATATATGCTCTAAAGATTTATCATTTAAGTCTTTAACAAGTATCTTATATGGAACTCTCCTAAGTAAAACTCTTGTTGTTTCTCCTACCCCTGGCTTGATAAAGTTGATATCTTTTATATCGTACTTTTCCTTTATATTTAAAACATCAAAATAACCATCTTTAGTTATAATATCACTTTTCCATTTTTCAACTTCATCAGATATATTTTCAAATTGGTTTTTGAAACATGCTTCTATAGTTTCTATATAATTTATAGACTCATCTTTATCCTTTAAATGGCTATAAAACTTAGCACCATGAAAATCATCCTTACCAATCAAATCTTCTCTTAGCACAGTTCTACTCACTAATCCAGAAACAGTTGAGTTTAAACATGCACTTGGTATTAAAAAGTCTTCTCTAATTCCATAAAGTCCAGAATATCCAGCAGGGTCAGCTAATACGGCAAGTGTTGAATCAAAATTCTTTTTAAATTTAATTTTAAGCTCATCACATGCTTTTTCTAGCTCCCTTGATATTGTTCCCTTGCCAGTCCATCCATCTAAAAATTGTATGTTTGAATCTGGATGACTATTTATTATATATTCAACTGCATTCATATCTATTCCTTTATCTCTTATTATAGATATTGTATAGTGAGGTAAATTTAAACTATACTTATTTCTTAGATATCTCTTTGCCAAAATACCAATTGGAGTTCCTGCTCTAGCAAGTGAAACTAGTACAACATCATTTCCATTTTTTTTAATTATCTTTTCACACATAACACCTATAGAAAATGCAAGTTTATTCTTATTTTCTTCTAGTTTATCATGATATAATTTCAGATAATCTTCGCTAACCTCATACTCTATTGGTATCATTTCCGAATAATGTCTGCCATTTTGTATTTTTAACTCTCTCTCTTTGTTTCCTTCTTCTTCAATTAAATTTGATATATCTTTTAATAAAAAGATAACATCATCTTTAGAATATGTGCTAAATTCTCTCATATGACTCAACTCCTATCTTAAAACTGTGATATATTTTATTGCAATAAAACATTTTAGCTACAACATACTATAGTCAATTTTTTTATACTTGTATTTTTAATTATATCAATAAATTCCAGATAAGAATTCTCACTTTTATCTAACTCAACAAATAAATAACACTCAGAAAAATTATGTCTGTCTATGTTGTAAATGTAATTTTGAACATCTAAATTATAAAAACTCTTTAATTTAAACTTACTTCTAATAGGATAATTATTTTTATCAATATTAATTATTGGACTTCTAGTTGTTGAATGATAGTATATATCACATTGATTTTCTTTTTCTTTTGCAAATAACATAGGTATATACATAAATTCTTCAGTGCCTAAAAATAGAACCTTTTCTGCTTTCTTTTTTAAAGATTCTTTACTTTCTATAACTATTTTTTTACTTTCTCTTTTTATAATTTCTTTTAATTTAATTTGTTCTCTTTTGTTAATTCCAAACCTACCTGTATATCTTATATATTTTTTATTTCCAATATAATCTTCTAAATCAACATTGATATGATTTACTATTAAATTTATTTTATCATCCTTCATAATACTCAATTTACTAATATTGCAATTATCATTGTAATTTGCAACAATATCTTCATTTATATCAAAATTAAAGTCTCCTTTAAATAAATACACAAATTCTATTTTACATCCAAGTTCTATTTCTAGACTACTAATTCTTCTTAAATTTTCATCACTTACCCAATTAAGTATAGAACATATAGTATATATTTTTTTAGGATAGATACTTTGAATCTTTCTGATTATATTCATACATGTATTAGCTGTAGTAATTTCATCATCTACCAAAATTACTTCATCGCCAAATTTAAAGTTGTCTAGCATTTCAAAATATAAATTTTGGTCTGTTGCATGAGAATGTTCTTCTAAAAAGTCTAAATTTTCTAGCTCATCAAATTGCTCTCTAGTGGTATGAATAAATTCATAATTTCCAGATAAGTAATCAAAAAAGCTATGCCCAATGGCTGTCCCAGTTTCTGCAAAAGCTATTACAGTTCCATTTGATGCTACCTTATTTTTTTTATTATAAATCGTAGCCATTAGTTTTCCTAAATTATCCATTTCACTTGGCTTACAAGCTAAATGTTTTCCAAGTTTTTTTGATATAAATAAAAAACGTCTTTTGCTGTTATTTCTTATTCCTATATCTAAAAAATCATTTAAATCTAAGTTCAATGGATTATCAACAATGTCAATCTCACAATTAAAATTTAAGCAATTCTTCATAGTCTACTCCTTTATTTAATACACCATATATTTTAGATAAAATCAATGTTTTTTTAGCCCATAAAAAATGAGGATTAGTTTCATTCATTCTCTCACCTAATATGCCTTTACTCACACCATATTTACTATTTGTACTATCAAGTATCTCCAAAGCATCAGTAAAATCTTCATATGATACTGCAGACAAAGCTTGTACAATTTGAATTTGCATTGGATGAATTACTGTCTTTCCAACTAATCCATGAAATTTATCCAATAGTATTTCTTCTATATACTTATTTCTTATCTCTTCATTTGTCATATCAAAAAATTCCGATACACCTCCACTTATTGGTATATCTATCTCTGGTCTTTGAAGATATGTAATTATATCTAATATAAAAGAAGAACAAATTAAATTATTATATATAAAAAAATTTTTATTTCTTCTTATACCATACATACCTAATATGTCAGTTAGACCTATTCTAATACTGAGTATTCTTGATTTATATCTTAAAATAGTATTATATAAACTACTGAAGCTTAATTCTTTGTTTTCTTTATATATGAATTCTCTTGTTTCTATTATTGGAATAACATACATATTTTGAAGACCTATAGAATTCAAAACTTCTATACAGTTTTCAATTAACTCAGAATTTGCTTTAGGAATCAATATTCCTGTTATTGTATTATTGTTTTTAATTATAATCTCTTTAATTCTTAGCAATTGCTCTACATCTTTTATTCTCACAAAAATTAATGGTATACCATCTTTATTAGTTATATTTTCATTGCTAATATTTTTCAAAATCAATTTAAGATTTTCTATAGCCTCAGATTCTCCATTTGCCCCAACAGCATCTTCTAAACAAATAGCTAATGGTCTAACTCCCTTAACATCACCTATAATACTTTTATAAATCATGTTATATTGAGTCGCTGGAACGTATAAAAAAGCACCTAGTGCATATTTCAGTACATCTTTTTCAGTATTGGCATTAAAGTCTTCTGGCACTTTCAAAAAAATTTTCTCTAAATCCTCTTTGCAGATATAATCGAAATATTTCAATGTGTGGCCTCCTCATATACATAGAAAGGGCCAACTTTATCAAAATTAGCCCTTAATATACTACTTATTATAAATTATAGCTGTATTTAATTCTTCTAATCTCTTTGTATTATCCTTAATTGTAACTCTATTATTTTCTTCTATTCTCATAGTTTCATCTATACCAGATTTAATGGTATTGTACATTTTTTCTAATGTCTCTATTTGCACAGAGCTTGTTCCAGCCATTCTAGCTATTTGTGCACTTTGAGAACTTACATTTTGTGCATTTCTAAGCAGTAATTCATTAGTTTTATCATCAAGAGCTTTTAAAGACTTTGCTTGTAATTCTTGCTTTTTAAGTAATATAGCTTGAGATAAACATTGTTTAAATACTGGTAGAGTTACAACAAAGGCACTATTGATTTTTCTAATTAAACCATAGTTATTATGTTGCATACCTCTTAGCATAGGTATAGTCTGAATAGCTATATTTTCTGCTATCCTTAAATCATAGACTCTTTGATTTAACATATCATAGACTTTTAATAGTTCTTGATAGTTGACAATATCCATTTGGTCTCCACTAGTCTCTGATTTTTGTTTGAAATATGGTAGTATTTCATTATCCATTTCTTCTACTGCCATTTCTCCAGCAACAATATATTTTTGAAGTTCATTATAAAAGTCAAAATTTTCATTTAGCATAGCACCAATTTGCTTGTTAGAAAGAGCTATATCTCTTTCATATTGTTCAAGTTCAATTTGAATCTTTTCAACTTCTCCTCCCAGTGTTTCATACTTTTGAAACATCATTTCAATAGCATTATTAGCTTTTTTGAAAAGTTTTTGAACAAAATTTGGTTCCTTAGTTTCTTGAAAATCATCTAAATCAAACTTATCCATTATTTTAGTTAAGTGAACAAGCATCTTAGAATTTTCTTCATTTCTATTTAATTTTATTGTGTTTAATAGGCTATCAGAAACTCTAGCTACTCCTTCAGATGCTTTTCTACCAAATTGTAAAATTGTATCTGGATTTTCTACTTCTATAAGAGAAGTTAAAGCCTCCACCTCTTTAGACTTTCTAAGTTCATTTTTTTTATTATTTGTATATTCCATTATATCAAAATTTTCTTCTTGTATAGTCGTAGGTAAATTTTCAACAGTCTCTACAGAATTATTATCTTTTGAAAAATTATTTATATTTATCCCCATTTAAAATCGTCTCCTCTTGCCAAAAATTTTTTTAAGTAAAGGTATTCCATCTTCAAGTAAGTTCAATTTAAGGTCATATACCATTTTATCCAATCTGTGTATATCAATCAATTGGTTATTTATAACATTTTCTATATTATTTTCTCCGCCTGGAGATAATATAATAATATCAAATCCAATTTTACTAAGTAAAAGCATTAGGAATACAACTTCTTTATCAAACACAATGCTCTTATACATATATATAACCAACTTTGGATTTATGAGAGAGTAATCGAAATTATTCATCATATGAACAAGCTTTTTATCCATATGAAGTACTGTGAATAAGCCTTTTATTTTATCCTCTCCACTTAGTCCATTTAAAAACATGTTGCCTTCTATAAGTTCTTCCACTTTTTCTAAAATCATAATTTGTTGATTTAATGCTAATGTTGAAATAGAATATTCTTTATTATTTAAAACAGAATTTTTATCTATAATACCTTTTGAATTTAATACAAATGATAGGCTAAAAGCTTCTCTTGTAAATTCTTTTGAAAATCTATCTATCTCTCCATTAAATTCAATAAATGTTGAACTTTCTGAATCTCTTAATAAATCTAAAAACTTAATGTATTCATTTTTATCATTATATATTCCATTGATTTTAGAAAAGAAAACTGGAGTTTCTACTATAATATCATTAAACTTAAATCCTGGTCTCAATTTTAATGGCTGATTCCAATATATTGATATTTCATCAATAGTTGAACTTAAAAGCAAGCTTTTTATTTTTCTATCTTGAAGTTGCCAGGGTTTTATAAATCCAGCATCATTTAACAATTCTTCACTTATTCTTTTTGATGCTTCTGCTCCAACAGTAAAAGCTTTTTTTACAGAGCCTTTATCTATCTTTTCACCTGAAACAACTCTATCTTCAAAAGAAACATTTTCTTCTATTATATTAGCCTCTTCTAATTCTATCTTATATTTCTCTAAATTTAAGATACTTATATTACTCTTTGAGTTTGGATTAAGGTATAATATATCAAATCCTGCTAAGTACAATATTAAAAGTAGATAGACTTCATGCTTTTTTATGTCTCCATAAAATATTATTTTTGGAGCATCATTTTTATTTATATCTAAGGCACCAATATAAGTCTTTATCCATGCCATTATTTTCACTATAAAATTTTGTTTAACTCTATCATTAGTAAAATCTTTTTCTTCCTCTTTTAATACTTTATCTATTGCTTGCTTTATTTTATAATCTATTTCTTCAAACCCTAAAATACTTATGTCTACATCTTCTGTACTGTTTTTATAATTTTTAAGCCCATTTTTAAAATAATTAATAATGTCAAAATCACTAGGATTTGCTATAGCATCAGTAAATAAGGCAATATCTTTTCTACTATCAATATTTTGCTTCGCCTTAAATATTTCAAGATTATACAAAATCTCATCTTCTAAACCAATATATGAAATAAAATAACTTAGATATCCCTTTGAAGGAGTGTAATTTCCTCTATCTGATTGGCTGGAGAATATTTTTTCAAATACCTTTGAGTCACCCATAATTATCCTCCCAATTTAATTGTTTATTGATAACTGACTCAAAATATATATTTTGAGCCAGTTTGTTTTTTTATAAAATTTGTTTTAAGCTGTTTTCTTTGGTTTTACTAATCTTATTACACACTTTACAACTTCATTGACTACAACTACACTTGCTGCAACACATAAAACTTTTACCCATGTCATAACATCCATAGCTACAGAATTAAAGAAATCTTGGAATAACTGAGTAAATATTACTTGTGCAATACCTGTTAAAACTATTATTTGTAATGCTAGTTTATTATGTGTAAAGTTTGGAAAAATACTATCTGCACTAAATTCTCTACAGTTAAATGCATTAAATAATGCACTAAAAGCAAATAACGCAAACATTACAGTTCCCTTATGAGCTTCATCAACACCTAAGAAGTTAAATGTAGATTGTAACATTAGTATTGCTGTTATATAGAATGCATTTAATACTATTGTATATACCATTGACTTAGAAATTATATTTGCTTTTCTATCAACAGGTTTTCTATTTAATACGTGGTCTCTAACAGGCTCTAAACCTAATGCTAGTGCTGGTGGCCCATCCATAATTATATTTACCCACAACAATTGTATTGTTGTAAATGGCATTTCTTGTCCCATAACCTGAGATATTATAGCCACTAAAAATGCAATTACATTTACTGTTAATTGGAATTGAACAAATCTTTGGAAGTTATCATAAATTCCTCTACCCCATTTAATACCTTTTACAATAGTGCTAAAACTATCATCAGTTAAAATTATATCTGCTGCACTTTTTGATACTTCTGTACCAGATATACCCATTGCTATACCAACATCTGCCTTTGAAAGCGCTGGGGCATCATTTATCCCATCACCTGTTACAGCAACAACATCTCCACTCTTTTGAAGAGCTGAAACTATTCTCATTTTACTATCTGGCTTACTTCTTGCAACAATCGAAATAGTTTGTATTTCTTGTTTTAATTCTTCATCATCTAAAGTATCTATATATGAAGCTTCAACTGCTCTCATATTTCCTTTTAATAGACCTAACTCTTCACCTATAGCTCTTGCTGTATTTATATTGTCTCCTGTAAGCATTTTTACAGAAACACCAGCTTTATTTGCTGTATTCACTGATTCTATAACATCTTTTCTAAGTGGGTCTCTTATACCAACAAATCCACTAAATACTAAATTACTTTCCATTGCACTTACATTCATAGAATCACTTTCAGCAGTTACTGCTGCTTCTTCTTCAGCTTGGGAAATTTCTTTATATGCAAAACCTAAGGTTCTCATTGATTTTACTTGTAATTTTTTTATTTCTTCTAAAATCTCATGTTTTATACCTTCAGTTATTGGAACTATGTCTTTACCTCTTTGAATGTGTGAACATAGCTCAAGCAATACTTCTGGTGCTCCTTTTGATAACAACACATGATTATTATCTTGACCTATGACAGATGTCATTCTCTTTGAATCAGAAGTAAAAGGATTTTGAGCTACTATATTAGATTCTTTTCTAACTTGTCTGTAATCTACATTTTTATAATATAGAAGTAATGCACATTCTGTAGCACTTCCTAGGTACTTAACATCATTATCATTATGCTCTACATCAGCTGTAGAGTTTATCATACAGTTTTCTTCAAAATAACTATTTATTTCTTCTTCTGAGCTCTCAATATATCTTCCATCAATATATGCAACTTCTACTGTCATTCTATTTTCTGTTAATGTACCAGTTTTATCTGAACATATTACAGAAACAGAACCTATAGTTTCACAAGCTTCTTTTTTGGTAACTAAGGCATTTATTTTAGCCATTTTTTGCATTGTTATTGCAAGTGTCATATTTATCATAGTTGGCAGACCTTCTGGAACTGCTGCAACTATCAATGCAACACATACTGTAAAGGCTGTTTTAACAGGGTCTATTGATTCTAAAAATGGTAAAATTCCAGACATATCAACATTTAATACATTCTTACTTACCATTTGGAAAACCATGAATATAAATAATAGTCCTGCTACTGCACTGGAAACTTTAGCTATCAATCCACCTAAATTTCCAAGCTTTATCTGAAGTGGAGTTTGCTCATCTGCATCTGATAAGTTTTGAGCAATTTTACCCATTTCACTGCTATCTCCAATTGAAGTTACAACTAATATTCCTCTACCATAAGCAACAAGTGTACCACCAAATACCATATTTATTTGTTTTGCAGGAATTGGTTCTTGTACCACTAGTGCTCCTTTAGATTCTATTTCTTCCATTGGAACTACTACATCACATTTTTTAGATACATCATCTGATTCTCCTGTTAACATATCTTCTCTAATTTTAAGATTTATAGTTTCTATAAGTCTACCATCAGCAGGTACCATATCACCAGTTTCAATATATACTATATCTCCTGGTACTAGTTCATTCTTAGAAATTTGATGTATTTCTCCATCTCTTAGTACTTTAACTTCAATATTTTCAGTCATCTTAGAAAGAGCATCTGCTGCTTTCTTAGAACGACCTTCTGTAATCATACCTATTGCTATACCTATTGCTATAGCTCCTACAATCCCTATTGCATCATGAGTTTCTCCAATTACTGCACTTACTACTGCTGCAATAATTAAAATAACTATCATTGGTTCACTTAAACTGTCTTTTAAATCATCCCAAAAGCTTCCTTCCTCTTTTGGTGTAAATTCATTTAAACCATACTTTTCTCTTCTAGTCTTGACTTCTGATTCTGATAGACCTCTATCAGGGTTAACAGATAAGTCTTTAGTTACGTCTTCTTTGTCAACATTATAATATTTGATATCGTTATTAAATTCCATATACACACTCAATCCTGTCTAAATTTTGCATTACTTCTTTAAGACCCGCATCTTTTGTTCCTTCACCTATTGCTTTAAACTGCCAACTTCCATCTTTTCTATATATAACCCCTACTATAAGAGTAGTTTTTTCTGAATAATTATCAGATAAATTATACTTTGCTATTTCCTTTTTATTGCTTTGGTCCTCAACTCTTATATAGGCATTTTTTATCATCCCAAAGTGTTGTTTTCTGTCTATACAATTGTATATATTTACTACAAATAATAATCTGTGAATATTTGATGGAACTTTATCTAAATTAACTAGAATTTGTTCATCATCACCCACACCTTCACCAGTTAAGTTATCTCCTGTATGTAAAACTGACTTACAGGCACTCTTTAAATTTCCAAAATAAATTAAGTCTTTTATACCACTTAATTTTCCTTCCTGATTTAGCATAAATACAGATGCATCGCAATCTATATCAGCTTGTCCTCCACCAAATAAAGACTTAAGGAATCCTCCACCTGCCTGTTGCACAGGGTCCCATCCTAGGCCCACAAGTATATTACTCAATCCTGGGTTGGATTTTTTTAAATCTATTTTATCACCCTTTGATAAATTAATTGACATACTAAACCTCCATAAAATTTTATATAATATAACCTATACATTATTTGTATAGGCTACTTATATTTAATATACTGTGTTACTCATACTAAACACTTAATCCATAGTTTCTGCAAAGTGCTTCTAAGCCACCTTCAAATCCTGCTCCAACTGCACTAAACTTCCATTCTCCATTATATTTATATATCTCACATACTGTAATTGCAGTCTCTATACTAAATTCTTCACCTAAGTCATATCTTAATATTTCTTGGTCATTTTCAGAGTTTAAAACTCTTATATATGAGTTGCTTACTTGTCCAAAGTTTTGTTTTCTTTCAGCAGCTTCATATATTGTAACTGTTACAGCTATTTTTTGTATATGCTTTGGCATTGTATCTAAGTTTACTAATATTTCTTCGTCATCTCCATCACCTTCACCAGTTCTATTATCACCTAAATGCTCAACTGCTCCAGATGGATGTTTTAAATTATTATAGAATATAAAATCTTCATCTCTTTCAACTCTTTGAGATTCTCCTACCATAAAAACACTGACATCTAAATCGTAATCATATCCACTATCAAATGAATTTGTATCCCATCCTAGTCCAAGTCTAATATTTTTAAGTCCTGGATTTCCCTTAGTTAAATCAATTTTTTGTCCTTTTTTTAATACTATAGCCATGGAAAATACCCCCTCTAGTTTATTGTATTTAAAATTATAAGTTTATTCCAAAGTTTCCACATAACGCAGCAAGTCCACCTTCAAAACCAGAACCTAGTGCGTTAAATTTCCATTCTCCATTGTGTTTATATATTTCAGCTACTACTATAGCTGTCTCTATACTAAAATCTTCACCTAATTCATACTTTATTAGCTCTTCATTTGTATCTTTATCTACTATTCTTATATAAGAATTACTTACTTGCCCAAAATTTTGTGTTCTTTCTGTAGCATCATGAATTGTAACTGTAAAAGAAATTTTGCTTATTTCTCCAGGAATCTTAGATAAATCAACAACTATTTGCTCATCATCTCCATCACCTTCACCAGTTCTATTATCACCTAAATGTTCAACTGCTCCAGAAGTATGCTTTAAATTGTTGTAAAATACAAAATCTCCATCATTAGTAACACTTCCACTTGCTCCTGTTAAAAATGCTGCTGTATCTAAGTCAAAGTCAAATCCACCATCATACTTGTTAGTGTCCCATCCTAACCCTACTAAAATATTTTTAAGCCCTGGGTTTCCCTTAGTTAAATCAACCTTTTGGCCTTTTGATAATGTTATACCCATAATTTATCGCTCCCTTGTTAATTTTAGCTAAACAAATCTTGCTAATTATTTATCTTTTTCTTTAATCATATTATAACATTTTTTATTCATTTGTGAATAAAACTTACTTGATATTTTTAAAATATAATTAAAAAAATGTTTATATTTCTTACTTTTTACATAGATTTTACATATTTTTTTAAATAGATAAAATCTATGTTTAATATGTAATTATATATCATTTATATATACAAGTATACATTTTATTTTGAAACTACAAAATTCTTTGTACTATATTGTTTTAAGATGTTTTATAATAGATTATATCATCTTATTAGAGGAGAAAAAATATGATTTGTACTATTAAACCATTAAAAGTTGTAATAAAGAACTCAAAAGAGCCTTTAAATGAATTTATGTCTAGTAAGTCTTATACAAATAAGAGTTCTTCTTATATTAAAGAAGTCTACTTTACACGATATATAGGTATTGATAATTCGATTGATAAATACATAAAAAACATCAAAAATATAGATGCTCATTTTTTTAACAATATAACAGTTCCCTATATTAGGCTAAACAACTTAAATATAAATTTTGATAAATCACAAACAGATAAGATGCTCAATACTTTCAATACTTATAATGATGCTAAATTTAACAGTTGGAATTTATACAATATTGAATTTCCTTGTAAGATAGAAAATGATACATTAGATTGGACAAAAAAAATTGCATTTAAAAATACATTAGATTTGTTTTCTAAAAACACACCACATTCAACACCTTCTATTGTTAAAAATTTTGCTGTTAAACTTTTATGTTGGATAGATTATTTTCTACCTAAATTATTTTATAATAAAATTAAAATTACTGTTTCACCCAAGGTAGTGTATTTTGGAAATATTAAGAGACAGGAACTTTTTTTCTTATATTTTTTATCACAGCTTGGATGTGATATTTTATATATAAATCCTCATAAGGATATCCTTGATTTGTATCCTGAATGTTCTAGATTTTCTACTTTAGTTGAATTTTCTAAAAAAAGTCCAACTATGCTAGATATACCTTTGGAAAAATTAAATACAGATATAAATAAGAACATCAATAATAACAAAACTTATACTCCTATAAATAAACCTCAATCTGAACAAACTTCTGTTGACACAAACTTTACATCTACAAAAAATAAAAAAGATAAAGAAATAGAACTTACATATGAAGAACTCGCAAAATTATCAACTTCCGTTGTTATGATTGTTGTGTGTGATAATGAAAACAAACCATTCAAGAGCGGTTCTGGAGTAGTCATAAATAGTGAAGGTTACATACTTACAAATCTCCATGTAGTTAATGAAGGCTATTCATTTTTAGTTAGATTTGAAAATGATGATAAAGTTTATACATCACATCAAATCATAAAATACCACTCAGATTATGATTTGGCTGTAATAAAAGTTGATAGAGAATGTAAATCAATACCAGTCAAGGTTAGTAAAAAACCTGTAAGAGGCCAAAAAATAGTTGCAATTGGAAGCCCTTTAGGTCTTTTCAATACAGTTTCAGATGGAATTATCTCTGCTTTTCGTGACTTTGAAACAGTTCAAATGATACAATTTACAGCTCCAATCTCTAGTGGTAGTTCTGGAGGGGCTCTTTTAGATATGTTTGGCAATTTACTGGGATTAATTTCTGCTGGATATGATGATGGACAAAACTTAAATCTAGCAGTGGAAAGTCATCTTGTCAAAATATTTGCCAATAATTTTATCGAAATAATAAACTAATTTACTCTTTCTTCATACCAATAGAGAGGGTGAGAACATTATATATGTTCGCCCTCTCCATATCATGAAAAAATTAATACTTGATGTTTTTATGCTCTATAAACAATTGATGCCATAGACAAAATGTAAATATAGTCCATATTTTCCTTGAATTATCTTTGTGACCTTTTAGATGTTCATCTAAAAGTTTTATTATATATTTTTTATCAATAAACTCGTCTACATTTGCATTGGAAATAGTTTCTCTTACAACAACTCCTAAATCATCTTTTAACCAAACTCTTATTGGCGTTGGAAATCCTAATTTTTTTCTCTGAATAACATGCTCTGGTACTATATCTTTAAAAGATTCTCTAAGTAGCACTTTTGTGTTATTTTTTGTTATTTTTTGTTCAACTCTTAAATTTTTTGCTACATCAAATACATCTTTATCTAAAAAAGGTACTCTAAGTTCTAGATGCTCAGCTACAGAAAATTTATCAACTTTTTGAAGTATATCACCTTGAAGCCATGTATTTACATCTATATGTTGCATTTTACTTATATAATCGTAATTATTTTTCTGCGCTTCTCTGTACAAATTTGATAATAAATACTCATGTATATTTTTTTCCTTATATTTAAAAAAGAATCTTTTTACTTCATTATTTTCAAAAATCTTCGCATTTCCTATATATCTCTTTTCTAAAGGTGTTGTAGCTCTGTAAAGATAATTTTTGCCTTTTATATTAGGCATAAGCTCTGAAACTCTATTTAATACGCCTCTAATATACACTGGTGAATTTATAACTGATTTCACATTATTATATTCCTTGTATACATTATATCCCCCGAATAATTCATCAGCACCTTCTCCAGACAAAGCTATTTTAACATATTTACTAGCTTCTTTAATTAAAAAATAAAGACCTACTCCTGATGGGTCTGCCACAGGGTCATCCAAAAAATAAATTACACTCGGTAATGCTTTTATATAGTCATCTTGTGTTATGTTGAGTGGAATGTTTTCTATACCCAATTTATCAGCTGTTTTTTTAGCTATTTCCAATTCACTATACCCTTTAACATTAAAACCTAGCGAAAAAGACTTTATATTTGGATTAATTTGTGAAGCTATAGAGGTTATAATTGATGAATCTATACCACCAGACAAAAATGTCCCAATTTGTTTATTTTCTGCTACCTGTCTTCTTACCGAATCTATTACTACATTTCTTATTTCTTCTTCGCCTATATCTCTATTCCCTAAATGATTCTTACTGTAAAAAAATTTTGTACTACTTCTAAATTCAAGTTTATTGTATCTCTTTAAAGATAGTATTCCGTTTTCCACTCTAAAAAAATGTCCTGCTGGTATCAATCTTATTCCTTGTATCATAGTATCTTCAGGAAGAACATATTGAAACGAAAAATAACTCTGTAAACTTCGTTCATTTATGTTTAGTTTTTTAACATACTCGAGTATAAATTTATATTCTGATGCAAAGATTATCACTTTTTCTTTATTTATATAGTAAAGTGGTTTTATTCCAAATAAATCTCTTGCCCCAAATATGCTTTCATTTTCTTTATCATATATTATAAAGCTAAACATACCTTTTATCTTATGTACACAATTTTTTCCAAATGCTATATAAGATGTTAATAAGATTTCAATATCACTATCTGTAGCAAAGCTGTACCCTTTTTTAATCAATTCTTCTTTTATCTCACAACTATTATATATTTCACCATTTAAAACTATAACCTTTCCATCTTTTTCAAATGGTTTAACTCCATGTATAACATCTATTACATCAAATCTATTAAAATCAAACTCTTTTTCCTCACCTTTTAAGTATCCTCTACTATCAAGACTTATATGATTTATATTATTTACAGATTCTTTTATTTTAAATTTAATATCTTCTTTTTTAGATATATCTCCTTTATAATAAATTGAAATATTGCCACACATATTATCAAATTTCCTTCCTAATTTTTAGTGTTATCCTTATTTCATAGTTTTGTCTTTGCCTTCAAAACTTATTCAATTTTAAAAAAATTACTATCAAATTTTTATAAATTATCTGCTAATCTTTCATAATTTTTTAATTTCTAGAAATACTATATTAGGAGGTGATTTTTATGAAGAAAAAAATGTTAATACCAGTTATTATGTCTTTATTTATACTTTCACAGTGTATAACTTTATTTGCTTTTACACCCGAAAATAACAAGTTTAAGGTTAAACCATTACCTTATGCTTATGATGCACTTGAGCCATATATAGATAAAGAAACTATGATTTTACATCATGATAAACATTATCAGGCTTATGTTGATAAGTTAAATGCAGCTCTTGAAAAATATCCTGAGCTTTATAATTATTCTTTATGTGAATTATTACAAAACTTAGATTCTTTGCCTAAAGACATTGCTACAACAGTAAGAAATAATGCAGGTGGTGCTTACAATCATAAATTCTTTTTTGATATAATGACTCCTGAGAAAACTATACCTTCTGAATCTTTAAAAGCAGCTATCGACAGAGATTTTGGTTCTTTTGAAAAATTCAAAGAAGAATTCCAAAAAGCAGCTTTAGATGTTTTTGGTTCTGGTTGGGCTTGGCTGGTAGCCACTAAAGATGGTAAATTGTCCATTATAACTACTCCAAACCAAGATAGCCCTGTAAGTAAAAACTTGACTCCTATCATAGGTCTTGATGTTTGGGAACATGCTTACTATTTAAAATATCAAAACAGAAGAAATGAATATATTAACAACTGGTTTAATGTAGTTAATTGGAATGGAGCTTTAGAAAATTACAAAAATTTAAAATCTCAAGAGTAATTAAATATTAAAATCCTTTTGAAAAAAACTTATGTTTGCTATATAATATAATAAAAGATAGTCTAAATTTACCAATATTGTGTTTATAGTGACGATTCAGGAGGATTTTTATATGATAAAAGAAACACATGAAAGGGGAGGATATATATTAGCGCTTTTGATACTCCCCTTTATAAATAATATATATTTAGTCAAATACGATACTACATATAAAATAGTATTAATTATAATCTATATCTATTTTGCATATTTAGGTTCATTGTTTCCAGATATAGATATGAGAGGTTCTTACATAAGTAAAAAATTCATATTAATTTACAAATTATTTGGAAGTAGGTTTAGACACAGAGGGTTTACCCATAGTCTTCTTGCATTATTACTCATTAGTAGTTTTTTTAAGTCTCTAACAATCTTTACCAACAACAATATAGTTTTTTCATGTCTGTCTAGTGGATTTATAATAGGATATTTTTCTCACATGTGTCTTGACCTTATTACCAAAGAAGGTATCGAATTGTTTTTTCCCATTACTATAAACATTTCCTTACTCCCTATAAAAACTAGTTCAAAAACAGAAAAATTCATATCTAAACTTTTAAACTTCATAGTTATTTTTTTAATCGGATATCAATTTTACATTTTATTTTAATGTATTTTTATAGCTACATATTTATAAATTAATTAAATAAATTAAAAAAATTGTCTTAAAAGAATACTTTTAAATTTAATTTTTATTTAAATCTAATTCTTTTAAGACAATTTTAATTTTTTGACAAGTTAAATTCTTTTGTTATCTCTATCATTATCGTGTTTTTTATGATGAAATTCATAGTTATGATTTTCAAGGTTTTTATTAACTTTACTTCCAATCTTCCATGATAAAAATACTAATAGTATAAATGATGCTATCTTTAGTGGACTTGTTATAAATCCTTCTATATCACTTGCCACATAACTTATTACTATAAACATTACAAATTTTCCTGCCAACATTGCTGGAACAAAATCTTTTATATCTTTTTTACAAAAAGCTGATGCAACAGTAACTAAACACCCAGGCATAAATGGACAAGCATATGCTATAAATAGCAGTTTAAATCCCTGTTTGTCCATCCAACTTATTGCTCTTTCAGTTTTACTATTTCTCAACTTATTAAAAAGTCTACTATCAGTAAATCTACTTATTAATAAAAATAATGAGGTTGTCCCAAGCCCTGAGCCAATCCATGATAGCAAACACCCAAGTAATAACCCTTGTATAGCAGCATTTGCTGTAACTATCGCCACAAGTGGTAAGGCTGGTATAAAGCTTTCTATAAATGCACTTAATAAACCAATTATTGTGGCTAACACCCAATAGTTTTGAGTTAAATCAAGTAATTCTTGTATATACTGCATATTGCTTTTCCCCTTTTTTAACTTTAACTATTATTATATACTCTATATTGCTATTACATACCAATTTCAAAAAGGAATCTAATATTCAAAAGTAAATAATTTATGTAAATTTACAGTTAAGGTATCTTTATTTTATTATATATTATAACAAAAAAGTCTTAAAATATGAATCTATCATATTTCAAGACTTTTTCTTTTTATCTAGATATATTTAAACTATAGTATATCTGACTTCATAACATCTTCAAAATCCCCTTTTTCAGATATTAATCTTATCAATTTAACAGTGCAACTTAAATCATTTATAAGTATAGCTCCTACTAATGAACCATCTTTCATAAATAATTTTTTATATACTCTTTTACCTTCATCTTTTGATGAAATTTCTTTATCAAAATCTTGTATATTACCAATACTAAATACTTTAACATTCATAGCATCTAATGAAACTGGATATACATCACTTTCAAATTTCAAACTATCTCCACTTGCATTTGCTCCTGCTATTTTTCCCATTTCTACTGAAGATGGCCATATTGCTAGACTAGTGTTTCCTACTTGTGCAACATCTCCACAAGCGTATATATCTTTAACATTTGTCTGTAATGTATTATCTACAACAATACCTCTATCAATTTTTACAGATGTATCTTGAACCATCTGAGTATTTGCTCTCACTCCAATTGAAAAGACTACCATATCACAGTCAACACTATTGCCATCTTTAAATACAACTTTTTGAGCCCTTCCATTGCCATCAATACCATCAACTGCCACACCTAATCTTACATCTATGCCTGTATCTCTTACACATTGCTCTAGTATTTTACTGCCTTCTTTATCAAGTTGTTTTGATAATATACCATCCATTGCTTCAACCACTACTACTTCTAAGCCTTTTAATTTAAATTCCCATGCTGCTTCAAGACCTAATAGTCCTCCACCAATTACTACAACTTTCTTAGACTTTTCTAATGCTTCTTTTACATTATATAAGTCTTTTATATTTCTAAGTGTAAATACATTTTCTAAATCATGACCTTTAATTGGTGGTATGAAATTTCTACTTCCTGTGGCTATTACAAGCTTATCAAATTTAATAGCTCCATCATTTACTACAATAGTTTTATTTGCTTCATCTAATTTATCTACATTTGTTCCTAATATTACTACTATGTTGTTTTCGTCATACCAAGCTTTATCTTCCATATAGAAATCAAAATTAAGTTCTTCATTTATACCATCAGAAAGTGCAGGTCTATAGTAAGTTAACTCTTCCTCATTAGAAATCATAGTTATCTTACAAGTCTTATTTCTTTTTCTTATAGCATCTGCTGCATAGAAACCAGCTGCACCATTTCCTACTATAACAAAATATTCGTCAGTATCTTTTCTAAAAGTAACCTCATCTTCTTCAACTTCTATAAATTGGTCCTCTTTGGCTCCACATACAGGGCATATACTAGGAGCACTATCTCCTTCAAATACTTCATTACAAATTACACATTTAAACTTTTTAGTCTTCTTTTTACTTCCAAAAGTAGAGTTTAACTTATCTAAGAATTTTCCTGTATAAGCATATAATTTGTCAACTTCTTCCCCTGATGGTTTAAAATTAACAGCAAATGGTTTCACTGTTGTCATTCTAAGCTGATTGATTCTCTCCATAGCATTTTCTATACCTTCTCCACTCCATCCATATGAACCAAATACTGATGCAACTTTTCCACCATGAAGAACTGGATTTAAAGATACTAATATATCCCATATAGGTTTTAATGCATCCCCTAATATTGTTGGTGTTCCAAATAATACACCTTGCGATACTGCTATTTTATCTAGAATTTCTTCTTGCTTATGCTCTATTACATCAAATAAATTTACTTTATAATTGCTATTTTTTTCAATATATGATTTTATAGCCTCTGCCATGATTTTTGTATATCCATGTGCAGAAACATAACAAATTGTAACTTCTTTTTCTAATTTTACTTGTTCATTTACACTCCATTTATAATAAAGGTCTATAATTTTTCTAGGATTTTCAGTCAATACTGGTCCATGACCTGGGCACACTGTGTCTATATCTAAATCTTTTATCTTTTCTATAGCAGTTACCATAGATGGTTTAAATGGCCCCATTATACAATCATAATAATATCTTAAGGCATCTAAGTAATCCTTTTCTTCATCTTCATTAAGAGTGTTTACTATCTTGTCATTACTATAATGACTTCCAAATGAATCACATGTTACAAGAGTTTTATCTTCTTTTATATATGTGTATATAGTATCTGGCCAATGAAGCATAGGTACAGAGAAGAATTCTAAAGTCTTATCGCCTATTGATAGCACATCTCCATCTGCAACTGCAATATATTCAAAGTCTTTGTTTACGATTTCCTTTAGATACTTAATAGCAGTTTCTGAAGCTACTACTTTTGCATTTTTTGCTAAATCTAATAGCTTTTCAACGCTTCCTGCATGGTCTGGTTCAGTATGACTTACCACAATATAGTCAATTTTTTCAAAGTCTATATTTAAATCATTTAATCTTTCAATATATTTCTCAAAATGTTTATCTTTAACTGTTTCAAATAAAACTGTTTTTTCTGTGCCTTTTAAGACATATGAATTATAAGTTGTTCCATAAGGTGTATACATAATTATGTCAAATACTCTTAAATCAGGGTCAAGTGAACCTACCCAATATAAATTTTCTTTTATTTTCAATGATTTTAATGACATACCGTACTCCTCCTAAAATAGTTATTTAACCTTTTTATACCCTATTTGTTATATTTTAAACAAATTTTATTCAAAAAAGAATTTATTTTAAAAGCAACTTGAAACTCTTAATCTTCTTTTTCTACCTCCAGTATAGTTCCTTTTTTAGAATCTACCTTTATGTCATATTCATTTTTATCTTTATCTATTCTTATTTTATAAAAAGTAACATCTAAATCTTTATCTAAACTCCATTCTTTTACTATTCCATCTTGTTCTTTCAATGCAATTTCCATAGCTTTTTGAGGTGTTATTATATCATTTAAATCTAATTTTTCTTTTCTAGCTTTACCATTTAAATCTTCTGAATCCAATTTTTCAGTTTTATCTTGCAATACATCCTTTGTATTAGCATCTATTTTCATCTTATACTCATTATTATCATCTACACCTTCAACAGTATAAACATATTTATTTAAATCGCTTTCAAGACTTAAATCTACTATATCAGCATCCTTATATTTGTCTTTAAACATATTTATTGCATCTGTATAAGGTACTTTGAAGTCTTGTTCCATTAAACTTTCATCAATTTTGCCATCTTTTAAATCACTATTTGAAGCATTTGCTTCTTTTTTTGTATTGCTATTTTGAGGTGCTTGTCCTGAATTTGAATTTCCACTACATGCAGTTAATAAACCTGCAATAAGTATACTTGCTACTAATAAATATAATTTTTTACACATAAAAATCCTCCTTAAATAATAATTAATTTATTCTATATTATGCCCTTTAAACCCTTCATTTACCCTTTTATATTGCATATTTTCCTTACTTTATTTTAATTATTTTCAAAGCTTTATAATCAAAAGCTAAAAATCTATTTTAATATTACTTATATGAAAATTAACCTAAATAATAAGATATGAGTACAAATTTTTAAATTTCTAATATAATACCTGTTTATAAATCATAGTTATTCTTAAAAATAGAAATGTTGAGATAAACTGAGATGAAATTGGATGATACACAAATATCCAAAGTTATACAACTTCTTATTATTTTAAAATACTGATATAAGATGACTTTCTGTCTATCGTAAAATAATATTTAACTATACGTGTATCGCTCAAAGATGAAATATTTTTAAAATCTATATAATATAATTTATTATACCAGAATTTTAAAATTTAAATCTATAAAATAGTAAAAATTATCATTAATTAAATATGAAAATAAAAAATCTACATAAAATAAAAACAACTAAAAGAGATGCTTTAAATAGCATCCCTTTTATATAATTAAAAACTTAAATTTTATTTAGTTCCCTAACTGTTAAATCCATTTTAGGATAAGGTATTGTAATTCCTTCTTCATCAAATCTAATTTTAACATCTTCTAATAAATCAAGGTAAATTGTCCAATAGTCTTCTGTCTTACACCAAGCCCTAATTGCAAATTTAATGGCATTATCTCCATGTTCTACTACTCCTATAAATGGTTCTGGTTCATTTATTATTAATTTATGTCTATTTACAATTTCTTTTAAGACTCTTCTAACATGTAATATATCATCTTCATATCCTACACTAAAAACTAAATCAACCCTTCTAGTATTTTTTGCAGAATAATTTATCAGACTATCATTTGATACAGAGCCATTTGGTATAAGTATCTGCTTATTATCTGGAGTAGCTAATTGAGTATAAAAAAGTCCTATTTGCTCAACTGTTCCTCCATGACCTGCTGCTTCTATGTAATCTCCTACTTTAAAAGGTCTAATCAAAAGTATAATAAATCCTCCAGCAAAATTTGATAAACTACCTTGCAGCGCTAAACCTATCGCTACCCCTGCTGAAGCTATTACAGCAGCAAAACTAGATAAACTCATCCCCCAGTATTCAAGAACAACTATTATAACAGCAACTTTAAGTACACTTAAAAGAAGAGATTTCAAAAACCTTCTTAAAGTTAAATCGACATCTCTTTTGCCAAGAACTGTCATGACATGGTTTACAATTTTTTTTATTATTTTAAATCCAATTGAAAGTATGAGTAAACCTATTATAAGTTTTACTCCACTTGTAGTTGCCCATTCCAAAAGGCTTTCCATCAAACCACCCATGTCCATTTTATTAATATCTAGATTATTTAAATCTAACTTACTTATATCATCTATTTTTGTTGTATCCATAGAAAAAACTCCTTACTTTATATTTTAGAACCAATACTATAGTTTAAAGTTCTTATTTTTCTATTTAATATGATACAATATCATTTAATCATAGTAAACAAGATTTATATTCCAGTTAGCTCTTTTTTCTAAATCCAAACCTTCTATTATTTGTAGAACTTTATGCTAAGCCACTATGAAAATGCTATTGAGTTTTAAAATCATCATTTTTTACACCAATATGAGATGCTATTATAGTTATAATACTTAATACTATAAATACAATAAATCCTCTTTTATATCCATCAACTGTATTATAGAAATTTATTTGTAAAGATATAGCTATGATTAAATTAATAATACCACTTCCTATAAATTCAAAGGTATTAATAACACTAGTTGCCAATCCAGAATAAATCTCTTTATTTTTATATTTAGCATCATTAAATACTTGTAGATGTGACATGACTATACACCCCATTATAAAAAATGCTACTGGTAAAAACATTATTGGTGGTTTTACTTTAAAAACAATTACAATTATTATCCATATAAATAAGTCTATCATTGCACCATATTTTATTATGTTAAACTTGCTAGACTTTATTTTTGCAAACACAAAATCCATGATTATTGAACCAAATATAAATCCATATGTAAAAAATGATACTATAAACGCAGAAAAACTCTTACTAACTCCATAAACATCCATTATGTATCTTACTCCCCAAAGACTTGTAAATGCACTTGTTAAACCTACAAAAGAAAACATTATTATTGAATTATACCATGTTGACTTATTAATTATAACGGACTTAATCCCTTCAATAATACTAATTTTTTCTGATTCTTCATAAATATCAACATTTACATTAAATCCATATTCTCTTGGTGTATCTCTAACAATAATATACATACAACATCCAATTAAAATACCTATTATACCTATTAATAAAAATGAATTTCTCCAACCAATAAATTCGGACAAAAATACTAGCGGAAAAGTAGCAAGAACTCCTCCCACATTTCCAACAAATGAGAACTTAGCTGTTGCAGAAGCAAACTCCGATTTATCAAACCATCTACCTTGAATTTTTAAGATACAGAGTAATATTACTGATGTTCCTGCTCCTACAACTATACGAGAAAGATATGCTAATTCTATATTTTGTATTAATCCAAATAGTATCGAACCTATACTAGCCGTTATTATTCCAATACTACTAATCTTTCTTGCTCCATATTTATCAATTAATATACCTGCTGGTATTTGCATAAGTGCATATGAGTAAAGGCAAAATGATGCTATATTTGATATTTGTATAGAATTAAACCCTAACTCTTTTGCTAAATTATCTGAGACAACAGCAGTTGACATCCTTAAAAATAAGACTAAAATAAATGAAAATGTAATTATGCCCCAAACACTCCATTTAGTCTTTGTATAACTTTTCATATTTTCTCCCTCAAATCTATGTAATTTTAACTTTTATTACTCTGTTTGTAGACTTTCTATTTACAGTATTTGTTTATAAGAATTTTGTAATTATTTATCAAAATTTTTAATATGCATTTCTATTATACAATACACATACACATTTAACCATATATAAGAATTTATTCCTGTTTATATAATACTTAATTAATTCTTAAAGTAAACAAGAGCCATCTTTTAAAGTAACTCTAAAAGATGGCTCTTTATAAAAATATCTATTCTAAATTTAAATTTCTATCTAGTATATATTTTGTAGCAATAAATAATATTACTAAAATTATAATACTACCAAGTATAGCAAACATAAAATGAGAACTTTGATATAAATGATAAATCATGTTAGTATTTTCTCCTGGTAAAAATCTTTCAATTGTACTACCAACAGTTGATATTATCATATTTATAATTATAAAAGAAACAAATGCAGATACATTTCTA
This sequence comes from Clostridioides sp. ES-S-0005-03, assembly GCF_020658455.1. Taxonomy (NCBI): domain Bacteria; kingdom Bacillati; phylum Bacillota; class Clostridia; order Peptostreptococcales; family Peptostreptococcaceae; genus Clostridioides; species Clostridioides sp. ES-S-0005-03. The sequence goes on along the minus strand of NZ_JACVWI010000001.1, from coordinate 633,087 downwards.
TGTTTATTAAACTTTGGTAATTGCCCCATTGAAATTGCTGTATATAGCAATAAAATAAATGAAGTATATGAAATAAGCATTGTTAATAATAGCAAGAACATATCTAAAAAATTTTCAAACCCCAATCTGAAAACATTATTAAAAAAATCTAAAATCTCAGCAAATGCAATTCCAGAAGCACTAAAAAACATTAGTACTGCAAATGTACCTACTGCAACTATAAAACTAAGTACCGCATATATAAGTGCTGTTATACATTTGGATAATATAAGTGAACTAGTACTAACAGGAAGAGTAAACATTAAATAGCCTTCATCTCCCAAAAGATTTTTTCTAAATCTTTGAATTGTAACTACAATAGTTAAAACACCCAGTGCCATAAAAAGACTTGTAAGTACAAGTATTCCTATTCCTTGTATTTGGAATATATCAATCTTCATAAATATTCCATTTAATATAGCCACTACTATTATAGCTATATATAATGGTATAAACGTTCTTCCACTTGCCTTTAACTCATATTTTAATAGTTTTCCTAACATTTGAATTCCTCCCTAAATAATGCATCTATAGATTTACCTTTTTCCTCTCTTATTGATTCAACATCTCCTTGTAGTACTATCTCACCTTTAGATATAAATATTACTTCATCACATATATTTTCTATCTCACTTATTAAATGAGTTGCAATCAGCAAAGTACTATCCTCATAATAGTTTTTTAGTATAGTCTTAAGTATATATGACCTTGCAGCTGGGTCAACACCTCCAATAGGCTCATCTAAAATATATATATTTGCTTTTCTTGACATGACCAGAATAAGTTGTACTTTTTCTTTAGTTCCTTTAGACATTGTTTTTAATTTTTCATCTACATCAATATCTAAACTCTTAATCATTTCATTTGCCCTTCTAACATCAAAATCACTATAAAAATCATAGAAAAATTTAAGTAAATCTGATACTTTCATCCAGTCGTTTAAATAAGTTCTTTCTGGTAGGTATGATACTATTTTCTTTGTTTCTATAGATGGCTTCATTCCATTTATCATAATTTCACCATCATCAGGTTGTAATAATCCATTCATCAATTTAATCATTGTACTTTTACCACTTCCATTAGGACCTAACAAGCCAACTATTTTTCCTTTTGGTATATTCAACTCAACATTCTTTAAAACCTTTTTAGTTCCATAGCTTTTATTTACACCTTTAAATTCAACTATGTCATTTTGAGAAACATCATTTATATTTTTATCCATTTTATAATTCTCCTTTCAAATTTTCTGTTATAAGTTTTAACATTTCATCTTCGTCATATCCAAGTTTTACTAAAGTCTCTTTTAATGTATTTATTTCAACATTGGCTATTTCCTCTTTCATAGCTTTTATTTTTTCCTTATCATCTGTTACAAATCTTCCTTTTGTTCTTTGGCTATAAACCAATCCTTGTCTTTCCAGTTCTGTTAAAGCTTTTTGCATCGTATTTGGATTAACTTCAGCATCCTCAGCAAGTGCTCTTACTGTTTCTAATTTAGAACCTATTTTTATTTCCCCTGAAACTATTTTTAACTTTAGATGTTCTACTAATTGTATATATATAGGTTTGTTATTATCAAGTTCCCATTCCATATTCATGCCTCCTCATTGTGTTATTATATTATTGTATTAATAACCTAATACAATAATATAATAATACAGCTCATATGTCAACTATTTTTAAATAAAATTATGAATATCTACAAGCTTTTTCATTTAAAGATAGTTTTTATAAAAAATAGCATTTTAAAACCTACTATTAAACCTCAAAATCTTCAAGTCTAAATAGGTATAATACAAGAAATTTCCTTAATCACTATGTTTTTTGATATTTCATTTGGTATTTATTTTTCTCTTGTCTGACTTAGAGATTTACATTCAAGGCTACCAAATTTTATATGAATCTATAAGAATATATGAAGTGAAAAAATAGAATTGTATTTTCAGGTTTCAGTAGCCTTTATTATAATTATGTTCACATGCTATTACTTTTTTATCCTTTTAGCAAATTTTTCCTTAGCAAAATCGTATGACTCTTGTATCATTACTTTTAATTCTTTAAATGTTTTTTCTGAAGGATTTAAGACACACACCCATCCCATCCATGCATAAACAGGATGAGGCATAATTGTATCCAGTTTTGTAAAATCAAAGTCCATTTTCACAATTTGCCCAGCATCTGGTCGTTTTGGGATATTATCAAACCTTTTAATAAATGTTTCCTTTTTCAAGCATACATTTACACGATAAACATTACTTCGGTTTAGTGATGAACTTTTGTCATTTTCACCATCTTTTTCTTTGATAGTAAGAACATATACTCCTTTCTTTAAAATACCATTAGGATTATAAAATATCCCTCTTTCCCCCCAATTTTCTGTTAAAACAACATCATCTAAATTTGATACACAGTAATTGAATATATCGTCAGCTTTCATATTAAATATCCATCCTTTCTATAATATTTATATTGCTTTCAACACGATAATATCCTATCATATAATAGTGACAATAATTGTCACTATTGTAAAAAAAGGAGTAGAAAAATGTCAAAGGCTGAGCGCTTAATTGAATTGATGATAACTATAAATGCAAAAAGAAATTTTACTCTAAGAGAATTGGCTGAAGAATTTTGTGTATCAAAACGAACAATACTTAGAGATTTACAAGCTTTAGAAAGCATGGGATTCCCTCTATATTCAAAAACAGGAGCAACAGGTGGTTATCATATGTTAAAAGAACGTATACTACCACCAATTACCTTTTCAGAAAGTGAAGCAAAAGCAATATTTTTTGCCTATCAATCGTTAGCTTTTTATCGTGATTTGCCATTTGAACAAGAGAGAGTCTCTGTATTAAAAAAGTTTTTAAATTGTCTACCAGCAGATGTACAACATAATATTACTCAAATACAAAATAAAATTGTATTCTGGACACCAGATAGACATTGCTCTTCTCCCTTGCTAAAAGAACTATTTAACATAATTACAAATAATTCTGCTCTTACAGTTCAATATTCATCAAATAAAAACCAAAGTATCAGAACTATTATACCTGTTGGTTTATATGCAATGAATGGTCTTTGGTACTGTCCAGCGTATTGCTTAAAGTCAAAATCTATCCGTGAATTTCGTGTAGACAGAATTGAAAAGATTGTAAGTATAGAAAATATAACAAGTTCAAAATACAGTATTCCAAATTCAATACATGAATATCTTGAAAATTTAGAAGTTGCTAAAGATTATCATATTAAAATTCAACTAACAGATATAGGAGTAAAACGCTGTGAGGCAGAATTTCTATTAGCAAAAGGATTGACTGTTTTTCCTAATGGCGGTTACATAGATATGTATATCTCAAAAACAACACTAAACTGGGTAGCTGAATATTTCTTGTCATTTGGAAAAGAGGCCACAGTACTAGAACCAATTGAGCTTAAAACATTGATAAAATCAAAAGTTCAGGAATTATACAATCATTACTGCAAAATAAACACTGGAGTGTAATGTCAATGGATGCTATCAATATATACTACATTCTAGTGTTTTGTCTAATCTGTATGAGATAAGACTATATTTATATTTGTTAATGTTTACATATTTTAATAAATAAATGTATAAAAATCCACATAAAAAAATGAACTCTAGCTTAAAGTTCATTTTTAATATAACTTATTCATTTTTTATAAAGTAAACTGATTATTCTTTTGCTGAAGTGTATGCAATCAATTTTTCAAATTCTTCAATTGGCATTGGTTTTCCAAATAGATATCCTTGTGCCATATCACATTTGACTTCCTTCAATAGTTTAAACTGTGCTTCTGTCTCTACACCTTCAGATATTACTTTCATCCCCAATTCCTTTGCCATCTCTACAACTTTAGTAACAATTATTTTACTTCTCTTACTATTATATGTTTCCATGATAAATTTTTGGTCAAGTTTTAAAATATCCATAGGAATTTCTTTTAACATATTTAATGATGAATACCCTGAACCAAAATCATCCATAGATATTAAAAAACCTATCTCTTTTAAACTATTCATTATATCAATTAAAATATCAAAATTATCAAATATAATACTCTCAGTTAATTCAAGTTCTATATATTTTGCAGGTATATTGTACTTGTCAATTATATTTTTATAGGTTTCTATAAAATTATTACAATATAAATGTATTCTTGATACATTAACTGAAATAGTTAATGGGTTTATACCTGTGTTAATCCATTTTCTAAGTTGTATACAAACTTCTTCTAGTACATATAAATCTAAATTTATTATAAAACCATTTTTCTCAAAAAATGGTATAAACTCATTTGGAGGAATTAATCCCTTATCACGACTTTTCCATCGTACAAGCGCTTCCGAACCTTGTATTTCTCCCGTATTTAGTTCTATTTTAGGTTGCAAGTATACTATGAACTCTTTATTTTCTAAGCTTGAGAACATTGTATTTTCCATCTCTTTTTCTTTTATTTCTTGATCATGAATCTTGTTGTCATAAAATGCATATGAACTTTTATGTCCTCCCTTTGCCATTTTATGAGGTATATTAGCTCTATCTATTATTGGGTTGATATCTTTATCTTCTGGAAGTATAAAGTATATTCCACAACTTAAAACTAATTTATATTTTTCTTCCTGATTATTATTAAATAAATCCAATTCTTTAAATATACATTCTAATCTATTTATTATATCTTCTTCTTCTCTATATTTCATGATTATTGTGAAATTATCAGCAGATATCCTTGCAAATATTTCTTCTTCAAATATATTATGTTTAATAATATTTGTTAAACTACATAAAATTTTATTTCCCACTTCATATCCAAACAAATCATTTATATACTTAAATTTATCAATATCTATATATAATAACGCATATTTCTCTTGAGTGTTTTTGCTTAATATTTTTTTAGCATCAATTACAAATTTATCCATAGTACTTGCTCCTGTAAGACCATCTGTATATACTATCTTTTGCAATTTAACTCTTAAACTTAATTTATCATATATTATATAAAAAATAAGTACTAGACATATTATCGTCATAATAAATATTATCTGCAATGCATAGTAGCTAATAAATTGTTTATTAAATAATCTGAATTCAAGGTTATTTATGGAGTTATTTTTATAAAGCTTATGTAAAGAATAGACTGGTGTTGTATATTTAACTTGTAAAATTATACAAATAAATAAAAAAACCATTAATTTTTTTTGTAATTTCCTCATAAAAATTTCCTCCCATTAAAGCACCTCTATTTGATTATAAATCACTAGCAAACAAACACATTTCAAAAGTTTCCATTTCTTGTAAAATGGATAGTTTATATTTATTTTAAAATTTGTAAAATTTTGCTATACTATATATATAGAATATGTTATATTAGTTGTCTTTCCTATTGATTTATACATTTCATATCGGTATAATAGAAAATAAATTGGATTATTTTGGCATATAATTATTGATGAAAAGCCTATATCTTTCTATGAATTTTCTGAAAAATTTTATTTTTATATTATAATTATATTAATTTTTAATAAAAACTATCCATTTTACAAGAAATGACTACTTTTTATTAAAACACAGTATTTCCAATACATTCACCTTTAAAATTTCATTATGTTTTTCTTCTTCTATTCATTTCGACAAATCAACACTTAATTTTTATAATTAACTAAATTGAATAATATTTAATATAAATTTTTTAATATGCCATTTTTACCTAATTTTTTAAAGTCATTTTTTAGATATAAACTCTTTATAAATTCATTTATATAATTAAAATATTATATAAATGAATTTATAAAGAGTTTATATAATGAATAAATAAATAAAATAACACTAAAGTATATATAAATAAAGCAATACTTATATATTTTAGTGTTATTTATTATCTCAATATATTTAAGAAATTTATATTTAATTTTTTAAATCTTTTCTGTATAAAAGTCTCATTCCTAATATAACTAATATAAAGCTTATTACAAGAACTAAAGCAAATTTAAATATATTTAAATTTGAAAAATCAACCTCAATAAACTTATATAAGTTAGCTATATTTCCTGTTGCATAATGGCTTACTATAACCGCTACACTATTATTTAAGAAATGTAATAACATTGATACAAATATAGAGCCAGACTTATATACACTGTATGCAAATATGATTCCTAATATTGATGTTGGAATTATTCTTATAAAATCCATATGCATAATACCAAACAATACTCCACTACATATTATTGCTAACTTTACAGACTTAACTCCATTTTTGGATTTACTAAATGCAGAAAATATAAAACCTCTAAAAAATATTTCTTCACATATAGCTGGCAATAATCCTATTATCAATAAATTCAATAAAAATTTATCCTTCATAAAAAGAGATTTATTTAAACTCTCAGCCACTTCCATATTTTGAGGAAATAAAAATAAAATTAACTGAGTTATAATCATAATAATTATGTATCCTCCAACCCAAAGAACAACGCCTCCTAAGAGATGTTTTAATGTTGGAATCTTTATACTAAATACTTCTCTAAAATCAGCTTTGATATAATATGCAAATATTAGTGGTAAAGCAATTATCATAACTTGTGTCATTACAATACCTGCTGTTCCAAATTTAATTTGAACCAAAGAACCAACATAAATTAAAAGAACTAATCCTACTGCATACAAAATAATACCATCACTCACAGTTGGTATAGACCCTTTTTTTATATTGCATCTTTTCTCCAAGAAAGAAAAACTCTTACTATTTCCAAAAAGTATTTCTTCAGAATTAAACATTTTAGACAGAAGTATAATTGCCAATATTACAAAAGCTATATTTGATGTTAAAACTAGTGCTATCAGATTTAAATCACTTTTAAAAGACAATACACTTTTTATAAGTAATGATATATTTACCACAGGTATTACAGCTGTTACTCTATCCAATACTATATTGGGTATCATAGAAACATAAGATGGTATCATAATAACCAACATAAGAGGAGTTATATAGTTTTGAGCATCTTTAAAACTTTTTGCTAGTGAACATACACACATACTTATTGCTGCAACTACCATTGAAAACAGACATACACATATTAAAGTAGTAATAACTGGTAAAACTAAATCTCCATAATTAAAATTTCCAAAACCAAACTGGCTACTAAGACCACCACTAACTAAAATAAATGCCATCGTTAATCCCATAGATAAAATATTTAAAATTGCTGTTACTATTGCACTAAGGGAAACAGCCATATATTTTCCCATTACTAATTCTAAATTCGATATTGGGAGTGTAAATAAAGTTTCTAGTGTACCTCTTTCCTTTTCTCCAGCCATAACATCTATTGCTGGATATATTGAACCAAGCAAAACTCCTATTATTAATATAAATGGTAATATCTGACCTAAAAAGTAACCTGCTACTTCTTCTGTTTTTGCAACATCTATAGTACTGTATGTTATAGGTTCTAATGTACTCTGTGCATCTAATCCTTTTTCAGCTAAAGTATTTTCTACAGTAAGTCTCTTGTATTTATCTAAAACAGTTTCAATTCTTTTTACAGAATTAGAAGAATTTTCCTGAGATGAATTCATATATATTTTATAACTTGTAGCTGATTGCTTTTCTTCTATTTTTATGTAGGCATCAATTTTATTTTCTTCTAAAGACTTCTTATAATTATCAACACTTAATATTTTTATCTTGCCTTTATCATTTGTAGTATCTTTATTGTTCCCAGTGTCTCCCTCTAAATTATTCTCCTTTTCAATCATTGATACAAGCACTTTATTGGGTGTACTATCAAAAGCTATATTAATATCTTTACTATTCATACTATTTGCGGACATATTCATTACCTGAATCATCAACAACATAAGCAAAGGATATAAAAGAAGTGGTATAACAATCATCATAAATAAAGTCTTTTTGTCTCTTAGTATGTCTAACATTTCTTTTTTGAATATGTATTTTACAATTTTACTTCTCATCTAAACCTCCTCCATTCTAGCAAGATTTATAAACACATCTCTCAAGTTGTTTACTCCTGATTCTTCTTTTAAACTTTCTGGAGTCCCTGATGCAATTATTTTTCCATTATGAATCATTAAAATCTTATCACATAAAATTTCTGCTTCTTCCATATAATGAGTTGAATAAAGTACAGTTTTTCCTATTAACTTTTCATTTTTCATAAAGTCTATTATAGATGCACTACTCAAAACATCAAGACCTAATGTCGGCTCATCAAAAATATATACTTTTGGGGAATGTATTAAGCAACGAGCTATAGATGTTCGCTGTGTCTGACCAGTTGATAGATTTTCAATTCTGTTGTCTATAAACTCATTCATATCCATTACTTTTACAACATTTTTAATTGATTCTTCTATTTCTTCTTTTGTCATTTCATATAAACTTCCAAAAGTTGTTAAAAGTTCTCTAGGAGAAAGTCTCCCATACAGCTTTGTATTTCCAGATAGATATCCTATTTCTTTTTTTGCTGAATTTCTATCTATTGAATAATCATATCCAGAAACACTTATATTTCCTGATGTTGGTGTTAATATTCCTCCTAACATTCTAAGTAATGTTGTTTTTCCAGCACCATTGGGTCCTAATATTCCAACTATCTCACCTTCTTCAACACTAAAAGAAACATTATTTACAGCAAGAAAGTCTTCTTTTTTAGTTTTAATCTTCTTTAATTTTTTTATCGAACTTTTACTTTTATCATCTTTTACAACCCTTGTAAAAGATTTACATAATTTATCTACCTCTATCATTTACCAACTTGCTCCTTTCTTATTTATAGATATATTTATATAAATATAACATATAAACCTTTTTTATATACTGTTTTTTATTTTAAAATATATTATTTATAAAAACACATATATTTACATGACAAATTATTACTTTTTATTCTTTTATAATATATATATTAACTAATGGATATAAAATAACATATGAATTTTTAAAGTATTAATAAATATTATCAATAAAAAAAGTGTCTCTAATCTTTTAAACATTCTTTCAGACACTTTTTTCTAATTTCTCTTTTATTTTATTATCTAACTTTTTTGCCAAGTTTAAATACTGATAAAACATCTGACATTACATCTATATTATCTATAGGATTTCCATTTACCACTATCACATCTGCTTTCTTTCCTTTTTCTAGAGTTCCATAATTTTTATCAATTCTTAAAAGTTCGGATGCAGTTTTTGTAGCTGCTACTATTACATCCATGTTATCCATACCATAATCTGACATTAATTTCATTTCATAATACGTCTTTCCATGTTCATTATAAGAAGTTCCTGCGTCAGAACCAACTGCAATTTTAATTCCTTTTTTATACGCTTTTAAGAATGATTCCTTATGAGGAATAGCAACAATTTCGCACTTTCTAAGAGTAGCCTCAGTTATTCCACTTTCTTTTCCTGCATTTAAAATAAAATATGGTGCAGCAACTGTTGGAACTAGATATGTTCCTTTTTCAAGCATCAAATCAATTATTTCATCATCTAAATAAACACCATGCTCTATAGAAGTAATACCTGCAAGAACTGCATTTTTTATACCAGTTCTTCCTTGTGCATGTGTAGCAGTTATTTTACCTGCTTTTATAGCTTCATCTACAGCAGCCTTCATTTCCTCTAAAGTCAACTGTGGTGAACCTGGCTCAACACCATCAGTTGTTACACCTCCAGTAGCCATTATCTTTACACAATCTACTCCATTTTTTAAAACTGTTCTAGCTGATTTTCTACATTCATCTACTCCATCACTTTCAATACCAAAATAGTATCCATGTCCTCCTGTCATACATATAACTGGACCTGAAGTAACTATACCAGGACCATCTATAGATCCTTTGTCTATAAGATTTTTAAGTTGTACATCCACATATTTCGGACAACCTAGACTTCTAATATATGTTACTCCTGAATCTAAATATGCATCAAGTTGTTTTATTGTATTTACTACAAGCTCTACATCAGATACATTCTCATAATAAACTTTTGGATTTCCTACTGGTTCCATTGTCAAATGCACATGACAATTCATAATTCCTGGCATAACAGTTTTATCTAGGTAATCATACACCTCATATCCACTTAAATCTTCTCTTATATCTTCAATTTCAAGTATAGTATCTCCATCAATAATTATACCTTTATTCTCCATAATACTATTTCCTGTTCCATCAATTAAATTTCCTGCTTTTATATACTTTTTACTCATTTTTAAATTATCCCCCTCTTCAAGTATAATGTATTATTTATTTATTATTTTTAATATTCTAATAATTAATTCTACCACTATATTACTATCATTTCAAATTTAAGTGAATTAAATATCGGATTAAACTAGAATATATTATAATATTAGAATATTTATAATATGTAAAAGATATTAATCAAATTGCTTTTATATCAATGCTAAAATAAGACAAGATAATCAAAATGTATATAATTATCTTGTTTTATTTTTATCTATTCATTTTTATATTTTACATGAAAAAATATCTAAATTTAAAGTTATTTGATTAATACTATTATTTAATTTGCTACAAAGAATAACTTATCTTGTAAACTTACATCTCCATTTATCAATTCAGCTTCATATACTGTTTTTTTAAGATTCATATCAAATACTTGAAATTTTATTGGCTTGGTTCCAACTATATCAGAAGTAACTCCACTTCCTTTTTTCTCTCCTGAAATAGTTTCCTTTACACTTGAAATAGAGTATATTTTATCGTCTAATAACTTAACTTTCCTAACACCAGATAGTGCTTCATCATAATCTACTTTTAAATTAAGCCTTTCATAATCTTCTAGTTTAATTTCATTAGAATCAACACTATAAACAAGATTAATTATAAAACGACTCTTATCTGTAACTATAATATTTAGTTTGTTATCTTTAACGATATAGTCTAACTTTGTTTTACTCAATAAGCCCATTTCCCCTTGGTCAGCATTTTTTTCTTTATTTAAATTATCCATAAACTTGTTACTTTTATCGAAAGAATTCTCTTCTATATCATACACAATGAAATCTGAATAATTATCATGCCCTTCAATGTCACCATTTATCTCTTTGTTGTTTAACCTCTCTAAATAAAGTTTACTTCCAATAGAAAATTTAATCTCATTAATATTTTGTTGGTATTTACTTTGTGAGTCTAAATTAAATCTATTTAATAATTTATAGGATTTATTTTTTATATCTACCTTTAATATACAAATATTATTGACTGTAACACCTGAAACATTTGTTTCACTAATCACCATATATAAATTTCCTCTATATATTTTGTTAAAAATAGTTTGCCAACTATTTTCTTTAAAATCAGATTTTTTTAAATCAATATCAAAATTTTCTTCTAAGCCACTTTTCAAATTTTTATTTGAAACTTTTATATAATCATTTAAATTGTTTCTTTCCTGTACTGAATTAGACTTAGTAGAAGTATATGCTACCCCTATATTCAAATCATCTTTATATATAAATTCGATTCCTTTACCATCAATAAAATCGCTGTATTTCTTATCAATATGCAAATAATCATTTCCAATTTTAGTTTTAGGATTTATATCATTTCTTGTCCCATTTTTACTTATGGTTACTTCTTCATAAGTATATCTACTTATATTTGGTGTATATACTAAACTAACTCTTCCTATATCCTTTAGATTACCATTTAAAGTTCTTATAGATAATTTATTTTTACTAAGACAACTCAATATCAAAGTCATAATAATCATTGATAAACATACTGTTATAAAACATATTGTATATTTTCCTAATTTCTTTTCTCTCATATATACACCTCCTAAAAGTCAATTTTATTATTTAAAAGTTTATTAGACATAAAACTACATACAAATATGCTCACACTTGAATATACTACAGTAAATACATTACTATATTCATAAGGTATAATAAACTCTACAAGAATTATAAATATTAGAATTTCTATAACTAAAAATAGAAAACTCATTAAAGCTCTCATCTTATACACAGATTTATTTATAAGAATTGATGTGAATACTACACATATAACTCCTATTAGTAAAAATACATATTCTACTAATAAGTTCTCAAAGCTGTATGGAAGTAAAATATTTAATTTATATATTGTTTCTTGTACAAAATTATAGTTTGCAATACTACCAAGCATATAATTAGGTAGTATTTTACTTGCAATAAATAAAGTTATTGTAAATAATATAGTGTAGCTATACACTAGAAACAATACATTTAATAATTTAGATATATAAATATTAATTTTATTCTTAGGAAGCATCACAAGTGTATATATGGATTTGCTTTTCATGTCAAAATCTCTATACCAAATAAAAAAAGCATAACAAATACACACAAATATCCCAAATAAAAAACATGATTGTATAGAACCCATTATGTTTCCAAAACTTGAAAACCCCATGACACTTACTGTTTCTATTGTCTTTCCTACTTTTGATAACTGCTCAGTTTTTACTGCATTTTCTATTATATAGTTATAATCATTTAAATTTTTCACTAGATTTAAAAATACAATAGAACAAAAACAACTTATTATAAATATATAATTTTTTATGTTTCTTTTTAAATCAAACTCAAATAACTTCATTAAATCCCTCATCAATTCACCTACTTTATTTCAAATTCTAAACTGCTATTTGAACTATTAAACTGTAATTCTCCCTTATACACTATTTCTTTCGAATTTTTATTTATTATATATAGAATAGTCTTATTGTCCCAGGGTAGTACGGAATTTGTTTTTGATGTACATACAATGATTTTATTTGAATCAATTTCAATGTTTCTGATGCTTCTTTCTTCTTTTTCATCCAAAACATATTTATCTTCAACTAAACTGCCATCTAGTATGTTATAAGTTATTAAATTTACCTCTTTACTTTTATTGGAATTATCTCTTTCTGACATTATCATATATAATTTACTATCTTTTAGCTTTGCTTTTTCCAAAGACATTCTATTATAACTTTTTAATTCTATTATTTTCTCTTTATTCTCTTTAACATTATACTCAAGTAAATTGAGCTTAGAATCAACATCATCCCATGTATTTGCATTTATCGCTTCTATCAAAATATACATTTTATCTCCATCTTTACTAGAATAACTTACATCAATACTCTGTATGTTGTTGTATTTTTCAAAAAGATACTTGCTTATATTTATACTTTTTATCGTCTCTATTTTTTTACTTTTAGTATTAATCTTTATTATATCTATATTATTCAAATCTTCTTCATTTTTTTCTGATGACTCATTTGGAGCATAAAGCACAGACACATATAAATCTTTTTTGTATCTTTTTGATGATAGCACTTTTACATGATACTCATCGATATCTTTATCTACTTTATATTTAGTTCTTATAAAATTATCCATATCTAGTTTTTCATATTCAACTTTTTTATCACTTCCTTCTGAAATAAATACACCTTTTTCTAGGTCTTCTTTTTTCTCATCTATAACAAAATTTATCCCTTTTGAACTAGATTTAGAATCATCACTTATTTCAAAACCAACATGAGCTATTGAATCCAAACCACTAGAGACATCGATTAGGTTATTCGTGTTCTCACTCTCTTTTATTGATTTTAATAATTCTGTTTTTTTAGTTTTATTGCTTCCATTTATTATATATCTTGAATTTATATATCCATTAAAATCATATCCAAAATATATGTTTATATAACCCAATTCATCTTGGTCACCTTTTATCGTTTTTATACTTAAATTGTTTTCATTGTTCAATAGGTCTATACTAAAATATATTGCCACTGCTAAAAATATAATAAGTATAGATATTTTAGATTTTAATTTCATGTCACACCTCCTAAATAGACAATTTCTTATTTATTAAGAAATAAGAGATTCCATTTAAAATAAACATTATAACTATAAAACTTAATACATAGTTACCTAAGGAATTAAGTTGTGTTCCAACAAATCCATAATACTTTCTAAACAAACTAATTATATTTATATATACTGTTGAAAAATATAACCCTGCCAAAATTATCAAGGTAATTAAAATCACATAAAATTTACCTCTGTAAGAAAATGTGAATAATATACAACTATTCAAAAAAGAAATAGCTACAAACAGTAAAAATACATAAATTGTTATGAAAGAAATAAAATCGATTGGAATACTTTTTAAATTTAAATAATATAAATCCTGAGCAAAGGACATATTAACTATTGGAACATTTCTAAAAACAAAATTAAATATGTGTTTACATATAAATAATGTTGCTATCTGACTTATCAAAAAACCATATACCATTGTTATCAAAGTGATTGACTTAGATATACAAAGTTTAAATTTATTCTGAGGTAACATCATTAAAGTATAAATACTTTGATTTTTAGAAAAGAAATCTCTTTTCCACATAAAAATATAGTATGTAAACATTCCCAATATTCCATACAGTAAAATTGTTTGGATACATCTAAGATTGCCAATGATACCTATTCCATAAAATACACCTCCAAAATCCTCTATTGCTAAGTTTATAATAAATTTAGAGTTCTTAAATTTAATAATTTCAAATAAATTTAAGCCCAATGTAATTAAAGATAAAAAAGATATATAGGCTATATAAAACCTCTTATTTCTCCTTAAATCTACATTTATTAGACATAGAAGCTTATTCATTCTTATATACCTCCCTCATTTTATCTAATATAGACTTACCTTCTCTTTCTCTCAAATCTTCTGCATTAAATGATGTTATTACTTTACCTTCATCAAGAATTATAACTTCATCAACTAGACTTTCTATTTCTACTATCTCATGAGTGGTTATAATAATAGCTTGATTTTCTTTCATATACTGTGCTATTACTCCTATAAATTCTTCTCTTTTAAACAAGTCAATCCCTGTGAATGGTTCATCAAGTAATATATAGTCTGGGTCTTGACAAAATCCAAGAATTAATTTTACTCTTGCAATATTTCCTTTAGATAAATTGTCAATTAATTCATTTTCATTCAGTTTAAATATATCCATCATTTCTTTTGATTTTTCTTTATTCCATCTTGGATAAAAAATTTCCATAAATTCAAATGACTCTTTTATTGTTGTATTACTAAAGTGAGATTCTACATCTGGAACAAATGCAAGTTTATTATATATGTTTTTATTCATTTTTTCTCCATCTATTAAAATCTCTCCACTATCAATTTTTATAAGCCCTGCTATTGCTTTTAAAATTGTTGACTTACCAACACCATTTATCCCAAGTAAAGCTGTTATTTTTCCTTTTTCAATACTAAAGCTTACATTCTTTAAAGCATCTATTTTCTTTACTTTTAGTCCTTGCATTCTTTTATATGTTTTGCTTACATTTTTAATTTCTATCATATTAGTATCCTCCATATTTAATATGCTTGTACAATTAACCTTATAAGTTAAGTGTTTATATTTATTAAAAAACTAATATCTATCTTCTATTATCTTTAAAACTTCTTCTTTAGTAACATTTATTGCCTTCATATCTTCTATAAATACAACTAAAGATTCATTTATTAACTCTAGTTTTAAATTTTTTAATATATTTTCATCAACTGTCACGCTACTCTGATAGTTTTTAAAAGTATTTATTATATTCATATCACCCATCTCCTTATATGCCCTTTGAACAGTATTTAAATTTACTTTTAAATTAAGTGCCATTTCTCTTCTTGATGGTATTGTTTCTCCTGGTTTTAATTCTCCTGTTACTATTTGTCTCTTTATATGCTTTATTATTTGCAAATAAATTGGAGATGTATTATCTAATTCAAAATTCATACTTCCTCCTATTCTAGTGTATTAATACGATAATACACTTTTTCTAAAAAAATACACTTCTACTTTAAATTTTATTTTATATTTCGTTAAGTGTATTATACGATTAATACACTTAATTTGTAAATACTTTTTAATAAATTATTTGATTTTAATTTATTAAATCATTGAAATCAAAATTCAAATAATAAGTTTACAAAATTGAGCATCAAATGAGAGGATATATATTTTATGTTATGTTAGACTTGAAAACAAACAAGGTAAGGTTATATCATCAATGAATCAAAAATCTTATATTGTACTAATACTTAATGGGTTAATTAAACCATTATAAACATACCTAAGGAGGAAAACAAATGAATTATAAAATTGAAATTAAAAACATCGAATCAGTCACAGCAGCTACTATGAGTTACAATGGACCCATGACTGAAGCAACAAAATATTTTCCAAATGTATTTAAATCTATAAAAGGAAAATCAAATGGTGCACCATTCTTTTGCTACCATAATGTTGACCAAGAAACTGGCATAGGAAAAATGGAGTTATGTGTACCAACTTCTGAAACTCCAAATCGTATGGGTGTAACAATAAAAGAGTTTCCTAAAACAAAAGCTTTGTTTTTTACCCACATTGGTTCATATAACAATTTGCCGAAAACATATGAAATGATATTTAAATATATTCATGAAAATAATCTAACAATAAAAACTCCTTGGAGAGAAGTATTTATTAAAGGACCAGGTATGCTAATAAAAGGTAATCCAGATAAATATATTACAGAAATCATATTTCCACTTAAAGAGGAGGAATAATACATGTTGGCAATCGAAATCAACAATTTAGTAAAACAATATAAAAATGGTGTAAGAGCTTTAAATGGTCTAAGTTTTAGTGTAAAGACTGGAGAAATATTTTCTTTACTTGGTCCAAATGGTGCTGGTAAATCTTCGCTTATCAATATTTTGACCACTTTTTATAAGCCTACAGCGGGTAATGTAACGATGCTTGGAAAAGACTTAATAAATAATCCATCTTGGATACGCACTCAAATTGCTTGTGTAGCACAACAAGTATCTATTGATGAACACCTGTCTCTCATGGAAAACATGATATTCCAAAGCAAAATGTATAAAGTGGAACCACAAGTTGCAAAAGAAAGAATAAACTCTTTAATTGAAAAATTTGAGTTAACTAGTTACTTAAAGTATCCTACTTCATCTTATTCTGGTGGAGTAAAACGTAGATTAGATATAGCTATGAATATGGTGTCGTCTCCTAAGATTCTGTTTTTAGATGAACCTACTGTTGGTATGGATGTAGATTCAAGAAAAGCTATGTGGGATATGCTACTAAAAATTAGAGATGAATATGGTACAACTATTTTTCTAACTACTCATTATCTTGAAGAAGCTGAACAGCTAAGTGATAATATCTGTATTATGAAAAATGGAAAAGATTTGGCACAAGGAACACCATCTAGTTTACGTAATTATATTAAGCAAAATATACTTCGTATCGCATTTCATGATATTGAAGATATAAAAAAATATAAGAATGATATTAAAAATGCTTGCTTAGTTAAATTTATGAATATACATGAAAATTCTCTTTTCATAAGTGTAAAAGAAAGTAGAACTTCACTTACTTTAATAAATAAATTTCTTTTAGAGCATAATATAAAGTTTGATGCGATAGAAATTGTAGAGCCAAGTCTTGAAGATGTTTTTTTAGCATTAACAAGTTCTAATAAAGATTTAAAGGAGGAATGGAAATGTTAAATATCTTATGGCGTAATATGAAATGGCGTTTTAAAAATCCAATTTCATTTGTAGTTACTATATTACAACCTCTTCTTTGGCTTATACTTTATAGCTCTGTCGCAAACCAAACTATGAGTGATATGAATGTCGATAATTATACAGCTTTTATACTTCCAGGTATAATTGTATTGGTTATCTTTTCATCATGTAGTAGTGGTGGTATCATCAATTTTATAATGAAAAATAGCGGGAGTTTTTATAGAGTTTTAATTGCACCTATTAGTCGATATTCCATTGTCTTTGGTCAGTTACTAGAAGCTATCCTAGTGTCTTTTATTGAAGTAGCAATTTTATGCATAGTAAGCATATTCTTTTCAGTAAAAATAGCATCTGGTATTGGTGGAATTGCTATAATGATAGTATTGATATTTATGACAGCCTTTTTTTTATCAAGCCTAGCTTATGCTATAAGTCTATTATTACCAAATGAAATAATTTATGAAACAATTATGACTGCCATTGTACTTCCTATTTTCTTTTTAAGCTCTGCTCTCTTCCCTGTTGAAGATTTATCTGGAGGATTAAAAATAGCAGTTATGCTCAATCCATTTACCCATGTTATTAATACTTTACGTAGTCTAATATTTGGTGAAACCATTCTAGTTGGAGATATACTACCTGTTATAGTGTTATTTTTAATATTGTGTTGTGGAAGTTTCGCACTTGCTATGTGGAGACTGAAAAAAGAAATGGTAAGTTAATTTTTGAAGATAATGTGTGTAGATTTGTAAAAAACTAATCTATTATATATACACTAAAAAAGTGGTGTTCCAAAATGATTAATTAAAATCATTTTGAGACACCACCTTTATAATTCATGCTACTTAAGTGTATATTTATAAATTTATACAAGAAACTATAAACTAAAGTACTTATATGTATAATTACTTATTAAACTTCTTACTACCTAACTTCATGTGGAACTTAGTATCTTTTGGAATACTTGGGTTTATACCTCTTAATGTAGGTATTTCTCCACATATCAATTGTATAGGTACTATGAAGTTAAACGTTTGATAGTAAGGATTATCTATAATATCTGCCTTTAAATTTTTATCTTCTTCTGCAACATCTCTACCTATGACAAATACATTGTCTGTCCATCCAGAAAGTACTTCAACCATCTTAGTTACTCTAGGTTCTCTTCCTGTATCTAGTATAAATATAGTAGAATCACTATTTATAGCATTGTATACACCATGTATGAACTCTTCAAACTCATATCCAGTTACAGGAATTCTCATTGTCTCTAATAATTTTAATGCTGACTCTAATGTATCTCCATATATATCAGAGTGACCTACTACTCTTATTTCTTTAGCGTTAACTAACTTTTCTTTGTTTCTTTCAATCCATTGCTCAGATGATTTATATACTGATTCAAATCTATCTATTGCATCCAATATCTTATTTATCTCTTCATTGTACTTTTCACTAGATATTATTCCCTTTTCTCTAGCTATTTGAAGACCTAATAACATTAAATTTAACTTTGTACAATAAAAGCCTTTTGTTTTAGCACCAGATTTTTCTTCACCACAATTCACTGTTAATATATAGTCAGAAATCTCATCTATTAGAGCATTTTTACAGCCTGCCATAGATGCTATTTTACAACCCTTGTCTTCAGCTAACTTCATAGCATTATATGCAGAATAACTACTTCCACCTTGAGATATTCCCACCACTAAAGTATTTTTATTATCAAATTTAAATGTATCTTCAGTTATCATAAATGGATACTTTTCTACAACATCTATGTCTAATAAATTTTGCAAATATGGTTGTACTTGCAATCCTGAGTGATAACTAGTACCTGAACCTGTTATTATAATCTTTTTTATATCTTCTTTCTTAATTTCATTAAATAAACTATCTGCATTAGATATCATTTCTCTCATTTTTGCTGGTGTTTCTAACATATAATCTTGTATTCTCATTTTGTATGCCTTCCTTATTCATATATTTAATAAATTATAATTTTCTTTCTATAATAACCCTATTGCATGTAAAGCAATTCCTCCAACTATAATGCCTAGAGTTAACTTTGTTACACTTACCTTTCGCTTTAGCATGTAATATATTACAAATGCAAAAGCTAAAGGTAACATGTTAGGTATTATTTTATCTAATATATCTTGTAAAACCACTTCTGCACCATTTAAATTAAATTTTAGTGGAGTAGTTATACTCAACATTGTTGCAACCATTCCTCCTACAACGAATAAACCAACAGTTGTAGCCATAGACATTATTTTCTCCATAAGCCCTTCTCTTTGTATTCTTTCAAGTGAATTTACTCCGACTTTATATCCATATTTAAGTCCAAGTATTCTTAGAGCAAATGCTGGGATATTATACAACAGTAAGAATAATAGCGGGCCAAATATATTTCCTTCTTTTGCAAGTGATACTCCTATTCCAGCAGCTATAATTCTAAATGTTCCCCAAAATAGTGAATCCCCAATTCCTGCAAGAGGTCCCATAAGAGCTGTTTTAACAGCACTGATTGAGTTTTCATCAAATTCTGAATTATTAGCATTCTCCTCTTCCATAGCTGCTGTTATACCTAATATAGCAGGAACTACTACTGTGGTTGTATTAAAAATTTCTAAGTGTCTTTCTATCGCTTTTGCTTGATTTTCTTTTTTATTATATAACTTCTTTATTGCAGGTAACATTGCATAACAATAACCTAAGTTTTGCATTCTTTCATAATTGAACGCACCTTGAAGAGCAAATGAACGCCAAAACATACTTCTTAATTCTTTTTTTGTTAGTTTATTCAAAGTCAATCTCTCCTTCCGTTAAAATATTAGTTGCTACTTGAGGATTTTGACTATTTTCTTTGTTATTAATATAAAAGTTTAATATAACTGCTACACAGACTCCAAACAACGCTATTGCAGTTATATCTAGTCCAACATAAGATGCTAAGAGGAATCCTATAAAGAAAAATACAGACATCTTTTTTGAAAGTAGCATATCCATAAGTAGTGCAAATCCTACTGCTGGTAACAATGTTCCTGCAACACCTAATCCATCTAATATAACTTTAGGTATTGCATTTATTAATGTTGTAACTTTATCAGCACCAATCATAATTGCTAAAAATGTTGGAACTGAAGTACTTAAAAAGAATAATACTACTGGTATCCACATCATTATAGTAACCTTTTTAAAGTCAGCTTGTTTAGCATAAAAAACTGCCTTTTGAGAAAAATATGAGTTTACTATTCTAACCAATACTCCAAGAGATTGTGCTAAAACTGCTACTGGCACTGCTACAGCTAGAGCAACTTCTGCACCATTTCCTGATAATATAGCAAACGCTGTACCTAATACACCACCTGTTACTACATCTGGAGGAGTAGCTGCACCTATTCCTGCAATTCCCATCCAAATTAATTCAAGTTGTGCACCAATCATAATTCCTGACTTTATATCTCCTAAAACTAATCCTACTAATGCCCCTGTAACTATTGGTCTATCAAACATAGACTGACCAAATATACGTCCATCTAATATACCAAAGCCTGCTATAATAGCTAACATAATAGCTTGTACTAACATAGTGAACCTCCCTCTTAATTTACATTAATTACATCACACTTTTGATTTCATTTTTATTTTCTAATAGTTCATTTACATGAACTATTCCATTTCTCGCTTCCTCTAAACCTGATTTAGCTAATAGCTTTGCATCCTCTTCTGTTGATAAAAGAATAGCCAAAAGCATTGGTAAATTTACTCCTGTCAATAACTCAAATTTAAACCCTTGTAAGAGTAAATTAGTACATATGTTTGCTACACTTCCACCAAATATATCTGTTAGTATGATAAGTTCTCCATTATTTTTGTTATTTGATAATATACTTATCATTTCTTTCTCAGCATCGTCTGCTGATTTATCTTTTGTCATACAAAAGTACTCAACATTACTTAATGAACCAATTATTAATTTACTTGTCTCAACAAGCTCCTTAGATAATTCTCCATGTGTTGCAATTAAAAAATTTTTCATTTTCTTTCTCCCAAATTATTTTATTAAGTCTGATAATTTTTTCTTTTTGTCTCTAGGTAACATTCTAAATTCTATATCAATTCCTAAATCAGTTATTTCTTTAAAATTGTTTATATCATTATCATCAACAGCAACTAAGTCTGTCAGCTTCTTCTTTCCTTCCTCGTATCTTAATCCACCTACATTTATTTCTTTTAAAACTCCTCCTGAGTTTTTAGCTACATCTAAAGCATCTTTTGTATTTTTTACTAATACTAATACATTACTTTTCTTTGAAGAAGCAAATTTTTCTACTATTTCTCCAGATTCCTCTACCCCCCTTATATATAAAGTTACATTGCTAGGCTTAGCTAAATTTAATGACATGGCTTTCATTTGATCGTTTTTTGCTTCATCATTTGCAACTAATATTACATTTATACCTAATGATGTTGTCCATCCATATGCTACCTGACC
Organism: Clostridioides sp. ES-S-0005-03; assembly: GCF_020658455.1. NCBI lineage: Bacteria > Bacillati > Bacillota > Clostridia > Peptostreptococcales > Peptostreptococcaceae > Clostridioides > Clostridioides sp. ES-S-0005-03. The sequence continues at coordinate 610,878 of NZ_JACVWI010000001.1, read as the reverse complement.
ATGTATTAGTCTGTCATCAATCCTCATTAAAGATATCATTTTCCTCAAATCCTCCATTATATATTAAAATTTTTATTTTTTATCCTCTTGTTTATTTATAAAAGCAAAAAGCATGCCAACTAGTGGCATACTTTTTTTCAATTTTATTTATTTATTTTTTAATACTGTATTTTACTGAAGTGGACCATAAATAATATTATAGATATATCCGATTTCTGAAATAGATATTTGCACACTATAGCTCTTTTCTAGCACACTAAATGCATTTTTTATTAGTTTAACTTCACTGTGATGGTTTTTAATTAATAAATTCATATCAGTATATTCTTCAATCTCAGCTTGTCTAACCAATCTTTCAATCATACAACTTAAGTGAACATATAAAGCAATTTTTTTATCATTAGGAAGTTTTTTCTTTTGATTATTTTCTATAGCATTGATTCCTTCTTCTATTCTCTCTATTATTTTTTTTGAGTCTAAAATAGTCAGACTATCTATTACTCTAATCAAAGAAAAATTCTTTATGATAGAATCATTTATGTTTTTGATTTTTTCACTTTCTACTACTTTACTAAATATTCTAAAGACATCATCTTCTCCTTTTCCTGATATTATATCCTCTAGTAGTATGAAATCTACTCCATTTACATTTGGATTAGCAGTTCCTACTATGGCCAATACATCATACATTTTAAAAAGTGGATCTTTATCTCCCATAGAAACAAGACTCTCATAATCGTGCGGTATTATCTTAACATCAACTATCCCCATTAAGCTTTCTGAAAGTAGATGTTGGATTTTTATAGCAGTACCTATCCCAGTAAAACAAGAAGATACTATGGCATACTCTTTATTTTTTTGAGGATAATACAATTGTATGTTGGGTTTAATTTCTTCATCCATAATTTCTGCTATATCTTCAATGTTTTTACCTTGCATTAATAAATTACCTACCTCTAGTGCAAAAATAGTGGATATTTGGTCTATAAACAACATTGGACTACTTATTTTACTTTTTAAATCTTCATATATCAGATTAAGAGAGCCCATATCAAATAACACAACTAGTCCATTTTTTATCCTATCTCCTTCCAAGTATCTAGACATTTGATTTGATACATCAGCAATTGTCGCATCTATAGGCATATCTATAGCTGTAAATACATTTTTACCCAACATACGATTACATACATTTGCCATACTACTAGCAGTAGCATACCCATGTGCTATAATCATTGCATTAACTTTATTAGACTTCATTCTTATAACTGTCGACTTAATAAATATAATCATTATAATTATATCTACATTATTAAGATACATATCCAATCTATTTGCTATTAATGTCGATACTTTATTTACTATAGAGTATTCTTTGTAATTTTCTTTCTTTAAATATGTTAGTAATTTACTTTGTAAGATTTTACATTCATCAGACAATTGATAAGACTCATCCTTCAAATAAAGATACGAAGAAAATGCTAATACATTATTTCCATCATATTTTATATTGTTGTTAACTTCTAAATTTCTAAATATATCCTGCATTATAGATATTATAAGCTCCATAAGTACATTTTTATTTTCATCATTATTTGAAAAAACTAGGTTATCCATTAACCTAATCATTAAGTTTGAGCTCTTTTCACTAAATATCTCTTTTGTTATTTCTTTTTTTTCTAGTCTATCAAAATAATCTAAACACTTTGTAAGACTTTGATATATTATATTTCTTTTATTTCCTTCATCTGATGTCTCAATATTAAATTGTTTAGGAGAAAACACAATACTTTTGCTTTTAGCACTTTGGAACTGAAATATATCTACATTTTCTATATAAATATTTCTAGGAAGGTCTTGAAGTGTAACAAAAATATTTCCATTTCTTTTTTGGTTTTTTGCATATGCCCTTCCACATGCATATTTTATTACATTTTTACATTCACCTATATTACCTTTGAATTTTATCTTTAAAATCGTATTTAATGTAATTTGAGTTATCTCTATAGGTAAACCAAGCACCTTACTTTCCTCATATATAAAATGTTCTATAATCTTCCTTTTTTCAATAGTTCCTCTTTCCTCTATATTAGGAACATAAATATTTATAGGTATTCTTCTTAAAAAAGTCTGCAAAAACTCAGATAAGCTTTCTGTTGTAGCAAATACTAGCCTTACCTTAGCACTTCTATTTACTCCATTCTCTCCAATTCTAGAAAATGTACCTGTATCCATAAATGTAAATAACTTTTCCTGACCTTCACTGTTTAATCTATGTACCTCATCTAAAAATAATATACCACCATCAGATTTCTCTATTAACCCAGCTCTAGATTCATTTGCTCCAGTATAAGCCCCCTTGACATGTCCAAATAGTATACTTGATAATAACTCTGGATTATTATAGTACTGTGCACAGTTTAGTACATTATATGGAGCATTTTTTTCTAATATATTACTACTTACACTATACTTATATATTACCTTCGCTAAAAAAGTTTTACCTACACCACTTTCACCTGTTAGCATTATTGTAAGTCCATCATTTGGATAAAGTACAGCGGTTTTTATTTGCTCTATTGCCTCTTTTAGGCTACTTTCATGACCTATAATACTGTTAAATACAATCTCCTGCTTTAATAATTTACACTCATTACTAAGTTCATCAACACTTTCATAAATACTTTTTTTCGTAGGACCTATTGCATCATTTATCTTATTTTTTGGTAGAAAGATAACAGGTCTACTATTTATCTTTATAAGATTATCAGACTTTACCAAATCATTTAATAATCTGCTTGATTGAGTTCTACTTAAATTAAACTTTTTTACTATATCTTCTGTTACTATACCACTTTGTTTTTTAAGTTCATCAAAATTGTCAAATAATACCTTTTCATTTATAAAACGTAAAATTTCATTCTTCATAATCAACCTCCAATATAAATGTCAATGATACCAGTATATCCTTTATATATTAGTGAAAAAATAAATTATATTCTTTTATTCTAATAAATAGTACTGCACTAATCTCATACAATCAAATCCAATTATTACCATATAAATTGATAAACGAGTAAATAGAAGTGTATTTTGAATAGATTAAAATCTAAATGGATAAGTATATAATCAGTGCAAATTTAGGAATAATTTACATATAGAAACAACTCTACCTTATATTCTCCTTTATTAATTTTTTTCTAAGTTAATTATATATTAAGAGTCTATGAAGATGAACAATTTAAATCAGCCTTGTTGAAAATAAAAAAATTTGAAAAAGAACTATAAAATATAAAAAGTGAACTCTATATCATAGAGTTCACTATCAGTGATTAATTTAATTTAGTATTTCTAGTACTGCATTTAATACAGCATGACCATTACAAGTACCATAGTTTACCATATCTATTATAGCTACTGGAGCTTTATCTCCAACTATAGATTTTACATCATCAAACATAAATCTAAGCTGTGGCCCAAGAAGTAAAATATCAAAATTACCAAGTTCTGATTTTATATTTCCCTCTCCAACTGCCCATATTTTACAGTCTATATCTCTTTTCTTTGCATCTTTCTCCATTTTATTTACCAATAAAGTAGAAGACATACCGCCAACACACACTAATAATATCCTAATCATTAATATCTCCTTTTAATCAAATCTACATATATTTTGATTAAAAAGTATATGTAGAAAAGTTTACATTTATAACTTCCTATATTTTACTTTTAAATTATATCAAATTTTTCCAATTTTTTCACTACCATAACTCATTTTATATTTTTAATGTCCACTTTTCTACTTCTTCAGAAATATTTTCAGATTTTAATACAGCAGATATTATAGCATATCCATCACTATTTAAGCACTTAAGTTTATCTATATTATCTAGTTTTATCCCACCAATCAATACAAATGGTATATCTATCTTTTCTTTAATTTCTTTGACAGTTTCAAATGATGCAGATTTAGCATCCAGTTTGGTAGATGTTGTAAATATAGACCCTATACCTAAATAGTCTGCACCATCATTTTTTGCACAGATAGCCTCTTCTAAAGTTCTTGCTGATACACCTAGTATTTTATCTTTTCCTATAAGCTTTCTAACTTCCTTTGCATCAATGTCACTCTGTCCTACATGCACTCCATCTGCATCACAAATAATTGCTATATCTACTCTATCATTTATTATAAACTTAACACCATGTTTTCTAGTTATTTCCCTTAGCTTCATAGCCTTTTTTAAAAATTCTTTTCCAGAAGCATTTTTTTCTCTGAGTTGCACCGTTGTTATTCCAGAAACAATTGCATCTTCAATACATTTATAAAAATCTCTACCTTCTAGCATTTCAGAATCAGTCACTAAATATAACTTTAAGTCTTTTTTTAAACATTCTTTATCTATCATTTGCAACCTCCTGTTGACCATTTATTCATTTAAAAATTCAATATTAGAGTTTTTACTTATAATCTCTTCATCCATTTGATAAATAGAATTCATTAGCTTTTCTTTAAATGTACCTATTGGTGGATTATTTAAATTAGCCAGCTCCCCACTTAACGACATTGTAAGTACACCCATTGTAGCTGCTTCTAATTTATTTTTAGTCACAGCCATAAAACTTGCAATCAAGCTAGCAGTCATACACCCTGTGCCTGTAATACCTTTTAATTTATCAGTTCCATTATTTATTTTATATGTATTCTTACTATCAGTTATTATATCTATTTTTCCAGTTGCTGCAACTATACATTCAAGTTTTTCAGAAACTTTTTTTATTATATCAGTAGAATCTTCTTCATCATCAAAGGAATCTACACCTTTACCCATTACATCAAAACCACCTATAAATTTTATTTCTGCTATATTCCCTTTAACCACATCAAATTTAACTTCATTTAAAAGCTTATTTGTAAGTTCTGCTCTGGCTTTACTTGCAAAGACTCCCACTGGGTCTAAGATAACAGGTTTATTGTATTTATTTGCCGCCTTTCCAGCCAATAAAAACAAATCTAATATATTTGAATTCATAGTTCCTATATTTATAACTACAGCATTTGCTATACTTACCATTTCTTCTACTTCCTCATATGAAAAACTCATAAGAGGGCTTGCACCTATAGCTAAAGTTACATTAGCACAATCATTTATTGTTACATTATTAGTATAGTGAATTACTAATGGGTTTACTTTCTTTACTTCTTCAATTAAATTATACATATTCTGCCTCCATAAAATTTTATTATTCAAACTTATAAAAATGATGTACTGGGCCTACTCCATGACCTATATCAAAACTATTTTTTATTGCTTCTGTTATATAAATTTTACTTAATTTTACTGCTTCTTTTATTTCATAACCTAATGCAAGGTAAGATGTTATTGCAGAAGATAATGTACATCCTGTTCCATGTGTATTTTTTTTATCAATTCTTTCACTTTTATACACTTCAAATATATTTTTACCAACTAAAATATCCACTGCTTCTCCATCTAAATGTCCGCCTTTCATAAGAACAAATTTAGGTCCAAGCTCTAATATTTTCTTTCCTACTCTATTCATATCATCTACATTATGTATTTTTATTCCTGTAATTTCTTCAGCTTCTGGAATATTTGGTGTAATTATATATGCAAGTGGTATTAAATACTTAATTAGATTTTCCTTTGCTTCTGGTTTTAATAAATAATATCCACTTTTAGATATCATTACAGGGTCTACTATTAAATATTCTGGATTATATTTTTTTAAATTTTCAACTATTTCAAGTATAATTTCTGGGCTTGAAACCATTCCTATTTTTACTGCTCTTGGAGGTATGTCATCAAATACTGCCTCTATTTGTTTTTTTATTATACTTTGGCTTAAATCTTCTACAGCAAAAACTCCTTTAGTGTTTTGTGCCGTTATAGCTGTTATTACGCTCATTCCATATGTGCCAATTGCACTAAAAGTTTTCAAATCAGCTTGGATTCCAGCTCCTCCAGATGAATCTGAACCAGCTATTGTAAGTGTTGGTATTTTGTAGTTACTCATTTATACCCTCCTAAAAATTTAATTTAAATAGATTAACTAAAAAAGCTATACCTACAATAGGTATAGCTTAGAAATTCGCATATATCACAAATAATACATACTTAAGTTTTATACTAAGCTTTCCTACGCTGGCATTATCCAGTTCAGGTGTAAGGGTCGGTATTCCTCTCAGCTCTTGGCTCCCCTAGCTATTTTAATTTATTATATTTATAACTTCATTATATTACAATAGTATTTATTGTCAAGTTTTTACACTGTATACACTTATTTACAATATAATTAAAGACACTTACTTCAGTTCTTTTATCTCTTCTCCAATAATATAATTTTCTTTATTGTCAATTGAATCTATAAGTATATTGGGATTTTTTATTATAGATAATTTTTTATCCCTAGTTAACTTTTTTATATAGTATTCTAATTTCATTGCATTACTTTTTGTATTTGTTACAAAATAAACCTCTAACTTTTTAAATCCCCTTGCTCTTGTATACTTTGAATTAATTCCTGACTTATGCTCATTCATTCTTCTTTCTATATTGCTAGTATATCCAGTATATAGAGAATCATCTTTGCACCTTATAATATATGTAAAATACATCTTAATTCACATCCTTAAATTAAATATATAAACATTATATTATAAAATAAAAAAAACTGCTGTAAATTTTATATATTGGTCAGCTATAACAATAACTCAAATGTAAATTCGTAAAGTAGATTCTAAAAGTATTTGACGCTAAATTTTGACATATTAATAACATATTTATTCTTCTAACAAAAAATTCACAAATATAAAAAATAAAATTTTCAAAAAAATTATAATTTTCAAAAAAATAAATTGACATATATAAAAAAATTATGATAACCTAATAAAAAGGGGGCAATGATTATGGAAAACAATTTAATTATAGCTAAAAGCAATAATATTGAATTATCACAAAAGAACTTATTTAAAGTCAATTTACAGATAGGTGTAGACTTTACACTTTTGTCAAAATCACTTAAAGCCTTTTATAAAAAAGAAGAAGATTTTTATTGCATTGCTCTTGCACCATGCAATGTATCTGATGAAAAAGCAAGCAAGAAGATAAATATTCCTGAGATGATAAAAGAAATTAATACTTTAATTGAAAGTGTGACTGATAAAAGTGAACTTTTAAGTGAAGAAATATTTACAAACAATCTATCAGAATTTTTCGACGAATCTTTAGATAACATTTATATAGAGTTAAGACAAGCATATCTATATCTTAAGAAGAATACAAACAATCTTGATATAGAAAACTCCATTGAATATGTATTCGATGTCAGTATAAGTAATAAAACAAAAATGAAAGAAAATCCACTAATTAACTTTAATTCACTTTCTTTAGTGGTATGGAGTGGTGAAACAAAAAATATTTTACATCAAATGAACATTTTAGATTTAGAAAATATTCACTCCTCTTTTTCAGAAAACGATGCAAATATGACTTTTTATCGAGATGATAGCCTCAAATATGAAGTTAACAAAAACAGTAAAAATATAAGAGAAAGTAATATAGATATAATTGAACAAATGATTATACTTCCAGATAATTCAGACTATGATAAAGATGAAGTTGAAAACATGAAAAACAGACTTTCAAACATAAATGGAAAATATCTACAAACACTTAAAGAAAAAGATATAATTATAAAATTAATAAATTCAAATTTAACTGATGAACCAGAATTTAGTGATTTAAAACACCAATTACCTCCATGCTGGGTAAGATCAGGTAAAACTTGGAAAGATGTACCTGGGATATATAGAAACAACTCTATTGTGGCTAAAATAGGTTATAGTAACCCTAGTTATGCAAATGTTCATTCAGCTAAAAATTTGGAATTACATGAAACTGCACATGCTATAGATAAAAATGTATTAGACAAAAAATCAAATTCAGAAGAATTTATGGAAGTGTTTATTCAAGAAAGGTATAAACTTTATGACCCTAAACAAGTTGCACATGCATATATTAGTAAATTCCCAGAAGAATTTTTTGCGGAATCATTTGTGCATTATTATCTTGATGAAGACTCAAAAAATATATTGAAAGAAAATTGTCCTTTAACATATAATTTTCTTGAAGAATTAGAACTAAGCTATGAAACACATTAATACTTAATAATATATTTCTATTTAATAAAGTACTCTTTATAAAAGACTTTTTGATATTTATGTTATAATATTTCTAATGGTTATATTTTAAAATAGTTTATGTAGCCCATAATTTAAATAAATAATAAAAAGGATGAAGAGTTATGAAATTAAACAGAAACGATGCTTGTTGGTGTGGAAGTACTAAAAAATATAAAAAATGTCATATGGATATAGATAATAAAATAAATTCATTTGCTCAGCTAGGTCATATTGTACCTACTCACGACATCATAAAAAATGCAACACAAATTGAAGAAATTAAAAAAAGTGCTGTAATAAACACAAAGATTTTAGATTATATTTCGGATAAAATTAAAGTTGGAATGTCTACAGAAGATATAAATGAATTAGTCCATAACTTTACATTAGAAAATGGAGCTATTCCTGCACCACTAGATTATAATGGTTTTCCTAAAAGTGTATGTACATCAATAAACAATGAAGTTTGTCATGGTATCCCAAGTAAAGACATCCTATTAAAGGATGGAGATATTATAAATGTAGATGTGTCTACTATTTTTAATGGATATTACTCAGATGCTTCAAGAATGTTTATGATAGGAAATGTTAAAGAAAATGCAAAAAAATTGGTTCAAGTTACTAAAGAATGCATTCAAAAAGGTCTTGAAGCTGCTAAACCATGGGGATTCTTGGGTGATATAGGTAATGCTATTAATTCTTATGCAAAAGAAAATGGATATTCTGTTGTTAGAGAAATTGGTGGGCATGGAGTTGGACTAAGTTTTCATGAAGACCCATTTGTAAGTTATGTTTCTAAAAAAGGAACTGAAATGTTGTTGGTTCCTGGAATGATATTTACTATAGAACCTATGGTAAATGAAGGAACTCATGAGATTTTTGTTGATGAAGAAAATGATTGGACTATCTACACAAAAGATGGTAAATTATCTGCTCAATGGGAGTGCATGGTTTTAGTTACAGAAACAGGAATTGAAATTTTAACTCAATAAAATATAAAAGCCTATAAAGATTGAGCTTTCAATCTTCATAGGCTTTTCTTTTGTTAATGCACATCTATTGCATCAACTGGACAGCTTTCTCTAGCCTCTTTTGCTGATTCTTCAGCATCACTTGGTATTTCATCAACTATAACATGTGATTTTCCATCATCAGCCATGTCAAATACTTCTGGGCATATTGATGGACATAATCCACAACCTATACAAGTATCTTGATTAACATTTGCTTTCATAATAAAATCCTCCTAGATGTTACAAATTTAAAATTTTTGTTTACCAACGATTGGCGAACTAAAACTTTGACCTTCAGTTCTTTTTTATTATGTCCTCAAATTTGAAAATAATACCTTTTCAAAATAAATTTTATAAAATTTATTAGTTGTGTTATGATTATTTTTCTTTATAATCTGATAAAACCTTGTCCATTGTATAAAACTTAATCTATTATTTCTATATTTTCTAATGCCCTATAAAACATATTAGTATCATATACTTTTTAAGATAAATATTACTACTCAATATCTTTTTTAATCTCAACAATATCTTCTATGTTACAATCTAATGCCAAACATATTTTTTCCATTGTAGCCATAGAGACAACTTTATCCTCGTTCAATTTACTAATACTTGAACTTCCTAGTCCTGTCATTTCTTTAAATTCCATTTTTTTTATTTTTTTATCAATTAATAATTTCCATAAGCGATTGTATGAAATCATTTTATCACCTCTTTTAATTTATTTTATCATAATTAACCCATTAAGGGCAATATTTCTCTTTTATAGTTAATTTTTCTTGACTTTATTATGAAATAGTAATATTATTAAATTAACCTTAAAAGGTTAATATTAACTACTTAAGGATTGGAAAGCATAGTATGGCACCTTGTTTTAATGCTGAAGGCTTAGTTATAGAAGATAAAGAAAATGTATCTACTGCAGAAAAATATTTCGTAATAAGCAGATACTATGATGATGGCAAAACTATTGCTTTTATAGAAATAAATAACACTAAATACAAGACTGAATATGTTAGAAACTTTGACCAGTATGTAGACGAATTTTTTATTTTGGAAGCGCTTACAAGAATGCCTTAGTGCTTAAGGGGTGATATAGATGTGTTTTAATACTTACATACTGAAAAGAGTTTTAAACAACAAGTAACTAGAATTAACTCGTAGTTTTGACCTAGATAATCTTATTGATACTGCAACAGAGATTTTGAAAAATAATAAGATTAATTTGATAATTATTGATGAAGTAAACAAGGTTGTTTGGAAAAATGAAAAAAGCACTCCCGCTCATGAGAATGCTTAGTTATAGCTATAGAAGTGTACTACCAATACACTTCTATTTTTTTATTATATCATATAATTTTGTGTATGAAAAAGACTCATTTAAATCAATTTTAAGATGTGTTAAGTAACGCTCTTGATAGTTTATACATTAATAAATATACAATATAATTATAACATGTCTTATGTTTTAGTATAATAATTTTCGTTCGTTTTATTATTACAACTTCTACTATAGTTTTATATAACCTGTTAATATTTGTAATATTTTAGATACTCTTTATACTTACATTGCTGCTATACTTTTATTAAGAAAATTAATACAATATGAATTTGTTATTATAGAAAAGAAAGTAATATGTTAAAGGAGGTTTTTGTATTGAAATTACAAGAAAAATGGATTGATTTATTAAATCCAAGATATATTGAAAATGAAGAAAAAAGAAAGAAAATACAGATTATAATATTTTTTTCTATAACTTTTGGCTTAACTTATTTATTAGGTTTTCTATTATATTTCAATAAGTTTATTGACCCAGGAAATTTTGCATCATTCATAATGATATTGCCTTTATCTTCTGTCGCTATTGCAAAATTTTACTCAGAAGGAAAAACTAATAATGAGTATAAGTTTTATTCATTAGTAATATTACTTTTTCTTAGTTATTTTTTATTATTTATTGCTAAATCATTTAACTTAATAAACCTCAATCAATCTCAATTAGTGAATTCTATATTAATTTTAATAAGCAGTTTATATCTTATTATTTATTCTTTTAAATCAAAAGAACTGTATATTCTAAAAAATGTAAGAACAGGTGCTTTATTAATTATCTACTTTATATTTTCTCAAGTTATCCTTGGATTAATAATAAGTAGAAATAATCTTAATTATAATGGTATTTTATTTTATCTGAACCTTACTATAATATCATTAATATATATTTATCCTTTTTTGTCTGAAGAATATGGCTGGAGATGTTTTTTACAAAGTATTTTCTTTAATAAATTTGACAAAAAAATAGGTGTTATAATTGTAGGTGTTTGTTGGAGTTTATGGCATTTACCTCTACAATTTACATTCTATAATCCAGATGCTCCAATACTGGGAAGTGTAATTCATTTAATTTATGGAATCGGACTTTCTATATTTTTAGGTTATGTTTATTTGAAAACTAAAAATATATGGATTTGTTCTATAATTCATGCTTTAGTTGATAGTTTAGATGTTATTTGTAATAGTTCTGAAATACCACTTAGCTATTATGTTATTTTAGAGAGACTTATATTTGTATCACTATTTTATCTTCCTTTCCTCTTTACAAAAGAATATAAACAACATACATAAAAAAATTATTATGCTAAAGGAGGTATATACTATGAACTTTGGAAATATCAATCTTATACTTATTGGAGTAGGAATTATAATATTAACTACAATAATATCTTTAATTAAACCTAAAACTAGTTTTTGCAGTGAAAAATATTTTAATAAATTAGAATCAACGTATGGAAATATAGATAAGAAAAGAACTGTTAAACTAGAAATACTTTCTCGCTATGTAATAGGTCTTGAATATATAGCAATAGGTTTATTCACAAGAAAATTAGACATTACAATAATAGCAATGATAATAGCAGCCATTATAACAACAGCATTATATTATCTAATTAGAAAGAAATATATAGCTATATAAAATCTAATAGGATTAATAGCAAAAGAAGGTAACAACTAACTAGTTGCTACCTTCTAAAATATACCTGATTTTATTGGGGGGTCTTTAAATTAAAGTATCTATATAATTTTTTTGCCCATTAATATTTTGATTTTTCTTGTATTTTTCAGCATCTTTATCTAACTTTTCTATTCTTGACTCAATTTTCTTTATTTCCTCTTGAGTCATACTCATAAAATCTTTAAGCATATTTTCAAGTTCTTCGCGAGTTTTACCTTCTAAAAATAAATTTTCAAGTTCTTTATCTTCTTTATCAATATGTTTTTGTTCTAGTTCTTCTGACTCTTTTTCATTATCGACGCCTTTTTGATCTAATTCTTCTACCTTTTCTTCATTTTTATCATTAAGTTCATCTGTATTTAATGATTCCTCTTTTTCTCCTGTATTTAGAGAAATTGGATATTCTTCCAAAATAGTATTTTTATTTTCTTCTTCTACATTACTATTTTTATTTTCTTCTTCTGATTTAAATAAATTTCTGATTGCTTCATTTATTTTTTTAGCATAAAGTTCTTGTTTATCTTTTAAATCTTTAATTCTATTATCAAGTTCTTGTTTTTGTTTCATGATATTAGATAAATAATTATTTTTTTCTATAGTTTCATTTTTCTTAATAATATTTGTATTTTTTTTTGTATTTTTTATGTTACTTTCATTATTTAATAAATATTGGCTTCTATATTGACTAGAAATTTTCATTATATTTACCTCTCCAAAATAAATTTATTCTTATATTAAAAAAGTAATTATATGTTAGTTTTAAAACCATTCATATAATTACTTTAAAACATACATTAATTACATATGTTGAGATATAAAAATACCAGAATACTTGCTTAATACATCTGCAAAATCATAATTTCTTCCATCTATAAACCATTTACCCTTCCATGTACTTGTATTCCCAGAAATGCTTATTGTATCTCCATTCTCAAGTCTAATATTTTTCTCGTTTTTTAAATTTATGTCCTTTTCCATTGCGTTTGAAATAACCAGATTAGAAAACGATAATGCTAAAATACTAATTGTTGCTAATGACATAGATGTTATTTTATTAAAATTTATACAATTATACCCCTTCAATTATCTTATATTTAATCATATCCTAGCACTATAGAGATAGATTTACAAGAAATCTGCATAACTAGTCAATAAACACGCAAAACTGGCTAATATTTTTAAAAAATTATTTTTTTTCATCAAATAGTAATAATTTATACAAATACCTTATATATTTTAAAATATTATCTATTTATGAAATCTAATGCTTTGTAAAGCGTATCAAACCTATCATTCCCCTTTATCATAGTGAATTTTTCTTTAGTCATAGAACCTATCTTTTCACATGCTCCACCACCAACAACAGCACCTACTCCTCCAAATAAAACTCCTTCTGCTAAAGCTCTTCCTATCCCACCTTTAGTCACAGTTTCACCATTTTCCAAAAGTTCATATTCTATAACATCACTATGACTATATATAATATACATTGTCTAACTCTTCGTATTCGTAGGATACTTCTCTTTTATTCTTTTTTACAGGTTCTAGATTTCTTATTTTCACTATTTTTGCTGGTATACCAACAACTGTGGCTCCATTAGGTACATCTTTAACAACAACTGAATTTGCACCTATTTTTGAATTAGAACCGATATTTAAAGCTCCTAGTATTTTTGTTCCAGCTCCAATTAATACATCATCGCCAACAGTTGGATGTCTCTTGCCAGTATCCTTTCCTGTAGCACCTAAAGTAGCTCCTTGATATATTGTTACTCTATTTCCCACTTCAGCTGTTTCGCCAATTACAACACCCATTCCATGGTCTATCAAAATACCTTCTCCCATTTTAGCTCCAGGATGTATTTCTATACCAGTCATAAATCTGGATATCTGGGATATTAATCTAGCTGAAAAAAGCATCTTCTTCTTATAAAGAAAATGAGCTATTCTATGCATTATCATTGCATGCACTGATGGATATAGTAAAAAAACTTCTATCTTAGATTTAGCTGCTGGATCATTCTTCATTATATATTCAATATCTTTATTTATTTTTTTAAACAAAGTATTCACTCCCTCAAATAAAATTATTAAAATATTCCCATGGACATATATTTATCTACTCCATCTGGAGCTACTGTTACTATTTTTTTATTTGGATATTTTTTCGCCATTTCCATAGCTCCAAATATATTTGCTCCAGAAGATATACCTACCAAAATCCCTTCCTTTGATGCAAGTAATTTAACTGTATCAAAAGCATCTTCATCATCAACTAATATTACTTCATCAACTACACTAGAATCATAATTTTCAGGAACAAAGTTAGCTCCTATTCCTTGTATTTTATGAGGTCCAGTTTTATTTTCTGATATAGCTGGAGATTTTTTTGGCTCAAGTGCAACTACTTTTATATTTGGATTTTGCTCTTTTAAATATCTTGCAGTCCCTATTAAAGTACCACCTGTTCCAACTCCACATACAAATATATCTAAATCTCTAACATCATTCATAATTTCAACTGCTGTTGTTTTATAATGTGCATTTGGATTGTCTTTATTTTCAAATTGTTTCAAACTTTTATAGTTTGGATTTTCTCTCAATAGTTCATTTGCTTTTTCTATAGAGCCTGACATTCCAGCTTTTCCATCTGTAAGTACTAAATTTGCTCCATAAGCCTTCATTAAATCTCGTCTCTCGATACTCATAGTCTCTGGCATTACTATTACTACTTCATATCCTTTTAATCTTCCTATCATGGATAATGCAATACCAGTGTTGCCACTAGTTGCTTCTACTAGTACATCACCCTTTTTTAATTCTCCTCTTTTTTCTAATCCTTCTAGCATTTCATAAACTGCTCTATCTTTTATACTTCCTGCTGGATTTACTTTTTCTAATTTTACATATATGTTAGAACACCCGTTAGTACATCCTAAATTATTTAACCTTACTACAGGTGTGTTTCCTATCAACTCTAATGCGTTATTATATAACATACTACTTCCTCCTATATGTCCAATTCTATTATCAAATTGATAACGATAAATATATTATAGTATTATCATTTTGATAATGCAACCTTTTTTTGGATTTTATCCCTTCAATTGTTTTATTTCTAATATTAATAATATTCAAACAAAAAAAGTGAAAATCATTATCGATTTTCACTCTTCAAACTTCAAGCTTTATGCTAAGTCATACACAATACTTCACTACAAAAATTCTACGAAATACTATATAAGACCTAATATTTTTGCAACCTCTACATTAACCTTTAACACATTAACTCTATCTTCACCTAAAACTCCGAAAAGTTTTTTTGAAGTATTATCATCTACAATTTTTTGTAATTTACTCTCTGATATTCCTGATACTTTTGCTATAGCAGGTATCTGAACCTTTGCAGAAGCGGGACTTATATTAGGGTCAAGTCCTGAACCTGATGCTGTAAGCAAATCTGTTGGTATATCTTCTTTTTTTACACCTGGATTATCCTTCAAAAACTGTTCAATGTCTTTTTGAACTCTATCATGAAGCTCTGGATTAGTTGCTCCATAATTAAAAGAACCTGATGAAACACCGCCATAAACTGTATTTCCATCCTTATCTGGTATTAAATCTTCTTTTGTATAAGTATTATAGTTTACTGATGAAACTCTTCCCTTAAAAAATCTTGCATCTGTAAAACTTTGACCAATAAGCTCTGAACCAACCTTTACGCCATTTACTTCTATCATACTTCCATTAGCTTTATCTTTAAATGCAACTTGACTTACGCCTGTTAAAACAAGTGGATATACAAGTCCGCAAACAAATAACAATACAAGACTTACAAGCAATGCTGGTTTTAATGTTTTCATTTTTATATCCTCCATTTATTAACCTAAATTAAGAACCATTACTAAAGGTGTAATTAATAAATCAATTACTTTTATTCCTAAAAATGGTACTATAACCCCACCAAGACCAAAAATAAGCATATTTCTCATTAGCATAGCTTGCGATTTCATAGGTCTATATTTTACCCCTTTCATAGCAAGAGGTATTAAACATGGGATAATTATAGCATTAAATATTAAAGCTGATAATATCGCACTAAATGATGTAGAAAGCTTCATTATATTTAATATCTCCATTTGAGGTATTGCAAGGGTAAATATAGCTGGTATAATTGCAAAGTATTTTGCAATATCATTTGCTATACTGAATGTTGTTAAAGCACCACGTGTTATTAAAAGCTGTTTTCCTATTTCAACCACTTCTAATATTTTAGTTGGGTCTGAATCTAAATCTACCATGTTTGCTGCTTCCTTTGCAGATGTTGTACCACTATTCATAGCAAGACCCACATCTGCTTGAGCAAGTGCAGGAGCATCATTTGTTCCATCCCCTGTCATAGCAACTATTTTACCTTCAGATTGTTCTTTTTTTATTGCCTCTATCTTATCTTCTGGTTTACATTCTGCAATAAATCCATCTACTCCAGCCTCTCTTGCAATTGTGGCTGCTGTTAAAGGATTATCTCCTGTACACATGATTGTCTTTATTCCTATCTCACGAAGTCTAGCAAATCTTTCTACAAGACCTGATTTTACTGTATCCTTTAAGTAGATAATACCGTATATCTCATTATCGACACACACTACTAGAGGTGTACCACCTAATTTTGCTACTCTATTCACACTTTCTTCTAAATCGTCTGGTACTAATCCACCAGAAGATTTTACTCGATTTATTATACTGTCATAAGCCCCTTTTCTAATAGCTGTTCCATCAGATAAATTTATACCACTCATTCTAGTTTGTGCAGAGAATTCTACAAACTCAGCTTCTTCAGCCTCTTTTGTTTTTCCTGTTGAACCTAGTTTTATCCCTAAATCAACTATAGACTTTCCTTCTGGTGTGTCATCTTTTAATGAGCACATAACAGCATAGTTTATTAAATTTTTTGAATCTGCATTTCCAACTGCTATAAATTCTGATGCAAGTCTATTTCCATAAGTAATAGTACCTGTCTTATCCAAAATCATAGTATCAACATCACCACAAGCTTCTACTGCTTTTCCTGACATTGCAATAACATTGAATCTAGTTACTCTATCCATACCTGCAATACCAATAGCTGACAATAATCCACCTATAGTAGTTGGTATTAAACACACCAAAAGTGCTATCATAGTAGAAATTGGAATCTTTACACCTGCATAATTTGCCATTGGATAAAGAGAGATTAAAACAACCATAAATATAAGTGTTAATCCCACCAATAAAGTATTTAAAGCAATTTCATTTGGTGTTTTTTGTCTTGAAGCTCCTTCTACAAGAGCTATCATTTTATCTAAGAAGGATTCTCCTGGTTTTGTTGTTATTTTTATTTTTAGCCAGTCACTTACAACTGTAGTTCCTCCTGTAACAGAAGCGAAATCTCCTCCAGATTCTCTCATAACAGGTGCAGATTCTCCAGTTATTGCTGACTCATCCACAGAAGCTATACCTTCTATTACTTCTCCATCATTTGGAATAACTTCTCCTGCATTGACTAAAACAATATCTCCCAGTTTTAGCTCGCTTGCACTTATCATTTTTTCATTTCCTAATTTATCTAAAACTCTTGCAACTGTATCTTTTCTAGTTTTCTTTAATGTATCTGCTTGTGCTTTTCCTCTACCTTCAGCTACAGCTTCAGCAAAATTTGCAAAAAGAACAGTTATAAATAGTATTATTGTTACAATCCCATTATAAGCTCTTAAGTTATTACCTTCATCTCCAAACAAACTAGGTACTATTGTAAGTATCAAAGTTACTATAAATCCAATCTCTACAACAAACATAACTGGATTTTTCATCATATATTTAGGATTTAATTTTTTAAAAGCTTCTATAATGGAAGTTTTGAAAATATCTTTTGTAATAAACTTTGTTTTTTTAGTTTCCATAAAATTTTACTCCCTCCCAATTTTTTAGTGCCATAATACTAGATGCTCTGAAATAGGTCCAAGCGCTAAGGCTGGGAAAAATGTTAAAGCACCAACAATTAAAACAACCAATACTAAAATTATTGTAAATGTGAAATTATCAGTTCTAAGTGTTCCTATGCTTTCATTTACAGAGTTCTTAGATGCTAATAAACTTGATATTGCAAGTAATATTATAATAGACACATATCTTCCAAAAAACATAACTATACCTGTTGTTATATTCCAGAACATAGTATTATCTCCTAAACCTTCAAATCCTGAGCCATTATTAGCTGCTGAAGATGCAAACTCATACAAAACCTGTGATAATCCATGGAATCCAGGATTTGAAATTCCCTCAAGACCTGCTGGTAGTGCTACTGCAAGTCCAGAGAACATAAGTATCAAAAGTGGATGTAATATAATAAGTAAAGCTATAAGCTTCATTTCTTTTCCTTCAATTTTCTTAGTTAAGAATTCTGGTGTTCTTCCTACCATTAATCCACATAAAAATACTGCTATTATAGCGTACATTAGCATATTCATAAGGCCTACACCTTTACCACCAAATACGACATTTAACATCATATTTAAAAGTGGTACTAATCCTCCTAGAGGAGTTAAAGTATCATGCATATTGTTAACTGTACCAGTTGTAAATGAAGTCGTCACTGTCGTAAACAATGCTGATTGAGCTATACCAAATCTAACTTCTTTACCTTCCATACTTCCCATGCTTTGATTAAGTCCTAATTGTGATAAGATAGGATTTCCTGCACTTTCTGCTCTAAAACAAACCATTAAACCTATTAAAAATATGATTGACATTGCACCAAATACAACCCAACCTTGTTTTTTATTCTTTATCATATGTCCAAATGCAACAACACAAGCTCCTGGTAATATCATCATAGATAACATCTCTACTATATTTGATATTATTGTTGGATTTTCAAATGGATGTGATGAATTTGAACCAAAAAATCCTCCTCCATTTGTTCCTAAGTGTTTTATTGATTCAAGTGCTGCCACAGGACCTTTAGCTATATCTTGAAGTTTTCCTTCTATAGTAGTTACTGTTTCTGTACCAGCAAAAGTTTGTGGTACTCCTTGTGTAACTAATATAACACCAACAATTAAAGCCCCTGGTAAAAGTACTCTTGTTGTTATTCTAATTAAATCTACATAAAAGTTGCCTAATGTTTTCTTTTTGCCTACTAACCCTCTTGCAAATGCCATGGCCGCTGCATATCCTGTTGCTGCTGATGTAAACATCATGTATATTATCACTGTCATTTGACTAAGATATGAAAGCCCTGTTTCACCTGAGTAATGTTGAAGATTCGTGTTTGTCATAAAACTTATTATTGTATTAAATGATAAACTTTGTTCCATACCTTTAATTCCATTAGGATTAAAAATATGCATGCTCTGAGTTCTAAGTATTACATATCCTATAAACACCATGACTGCATTTGTAACTAATAAAGCTAAAGCATATTGCTTCCAATTCATTTCTTTTTTCTTATCTATACTACATACCTTATATATTCCATTGTCTATTTTATCAAACACTTTATCTCCAAATGTTTTTTGATTAGTGGATATATGATATAAATATTTACCCATAGGTATTACTAAAACCATAAATATCGCCAATACTATTACTATCTGTACCATAAAAATTTTCCCCCCCAATTCAACTTGCTTATTACCTCTATACTATTTAGAATTTTTCAGGATTAATAAGCGCATACACCAAATATACTATCAACATTACAATTACAACTGCCAGAAACCACATAGGTAATACCTCCATACATTACATTATTTTTTTTCAGTTTGTTTCCCACACCAGCCAGCAAGCAACTTCATGGAAATAAATCCTATAGCCAGTGACACTATCATCACTATATCTAACATTTCGACTCCTCCGTTTACTTTAGTTTCTTTGATACGTTTTGGTTTCATATTGCTACTTCATTTATCTTATCATTTTAGGTATAAAGATAGGGTTAAGATACATCTATTATTGATTAGTATTGCATAAATATAAAATTAGCTCTTCTCTACTTAATTTAGACATAAAAAAAGGAGGCAAGTTTGCCACCTTTCAAAAATACTGTTATTTAGTTTATATTAACATTCTGGAACTATTTCATTACTCATATCCATACTCATATCCATATCTAAATTTTTACCATGATAGTAAATAAAATCAATTACTTTACCACTAATCGTAACAGCAATTAAAGAATAAAAAATATCAAATGCGGATAGGTAAACTAATGATAACAACAATACAATAACATCTGTTGCTAGATAAACTTGCCCTATGTTCAAAGATGTAGTCTTAGAAATTACTAATGCTAAAGCATCGTCTCCTCCCGATGCACAACCTGCTTTTACTATTATCCCTACTCCTACTCCTACAGTTATACCTGCCAAAATAGTTGATAAAAGCATATTTTGTGATTGTGGTACAAGAGGTCCTATAGCTTCAAATAAATCATATAATACTGAAAAACTTATAGAAGCTACTATTGAATATATTAGGAATTTTTTACCGAAAAATTTATATCCTACTAAAAGTAGTAAACCATCAATTACAATATTTGCTATTGCTGGTTGTATGTTGAATAAATTTTTTAACAGTAGTAAAATACCTAACACTCCACCTTCTGTTATGTTGTTTAGATAGTAAAAATTATAAACTCCAAATGCTAATATTGCTGAACCTAATAATATAAGTCCAATTCTTTCTAAAAATAACCGCCTGGCCATACATATCCCTTCCTTTTTCTTAATTTATATATATTATATACAAAAGAATTGGCTTTGTATACCACACTTTTTGAAACTTTAATTATACAAAATTTTTTTATTTTTTTCAATAGTTTTTTTATGTTTTTTTATGTTTTTTTAATAATTCTTTTGAACCTTAGTATTTTCAATACTTTAAATGTTTTCTCATTTTACATAAGTTTATATTAATTTGACTTATAATTTAGTATAAATAAGTCTTTGTTTATATTAATTTTTTATTTGTTTAGAAATACTATCCAATAACTTATTACTAGCTTGGATTTAAAGAGAGAGTTACTTTAGAAACTATATAAAGTAACTCTCTCAATTTTAATGTATGTAATATCTTACCATTCACCCTTAAATTCTGAAATATTATCCTTGTTGACTTCAACTTGTTTAATTTGTGTAACAGGTTCAACTTTTTCGCCTTTAAGGAAATTAGATGCCTTTTCTATAACTAATGCACCTTCTTCAATAGCAGACATATAAGTTGTACCATCTATTAACCCATCAGTTACAGCTTTTAATCCGTCTTTACTTCCACCTAAACCTATAACTTTAACTTTATCTTTAAGACCAGCAT
The DNA here is from genome assembly GCF_020658455.1 of Clostridioides sp. ES-S-0005-03. Taxonomy (NCBI): domain Bacteria; kingdom Bacillati; phylum Bacillota; class Clostridia; order Peptostreptococcales; family Peptostreptococcaceae; genus Clostridioides; species Clostridioides sp. ES-S-0005-03. Next base: position 589,291 of record NZ_JACVWI010000001.1, on the reverse strand, counting down.
CTTTTAAAGCTTGTCCTGCTCCTGTAGCAGAGTTATCATCTTGACATATTATAACATTAAAATCAGTTTTCTTTTGAATTAAATCTTCTGTTACCTTTAAGGCTTGCTCTTTCTCCCAATTTGAAGTTTGGTTATAAACTATTTGTATGTTACTATCTTTTAATTCTTTTTCAAGACCTTTTTTTCTTAATACTTGTGGAGTAGTTCCTGGAACACCTTCTATTAATACAGCTTTTCCACCAGCTTCTCCTAATAAGTTTTTAGCAATTTTACCTGTTAATGCTCCTGTTTCTTCCTCATTTTGCCCTATATAGGTAACTAAGCCTTTAAATTCTCCAGTTGAGTTACTTCCTATAGAATTTGTAAATGCTATTATAGGAACTTCTGAATCATTAGCAGCCTTAACTATTCTCTCGCTTACAGCAGAATCAACTCCACATAATGCAATCATATCTACTCCTTTAGCCATAAAATCTTCTGCTTGTGATAATTGTTTACTAGCATCCCATTGAGCATCTGCATATTCTACATTTACACCTAATTCTTTAGATTTTGCATCTATACCTTGTTTAGTTGCTACAAAATAACCTGTTGAACCTGGCAACAATACTGCTATCTTTTTTTCTCCATCTTTTCCTTTTCCACTATCATTTGAGCATCCAACTAAACTGAATATCATAGCAAGTGATAGTAATAATGCTAAATGTTTCATTAATTTTCTCATAAAAAATTTCCCCCTCTTATTTTTTATCTTGAAGCAAGCTTTTTCTTGCTATAAGAATCAAATCCAACTGCTGCTAAAATTATTAAACCTTTAAATATGTATTGGAAATATACATCTATTCCAAGAAGATTAAAACTGTTGTTTATAACACTCATAAGTAACACACCTATAACAGTTTTAAGTACAGAGCCAGAGCCTCCTGCTACTGATGTCCCTCCGATTACAACAGATGCAATAGCATCCATATCATAGCCTTCACCTGCAATCGCAGTTGCCGTTCCAAGTCTTCCAGTTAGTACAATCCCAGCTATTCCTGCAAGTACAGCATTAATAATAAATACTTTTATTTTATGGGAATCCACATTTATACCATTGAGTTTACTTGCTTCTTGATTACCTCCTACAGAATAAACATATCTACCAAACTTAGTTTTATTTAGTACAATAAATGCAACTAGTACTACTATAAAGAAAATTACTACTGGTATTGGTATATTAAATAAATATCCATTTCCAATATAATCGAGTATTGGTATATTTTCAGTAATTGGATATCCTCCTGTAAGCATCAAAAGCAATCCTCTTACAATAGTAACCATAGCCATAGTAGCTATTAGCGATGGTATATTTATCTTTGCAACTACTATCCCATTTATTAGTCCTATTACTGCACAAATTGCTATACCTAAAAGCATAGATACAAATAAATTGGTTCCACCAGTCGCAAATTTCATCGTTATAGCACCTGCAAGAGCTGCTACTGCCCCAACTGATATATCAAAGTTTCCAGATATTATAACAAAAGTCATACCTGCCGAAATTATTCCAATTATAGAAGATTGTCGCAAAAGATTAAGTATATTTTGTTTACCTAAAAATGATGGAGTTGCAACACTTATCGCTATACATAAAGCCAAAAAACCTAGTAATACTCCATAATCTCTTAAATTCAATTTCTCAAAAGCTTTTTTCATCTCAGTCCTCCATTTTCATTTCTTTTATACATTAAATATACTGTTCATTATATCTTGAACTTTTATATTCTCATTTTTTAAATCATCCACAATAGAACCTTCTCTTGTCACTAAAATTCTATCACTTACTCTTATTACTTCTTCCAAATCAGAAGATATAAAGATTACTCCTATCCCTTTACTTGAAAATTCTTTTATTGTATTAAAAATATCTTCTTTTGCAGCAATATCTATTCCCTTTGTTGGTTCGTCATATATTATTAAATCTAAGTCTTTGTCTAACCATTTAGAGACTACTACTTTTTGTTGATTTCCACCACTAAGTTCTTTTACTTCTTGTTTTACATCACTAACTTTTATTCCTAGTTCCTTGACACCCTTTTTAGAAAACTCAATTTCTCTATTTTTATCTATAAACAAGAATTTCTTAAATTTATCAATTTGTACTGATGCCGAATTAGTATATATAGCTTGTTCCAAAATTAGCCCAAGATTTTTTCTATCTTCAGGGATTAACCCTATTTTATTTTTTATAGCAACTTTAGGAGAAGTTATATCTACATTTTTACCATTAATAAATATATCTCCACTATCTTTATTATCTATCCCAAATATTAAATTTATAATTTCAGTTCTTCTTGAACCCACAAGACCTGCAAGACCTACAACTTCACCTCTATAAACTTTAAATGAAACATTTTTTATTTTATTAGACCAACTTACATTCTTAACATCTAATACAGGAGCTTCTTCATATTTTGCAAATGTATAATCCTTCTTCTCAATAAGTTTGTGATTATCATTTCCTGTCATAAGTTGAGTTATTTTTAATTTAGTTAAATCTTTTACATCATAAGTTCCAATCATAGTTCCATTTTTCATTATACTTGCACTATCACATATTTTAAAAACTTCCTCTAGTATATGAGAAATGTAAACTATAGTCTTACCTTTAGATTTCAATCTGTTTATTATTTTAAATAATCCTTCTTTTTCATTATTAGTAAGTGATGTTGTAGGTTCATCCATTATGATGATTTCAGAATTACATGAAACTGCTTTCATTATCTCAACCATTTGTTGATTTGCTACACTCAAATTAGACACTACTACATGTGGGTCTATATTAAAGTCAAAATCTTCACAAATTTTCATGTATTCTTCTAGCATATCTTTCTTATTTAAAAACACAATTCCTTTTAAAGTCTCTCTACCTAAAAAAATATTTTCAATAACTGTAAGAGTTGGTATTAAACTTAATTCTTGATAAATTATACTAATACCATTTTCTTTAGAATGATGTGGGTTTTTAAACATTATTTCATTGCCAGCTAAAATCACTTTACCTTTAGTTTGAGAATGGACTCCTCCTAGAATCTTAATAAGTGTAGATTTTCCTGCTCCATTAGCTCCTAAAAGGGCTCTTACTTCTCCTTTTTCTAGTTCAAAATCTATACCATTTAAAACGTCTACCTTTCCAAAACTTTTGTATATTTGTTGCATTTTTAGTATCTTACTCACTATATCACCTCACTAATTCCTAAACCAATTTATAACTTCATCAATATTTTCTTTTGGTGCTGATAACAAATCCCAAGATAGTACATACCCTTTTACTGTTGTCTTATTTATGTTTGAAATATTTTCACTTATATATTTAGGTGTAACAGGAGCTATAATTTCTTTTTTATTTATTTCAATACCTACATATATATCTTTGATAAGATTTTTTGTTATAAAATCGATTTCCTCTAGCACAAATTTTATAGGATATATATCTCCTTCATACTCTCTAATTCCTAAAATATCTAATAAATTTCTTTTTGCAATCTCTTTATTTTCATGTACTGATTCATCAATTAATCTTTCAAATTCAAATGGCAAACCTGCTGGAGCTTTAGTAATTCTATACATCATTGGTTTTATAAAATCTGCTACTTCTTGTAATTTTTCTAAATCTTGACCTACAAAGTAAGAGATAAAAGGGGAAAAAGTGTCTATCCCTATTTTCAATCCTTTACTTTTAAAATAACTACTTATATCCACTAGTGCGTTATATATATTTTGACTTTTCATTTCAAAAAAATCTTCCCATATTTTATTTTTAAATTTGTATTTTCCATTAATGTATTCTGTTATACCAAATGGAGTATCTTCACTAACTATAACTTCATTAGATACATTATCCATTTCTATCATTAATGACCTTTTATCAATATTATTTTTTTCATATATATCTAAACAATCTTTACAAAAACAATTAAAAACACCATTTAATTTATTAGAAAAAGAGCCATACCTTATCTTATCTAAAAAAATTCCATCAAACTCAATTTCACTAAAATAAGTACTATATATTTTCTTTATGTTTTCTATATTTCCCTTATTATTTGGACAATAAAATTCAAAGTTTTCATCTTCTTGTAATGCATATCCTTTAACTTCTTTTCCAGTATAATCAACTAATAGATTACTTTTTTCAAGTAATCCTACTTCCGAAAAGCATGGGAACCAAAGATATAATTCAACATTATATTTTTTTAATAGTTTTTTAGTCTTTACATATAGTTCTTTGTCTACACTCCAACCCATAATGACCTTTTCTACATCAATACATTCCATTAATTCTAATAGCTTACATTTTATATCATTAAATTTTATTTCTTTATTTTTGAATCCACCTGTAAAGATTTGTACAACTATTTTTTTCCTATCCATGTTTGACCCTCCTATTAGCTAACGCCATAGCAAGTCTTATACCTCCATATACTGGCTGATTTTCTTGAAGTATAAATTTTAACTTTTTATCTGTATTTTCTTCCCTTAAGTTGTCCATTAACATTTGAGCATATATAGTTTTGTTTAATGTACCACCAGATAAAACTATATCTATTTCACTTTTATTGTTTTTCATTGAATTAAATATTTTACTTAATATTACTTGAGCTAATTTGGACAGTTCAATCGATGACTCTCTCAGTATTTCAATAGCTAATTTATCACCTCGTTTAGCACAATCAATCACTAATGAAGCTAAGTTTGCTATTTCAACATTGTTATTTATTTCAGTAATCATATATGTAAGTTTCTTAAAGCTATCTGCATTAAAGAAATCTAAAACACAATCAAATAAATCACTATATTCATGGCACTCATCACAATAAAGTAAAACTTTCTTTAGTACTTTTCTTCCTATATCATATCCAGAACCCAAATCGCTAAAATTATATCCCCATCCACCAACTCTATATATGTCTCCATCTTCCCTAATTCCTAATACAATTGAACCTGTACCAGCTACAATTACTAAGCCAGGAGCATCAGTTTGCGCATAAAAGGCTAAAACTGCATCATTTACTAAATATATTTTTTCTTTGTTAAACCCAACTTTTAATATTTCATCCATTATAATATTATAATCATTTGGAGAATCACATCCAGATATACCAAATACAGTGTACTCAATATCGTTATAGTCAATATGTAAATCTTTTAATATTTTCTCAAATCCATTATTAATATTTTCATATGTTTTTTGAACTCCAACTGACTTATAATTAGTTGAACCAGTAGTATGTTCTTTAAGTATATTTCCATCTAAATCACTTACACAAAATTTTGTTTTTGTTCCCCCTCCATCTATTGAAATCAAATATTTCACATTAATATCCTCCTTTTTTATTAGATAGGGAATATTGGTAGTCAGTTTCTTTTAAACACATACTAATTACCCCATTTATACTTCCCTCTCTCAATGACTCCACTTTTATTAGTCTAGGGAAATTTTCTCCTCCAACACTTTTATTTACATCTTCTTCTATAAATTCCATGTCACTTTTAGTTAATATATTGCATTGTATAATCATAGCTTCTGGATTTAAAACACAAACAAGAGTCCTTACAAAATTTGATATTATAGATAAAATTTCTTTCTTAAATTTATTATCTTTGCTCTTTAAATATCTTTTTCTTAAACTCATAATGTAATCTTCAATATTTAAGTTATCATAGTTATACTTGCTAAACTCTATATTTAGATAGCTTAGTTCACCAGCAAAATTTGTAGAACCTAGATATAATTCACCATTTATAACTATACCTGAGCCAATACCATCATCTAAATACATAAGTGCCATATTTTTATATTCGTCTTTGTACTGTTTTTGATAAATTCCAATAGTGGTAATATTTGTATCATTTTCTATAAATACTTTAGTGTTATATTTACTCTTTATTAAATTTTCTAAATCTATACCTTCCCAACTTTTTATTGTTGGAATGTTTTTGACTACACCTTTTTTTACAACTCCTGGAACACCAATTCCAATCGCTCTTATATTGTTTCCCCTTACTTTTTCAATCAAAGTATCTATAACAAAAAAAGTATCGTGGTTAACGTTTTCATATGTATCCATTCTTATATTGAACTCTTCTTGATAAGTTATTTCACCTAATAAATTTGCAACTACTCCTATACAGCTGTTTCTATAATAATACAAGGCTATTATATGTTCTAAGTCTGCATTTATTTCAAATAGTTGAGCTCTTCTTCCTCCAGTAGATTCATTTAATCCACTTACTTTAACTTCATTTTTCAAAGCTAATTGTTCTACAATTTTATTAACTGTTGCTAAACTCAATTCAGTAATGCTTGAAATTTCTGGCTTTGTTATAGGTCCATCATTTTTTATAATATTTTTTATTAAGTCTTCATTTACTTTTTTTATCGTTTGTGGCTTTCCAACTATATTTTTCATAAACAACACCTTACTTTATAAACTTTATTTATTAAGTTTAGTATAATAGTTACAGGTTAAATTTGTCAATATTATTCCAATAAAAAAGAAATAAATTTAAAATAGGTTATTTCTAAATTTATTTCTTTTAAATTCTCAACTATAATATAAATAATGTTTTCTAAAATTTTATTTTTTATTGCAGTATACATTTTTATAACAATTAAAACTCTCTTTATCTACTTCTTAAATCTAACTTCTGCTGCCTTTGCATGTGCATATAATCCCTCTTCTTTTGCTAGCTTCTCTGCAACAGGGGCTAACACTTTTATAGCTTTTTCATTTAATATTTGCTTTGTACAAGTTTTTATAAAAGTACCAACCCAAACACCACCAGTATATCTTGATGCTTTTAATGTTGGTAGTGTATGATTTGTACCTGAAACATAATCACCAAATACCTCAGCAGATAAGTTTCCAATAAACAATGAGCCATAGTTAGTTAATTTATCACAAATTTCTTCATATTTATTTACTGCTATTTCTAAGTGTTCTGGTGCATAAAAATTACTTATTTTTATTGCTTCATCTATATCATCAACCAGTATTATTTCACCATTATTTTTCCATGAATTATATGCAATATCTTTTGTTGGTAAATCTTCTAACATGATTTTCATATTTTTTTCAACCTCTTGTGCTATTTCTAAACTATCAGTTAATAATATACCTCTTGCATTTAAATCATGCTCACATTGTGCCAACAAGTCAGCTGCAATATAGACTGGATTTGAAGTTTCATCAGCTATTATAAGAACTTCACTTGGACCAGCTACAAAATCAATTCCGACTTGCCCATAACATTGTCTTTTAGCTTCTGTTACAAACTTATTTCCTGGTCCTACAATTATATCAACAGGTTTAACCTTTTCTGTACCATATGTAAATGCTGCTATAGCTTGAACTCCTCCAGTTGCATATATTTCATCAGCTCCTGCTATATCCATAGCTACTAATGTTTTAGGATTTATATTTTTAGTGTTTTTCATAGTTGGTGAACATGCCACTATTCTTTTTACTCCTGCAATTTTTGCAGGTATTATAAGCATAAGAGCTGTTGAAAATAAAGGATATTGTCCACCTGGAACATATGCAAGGCATGACTCTATAGGAATATTAGTTTGACCTAAAATAACGCCTGGATAGATTTCCTTTTCAAAAGAATTTTCGAAACTAGCCTTTTGGGCTTTTGCAAATTCGCTTATATTTTTAGCAGCAATTTTCAAATTGTTTATAAACTCCTCATCTACATGTTTATAGGCTTCTTTTATTTCTTCTTCAGTAACTCTGAATTCATCTCTTGTGTTTTTATCAAACATTTCATTATATTTTTTCAACGCAGTCTCTTTATTATTTCTTATATCTTCTATTATAGAACTTACTTGTTCTCTTAGTATTTTTTCATCTACCTTTTCTTTTATATTTGATTTTTTTATAATCTTCATCTTTTCCCTCCTAGTTTTATAATGTTATCATTCTAGCAATAAATAAAAACTCCCACCCTCTATCAATAACTAGAGGATAGGAGTTTAATCATATTGTACTCACCTCACTGACTGAGCACTATTTGTCTAATAACTATACTATATTTCAGTTAATCTTTCTGAATTTTCTCTTTATTATACATAATATGATATATTTTAACTATTAATTTGTCAATGAAATTTTTTATCTTCTACAGCAATTGCAATTACATCTATCACATTTGCATTTGTTGCATTTGTCACATTTGCATCTGTCACAATTACACTTATGACATCTACATCTATCACAATCATGGTTATTATGGTTGTTTCCATTTCTTCTAGCTTCACATTCCATACCTTCGTCAAAGAATCTTCTAGACTCTTCTAGAGATTCTATACCTTGATAATTATAAGCTGAGTGTTCATTCCAAGATTTTTCTGCTTTTTCCCACATTTTTCTAGCTTCATTTTCAAATTTTCTTGCTTCTCTTCCTCTTTCTTCAGCTTCACAGAATGCTTCTCTTGCTTCTCTTTCTCTTTTTTCTGCTTCTCTTCTAAATCTATCACAATTTCTATCTCTATCTCTGTCTCTATCTCTGTCACAATCTCTATCTCTGTCTCTGTCACAATCTCTATCTCTGTCACAATCTCTATCTCTGTCTCTATCCCATGAATTATTATCATCTTGGAACCATCTTGATGTAGAATAACTTCTTCTATACCAATCTCCTGAACATTTATTATTTCCCATATAGCATATCTCCTTTTAATTTTAATTTTTTATGAGATGTTTTGTTTCATCTCATACTATATAGTATTAAAATTTCCAAAATATGTTACATAGAAACCTATATTCTTTTCTTTTTAGCTTATTTTCAACATTTTATTCATTTTTTCACAATATCCTTTGTCTTTTATTAGACATAAACTGTTATTTATTTCATACTCAGAGTCAGCATAAACCATAATAGCAAGCTCATCATCATCATTTAAAATATCATAGTTTACTAAGCAATTTCCAACTATATTCAATATTTCATCTTTATTACATTTTTTAAATCTAAGAAGTGCTCCACATTTTTCTCTAACTATTTTATTTACTTGTATTCTATCTTTAGTAAAAGAATCTATACTAGAAACTCTGTTATCTATTATATCAATAACATCTGAGTAAACTGCACTTCCTGTTGCTAGACTTCCAGCTCCCTTACCTACAAACGAAACTTCTCCTACTGAATCTCCATTTACTATGACAGCATTAAACTCATTGTCTATTCTAGCAAGTATGTTATCTTTTTCCACTAAAACAGGTCTAACAAATGCACTTACTTTATCATTTTCATATTTACTTTGCCCAATTAATTTTATTTTACAATTTAGTTTTTTAGCATATTCTATGTCTTTTTCATCTATATCTGTAATTCCTTCTAGATATACATCTTTCCAGTATACTCTATTATCATAAGCTAGAGTTGACAATATTGATAGCTTTCTAGCAGCATCATATCCTAATACATCTGACTCTGGGTTTGCTTCAGCAAAACCTAATTCTTGAGCTTGTTTTAATGCCATGTCATAAGACAAATCCTCATCATACATTTTAGATAATATAAAGTTAGTAGTTCCATTTAAAATAGCATTTATGCTGTCTATATTATTTCCTTCTAATGATTCTATTATTGGCTTTAATACTGGTATCCCTCCAGCAACTGAAGCTTCAAATTTAATACTTACTTTATTTTCACTAGCTAATTTTGCAAGTTCATCTCCACATTCAGCTAGTAAATCTTTATTTGCTGTAACAACATGAATTTTATTATTTAATGCTTTTTTTATATAAGATAGTGTTGGTTCTAAACCACCCATAACTTCAACTAATATATCTATATCTTTCTCAAATATGTCATCTATATTATTAGTTATTATATTAGAGTATTTTTTTTCTTTATGCTTTTCTAAATTATTAACTAATATTCCAACTATTTCTATATTTCTTTTCTCTTTATTATTATCTATTATATCTATAAGTCCACTTCCTACAGTTCCATATCCTAGTACTCCAATTTTCACTTTATTTTGCATTTTATTTTCCTCCTAAATTTATAATTTTCCGATTTTTTTTAATTTTCAATCTTTTATTGTAATAAAAATAGACCCATCCCTATATAAAGGGACGAGTCTATACTCGCGGTTCCACCCAATTTGATTTTTGTCAATTATTGACAAAATCCACTTTGTACTTTAACGCAGTTAACGGTTAATCTTACTAAAACTCTTTTTAGAGTAACTTCAGATAACAGCTCCTAGGTAGTTTTCAATCCCTCTAATTTAAAAAGTCTTTCAGCCAATGGACTTTTCTCTCTGATAATCGAATTAGATTTACTCTTCCTATTCATCGCTTTTATAATTTTTTATAATTCCTTTTTATACTTTCAAATAATATTTTAAATAACAAAAAACTCCCATCCTTATAATATAAGGACGAGAGTATAATTCCCGCGGTTCCACCTAATTTAGTTTTCATTTTTTATGAAAACCCACTTTAAACTTTAACGTAGTTAACGACTATTCTTACTAAAATCTATTAATATAGATAACTTCAGAAAGTAGCTCCTAGGTAGTTTTCAATCTCTCTAATTTAAAAAGTCTTTCAGCCAATGGACTTTTCTCTCTGATAATCGAATTAGATTTACTCTTCCTATTCATCGCTTTTTTATTTATTATATTGTAATTCATTTTAAACCCTTACAAATAAATTGTCAATAGTTTTTTTAATTTTATTTTTTATACTTAATCTATAAATCCGAAAATTCTATTTCTAATTTTTTACTTAGCTCACTACTGAGCTCTCTTTTATAATTGCATTTTTCACTATTATTGCTTCTAACTGGCAACGAGACAATAAATTCACTTCCAACACCAAGTTGACTTTTTAAAGATATACTACCATCATGCAATTCAACTAAAGATTTCACTAATGAAAGCCCAATTCCACTGCCTTTAACTCTATAAGAAAGTTCATTGTCAATTTGTTCAAACCTATTAAATATTTTATCTATTTTTTCTTTTGGTATACCTATACCACTATCAGATATTTTCATTTCAAACATATTATCTTTCACATATAAAAATATATTTATTTTCCCATTTTCTTTGTTGTACTTAATTCCATTAGAAAGTAAATTCAATATTATTCTTTCCAATTTTTCTGAATCAAATAACATTGAAAATTCCTCTATTTCTGTATCAAATGTAAGTTGTATATTATTTTGACTTGCAAAATCAGCTACAGACATACATATATCTTCCACAAATGATATTATATCAGACTCTTTTGGCTTAAAATCCAAATATCCCGACTGCATTTTTGTAAAATCTATAACATTATTTACTAATCTCAATATTCTATTTCCATTTTGTTTTACTATACCTAGATTTCTTTTTAGAGTATCATTTGATTCTATTAAGTCTCCCTCTTTCTTTTCTATTACTTGTAATGAAGATGATATTAAATTTATAGGAGTTCTAAGTTCATGAGATAGATTTGCAAAAAACTCCATTCTATTTTTATCCATCTCTTCTTCTAGTTTTTTTCTTCTACTTATATCTCTTGCTGTACCAATTATTCCAATGACACTACCATAACTATCAAAATATGGCCTTTTTGTAATCTCAATACATTTATTTTCGTTATGTATAGTCATATTTGATTCAAATGTAACAATCTTTTTATTTTCAACTACATCCTTATCACTTTTACATATCTTGTCTATAAGAGATTCTTCTGTTGATAACTTATGACTATTCTTACCTAGTAATTCTTCTTTATTCATACATGCTAGATTCAAAAATCCTGAATTAAATCCAATATAATTTCCATATACATCTTTATAAAACATATTCTCTGGTATTGAATGTTCAATCATCTTCATTAAGTTTTTTGAATCATAGTTTTTATTATTATATCCACTGTATATTATATTATCTATTATTCCTATAGTACCTAAAAGTTCACTTTCATCATATAAAAAATATTTTTCAACCATAAAAAATGTTTCTTCGTATTCAAATAGTTTTTGTAAAAATCTTTTTTTACTAGATATTCCTTCTAAATAGTCATCTCTAAATAATTTCCCAGTTCGTTCTCCCCATACTTCTATATCGTTTTTTCCAAATATATCTTTTGTAGTTTTAATTTTGTTATTTAATATTGATATTAAATTTTCACTACAATCTATATATATTCCTTCTTCATCTTTAACATAAGCTAATTTTTCTTTTTTATCAAATGAATCGATTATCTGTCTATAATCGAATACTATTTTACTAAAATACAAAACTACGTACGAATCTCCAACTATTTGTTTTCTTATGTTTATCCAATTTTTAAGTGCTGGAATATATCTTTTTATACAATCTATATTATCTGAGAACAACTCTTTAGAATATTTTTTTGCTCTAAATATAGGTAATACATCTAATATATCTTTATCACAAATTCCCTCTTCTAGTTTCAATACTTGACTCATACCTTTACTTATATATTCCACTCTATATTCTATATCTTCATGTTCTCTTATAATCTTACAGTATAAAAAAGGCACAGGTATATTTTTTATAAAATTCACATATTTATTATGGATATCCATATCCTAACCACGACCTCTCAATGTTATTTATAATAATACTTCTTAAGTAATTATATGACATTTTTCTATTAATTATAACATATTTCATAACAAATATTTTCAAATAAATTTAATTTTATGTAATTTATTATTTGTTTATAATTATTTGTGTCGCTTTTTTTTCATCGGTAATGACATGTGTTATGTATCCAGTCTTCAGTGCACCTGTTATTGAATCTATACTAGAATCTGAACATATAGCTATTACTTTTTTTGCCTTTTTTAATTTTTCAAGAGGTATTTGTATGACATAATCACTATCACTTTTAATTATTTCTCCATCTTTATTAAAATAATAAGATAAAAAAGAACCTATTGCTTTTTCTTTTGTAAGCTTCTTTCCAAATCTAATCGCAGTAGCTTGGTCTGGAACCTGAGGATAATTATCAACAGATAAAATTATTGTATCTATATTATCCCATTTTTTCTCCATACTCTGATAATTTTCAGTTTTCAAATAGATATTTCGCTCTTCACTACTAGTTGGAAATGCAGGCGCATATAAAAATACAGGACTAAATCCTGTACTATTTGAAAATACAGATATTAATTCATTAGGGTGATATCCTTTATTTGGTATGTTAGCCATTCCAACCAATGGATATACTTCTCCTTTAAACGTAAAAGTATCCTCACTCTTTTGTATTTCTTCTATTATATTACCTATAGTATATCCCCATCCTATACCGACATTACTAACCTTAGGTAATTCTTCTTTTATATATTTTATTCCATGACTTAGTATAGTTTGTTGAGTTATATATTCGGTTTTAGCTTCTGGTACTATTAGTCCACCTCTAATGTTAAATATCTCTTTCATCTGATTCATCAGCAAATCATTACTAGAAAATAGTTCCCTAATCTCTATCTTTACTATTCCAATTTCTTTTGCTTTATTTAACATTTTACTTATCAATGGTCTTGATACTCCTAAAATTTTTGCAATCTCTGCTTGAGTTTTATTATCTTCATAATACATTTTTGATACTTCTACTAATTTCAACATTTCGTTTTCAATAGTCATATTTTCATCCTTTCAAAGCTAATTCTAAGATAAAATTATCTCATTAGATAAAATTTGTCAAGTTGTATAAAAAATTTAAAAAGCCCAGAAAAATTCTGGGCTTTTTAGCTTAATTATTAACATTCTTGCATTAATTCAATTATAAAACCACCATTAATTATAAATGCACATTTTAAGTTATCTCCTACTTTAAAAGGTTCTACAATTACTTCATTCTCACTCAGATATTTGTCCATATTTTTTACTTTATATGCAACATGAGGATTTTTTTGCATTATTTCTGGAAGTGGACTTCCTTCAACAAATCTTAAATATTCATATTTGAAATCTGTGTATTTTGGGTCTGTTATATATACCTTCAATTCTTCATTAAACTCTTCATGCTCTTGTGGCTTATCTGTTATAACACCTATATGTACAAATTCCATAAATTCCCCTCCAATTATATTAAAACCTATATATTAAACTTATACTACTTATACTCTTCTTTTAATTCTTCAAATAACTTGTATGCTTGTTCTGGAGTATTGTTTTCATGAACTACAGCCTTTATTGCCTTTATCATAGCTTTTGGATTTTCTGATTGGAATACATTTCTTCCCATATCAACTCCTGCTGCTCCTTCATTTATAGCTCTATAAGCCATTTCTAACGCTTCTTTTTCTGGAACTTTTTTCCCTCCTGCTATAACTATTGGAACTGGACAAGCAGATGTTATTTTCTCAAAATCCTCACAATAATAAGTCTTTACTATACTTGCTCCAAATTCAGCTAACATCCTAGTGGCTAATAGAAAATATTTTGCAGTTCTTTCCATCTCTTTACCTACTGCAACGACACCCAAAACTGGTATTGAATATCTATTTCCCATATCTATTGTTTTGACTAAATTTTCTATAGCCTTACACTCACCTTCAGCCCCCATAAATGTCTGTATAGCTAGGCATGATGCATTCATTCTTATAGCATCTTCTATATCAACTCCTATAACCTCCCTACTCATATCCTCTCTGAGTACGGAACTACCAGCCGAACATCTAAGTGCTATAGCTTTATCTTGAGTGGGATTTATACACGTTCTTAAAGCTCCCCTTGTAGCCATAAGACAATCTGCATCTTCTATAAGTTCAGGTATTGAAAGGTCTAATCTTTCTAATCCTTGAGTAGGACCCATTATATATCCATGGTCAAAAGCTAACATCAATGATTTTCCTGTTTTAGGATTAAATATCTTTGATAATCTATTTTTCATTCCCCAATCTACATTGTCCATTCCTTTTAAATAAAAACTTTGTTGAGGTGGTTTTATCCCTATTCCATAATCTTTTGGTAATATTATTCCATCTTTATCTGCCATTTTTTATCTCCCTTTAATTTAGTCTAATTTTTTTTAAAGTAAGGCGTATTACATGGTGAATTGAAGTATCTCAATAATTCATCATCCATTCTAGCTATAAATAGTTGGAATCCAGCTGTTTCTTGAGTAGTCAAAAGTTCTCCAACACAATTTGAAACTATTTCTATATTTTTTTCTTGTAATATTCTATGGCACTTTCTATAAACTATTAACATTTCCATTAAAGTAGTAGCTCCTGAACCATTAACTACTAACATTACTTTTTCACCATCTTCGATATCCAAATCCTTTATTAAAGCTTGTGTCATTATTTCAGCAGTTTCATCAGCAGACTTCATTTCCATACGTCCACCTCCACCTTCTCCATGCTGCCCCATTCCTATTTCCATCTCATTTTCTCCAAGTTCAGAAATTACCATACCTGTAGATGGATGAGTTGCTCCTTTACATGCAACAGCTATAGTTGCCATATTATCAGCAAATTTTTGTGCTATTTCTGCAACTTCATCTAAAGATTTTCCTTCTTTAGCAGCCCCTGCAGCTATTTTATATAAAGGTATACATCCAACCAATCCTCTTCTATCATCACTATTTTCTCTCGGTGCATTTGCTATATCTTCTTGAGTAACAACTTTTCTAACATTTAATCCTTCTTTTTTAACTTGTTTCATAACAAGGTTTCCTGTCAACATATCTCCTGCATGATTAAGAACTACAAATAATACACCTTTCCCTTTGTCTGCCATCTTTATAGCCTCTAAACAAGAATTTGGTCCTGGAGCGGCAAATACATCTCCGACTACAGCTATATCAACCATTCCATCTCCAACAAATCCACTCAAAGCTGGTTCATGACCTGCTCCTCCTAAAGTAACTATTGTTACTCTGTCTTCTTCTTCCAACTTTTTGTTTATTACTAAATTTGAATCTGTAACTCTTAGTAACTCCGAATTTGAAAGTTCTAAACCTTCTAAAACTTCTCTAGTTAAATCTTCTGGTTGGTTAATAAATTTTTTCATTGACATGATAAATTCCCCCTATTAAATTTGTTATATTGATTAATTGCTGTGTTAATCTCTTTTATAATGCGTCATATAAACCTTTAAACATTAATGATATAGAAACAGCGCCTGGGTCCATATGCCCTAAACTTCTTTCCCCTATACTTTTTGCTCGTCCAAATTTTGCTATGTAAGTTTTAGTGCTTTCTGCGCCTTCTACTGCTTTCTCATAACCCACTTTAAAAACATCTTTTATGTTGTCACTTTCAATAGTATGCATAGCATCTATTGCTGGGTATAATGCATCTACTAGTGTTTTTTGACCTACTTTAGCAGTAGAAATAAGAGATAAATTTTCTCTTGCTTCAATAAACATATCTTTTACTTCTTCTATTTTAAGTTCTTTTTTATCTTCTATTCCTTCAGCCATTCCCTCAAATATAGTTCCCCATAAAGGTCCTGCTGACCCTCCATTTACATTCATACATAAAGTACTCAAATCTTCATTAATTGATTTTATACTATCATCATCATGCTCTTCTAGAGCCCTTTTTCTCATACAATCAGCTATTCTATCTACAGTAACTCCATGGTCACCATCTCCAACTATACCATCTAATTCACATAAATATATCTTATTTTCTTTTAATATTTCTGCTGCACTTATTAGCATTTTTCTCCATGTAACTGTTGACAACATTGAATCATCTCCTTACCAATATCTTAACTCAATATTATCATATGTAATAACAAATGTAAATTATTTTTAGAAAACGTTTTTACAAAATTTACATTTGCAATATCAAATACCAATTTTTATTTTAATATTTTACTTTAACATTTCATTTCTTATCTTTCTAAAATACAATCTTGAATTTAATTCATAACCTACAACAATAACCCAACTACTAAAATATATCCATGTCATAAGTACAATTATTTCAGCTATGCTTCCATAGATTACTTCATAGTTAGCATAATAGTTTGTATAATAAGAATAGAAAAATGATACTACAAACCAAGCAAACGTAGCAAAAATAGCACCTGGAGCAGATTCTTTCATAGTCAAACTCTTATTAGGTGTATACTTATACAAAAATGTAAATATTACTATTATTGTTGCAATACCTACAGTGTATCTTAGAATATCCCATATTTTTATGAATATCTCATCTAATCCTATAAAGTTAAAAATAAAATAACCTATCTTCTCTCCATAAACCAAAAATATCATAGATAAAAAAATCAATACCAAAAGCATAATCGTAAATAAAAATGATATAGATAAGATTTTAAAAAAAGACCTAGTTTCTTTAACTTTATAAGCTCTATTCATTCCTTTAATAAGTGCTTTTACTGCCCTTGAAGATGTCCACATCGTAAGTACAAAACTGACAGCTAAAAAATTTAAACTTCTATTGTCTATTGCAGAAACTATAATTGAAGATAATACATCAAAAGCACTCTCTGGCATCATGTTTCTAAATAAGGCTATATATTTATTTAAATGAAGAACTGGTATATATGCTATAGAACTTATTGTAAATATTAAAAAAGGAAATATAGACAACATTAAGAAAAAAGATACTTCTGCTGATTTTGAACTTAACTCACTATAATTAGATTTTGCTACTATATATTCAATTAATTTCTTATCTATCCCAAACATAAATATCCCCTTTTCTCTAATATTAATTTCATTATACAATATTAATTATACTCAGATTCATACCATAATATAATTATTTAAACAAAAATAAAGTAAATAAAAGCTGAAAATAATAATTCTACTAATATTTTAATTTTTTAATCACTGAAAATAAAAAGTATAATCTTGAATTAAATATATATTATTGGACTATAATTATGATTATATACAAGCTTCTAGTGGTATTAATTTAAAAGGATAAAATTCGAGATGTATTTTCTAATTGAATTGACAACACAAAAAGGTTTTTTAAAGTAACAACAAATAAAAATATTAAACAAACTAGTATTAGCAGGGTAACTTTTAAATTTATTATATTTTCTTCTTAAACAATTATTGATTATATCAAATCAATATTAATCTTATGCTTATAATTTAAGAAATATGTAATAAAAGTTAAGTATTTATGGTTATAATGTTTATCTTTTGAATAAAATACATTATAATTAAAAGTAAAGTTGCAAATTTGCTATAATTTTAACAAGTTAATTTTCAGAATTATACAAATTTTACATTAATTGTTAATGCAAATTCTATTTAAATAATATTTTTATATTCAAAAATAAATAAAACGGAGGTCTTAAAATATGAGTAACTTTATAATATGTAATTATTGTGGAGACAAAATAGACAAATCTAAGAATAAGTATATAACTTACTCTGAAAAAGATAGTTGTAATGAAGTAAATATTTGTACTAATTGTGCTTTAGACTTATTAGAAAAAACTAATGAAAAATCAAAGATTAAATCTGCAAAAGCTTTAATAAAACAAATAGGATAAAGACACAATATAAATTGTATAAATAAGAAAAGCACCTTTTAATTATAGGTGCTTTTTCTATATATAGATAACTTCATAAGGTATTTAAGGTAGATTAATACAAATATATATTATAATCTATTCTATTTATTTAGCTCTTTATATTTCCTTATTTTTAAATATTAAACTCAGATTCATAGCAGTAGCACATATACTGTATTTTACTTCTGTTGGCACATAATCTACTCCATTTATAAAATCTACCAAATATTGTTCTTCAACATGTGCAACTTTAGCTATAAATTCAATATTAATTTCATATATCTCAATTAGTAAACTTAAAATACCTCTAAGCCTAGAATCTGAATCAACATCTATAGTATATTCGAGTTGCAAAACAAAATTTATCCATCTTGCCCATACGTCTAAATCTGCTGTAAATTCTTTTTCATATTTTTTATAATTTCTTAGTTTTTCTGATTCTATTTTAATCAAATTTGATAAAATATCTTCATTTATGTGATATTCATCAATTAATTTATTAAGTAAAGGTTCTATGTAATCACTATCAATCTTTTTTACTTCCATATAAGTTAAACTCCTCTAAGTAAAATTAGTAAGTATCTTTTTATTATATCACACTTAAATAGTCTCAATTATAATAAAGAAATTTTAAAAACTTGAAATATAAACTTTTTTGTTTCTTTATTTCTTATTGTAATATTTTAGTAACTCTTTATTCTTATTCTCTTGTTATACTTTGATTAAGAAAATCAAATATAAGTTACTGATTATTTTATGAAAAACATTTTAAAATATTAATATTTACAAGGAGGAAATACAATGAATAAAAGAGCAAAACAAGCATTCTTTCAAACAATCCCAAACTTAATAATTGTATTATTAGCACTCATATTTGCATTTTATACTAATACTTTTGACCTTGATTTAAAAGTATTACTTTTATTACCTATAGTATATATTATTTTATTTTTATATTATTATACAAAACTGAGATAGATTAGTAGTAAGTATGAAAAATAAATCTATTTTCAAAACAAATGTCTTTAAAGTTTACATACTAAGAAAATATACTGTTGTATAAAATTTAATAAATCATTTATTACAAATATAACAAAAACTGTCAAAACAAATAATTAAAATAATAATTTTCGTAAAATACTTTTTAATTAAAAAACTGGCTAACTTTCAGTTAAATGTCAACCAGTTTTTTATAATGCTTTTATTTAAATACAAATAAAATTGCATCTTTAATACTTATTTATTATTCTTTTATGTAGCAATTTAGTCTATTTTATTTTAATTTTGATACCATAATATCTATATATTCTTTTAAACCTCTAAGCTTTTCATCTGCTTCAGCATCACTAGTTCCTTTTACAGCTATATAAAATTTCAGCTTTGGCTCTGTCCCAGATGGTCTTATAGCTACCCAAGACTCATCTTCCAAGAAATATTTTAAAACATCAGATTTAGGGAGATTATCTACACCATTTTTGTAGTCTTTTTTATCAATTACCTTTATATTATTTATACAATCAATTTGATTTTCTCTAAAATAAGATATTATCTCTTTTATTTTTTCCACACCTTCTATACCTTTTAAAGTTAAAGATATAGTCTGTTCTTTAAAGAATCCATATTTCTTATATAGTTCTATTAAGCCTTCATATAAGCTCATGCCTTTTGAATAGTAAAATGCTGCCATTTCAGATATTAATAATGATGAAACAACACCGTCTTTATCTCTTGCATGGGTTCCAACTAAATAACCATAACTTTCTTCATATCCAAATACATAATTTCTATCTTTATTTTCTTCAAATAATTTTATTTTTTCACCAATAAATTTAAAACCTGTAAGAACATTTAGTACATCAACATTATTTTCTTTTGCTATATCCGCTCCAAATTCTGATGTAACTATAGTTTTTATCATTGTAGGATTTTCTTTTAATTGATTATTTTCTTTTAAGCCTTCTATTATATAGTGTGTCAACATTCCACCAATTTGATTCCCTGTAAGTAATACATATTCCCCTGTAGTGGTTCTTACAGCTACACCTACTCTATCACAATCTGGGTCAGTTGCTATTACAAGGTCTGCTCCTTTTTCTTTTGCAAGCAATATTCCTCTGTTTAAAGCTTTTTTCTCTTCTGGATTTGGGTAGTCAAGCCCTGCAAAATTTGGGTCTGGATTTTCTTCTTCTGGAACCACTAATATGTTTTCAAATCCTACTTCTTTTAATGCTCTTCTTATTGGAATATTGCCAGTTCCACAAAGAGGTGTATAAACTATTTTAAAATTTTTACCTACGCTTTTTACTAAATCTTTTCTTATAACTTGACTTTTTACAGCTTCTATAAATTCAGTATCCTGTGTTTCGTCCAATAAGACTACTAAATTTTTATTAGCTTCATTTAAAGTTGGTATTATACTATAATCATGTATGCTATTTACTTTTTCTGTTATTGCATTTGCAATATCTGGCATAACTTGTGCCCCATCTTCCCAGTATACTTTGTATCCATTGTATTCAGGTGGATTATGGCTAGCTGTTATAACTATCCCTGCTATTGCATTTAGATTTCTAACAGCAAAGGACAATTCTGGAGTAGTTCTTAAACTATCAAATATATATGCCTTTATACCACACGCTGCTAATGTATTTGCAGATTCTATACAAAATTCTCTAGATTTATGCCTATTATCATGAGCTATTACTACGCCCCTATTTTTTTCTTCCTCTGTAGTATTTTCTAGTATATAGTTTGCCAATCCAAAAGTAGCTCTTCTAACTGTATATTTGTTAATTCTATTAGTTCCTGCTTCAATTACACCTCTAAGACCAGCCGTTCCAAATTCTAAATCTTTATAAAATCTATCTTCTATCTCTTTTTCATTATCTTTTATTTTATCTAATTCTAGTTTTGTATCTTCATCAAAATATGAACTCTTTACCCATTCTTCATAAGTTTTAGTATAATCCATAATAAAATCCTCCCTATTTTATCCATTTATTATAATTGCATAGATAAACCTTTTTTATATAATTATGACTCTTCTATATACTTATTAATTGACTTAATAAAAATATTTGCAATTATTCTATGACCTTCCTTAGTTGGATGTAATCCATCAAAATATAATTTTTTATATCCTTCTTTTTCCATACTCTTATTATATTCAGAATAAAAATCTACAAAATCAGTATTAAATGTCACACTAAATTTTTTTATCCAATAATTATATGACTCTAACTTTTTTGATACTGTATTAAAATCCGTAAAGCTACTCCAATCTTCCCTAACATTTGGAATATCTGGTCTCAGTGGTATACCTATTATTGGTATAATATTTTTTGCATATGCTTGATGTACCATAGCCATTATATTAGAATTAATAACTTCATTTCCTGCTCCAGCAATAAAATCATTAGTACCACCCATTATAAAAACCATATCGGGAGAATTCTGTAAAACATCTTCATTAAATCTAACTAACATACCACTTGTTGTATCACCATTTATACCCTTATTTATTATTTCTAAACCAGTCTCCTGACTCACAATGTTTGTCCATGAATTACTTCGTGATACTCCAAATCCATATGTTAAACTGTCTCCTAAGCAGACTATTTTCATCTTATCCCCCCTTAGCTATGTTTTTTCTGTTTTAAGAATAATCTAACAGTTTAATTAATTCATATTTTATACTTTTTTTCCTTCTAAGTAAAGTTATTATATTCACTAAATTAATACACATATACATCTAGACTCTGTCTCCCCCAATTAGATGCTTTTCCTTCACTATTCATAAATATATCTATTCTGTTCCCTTTAATTGCACCTCCACAGTCTTCTGCAACAAATGTCATACCTAATCTAGGTATATATACTTTTGTTCCATATGGTATTATATTTGGGTCAACTGCAATTACCCCCCATCTTGGTGTTGTACCAGTAGATGTTATAGTATCTCCTGCATATGCAGTAGCAACTACTCTCATATGTTTTCCTCCTCTTGTATTTGCTCCTCTTGATGCAATTAATACTTTTTCTTTAGTTCCATTTTTTATAATTTTTGTAGTTGGTTCTTTAGAAATCACTTCTTTTGATAAGACTTTTTTGACTAGCTTTCCATCATGGTAAGTTAAATTATAGACTAGTTTTTTCTCTCCCTCTATTCCCTCCTGATAGACTTTAGATTTTCCTTTTACTAAATTGCTATCATTCATATGTTTTGTGTCAAATGGTATTTTTTCAAATTCTTCTTTTTGATTTTTAGTTACTTTAACAACCTTGATTTTCATGTTATCCTTTAATTCTGTATTCAAACTTGGATTAATTTTATCTTCAGAATTGTATTTCACTCCCTGTTCATCCAAAAGTTCTTCAACTGTCTTTTTAAATGAAGACACTTTTTGTTCTTGGCCTTTAACAGTTAGACTTATCTCTTCTTTATTTAATATAGAATATATACTTACTAAACTCATTAAAATTGATACACTTAATAAAGATGATATTATTATTTTCTTTTCTCTTTTCTCCATAATATTTCCCCTTTCATGTTCAAATTTTAAATTAACTTATTTATTACAGTTTTAATCTTATATTATATATGTATATTATAACTTTCTAAATTTATGTAACTTTTTTGTAACTTCTAAATTTGTTTTATTCATAATTTTTTTATATTCTACGGTTAATGACTTATTTCATACAAATTAAATCTCTATGTTTGATAACTTATTTCATGCAAATAAAAAGCTAGAAACAAGATATTTACTTTATTAAGTATCCTGATTTCCAGCTTTTTATTTACTAATTTCAGTTCGTCACACTAAACATTTATTTATCTTTTAACATTTTCTCCAATTCTGAAACCTTTTTAATTATAGATTCAAAAATTGGTTCTTCTCTTAATTCATTAAAACTATTATCATTAAACATGATAAGTAGATTAGTATATACATTAAAAGTATATGAATTTCTAGATTTTACTTTATCAAAAAACATCATTTGACTTGTATCTGAACTTTCATGTAGGTGATATTTTTCTAATATTTCATTTAAACCATATAAAGCTTCTTTAGCTTCTTCTTTCATATTAAAAAATAAGAAATTTAAAGATAACTCTATGTAGTCCATGTATATTCCAAAAAAAGCTCCTCTATTTTCACTAAATTTCTTCTTTATTTCTAAAGATATATTTGCATATCCTAATGATTTATTTTTTATATATTCCATTTCTTTTTCTGTTGTTTTTTTGTTATAGCTTCCATCATCTAATTCTTTCTTTAATTCTTTATATTTATTTTTACATACATTAATTAATCCTTTACAATCCAGAGTTGCATTAAATACATCGCTAAATAATTTATTTTGAAGTAATGTTTCTGCTTCATCTAATCTATTCTGACTTAAATATATCATAGCTAAATTAACACTTGTGTCTCCTATTGCTTTATGTATCATATTTAAATATAATTCTGCCTTTTCGTAATCGTCTAACATATAATATGCATTTGATAAAATAAGAAGCGCTGTTTCTTTAATCTGAATATCATCTGTATTTCTAACTATATCTTCAAGAATATTTGTTGTTTCTTTAATTTTACTATTGAATTTATCTTTACCAAATTTATATGAATACATTTGGTATAGCGAACTTATTTTTAACTTTAGCAGATAACTTTGAGGATATTTCTCCATATACATATTAGCAAGTCTTTCTACAGATTCTAAATCTTCTTTAAATTCTTCTAATGGTTCCTCTATTAATAAATCAATTTCTACTTTAGCAAGAGTTGCTTCTAGTTCTTTATAGACTTTCATTACTTCTTCTTCACTTAAATCTACTTTATAGTTTAAAAGTTTATCAACAGATACATTAAAAAAATCTGCTAATACTGGCAATAGTTCTATATCTGGATAAGAGTTTCCACTTTCCCATTTAGATACTGCTGGTGTTGACACTCCTATAAACTTTGCTAATTGTTCTTGTGTTAAACTTTTTTCTTTTCTCAATGTTTGTATGACTTCACCTATTTTAATTCGCATATATACCTCCTTAATGTATATCTCTTAATTTAAGTATATTAAAAAAGCATTTATTAGTAAATCGAGGCAAAGTTAACAAAAGACTTATAATTTAACTATTGGTTAAATTATAAGTTAAAAGCTTATTTCATTGACTACAAAATTCCCATTTTTCATTTAACCAACAAATAACATCCTCAAAAACTTCCTCTTTATTTATCTCATTCAATAATTCATGTCTTCCATCTTTATAGAGTTTACATGTTACATCTTTTACTCCTAATTTTATATATCTATCCCTTAGCCTTAAGACACCCTTACCATTTTTACCTATAGGGTCTTTATCTCCAGATATTATATAAATAGGAATATCAAGTGGTATCTTTTTTAAGTTTTCTTTATCCTCTATTTCTTTTAATCCTTGCACTAAATCATAAAAAAAGCCACAAGTACATACCACCCCACAAAATGGGTCATTTATATATTTTTCAACTTGTTCTTTATCTCTACTTAACCAATCAAATTTAGTATTTTTATTTCTTCTTATGCTTTCTCCACCAAATATTAAATCATTTATTTTATTGCTTCGAGAATTTCTTCCATACTTTTTAATCTCATGATTAATTATTAGATGAGCAAAATTTAGAATAATACCTTGTTTTCCATTTGAACCACATAATATAAGACCAGATAAATTATCACTGTAATCCATTATGTATCTTTGACTCGCAAATGACCCCATACTATGCCCAAATAAATAAATTGGCAAATCTTTATTTTCCTTTTTTATAATACTTGTTAAAGTATTCATATCTTCTACAAGGCATCTAAAACCTTCTTTTTCAGCTAGATGCCCAACATTCTCTACTGTCTTTGCGGTTTTTCCATGTCCTCTATGGTCATTTATATATACTATATATCCATTTTTAGTAAGCTCTTTAACAAAAACTTCATACCGTTGTGCAGTTTCTGCCATTCCATGGGCAATTTGTACAATTGCCTTTGGGTTTTCTATACTTTCATCTTCCCATTTATATGTATATATATCTAAATCTTCTTTTCCCTTGAAAGTAAAATTTGTACACTTCATAATTACTCCTCCAGCCTGAATTTATTCAACATATTAACTTATATACTATATTACTACAATTTTCAAGTCAAAACGTTCTATATAAGTTTCTTACTTATTAATTATTAGCATAAATTGCTATACAAGTGTTGCTCTAAATAACTATATAATAATTTAGTTATTGAATATTAATTATTTAGAGAGAACATTTAACTATACTTGGACATCATATTGACATTATATTCAATTCGTGATATTCTGTTTTCGTCAAAATAGTATCTAAATACAAAGGAGATATTTTATGGATTATTCAAATGAATTGAAAGAATTGTTTCTAATGAATCAAACATATGCAACTCTTTTTACTCTTACAAACAAAATACAAATAGAAGGCGATAAGTATTTTGATGTACTTACTTCAAGACAATATATGACTATTTTATCTATTCTTCACTTACCAGAAGAAGAAACAACATTAAATAATATTGCACGAAAAATGGGTACAAGTAAACAAAATATAAATAGAATAGTTGCTAACCTTGAAAAAAATGAATATGTTCAGGTAGTTCCAAGCCCAAATGATAAAAGAGCAATTAATGTAAAGGTTACCGATTTAGGAAAACAAGTCATGATTAAATGTAGTAGAGTTGGAATAAATTTTATGGCAGATGTATTTCATGAGTTTACTCAAGACGAATTAGAAACCTTGTGGAGTTTACTAAAAAAAATGTATCGTTTTAATGGCGAAGAACAAGATGGATTTGAAGACGATGCTAATTTTATGGAGGATGAAGAACTTGATAAAATTAAAGCTGAAGCACTTAAAGAATTCTCAAGAAGAAGAAATAAAGTAAATAAAAAAGATTAATATTATAATGAAAAAGCTATCTATAATATCACAATATTTTTAAATGCTCATGAGATTAAAGATGGAGGTTTGAAATATAGATATTTGTATAATATAAATCAAAACATGAAAACGGCGACTTTAATTTTTTCAAAATCGCCGTTAAATCTATTTATCCTTTTATAAATTTGAATAACTTTTATAGTCTTTTGTTGACTGTATTAAGGTCATTGAACTTGAAATCATGCGAGATTATGAAAATCAGATTATAGTAAGTTGCTTAGATAAGATTCTCAAACATTATAAGCTTATTCTTACATTAAAATACATAGATGAATTATCTATAGATGTAACCAAACTGGTTTTCTATGATTGTCTGAAATTTCAAATGGCTTCATCATTTCTGATAGGAATTTCTACTTTTCACTCTTAGTCGCCACACAGAAATGATTCCAGTTGCATTTTCGAATAAAAAAATACACCCATCACATGATGCAGACCAATCTGGTCAGTCCACTCATCTATTAGTTCTATTATCCCTTTAGGTGAGTCATTGTTGAATTTCCATTCGATATAACAGTGTAGCATATCAAAGAGTAATAGAAATACAATAAGCATAATCAGCTTTTTCATCTTCTTCATTTTGATATTACCTATTTCAATTTTCTTCACTATGTTTTAGCCCTTTCAGTATAAAGGCAGAAAGACAGATGCACAGCAACAATATTATAGTACTCCCCATTATTTTTCCTACAGTGGTTATGTGGTAACCAGAAAAGTTAAATATAGCTGAAATAGGATAAAAGGTTTTTAGAGTATTTGACATACTAGCAAATAGTCCAGTAACAGAATAAATTTCAGTAAATACTAACGCAAGCCAATACCCTTTTTTCATACGTGATACCAGCGCGATAATGGGTGAAATTGCAAGGAATACACCTACACCACCTAAAAAATATTCTTTCAAAGAACTTAAAATCAGTTCTACTGATAAATCGGAAAGATGTAAAATAACTTCAGTCAAAAATGTTATGGCAAAGAGCAACAAATAAAGGAGTATGCTAAATGCAAAAGTAACAATCATTTTTGCAATGGTTAATTTTGCTTCATTTACAGGAATTAGGCGCAGAGATTTTATGGTATCATCATCTTCTTCACGACAAATCATATAACTCCCTAAAAGGGCAATTACTGCTGGAAGAACAAAAAAAGTTGCCCAGGGTTGAACTTCGTCCATATACCACCCTGCATTGTCTATATACCGAGAGCCCTCATATACAGTTTTTAATCCATAGTGTAAATCTGGTCCATCATGCACACCTTGTCCTCCTGCAAAAATCATAGTAGCTACCATAACTATTGCAAAAACTGCAATCCAAACAACCTTTGAACGGCGAAGCTTTTGGCTTTCAGCCCAAAGTAATTTTTGCATGATTCATACCTCACTTTCTTTTTCTTAATGCTATATTTACAAGTACTATTGAAACAATATCCCAAATGCAAATACAAAGAAATGCAAGTGGAATGTTAATTGCCTGTGTATATACAAGACCTGGAATATCTTTATTTCGCATAACGATAACTGCCATACTGGATAACGGGTGTAAATACATATTTACTGTCATTAAGATAAAACCAGAAAAGGCATACACCAATGTTATACAAGTTGGGAGAATGTATCCTTTTTGCGACACAGCGATTGCTAAAATTGGTAGCATTACAAAAGCAATAATAACACCAAATTCCAAACATTTTTTCAGTAAATATAAAACGCTTCCCCATTCAAATACGACATATCCAGGAAGTATACTGAATATAATAGAAGCAATGGCTGTAATCAGCATGAAACAAATAGAGTAAATCAAAACCACAAAAAATTTACTGAAAAAGTATCCCATTTTGCTTATAGGCACAATCAAAAGTTGTTTGAGTATATCATACTGATTTTCTTCGCGCATAAGTATCGTACAAAGCATTCCCAAAACGACAGGCAAAATAATAAAAATAGTATAACTGAACGCAGACCATTTATAAAATTGTATTGGGTCAACAT
Organism: Clostridioides sp. ES-S-0005-03; assembly: GCF_020658455.1. Classification (NCBI taxonomy): domain Bacteria; kingdom Bacillati; phylum Bacillota; class Clostridia; order Peptostreptococcales; family Peptostreptococcaceae; genus Clostridioides; species Clostridioides sp. ES-S-0005-03. The sequence continues at coordinate 560,760 of NZ_JACVWI010000001.1, read as the reverse complement.
CAGTTTCTCCCAAATGCTTGAAATATAATAGTGCGAAAAATGGCATAATGAGAGTAGCTAACAACATTAACCAAATAAGTTTCTTGCGGCGCAGTTTAAGAAATTCTGTTTGAATAAATTTAAGCAATGCCTTCTCCTCCTGTAATTTTTTTGAAATAGTCCTCTAAAGTATCATTACAAATCCCCGAACTAGTTACAGTAACATTCTGCATAACAAGGGCTTTATTTATTTCACCCATATTCAGATTAGTGTCGTAAATACGTAAGCTATGGCTGTCTTGAACAGAATAATCTTTTAAGTTGAATTGACGCTCTAAAATCAGTAAAGCTTTTGGAGTATCTGACACTTGCAGCAGTATATATTTACGATTTTTCTTTTCTAGTTGACTCATGCTGCTTTCTTCCAAGAGGACACCATTATTGATGATTCCAATATCATCAGCCAATAATGAAATTTCCGAAAGAATATGACTTGAAATAAGAATCGTTTTTCCGCACTCAACACTTAAATGTTTAATAAAATCTCTCATTTCAGCAATGCCAATAGGGTCAAGACCGTTTGTAGGTTCATCCAAAATCAGCACTTCTGGGTCATGTAAAATAGCATTTGCAATTCCCAGACGCTGTTTCATTCCAAGTGAATACTTACCAAACAGCTTTTTGTCTTTATAATGCAATCCTACTATTTTCAATGCGTTTTCAACTGCGTGTGGGCTGGCTGTGCCGCGCAGCTTCGCAAAAATTTCAAGATTTTCTGTTCCAGTTAAATTTGGATAAAATCCTGGTGTTTCAATAATTGCGCCAATACGGGGATATATTTGCTTTTCTCTACCTTTGATATTTTTTCCGAATACAGTTACTTCGCCAGAAGTGATAGGTGTCAGTCCTAAAATTATTTTCATAATCGTGGTTTTACCAGCGCCATTGCGTCCTAACAAACCGTAAATTTGACCTTTTTTAATATGGAGATTGACTTTGCTAACCACTTCCTGTTCTCCATAAACTTTTGTCAGATGTTTTGTTTCAATCACAAAATCATTCATATAAAATTTCCTCACTTTCCATAAAACTACTTTTGTCATGTGATAACTGATAGAATATCAGAAACAATCACAATTAGAAGTATACAACATAAACCTTGCCAAAACCTTGCTAAAACCTTGCTTTTATCTTGTTTTAGCAGAAAGAAAGCCCTGCATTTTACAGAGCTTTCGGAAGCAATATTGTAAATATAGTCCCCATATCAATGGTGCTGTTGGCGGTAATCGTTCCTTTGTGAACATTGATAAGTTCTTTTACAATCGCCAATCCTAAGCCATTACCTTTTGATGACCTAGAATGGTCACATTGATACATTCTTTCAAAGATATGTGGGAGATTATCAGAAGATATTCCTTTCCCGTTATCTTCTACTACAATTTTGACTTGCTGTTCATTTTCAAAAATACGTAGTGTTACTTTATCTCCATCACTATGCCTAATGATATTTTGTAATAGATTATTAAGAATGCGGGTATATGCGTTTACATCTATGTGCATAGCATACTCAGTTTCAGGTATATCAATTTCATATTCAAAATGGCATTTTTCTAAAATAGGAACCCAATCAGCTATAATATTACGAGATAATTCATTCAAGTCGAAAAGTTCAAAATGAAAAATCTGTTCCCTAGAATCCAATTTCACCCATTCAAATAGATTTTCTACAAAATGTTTTAAGTGTTGGGCTTTATTATACGCAACATGTATATATTCGTCCTTTTCTTCTCCTACAACAATATCAGTTTCGATTGCCTCCAAATAACCAACCAAAGAAGCAAGTGGAGTTTTTACATCATGGGAAAGACTTATCATTAGCTGTTTGTATGCTTGTTCCGATTGTTTCTGCTGGATAAGCTGTGATTGACTGTTGATTGCAATTTCGTTAATATCATAGCAAATTTGTCTTGTTATATCACTCTTCCTTGTTAAAACACGTCGGTTAAGGTTCCCGTTTTTTATATCTTCTAAAGCATATTTTATAAGTGCAAGCTGTGTTCGGACACGCCACAAAATAGAAATGAGATACACTATAATAATTAAAGCAAGAGCAAATGCAAAAAGCAGATAAACATTCATATTTAGGTTATGCCTCCTTATTAAAACGATAGCCAACACCTCGGACTGTCAAAATATAAAATGGATGTCCAGGGTCTGCTTCAATCTTTTTCCGTAATTTACTGATAAAAGACATAATATTACTATCGTCAAAAGCATATTCTTCTCCCCACACTTGCATATAAATCTGTTTTTTGGTAAACACTCGTCCTTTATTAGAAGCCAGAAAAGAAAGTAAATCAAATTCTTTGCTTGTAAGCTGAACAGGAATATTGTCAACGGAAACAACGCGATTTGTTCTGTCAATAACCATGCCTTTTATTATTATGCAATCTGTATCTGTTACAAAAGTAGGGTTTAACATAGTATAACGGCGAATAAGAGAATTGATACGAGCCATAAGCTCATTTATGCAGAATGGCTTTGTTAGATAATCGTCAGCACCTAGACGCAACCCAGAAACTTTATCATTCTCGTCACTTTTAGCGGTAAGCATAAGTACTGGGACATTACTTGTTTCCCTAATTTTTTTCAGAACTTGAAACCCATCTATGTCTGGCATCATTACATCCAAAATCACAAGAGAGCAGCTATTTTTGTTTTCATCAGTCAGGCGTAATCCCTCCACACCTCCATGTGCAATAATAGCAGATAAATTTTCTTGCTCTACACATTTTTTCATAAGAGCACAAAGCTCTTTGTCATCGTCTATAATCACAACATTATTCATATTATAGCTCCTTTCTCCTCTTTGTTCTACTATACGACTTTTTAGAGTCTTTTAGTATTAGCCACATATAATCAATTTTTGAAAATTCCAGTATATTTTGCACCATCTTTCAGAAATGCCCCATTTTATCGCCACTTAGGGGCAAGACATATATTCCATATTCAAATGGTTCTTTCGTTATAATATATCAGCATATATTATATATGGAGAACCAAATAAAATCAAGAAATGGAGTGCGAATACCATGATTTATTTTGCCTAATAATAAGAACTATGTAAATATCCCTAAAAAGAAAGGAGAACAGTAAAATGTAACTAGGTGAATAACTATTGCAAAAAGAACTCAGTATCAAATATCAATACTGAGTTCTTTCAACATTATAATTAGTCTCTCATAAAAATTATATCATTTAGCTTTTGTAAATCATTAAATGGTTGACTACAACTATTATTTTGACATACATAATAAGTAGTTTTGTCGTTTTTTAATCTATAATTATTTAAAAAATCTATCTTAGTATTTTCTTCATTGTATTTTTTTACTAAAAAAGTTGAATTTGGTAAAAAATTTTCACTTACTAAAGTCTTAAAACCAATTAAATCAGAGTTTTCCTTTAAAATACATATGATTTCTTTTGTAGGATAAAGTTCATACATTAATGAAAGCATATAAAAACTATATCCTGTTGGTGAATTTTTTACACTATCTGAATAAAGCTTTAATTGCTTGTATGACAATTCTTCAAGTTTATTGTCACCAGTAGTTTTTGCAAGTCTTATAAGATTATATAATTGTACAGAATTACCTGATGGAATAGCTCCATCATACAAGTCTTTTGGTCTTGCTATTAAATTTTCACTATCTTTACCATATAGGTAAAATCCACTTTTTTCATAGTCCCAAAAAAGCTCAATACAACTTTCATTTAATTTTAATGCCTCTTCTAAATACTTTATATCAAATGTTGATTCATAAAGTTCTATATATGCCCATATTAAAAATGCATAATCATCCAAATATGCTAAATAATCAGCACTACCATCTCTATATCTAGCTAATAATCTACCTGCTTTATTCACAAGATTACTATTTATAAAATCAATACACTTATTTGAATACTCTAAATATCTATCCATTTTTAGAGTTTTATAAGCCTTTGCTAAAGCTACTACCATCAATGCATTCCATGATGTCAGAATTTTATCATCTTTATGCAAAGAAGTTCTTTCTCTCCTATATTCAAATACCTTTTTACTCAAATTAGCTATTCTTTCATTATACTTATCATATTCTTTATTTTCTATGAGATTAGGAATACTTTTCCCCTCAAAATTTCCACTACTAGTTATATCAAAATAGTCATTAAAGAATTTTCCATCTTCTTCACCTAATATATCAATTATTTCAAGTGGATTAAATGTATAAAATTTACCTTCCTCGCCCTCACTATCTGCATCTTGTGCTGAATAAAATCCACCTTCTTTATCTTGCATCTCTCTAATTACATAATCTATAGTTTTTATAGCAATTTCTTTATATAACTCTTTCTTGGTTATCTTGTATGCATCTAAATATGCAACTGTAAGCATAGCATTGTCATATAGCATCTTTTCAAAATGAGGTGCTAACCATTTTTTATCAGTGGAATATCTTGAAAAACCAAATCCAATATGGTCAAATAGACCTCCTCTGTACATTCCATCTAAAGTTTTTTCCACCATTTTTAATACATCTTCATCTTTTTCTATACTATAGTATTTCATCAAAAACATAAGATTTTGAGGACTTGGAAACTTAGGTGCATTACCAAAACCACCATATTTATCATCATAAATAGTTTTAAATATTCTAACTGATGAACTCAACATATCTTTTGATAAATCACCATCTGTATTTTTCACTCCAAAATCATCTTTAAGAGCCTCTACTATTTCATTTCCAGATTTTATAAGCATATCCTTATTTGTATTCCATTTGTCAGATACATTTTCCAATAAATCTATAACACCTGGTCTATTATATCTTGAGTATTTTGGAAAATAAGTTCCTGCAAAAAAAGGTTTTTTATCAGGAGTCATTATTATAGTCATTGGCCATCCACCACTACCTGTCATTGCTTGACAAACTGTCATATACACACTATCTATATCTGGTCTTTCTTCCTTGTCTACTTTTATTGCTATAAAGTTTTTGTTCATTATTTCAGCAACTTCTTCATCTTCAAAAGATTCATTTTCCATAACATGACACCAGTGGCAAGTTGAATATCCAATACTTAAAAATATCGGTTTATCTTCTTCCTTTGCCTTTTTAAAAGTTTCGTCGTTCCAACTATGCCAATTTATGGGATTATATGCATGTTGCAGAAGATATGGAGATTTCTCATTTATTAAATTATTAGGTTTTTTATTCGTTGCCATAATACCACCTCATTTATTATTTTGTTATATGTTTTGCAATAAAAAAATAGATATACACTTATAATAAGCATATACCCATTTTTAACTGTATATATTTAAGTTTTTATCTACTTAATTCCTCTAGGCAAATAATTTTTAAAATACCTACTAAAACAAAACAAGAAATATCAAGCTATTTCTTTAAAGGTTTTTCAAAAGAAGGAGGATTGATATCTATCTTAGTATCATGATTTGGTCCTGGAGTTGATAAATCGAAGTATAACTTAGAATCTTCTGTAACTCCAAAATCCTTGTTTGAACCTGTATCTTTAACCTTGTTTAAAGCATCTCTAAATAAAGCATTATGTGCTTCTTCTCTATTAAGTAAAAAATCAATTGTTTCTTTTACATATTTATCATCAATTTGTCTATATAGATGCTCATAAACTACCTTTGCTCTTTGTTCAGAAGCTATATTTGAAAGTAAATCAGCTACTAAATCACCTGTAACTGTAACATAATCAGCAGTCCATGGAGCTCCTGATGAATTTATTAATACTGGTGATAATCCAGTTAAGACATGAGTTTCGATTTCCCCTGTATCAACTGCTTTGTAATCAACATCATGCCCATTTAATAAATTTATAGTTTGACCTACCATTTCCATATGACTAAGTTCTTCTGCTGCTATATCAAGAAATAAATCTTTTATTTGAGGGTCTTTTATTCTAAAGCTTTGAGCTAAATATTGCATTGCTGCTTTTAATTCTCCATTTCCACCACCTAACTGTTCTTGCATCAAAACGGCATATTGAGGGTTTGGTCTTTCTACTTTTACTTCTTTTAATAAAGCTTTATCATGCTTAAACATATAAATACCTCCGTAAATTATTATTCAGAATTATTATTTACTTAAGTTACATTATTATTCTAAATTCCATCATTAATATTTAATCAATAATTTATCATACATGAATTAAATTATTATAAAACTAAAAAATATTAATCTATACTTGAGATTATTGTAAAATAAAAAACTGAATATCAATAAAAGTTTAATAAAAAACTTTATCAATATTCAGTATCAATTTTTAGTTACATATCAAATTTTCTAATGCATCATTAGGAGCTACAATAGGATAAACATCATAGTCTTTATCTATATCACATTGTAAAAACACAGGTTTATTAAAATCTATTGCATCCAAAATTCTTTCTAATCCTTCCATATCACATGCTTTATATCCATCTATATTATAAGCATTTACAAGCTTAACATAGTCTACATTTTCATTAATATCAGTTTGAGAGTATCTTTGATTAGAAAATAATTTCTGCCATTGTCTTACCATTCCTAGAGTTCTATTATTAAGCAATAAAATAAGCATAGGTACATTATAATTTGCAACTGTAGCTAACTCATTACAATTCATTCTAAAGCTTCCATCACCAGTAACTAAAACTACATTTTTATCTAAATTACCAACTTTAGTTCCAATAGCTGCTCCTAGACCAAATCCCATAGTTCCTAGACCTGCTGATGTTATAAAACTTTTATTTCCTTTAAAATCCCAATACTTTGCAGACCACATTTGGTGCTGGCCAACATCAGTAACAACTACAGTTGGATTTGCCAATTGCTCGTATTTTTCGTTTATTTTTCTAAGTATATTCTGTGGATGAAACTCTTTTTCCTCTACACCCTCACCTTTTCTAAAGGTCTTTATTTCCTCTTTCCAATTGCTATTGTCCTTACCTTCAACTCTTTCTAGTAGTAGACTAAGAACCATCTTTACATCTCCAACTAAAGATATATTGGACTTTATATTTTTACTTATTTCAGATGGGTCTATATCTATGTGTATTACTTTTGCATTTTTAGCAAATTCAGAACTTTTACTTATTACTCTATCACTAAATCTTGCACCTATCGCTATCACTAAATCTGAATTAGAAAGTGCTAAGTTACTTTCTCTACTTCCATGCATTCCAACCATTCCAAGAGATAATTCATTTTTTCTATCTATATTTCCAAGTCCCATAAGTGTATTTAATATAGGTGTATCTATCTTAGTTGCAAATTTTACAAGAACTTCTTCACTATTGGATGATTTAACACCTCCACCAGCATAGATTATAGGTTTTTTAGACTCTTTTATCATCTCCACTGCATCTTTTAAAAGTTTAAAGTTGTTTTCATCATCTAAGTCAAAATCATCCTTATAATCCATATACTCATCTATTTGACATAAACCATAGTCCTCATCATTAAAATCCATTTCTGCTAAAAACAAATCCTTTGGAACATCCACAAGTACAGGTCCTTTTCTACCTGAGTTTGCAACTTTAAAAGCTTCTTTTATTGTAGGTACTAACTCTTTAGTATTTCTAACTAGATAATTGTGCTTTGTCATAGATAAGGTTGCTCCAGTTATATCAATTTCTTGAAAAGAATCTTTCCCCAATAAACTAGTTGGAACTTGACCTGAAATTACAACCATAGGAGAAGAATCCATAAAGGCTGTTGCTATACCAGTTATAGCATTCGTTGCTCCTGGTCCAGATGTTGTAAAACAAACCCCCACTGTATTAGTGCTTCTTGCATATCCATCTGCTGCATGAACCAAACCTTGTTCATGTGAAGTCCTTATATGTTTAAAATAATCTGTATAATCATATAGAGCATCATAAAGAGGTATTACTGCTCCACCAGGATATCCAAATATTGTGTCAACTCCCTCTTTCTTTAAACATTCTAAAATTACCTTTGCTCCGTTCATACGCACTACTATGCACCACTCTTTCCCTCAAACTAATCCATTTAATATATTTATTTCAAGAATGACATCATACTTCTTAAATTTCTACCAACTTCAGCTATTTCTGTAGCATATTCTGCTTCTCTAGTTTTTAGGAAGTTTTCACGCCCTTCTTCATTTTCTTTAATCCATGCCTTAGCAAATTTTCCATTTTGTATATCTTCTAATACATCTTGCATACCTTGTTTTGCTGCATCAGTTATTACTCTTTTACCAGATACATAATCTCCATATTCTGCTGTATCGCTTATGCTGTATCTCATTCTTTCAAATCCACCTTCATATATAAGGTCAACTATTAGTTTCATTTCATGTAGACATTCAAAATATGCTACTTCCTTTTGATACCCTGCATCTACAAGTGTCTTATATCCTAATTTTATAAGTTCACTTATACCACCACAAAGTACTGATTGCTCTCCAAATAAGTCAGTTTCTGTTTCTTCTTTAAAAGTAGTTTCTAAAACACCTGCTCTTGTAGCTCCTATTCCTTTTGCATATGCCAAAACTGTCTCTGTGGCTTTTTTAGTGTAATCTTGATATACTGCAAACAATGCTGGAACTCCACTTCCTTTAGTAAATACATTTCTAACTAAGTGACCAGGTCCTTTAGGAGCTACCATTACAACATCAACAAATTCTGGTGGTTGTACTTGATTATAGTGTATATTGAATCCATGTGCAAATGCTAATGTTTGACCTTCTTTTAAATTATCTCTAACGCTTTCTTCATAAACTTTCTTTTGCTTTTCATCAGGCATTAACAACATTGTTAAATCACTTTCTCTCGTAGCCTCTGCTACACTTTTTACTTCAAATCCATCTTCCTTTGCTTTTTGCGCTGACTTACTTCCATCATAAAGTCCTATCACTACATCCACACCATTATCTCTAAGATTTTGTGCATGTGCATGACCTTGACTTCCATATCCTAAAACTGCAACCTTTTTATTTTTTAAAACCTCTAAATTTACATCATTTTCATAATACATCTTTGCCATCTTTACTTCCTCCCAATATTTTCTCTCAATTATTTTGTGATATTTATTTTTATTAGAAATTTATACTCATTATCATTGATTCTATGCTACTTAACAAACTTTATTTTCTAATTTATAGAATTTTAATCTTCAGAATCTCAACATTTATAGTTTTAATAATCTTAATATTTATAATTTTCAGTTTTTAGAATTTGTAATAGGTTTATAATTTCAATAATAATCGTATTTTTAATCTAAAATTTTTCTCATCTAATATTTTTCTTTAGTTTTTATTTAAACATTAGTTTCTTCATACTAGTTTTTAATTTTTATAAGTCATATTTAATTAGTGTCTTACTTGTTCAACAGTTATTTCTCTTATATCATGTAGTTTCTTCATGTGATTTAAGACACTATCTAGAGATGTCTTTTCTTCATTTACTATCAATTTTATACCTGAATTATTCATATTATCTACAGTCATACTTATTGATTGTATATCAACTTCTCTTCTTCTAAGTGTCATCGCCACTCTTAAAAAAGAATCTATTCCTTGGTTTAATTTAGCATATACAGTATTTTCCATAAAAAACTCCTCCTTATTTTTTATTATTATTTTCATTAATTTTATATGGATTAATCTTTTATATCGCTCAAAATAAAAAAACTTTCATCTTTATAAGCAATATAAATATTACTTATAAGGACGAAAGTTAAATTCCGCGGTACCACCTTATTTGTAGATATAAAAAATATATCTACCACTCTTTTTTCAGGTCGGGTAATTGATTACCTTAACCTTAGCCATATAACGTTGGCAGACGTTTGTACTTACTAAAATATATTCAGTACAAAAGCTCCAGAGTGATCATTATACTACTGTTAACACCAATTCTCAGCAACATTGGTTCTCTGTAGATAACTCTATTAGTATTGTTGTCTCTGTCATTGCTTTTATTTATCTAATTTTTTTAACTTTGTTTTGCTGTTAATATAGATTATATTCTCTATCTTTTGGAATGTCAACGACTTTTTGAAAATTTTCAGATTATTTTTTTTCTTCACAATAATCACTTTTTTATATTTTAAATGAAAATTTGAAATAATCGTTTTCATATTATTATCTTATATCCATTTTTTTTAAGCCAATTTTCTTTATCTTTATACTCTGGCATAATATTTTTTACCAAATCATAAAATTTTTTTGAGTGATTCATATGTAATAAATGACTAAACTCATGTACTATTATATAGTCAATTACATCTAATCTCGCCATAGATATTTTTGAATTTATATAAATATTTTTTTGAGATGTACAACTCCCCCATCTACTTTTTTGTTCTTTTACTTTTACATTAACTGGTGTTAGTTGCTTCATTATATCACAATTCGACTTAAGAAAATCGATTCTTTCTGAAACAATTCTTCGACTTTCATTTTTGTACCAACACTGTAAAGATTTTTTGATAAAATCTTTACTTAGGTCATTTGTTTTAACAATTATTTTATATTCTTCAAGATTTATTTTACACTTACTTTTTTTCGCACAATCATCCAAAGTTTTATTTACAACTAAGCAATATTCTTCACCAAGATAAAGAAATTTGTCACCTGTCATAAATGTTCTTTGCTTGTATGCTTCCTCTCTGTCTTTATACTCACCAGATTTTTTAAGTATCCAGTCTCCTTTTTTAATTATTATTTCTTCTATTGTTTTTTTAGAAACTTTAGGTGGACTTATTACAACTACTTTGCCAAATGAGTCTATTTTTATGCAAATATTTTTTCTATTTTTATACAGTAATACTGCTTCTATTTCTTTATTTTTAAAATTAATATTTAAAATCTGATAACCTTTGCTCATCATTTTCATTAATTTCTTTTTTCCTTATTTGCTCTACAATTTATAAGTTCAGCTGCTATACACACAGCTATTTCTGCTGGTGTTTGAGCATCTAGTTTTATTCCTATTGGAGCATGTACTTTATTTAGTTCTTGCTTACTGAACCCCTTTTTCATAAGTTTTTCGTATGTCAATCCAATTTTTGTTCTACTTCCAATCATACCTATATAGCAAGGATTCGTTTTAAGAGCCCATTCCAATGAACTTGAATCATATAGATGACCTCTCGTTAAAATAATTATATAGCTATTCTCATCAATTGGAAAATCTGGTATATTTTCAAAAGAATCTAAAACTACCACTTCTGAGTGTGGAAATCTTTCAGAATTAGCAAATTCCTCTCTATCATCTATTACTATTGTTCTAAACTCTAGAAGTGATAATATTACTGCTACATCTTTTGAAATATGACCTGCACCAAATATATATGCTTTACTTATATTTTCTTTTAAGTTTTTATTAAATCTTTCTAAATTGCTCTTCAAATTACTATCAATAAAATCTATCTGTATTTCTCCAGTACCACCACATATCATTCCAAGCTTTGCTATATCAGTTTTATTTAGAGTAAATTTATACAACATTGACTCTCTACTTTTTATAACATTAATTGAATGTTTTATGCATGTTGCTTCTACACTTCCCCCACCTACAGAACCAAATATAGAGCCATCACTTTTTACAATCATCATTGCTCCAGTTTCACGTGGTGTTGAACCTGAGTGAGAAGTTATTGTAGCAAATGCAAAGTCCTCATTATTTTCTATTAACTTTATCGCTTGTTCATATATATTCATATATTTCTCCTTACTAGTCTATTTAAAAATCTTCTATATGTCTACTTTAAGTTTTTTATTACTTTGTCTGGTATTACAAACTCAACTGGCCCCATATACCCAGGAGCTACTTCATATTCATCAAAACTAATTACAAGGTTTCCATCTTTATTAAAATAGAAATCTTGATACTTATTTATAGACTTAAAATTTTTTACTGGGGAATCTTTTTCTTGGTCTATAAAATATGATTTTGTATTGTCTTTCTTAATTTGATTTTTCATCTGTCCTTTTATATTATCACTTATAGCATCCATATATCTACTATCTTTAAAAAATATTGGTAAGTTTAATAGTATTTCTCTATTTTTATCAATAGTATAATGTGTTTTAGTTACATATGAGGAAGCTTCTATCTCTTCTTTTTTAACTTCTATAGATAAAAAGCCCTTAGAATTATTTTTTACACTATAACTTACATTTAAGTATCTATGACCTTTATTGTTTTCTTTTTTCATTTTATTTTGAAATTCACTATAAAGTTTTTTCCCATTTTCCATAAATTCATTGTTTAATTTATTCTCTAAATCTTTATCTTTTAAACCTTCTATCTTAGGAATTTTGATATTGACTTCATAATTATCTTGTTTCAAACTATAATTTTTAGCATTTATCACTTTTATCGGATTATTTTTTATAACTCTATCAGAAGAACTTCCTGCAAATATAGGATTTACATTTACTAATGCTACAAGTAGACACACTGAAATCACAGCAATTTTAAATATAGATTTTTTAAGTTTTTTATATGTATTCATATTAACCTCCTTAATATATTTATATATAAATTACTATTCTATTTACAAATTTTTTATTACTTTATATGGAATTACAAATTCTACTGAACCCATATAACCAGGTGCTACTTCAAATTGGTCAAAACAAATTACAAGGTCTTCATTTTTATTAAAATAGAAATCTTGATATTTATTTATTATTTTAAAATCTTTAACAGGAGAATCTTTCCCCTGATCTATAAAATATGATTTTGTGCTGTCATTTTTCATTTGATTTCGCATTTGTTCTTTTATATTATTACTAATAACTTTTATATATTTATCATCCTTAAAAAGCATAGGTAAAGTTAAAACTATTTGTCTTTTTTTATCAACATTATAATGTATTTTGCTCACATATGATGATGCTTCTATCTCATTTTTTGTCATTTCTATTGATAGAAAATCTTTAGAATTATTTTTAACACTATAACTTAAGCTTAAATACTTATGTTCCTTATTTTTTGATAATTCTATTTTTTCCATTCTATTTTGAAATTCATCATAAAGCCTCTTTCCATCTTCCATAAAACTATTATTTAATCTCTTCTCTAAATTTTTATCTTTTAAACCTTGTATTTTAGGAATATCAATTTTAGCTTCATAGTTTTCGTTTTTTAAACTATAATTTTTTATAGTTACTACTTTTACTAATCCTCCAATTATAGGTAATTTAGAAAAGTTATCTGCAAATACAGGGCTAATATTTACTAATACTATAAACATACAGGCTGAAGCCATAATGACTTTAAATCTCCATTTATTTATCTTTTTATTTTGTTCGCAATATATATCTTTTATTTTTTTATGATTTATTATAGTATCTAGTTTCTTTGGTATTGGAATTTTATGATACTCATCTCTTAACTTATCTAACCTTTCCTTGTTCGTCATTCTTTTTATCCCTACTCTTCAATTTTTAATTTTAATTTTTTTAAAGCAGTGTATAACCTAGTTTTAACAGTATTCACATTTTCATCCAATATTATTGCTACTTCTTCAATCTTTAAATCCTCAAAAAATCTCAATATTATAATAGATTTATATTCAATAGGTAATTCTTCTAATGCTTTTTTTAAGTCTAAATCAGTATACTTATCACATTCTCCTGTCTCATCTATAAGAGTGATATCTGTCATATTATTATATTTGCGGTTTTTTCTAATAAAATCTATACTCGTTCTAACTAGAATTTTATAAAACCATGTTTTTATATAATTTACTTCTTTAAGGTTTTCTACTGAATATAGAGCCTTATACATGGCTTCTTGAACCACATCTAATGCGTCCTCTTCATTTTTTGTATAACTATATGCAATTCTATAAAAAGAGTCTTTATTATCGATAATGTATCTCTCAACTTTCCTTCTCTTTAAACTCTTAAACATTCCTGTAAAATCTCCCTCCGGCTACAGGCTAGGATTGAGTTTTTATAGATTCTATCTCTCTACTTTTGCACTTTCATTCAATTTTTTTATGTGCTCAATATATTTTTCGTTTAAAATAGATTCTCTTACTAAACTCTGACACTCATTAAGACTTTTTTGTCTTTCTCTTTTATCAGTAACTTTGACTATATGATATCCATAACTAGTTTCAAAAACACCTGAAACCTCATTTTTCTTTAATTTGAATACTTTTTTTGTAAATTCAGCATTTTTATCATTCTTTGAAAAATATCCTAGCTGACCTCCATTTTTTCCAGTCGCTTTGTCATCTGAATATTTTTTAGCCAATGCTTCAAAACTTTCTCCATTTTTGATTTTAGTCAATATATTCTCTGCCTCTTTTTTTAAAGCTTCTTTTTTATCCTTACTTACTTCTTTTTTATTTTTGTCTAAAGTTGATATCAATATTTGAGAAGCACTTACTTCTTCTACGTTAAAATCTTTTTTATGATTTACATAATAAGATTCCATCTCAGCATCACTTATATTTATTTTATTTTCAAAGGCTTTTTTACTTTTGTCTATGGCTAAATCTCTAGATATTTCTTGCTTTAAATATTCCTTATCTACACCTGCTTTGTCCATTTTTTCTTTATAGCTTGTATTCAAATTCATTTCATTTTCTAGTTCTTGATATTTTGAGTCTATCTCACCTTTACTTGGAGTTAATCCTTTATCCTTAGCCTCTTGATATAAAAGTTCATTATCCACCATAAACGATATTATAACATTTTCTAATTTATTTCTACCTTTTTTATCTAAACTTTTTTCCATTTCATCTAAAGATTGACCATTTATATAACTGTTAGTAGCAGATAATACTGCCTTTGTTTTTTCATATTGCGCCTTTGTGATTTCTACATCATTCACTTTAGCTAAACTTTTATTACAACCAACCATCATTAAAGATAGTACTCCGACCATTCCTACACAAAGTTTTTTATTCAAAACACTTACACCTCACTCATTTTTTATTTTCAATTTTTAAAACTCTTAATCAACATTTTTTATTTTTACTATTCCAAATTACGTAACCAATAATTTTTTGGTATCTGATTTTGCTCTACTGCTGCAAATTCATAGCCTTCATCTGATAAAAATTTTAAAATTGAATCTAAAGCTTCTGCACTTTGTTTTTTCTCATGCATTAAAACTACAAGTTGATCCTTATCTTCACCTTTTCTATTCTTAATATGAGCTTTTACATTCTGTACAATTTGTGCAGAATTAGATTTCCAGTCTTCAGTATCTAAATCCCAATCCCAAATTTTATACCCTGCATCAACTAAGGCTTGATATGAAGCTTGTGGAGTATATGGTTTACTTCCATAAGGAATTCTTATTACTTTTGAATGTTTACCAGTTATACTATAAAGAGTCTGATCATTCGTATCAAATTCATCTTTTGCTGATGTACTAGTAACATAAAGTTTATGAATATCATGAGATACACTATGAAAACCTGCTGTGTTCCCATTTTTAATTATATTTTTAACTTGCTGTGGATATTCCTTCATATTTCCATCTATCATAAAAAAAGTTGCTTTAACATTATACTTATTTAAAGTTTTTATCATTTGGTCAGTAAATTTAGATGGACCATCATCTATAGTTATGTATGCTACTTTTCCAGAACTTTTACTAGGCCCTTTACTAACTTCTGCTGATGTATTAGATATTATATCTGTAATAGTAGAACTTGATAGTTTAGCATTTCTACTAATTTCATCTTCTTTCATGTTCATATAACTAACTCGTATGCCAATTATTATAAATGCTAAACAGACTACTATAGCACTTAAAAGCAAATACAATCTCTTTCTATTTATTTTTTTCTTTTTATTTCTCATCGTTCGACCTCCAATATTACTATATTTTTACATTTATATTTTTGTAGTATTTTAGAATCAGAATCTACACTACATATATATAGACGTTGAACTTCGACAAAAAGTTTTACTTAATTTTTAAAATTTGTTATTTTGCTGATTATTATGCTGTATAATTTCTGTATAATTGTATAGAATGTTGAAAATTGAGTATTATATAGTGTTTTTTACAATTAATACTAGTTAAAATGTCGTTTCTAATTTTTAAAATTTATAATTTTTTTTCTATAAAATAGAAATTTAAAATAAGAAATATATTAAGAAAATAATATTATTTCTTGTTTTGACCTTATATTTTATATATTCATATACATTTGTTTTTGTTATTAAATAAAAATTTATAAACTTGTCTACAAAGTGTTATACTTTATAGGAAACTTTTTACATTACAACATAATAATTTGTTACAATATAAGTATTAGTTGTATAAAAATTCTAAAAATATTATTGGGAGGTATTGTTTATGAAGGTAATTTCTTTAATTGAAAATATTTCTGGCTCCAAAAACTTAAAATCTGAACATGGTTTATCTTTATTTTTAGAAATTAATGATAAAAGATATATATTAGATACAGGAAAAAGTGGAAATTTTATAGAAAATGCTAAAAATTTAAATGTTGATTTATTAAATTTAGATGCACTTGTAATATCTCATAATCATTCCGACCATATTGGCGGTATAGATAAATTTTTTGAAATTAATAAAGATATTAACGTTTATATAAAATCTCAAGCTAAATTATATGAATATTTCTACCATAACGAAAATCAGCAAGAAAACTACTATATAGGAAATAGAAAGGGCTTATTTGAAGATTTTAATAAAAACTTTATTTGGATAGATGATTTTTACAAACTTAGTGAAAATCTTTATATCTTCTCTGATAAAAACAATAATAAAGATTTCTTTTGTAGAGATAAAAATCTGTTAAAATTTAAGGACAATATGTTTATTGAAGATGATTTTAAACACGAATTATTCTTAGTATATGTGGATGGAGACTATGTATCAATAATAAGTAGTTGTAGTCATAGTGGAATTGTAAATATCGCTCATACTGTTAAAAAATACTTTCCAGATAAATCAATTAAGTTTATTATTGGAGGATTTCATATGGATAATTTATCAAAACAAGGTGGACTTAACTGTTCTACAGAATACATAGATGATGTCATAAAGGAACTTAACACAATTGGTTTTCAGAAAATATATACATTCCATTGTACAGGATTAGTTGCATTTGATTACATGAAAAAATTACTTGGAGACAAAATAGAGTATTTTAAGACAGGTGATTTTTTAGAGGTGTAATTATAAAAGCTAAAAATAAAAAAATAAAATCCCAATCTATCTACGTTATAGATTGAGATTTTATTTTTTATATAATCATAAAGTATTTATAAACTAGTTAGACTCATTTTTTGTTTTCTTAGTCATATAAGCATACACTGGCAAGCCTATAGCTGTTATTATAAGACCTCCAACAGATATCATAGTAGTTTTCATACCCGCGAAGCATAATTGATTAACTACGACAAATATACCACTCACTATAGCTATTATTGGAACAATTGGATATAGTGGTACTTTGTATTCTCTTGGTATATCTGGGTGAGTTTTTCTAAGCTTCATTACCCCTATAAATGTCAATACATAGAATATCCAAGTAGCAAATACTGCTAAATCAGTTAATAAATTAAATTGACCTGATAAAGCATAGATAGCTGCAAGAACAGATACTAATACTATAGAATTTGCTGGAACTTGAGCAGAATTTAATTTAGAAAATACTTTATATTTAGGCAAAGTTTTATCTGTTGCTAAAGTATAGGCCACTCTTGAACCAGTTAATAAGAATCCATTTAATGCTCCAAATACTGAAATTAATATACCTACAGATATTATTTTTCCACCTATTGAACCAAATATAACCTCAGCAACTGCTGATGCTGGTGAAGCGTAATTAGCTAGCTCACTAGCTGGTAATACCCAAAGATATGCTAAGTTTATTACAAAGTAAACAGCCATAACCACTGATAATCCACCTATTATAGCTTTTGGAAGGTCTTTTCCTGGATTTTTCATTTCTCCAGCCAAAGTACCAACATTCATCCATCCATCAAATGCAAATAATATAGCAATTAAAACTTGACCTATTACACTTCCTAGACTTAATCCTTCACCAACCATAGGACTAAGTATTGGATTATCTCCACCGCCTTTAATAAATCCAACAATCATTATTAATATAAGTGGTATTAATTTACATATTGTAGAAATTGTTTGTATAGCTCCCCCAGTTTTTGAACCCAACATATTCAGCCCTGCAACTATCACTATAATTCCAATTGCTATTGGAAGTAATAATGATGAATTACCAATTAAAGCTGATGCTTGCTCTCCAAATATGACACCTAATGCTGCCATCATCCCAGGATAAAATAATACAATTTGCATCCATCCAGTTAAAAATCCCAATTTATCTCCATAAATCTCTTTTATATATACCATCATTCCACCAGTTTTTGGTATTGCAACTGATACCTCTGCAGCTGTAAGACCAGCTGTTATAGTTATGATTCCTGCTATTAACCATGCCAATATACCGAGTCCTGGAGCTCCTCCAGTTAATGTATAAACTGCTTGCGGTTTAAAAAATACACCTGCTCCTATTACTGAACCTACAACAGTTGATAATGCTGCAGATACACCAAGAGTCTTTTTTAGCTCACTATTTCCCATTTTTTTCCTCCTACTTCATCCTATTTAATTTTAATTTCATAGTTATATAAGCATCTACTATGCCAATATTATAGAAAAATAGTTTTTATTATTTATTAAGATAAAATAACATATGCTAAACTTTTGTAAATTTTAATTTTTAAGTAAAATTAAAATTTTTTAAAAAAATTATAAAAATTAAAAATCCCAATATGATGATACATTCTTCATAACAGTTAAATTGTTTTACATTTCAATATCTATTTATCTATTAAAATAGATTCTATCCACAAGTAAAAGTTAATTTAAACCTTTTGCAATAAATTTTCACTGTTTTTCAAAAACATTTTATTATATTTTTGTAATTTGTATTTTATTCTTAATGTTTTTGACTAAATAGTATCACTTTTATTTATTTTATAGCTTGTTTTATAGTAATAAATAATTTAACAATTTATTATAACCCAAATTAAACCATAAATCAAAACTAATATTTTATTTTTTAGTAAAAAATAAAATATTAGTTTTGAAAACGTTTACTTTTTGTTAAAATTTATATCTATTTCATCTTAAAACATATCCTTTTTCAGACCATATTATTCAATATGAAAATTAATTTAAAATTATTTTTCTTAAATATTAATTATATAATCATAGTTTTTCTAAAATAAATAATGTATTATAATCGTTTTATTGATAAATTGTATACATAATAAACTTAAGTAAGAAACCTGTGATTTTCCTCTACAATATAAAACAGAAAATAAGAAAGTATACCATTTTTTTTAAAAAACGGTATACTTTCTTATTTTCTATCAATCTATTTTTATTCTATTTTCTTCTTTTAACTAATTCTTTTTTTATTTCATCAATTTCAACACCCTTTTCTATCATTAAAACCAATGTATGATATACTAAATCACTAATCTCATAAATAAGTTCACTTTTATCTTCATTTTTTGAGGCTATAATTACTTCACTACTTTCTTCTCCAACTTTTTTAAGAATTTTATCCAAACCTTTGTCAAATAGATAGTTAGTATAAGACCCCTCAATGGGATTGTTTTTTCTTTCATTTATTAAATCATATAATTCTTTTAATGTATTTTTTTGTACTTCAAAGTCAATTTTATCAGTATCATCAAATAAATCTCTATAGAAACAAGAGTAATTACCTGTATGGCAAGCTACACCTGTTTGTTCAACTAAAAGTAATATTGTATCTACATCACAATCATAAGAAATCTTGACCACTTTTTGAATATTTCCAGATGTCTCACCTTTAACCCATAATTCTTGTCTACTTCTGCTAAAGTAACAAGCTATTTTGTCTTTTAAAGTTTTCTTTATAGACTCCTCATTCATATATGCTAACATCAATACATCTTTACTTATTACATCCTGAACAATAGCAGGAACTAATCCTTTATCATCAAATTTTACATTTTTTATAAATTCTTCAAATTTTTCACTGCATACATTATTACATTTATCATTCATTTTTCCAATCTCCTTATAGATATTTAATTTATAATCTTACTTCTACACCCATTTCTTTTAAATACTTTTTCAAATCCTTTATTTTTATCTCTCCAAAATGAAAAACAGATGCTGCTAAGATTCCATCTACATTAGATTCTTTGACTGCTTCATAGAAATCTTCCATTTTCCCAGCCCCTCCAGATGCTATAACAGGTACATTTACTAAAGATGTTATTTTTGACAGTAACTCTATATCATATCCATTTTTCATTCCATCTTCATCCATACTATTTACAACAATCTCTCCAGCTCCAAGTTCAACACCTTTGACTGCCCATTCAATTGCATCTAAATCTGTTTTCTCTCTACCGCCTTTTACATATACACTCCATGAACCCGCTTCATTTTTTTTTGCATCTATTGATAAAACTACACATTGTGCACCAAACCTTAGTGAGGCTTCTCTTATTAATTCAGGATTTTTTACTGCTGATGAATTTATAGAAACTTTATCTGCACCTTTTCTTAAAATATTAGTAAAGTCTTCTAATTTATTTACTCCTCCACCTACACAAAATGGAATATTTATATTTTCTGCAACTTTAGATACAAATTCCAAAGATGTCTTTCTTTCTTCATTTGATGCAGTTATATCATAAAATACAAGTTCATCTGCGCCACAGTCGCTATAAAATTTTCCAAGGACTTCTGGACTGTCAACATCCACTATATCTGTAAATTTTTTCCCTTTTACAACTCTTCCATTTCGTACATCTAAACATGGTATTATTCTTCTAGTAAGCATAGTTGTTGAGCCTCCTTAAAGTCTATCTTCTTATCATAAAGTGCTTTACCTATTATTGCTCCATATAAGTTCATATCTTTAAGTTTTTTAATATCTTCAATAGAAGTCACTCCCCCAGAAGCAATAACATTTAAAGATGTCTCTTTTGATATTTTTTCATATATATCAAAGTTTGGACCTTGAAGCATACCATCTTTTGATATGTCTGTATAAACAATCGTCTTTACTCCTATTTTTTCAAGTTGTTTACATAAAGTCAGAGAATCTACATTGCTTACAACTTCCCAACCTCTAACCGCTACCTTTCCATTTTTAGCATCAATTGAAACAACAATTTTTTCTTGATATTCATTAACCAACTCTTCAACTAACTCCATATTTTCAATTGCGATACTCCCAAGTATCACTCTAGTAACACCTGCTTTTATTAAACTTTGAACTTTCTCCTTATCTCTAACCCCTCCACCTACTTGAATAGGTATTTTTATATTGTTTGCTATATTTTCAATTGTTTTTGTATTTACACCAAATTCACTTCTAGCTCCATTTAAATCTACTATATGTATATATTCTGCACCTTCATTTTTCCATTTATATGCTACTTCTAATGGATTATCATAATATACATTTACTTTGTCAAAATCACCTTGAGTTAATCTTACACACTTGTTATCCTTTATATCTATTGCTGGAAATATTATCATTTTATCATCTCCCCATATGCTCTTAATATATTTAAACCTACTTCTCCACTTTTTTCCGGATGAAATTGTATACCATATACATTATCTTTTCTAACTATTGCTGGAATCTTCTTCTCATACTCTGAAAACGCAACAAGTTCTTCATTTGATGAATTTGCATAATATGAATGAACAAAGTATACATAGTCATCTTCTTTAATATATTTAAGAATATCATCATTTTTCTTATTAAATTTTAGATTATTCCATCCCATATGTGGAACTTTTAAACTTATATCCAGTTTATCAATGCTACCTTCTATAAGACCTAACCCTTCATATTCTCCATATTCATAGCTTTTTTCATAAAGTAATTGCATGCCTAAACATATGCCTATTAAAAACTTTCCCTTTGACACATGTTCTTTTATTATTGGCACCAAATCTAGCTTATTTAAAGCATTTATAGAATCTCTAAAAGCTCCAACACCTGGAAGTATTAGTGAATTTGCCTCCTTTATTTCATTTAAATTGTTAGAAATTTTAGTTTCTATTCCAGCCTTCTTAAAACCTCTAGATACAGAATCTATATTTCCTAGACCATAATCTACTATTATATTCATTTTATAAGACCCCCTTTGAAGATGCTATTTCATTGGAAATTACTTCGCTACCTTCTTTCAATGCTCTTGCAAATGCTTTAAAAATACTTTCTATTTTGTGATGGTCATTTTCTCCATACAAAAGATTAATATGTAAAGTTACTCTAGATTCATTTACAAAAGCTCTAAAAAATTCTTTAAAACATTGAGTACTCATACTACCAATCGTTTGAGTATCAAACTTTGCATTAAATACAAGATATGGTCTGTTGCTTATATCAATAGACACCATGGATAAAGATTCATCCATAGGTATGTAGATAGTAGAATATCTTCTTATTCCTTTTTTATCCCCTAAAGCATTTTTAAATGCCTCTCCTACAGCTATACCTATGTCCTCCACACTATGATGGTCATCTACATATATATCTCCTTTACAAATAATCTTTAAATCAAACTTACCATGAAACGCCATTAAAGTAAGCATATGGTCTAAAAATCCAATTCCAGTATCTACCTCAACTTTTCCAGTACCATCAATGTTTAGTTCTACTAAAATCTGTGTTTCAAGTGTATTTCTTTCTATCTTCCAAACTCTCATACCTAATTCTCCTTTTGAAAAATATCTTTTATAGCATTTGCAAACATAATATTTTCTTCTTTATCACCAATTGTAACTCTATAATAATTTTCTAGTTTTCCACTAAACTTTCTTATTAGTACTCCTCTATCAATCAGCTTTTGTGATAAATTTTCTATCTCAGAGTAAAATAATATAAAGTTTGCTTGTGACTCATACGCTTTGATACCCATATCAATTATTTCTTTATACAATTTTTCTCTTTCTTTTTTTACTTCATCTATATAAGACTTAACTACTTCTTTATTTTTCAATGCTCTTGTAGCAATGAAATCGGACAATGAATTTAAGTTATATGGAGGTCTTACCTTCTCAACAGAGTTTATCAAACTACTATTAGATAGCATATATCCAGTTCTTATCCCAGCTAATCCAAATGCCTTTGATAGAGTTCTAAGAACGATTAAGTTTTCATACTCAAAAACATTCTCTAACATGCTTTCTTCCCCAAAATCCATATATGCTTCATCTAAAACTACTAAACTGTTAGTTGAGTTTAAAAGTTTTATTATGTCTTCTCTTTTAAGTATTGCCCCTGTTGGATTATTAGGATTACAAACAATTACTATCTTTGGATTGTTTTCTTTTACTGTTTCAATTACATCATCTATATTTATAACTAAATTTTCATCACTCTCAACACCTATAAACTTTGAACCATTTATCTGACTGTATATAGAGTACATGCTAAAACTTGGAGAAAAACTTAATATTGTTTCATCTTTATCTACAAAAGTATGTATTATCAAATCAATTATTTCACTTGAACCATTTCCTACTAAAAGGTTTTTCTTACTTACTCCAGAAATATCTATATAATTTATTATAGACTCTTTTAAATCGCTATAAGAGTCTTCAGGATATAAATTTAAATCTATATCGCTATCTCCAAGCTCTTTAACAAGATACTTGAACAACTTTTTATTTCCTTCATTTGCATCAAGCTTTACCTTACAATTTACATGATTTGGTTCGTATCCCTTTAGTTCTCTTATACTTTCTTTTTCTCTCAATCTAAACCTCTCCTTGTCAATTTTAATTATATTTTAGTTATCAATTTCCTTAAACAAACGAATTATATTTTGAATTTGTTCATACTTAAATCTATAACTAGCTCTATTTGATATAATCCTAGCGCTTATATCGCATATATCTTCTAATATTTCAAGTCCATTTGCTTTAAGTGTATTACCTGTCTCAACTATATCAACAATTACATCTGATAAGCCTACTATTGGAGCTAGTTCAACAGAACCATTTAGTTTTATTATTTCAATTTTTTGACCTTTTTCTTTAAAGTATTTTTTTGCTATATTTGGGTACTTTGTTGCCACTTTTAAATATTCATCTTTTCTATATATGCTATCTCCCTTTAATCCTGCTACTGCAAATTTACACTTTCCAAAACCTAAATCATATATTTCATATACATCTGTTTCATTTTCTAAAATAGTATCTTTCCCTGCTATACCAAGGTCAGCAACTCCTTTTTCAACATAGGTAACCACATCTGATGGTTTTACATGTATATATATGATTTTATTTTTTTCATCTTTAAAAATTAACTTTCTTGTATCAGTATCTATACTGTCTCCCAAGCCCATTTTTTTAAATTTTTTAAATGATTCCCCTTCTATTCTTCCTTTTGCTAGTGCTATAGTTAAATAATCCAAAATAATACCTCCTTTTCAATCTTACTTATATACATACTTCATTAGCTCATCAACACTTAATGTAAATCCAATAGCTGGAATTTCTTTTCCATACTCTTTAGTTAGAGAATCATATCTTCCACCGCTTAGAATTTCTTTATATGAGTCTGGATAGTATCCTCTAAACATAACTCCTTCATAATAGTCAAGCATTGTAATCATTGATAAATCAAATCTAGCTTTATCTAAAAAATTACATTCCTCAATTAAATCGTTTATTTGTTTTAACTCTTCAAGTGCTTGTTTCATCTTATCATTACAATAGAATTTTTGCGCCTTTTCAATAACATTATATAGATTACCTTGAAAACTTAAGATATTTGATAATAATTCTTTTACATCATTTTTAATTTTTAAATCTTCAATATATACTTTTAATTCATGGTTATTTTTGGTATATAATAAGTTTTTAATTTGATTTTCACAATTCTTATTCAATTTTAATTCCTCTAATAATCCATTAATATATTTACTACTCCCAACTTCCAAAATGAAATTATTGTTGTACTTTTCAAGTATCTTAAGGGCCAATTTTACCACTTCTCTATCTGCTTCTACAGAAGATTCTCCTAAATACTCACAACCTATCTGTCTTATCTCTTTTATTCCAACTGTATTCTTATTTTTATATATAGATGAATTATAAAAAAGTTTAAGTTTTAAACCCTCTTCCC
Organism: Clostridioides sp. ES-S-0005-03; assembly: GCF_020658455.1. Taxonomy (NCBI): domain Bacteria; kingdom Bacillati; phylum Bacillota; class Clostridia; order Peptostreptococcales; family Peptostreptococcaceae; genus Clostridioides; species Clostridioides sp. ES-S-0005-03. Next base: position 535,561 of record NZ_JACVWI010000001.1, on the reverse strand, counting down.
ATCTTGGTATGAGGCTTTTTATTATACTTGTAGTTATATCAGCTCTTAACACCATTACTCTTCCATTTACAACCTTTACCATAGATTCTTTTGGGATTTTACTATTTATATTTGTAAATTCATCATATTCTTCAAATAATTGTGGTTCTATTTGAAAATATTCTTCATCTAAGAAAAGCCTGTCTATTTCTCTTTTTAATTTGTATCTTTTTTTAGAATAAATAACCTCATCTTCAATTCTTAAAAATTTCATACTCTCACCCTTTTCATTAAAATTACTCTTACATTTGCAAATTTAAAACAATAAAAAAGCCATATAGGCTTTATACCTATATGGCTATAATTTTCTTTTAAAATTACTTCCCATCATAGATACAAGACCAATTACACTAAAAACAGGGCTTGTGTCTATGAATCAATTTCATATTACAATCCCTTTAATCTATGATGATGGTGATGATTTAATTTTATATTTAATTTTTCTACATTTAATCTCACCATGATAATTTCCTCCCAAATATTTTTTATTAATATTCTAAATTTACAGTTTTTTTATTAATATTAATAATAATATACTTTTCAAAAATTGGCAATAGTTATTTAAAAATTTAAATAAAATATTTTATATGATTTTTTATTTGTACAGTTAGATATTTAATCTTTACTTAATTTGGAAGTTTTGTGTATAAAAAATGAAATTTCGGGAAAAATTGTAATAATTTAAAAAAACTTATTAAAATATAGTATAATAAGTATATCTTAATGTAAAGGGATGATTTTATGTATAAATATGATGACTATGTAAATTTAACAAATGATTTAGATTTGCCTGTAGAAATTAGAAATAAATGTGTTAGAATTGTTAGTGTGTCAGAGAATTTAGAGGATATAATTATAGTACATAAATTCAAACTATATGTCGTAAATGAGAAATACATTAAAGGAATTATGGAATAGACATTTTGAATATGCTATTTTTATAAACAGGTTATTATAAATATAATTGTATTTATAATAAGGAACTGTCTTATAGTAGAAGATAGATTCTATATAAGACAGTTCTTTTTATTTTCTTCATTGTAGAAATTTTAGTATCAATTAACTGGATTCTTAAACTATAAAACATACAATAAAACAGCTAAAAAGTGGAATAAAGAACCTAACATAATAAAAATATGAAATATCTCATGAAATCCAAATTCAGGACTTATGTTTGGCTTCTTAATAATGTAAATAACTGCACCTATAGAGTAAGATACACCTTCCATTATTAATAAGTTAAGACAATCCTTAGGAATTGAATTAAATGCATTTATATCAAAGACAATTGCCCACCCCATAAGTAAATATAGACTTGTAGACAACCATCTAGGTGCATCCATCCAAAATATTTTTATTACTATACCAATAAATGCAACTATCCATATTGCTGTAGTAAATATTATTCCCTCTTCTTTTTGCATAAAATATAAGCATATTGGTGTATATGAACCAGCAATCAATACATAAATCATTGCGTGGTCTACTTTTCTGAAAAATAATTCTTGTTCTGGTGTACCTTTTAAAAAATGATAATATGAGCTTGCACTATAAAGAGCAATTAATGATAATCCAAATACAGACACAGACACTATCATCAAAAAAGAAGTTTGTTGTAAAGATATAGATTGAAAAATTAAAATTATAGTAGCTATAAGAGATAAACAAGCCCCTATAAAATGAGTTAAACTACTTATTGGGTCTCTACCCTTTAAAAAAAATTGATACATTTCGTCCTCCTACAATTATGTATTTTAAAAATTACATTTTATATATAGTTTTTAATACTATATTATAAATTTAATTATACCACTTTATATCTCTTTTGCAACCATTAATATTGTTTTATTTTCTAAATTAGTGTATTATAAATATTATGGAGGTAACATATGATGAACAATGAATTAAATACCATAATACTGGAAACGCTAAATAATACAGATATAACTTCAAATGATATTCCATCTATTGACCTATATATGGATCAGATTATTTCTCTAATTGACAGTAAACTTTCTGCCAATAAAAGATTTGAGGATGATAAAATTCTCACTAAAACAATGATAAATAATTATAGTAAAGAAGGATTAATCAAACCAATTAAGGGAAAAAAATATACCAAAGAACAAATCTTACAAATGATAATCATTTATTCTATGAAAAATACACTTACAATACAAGAGATTAAAAGAATCTTAAATGGTGTATACGAAAAAGATGATTTCAACGGAGAAGATTTAGTGGCATGTTATGAAAAGTTTATATCAATAAAAGAAAGGCAAAGAAATAATATGCCAAACTTTATAGAGTCTAATTTTGAAAATATCAGTATTAATCCAGAAAATAAAGGTGATTTATTGATAGCCTTACTAAGCCTAACTTCAATGGCTGACCAATTAAAAAGTATTTCAGAAAAAATAGTAGATACTTTTTTCCAAGATACTCCCAAAAAATAATTTTAATAAAGTAAGACTGAAAATAAATATTAAAATACAATACAGCTTAAATTAATCATTATTGTATACAATATAATTTTCAGTCTAAATATTAATACTTTCTATTTTTAACTCTTTCAAGAATCTCCATATCTAAAGTTTACAAATTTAATTTTATTCTATTTAAGTTTTGACAATGTGAACAATTCAAATTAACTTGAATTTGTTTATACCCTATGAAAACGGCTTGTTTAAGTATACCAGTGCCATCATCTATCATCACTACATTGTCTTTTATCTCTACATGGAAATTATTTTCTTGATTACACCAATAACAATCATACTTCTCATTACTTTTTTCTTCTCGCATGATTTTCGCCTCCTTCAATATAGGTTTCTACATTAAGAGAGGTTTTTCCTTTATATTTTCAATAAAATAAAATATTATAACTAAAACTTCATAGAATCTACTATGCCTTCTATTTTTTCAGATGCTTTTTCTATTGCACTTTGTCTTTCTTCTTCACTAGTTCCAGTTCCATCTACTAATAATTCATCAAATTTTTTGATTCCTATAAATTTCATGATACTTTCCACATAATTTACCCCTTTATTCATAACTGGTTTTAGTACCCATGGTATATGTCCACCTGAAGATTGTATATATACCATACTTCTATCAATATCATTCAGTATTCCTTGTGGTTTATCATCACCTTCAAAAGATATAGTTTTTCCATCTTGAATTATACAATCTATATATTCTTTAAGTGGTGCTGGAAAAGATAAACTCCACATAGGTGCTGCTATTACATATACACTTGCACTCACAAATTGATCACAAAGGCTTCTAATTTTTGCAAGTTCTTTTCTATCCTTATCATCTAATTGCTTAGCGGCTTCTTCGCTGACTATACTATTTCTCTTTTCGAAGTATTGATATTCTAGTCTTGGTATATGCTCTTTATAAAGATCTATTTCTTCAACTTCGAAATCCTTATTTTTTTCTATAAATTTATTGATAAACTTTCTTGCTACAGTTTTACTTGAAGATAAATCTTCTGGTTTTGAATTCACATTTATATATAATAATTTTTTCTTCATAAGCTCACTCCTAAGATTATTTTTATATTATTATTTCACAAAAATAACCATTCTATTCTGTAATTAAATTATAAAGTTAATAGAAATATATTTGTTAAATAATCTTAAAAAGTAAATTGATAGAGTACAGGAATAAAACATAATTTATTATATAATATAATTTTAAATATTTTAAAATTCTAATCAAGAAATTACCTATAGTATTTTAGATAAGATAAGTGTTCCATAAAGTTATGTAAATTCCTCTCAGAGTTTCTAATTTCAATAAAAAATGGTATAGTGCTTTAACACTATACCATTAAAATTATTAAAGTATTTTTTAATACTTCTTCTTCCATTTTGCGCTTCTTCCCCTTGCAACAACCTCTATCTTATCTTGTTTTCTTAGATTATTAAAAACTCTATTTATAGTAGGTTCTGGAATATCAGGACACAAGTCCTTTATATCTTCTTTTGTAAAATATCCTAGAGTAGAATTTATTATTTTTTCTATTCTACTAGTTTTTGTCTGTCTTTTCTTATCAGATACATTTAAACTGTCATCTAACTTCTTATATGCAGTCAATATAGTTTCTAAAAAATATTCAATCCAAGCATTCATATCTGATTTTTCATTCCCTATAGATGACTTCAAATAGTTTAAGTTACTATAGTACTCATATGAACTGTCATCAAATATTTTTCCTAAACTTATATATCTTCCAACTTCATATCCATTTTTGTTTAACAGCAGTAGTATAAGTACTCTTGCCATTTTTATATTACCTTCTTTAAATGGATGTATCAAGATGAAATCTAACACAAATGCAGAAATTAATATTAATATATCAATTTCATCCTCATCTATCAATGTATTATAAGCTTCACATATTTCTTCTACAGCTTTTTCAACCTTATTAACACTTGCATCAACATTTATGAAGTCACTATTTTTTAAATTATATTCAAAGAATCCACTTTCTGATTTATAGCTTCCCCCTCTGGTAGATGAAAATTTATATAAGTATCCATGAAGTTCAAGAATTGTTTGTGAGCTTATTGGTATACTCTCATAAGCACTATTAATAGTTTTTACTACATCTCTGTATTCAACAATACTTAACTCTTCTCTACTTTTAGGTGTGACTTCATTGCTTATTAATTTTTCTAAATTAAAAGTATTACTTTCTTTTTGATTTCCAATATATGTAGATTCTGAACAATCTACTAAAGATTTTTTTTCTAGACTTTCTAAAATTTCTTTTGGTTGTTTTTTGTAAAGCAGTTGTCTACCCTTATACTCATTTATCTTAGACAACATTTTAGCTACATTCATGTTTACATACATATTTTTTAATTTGCTTTTTTTTGTAAATTCCATAAAATCACTCCATAATTAGAATTTCTCTTCTTTTTGACAGCGGTTTTATTTTATCATATAATTGTATTTTTTACAATTTTTTACTTATTTATCTGAAATTATACTTTTTATTCAGTTGTTATTTCACTTAAACGTTCACTTTTAGGTGTATATCTTTTCAACTCTCTAAATACTACTACACCTGTAATTACTGTGGCTATAAAGTCAGATACTGGTTGAGCTGTCCATACACCCTTTAAACCTAAGAATGTAGGAAGAATTATTACTGCTGGTATCAATAAAATTACCTGTCTTAGAAGACTTAATAACATTGCCATTTTTGCTTTACCTATAGATTGTATAAAGTTTGTTCCTGTAATTGATAAACCTACAATTGGTAACATAAGTAGGTATATTTTTAAACCATCTACAGATATACTCATAAGCTCAGGGTCTTTATTAAATATCCCTATAATTGCCTCTGGGAAAAGCATAATTACTACCATACCCATGCATAAAATTATAGTAGCTACTACTAATGAACCTAAGTATGCTTTTTTAACTCTATCGTATTTTTCAGCCCCATAGTTAAAACCTATAATGGGTTGCGCTCCCTGATTTATTCCAAAGATAGGCATTAAAAATACCATTGCTATAGAAGAAATTGTAGCCATAGCTCCTATAGCTAAATCTCCACCATGAGTTTTAAGTGCAATATTTGATATTACTTGAACTAAGCTTGCTGCAAGTTGCATAGCAAATGGTGACATTCCTATTGCAAATACTGCACCTACTAATCTTTTATCTAATTTTAAATGAGATTTACTGAATTTTAAATTTGATTTTCCACTTATATAGTAGCCTATAGTTAAAATGGCTGTAAGAGCTTGAGAAGTTACTGTAGCAATTGCAGCTCCTTGTATTCCCATATTGAATCCAAATATTAACATCCAATCTAAAACTATATTAGTTAGGCATCCTATTATCATTATTCCTGCTGAAATCTTAGGGCTACCGTCAGCTCTTATTGAGTGATTTAAAGAAAAGGATAGAAGATTTACTATTGTTCCTAATAAGATGATATTTATATATGTCTTTGCATATATTAATGTATTTTCACTTGCTCCAAATAATGTAAGTATTTTATTTGCAAATAATATCCCAAGTACCATTATTATAATTCCTGTAACTACAGCTAATGTCATTGCATTTCCTATAAGTTTCCTTGCATCTTCTACTTTACCTTGCCCAAGTTTTATCGATATAGTTGTCGTTGTTCCTATTCCTATCAACATACCAAATGCAAGTATTATTGTCATTATTGGCATCGTAACACCAAGACCTGTTATTGCAAGTGGTCCAACCCCTGGTATGTTCCCAATAAAAATTCTGTCTACCACATTATATAGACTATTTACCAGCATACCTATTATTGCCGGTATAGAGTATTTCAGTAGTAATTTACTGATTCGTTCCGTTCCTAATAATTGTTGATTATCCATCAAGTCTCCTCCTTCTTCTAATATTTAATTTTCCACATATTACAAGGGAGGTGCATATGCCCTCCCTTAATATTAACTACTTTTTAAATATTAATTTTCTATAATATATATTATATACCACTTTAATCAAAAAACCAAACTTTTCTAATATAAAATTTCTTTAGTAAATGAAAATAAAGTGAATATATACATGAGAGCACTAATAATATACCCCAATTTTTTAAGTTAAAACTATTGTTTAGTACACTATTTAAAAAGAGTAAAGAAAATATGCTATTTACAATAGCTATGATAAAAGGTACAAAAAATAGTATACCTATCTCTATACTAACAATCTTATTCATATTTTTAAAAGATAGACCTATTTTTGATAGATTGTTGTACTTAACCTTATCAAAAGGTTCATCTGTGTATAGTCTAAAATACAAAAAACTAAGAACTGCCATAAACAGAATAACACCTATGAAAATACCCATAAATTGAAGAATTTTACTTTGTTGTAACTCAGCTAAATACATATCTGGTAAGGTTAAAAAATATGACTTCATATCATTTCTATCTAGATTAAAATGTTTTTCTTTTAATGCTTCAGTTATATCAGCACTATTTTGCCAGTTTTCATAATCAAATCCATGAAAGTTTATTTTTGAAAACTTACTTTGTATATTATTATATAAATTATCATGTATAACTATAATTTTACTAAACATACCTGTAGGAAAAATTATCCTATCTGTTGATTCTTTTATCTTTATGTTTACATTTTTTATCTTATAAGCTTTAATTTCTTTTAAAGAATTTATATGCTCTTTAGAATTATATCTAGGAACTATAATGCCCTCATCTATCTTTAGATTAATTTTATCTAATCCCAATTGTTTTGATAATTTATTATAGTTACTCATACTTAATAATACTTCATTATTATATTCAAGCATAGGAAAACTTAATTCCTTATAATCATATTCTTTTATTGTGTTTCTAATTTCTTCTAAGTCTTCATATTTTTTGTTATTATTGTCTTCTGAGAAATATGAGTAAACCATTGGAAAATTATTTTTAGAGGATTTACCTTGTGAAGTTACAAGCGTTAAAGTTGTTGTAAATGCTACTAAAGTACCAGATAAAAGTATTGTCATTAAAAACAATAATCGAGAATTATCTTTCATCTTATATACTAAATTACCTATAAGCAACATATTTATTTTGTTTTTATAAAACTTCTCTCTATTTTTCATATGCTTTAATATTAAAATGGTAAACTGAGAAAAAAATAAAAACATTCCTAGAGTAATCAACAGCGCTATCATGTACATATCACCATTTATATTTAACTTATTACCAAATAGTATCATAGCATATCCTGTCATAAGACATGATATACCAAGTATTCCAAATAATTTTGAAGGTTTTATATCTTTTTTAGGTTTCTTTGTGCCTACTAAAAGTTCAAAAATATTATTTTTGTTTAACAATTTTAAGCTAAGTGGTCCTGTTATCAAAAATAATAACATAAAAGATATAATTGTCATTAGTATCGCTTTTATTGGAAAGTAACTTTCTGTCAAGTTCATATAAAATATTTTACCTAAATACAATAAAAATAACTTAGAAATAGATAGCCCTAAAAGTATTCCTAACATTATTGCTAATAATCCTATTATTAAATTTTCAATCAATATCAATCTTTTCAATTGTTTATTACTCATTCCAATTATTATCATAACTCCAAAATCTCTTAATCTAGATTTTAAGAAATTTCCTAAGGAATATAATATAAAAAGCAGACTAAATCCTAATATTATTAATTCTGAAATCATAAGAGCCATAAATGCAGTAGAACCACTTTGGATTCCAGAATCCGTTATAATTGGATGAAACATAGATACTGCAAATACAAAAAATATCATTATAGAGAAAATTGAGCTTAAAAAATACGCTAAATATGCTCTAAAATTTCTAATTATATTATTATAAGCAAATCTTCCAAAAGTCACTACCTTACACCTCCTATTTGAGACAAGACAGATAGTATTTTATTGTAAAAAGAACTATTCGTGCCTGATTTCTTTATCTCTGTATATATGCATCCATCCTTTATAAAAACAACTCTATCTGAATGGCTTGCACTATATGCTTCATGAGTTACCATAAGTGTAGTTACATTTTGTTCTTTGTTTATCTTAGCAAATAACTCTAAAACATCATCAGTGGATTTCGAATCAAGATTCCCTGTTGGTTCATCTGCAAGAAGTAATGATGGGTTATTTATAATTGCTCTAGCAATTGCACATCTTTGAGCTTGTCCTCCTGAAATCTCATAAGTTCTTCTATCTAAAATTTTATCAATACCTAAAAATTCAGATATATTTTTAGTTTCCCTGTTCATTTTTTTAACATTTCTACCATCTAGTGTAAGTGGCAACATTATATTTTCACCAACTGTCAAAGTATCAATCAAATTAAAATTCTGAAATACAAAACCAAGTTGTTTTCTTCTAAATTCAGCTAATTTTTCTCCTTCTAATTTACTTGTATCCTGTCCATTTAATATAACTTGGCCTTCACTCTGCTTATCAATTGTAGATATTATATTTAAGAGAGTAGATTTGCCACTTCCAGATGGACCCATAACAGCTACAAATTCGCCCTTTTCTATACTTAAATTAATACTATCTAATGCTTTATATGGAACTTTTCCATAATATGTTTTTGATATATTTTTAATACTTAATATGTTCATTTTATATTCTCCATTACTTTTTTATTTTCACTACAGTAATATATTATCGTGAATATCCCATTTTAACCATAAAAATACCCTAACAATTAACTTACATATTTGTAAGTTAATTGTTAGGGTATCAACAAACTAATTAGTATTAATAATTAATTCAACTAAAATTTTAGAAGCTTTTCAAATTCACTAAGTACCATCGGTTTAGCAAATAAATAACCTTGAACCTTATCGCATCCTATTTCTTTTAAAAACTCTACTTGCTCATTGGTTTCTACACCTTCACATATAACTTTAATATTAATCGCTTTTGACATTTCTACTATCTTAGAGATAATAATTTTTCCACGTTTTGTATCTGTTGTTTCAATTAGAAAGCCTCTATCTAATTTTAAAATATCAAAAGGAAGGTCCTTTAATAGATTCAAGGATGAATATCCTGAGCCAAAATCATCCATTGATATAAGAAATCCTATCTTTTTAAGCCTCTTAATTATATCAATCAATATATTTAAATTATCAAATACAACACTTTCTGTTAATTCAAGTTCTATAAACTTAGGAGATATATTATACTTATTTATCAATTCAGTAATATTCTCTATAAAATTATCTCTATGTAAATGAACTCTAGATATATTCACTGAGATTGGCACAGGGTTATAACCTTTGTTTAGCCACTTTCTCAAGGTCTTACATACTTCTTCAAATACAAACATATCAATATTTACAATGAAACCATTTCTTTCAAATAAAGGTACAAAATCTACGGGTGAAATAAATCCTATATCTGGATTGTTCCATCTTATTAGAGCTTCTGCTCCTTCAATTTCATTTCCATCATTTAAACTATATTTTGGTTGGTAATATACTACAAACTCGCCTTTTTCCAAAGCTTTATTCATATTATCCTCCAATTTCTTTTCTCTATATAATCGATTTCTTGTATCTTCATTGAAAAATGAATATGAATGCTCATACTTATCTTTTTTTGTTTTTGCAGCAATATTCGCTCTATCAATTAACAAGTCAATTTTTTGTATATCATCACTTCTATTTATCTTATATATGCCACTTGACATAACAATTTTATATTGTGAAGAATTACTAGTACTTAAATTGCATATTTCATTATTTATTTTAGCTAGTCTATTTAAAAGGTCAGTATCAGTATTACAAGAAAGCAATAATATAAAGTGGTCATTATCCATTCTGGCACAAAGTTCATATTTGTTTGTATTGTGTTTTAACACATTTGCAATATGTATTAATATCTTATTTCCTTCAGTATAACCAAACATCTCATTTATGTATTTAAATTTATTGACATCCAATTGAACTAAGTAAAAATCATCCTTATAATAATTATGTAAAATATATATAGAATCTTTTTTAAACTTTTCTTTGTTCTTTATTCCACTTAAGGAATCATAATAAGCTAATTTTTTCAGTTGTTCTATTAGTGTAACATTACTTAATTTCCACAATATCAAAAATATTAATATATAGAAAAATAACTTGATTATAAAATCAATTATCAAGCTTTTAAAGTTCTTAAAGACATCACAACTTGATATTAACGTCCAATCAGTTCCTTCGATACTCGTATATCTTGCACTATATAACTTCCAATTATCCCATGATAAAAAACCACCTTGACGTTTCTCATCTATATTTTTTAAAATTTCATTTTTACTGGACCCTATAATATTTCCTTCTATACTAAACATGTCCGTCTTATTGTGGACATAGTCTTTATTTTGATGAGAAATAATGGCATAATTTTTATCTACCATTAAAAACTTAATAGAATCATCAGAATTACTTCTACTTACTATCTTATTTACATCTTGAAAATAAAAGGAAGCAAAAATAGTTCCAGTTACTTCATTATTTTTTATAATAGGTACACATATAATAAATACTTTATCTCCTGTAACCTTACTAACTGTAATGTCAGAAATCACCATTTTCTTTGTTTCTAATACCTTCTGAAAATGAGTTCGGTCTTTTATTGTCCCAACCCTTTCTCTATATGTACTTGAAGTATTCCCTTGTGCATCAGTTATTCCAAGCATAAAAAGGTTATATTGTTTTTGATAAGGTCTTAATAACTTACCTTTTTCAATTAGAGAAGTTCTGGCATCAGAAAATCTATCGTCTTGACTAAGAGCTTTTAATAAGGATGCATTGACACTTAAATAATTTTCTAATTCTCTTTTTGAGGCTTCAATCATATTTTTAGAAGCAACCTCCATAGAATTACTTGCATATATAATTGTACTTGTAAAATCAATTAAAATTAATAACATCCATAAAATTAATATATACCTAAAAACTAATCCATCAAATATTTTTTCTCTTTTTCTCATATTTAAACACCATTAATTATACTATTGTAATACATACTCAATCGGCTCTTTAATAACTTGTGACATTACTCTATGTGAATAATCCAAAAGTATTCTTTCTTTAAATTTATATGAATCCTTTATACGAGATTCATAATTTAAAACTGGCACATTTAATTTTTCAATTTTATATAGGAAAGGCCTATATTCTAATGATGGAATATTATTTTTTAAGTAATTTATACTTGCTTTATCTAAAATGCTTACATTTTCAATATCTGTTGCACTAATATATGTAACCGTTATACCAAAAATATTCTTTTTAGGTATAAGTTCTAATGTCAAGTCTGATAACTCTGATTCTGCCAACCACACATTATTTCCCCCTTATAAAATCTTTATTCGATATTATTTTACCATAATTAAACAAAATTATGTTGCTTAATAGTAAATATTACAATAGTAACTATGGCTTTATTATATAATTTTTCAAAAAAATATACCAAGCTAGAAATTATTCTAACTTGGTATATTTAATTTACAAATTAAGCATTAACTTTTGCTTTTAAATATTCATCTATTGAAGCTGCTGCAGTTTTACCAGCACCCATTGCAGATATTACTGTTGCTGCTCCAGTAACAGCGTCTCCACCTGCAAATACACCTTCTTTAGAAGTTTGACCATTTTCATCTGTTATTAAGCATCTTCTCTTATTTATATCAAGACTCTTTGTTGTAGAAGATATTAATGGATTTGGACTTGTTCCAAGTGACATTATAACTGTATCTACATCAAGTACAAATTCAGAACCTTCTATTTCTATAGGTCTTCTTCTTCCAGAATCATCTGGTTCTCCTAATTCCATTCTTATACAAACCATACCTTTAACATATCCATTTTCATCTACTAAAATTTCTTTAGGATTTGTCAATGTATTAAATATAATTCCTTCTTCTTTTGCATGATGTACTTCTTCAGCTCTCGCTGGAAGCTCTTTTTCACTTCTTCTATAAACTATATATGATTCTGAACCTAATCTTAATGCAGTTCTAGCAGCATCCATAGCAACATTTCCACCACCAACTACAGCAACTTTTTTACCAGAACTAATAGGTGTATCATAATCATCTCTGTAAGCTTTCATTAAGTTTACTCTAGTTAAAAACTCATTTGCAGAAAATACTCCATTAGCATTTTCTCCTGGTATGTTCATAAACATAGGAAGACCAGCTCCTGAACCTATGAATATAGCTTCAAAGCCTTCATCTTCTATAAGTTCATCTACTGTTATTGTTTTACCAACAATTACATTAGTTTCTATTTTTACACCTAATTTTCTTATATTATCTATTTCAGGTTGAACAACAGCTTGTTTTGGAAGTCTAAATTCAGGTATTCCATAAGTTAAAACTCCACCTGGTTCATGCATTGCTTCAAATATTGTTACATCATAGCCTTTTTTAGCTAAGTCACCAGCACAAGCAAGACCTGCTGGTCCACTTCCTATTACAGCTACTTTTTGATTTTTCTTAGGTTCTGTGTCAGATAAGTTTATATCATTTTCTTTTGACCAATCTGCTACAAATCTTTCCAATTTTCCTATTGATACTGCATCTGATTTTATTCCAAGTATACATACTCCTTCACATTGACTTTCTTGTGGACATACTCTACCACAAACAGCAGGTAGTGAACTACTCTTGGCTATTACTTTAGCAGCACCTTCTATATCATCTTCTTTAATTTTTGTTATAAATCCTGGGATATCAATTCCTACTGGACATCCACCTACACATTTTGGTTTTTTACATCCTAGACATCTATTAGCTTCTGCCATAGCTTCTTCTTTATTGTATCCTAAACATACTTCATCAAAGTTTGCTGCTCTTACAGCAGGTTCTTGTTCTCTAACTGGTACTTTTACTTTTTTAGCATCCATTATTTGTTACCTCCACATCCACAATTACTATGATGATGACTATCGCCTTCTTCAAGTTTTAACATAGCTCTTCCTTCTTGAGTTTTATACATAGATTGTCTTCTCATAGCTTGGTCAAAATCAACTAAATGTCCATCAAATTCAGGACCATCTACACATGCAAACTTAGTCTCATTTCCAACACTAACTCTACAACCACCACACATACCTGTTCCATCAATCATTATTGTATTTAAACTTACTATAGTAGGTATGTTTAATTCTTTAGTCAATTGACACATAAATTTCATCATTATCATTGGTCCAATTACTATTGCTTGGTCATATTTTTTGCCTTGATTATCAACCAAATCTTTTAATAAATCTGTAACTCTTCCATCAAATCCATATGTACCATCATCTGTTGATATGTATACATTTTTAGCTACTTTTCTCATATCATCTTCTAATATGATTAATTCTTTAGTTCTTGCACCAATTATTACATCTACATCTAATCCATTATCTTTAAACCATTTAACTTGTGGATACACTGGAGCAGAACCTACTCCACCAGCTACAAATAGGATTTTTTTATTTTTTAATTCTTCTATATCTTCATGTATGAATTCACTTGCTTGTCCTAATGGCCCTACAAAGTCCATTACAAAATCGTTTTCTTCAAACATTGCTAATTTCTTAGTTGAAGCACCAACTGTTTGGAATACGATAGTTACTGTTCCTTTTTCTCTATCATAATCAGCTATTGTAAGAGGAATTCTTTCTCCCTTTTCATCATTTTTAATTATTATAAATTGACCAGGCTGAGAAGATTTTGCAACTCTAGGAGCCTCTATTTCCATCAAATAAATACTATCTGTTAATTGTCTCTTACTAACTATTTTATTACTCATCTCGCTATTCTCCATTCTAACAAATATATTTTTCCCACTTTAAATTTAATTAAAACATAAACACACAAAACTATAACTCTAATTATAATACAATATTAGTTCTCGATTAAATGTTTTGTATTGGACATCCCCCCTGTAAAATAATTATAACTGCCCAAATTACAAATAGTTGATATTAACAAATTACGTTTAAATTCCAACAAATATTAAAACCCATATTATATGTATAATTTGTTATAGATTTAACCTAATACACACTTAAAGTATACTATATTATGCCAAATTTGTAACAAAAATTTTATAAATACATAATAAATTTTTTTTATTCAATTATTTGTTTAATAAATTAACCTAGGTTTTCATAATAACTCAGATTTCTTTAAAAACTAAACATGTATAAGGCTTTAATCTATTGCAATACCAGCTTTTATATAAACTAAAATATACTCTTATTTTATTATATATCTAAAATTTTTAATATTCATTAATTATTTGAATTTTTATATAAAATTTTTATATTTTCTAAAGATTTATTTACTTATGTAATAATTTATAATAATATTAATTTATAAAGTTAATAATTATTATGAATACACATAAAAATAATTAAAAATAGGAGGTTTGTTTTTTGAAAAATATTATTTCTGCAAAAGAACTTATATCTAAATTAGAACATAATGATAATCTAGTTGTTATAGATTGTAGATTTGACCTTATCAATAGAACTTATGGTATTGATTCTTATAAAAAAGGACATATAAAAGGTAGCTTTATCTTGGATATAGACAAGGATTTATCATCTCCTACAAAAGAACATGGCGGTAAAAATCCTTTACAAGACCCTTTTATATTAAAAGAAAAGTTAGAAAAAATGGGTGTTGATAATTACACTACAATTGTAGCTTATGATGATGGAGATTTAAATGGTGCTTGTAGACTATTCTTCCAATTAAAACACTTAGGTCTTGAAAATGTCTATGTATTAGATGGTGGAATAACAGCTTTTGTAAAAGAAGGTGGAGAATTAGAAGAAAAAATAAATATTCCAAACTGTACAGACAAAAAAATTAAGCCTAATGTAAATGACAGTTTAGTTGTTCCAATGGAATATGTTAAGTCTAAATTATATGACAAAAATACTGTGATTATAGATTGTCGTGCTAATGAAAGATACCAAGGTTTAGTTGAACCTGCATATTCAAAAGCTGGCCATATACCTAGTGCAAAAAATTACTTTTGCAAGGATTTAATAAAAGGTGATTTTGAAAATGGCTCACTTAAAGATACTGAATTTTTAAAAGACTTCTTTAAGGATTTAAACAATTATGAAGAAATAATTTTGTCTTGTGGTTCAGGAATATCTGCTTGTGTTAACAGCCTTGCACTTAGAGAACTTAATATGCCCCATAAGATTTATGTTGGTAGCTTTAGTGACTGGATTAGCTATGATGACAACGAAGTTAAAACTGGACAAGAATAAAGTTAATAATAAATAAATCTAGCATATTATATATCTTAGCTTTTTATAAAGGCGTTAGTCATTGTAGACTTTCGCCTTTTATTATCATCATTTCATATAGATTCCTTTAGTCATTAAATATAAATTTAGTTTACAATATTAATAAACTGCAACATGACCATCACATCTTGACTCTGTTGCACAAACATAACTTTCTTGCTCTGTTTTGAAGATTATTTGTCCCCTACCCATATCAACATTATCATGAATTACTTTTATCTCATGACCTTTTTCAATAAGAGCATCTACCATCTGTCTTGGCATCTCTGATTCAACTTCTATCTCTTTACCTTTTATCCACTGCCATCTTGGAGCATCTAATGCCTCTTGAGGGTTTAAACCAAAGTCTATCATACTCGTTAATACTTGAAGATGTCCCTGTGGTTGCATAAAAGCACCCATTACACCAAATGGACCTATTGCCTTATCATCTTTACCTAAAAAACCAGGTATTATTGTGTGATAAGGTTTTTTAAATGGTTTTACTACATTATGGTGTTTAGGGTCTAAGTTAAAATTATTACCTCTACTATGTAGTGCAATACCAGTGTTTGGTATTACTATCCCAGAACCAAAATTTATATAATTACTCTGTATATATGAAACCATATTTCCATCTTTGTCAGCAGTACAAAGATATACAGTTCCACCACAATATGGTTCTCCTTCTTTTGGGTATAAAGCTTTTTCATTATCAATCAATAAACTTCTCTTTTTTGCATAATCTTGACTTAATAATTCCTGAACCTTTACTTTCATATGTTCTATATCAGTTACATAAGTTTTAGAATCTGCAAAAGCCAGTTTTAAGCTTTCTATAATCTTATGTATGTCATCTACATTTTCTATATCTCCTTTTATGTCCAATTCTTTTAATATATTTAATGCCATTAGGACTGTTATTCCATGTCCATTCGGTGGAATTTCAAATATTTTATATCCTTTGTATTCTGTGCTTATAGGTTCTACCCAAGTTGGATAAAAACTCGCTAAATCACTTTTTCTTATAGCTCCCTCAAACTTTCTAGAACACTCATCTATTTTATCTGCTAGTCTACCTCTATAAAAACTTTCAGCTTGTGTATTGGCTATTTCTTCTAATGTATTAGCATGCTCTTCACATACAAATATGTCACCAGCTTCTGGAGCTTTACCATCCTTAGAAAACGTCTCAAACCATGACTTAAATTCTTCTCCAACAAATTCTTTTTCATATAGTTCATAGGATTTTTTCCATACTTTTGATACATTAGGAGAAACAACATATCCTTCTCTTGCATATTTAATTGCTGGAGATAAACATTCTAGTAGACTAAGTTTTCCATACTTTTTATTTAATTCTGCCCAAGCTGCAGGTATTCCAGGTACAGTTACTGCTCCAAATCCATACTTTGGCATTTCTTTCATGTTCTTGTAATTTTTTAATTCCATTCTTTCTGGAGCAAAACCGCTAGAATTTAGTCCATATAATCGTTTTTCTTCCTCTATCCAAACAAGAGCATATGCGTCTCCTCCAATTCCATTACTTGTAGGTTCAACTACAGATAATGTAGCAGCAGTTGCAACTGCTGCATCCACAGCATTTCCACCTTTTTTTAGTATTTCAAGCCCAGCTTGAGAAGCTAATGGCGTTGAAGTTGCAACTGCTCCATTTTTAGCATATATAACATTTCTTATTGATGGATATTTATGTTGATGAGCATCAAACATCATAATTTTCAACTCCTTGTCATTTTTATTTTATATTTTCCTTAAATTTATTATATAACATTAATTAATACAACTGATACAAAATACAAACTTTTTCCAAGACTTAATTACATTATTATAATATTTTTTTGTTTTGATTAGATAAGCTATCTTGTTTTTAGTATTTAATTCTTATTAAGTAAAAAATACTCTACAACTTAATCTATTATCATATTTTGAGCGTATTTTAATGTTATAAAATAATATATAAAATAACCTATATAATAAATGGCTAGTGTTGTAATAATTGGTATAAGTAATGGCCTAGTTATAAATTTTTGAGCAATTGACATAGCAAATAAATTATGAATTGTACCTACAATTAATGGCAACAAAAATACAACTTTTAATTGTCTTGATATTATTTTCTCAATATCTTGATTATTTGCCCCAAGTTTTTTTAGCATAATATATCGTTCTTTATCATCATATATATTTGATAATTGCTTAAATAAAATTATACTTCCTGTACACAAAAGAAATACTACAGATAGAAATATACCTATAAATAACATAAGACCACTTACTCTAATTAAATCATTATAGTTTTCGACATTTGATGTAAAATTAAAAGGATAAGTTGATTCCATATTTTTATCAACTATATTTTTTAATCTTAAAGACATATCAAACTCTTTTTTTTCATTTTTTATATCAATTAATCTTAATAATCTCGATTCTCCTCCTGATTTTAATCTATTAAATATGTTATCTTTTACCACAATTAAATCAAATGTTGATTGTAAATTTATTTCTGGCTCTAAAATATTTTTTTGAACTGTAAATAAATTCATCTTCTCTTTTTCTTTAATGTATACATCTATTTTTTGAGTACCAGTACTTTTAAGAAACATTCTCTTATATGAATCTGAAACATAATATACATGCTCTTCTGAAGTTAATTCTTCATAATTACTGTTTTGATATTGTCTTAATTTCTTAAAATCACTTTCTTTAATAAAATCTACAATCACTGTATTTTCTCTATAAACTCCTCCTTTTTTATAGTACAATTTAAAATTTACATCTCTACTTATAAACTCTACTGTCTTATCAAAAAGCACCTTATCATCTTCTTTATATTTATATAGCAGCTTATCGATTTCATTATTTACAAGAGAATTTTCTGCATTTATAGTATAACTATACTTGTAGTTTTCATTTATATTTCTATCTATATCGTAATAAATTGATATTGTAAATCCTAACATAGTTACACTTGTAGCTATTAATATTGCTATTATTGCCAATACTCTGCTATTATTCTTTAATTTGAATCCAAGTTCTGAAAATGCAATTAGATTTCTTCCCTTGTAATAAAAACTTTTTTTCTTCTTAGCAACATCTATAATTATCGACATTATTGATGAAAAAAATAAAAAAGTACCTGGTATTATTGTAATTAATATAAAAGCTGAAAACATTATGTTTTCAACAATGAAATGACTAACTGACATTAAATAAGAAAATACTATCAGTAAAACTCCAAGAGTTCCCTTTAGCTTTATAAATCTTTTATTTGTATATTTTTCTGGTGACTTCTTAAATAACTCTACAATTTTTTTATTCCTAATAACTATAATATTTCTCATTCCAATTACTACAAATATTATTAAAAATATTCCTAATGTCTGAATTAAAGCCCTTATACTTAAAGTCATCTTTACTACTATAATCTCTTTAATTAATTTTACAAGAATCATTGTCATAAGCTTTGAAAATAAAAAACCTAAAGATATTCCTATTAATATTGCAAAGATTCCCATCAAAAAAGTTTCATATAAAAATATTCTGCCTATCTGATTTTTTCTCATTCCAATCAAGCTATAAGTACCTATCTCTTGCCTACGTCTATTAAAGAAAAATGAATTTGAATAATATATAAACAAAAAAACAAATACCACTATTACAATTGAACTTGTATTAATACCTATTTTAGTTTTTCTACCAAGTAAATTTAAGGCTTCATTGTACTCTATTGACTTGAAACTAAAGAATATAAATACACTAAATACAATTGAAACGAAGTACATAAAATAGCTTAAAAAGTTCTTTTTTATATTTTTTATAGCAATTTTAAATAAACTCATTTTTATTAACTCCTCCAATTAAGGAAACTGTATTTAGTATTTTATTATAGAATTCTTTTGTGCTTTCTCCTTTTATAAGTTCTGTAAAGATTATTCCATCCTTTATAAAGAGTATTCTACTACAAAAACTTGCACTTATAGCATCATGTGTTACCATTAATATTGTTGAATCGTTATCTTTATTTAATTTTACTAGAGAATTTAATAAATCCCTTGCAGATTTAGAATCTAATGCTCCTGTAGGCTCGTCTGCAAGTATTAATGATGGTTTTGTTACTATTGCTCTACAAACAGCGCCTCTTTGTTTTTGTCCACCTGAGACTTCATTAGGATATTTATCTAATACTGATTCTATATTTAGTGATTTTGAAACTTCTTTTATTCTACTTTCTATTACTGATACTTTTTCATTTTTTAAAGAAAGAGGTAGCATTATATTTTCTTTTATAGTTAATGTATCTAAAAGGTTAGAGTCTTGAAATACAAATCCAAGATTATCACGTCTAAAGTCGGCTAATTTATTTTGTTTCATTTTAATAATATTCTTATTCTCTATATAAACATTTCCTGATGAAGGCAAATCTATTGTAGAAATAATGTTCAAAAGAGTTGATTTTCCAGCTCCAGATGAACCCATAATACCTACAAATTCGCCTTTATAAACTTTAAAACTTATTCCCTTTAAAGCTTCATATTTTGAGCCTTTTCTACCATACTCTTTTTTTATATTTTCAACAATTAATATTTCTTCCATAATTACTTACCACTCCTCAACATAATTGCTCATTTTCCAATTCTTATAAATATATTATATATATTAAAGTAGTTTTTAACCATTTACTTATATTAATATAATGTTACATTTCTGTAAGTATTAATTATATTTCTTCCTTTTTACTAGAATTATATTTAAAATATAATTTGTCAAGTAAAATATAGTTATATTAATATAATTATTTTAAATTATAAGGTAGAAATGTTTGAACTTATCAAGTAAAATATAGTTATGTTAATATAACTATTCTGGATTAGGAGGTAAAAATGTTTAAAATAATGGTAATTGAAGATGATGTTTCATTAAAACATCAAATAGCAGATTGTCTTTCTAAATGGGGACATATTGTCTATCAAATAGAAAATCTTGAAAACATAATAGAAGAATTTAAGCATTATAAACCACAATTGGTTTTATTAGATATAAATCTTCCATTTTATGATGGATTTCATTGGTGTAATGAGATAAGAAGAATTTCCAAAGTTCCAATAATATTTATTTCTTCAAGAAATTCTAATATGGATGTGATAATGGGTGTAAATCTAGGCGCAGATGATTATATACAAAAACCATTTTCTATAGATGTTTTAATAGCTAAAGTAAATGCTCTTTTAAGAAGAACTTATAATTTTGTTGATAATAATTCAAATAAAATTGTCCATAATGGGGTTACTTTGGATTTATCAACTGCAACTATATGTTATAAAGATAGTACTATTGAGCTAACCAAAAATGAAATTAAAATTCTTCATGAACTTATGAGGAATAAAAGTAAAATAGTTAGTAGAAATAAACTTATGAAAAAATTATGGGATAATGATTGGTTTGTAGATGATAATACTCTCACTGTTAATGTAAACAGAATACGTTCAAAATTAAGTGAAATTGGATTGGAAGACTTTATAGAAACTAAAAGAGGATTAGGTTATATAATCAGTTAAAATAGTTTTAAGTAGGTGAATTTATGAGTTTTAAAGATTTTCTCAAAGATAAACTCGAATTTTTAGTATACAACTTTGGTTTCTTACTTTTTACGATAGCAGTTATTATATTTTCTCCTATTGATGCTCTCTTAGTAGATACTATTGTATACATATTAATTGTAAATATAGTATTTTCATTTATATATATACTTACTGGCTACATTAAGAAAAATAGATTTTTAGAGAAAATTAAAAATAATACATTCAAAGTTAGTACTAATGATATAGAATTAGTTAAATGTACAAATGAAGAAAAAATATATTTGGATATAATTAAAGGTTATCAAAACCAGTGTGATGATATAATAGATATCAATACTAAGAAATTTGAAGAAAATAAAGAAATTATGAGTATGTGGGTACATGATATAAAAATACCTATAGCAATAATTAAACTAGTACTTGAACAAAACGAAGATTTAATCGAAGAAAAAATTTCAGATGATATTGATAAAGAGATATTTAGAATTGAAAATTCTGTTGAAAGAATTTTATATTTATCTAGACTTGAAGATTTTCATAAAGATTTTTTGATTCAAGAAGTAAATATTGAAAATATTCTTAGAGATATTATAAGAAAATATTCAAAATATTTTATCTCAAAAAAAATAATTTTAAACTTAAATAATTTGAATTATACAGTTTTATCAGACGAAAAATGGCTTCACTTCATATTCGAGCAATTATTAAATAATTCCCTAAAATATGCCTCAATAGAAGATAATATATCTATCTATTGCAAAACCCACAAAAATTATTTACAATTAAGGGTGGAAGATACTGGCTGTGGTATAAAAAAGGAAGATTTAAATCGAATATTCAATAAGGGATTTACAGGTAATAATGGAAGAAATAACACTAAATCTACAGGGCTTGGTCTTTATTTAGTAAAAGAACTTTGTGACAAACTTGGCCATAAAATTGATGTAGATTCAGAGTACAATCAATATACAAAAATTACTATTACATTCAAAGATTATCTATAGTATCTTATATATTGATAAGTTATTTTCATTTGACTTATATTCAACATGCTTCTTATAATGATTCTATATGTACATCCCAGTATATAATAAGTAGTTTTTATACAAAGGAGGAAAACATGTCTTTTCTAAAAAAATTTAAAAATAAAAAATTTAGAAATAGTAGCTTTAAGAGTAATAGCTTTAAAAATACTAGCTTTGGAAGTAATAATTTCAAAGCTAAAAATAAAGGTTTTAAAAATAATCCTTTTAAAAACAAGAGATTTAAAATCTATGCAGGAATCGTGATAATCATACTTTTAATATTAGGGGTACTTGCTTATGTCGATTCAAAAAATACTGAATTACAAACTAATGAAAACTTCATAGAAACATACACTATTCCAGAAAACGAAAAAATATTTATAAATGGTATGGTTGTTCCTAAGCAAACTAAAGACTTTAATATTTCTGGAGATTATGAGTTAAGTGATGTAAATGTTACAAATGGTCAAAAGGTAAATCAAGGAGACCTTCTTTTTACTGCTAAAAATCCAACTATAATAGCAGAAATAGATAGTCTAAAATCACAACTTAGCCAATATAAAAAACAAAAGATATCACTTGCAAATATTGATGAAAATAGAGATGCTATAGCTTCTATAAATGCACAAATAACAGCTTTAAACTCTCAGATAGCTTCTTTAGATAAGAAAGCATATGATAGAACTACTGCTCCTTTTGATGGTACTGTATACTTAAATGACCAAACTGGAAATCCAGAGCAACCAGCTTCATTTATGACTATTCAAGGTCTAGAGTTTTATATGAAGGGGCAAGCAAGTGAACAAGATTTACCTAAGATGAAAATTGACCAAATGGTTAATATATTAGTTTTCTCAACTGACCAAAATCTTACTGGTAGAATAAGTTTTATATCTGATAAGCCATCTACTCCAAGTAGCGAGATGGGAGCTCAACAAAGTACTTTATCTTATTATGATATAAACATAGCATTTGATAACCAAGAAGGGTTGACAAATGGATTCCATCTTCAAGCATCACTTGAAGTAGCTAACTCAAGCTTTAAAATACCAGCATCTTGTGTACTTAAGGATAAAAAACACTCATATGTATTTAAAGACTTAGATGGAATCTTGAAAAAACAAATTGTAGATGTTGCAAGTAAAAATAATGACTTTGCTGTAATTAGAGGCGGTCTTGAACAAGGTGATATAGTAATAAAATACCCTACTAAAGAAATGAAAGAAGGAGACCCAGTTCAAGGTGATGGTGTAACTGCTGGCTCTAATAATAATGGAGATGCTACTCCAGACAAAAATTTAAAAGAAGTTAATATGGATGTGAATTAATTTACATATGTTAATTAAATTAGAAAATATTCAAAAATATTACAAAGTAGGGAAAGATGAATTACATGTTTTAAAATCCTTAAATTTAGAAATTGAATCTGGAGAATTTGTCATGATAATGGGTAAATCTGGTAGTGGTAAAACCACTTTACTTAACATCTTAGGTTTTCTTGATGTGTTTGACGAAGGAAGATATATATTTGATGGCACAGATGTAACTAATCTCAGTGAAAATGAGCGTTCTGTTTTTAGAAATATCAATATTGGTTTTGTTTTTCAACAATTTAATTTAATAGAAACTTTAAATATATATCAAAATGTAGAGCTACCTCTAATTTACAATAAAATATTAAAAAAATCTGAAAGAGAAGAAATTGTTAAGAGCAAACTAAAATCTGTTGGGCTTTTAGATAAAATCAAACAAAAACCTCTTCAATTATCTGGTGGTCAGCAACAACGTGTAGCTATTGCACGTTGTTTGGCAAATGACCCTCAAATAATCTTTGCTGATGAACCAACTGGAGCATTGGATAGTGAAACTAGCAGGGAAATTATGGAACTTTTGACAGAACTTAATGAACAAGGCAAGACTATAATAATGGTTACACATGATCAGGATTTGACTAAGTATGCAACTAAGGTCATACGACTTAAAGATGGTGTGTTTACTTCGGAGGTGTAATCATGGGCTTATTAAAAAATTCTTTGGCTAATTTAAAGGGGCACAAGCTTCGTGTCTTTGTAGCTTTACTTTGGATTATTATAGGAATAACTTCAGTAATACTTGTTAGTTCTATAGGTAATGGATTTCAAAAAGAAATCAAGAAATCTGTAAATAACGCTAATCCTAATAAAACTACTATTTCATTTGAATCAGCTGATAACACAGGTCTTACCAATGATATGAGTATATTTTTAAAGCCATTCAATGCAAAAGATTTAGAAGAATTATCATTTGTTGAAGGTGTAGAAAGAATTGCTCCTGCAAGAGATGGATTTAATCTTGATTCAACTTATTCTTCTGAGGCATCTTTTGATAAAAAAACGACTTATGTGGAAGTTGGACCAGTAAAAAAAGATTCAAAAATAAATTTAATCTGTGGTAGAGATTTTTCCTTGGATGATGAAAAAAGAAAGGTAATTCTACTTACACAGCAAAGTGCAAGTGAAATTTTTGAAAATCCAGAAGACGCTTTAGGCCATGGTATTAATGTAAATGGAACTATATTTGAAATAATTGGAGTATTGGATGATTCTTCTAACCAACAACAAGCTGGAGGATTTTTAGGAGGTTATCAAGATATGCAATTTATAACTTCTCTTATACCTAAAAAAGCTTTTGATAGTCTAATGAGTCAAAACTCTTACTCCACTGAAATTTATCAGTTAGACTTAGTTTGTTCTAAAGGATATAATGTGAATGAAGTTGCAAACAATATTATAGCTAAACTATATGAAATGCATCCTGGTATCAATGGTTCTTATACTACACCAGACCCAACTGAACAAACAGCTTATCTTGAAAGCATCAATTCTAATGTCAATAAATATGTATCTATAATAACTGTAGTTGCAATGTTTGTTGGTGGTATTGGTGTAATGAATATAATGTATGTATCAGTTATGGAAAGACAAAGAGAGATTGGTATAAGACGTGCTATTGGTGCAAAACCTAGGTCTATATTATTTCAATTTTTAGTTGAAGCTGTTTTTATAACGGTATGTGGAGGAATTTTAGGAACTATAGTTGGATTTATTGCTACTAACTATGTTTCTAAATACATTGGATTTGAAGCAATTCCTAGCTTAAATAGCTTACTTTATGCTATTTTGGCTACTATATTAACTGGAGTTGTATTTGGTTTAATACCAGCCTTTAAAGCCTCTAAACTAGACCCTATAAAGGCAATTTATAAATAGTATTTCCATTAATAAGTTATTATTTTTAAATTGTTTTCTAAAACATGCTTAAATATTTAATGCACTATTATATATGATAGATTAAGAACTTAATCTTTTTCAAATCAAATATAATAGTGCATTGTTATTTTCAAAATTACTAATGAATTATTTGCTTTAAATATTTTTAATATTAATATCTAATCTATTATGCCTCTTATGAAATCTGTTTTGTTATCACAATAAGAGTTAACATCATACCTATAAAGTTTTGCTAGCTTCTTTTTTAAGTCAGAATATTCTTTAACCTTATCTGGATTTAGTCTCAAATACTCTCGAAATTTAATATGCTCTAAATATCCTTTCCCATCTTTAGGACATACATATAAATTATGCTCCATGAAACTAGTTGTCTCATAAGAAAATGCTTCTCTTCCTTCTACTTCTAAATTGCCTAGATGTTTATACCCTAATTTTTTTAGTTTACTGACAACATCATTTAAGTAGCTATAGTCTCCAATTATTATATCAACATCTAATCTAGGTTTTGCAGAAAGCCCTTCAACAGATGTGCTACCAACATGTTCTATTTTCAAAATCGAATTACCTAGAGTCTTTTCTAGTGTAGATTTTAATTTTTCAAACTCATACTTCCAATTTGGATTATAATCTACTATTTCAACAATTTTTGTAGTTAATCCTGTTACTTTTAATTGGTAGACATCATGTTTCATTACTTGTCCTCTATAAATCTTGTCGCACTCAGATATTTTCTTCATACCTAGTTTTTTTGCCACATTTATAGATGCTATATTTTCAGGTCTGATATCTGCTACTAAAGTATCTACATTTAAGTTTCTAATAGCATAATCTATACATATAGTAGCACCTTCTGTAGCATAACCTTGATTCCAATATTCTCTTTTTACTATATAACCTATTCCTAACCCTATGTCCTGTTTTATAAGGCCTATTTGCCCCACTACATTATCTATATACTTATCTATAACAATAAAATATCCATATCCATCATTATTATATCTCTGTATATTTCTATCAATCCATTCTGTAACTTCTTCATCAGAAAAAGCATGTTCCCATGCATACATTACTTCTGAATCTTGTAACATTTTACTTATTTCCTTAAAATCACTATGATTCATTTGTCTAATATATAATCTTTTGCTTTCAATCACTGTATTCACCACCCTTAAAACACAACCTTAAGCGTTGTATACAACTTCTCCATTACATATAGTATAATTAACTTTCCCATATAGAGATTTACCTCTAAATGGGGAATTGTCAGCTTTAGAAGCAAAATCTTCAACTATCCATTCTTCTTCAGGATTAAATATAACAATATCTGCTACTGCTCCTTCTTCTATAAAACCAACATTTAAATTGTATAGTTTTGCAGGATTTGTAGACATTTTTTCTATTAACTGCATCATACTAAGATGATTTTTATATACTAAGTTTGTTATTCCAAGAGACAACGAAGTTTCAAGCCCTATAATACCACTTGGAGCTTTTATAAACTCTCTATCTTTTTCTTCTTTACTATGAGGTGCATGGTCTGTTGCTATTATCTCAATAGTACCATCATTTAATCCTTCTATAATCTTATCTCTATCCCACTTAGTTCTTAAAGGCGGATTCATTTTTGCATTTGTTCCAAACTCTAATACATCTTCCTCAGTCAGTGTAAAGTGATGTGGTGAAGCTTCTGCAACTACGTTTGCTCCAAGATATTTTGCAAATCTAACCATATCAACAGAAACCCCAGAACTTATATGTTGTATATCAATCTTAGCACCAGTTTTTAGTGCTAACATGCAATCTCTAGCAACCATTACATCTTCTGCTACATTCGATGCACCTTTTAGACCAAGCTCTGAAGCTATCTTTCCTGCATTTACGCCAGGATTTCCAACTAAAGAAGGGTCTTCTTCATGAAAACTAAGTGGTACATCTAACTCTTTTGCCTTAATCATTGCTTCCATAATTAGACTGCTATCCATTAAAGGTAATCCATCATCAGTAAATCCTGGAACTCCAGCCTTTTTAAGATTTTCCATATCCACTAACTCTTTACCTTCAAAACCTTTTGTTATAGCTGCTGCTTGTAAAACATTTATACATGCATTTTTTGCTTTTTCCTTCACATAGTTAAAAGTATCTTCATTATCTACAATTGGGTCAGTATTTGCCATACATATAACGGTTGTAAATCCACCTCTAGCTGCAGATTTAGCTCCACTATCTATATCTTCTTTATATGTAAATCCTGGGTCTCTAAAATGTACATGTACATCTACTAATCCAGGTGCAACTATATTCCCACTAGCATCTATTATTTTTTCAAATTCATCATTTTCATCAAAATTACCTATTTTATAGATTTTATTTTCTTTTATAATTAAATCTATTTTCTCATCTCTTTGACTCTTAGGGTCTATCACTCTACCATTTTTAATTAAAATCATGTTATTTCTCCTTTATAATTTTCATTTATATAGACTCATATAATATTATACATTATTTTACATACTTAAATACAAAATTACGTTTGACATCAATAGCCTTTTTAGGACAAAGTTCATGACAACAGTAACATCTTATACATTTATTTAAATCTATAAGAGCACCTCTATTCCCTATCTCTATGGTATTTGCAGGACAAGCTTCCTTGCACTTTCCACATTTTATACAATCCTTAAATCTAACCACTGGCTTTGGTGTTATAAGTTTTGAAATAGGTTCATTTAAAAATTTTGGCAATTTTACAGAAAATAGCCTTAAATCTTTACTTACAATTGGTACCTTATAATCTTTTATAATTAAATCCTTTATATCTTCTCCTACAATCTCAATATCTAAAAAGTCTTCTTTTATATACTCTCTTTTAATAGCCCCTCTAATTGTAGCAACTTTATTTGGAAGCAAACCTATAATCTTACATGCAACAACATCTATAGCATATGGATTTTGTGATGCTAATAAAACACCTATTTCTTTAGGGTTTCCTGCTGAAGGACCATCCCCTTCCATCCCTACAATTCCATCCATAATTGTCAGTGTCGGATTTACATAATCACAAATATCTAAAAGTACATTTTCACAAAATAATTCCTCTGTAGGAAATCTATAATGTATTTCTGCTTTTTTTAATCCAGCTATACATCCATATAAGTTTTTTGTTCCACCAGTAAAAGTTGCCATCACATGTGTTTTTAATTTACAAAGATTTATTACATAATCAGCATCTATTACTGGTTTAATAATATCCATATATTTAAGAGCATGCGCTTTTTCACTATGTATCTTAACATCTGAAACATCATAATTTAATTTGATACCTAAATCATTTGCTACCTTTTCAATTCCAGATGTCTTATATATACTTTTAAGAGAGGCTTGATTATATGGTCCACCAGGACTATCTGCTACTACTACATCACAGTTTAATTCTAAAAGCTTTTCGCATACAACCCTTACTACCATAGGATGAGTAGTTGTAGCTTCTTCAGGCTTTTTTTTCATCAGTAGATTTGGTTTTACAAGTACTTTACTTCCTTCTTTTACAAACTTGTTAAGCCCTCCAATGTCATCTAAAATTTTTTCAATAGAAAATCTTACATTTTCATACTCATAATTTTTACAGCTTCTAACAGATACCGATTTCATATTATCTTCACCCTTTTATTACAAAGATTTTTTTATATTTTTTGTATAATTTAAAAAAGGAGAAACCAAAGTTTCTCCTTTTAATCTATGTTTTTAATTATTATTTTCCAAAATGTCTATTTAATAATCCTAAGAATGCTTTACCATGTCTAGCTTCATCTTTACACATTTCATGTACTGTATCATGTATAGCATCTAATCCTAATTCTTTAGCTCTCTTAGCTAATTTTAATTTTCCATCAGTTGCACCATATTCAGCGTCAACTCTAACTCTTAAGTTTTCTTTTGTATCTGCAACTACAACTTCTCCAAGAAGTTCTGCAAATTTAGCAGCATGTTCAGCTTCTTCAAAAGCTATTCTCTTATATGCTTCTGCTACTTCTGGATATCCTTCTCTATCAGCTTGTCTACTCATTGCTAAATACATTCCTACTTCTGTACATTCACCAGTAAAGTTAGCTCTTAATCCTTCGATTATTTCTGCATCCACACCTTGAGCTACTCCTATTCTATGTTCGTCAGCCCAAACCATTTCACCTTTCATTTCTTCGAATTTATCAGCTCCAACTTTACATACTGGACATTGTGCTGGTGCAGCATCTCCTTCATGTATATATCCACATACTGTACAAACAAATTTTTTCATAATTAAATTCCTCCCAATTTTATATTAATTAAATTTTTATTTTAAAGTTTAATAACTTGCTACAAGAATATATATACCCCATGTACTATAGTTTAAACACTAAAAATAAAATTTATTTCCTAATTAATTTTATCACTTTGAAACATTGGTATCAACTAAGTTTTGATGTCAAATTTCTACATAATATATACTTTATTTGATTAATTAGGAAACAATTGTCTATTTAAATACTTTCTAGTGAAGAATCTTTTGACTCTTTAAGTTCTACTTTTTTACTTTTTAAAAATGATAATTTAGTTTCTGCTGTTATAATTGCACCAAATATCAATATACTACCAATAACTAATTTGGCTGTAATAGGTTCTTTTAAAATTATTATAGAAAATATAGTCCCAAATATAGCTTCAGTAGATAGTATTATGGCTGTTCTAGTTCCATCAACTCTCTTTTGACATATAGTTTGGAATAAAAACCCTATTGAAGTACTAAATATAGCTAAATATATAGTTCCCATATATCCAGACAATTCAGCTTCCATTTTCAACTGTCCTGCAAATGTCTGAACTACTAAAGACAGTAAAAATGCTACAGTAAATTGAATAGCTGTTAATGCCATTGGATTGTTATCTTTAGCAAATTCGCTAGTAAAGAATATATGAAATGCAAATCCAAATGAACATATAAGTGTTAAAAAATCTCCAAAATTAACAGAGAAATCAGCCTCTAAAGAAAGTATACCTATACCTACAAGAGCTACTAAACTACTTATTAATCCTATTTTATCTAGTTTTCTTCTATAAAGTATAAATCCTATGAATGGAACTATTACAACATTTGCTGCTGTTATAAATGCATTTTTAGATGGTGTAGTGTACATAAGTCCAATGGTTTGTACTGTAAAGGCTAAAAATAAAAATATTCCTAAAAGCCCTCCTGCTTTTAATAAATGCTTTCCCATATTGGCACGAATTTGTTTAAAAAATAATAAATTCATAATTACAGCTGCCAAGAAAAATCTTATAGTTATTATTTGTAGAGGTGTAAGCCCACCGTCTAGTGCAAATTGGGTTGCTACAAAGCCACTTCCCCATATAATTGCTATGAATATTAGTCCTATTTCTCCAAAGTATTTTTTCAATAAAGCCCCCTCCTTTTTATTTTTTTGCAAAATTATAAACCCCCTAAACAGCAAGAGAGTTTTTCTATAAGCATTACTATAAATTTATATAGTTATAGTAAATTTTTTCAGTATTTTAAATCTAGATTTATATCCACTATTTAACATTAATATATTAATCATTTTTTGTAAACACCTTTTTAATAAATTTTTACCTTTTTTATATTTTTTTTACTTATATTAAATTTTTTTATAGATAATTTCAATATCTAGGATACTTTAATATTATGCAAATAATGTTGTATAAGTTACACTTTAGTTATTTTAGTTACAACTTTGTCGGTTTACTTTTTCTACTTTCTTCGATATAATTATAATATATTTTTGATACAATTCGACAAAAAGGGGGAATGTTGAAATCATGGTAAAAAAAAGAAAAAAGAAAACTATGGCACTTACTATAATTGTTGTAATAGTTATTGGTATTTTTTCTATGGCATGGGCGGATATGTCCAAGAAAAGAGAAATTAAAGAAACTCAAGAAAAGCTTAAAGCTGAAAAATTAGAAAAAGAAAGAATTGAAAAAGAAAAAAATGAGCCTATCATTGGTGCAAAAAAAGAAGCTGCAAAAGAATATGGATATGACGCAAAATTAGTTTGGGATAAACTTAACAAATACGACTATTCAAATAATGGAGAAAAAATAGTATTCCTTACATTCGATGATGGACCATCTACTACTAATACTCCACAAGTCCTAGATATCTTAAAAAGACACGATGTTAAAGGAACTTTCTTTATTAAGGGGGATTCTCTTGAACGAAAAGGTGCCAATGAAATTTTAAAAAGAACATTTGATGAGGGAAATGCAATAGCTCATCACTCATATTCTCATGACTACAAAAAACTATACCCTGGCAGAAGCCTAAATCTTGATACATTTGTAAATGAACTTAATAAAACAGATGAAGCCATGAAAAAAGTTCTAGGAAAGAATTTTTCATCACATGTAGTTAGATGCCCAGGTGGATATATGTCATGGAAAAATATGGAACCTTTAGGTAACTACTTAAAAGAAAAAAATATGGCATCAATAGACTGGAATGCTCTAAATGCTGATGCAGAAGGTAAAAAGAAAAATGCTCAAGAGTTATTTGAACATGCAAAGAAATCTTCTGAAGGTAAAGAAATAGTTGTACTTTTAATGCATGATACTTATGGAAAGCAAGAAACAGTAAATGCACTAGACCAAATTATAACATATTTTAAAGATAATGGTTACCAATTTAAAACCTTAATATAATAAAAAAGCAAGTTCATTGATTATACTTTTATATAACCAACGAACTTGCTTTTATTTTACTTTACTAACTCTATTTTTACAAATTTTTTCTTTCCTATTTGAACAACAAGTTCGCTTTCTTTAGCAACTTTACTCAAATCTTCCACTTTCTCACCATTTATTTTTACTCCACCTTGAGATGCTAATCTTCTAACTTCACTCTTACTTTTAACAATCTCATTAGAAACTAATACTTCAATTAAATCAAATTCTTCTTGTTTAACTTGAATTGTTTGTATATCTTCAGGTATTTGACCTTTTTGGAATACAGATTTAAACCTTTCCTCAGCTTCTTTAGCAGCTTCTTCTCCATGGTATAAAGTTACTATTTCTCTTGCTAGATTCATTTTTATATCTCTTGGATTTACTGAACCATCTTTTAACTGAGTTTCAATTTTATTAACTTCATCAGGATGAACATCAGTTACTAAATTATAGTATTTAACTATAAGTTCATCAGGAATCTCCATAGATTTTTGGTACATTATTCCAGCTTCTTCATCTATTCCAATATAGTTACCTAAACTCTTACTCATTTTTTCTTTTCCATCTAAACCTTCTATTAAAGGCATCATTATTACTATTTGAGATTCCATACCAAATTCTCTTTGTAAAGATCTTCCCATTAATAAGTTAAATCTTTGGTCAGTTCCACCAAGCTCTATATCAGCTTCTAATGCTATTGAATCATATGCTTGCATCAATGGATAGAAAAATTCATGCACTGATATTGGCATTTGTCCTTCATATCTCTTCTTAAAATCTTCTCTTTCCAACATTCTCGCAACAGTAATAGTTGCAGCTAATTTTATTACATCTTCAAAGTTTAATTTAGCTAGCCATTCACTATTAAATCTTACAATAGTTTTTTCTTTATCTAAAACTTTAAATATTTGTTCTTGATAAGTTTTTGCATTTTCAAGAACTTGCTCTGTTGTTAAAGCTTTTCTAGCTTTAGATTTTCCAGTTGGGTCTCCAATTTTACCTGTAAAATCTCCAATTATAATTACTATTTGATGACCTAAATCTTGTAATTGTTTCATCTTTCTAAGAACTACTGTATGACCTAAGTGTATATCTGGAGCACTTGGATCTAACCCCAATTTTACTATCATAGGTTTTCCTTCTTTTTCTGATTTAATAAGTTTTTCTCTTAGCTCTTTTTCGTCTATTAAGTCGTCTACACCTTTCATAATGATTCGCATTTGCTCGTCTATTGATTTCATTTTCATTCCTCCTAAAATATTTATATAATCTATGATTTTTATTTTTATAATAAAAAAAGCTCTCATCCTATTAAAAGGACGAAAGCATTGCTTACGTGTTACCACCTTAGTTCACTAATATCTCACGATATTAATCTCTGTAGAGTATAATTTGTTTACTCATGTACTATAACGTGTACTATTCCGATATCTCTTAGTGGTTGTTATCTTTCAGAGATATTGCTCCAAGATGTATTCAAACTAAATCAATTTATTCCATTTCACCAAACTGGAACTCTCTGTTAAATAAAATTCAGCTCTACTTCTTCTCTTCACAGCACTTATATATTCAGATTATTTCATCAATTACAAGAAATTTTTCTTAACTTACTCATAATATATTATTATTTTTACATTTTGTCAACCTTTTTTATTATTATATACATGTTTTTTTACATTATACTACTTTTTTATATTTTTTACCAATGCATAAAGTTTATTTTTCAATTAAAATATTTATTTGTTTATCGACAATATTAATTTGAGTCAATCTTATATTCATTTTCTTATTTAAAAATGCATTTATAATTATTAATCCCATAACAGTTATCTTAAACATTAGAAATAAAGATATAACTACTATCAAAAAAGAAATTCTAGCGTATGCTACTTTTCCAAATTTAGTTATTATAAAATTTTGTAGTGACATACAGGAATCTCTAATAACAAAATACATACACAAATATCCAATTGATATAAAAATTGTTTTTAAGTAAACTAACTCAGTTTTAATATTTAATATATTTGTAACTTCAAAAATAGTTAAATAAAACACACACATATAAAAAACTTTCTTTGAGCAACATAAAAATTGATTTAAAAATCTAAAACTCTTAAACACTAGAAACTTTTTTAATGCATTAGAGTTTAAAATATGTAATTTATGTCCCATAATCAAACTTAAAAAGTATATACAAAAAACCATTCCAAAAGGAAACAGTGCTATCAGTAAGTAAAAAATAGAATCTGAGTATTCATTAAAATAAATCAATTTACTATATCCCTGAAATTCTCTCATAAAACTGTATCCTATTAATGCTGAAGCATATATATCAATAAAAACCATTATAATGACTCCAATAATTGAACCATATACTAAATCATCCATAACTGTTGATGATTTACTTATCAAATAACCACATATTATACCAAGTAATACACTCTGACTTGCCCAAATAGCAGTTCCCAAATTTCCAAGCACCAAGGAAATTATTAAAAGAGATATAACTCCAGATAAAACAGTATACTTTAAATCACACTTTAAACATATTATACAAAAAAATATTGGCACTATAAAATCTAAATAAATGGCATATCCAAACCCAGTCCCTACAGCTATAATTGTTATTACTATAAATAAAGACGACAATAAAGCCGCTTCAGTTAATTTTTTGGTAGTATTCAAAACAACTTCCTCCACAAACCATAATTTTTCTAACTAATATTTTGTTTTTAATACAGTATAACACTTTTTTAAAATATTTTTAACACATACCTATTTTAATAAAAGTATTACTGTTAAAAATTATAAAATGGTATAATATATCTTAATATTTGGTTTTAATATACTTAGGAGGTAATTATTATGTTTAAAATAAAACACTTTAATGATTTAAGTCTAAATGAGTTTTACGAAATAGCAAAGTCAAGATATGAAGTATTTGCATGCGAACAGAGGATATTTTCATTAAATGATTATGATGATGTAGACAAAAACTCTTATCATATATTTTTAGAAGAGAATGGGTTGATTTGTGCTTATGCCAGAATAATCCCTAAAAAATATAGCTCTTATAATGATGTTTCTATTGGTAGGGTTTTAGTTCTTTCTACTCATCGAAAAAAGGGCTTGGCAAAGAAAATGATGGACTGTGCTATAGACTTTATAAAGGTTAATTTGCATGAAAATAATATAACCTTATCAGCACAGGCTTACATAAAAAATCTTTACTTATCTTGTGGTTTTAAAGAAATTTCAGAAGTGTATGATGAAGCAGGTATTGAACATATTAAAATGAGATTATAGTGTTGACAAGCTAACATTGTTAATATATAATTAAATCATAAATTAAATATTGAATTGATATCTAGGTATTTGAAAATACCTTATATAAGTCAGAAGGCTTTTGCGCTTTCTGACTTTTTTATTATCAAAATTCAATAATTATATAGATTCAAAATGTTAATTTTTATTCTATATTCTACTTTCCCCAAAAGTAAGAATTATACCCAACTTTGTGATAGGCATATTGCCTATCTTTTTTTTGCAAAAAGTAACAAGGTAATAGCATAGTGCATAGTTTAAAATAAGAAGATTAGCTCAGGCTAAATTTCATGCATGGAGGTGCTACTATGAAAAACCTTAATGATATTCAAGTGAAAAAAACTGTTAAAGTTGAAGATATATTATCTAGTGGTAATTTAAGAGAGAGAATGTTAGCGCTTGGTCTTACTAGAGGAGCTGTTATAGATGTAGTTAGAAAAGGACCAAAAAATAATTTAACTGTCTACAACATCAGAGGTAGCAAGATAGCTCTACGACAAGAAGAAAGTAGACTAATATTAGTTTCTGACATTTAAAATTTTCTAGCAGGAGGATATTAATATGGGTTTAACACACAACTCAACTAAAATGAATTCTTTAAAAGACATGTTTGATATAGATAACAAGGAAGACCAGTTTGTAATTGCACTAGCTGGTAATCCAAATACAGGTAAAAGTACTGTATTTAATCATCTTACTGGACTTAGACAACACACTGGAAATTGGCCAGGAAAAACTGTAGCTACAGCTCGTGGTAATTTCAAATATCAAAATACAGAGTATGCATTAATAGATTTACCAGGAACATATTCTCTATTTGCTTTGTCACAAGAAGAGGTTGTAGCTCGTGATTTTATATGCTTTGGTAATCCAGATGCAGTAATAGTAGTGTGTGATGCTACATGTCTTGAAAGAAATTTAAATTTAGTTTTTCAAGTAATGGAACTCACAGATAAAGTCATTTTGTGTATAAATTTGATAGATGAAGCTAGAAAAAAAGGTATTAATATTAATAAAGATTTCTTAGAGGAATCTCTTGGAATTCCAGTTGTTTTAACTGCTGCAAGAAATGGTTCTGGTATGGGTGAACTATTAGAAATTTTAAATGATGTATCTTTTGATAGATACAAGTTTAATAATAAGCCAGTAAAATACAGCGAAAATATAGAAAACACAGTAAAATCAATTCAACCAGAGTTAGATGATATCATGCCAAATATAAATTCTAGGTGGTTGGGTCTTAGACTTATTGATGGCGATGAAAGTATTTTTGAATCTATGAGTAATTATATAGATAAAGATTCTATAGATGCTATTAACGAAGTAAAGAAAAAAGTTCCAAATGATATAAACAAACAGAAGACTAGAGATGAATTTACTAAAATCAATTATGATTATGCTAAAAAATTAAGTGATAAGTGTTGTTCTAATAATGCTAAAAAACCAACAGATAGAGAAGAAAAAGTAGATAAAATATTAACATCTAAAATATTTGGACTTCCAATAATGCTCTTATTATTAGGTACTATACTGTGGATTACTATAGAAGGTGCTAACTATCCATCCACTTTATTATCTAATTTATTACTTGGATTTGAACCAAGTATTTCAAATATATTAAATAGCATTAATTGTCCATTGTGGTTAAATGATATGTTAGTATTAGGATTATATAGAACTTTAGCATGGGTAATTTCTGTAATGTTACCTCCTATGGCAATCTTTTTTCCATTATTCACATTACTTGAGGATTTTGGATATTTGCCAAGAGTTGCATTTAATTTAGACCATCTATTTAAAAAAGCATGTGCTCATGGTAAACAGTGCCTGACTATGTGTATGGGATTTGGATGTAATGCTGCTGGAGTTATTGGTTGTAGAATAATTGACTCTCCAAGAGAAAGACTTATTGCTATACTTACAAATAACTTTGTACCTTGTAATGGTCGTTTTCCTACTTTAATAGCCATATCTACAATATTTTTTAGCTCTGTTGTAACTAGCTCTTTTGTATCTAGTATAGCAACTGCATTTTGTATAACCTTATTAATAATTTTAGGAGTTATAATAACATTGTTGGTTTCTTATACTCTTTCCAAAACATTATTAAAAGGAGTTCCTTCTACATTTACATTAGAACTTCCTCCTTATAGAGTTCCTCAAATAGGTAGAACTTTATATACTTCTATAATAGATAGAACAATATTTGTTTTAGGAAGAGCTGTAATGGTGGCTATACCTGCTGGTGTAATAACTTGGATATTTGCAAATATCTATATAGGAGATTTGAGCATATTATCACATGTTGCAAACTTTTTAGACCCTTTAGCTAAGCTAATTGGCCTAGATGGCTTCATATTAATGGCTTTTATTCTTGGTTTTCCAGCAAATGAGATAGTTGTACCTATACTTTTAATGGCTTATCTAGCAACTGGTTCTATGATAGAATTAGATAGCTTTAGTGCTCTAGGTCAAGTTCTTAGAGAACATGGTTGGACTTATTTAACAGCTTTAAATGTTATGTTATTTAGCTTACTTCATTGGCCTTGTGCAACAACACTTTTAACTATAAAAAGAGAAACTGGAAGTTTAAAATGGACTGCCTTAGGATTTTTAATGCCTACTGTACTTGCTTTTGTTGTTTGTTTTTTAACAACTTTTGTTTATAATTTATTTGTATAATTAGCATTTAGTTAACATTAAACTTTATCCTATAAGTATTATTTAAAAATTCATATACTTTATTATTAAAATAGAGGTATATTCAGGTGATAAGTAAAATTACTTATCACGTGAATATACCTCTATTTTAATTTTTAATTCTTATATAGATATTTGAATTGAAATCTCAGTCATATAATTTTCTTCATTATTTTCGCAAAAAAAGTCAAGTATACTTTCTTCATATGAATTACCAATAATTTTATAGTTATTATCGTATATATATTTTTTTAATTTTTCATAGGACTTATATGAGTCTTCATATCTCCCAATATGCTTTATACACACATACATTCCTTCTGGCTTTATATATAGCTTTTTATCTTTTATTTTTTTATCTATTTTTAAATAAAAACTTGATATACTTAAATATTCTCCATTTTTTATATTTTCATTACTTACTATTGCTCCTAGTTCATACCCCTGATACAGATTTTTTGACTTACAGTAATTTGTAAAATCAATCAATTCCATCATAAAATTGCCATCATTTATACTACTCAAATCACTTGATAATACTAAGTATTCTTCACATCTATTGGATATATAAATTTCTTCATTATATATCTTAGAAATACCTTCAACTGTAGTATTTATCCGGTTTTGTATTTTAGAACTTATTTGTTTTAATTTTTTTATTTTCTCTTTTATCTTTTTTTCTTCTTCTTTAAGCATTTCTACACAATGTTGAGGGCTTCTATTTTTTATATATTCTTTTATCTCTTCTAAACTCATGCCTATTTCTCTTAATGATTGTAATATATCTAATGTATCGTACTGATATACTGAATAATATCTATAATTGTTTTTATCTTTATATTCAGGTGAAAAAATCCCTATTTTATCATAAAAAATCAACGTCTGCTTAGAAACACCACATAGTTTTGCAAATTCACCTGTAGTAAAATACTGTTTTTCCAAGGTTTGTACACTCCTTTTCGCTTTGTTGTCTATATAGTTACTATATCCTTTAGTATTTACTAAATCAAGTAGTTATTATTTAATAAAATCAATATTTTTTTAATTTTAAAGGTCAAATGTCAGTTAGATATCAGTAAAATATTTTACCCACAATTTTATATAACTTTTCCATATTTTATCCATATCAATAAAAAAGTAGCACTTATATTAGTAGCTACCTTTTACTCTATTAATCTTCATCTTTCCAAGTTTTTATCCATTCTCATATCTCTGTTATTTTGTCTTCTGTTATTTCCTCTTTATGTAGCTTTGAAATTATTTCTGATAAAGGATTGTTATGTAAACCTCAAAAAATTCTTTTTCTTTCTAATTTCAAATATTCTTTTTCTTTCACTAATACTGTATAGTGTACATGTCTTCTAATTCTCTGAGATATTAAAAAACCTTTTTTAGTTAGTCTTGCTAAGATTGTAATTGTAGTTGTATGTTTCCACCCATAGTTTTCATCCATTTCATCTGCAACATCTTTTGATATTACAGTTTTGTATCCCGAATTCCAAATAAATTTCATGAGTTTTCATTCTGCATCTGGTAATTTTTTATTTAGCATAATATATTCCTTCTTTCTATATAACATAAAATCTAACTTAAACTAATAGTAGGAACTTTTTAATACAAAAACTACAGGTAAAATTTACAATATATTCTACTTTTTTAGTTTATTTTTATCTTTTCTCTAAAAGAAATTGACATTTTACTCTTTTTAGGATATTATGAAGCTAACTTCACATGAAGTTAGCTTCATATAGAGAGAGGGTATGGAATGAAAACAAAAGTGCGAGAATTTCGAACAAATATGAGTTTAACACAGCAACAACTTGCTGATTTAGTCCATGTATCAAACAGAACAATTATTTCTATTGAAAAAGAGCAATATAGTCCTTCTCTTATGCTTGCCTATCGTATGGCACAAGTGTTTGGTACAACTATTGAAGAACTATGTTGTTTAAAAGAAAATAGAGAAATGGAGGACAAAAAACATGAAAGTAAAGAATAGACGAGGTTTTATAGTAGCTGTTATAGCTTCTATGTTATGCTGTGCTAGCATAGTTATTTACTGCATTTTAAAAGAACAAAGATTCCTAATTTCATCATTCCTTTTAATTACAATAGCAATCTTTAATTTTTACAATGCTTTTTCAAAAAAAGGCATTGTTGAAGAATTACAAGATAATGCAGATGAAAGAGACTTATACTTAACAATGAAAACAAGTCATATATTAGTTAAAATTATGAATTATACATTATGTGCTTTTACATTTCTTTTCATCATAGCTTATAGTGCATGGAAAAATCAATCACTTCTAGTTATAGCTATAACACTATGTGTCATTGAGATTTTTTTATTTGTTGCATATTTGCTTATAAATATACTTTTAGATAAAAAAGAGTAAATACAAGTTTATTAAAAACACAAGTTAATGTAACTATTTTAGAGGCTAATATATGTTTAATTTTTTTATAAATATGAGAGGTGATATAAGTGCGTTTTAAAACTTACATACTAAAAAGAACTCTAAACAACAATCAACTAGAAATAACTCGAAGTTTTGACTTAGATAATCTAATTTTTACTGCAACAGAAATATTAGAAGAAAATGAGATTGATTTGATAATTATTGATGAAGTAAATAATATTGTTTGGAAAAATGAAAAAAGCACTCCCCGACATGAGAATGCTTAGTTATAACTATAGAAGTGTATTGGCAGTACACTTCTATTTTTTTATTATATCATATGATTTAGGTTGTTAAAAAGACCTATTTAAATCAATTTTAAAGTGTGTTGAGTAATGTTCTTAATAGTTCATATATATTAATGAATTCAAAAAAAATAAGCACTCTTTTGCAGAAGTG
The DNA here is from genome assembly GCF_020658455.1 of Clostridioides sp. ES-S-0005-03. Taxonomy (NCBI): domain Bacteria; kingdom Bacillati; phylum Bacillota; class Clostridia; order Peptostreptococcales; family Peptostreptococcaceae; genus Clostridioides; species Clostridioides sp. ES-S-0005-03. The sequence continues at coordinate 494,209 of NZ_JACVWI010000001.1, read as the reverse complement.
CTTTTAGTGTAATTAATGAAACTTTGTAATACAATTATAACATGTCTTATGTTTTAGTATGATAGTTTTTGTTCGTTTTATTATTAAAACTTTTACTATAATTTTATTCCCTTTGTTAATATTTGTAATTTTTTAGACACTCTTTATGTTTATACTACTGATATACTTTGATTAAGAAAATAAATCTAAATGGAGGTATCTCTACTATGAATTCTTGGAACATTATATTTTTAAGTTATGGAGTAACATTTACAATAGTAGTTACTGTAGGATATTTAATCAAGGGTAAAACTAATTATTGTAAGAAAAAATATTTAGATAAATTAGAATTAAAATATGGGAATATAGATAGAGAAAAAGCTACTAAACTAGAAATATTTTATCACTATTTAATAGGTTTAGAATATATAATCATGGGTTTATTAACAAGAAGACTTGATACTGCAATAATATCAGTAATATTAGTGTCTATCATAACAATAATATCCTATTATTTAATTAGGAAAAGATATATTGTTTTATAAACTTTAAATTTATTAAAAAAGAAGGTAACAACTATTTCCAGTTGCTACCTTCTTAAGCATCAATTCTTAAGTTTTAATATACTAAAATTTTCAACTTGAGACTTGAATAACTGTTCAATCTCATAAACGTATATTGATTTTAACTGTCTTTTTATCTTGAGAAGGTCTATTGCTGGATAAATATTATTTGGATAAAAACTCTTATCATTTATTAACATCTTATCCATCCCTTATCATTCTCCTCTTATTGCTTCCCAATCCTCTGCAAATATATCACTTACGCTTGGAACCCATGTATTAAAAGAATTCAATGTGTTTTTTATTACAAAGAATGGATAAATTTCTGAAAACTCATAACTTCCGCCTTTATCCATTTGCACATACATTCCTTTCCCATTCCAACATAATCTAAATGCTTTTTCTTCATTTTTTATTAGTGGTAATACTTCTTCAAATTTCATAATTCATTCTCCTTTTCAATCTATTATATAAAAAAAGACCATCTACAAAGATAGCCTTTTAACTTATTCTATTTTTTTATATTCTTTATTCTCTTTATCTGCCAATCCTCATCAGTATTTTCCATTATGTATGTTCTAACTATTTCACCACAATCCAAACATAAATCAGAATATACGGTTGCTACTCCTAGTAAACTATATCTTAATCCAACATTACCAGCATTTCCTTTTCCTCCCCATTTAATATTTTTTTGAATTTTCTCACTAGCACAGTTAGGACATTTCATGTTTATACCTCTCAAAATTATCATATATTTTATGTACAAGTATGTATATTTGAATTCATTTAGTGTCTATACAATCTTTGATTTACTTATATATTACCAAAAGTTTGTGTACTGAATATGAACTGCATTAGAAGAATTTTAGAATTTAAAAAGACTAAACTTACCCAAACTTAGTCTTTTTAAGGTGGAATTACATATTATGTCTCAAGTTCTATGAATCGAACCTAGATTAAACACCAGTACCTGTATAATGAGTGAAGTTACCAAGTCCCACCCGATTTTTAGACTTTGAACTAAGATACAAAATTGTATGAGATTTTAATCTCAATTCAAATACTTAATATAGTGTATTAATAGATTTTGAACACAATTAGAATTGAACTAGCATCATCAATCATATTACTAGCTTTATTAGCTTTTCCTGCTTTGACACTATCATAGCTTATACCTTTTGTTAAATCTCCAGTGAGCTACAAATAGTTCAATTGATAGCAGCTATCACATACATAAATTACTGCAAAATTTATATAATTATATCATATTATATAAATATTTTTTTTGAATAATTGTATCAATTTGTGGTATAATAAAAAACAAGAAGAACTACAATCTATTGTCAGTAGAGTGGAGTTCGTAATTTAAAATTACTCATTTTTACGGAATGTGATTTTTAAATCAAATTCCCAACCACTCTTAGTTGCCGCTTCGAGTGGTTTTTTACATTTTCCAAATAGTTTGTTAACTATAAAACTGGCAACTAAACGTTCTAGTACACCTCGTAAAAAAATATCCATGCACAATTCACCTCCCTTCTTAACGTTGGGAGGATATTCTTTACGCATGAACCTCACTCTTTAGATTGTAGACTGCTTCTTCTTGTTAACCCTATTATAGCATATATATTTACATAATCTACCTATATTTTACTTTTTCTTTATTTTTATCTAAGGTTAAATGTCAGTTAAAATTAAAATATATTTACTTGCTAGATTATATAAGTAAATGTGAAATTGAAAATTTGATTAGTATTAGATATCTAATTTTAAAATAGCTAAAATTTCTCTTGCTGTTTGCGGCTTTCCAAAAAAATATCCCTGTATGTAATCTGGTTTCATTTGCTTAACTAAATCATACTCCTCCTGTGTTTCTACTCCTTCTAAACACACTCTTATGCCTACATCATGACAAATTGCAACAATAAATCGTATGAATGTAGCATCAAACTTACTTTTTAATATGTCTTTGACAAATACTCTATCAATTTTAACTATATCTATTGGAGAAAATTTTAAAATCTCTAAAGAAGAGTACCCTGTACCAAAATCATCCATAGCAATACAAATTCCTAAACATTGTAGAATTTCAAACTTATCTTGTAAAATACTCATATTTTGTACTGTATGACTTTCTGTCAACTCTAATACAAGATTTTGATAAGGAAAACTTTCCTCAGATATAATTTTAATTACATCCTCAATAAACGTCTCCTCTAATATTTGTACAGCTGAAATATTTACGCTTACTGTAAAAAGAGGATTATAATCAATCCAATCACTACAAGTACGTAATGCCATTCGAAGTACCCATGCTCCCACATCATTTATCATGTCATTTTCTTCCAAAATCGGAATAAATTCTAAAGGAGAAATTGCTTCACCTTTTTGGTTAGTCCATCTTAAAAGTGCTTCTACACCTATTATTTTATGACTTTGCGTGTCTACTTGTGGCTGAAATCTAAGACTAAATCCTCGAAAATTATCATTAATTGATGCTTTCAACTCCCACATCATTTCCAATGAATGCATTTTATTTTTCAAGATTTTTTCAGAGAAAAAAACAAGTTTATTCTTTCCATGTTCTTTAGCATACTGTAAAGAATAGCTAGCATATTTATAAAGTTCTTTTACTGTATCTCCATGCTTTGGATATATAGCACATCCAGTAGAAATTGTTATATTTAATCCATATTTTCTCCACAAGTGAAGATGTATAATCAAATTCTGTATTTGTTCATATAGAATTCGAATGTCATTTTCTTCAACATTATCAACAAGAATTCCCATTTCATCACCATCAAGTTTATAAAGTTCAGCATTACCTGGCAAAATAGATTTTATAGATTGTGCTAAAGTTTTTATTATGTTATCTCCAAAGGCTCTATCATACATCTCATTAACATTCTTAAAGTCATCAATATTTAGTAGCATTATGCATAATTTTTCAATCATGGGATTTGAAAGTTTTTCTTCAAATACACTCATAAACTCATAGTAGTTCAATAACTGTGTTAATGGGTCAATCTTATTTTGTTTACCTAACTGCGTCATAATTCCTGCAAAAATACTTGGCTCTCCAAATTCATCACGCATTAATTGGCCTTTACACTTTAACCATATATATTCTCCACTACGATTTTTAGCTCTAAATTCAACTGTATGATAATCCATATAATCTTTACCTATTTCCATATTTGACTTATAAAAACGATTCCAGTCCTCTGGGTGTACAATTTTTTTCCAATATTCAAGTGGATTTTCCACAATTTCTCCTGGTAAATCAAATAATTCAACTTGTGATGGTGAATATCGAAATACTCCTGTTTTGAAGTTACATATATATATATATTCATCTGTACCTCTAATAAGAGCATCATAAAGTAAAGTGGAATCATAATCAAATTTATCTCTTGATATATTTAAATACTCAAAGTTCTCTTTTTTTTCATCGTTATCTGATACGTGACAAAACTCATCAATCTTAAGTTGTTTGTTTAAATCTATAGAGTTTGTAATATCTATAGATTGATGTATATGAACAGTTGTCCCATCATACCATGTAATTAAACTATCATAATTCTCAAAAACTCTATTTAACTTATTACATTTTTCATACCATTTTATTGATACTCCTTTTTTATTGCTCGCTAGTAATTCTGAAATCTTACAACAACTGCAAGGAATATTTTTTTCGGGATATAATACTTCCCAACAGACTTTTCCTTCTGGAACTAAAATACTGTATTCTTCTTTCATATTTTCATTCATAAAAATAATTTTATTAGTATGAATATCTGTAATATATATATTAGTCTTTATCTGATTTAATATAATTTCAATGTTATGTCTGTTCATATACATGCCTCCTTCATTGTTACTATTACTTATAACAACATTTCCAAAATTATTTTTTATTACAGAGGATTGCTTAATCATTTATATATACACATTAAATAGCTTAATTTACTGGGGAAATTTATCACTTCATATTCTAAATTATAGTTGATAAAAAAAAATACATCAATATCCTATTTACCAATTTAAATGATATATAAAAAATCTATTTGATAATGGATTTGCCCAATATCTTACTTGGTTTCTTATTCATGAACATATAACAAAACAGCTATCCAGTTTTGCAATTATAACAACCAGTTTTGCATACCCACTTGTAAAATTTTTCTAGCCAATATATCATACTATATAGGTTATCAAATGAAATAATACATGCTATTTACTGAATATTTTAATTTTTCGTTTTTTAGGGGGATTGGTTGTGTTTAAAGATAAAATTGATGAATGTGTCCATATAATGACTGCATATATTGCTAATTTAAAAGAATACTATTCATTTATAGAAACTCAAATCGATGATTTTATTAAAAAATATGGCGAAGATACTGTGGAGTCATGTCTCCATAGAATAATGATTTTATTATGTGAGTGTGGTTTGGCATAAAGTCAAGTATATTAAGTAGGCAAAAGAATTTTATATAAGATTCTTCTTGCCTACTTTTATGTATTTTAGCTTTAATAGTTTTATCCAAAAGTTATGTATTCAAAACTAAAATCTAATAATAAATCTTAAAACTAGTAACAAGAGAATTTAATTAATTTATTTCTAATATACATAAAATCAAATCTTAAGAATAAAGTATTATAAACAAGATAATTTTTAAAGGGAGGAAGTTATGATAGATAATCAAAAATATGTTATTTTATCACTTGAATTACACTTATTTTTTTCAAGAATCATGAAAGAGCATTCTCTTTTTTTGGAAGCAGGATTCACACCTAAAGATTACAATCTTGCTCTAGAAGCTGACCACTATAAAAAGCAATTTGAGGAATTATTATCATATGCTGTTAGTGCTAGCAATGGTGTAATTAGACCTGATATATTATATTCAGAAGAAATTGTCACTAGTCATACATTGAATGCAGAAAAAAAGACAGAGGAATTTACAGGAATAGAAATAAATCAAAACATAACCACAAGAGAATTAAATTTACAAAGTGGTGTAAATCCACAGGTTAGCCAAGATTTAGTAAATTATGTAGCTCAGCTTAACTCAGATTCACTAAAGTTACTTGATGGACTTATTAATCTAAAAGAAAGAGTTCTAGATGGAGTGCTATCATGCAATCTATTTACCTCAAATTACCCTCTACTTATTGAACATATAATACATGAAGCTAACTTATATCGTTCCTATGTAATTGACCTAGAAAATAAAATAGATATTGATTCAAAAGATTTTAAAGAGATAGAATTATTTTGGGACCAAATTATGATGGAGCATGCATTGTTTATGAGAGGATTACTTGACCCATCTGAAAATGAACTAATCAATACTTCAAACGAATTTGCTGCAAAATTTAAGGAATTAATAGAAGAAGCAAATAAAATGAATGATGCTACTATAAATAGTATGACAGATAAAACTCTAGATGAAACAGTTGAATTCAAAGATTTTAAAGAGGCTGGAGTATCTGGAATAGAAGAATGTAAAATAAAATCTATAATATTGCCACTTTTAGCAGACCATGTGTTAAGAGAAGCCAATCATTATATCAGAATATTGGAAAACTACAAAAATATGTAATTAAAAAACTCTAAACAAATTTATATAACATAAAATTAATTAAAGTAAAGATGCATTTAAACTGTTTCTTTACTTTTTTATTATTCAACAGAACTTAAGTCATTTATTTATAATAAATATTTGTGAAAAAATCATATAATCAACTACAATTTACAACATTCTTATATAGTAGTTTTAAAAATAAGAACTCTTAACAGAACTATTTTTCCACTTGATTATTTACTAAAAATTAATAATATACATCTTATAATAAAAACTTATTTGTGTTATAACTATATTGTAACTATTTTCATAATTTTAGGAAAAGTTAATAATAAAATTAGTTTTATGTAAGCTTATTTTGTATAATCTTTTCTTTATCTTTATTTATGCAATTATCTAGTAGGTAAATTTAATTAGCATAATAGTTACAACTTTAAAATTTAAATACAGGAGTGATTTTAGTATGATAAGACAAACACCATTAGAAAAACGTTACGATAAGTTAGGTCCAAACATCGTTACAGCTCTTAAAAAACGCTATTTTGATGCTTATTACTGTAAAACTAAAAACGATGCTTTACAACAAATTTTAGATTTAATTCCTCAAAACCATACAGTCTCATGGGGAGGTTCTGAAACTCTTAAGGAAATGGGTGTACAAATTGCTGTTAAAAATAAAGGATATAAAGTTATTGATAGGGATTTGGCAAAAAGTCCAGAAGAAAGAACAGAAATTATGCGTCAAGCACTTCTATGTGATACTTTTTTAATGAGTAGTAATGCTATTAGTGAAGATGGTCAGCTTTTTAATATTGATGGGAATGGAAATCGTGTAGCTGCAATGATTTTTGGACCAAAAAATGTTATAGTTGTTGCTGGCATGAATAAGATTGTAAAAAATATTGGTGATGCAATACAAAGAACTAGAACAATTGCTGCACCAGCAGTTGTACAGCGTTTTCAAGATGTTAATACTCCTTGCTATATTAATGGTAGTTGTATAGATTGCACAAGTCCTGAAAGTATTTGTGCATATATGGTAACTACAAGAATCAGTCGTCCAGCAAATAAGATAAAAGTAATATTAGTTGGAGAAAATCTTGGTCTATAAAATACATCTGTAAACAAAAATAATTACATAAATAATAAAATAATGTTACATAGTTTACCTACATAAGTGATAGAGAGAAAATTCTATATAAAATTTTCTCTCTATCACTTTTACCTTGTCCTCAAATTTCTATATTCCAATTTTCTTAAATACTATTTCCCTTAGAAATCAAAATATCTACTACTTTTATTATTTAAACTTCTATAATATATAATTTAAATTGTATTTCTAATAAAGTTTTCATAAATACCATAAAGTTTTTTGTTTTAATTTCCGATTGGTGTTTTTTGAATAAATATCTTCTATTTTTTAATAGTACTATACTTGCTCTTTATATTTAGTCCAAAAAATATTGTAATAAATTTATAAGCATTAACTTTTTCACTTAACAATTATTAAAAGAATCGTCGTTGTTTTTAAAATCAGAGTTATTTCTTTCTTGACACTAATATGTATATATATTACTATTTATATAAAGTACTATATATACATATTAGTGTTAATTATTATGTATATAGAAAATAATATCACTACTAAAATAAATTTTCAGGAGGTTCAAGGCTATGAATTATAACTTACTTACTCTTTCATGGGAAGATATTTTGAATTTAGACAAAGAAAAACTAGTAGTATTTGTTGGTATAGCTCCAATTGAGGAACATGGTAGACATTTACCAATAGGTGTGGATATTTATGAAACAGATGAATGGATTAACCTTGCAATTAATAAACTAGACTCAATTTTACCTAGCTATTGTTATGGAAAACTGCCTATAATACCTTTGGGCTTTGCAGATATGGGAACTTTCCCAGGTAATATTCATATTAGCCGTGAATTAATTTACAAAATAATTTATAGTACATTAAAGAACATAGTCAAATGGGGTGTTAAAAATATCGTTGTTATATCTGCTCATGCTGACCCACTACATACAATTGCTATAGAACAAGCCTGTGAATCAATCAACAAAGAATATGGCATAATTTCCATTGCACCTATGGGTTCAATTTTTAATTGCGAACAAAAGGGAATCTTAAGAAAATTTTCTAATTCTATTAAAGAAAAAATCAAATTATTTCCAAATGATTTTCACGCAGGCTGGATTGAAACATCTAATATGTTATCACTCTATCCAGAATTAGTAAATGATAATTACCAAGAACGCCCTGATATATCTATTCAAGATAACGAAATGATGAACATCCAAAAAGTTATCAATACAATTAAAAATGAAGGTCATATTGGATTTCCTAAAGAGGCAAGTGAAGAATTGGGAGTTGAACTAAACAATGACATTGGAGAACAAATATACATAGCTACACATAATTTTATTCTTCGTTCTAATTATGAAAAATATATGAATCATCCTTTATATCATGTCCCAAACTTAAAACTTAAAATTTAAAACTTATAATTACTATAATACTTAATTTTTCAAATCAATATAATCTATTTATAACCTATAAAAAATACCTACATAAACTCTTATAAATAACATAAATAGTATAATAAAAGTGGCACTTATAATTAAGTGCCACTTTTATTATACTATTTATGTTACATATTTAATTATTTTTATATAATTCAAGCAAATATTTATATTGCCAATTATGTTCTTTATTAGCATCTTTATTTCTATAAGAAACAACTTTTACATAATAAACTTCTACATATTGACCATAATTTTAATAAATTATTGAGTATGTTTTATCTATAAATTTAGTTTTTTTATTCTCCATCAAGTTTTTTAAAATAATCTTTATTATACTCAGCTAGATAATCTGTACCTCCTCCAGTAATTACATTTAAAAGTTTCATTGCAAATTCAGGGCTAGCTTTACATATATAATTTTCCCCAGACTTAACGACTTCTAAAGCAATTGTAAACTCTTTTTTATTTGCAGAATCAATGTCCTTCATAGTTGGATTAGGCATCATTTCTCCTAATTTAGGAGGATTCTTTTTTAATATAGAAACCATATCTGTATTATTAATTTTTAAATCTACAATAACTTTATCGTCTTTTTTCTTTATATTTTCGATTTTCCAAGACATATTTTTAGAATACATTTTAAATCCTTCTTTGTCACTATAGATAAAACTACCTAACCCTGATTCTGGAAAATATTTATCTACTTTATCAGAATCTTGAGTCTTTATTGCATTAAACATATTATCTACTTCACTTTTTATTTTATTGTCATTATTACACCCAGTTAATACTAATACTGAGATTGCAAACATCATAATACATATAGTAATCTTCTTCATTAAATTATTTCCCCTTACATTTTTTTTAAATATTGATTTATTCTTTATATTTTTTGAAAAAGTTACAGTAATTGCATTTTTAGGGCACACTTTTATACAATCACCACATCTAATACATTCTAAACTATTTACATCTTCATATATTGGAATATCAAGCTTACATTTTGACTGACATACTGTACAATTTGTACATTTATCTTTATCAATTTTAAATCTATATATTGAAATAGGATTAAAGAAACTATAAATTGCACCTAAAGGACATAAGTACCTACAAAATGGTCTATAAATCATTATTGACACTAATAAAATCAATATCAAAATACTTAATTTCCAGCTAAATAAGAATCCTATGGATTCTTTTAAACTTTCATTTTCTAAAATAAGAGGTACCCCACCTAATAATGTACCTGAAGGACAAATCCACTTGCAAAACCAAGGATTACCACCACCTGCTACATTTACAATAGTAATTGGTAAAATAATTATAAAAACTATTAAAACTATGTATTTTAGATATTTTAAATATTTGTCACCATAAACTTTTTTTACTTTTAATGGAAATGGTATTTTATATAATAAATCTTGAATAAGTCCAAAAGGACAAAGCCATCCACAAACAAAGCGTCCAAAAAAAGCTCCAAATGCCATTAAAAATCCTACAACATAAAATGAAAATTTATAATCCCTACTTGATAAAACGGCTTGTAGTGAACCCATTGGACATGCACCTAGTGCCCCTGGACAAGAATAGCAATTTAATCCAGGTACACACAAGTTTTTACTTTCTCCACCATAAATAGTCCCTTGCAAAAAACCATTTATATATCCATTTGTTAATGCTGTAAATGCAATCTGAGTAATAATTCTTATATTATTGTTTATTTTTGATAATAACTTCATGATTGCTCTCCTAACCAATACCAATACATTCAAGGCAAATCATAATTGCTTTAGTTAATACTATATTTGCTTCTCCACGATATATGCCCAATACAATAAATGAAATACCAATTACAATAATAGAAATACCTTTTTTATTTTCTTTAATAAAGTTACTCATTACTTTTTACCATCTTTAATCTTTCATCTATAATTTTTTTCCATTCTTCTTTGCTATTTGCACCTGCAACTTTGTCACCTACAAATTTCCCGTTCTTGTCTACAAAATAAGTTGTTGGAAACTCTATAATTCTTTTAAAATCAGTCTTTTTCAAACCTTCAGATACTGTTAATTGTTGATAGGTAGCATTTGATTTTTTCATAATATCTTTAACTAAGTCTCTCTCTTCATCCGAAAGACCAGTTTTCATATCAGCTCCATCCACTTCTACAACTAATCCCTTTATAGCTACATTTGAATTATTACTTGCATATTCTTTTGATAAAGCTTCAAGTTCTGGCATCTCACCTACACATGGACCACACCAGGTAGTCCAAACATTAATAAGAGTAAGGTCTTTACTTGAAAACACCTCCTTTGTTACCTTATTTCCATCTACATCTTTGGTTTCTAGATTAAAAAACCATTCACTATTCTTTTCGCTTGTGTCTATAGGCTTAGACTCTTTTTTACTACAACCAGAAAGTATACCTAAAGCAAAAACACATCCCAAAACTAATACAAAAAACCTTTTCATACTTCACACTCCTAATATCTATATAATATATAAAATTGTTGATTGAAATAAAAGTAACCTATTCTCTATACTATAGTTATTATATTTAATAAATAATAGCCAACCTAAGGAAAACTATATTGAATATATATAGTTACTAAAATATACTTCTTATCAAACAAAATCTTATATATATGATAAGCTGTAAAACTTAAGATTATATACCTATATTTCTAAAGATTTTCTTAAGATATAATTATCTTTTTCAATAGAGTATAGTTATTCTTTCAATAAAAGTTCATTAATCGCTATTCTATAAATCCTACGAAACATAAGTTATTATTGATTTAAAGCCATTTATAATATTAACAAAGTTTTTCTTGACTATATAGTTACTATATACCTTATTATATATAGAGAGTAATAAAAGGAGGTAAAATTTATGGAAAATTTATTTACAAGAAAATTCACTACTTTTGAATTTCTAAAATTTGTTTCTCCTGCAATTATATCCATGGTATTTATATCTTTATACACAATAATAGATGGTATATTTGTGTCAACATTAGTTGGCTCAGATGCTCTTGCTAGTATAAATATTGTACTACCCATAATCAACCTTGTTTGTGGTTTTGGAATAATGATGGCAACTGGTGGAGGAGCTATAGTTTCTATACGTATGGGGGGAAATAGACAAGATGAAGCCAATTCTACATTTTCTTTTATAGTTTTATTTTCATTGATTATTGGAATTTTATTCACAGTAATCTCGTATTTTTTTGTCAAAGAAATATCTATTTTACTTGGAGCAACAGATAAACTACTACCTTATTGTATAACTTATGGTAAGGTTATGATTTTATGTACACCTTTTTATATTTTAAAATTTATATTTGAATATTTTACAAGAACTGATGGAAACTCTAAACTTAGTTTATTTCTATCAGTAATTGGAGGTGTAACAAATATAATATTAGATTATGTGTTTATTAAATATTTTGGAATGGGTCTTCTAGGTGCTGCGGTTGCAACTGCTATAGGTATCATTTTAACTTGTATTTTAGGTATAGCCTACTTCTTATCAAGTAAATCTACATTAAAATTAAAAAAACCAAAAACTGATTTTAGACTTATAAGAGATACAATGATAAATGGTTCTTCTGAAATGGTTACAGAATTATCTACAGGAATTACAACATTCTTATTTAATATAGTTGCTTTAAGATTAGCTGGAGAAACTGGACTTGCAGCTCTTACTATAGTACTTTATGCTCACTTTTTGATGACATCGGTTTATCTAGGTTTTGCTGCTGGAGTATCACCATTGATAAGTTATAATTTTGGTGCTGAAAATAGTGATAAGTTAAAAGAAACATTTAAGCATTCTTTAAAATTTATATTTGTTTCTTCTATTTTAGTTTTTATTGTAGCTTTAGTTTTTGCACCACTTATTGTTAGGGTTTTTGTAAATCCTGATAATGGAGTATTTGGTTTAGCTTTACAAGGTCTAAAAATATTTGCTTTTGCTTTTTTATTTGTTGGTATAAATATATTTGCATCAGGATTTTTCACAGCATTTCACAACGGAAAAATTTCAGCTATTATATCTTTTAGTCGTGCCTTTGTTTTTGTAATTATAGGAATTGTAATTCTTCCTCCTATATTGCATCTAAATGGATTATGGCTTACTGTTCCATTTGCTGAAATTATAACTATATTTATATCTATATTGTTTATAAAAAAATATAAGAGTAAATATAAGTATTAGTAAAATATATATTTGTTAAAATTAGTAAAGCTAGCTTAAAGTGACCGTATTTAAATTTCTCTTTAGAAACTTTATATTTGCAATGAAATTAAAGCCCTTAAAATCCAAAACAAATGGTTTTTAAGGGCTTTTTACTATTAATATTTAAATCTACTTTTAAGGTAATTTATATTTTAACTATAATAAATCATTTGCATAATCCTTAATTGGAGCTCTTCTAAGTAGTAATATTATTAAGGCTACACAAACAAATATAGTTCCTACTTTTAACCCTAATAAAATAGAAGTATTTTCAAATAAAATAATAATTTTATCTAAATATGTAATCATTTTTTGCATATGTTTAATTGCAAAATTAACTACATAAATTAATATCAATATTGGTAGTCCTATCAATAGAGTAAAGCTAGTAGCTTTTCTAACCCTATAAGTAAAAGCACCCAATAAAGCGCCTATCAAACCTATACATATTTCACTAATACATAAATTTATAAAATAATTTAAGTAAGCTAGTGGCATATTTGCTGTTGATGATTCTATTATTGTGGGTATAGAGATCCAAAGTAAATCTTGTTTCAGTAAAGATAATATATCCACCTTATAACCAGTTATAAACTCCATAGATAACTTTGATAAAAATATTAAAACTATACTTATAATAGAAAGAACAAAGGACAAAATAATTAAGGTTAGTATAATAGCTTTTATACAATTCTTTCTATCTGCCCTTATACTTAAAGCCCCTGAAAAATCTTTATTTACTATGGATATTCCATATACAAATATTAGTATACTTATATAGTTTAAAAGTGTCGTTGTGAAAGATGATAAGTCTTGTTTAGGCAAATTAGCAAAAGTTACAATAATAAGTGGTAAAACATTTAAAAAAGCACCCATTACCAAAAATAAAATTATATATAGTTTTGTATTTTTATTAAAAAATTTCATATATGGTCTTAATTCATTCAATTACAAAACCTCCTTTTTAGTCATACTTACAAACATATCTTGTAATCCTATGTATCCTACATCTATATTTGAATTTTCAATTATATTTTCATCGTTTTTACTAAAGTCACCATAGTAAAAGTAGGCAACTGTATTTCCAAATGATTTCTTAGGCTTTACATTTATTATTGCTTCTAACTTTTCTACTTCTTCTCTGCTTCCAGTAATATAATGAGCTTTTTGTTTTATAGTATCAATATCTTCATCTATAATAATCTTACCTTCATTTAATATTATTACATGCTCTAATAAATCATCTATTTCATCAATTAAATGAGTTGATATTATTATCGTTCTTGGATTTTTTATATAATTATCTAAGATTACATTATAAAATTCTTGCCTGTTTACTGCATCTAGACCAATTGTTGGTTCATCAAATATAGTGATGGCTGAATTGGAACAAATTCCTATTATATTTGAAAGTATAGTCTTCATTCCCCTAGACAATTTTCTATACTTTTTCTTTATATTTAAATCAAAATATTTACATAGTTTTTCTTCTAATGCCTTATCATAATTTTTATAGAAGCTAGAAGAAAACTCGAATATTTGACCTACTTTAAAGTCTGAATTATAAAATTCTTTTTCTCTTACAATACAAATATCTTCCAATACTTTTAAATCTTCTTTTATATTTTTTCCTGAAATTTCTATATCTCCTTCACTTTGAATTAATTGATTTACTATTATATTCAATAATGTAGTTTTCCCAGCACCATTTTTTCCTAATAAACCATATATTTTATTTTCTTCAAAATTCAGAGACATGTTATCAAAAATCTTTTGTTTTTTGAAGCTATGAGACAAATTTTTTATCCTGATAGAGTTACTCATACATTACTCCCCCTTAAAATTTATTATAATATCAACTAATTCTTCTCTGTTTATCTCTAATTTATCTGCTTCTTGAAGTAGATTTTTTATAAAATTATTTTTAAAGTTTTCTTTCCTAACTTCTTTTATTATACTTCTTGCCCCCTCTGATACAAACATTCCTATCCCTCTCTTCTTGTATAAAATATTCTTATCAACTAATGTATTTATTCCTTTCAAGACTGTAGCAGGATTAATTTTATAAAGCTTTGAAAGTTCAGTTGTTGATGGAACCTGCTCTTCTTCTTTTATTCCATCTGATAGTATTTCATCTTCAATTGCTCGTGCTATCTGAATAAATATGGGTTCTTCATTATTTAATATTAATTTCATAGGTTCCTCCTTCCTAAGTTAGTTAATTACTTAAGTAACTAACTATAAGACTATAATATATTATAAAGTTTTCTCTGTCAAGATTAAATAAAAAAAACAGAGGGAAATTTCCCTCTGCCTTTTATTCTATAAATTTATAATTAAACTAATATCTAGTTGTCATTGTTTTATCCATTAATTAATAGTTTTAATAACCTGTTATGTCTTCATTTTTTAATATTTTACATATTGAACTAGTACCTAATCTTTCAGCACCTGCCTCTATAAATTTTTCTGCATCAGAAATCGATTTAACACCTCCAGCAGCCTTTATCTTAACAGTTTCTCCAACATGCTCTTTCATAAGCTTTATATCTTCTAAAGTAGCTCCACCTGTTCCCATTCCAGTAGATGTCTTTATAAAATCTGCACCAGACACTGTTACTATCTCACACATCTTTACTTTTTCATATTCCTCTAAATAACATGTTTCTATAATAACTTTTAATATTTTATCTCCAATAATTGCTTTTATTTCTTTTATCTCATTTTCTATCTTCTCATAGTCCCCATTTTTAATATCTGAAATATTTACAACCATATCAACTTCATCTGCTCCATTTTTAATTGCATCTTCAGCTTCAAATACCTTCGTTGCAGTAGTTTGATATCCTAGGGGAAATCCTATTACTGTGCATACCTTTATTTTACTATTTAAATATTCTACTGCTCTTTTTACATATGATGGTGGTATACAAACTGATGCTACATTCATGTTTATAGCCTCATCACATAAAATCTTAATATCTTCCCATGTCGTTGTAGCCTTTAAAATAGTATGGTCTACTGTTTTTAATATGTGTTTCATAAAATCCTCCTAAATATATAATTAATATAGTTAAACTAGTTTTTTAAGTGTAACTTTCTTTTTGCAATATTTAATATCATATCAACTTCTTCAACTTTAAAAATGGTCATTAGTAATGTATAAATTCCACCTCCAACTATTACTGAAATGGTTAATGATACTAACTCGTTAAGTGTACCTACGCCTAAAAGTCCAAATATAAATTTATACGTAAAATATGATAAAATTCCCATAATAACTGATGCTACTAATGATTTTAAGGTTGCTTTTATTATCTTATCTTGTCCAAAATAACCTACTTTCCTTCTTAAATTTATGAAAAGTAACAATATACATGCAATTGATGATGAACTAGTTGCAAGAGCAAGACCACCATGAGCCATAGGTTTTATTAAAATTAAATCTAGCACTATATTTACACAAACAGATATAATACCATTTACCATAGGTGTTTTTGTATCTTGTAATGAATAAAAAACTTTACCTAATATATCTCTAAGTCCAAATGCAGTCATTCCAACTGCATAGAAAACTAAAGCAGTTGCTGTCATTTGAGTTGCTCTAGCATCAAAAGCTCCTCTTTCAAATATAATTCTAACAACTGGATTTGCAAAAACAATAGACCCAACTGAAATAGGAATCATAGAAATTATTATCATATTGACACTAGATTTAACTGAACTAGTAAATTTTTTTTGATTATTCTCTGCACTTAATTTTGACAGCATTGGGTACATAACAGACACTATTGAGGCTGTAAATGTCCCTGTAACAAAACCATTTAACCTATCTGCATAAGTAAGTGCTGGTATACTACCTTTAACTAATGTAGATGCTAAAGTTGTATCAACTAATGAGTTTACTTGATTAACAGCAACACCTATAAACACTGGTGAAAGTAATACCAGCAATTTTATAAGACTATCATCTTTAAAGTCTAAGTAAAATGAATATTTGTAATCTGTTTTTTTAACAAAAAACATGTAAAAAAGTAGCTGAACTATCATAGCAACTACCGCACCAACTGGAAGTACATATGGTCCAAACACGGTACTTATCATTATTGAAATAATTATTACTATATTATAGGGTATACTACCAAATCCAACTATGATAAAATTTTCTTTTATTTGTAAAAATGCTGACATAACACTAGTAATACCTATAAATATTATTCCTGTTATAAGTACTTTAGTAAATTTTACAGTAAGCTCAAATCTCTCGCCTTCAAATCCTATAGCAAATATACTCACAAGTTGTTTTGAAAAAATCACACCCAGTATAGCTACAATTATGCATATACCAACTATTATATTTAAGACATTGTTTAAAAATTTTACTGCTTGTTTTTCACCTTGTTTACTACTTATGTCTTGATACATTGGTATAAAAGTAGTAACTATAGCAGTTCCTATTGCTGCAAATATAATATTTGGTATATTCATAGCTGTCAAATAACTTTCTGTATACAAACCTGTTCCATAAATTGATGATAAAACTAATTCTCTACCCATGCCAAGAATCTTAGATATTACAGTAACTATCATCAAATAAAAAGTTGCTTTAGCCACTTTGCTCATTTCATCACTCCACTTCTAACACACTTCTTTTAGTTCAGTAAAAGCTAGCCTATTATATATAATTTAATCTATTATTCCTACATTTTCTGAAGATAATAGTAGTTGTTTATTCTTTAATATATCATAAATAACATTATTTTTTATGTTTTTTATTTATACAACATTTTCTATAATCGCAATTTAAATCTAATAGAATAAATTTAATTGAATTCACAGAAATGGAGTTATTATTTTCTAATCTAGGTAAAACAAAACACTTATATTAGCAATATCTTTAAATTTCATTTTATTCATTTCTTATAACTTAATAATCTCAACATAAGGAAAATATATAATCATTTTTAAGTTATATTTTAACATATTTTATCTATTTTGAAAAATTTTAATCACTTTTACTAAATAACTATTTATTTAAAGAAAATCCAAAAAAGTATTCTCCTCAATGAAGAATACTTAACAGAGATATATAAGTGCATTTTAAATAAAGTACATCAATATGATTATTAATAGTCGTCAATAAGCTAATAAAAGCTCAACTTTTCTGCAAGTTAAAGTAATGTAAAGGTAATTTTTATTTTATTAATCTCATATTTTCCTATTGAAAAACCATTATTGATTATGTGTAAGTATGACAAAAGAAAAAACAAAAGTAGGAGAATCTTTCTCCTACTTTCTTTTATATTCGCTTTATAAATATTAATAAAAATGCTTTAATTGTTTTAATTTACTTGGATGTCTTAATTTTCTTATTGCTTTAGCTTCTATTTGTCTTATTCTTTCTCTAGTAACTCCAAACACCTTTCCAATTTGCTCTAATGTCTTAGGGGCATCATCATCAATGCCAAATCTCATTCTCAAAACCTGCTGTTCTTGTTCTCCAAGACCTGTAAGTAATTCTTCTATTTTTTCTTTTAAATTATGTTGTTCCACTTCATGCATTACAACATCTTTAAAATCAGCATCTGATGGTATAAATTCAACTAAACTACTATCTTCATCTTCTTTTAATGGTGTATCCAAAGATACAACATTTTTATCTCGTTTTAATAATTCCAATACTTTCTCAACCTCAAGACCACAAGCATCTGCAATCTCATCTACAGTTGGTTCTCTTAATAATACATTTAAAAGTTCTTGTTTCTTTTTCTTTACAAAATTTATTCTTTGGTGAAGATGTATAGGTATTC
Source organism: Clostridioides sp. ES-S-0005-03 (assembly GCF_020658455.1). NCBI lineage: Bacteria > Bacillati > Bacillota > Clostridia > Peptostreptococcales > Peptostreptococcaceae > Clostridioides > Clostridioides sp. ES-S-0005-03. Next base: position 475,472 of record NZ_JACVWI010000001.1, on the reverse strand, counting down.
TAATAGTATTTTCGCAATCATCAATATATCTTGTTATGCTTTGTTTTATCCACCATGTAGCATAAGTGCTAAATTTGTATCCTTTTTTATAATCGTACTTCTCTACTGCTTTTATGAGTCCTATATTTCCCGCTTGAATTAAGTCTAGCATATCAATACTATCTCTTTTATATCTTTTTGCTATGCTCACTACCAACCTATAATTTGAATTTATAAACTTTTCCTTTGCTACTGAAGATGAGTTGATTATTTCCTTTGCCAGCTCTACCTCTTCTCCTGCTGACAACATTTTGTATTCCTCAATTTCCTTTAAATACATTTTCATCGCATTTGATACATTTGATGAACCCACACAAATATAATTTTCATAATTATTTTCTTTTTTAGTATCCATAATCAAACCCCTTCTATTCATAGAATTTGCTAAAACAAAAATAAATAATTTAAAACTACATAATCTACAACTACATAATATCCCCTTCTTCAAATAAGTTGTTTTGTATATTATGTATACAAAGTTATAAAAACTATACCTATAATATTATTCTACCTCTAACCCTAATATCCTCCTTATATATATAATTTATTTTATTATATATTGTTATATCCTAAGTTTTTAGATTGATATATGTCTAAAAAAAGACTGTTGATTAAACAGTCTTTTTTAATATATATGCTTGTTATTTACTTTTCATGATGATTGCATCCACATCCACAATTTTCATCGTGATGATGATGTTCTTCTTCTGAATCTTTAACTTGTTGTTCCATCTCATTAAACTCTTTTACCATTATATCATAAGTTGGAAGTGCTGCCTCAGTATCATATTCTTCGCCTCTCCAATCAGCATACATCATAGCATCACCATTAGTTAAAACCAATCTACCTGACATAGTTATGTTATCTACTTCTTCTAAAAATTCTATTTGTTTTTGTAAAACTTCCCCTTCTAATTCTACATCTTCATCTAAACACTGCACTATCATTACTGGAGCGTAATAATCCTCATCATCTTTAACATTTACAATAATATCTAAAGTTCCCTCTGCACCTTCTTCAAATTCTGCTAATTCAACATTTGTATCAATCATGTCCTGAGGTACCAATAAATCTTCTATTAAATATTTTATTACTCTGTCTTTTACTAATTCTTTTGACATTTATTTTTTCTCCTTCCGATTCTATAACATTATCATAATCATTTCTATATTATAGTATACTACATTAATTGTTTTTTCAATCTCTTATAAAAATTATTTTTTTATTATTTACCTTATATTACCTTTTTTATTACAAACTTGTAATCGCATTGATTTAAAAAATAGTTTATATTTAGTATAATAGAAATGTAGCACATATTTTTATTCAGTATATTGATAAAAATGTATATTGAAAATGTAATGTATGTTAAATCTAGGAGGATTATTATGAAGTTTAAAAAACAAATTAGCTCTATTATTATATCTACTATGCTTGTGTTTGGAAGTTTAAACCTTGCTTATGCAGATGGAACAAATGTTGTTACACTTGGAGCTAACTTATCAGAATCTCAAAAACAACAAATGCTTAATTATTTTGGAGTTAAAAAAGACCAAGTCTTAGTTTTAGATGTAACAAATGCAGAAGAAAGACAATATTTACAAGGTGTTGCAACAGAGAGCCAACTTGGTAAAGTTACTATTTCTTGCTCTTATGTTGAGCCTACAACAAATGGCAATGGAATTAATGTTAAAACAGCAAATTTAACTTGGGTAACTAGCTCAATGATTGCTTCAACACTTACAACAGCTGGTCTTGAAAATGCAAATGTTATTGCTGCTGCTCCATATCCTGTAAGTGGTACTGGTGCATTGACAGGAATTATGAAAGCATTTGAAGATGCATCAGGAAAAAAACTTGACGAAACAAAAAAGGAAATTGCTTCTGAAGAGTTAGTGGTTACAGGTGATTTAGGAGATGATATAGGTCAAGAAAAAGCAACTGGTGTGATGAATGATATCAAAACAGAAATTGTAAAAAATGGTACAAAGGATACTAATCAAATAGCTAATACGATAAATAATGTTGTAAACAATTACAATATTACTATTACACCAGAACAAAAAGAACAAATTCAAGGTGTAATGAAAAAAATAGCTGACCAAGATTATGATTACAATAATATGAAAAATACATTGGATAATGTATCAGACAATGTAAATGAACAACTAAAAAAATTAGGTGATAGTGTTAAAGGTTCTGGAATACTAGATACTATAGGTGGATGGTTTAGTGGAATAGGAGATTGGTTCTCTGGTTTATTCTCAGGAGGAGATAAAAAAGATTTGGGAATCTTAAATAACACTAATGATGAGTCTCTTGGCTCAAATGCTGTGATAAACTCTACAGAAGGTGTTCAAATAAATCCACAAGATAATACTAACTCTAATAATACAGATAACTCAGAAGATAGTACTAACTCTAATAATACGGATAACTCAGAAAATAATAGCGAGAATAATGATAACACTCAATCAAGTGAAAATAACACAACTAATAATTCTGAAAATCAATCCAATACTAATGACTCAGTTGGTTTCTTTGAAAAAATAAAGAATTGGCTTTCAGGTTTATTTTAAAAATTAAGTAAATAAAAGAATTGCCTAATATAGAAATTTTCTATAAAAGGCAATTCTTTTTATCTCAAATAAATTCTTATTACTTGCTCATTTTTTGAGATTTTTCTATACATGCACATATAGCTTTTATAACAGAGGCTCTAAAACCTTCCTCTTCAAGGACTTTAACTGCTTCTATAGTAGTCCCTCCAGGTGAGCATACCATATCTTTTAGTTCACCAGGATGTTTTCCTGTTTCAAGTACCATTTTTGCAGAACCCATAACTGCTTGTGCTGCAAATTTATATGCTTGTTGTCTTGGCATTCCTGCAATTACTGCTGCATCTGCAATAGCTTCTATAAACAAAAACACATAGGCTGGTGCAGAACCACTCGCTCCAATCACTGCTTCTATAAGATATTCTGGTACGACTTCAGTGTTTCCAAAAGAACTAAATACTTCTACCACTGCTTCTAAATCTTCATCTTTTATATTTTTATTTATAGATATTGAAGACATAGCCTCATTTACAAGTGCAGGAGTATTAGGCATAGTTCTAACTATTTTTTTATTTTCACCTATAATTGCCTCTATATCTTTTATAGATTTTCCTGCTGCTATTGTAACTATAATCTTACTATCATCTACAAAATCTTTTATCTCTTCTAAAATATCATCATATATGTCTGGCTTAACAGCTACAATTACTATATCAGAATTTCTAGTAACCTCTTTTGAATCTTTTGTAGTATTTATACCAAAATTTGCATGTATTCTATCAAGAGTTCCTTGAGTATATGCTGATGCTGTTACCATATTAGGTTCAACTAATTTTGAATTTACTATACCACCTATCATAGCACTGGCCATATTCCCTGCACCTATAAATCCAATTCTTTTCACTGTAATACTCCTCCTTAAATAAGTAATAACTAAACTTTAAGCTTCTTTAACTGTATCAGAATTTTCAAATGGATTTGGTATACTTACCACTAAAATTCTTACCATCTTATTAGTATAGTTAACCCAATTGTGATTGTTCTTTTCACTATTATAGTGTATTGTATCACCTGGATACATTTCAATTTGCTCGTCACCCAAAAACACTGTAAGAGTGCCCTCTAAAACATATACAAATTCTTCACCACTATGTACATAGCAACAAATTTCTTCACTACTTTTACTTGGAAGAATTTCAATTAATCTTGGTAACATAGTTTTTTCTTTTAAATTAGATGATAAATGATAATGTATAAATGTTGAATTTTCTACATCAAAAACTTCTTTTTCATAACTTCTTAATACAGGTCTCTTATGCTCCTTTGGTTTCATAAAAAAGTAAGTTAAATCTACATCCAATACATTTGCTATTTTACCTAATGAATCTGTTGCCACACTTGTTAATCCTCTTTCAAGCTGTGACAAAAATCCAATTGATAAGTTTGTTTTCTCACTCATATCTTTCAGTGTCATTTGTTTTTGAGTTCTAAGTTGCTTTATTTTTGCTCCTATGTCCTTATTCAAAACCATCACCCCTAAATAATTTTAATTTTTTCATAATATAAATATAAGAATATAAATATAGGCTATTATATCTATAATATTTCACCTCAAAAAAACTTTATTAGTATAAATATAATTTATTCACTTTCTTTTGTCTACACATTTATCATTATTTATAATTTATTATATATATCTCTCTACCTAATTTAATAAAATTTATTAATCATTTTTCTATTTTTTAATATATCTGATTATAATGACTTTTTTTATATTATAAAACTATATTATAAAACTTAAGTTATTCCTATAATTTACTTTATTGTTTATATAGTTCATAATATATAAATCTTATTAGTATAATTTTTATCAGATTACTATCTTTAATTTATGTACATTGCATTATATAGTTTATTTGAATTTAACTATTAAAAATTAAGCTTATTACATTGCTATTTCTACAGATTTTTACATCCTTTACAATAATTATAACATAATTTTACAATTTAATAGTATCTATTCAATGCCTTTTTTTATTTCTACAATATCTTATATTTTACAGTCTAAAACTATACATATTTTTCTAATATTTATACAGATACAGACTTGTTATTTCCTAATTTAACAATCGTTATCAAAATATTTATCATCTTTTTAAATTCCATTTTTAAATTTTCTGTCTAACAATAATTTTCATAATAAACCATATGAAATCACCTTATAACCTCAATCATACGATTTTAAATATATCTCTATTCTAAAGATACTTTCTTTTTTTGTCAAAATTTTTCTATTTTTTATAAATAATTATTTGTTGTAATAAATAATCTGTTTAATATAAAATAAACTAACTTTATATATAAACACGACTATTCTTAATAAAATGCGTCCAAAAGTTAATATTCATTTATTTTATAGTATAATATTATCATACTTATTTTGTTGAAATATATCTTTGTTTGTATAAACAAAACAATTGAAAATAATTATAAAAATCTACTGAAAATACATCTCCTGCTTTATAAATTTATTTATACTAAAATAAAAATTCTATAAAAAATAAGATATATATTTATAAAAAATAATTTTTATAAATATATATCTTATTGATATCAGTACCTATTCTATATAAAAACGCCATAAAAAGTCTTTTGCTTCTTCTGCATAGTCTATATTTATACGTTTACTAGTTTTTATATCCAATTTATCTTCACTAAATACTTTTTTTCCTTCATTATCATAATAAAAGTCACTTATATACAATTCTTCACCCATTATACTCTTACTATTTAAGCTTCTATCTACTTTTAAAGCCTTACAAAGTTTTCCTGGTCCATTAGTAATATTTTTTATTTGATACTTACTCAAATTATCATACAGTTTATTATATCTATTTACAGATATCTCATTTAAAGAAGTTATTGGTTCGACACCTCTTATTAACACACACTCTGGTACATTTTCTGTATTTGCTGATAGATTTAGACAATTGTACATACCATAAATTAAATAAACATATATATGTCCACCATCTAAATAGAGAGGCTTAGTTCTCTCAGTTCTTTTATCACCATATACATGTGCGCCTTTGTCATTTATACCCATGTATGCCTCTGTCTCTACTATCTTGGTAACAATTGTTTTATTTTCATATTTTCTTATTAAATATTTACCTAATATAGATTTAGCTAAATCAATTCCATTTTTCCTAAAAAAATCCTTTTCCAAAATTTCACCTCATAAAGTTTATTTATAGTCAGTTAAATACAGCTAAAATCATAAGTAAAATTAGTCTGCTTTTAATTGTATATTAATATATAAAATAATGGATTTCAATATTTACTACTTATATATATCAAAAAATTCTATCTCGAATTTTTCAATATTATCGTTGTAATTTGATTTATCATAGACTTCTTCAACTACTTCTTTAATTGGGAATATTATTTTTACCTTTGTTCCTTCTCCTAATTTACTATCTATATAAATTTCTCCATTTTGAATTTCAATTAACGATTTTGCAAGACACAATCCTATTCCACTGCCGAATTCGTTTGATATACCACTATTTTCAATTTGTTTAAATCTATTAAATATGTCGTTTAATTTCTCCTTTTCTATACCTATTCCAGTATCTTTTATAAGTATTTCTACATTTTCACCCTCTTTATATATTCCTACAAGTATTTCTCCACCTTCTAAAGTAAACTTTATAGCATTTGATAATATATTCAATATTATCCTCTCTATAGATTCTGGGTCAAGTCCTACTCTCATGGTTTCTTCATTTGTATCAAAAACTAAGTCTATTCCCTTAGATTTTGCATAACTGCTAATGGATGTAACTATTCTTTCTGTTATATCGATAATATCAAAGTTAACCGCTTTAATCTTATATATTTCTGATTTAACTTGAGAAATATTTATTATATTATCTATTAATCTTAATAATCTAAACATGTTTTGTTTAGTTATTTTTATGTGTTCTCTTAATATATCTTGACAGTCAATTATCTTTCCTTTTTTATAAAGATTCTCGATAAGCTGAACTGAACTATAGATATTATTTAAAGGGGTCTTAAGTTCATGAGATATATTAGCATAGAACTCCATCTTCATCTGGTCATACTGTCTTTGTTTTATTAATGCTTTTTTAAGTCTCTCAGACTCTCTTTGTACACTTAAATCTTTAATTATTCTCACTCTACTTCTCTTCTGCCCAAAGTATAAGGTTCTTGATATCATCTTTACTTCTTTAATATGATTGTTTTCATTTACTATATGAATACTTTTTTCTCTTTCACCTATATTTAAATTGTTTATGTATTTTTTTACTAAGATATTTCTATATTTTTGTGTTGTTACGCCTAGTACATCACTTGATATTCCAAATAATTCTCTAAAAGCTCTATTCGTATAGAGTACTCTTGATGTACTTAAATCTTCAAGAAAAATAGCCTCTGGTATAGCATCTAATAATTTTTCATATATTATTTTTTGTTCATTTACTGTTCTAAGTATATTTATTTCTTTAGTTATATCTCTAAATGTAAGTAACTTAAATAATTTATTATTTGACCAATAATCTCCAACTCTCACTTCTTCAACATGTTCTTCGCCCTCTGAATCAGACATTACAAAATTAATTATACAATTTGCCGTATCATTATAACTTACTATTTCAGCTTTCTTTTCTTTTGTTAGATTTAATCTTTTAAACTCTCTATTATCAAAAAAATCTATGTTAAAGGTTTCAAAATATTTTTCTAATGTCATATTAACTAGCTCTTTTGGTGTACATTTAAAACTCTTTTCATATTTTTTATTTATGCTTATTACTTTATTCTTCTTTATACCACCTTCTGCACTTCTTACAAGTATAGGAGATGGTATATTTAATATTATATTTTCATAATCTTTATTTATAGCCCTTATCTCTTTATCCATTTTTATTTCATTTGTAATATTATTTAAGCTTATTAAATAATTACTTTCTTCTTCATTATTACTTAAACTTAACAAATATATTTTATTATTCAACTCTACTTGTTTATCAATTATACTTATATCCGTATCAAATTTCTTTAGCTTTTCAGCTACATGCTCATCTTCCTTTATAAAATTTAATATGTGATAAAAGTTTTTCATATCCTTTGAAAATTCATCTTTAAATGCATTATTTGTATAACTTATATTAAAATCATAATCTGTTATTATCCATACATTTGGTATAGTATCAAGTGCTTGTCTTAATAACTCTTTTCTTTCATCTATGTAATTTTTTAATGTTTTCTGTATAGTCATGTCCTTTTCTATTGCTAGATTTATCTTACTTAATTGTTCTGACTTTTTACTTAATTTCTTATTTATTGAATTTAATTCATAATATGGATATACCACTCTATTAATTAGACTGTATACATACACATAGTAAGTATAATTACATAACAATAAATACACTACTCCTATTAATCTATCTGTATCTACTATACTAATTTGACAAGTTGTTATAAAACCTATAATAGTTGCAAATAAAGCAAAGTATGATAAATTTTTTATTAAGCTATAATGTTCAGTTTCACTATTAGTTTTGTTTAATACAAACAATAAATTGAACAAAGACATGACAACATTAATTGCCATAATAATCATATTCAAATAAAAGTTATTAAAAATACTTCTTAGAAGATAATCTACTATTACAAAAGTACTGTTGAAAATCAACAAATGACTTATTCTCAGCTTTTTTATTTTAGAAATTGTTAAGTATATAAATGTAGATATATTAATTATACTTAAATTGAGTATCATAACTTGGAATTTTTGAATCTCTAATTCTGCTATGCCTAAAATCCCCACAAAAACTAATACAAGGCATCCTAATTTTAGTATGTTTATAAATTCATCTTTTTCAAAACTAGTTATATAAACTATAGAATATCCAAATATCCAAAGTAAAATTATTCTATACATATTTATGGAAACTGTATACAAATTTATATTCAAAAGTGCAATAATTAAAAATAACCCATTAGCCAATATATAGCCCTTATTCTTCCTTAAAGTTCCTTTAGATTCCATATTCTCCACCACTTCTTCATTTTTATATAGTTTTATCTATAAATATGTTACCACAATTCTCCCAAAAAATTTGTCACTTTCTAGTTATAAAAAAAAATGAGTAAAGTTTTTAAAATTTTACTCATTTTATAGATTTTGTATATTTAATTTAAAAAGCTGGAACTATACTTCCTTTATATTCATCTTGTATAAACTTTTTAACTTCTTTACTATTCATAGCCTCTGATAAAGCTTTAATCTTATCGCTATCTTTATTATCTTCTCTACAAGCAATTATATTTACATATGGAGAATCGCTTGATTCTATTACTATTGCATCTTTAGTAGGATTTAAATTCGCTGTTAAAGCATAGTTAGAATTTATTACTGCTCCATCAACATCTTTTAATACTGTTGGTAATTGTTCTGCATTCATTTCTTTTATTTGTATATTTTTAGGATTTTTAGTTATATCTTTTTTAGTTATAAGTTCGCCATCCTTTACTTCTATTAATTTATGCTTTGCTAATAATTTAAGTGCTCTAGCTCCATTAGTCGCATCATTTGGTACAGCTATAACTGCTCCATCTTTTACTTCATCTAATGATTTAACTTTTTCTGAATAGAATCCCATTGGCTCTATATGAACTTTAGATGTATAAGTAAGTTTATATTCCTTTTCCTTCACGGTCTCCTCTAAAAATGGAATATGTTGAAAGAAGTTAGCATCCAAAGAACCCTCATCTAAAGCTGTATTTGGAAGCACATAATCATCAAATATCTTTACTTCTAAATCATATCCTTTTTCTTTTAATAAAGGTTTTGCAACTTCCAATATTTTTGCATGTGGATTTGATGATGCCCCTACTAATATTTTTTTATCCTCTTTGTTTGAACATCCTACTGCTGATATTGCTATTGCTGACACTAATGCTACTGATAATAATTTTTTTAATTTCATTTTTTACTCCCCCTTTAAAAATGTTTTATTGATTAAATTATTTTAGTTTCTTATAAGCTAGATTTCCTAAACCTTGTATTATTTGAACTAGTATTACAAGTGCTATTACTGTATAAACCATTACTGCTGTGTCAAATCTTTGGTATCCGTAAATAAGAGCTATATTACCTAGTCCACCAGCTCCTACTGCACCTGCCATAGCTGTATAACCAAGTATAGAAATTACTGATAATGTAATTCCAGATACTATTGAAGGCATTGCTTCTTTTATCATAACTTTAAATACTATTTGTTTTTTTGTAGCTCCAAAAGATTTGGCAGCCTCTATTAGTCCCTTATCAACTTCGTTTAATGAACTTTCTATAATCCTAGCGATAAATGGTGCTGCACCAATAGTTATTGGTACTATTGCAGCAGTTTCTCCTATACTTGTTCCAACAATTAATCTTGTTATTGGAATCATTGCAACTATAAGTATCATAAATGGGAAACTTCTAAATATGTTTACTATAAATCCTAGTGCACTATTAATCGTACTATTTGGTTTTAATCCATCTGGTTTTGTCACCACTAATATAATTGCTAGTATAAATCCTAATATTGTTGCCACTACAGTTGGTACTATGACCATATATAAAGTTTGTAGTAATGCATTTGGAAATAGTGTTGTTAAAAAATCAATTAGACTATTCATTTATCATTTCCTCCCATCTTATGTCCTTATCTGTAAGATACTGTTTTACTTTATCTCCACTTTTATCTGAAACATTTATAATAAGTGAACCTAAAATATCTTCTTTAAATTGTTCTAATTTCCCAAATATTATAGATACATCTATGTTTAACTCTCTTGCCATTGTTGTAATAATAGCTTCATTAGAAATGTCTTTAGGGAATAGTATTTTTATATTTGTTCCTTTTGGTAAAATTATACTTTCTTCACCTATTAATTTTCTAAGTCCTTTAGTATTTCTCAAGAAAATTTCTTCTGTATCTCCTATTTCTAATACCTCTCCATTTTCCATTATTGCCACTCTTCCACAAATTTGTTTTATAACTTCCATTTGGTGAGTTACAACTATTATTGTTATTCCTAGGTTTTTGTTTATATCTTCAAGTAATGAAAGAATTGATTTTGTAGTATTTGGGTCTAGTGCTGAAGTTGCTTCATCACAAAGAAGTACTTGTGGGTTTAGTGCTAAAGCCCTAGCAATTGCAACTCTCTGTTTTTGACCACCACTTAAGTTTCTTGGTTTATCATTTTTCTTTTCAGATATACCAACCACTTCTAGTAACTCTAAAACTCTTTTTTTTATTTCTGCCTTTGTATATCCAAAGCACTCTAAAGGTAATGCTACATTATCAAACACTGTTTTTCTTTCAAGTAATGAAAAGTGTTGAAAAATCATACCTAACTCTTTTCTTAAATCCCTCATTTGCTTTTCATTTAATGACTTTACTTCCTTATTAGATACAAGCACACTACCTTCTTGATATTCTTCTAGCCCATTTATACATCTAAGTAGTGTTGATTTTCCAGCACCACTATGACCTATTATTCCAAAAATTTCTCCAGATTCTATCTCAATACTTACATCTTTAAGTACTTGAGTCTTTCCATAATACTTATTAACATTTTTTATGCTAATCATAAAATTTCCTCCCCACATATTCTGCTCAATTTGTATGTTTATTTTTATTTATGTATTTTAAATTTGTATCTAACAAAATAAAAGCCTGAGTATAAACTCAGGCTTAGAAAGCTATTTATACTCATCTATCAACTATATTAGTTGCAGGATTTAGCACCAATGTATATAAAATATACTGGTTGCCGGGTTTCAAAGGGCCAGTCCCTCCACCACTCTTGATAAGACGTTATTTAATTTGATTCGATTATCATTTCTTGCTATGTTATATATAATATATTTATTAATAATATTTGTCAATAAATTTATTTGAAATTTTTATTTTTTATTATTCTGAATTGAAAACAAAGTTCATAAAACCTCATATCAGTTTAGAAAATGGATATCAAGATACTACTCTTTCAATTATTTTGACAAAACTGATACTTGTTCTATCTAATTTCTATTTGGATGTGGATTTCTTCGAGTAGAATGTTAGTGATTTTCCAGCAAAAGTAGAAGCATATAAAGAACTTATTTGCAAAGAACTTGGAGTAAAAAATAAAAACGAACTATTTTAAAATGCGAATTAAATATTTGTGAAAATATTAATCATCTGAACTGGAGTTATTGGAACTTTAAATACAGTCTCGTTGGCAGGCAAAAACCAAATACGTCACTATGTAAGAAAAGATTGTAATAAAGCATTATAATATCTCCACTTGTAACATTTTTTTGAAAAACTCATTGACAAGTAAGTGACTAATAAGTATACTAAATATCAGTGACCACATGGTCACTAATATTGTACAACGGAAATGACCAGTCGGTCATTACATAAGGAGATATCATGCCTACAAAATTATTTTTTGAGCTTAATGAAGACAAACAAAGGAATATTATTAGTGTGGGAATATCTGAATTTGCAACATATGGTTATACAAATAGTTCCACCAATAGAATAGTTAAAAGCTCTGGTATTAGTAAAGGTAGCTTGTTTAAATATTTTTCTACTAAAGAAGAATTGTATTTTTTCATACTTGATATCGTCACAGCAGACTTTATTGAAAGTTTAGAAAAAAAGACAATCGCCATTTCACCAGAGTTATTCCAACGAATAATTGAATATTCTGCTTTAGAATTTTCTTGGTATATTCAAAATCCTGAAAAAGCAAAATTGTTAATAGGTGCATTTACAAGAAGTGATACTGAGATTTACCAAAAGACCATAGAACGATATAGTATTAAGGAATTTGATGTATATGACAATCTAGTTAAAGATATTGATTTGAGTAATTTTCGTTGGCATAAGCAGAAAACTATCGACATTTTGAAGTGGTTTCTAAAAGGTTTTAACGATTCTTTTTTAGTAAGTACTCAAATAGATAACTATTCATTCGAACACATACAAAATGAATATGTAAAAAGTCTAACAGAATATCTGGAAATATTAAAAATGGGGCTTTTAAAATAAAAGGAGGATACAGTTATGTTTTGGAAGGCAAAAGGTGGATGCGTCAGCATTGACGATACAGATATGGACTATATCTCTTTTGGAAATGGTAGTGATATTTTAATCATGCTTCCTGGACTAGGCGATGGATTAACCACAGTCAAAAGAATGGCTATTACAATGGCTATCGCATATCGCATGTACGCCAAAGACTATAAAGTATATGTTTTTAGCAGAAAAAACCATTTAAAAGAAGGTTATTCTACACGAGATATGGCTAAAGACCAAGCGAAAGCCATGAAAATACTTGGTATCACTAAAGCTAAAGTTTTAGGTATTTCTCAAGGTGGAATGATAGCACAATACCTTGCTATTGATTATCCCGATTTAATTGAGAAACTCGTACTGGCAGTTACGCTATCAAAGCAGAATAAAAACATACAAGAAGTTGTTGGGAATTGGATTACATTGGCAGAGCAAGAAAAATATAAGTATCTAATGATTGACATATCAGAAAATTCTTATTCAGAGAATTATCTAAAAAAATATCGTTTTCTTTACCCCTTGCTTGGGAAAATCGGTAAACCTAAAGATTTTAGACGGTTTCTCATACAAGCATCCTCTTGTATTCAGCATGATGCATATATGGAGTTGAATAATATTATATGTCCCACTTTGATAATTGGGGGCGATAACGATAAGATAGTTGGTGTAACTTCTTCTGTTGAATTAACTGATAAAATTAAGGACAGCGAATTATTTATATATAAAGGTCTTGGACATGCTGCGTATGAGGAAGCAAAAGATTTTAATAATCGTGTTCTAAATTATTTATCGAAATAAAGTAAAGCATTATAAAAATAGAGTAGATACGCTATCCTGTATGTGGCAACAAAACAAGGCTAAAAATTCGATTAGATACTATACCTGAAAATTTCTAGTTTTATATTTTTTTACTGTTTTTATAAGCCATCATTGAATATTGAAATCAAATAGGCGTAAAACGGAATTTTTAAGCAACTAAAATAGAAACACATAAAGCCACACAAACATAGTGTTCGTGTGGCTTTACAGCGCTTTATAAAATAATTTTTATTGTTGATATTGGCAGGTTATTCTACTATTTTTTATTATTTCCTGTTATTCCTAATCTATCATTCATGTCTTTTATCATTTTTCTAAAACCACTACCTATATCATTTCCAACATCTTCTGTTCCATGAACTAGTTTCATAAAGTCATTTTGACCTTTTTTCATATCTTCATCAGATACTTTATCTAATTTCTCTAATCTAGCATCTATATCTTTTACTAATCTTTCACCTTCAGTTATTAATTCATCATTCATTTTCTTTAATTCAGCATCTTCTGTTTTACCATCTTTTTTAAGAGATGTTACAAATGATTGTATTTTGTCTCTACTGTCTTTGTATGCAGCCTTTACATCACTTAAATATTTTTCATTTCCTGGATATTCTTTATCTTTAAATTGATTATTTATACTTTCTGGAGTATCATAAATAGAATATCTATTTAAACCTGCTATATAATCATTATAGCTTGTTGAATAATAATTCATATAACCTTCATTGTTGTTTACTGATTCATTTGGATTTTTTCCTGCATTTTCATTTGGTTTTTCAGTTTTTTTAGTACAAGCAGTCATACCTATAGCTAATACTAACGCTAGTCCTACAAATAAAGTTCTTTTTAATTTCATTTTTATTATCCTCCTAGATGTTTTATATTACAAAAAGTTTTAATAAAGTTCTTTCTCAATTTAGTATTTCTATATTTTTATTTTTTATTTACTAAAATTAAACAATTTATAATTTATTTTTTGGGAAATTATAATAGATAAGTAATTAATAAAAAAAATATAATTTTATTATTGATATTGATTATCATTCATAGTATAATTTAATTAATTGATATTAATTTTCATTTGAAGGAGGTTATCTTTTATGCATTGTTGCAATTCACAATTTTGTTGTAAGAATAAAATTGAATCATCATATATAAAATGGCTTTTAGAAGTTTTAGGTCCAGTTTTTTTAGGCTCTAAACCTGCTGAAATAATAAATATTTCATTTACTGATGTAAATAGAGAGGAAAAAATTAATGATATTTACAAATATCTATATAATTGTAAAAGAATAGATTTTATAGTTATTGATAAAGAAAAAAAAGGATTAAAAATTTTATTTGTAAATAAAACAGCATTGTCAGAAAGATTAAAATGTAAAAAAACAGTAAATTTCTTGAAGTTTTTAGGATACAAACAAAATACTAATGTAAATGCTTATTTAGAGCATCTAGTTGAAAAGCTTAAAACTGATACTTTTCCTGATGAAATAGGTATTTTTTTAGGATATCCCCTTAAAGATGTAATTGGATTTATGGGATATAGTAACTATGAAGTTTCTATGATTAGGTATTGGAAAGTTTATGGTGATCCAAAACAATCAGAAGACACATATTCTAAGTTCTTGCTTCATCGTAAAAAAATGAGAAAATTACTTGACTACATAAGTGTAGATAAAATAGTAAGCTGTTTCTAATTAGATTTTATTCTATAAAATAATTAAAAATAAAAATACATCCTTTTTTATCATGTTATTATCACAATAACTTAAGGATGTATTTTCTATTTTAATATGCTAATTTCTTAATATACTAATTTTGGTTATATAACATATCTTTAATATTTATTTTCTTTTCTTGCATTCCATTAGACATCAAGAATTCTTGTGTATCCTCTAACTCTTTTATGTCCTTATCTGTTATCTTAGAACTAAAATCATACCAAGAATACATTTCCTTTGTTTCATCTAAAGTTAAACCAACTTCTTTTGATACCTCTTCCATTACCTTATCTTTATTCTCATCCATATATTTTAAAGTATCTTCATGAACTTTCATAAATCTTTTTACTAATTCAGGATATTTTTGAGCAAAATCATCACTTACTGCAGTAACTATTATTCCACTAACTAAACCTTCTCCATTTACTATCATTTTGCTACCTGCATTTATTGTTTTTAAAGCCACTGGCCCTGCAAGCATTGCAACATCTGCGCTTTTACTTTCTAATGCAGAGGCAGCACTAGGAATATCCATGTTTACATATTCAACATCATCTATCGTATAACCTTCCTTAGCAAGTGCAGCAATCAATAATTGATGAAGTATAGTCCCTTTTGGACCTACAATTTTCTTACCTTTTAAATCTTTTATAGATTTGATATTTTCATTGTTAGTTATAAGCATATATCCTTTTGGTGATCTACTATAGATATTTGTAACTTTAAGTCCAACTCCATTAGATGCTGCTATTATAGCAGATGTTCCACCTAATGCATGTAAAAAGTCTAATTCTCCAGCAGCTAGTGCCTGAGTTTGTTCTGGGCCTGTTGTTAGTTCATGAAAATTAACTTTTATATTATCCTTTTTAAATTCCTTACCAAATGAATCATCTTTCTTTTCCAGTATACTTGGAACGTTAAGTGGAGACTTCACATAGGTTAAATTTATTTCCTTAGGTAAACTAGTCTCTTTTTTTGTAGGAACATCTTTATTACCCTCTTCTTTGGTTGAACATCCCACAGTCCCAACCAATACCATTACTAAAGATGTCATTACTGCTAAAATTTTTTTGTTTCTCTTAATCACTTAAAACTCCCCCAATTCCCTTAATATTTCTTTTTTTAAGCTTATATAATAGCTTTTAGTTAAATCTCTATTATATTCATCTTCGACACTAAATTGTTTAATCCCTTTATTTTTACTAAAAACAATTATTTTCTTTGCTATTTCCATAGCTTCTTCTATATTATGAGTTACAAATACTACCCCTTTTTTAGTATTTTTATGGATATTTACTACTTCTTTTTGCATTTTTCTTCTTGTAAAATAATCTAATGCTGCAAATGGCTCATCCATCAATAGAATATCTGGGTTAAAAGAAAGAGCTCTTGCAATACTTACCCTGTGAGCCATTCCTCCTGATAACTCATTTGGATATGAGTTCTTAAACTTTTCAAGTTTCATCATCTTTAAATATCTATCTAAATCAACTTTATTTCTATTATTTTTTTCAGTATGTAAAAGTATATTTTCACTTACATTTAGCCATGGCATTAGTCTACTTTCTTGAAAAACAACTCCTACTTTTGGGATACACTTTTTATCATTATTAAAAAAATATACATTTCCACTAGTAGTACTTTCAAGACCTGCTAAAATTCTAAGCAAGGTTGTCTTCCCACAGCCACTTTCCCCTAGTATAACCGTTATTTCTTCGCTAGATATACTTAATGATATATCATCAAGCACTAAATGTTCTTTATTATCAACTAAATACTTTTTATGTATATTCTCTAATAAAAATCCATTTCTAACCATTTAAATCAACCTGCTTCCCTTTACTAAATTTTGCTATTGCCATTGAAAATAGATAATCTGAAAGTATACCTAAAAAACCAATAACAAAAATTCCAACCAGTACAATATCAGTTCTTGACATATCCTTACCGTCAGAAATCAAGTATCCTAAACCTGAAGAAGCCGCAATAAGTTCTGCACCAATTATAGCTCTAAAGCTATACCCAAGACCTAAACTAAGTCCAACAACAATATCTAACATAGAATTAGGAATTATTATTTTGCAAAAAATTCTTTTCTTAGATAAATTAAAAGACTTGCCTACTTCAATTAATTTACTGTCACAATTTTTTATCCCTTTTAGTGTATTTAAAAATATTGGAAAAAACGATGCTAAAACTATAATTATAATTTTAGACTCTTCACCTATACCAAACCATAAAATCAGCATAGGTATTAAGGCTAGTGGAGGTGTACTTCTCATAAATTCAAATAGTGGCTTGAAATATTCATACATTTTTTTATTTACACCAAACACGATTCCAAGTGGTATTGCTATCAATGAACTTATTAAAAAACCTATAAATATCCTCTTCACACTAGCATAAACATTTAAAAAAATAGAACCATCATTTATCATTTTTATAAAAGTTTCCAAAACTCTTTCAGGCGGAGGCAAAATATAGCTACTCCATATACCTAAAACACATACAATTTTCCATAAAATTAAGATTAGTAAGAAAATGTAATATCCTTTAAACTTTCTATGAATTCTCTCCAGCATCTAATACTCCTTTTTAATATACCTACCCCTGCTACCCTTTTTATTCTTTAAATATATTTTAAGCTACAATTAAAATTCACTATAAAAATTAATCTATGCCAATTCTTACTCCACCTGACCTCATTCTGTCAGAAGGTGTTGCATCTGTATTCAAGCTAGACAATCTTTCAGATGGTTGTATAATAACAATTTGACCATGCTCAACAAACTCCATATGATAAGATTCCCCTGAAGTCTGACCAACAAAAGTTTTCCATGATAGTTTTGCTACTTTAGGATATGGTTCCCTTCCAGTCCATGCTACTAACGCATCTGGGTCGACACAACAAGGCCCTTCAAGTATTAGAGGGTTCCCATCTGTTATTATGGCAATATCTTGATTTTGACTTGTTTTATTTATTAAATGTGTAGTAAAAAGTCCTTTTTGAGATATTACTCCTGAACCAATTAATTTTACACTATAATCTAGTTGTTCTGAAAATGCTAATAAGTTTTCACTCTCAACACAAATCGAGTCACCTGGGTCAATTGATATTACATCTACATGATAAGCATTTTGCGCTAGGTAAATTTCACCTTCACCTTCAACAACCATTATTGGCATTTGTTCTCCTGTCAATGACCTTTGAACATGTCCTAGCAATGCTCTACCTAAACCACCACCATTATTTGGGCCTAATATTAATTTTTCAAAGTTAAAATTTCCTTTAAATGCTACCATAGCACCTTTTTTAGCAAAAAATTTACCACTTCCTCTTGCTATACACATAAGTTCATTTGTTACATCAAATTTAAACATAATAAACATTTATATTGCTGTATTTAGCAATAATCCCTCCTAATCATATATTTGTCTATAATTATACAGTAAAAATATAATATAGTCTAATTGACTTCAAATATGAAATTTATTATTTATATATAAAATAAGAGCCTGATAAAAAGTTTAACTTACTTTATTATCAGACTCTTATTTTATCTATCTTTTAGTATCATGGCAACTCTTACTACTTGAGCATCCAGAACAACCACATCCACAACTACTGCCATTCTTTTTCTTGTTATTAACCATATGCATCACAGCCAATGCCATTAATACTACCACAATAGCTGCTATAATAAATGTAGCCATAATCATCACTCCTTATTTATATGAACTAATTTTTCATATAGCTCAAATTACCAATTTTATCTTTTTTTATTGTTCGATTTGAATAAGTTAAAACCCCAAATACTACAGCTATTGCTATAACTATAGATATTATTGCCCCAGCAATACTTCCACCAGTTCCTAAAAGTACACTTCCAACTTGATTGATAAGAAGAGCAACTATATAAGCTGTTAAAGTTTGGAACCCTAATGTAATCCATGTCC
This sequence comes from Clostridioides sp. ES-S-0005-03, assembly GCF_020658455.1. Classification (NCBI taxonomy): domain Bacteria; kingdom Bacillati; phylum Bacillota; class Clostridia; order Peptostreptococcales; family Peptostreptococcaceae; genus Clostridioides; species Clostridioides sp. ES-S-0005-03. Next base: position 456,229 of record NZ_JACVWI010000001.1, on the reverse strand, counting down.
ATTTCCATGAACCCATTTCTCTTTTTATAGCACCAATAGCTGCAAAACAAGGTGCACAAAGCATGTTAAATGCCATAAATGAAAATGCACTGACTACTGTAAACATACTTGCAACTGAACCAAGAAGTGTTGGGTCTTGTTCTGTTGCATCTGATATACCAAATAAAACGCCAAATGTTCCAACTACATTCTCTTTTGCTACTAGACCTGTAACTGTTGCTACTGATGATTGCCAGTTTCCAAATCCAAGAGGTGCAAATATTGGTGCAACTATATTTCCTAGACTAGCCAATATACTATCTCCTGCATCTACCATTTGTAGTGACCAGTTAAATGATTGTAAGAACCATATTACTCCACAAGCAACAAATATAATTGTACCTGCTTTGATTATAAATGCTTTTCCTCTATCCCACATATGAATTAAAACTCCTTTTGCACTAGGAACATGATATTGAGGTAGTTCCATAACAAATGGAGATGGTTCTCCAACAAATAAAGAAGTTCTTTTTAATATAATTCCACAAACAATTATCATTACAATTCCTAAGAAATACATTGATGGTGCTACCCATGAAGCCCCTCCAAACAGTGCTCCTGCAAATAAAGCTATTATTGGAATCTTAGCTCCACATGGAATAAATGTAGTTAACATGATAGTCATTTTTCTATCTCTGTCATTTTCTATAGTACGAGTTGACATAACACCAGGAACTCCACAACCTGAACTTATAAGCATCGGTATAAATGACTTTCCTGAAAGACCAAACTTACGGAATATTCTATCCATTATAAAAGCCACACGTGACATGTATCCACAATCTTCAAGTATTGATAATAGCAAAAATAAAAGCATGATTTGTGGTACAAATCCTAATACAGCTCCAACTCCACCAATTAAGCCATCAACTACAAGACCTTGTAACCAATCAGCTACATTTACGGAAGCTAGGAAATTACTTACATTACCTTGAATAATTTCTCCAAACAATACATCATTTGTCCAATCAGTTGCTATAGCACCCAATGAACTTACTGCTATGTAGTAAACTCCCCACATTATAAGTGCAAAAATAGGTAGTGCTAATATACGGTTTGTTACAAACTTATCTATTTTATCTGAAACAGTTTCTTTACCATTTCTATTTTTCTTTATTATGCTTGAAATTATTGAACTAATAAATTCATAACGATTTGCTGTGATTATACTTTCACTATCATCATCCAATTCATCTTCACAATTTCTAGTTATCTCTTCTATGTCATTTAATATTACTTTAGAAATATCAAGCTTTTGTATAACATTTTCATCTCTTTCAAATAACTTTATAGCTAACCAACGTGTTTCCATATCTATATATGGAGTTTTTTCCTCTATTATCTTTTCGATTTTTTCTATTGCTCCTTTGCTTTCATCAACAAAAGGTAACTTAAAATCTAATTTATTGTTACCACTTGCAATTTCAATTGCTTTTTGAGCAGCTTCCATAATTCCTTGCCCTTTAACAGCTGTTACTTCTACTACAGGGCAACCTATAACCTCTGATAATTTTTTAATATTTATCTTATCTCCATTTTTCTTAACAACGTCCATCATGTTAAGAGCTATAACAGTAGGTATACCTAATTCCAAAACCTGAGTTGTTAAATATAAATTTCTCTCTATATTTGATGCATCTACAATGTTTATTACTGCATCTGGTTTATCATCAAGCATAAAATTACGTGTAACAACTTCCTCTAATGTATATGGTGATAGAGAATAAATACCTGGTAAATCTACTATTTCTACATCTTTATTTCCTTTTAATTTTCCACCTTTTTTTTCAACTGTTACTCCTGGCCAGTTACCAACATATTGTGATGAACCTGTAAGTCCATTAAACATTGTTGTCTTGCCACAATTAGGATTTCCTATGAGACCTATTTTTATTGACATTTCCATTCCCTCCATTAATATTTAGATATATAAATTATTTTTGATACAGAAAATCATTCTCACTATATAATTGCATTAACTCTACTATAATTAACTTTATTATTCCACAATAATTTTTTCTGCATCTGATTTACGAATTGATAGTTCATAATCTCTAACTGTTATTTCAATTGGGTCTCCAAGAGGAGCTACTTTTCTCACAAATACATCAACACCTCTTGTAATTCCCATGTCCATTATACGTCTTCGTGTAGCTCCTTCTCCTTCTAATTTTTTAACTTTTACAGTTTCCCCACACTTAATATCCTTTAGCTTGTTCATATTACTACCTCCCTATATTATTATTCTACTTGCCATTTTTTTATCTAATGCAATTCTAGTATCCTTTACATCTATTATTAAATTACCATCTATCTTAGAAATTATTTTAACATTTGTTCCTACTACAAATCCTATGCTATTTAAAAATGTTCTTGTCTTATCACTTCCTGAAATCTTCTTTATAACTACTTCTTCTCCTATATTTGATAATACTAATGGCATACGATATTCCTCCTTATACTAATTTAAATTTATATGTAGACTTTTCCTTCTATTTAAATTCTAGTATCTTATTTTTAAATTGTGGTTCATTAAAATGATTACCTATTTTTTTCCTTCTTTTTACAATTCTTAATTTTGATTTAAGTCTATCATAATAGTATAGTTTTTGCAAGTGATTATTGTATTCTTTTGATTTTTTCTCTCAATTAATTTTATTCCTCATACAAATCTTATTTGTCTTAACATAATTTTTATAAAATAAAGATGCTTTTAGATAGTATCTTTGACTATCTAAAAGCATCTTTATTTTTTATCTATTTTATATTTATTTATATACTTAATTCTTACTTGGAAACATTTTCATTATTACTTTCATCTTTTTCTGTAAAAATGTCTTTATCTAATTTTAAAATATCAACAAACAAATGTATTTTGACATACTCTCTTCTTCTATGTATGAGAGTGTGACAAACAAAGTTTAAATTCTATTATAAATAATTATATTCTCTATTAACTTGAATATTTAGATAGAAATTCTATTTGTTGAAGATTAAATGTTTGTGTATGAATATTGGAATAATTTTTTGAGTATGTATCAACAAAACCATGATTTGCATCTGCGATTTCAATTTGAATATTTTGTTTTTTGGCAAGTTGAGAGGCAACAAACTCAACATCAAATGAATCGTATTTTGCAAATACTAATAAAACAGGACATTTTGGAATTACATCCATATAATCTCTAATTCGAGAACCATAACAGCAAATTATTCCATCACATAAGGAATTTTCACTGCATCTCCATGCAATTGTTGCACCTACACTATATCCAATAACGAATACATGCTTATATTTTAATTTTAAATCATTTATAGGTTTTTCTACTTTTTCATAGACATTAAATCCTATATTACTTATAAAAAAATTATATGCATCTTGAACTTTTAAATAAGAAAAAACTTTCCCGCTACCCAAAAGTTCAGGGCAAAATACATCATATCCATCTTGATAGTATTTTTCACAAATATCCTTTATAAAATTGTTAACTCCATAAATTTCATGTAGCACTACAATAGCTATATTACTTTTATGTGTATACTTAATCAGTTTATCCACCACCTTTATTAAATAGTCAATATTTTTATACTTAGTTTAATGTATTCCTATATGTATGTCAATTTACTGTTTTAGAATCTAATTTACTCAAAAAGGAGTATTTCACTCATAATCTTTAAAAACCATGAATGAAATACTCCTAAAAGTTTACTTAATTTATATTAAATTTATTTTCCAAAATATCTATTTAATAATCCTAAGAATGCTTTACCATGTCTAGCTTCATCTTTACACATTTCATGTACTGTATCATGTATAGCATCTAATCCTAATTCTTTAGCTTTTTTAGCTAATTTTAATTTTCCATCAGTTGCACCATATTCAGCGTCAACTCTAACTCTTAAGTTTTCTTTTGTATCTGCAACTACAACTTCTCCAAGAAGTTCTGCAAATTTAGCAGCATGTTCTGCTTCTTCAAAAGCTATTCTCTTATAAGCTTCTCCTACTTCTGGATATCCTTCTCTATCAGCTTGTCTACTCATTGCTAAATACATTCCTACTTCTGTACACTCACCAACAAAGTTAGCTCTTAATCCTTCGATTACTTCCTCATCTACACCTTGAGCTACTCCTATTCTGTGCTCATCAGCCCAATTCTTTTCGCCTTTCATTTCTTCAAACTTATCAGCTCCAACTTTACATACTGGACATTGTGCTGGTGCAGCATCCCCTTCATGTATATATCCACATACTGTACAAACAAATTTTTTCATAATTAATTTCCTCCTAATATTTTATATATCAAATTTAATTTTTTATTTTCTAAGTTAGTCTATATATACCCGTGTCATATACCTTCAAACAATTTTTTTTAAAATTTTTTATTAATTTTTAATTTCGATTTGTCAGCAGTATATTTCTGTAGTAATGACCTTTGAGTTTCATTAGTTCTTTATGATTTCCAGATTCTACAATTCGTCCATTTTCTAAAACTATTATATTGTTACAATTTGATATAGTACTTAGTCTATGAGCTATAATTATACTAGTCTTTCCATAAGTCACATTATTTATTGCATCTTGAATCTTAGCTTCAGTTGCTATATCTATATTACTCGTAGCTTCATCCAAAATAAGTATTGGTGCATTTTTTAATACCGCCCTAGCAATACTAATTAATTGTTTTTGCCCCTCACTTAAATCCTCACCCCTATCTGATAAAACAGTCTCATATCCTCCATGCATTTTAATTATAAACTTGTGTAAATTTGCTATTTTACTAGCAGATATAACCTGTTCATCAGTTGCTGTTAGGTTTCCATACCTTATATTTTCCATAACAGTGTCATTAAATATATAACTTTCTTGTGGAACTACTCCAAAATAATTTCTTAAACAATTCCTATCAACTGAATATATATCATTCCCATCTAAAAATATCTTCCCTTTTTCTACTTGATAGAAATTTGTAATCAAATTTATAATTGTCGTTTTTCCACTGCCAGTTTCTCCTATTATAGCATTTGATGTTCCAGCCTTGATTTTTAAGTTTATATCACTTAGAATATTCTTTTTTGAGTCATATGAAAAACTTACATCTTTAAATTCAATATCTCCATTTATAAAAGATTTTTTTAAATTATTATTTTTATTGTTGTAAATGTCACTTTTAGTGTTACTATTTATTTGTTCTTCTTCTTGCTCATCCATAACTTCAAAGACTCTTTCACATCCTGCTACAGCTGAAAGCAATGTATTAAATAAGTTAGCTAATTCATTTAAAGGTCTTGTAAATTGTCTTACATAACTTAAAAAACTTGCTATAACGCCTATAGTTATAACATCTTTAGACGCAAGTACTCCACCTATAATACATATAATTGCAAATCCTATATTACTAATTACGTTCATAATAGGCATTAAAAGAGATGTATAAATCTGTGATTTAAGTGAAATACTCAAAAGCCTATCATTGATTGCTTTGAAATCACCTACAGATTTTTTCTCATAATTAAAAGCTTTTACTACATTTATATTTGATATCATTTCTTCAATATGAGAATTTAGTTTTCCTAATTCTACTTGTTGTTGCTTAAAAAAAACTCTAGTCCTCTTTGCAATGAAATTGCTTAGAAACATTACTATTGGTATTAACACGATACTGCAAAAAGTTAAAATAGGGCTTAATATAAACATCATAATGAAAGTTAGCAATATGTTCAAAATTCCTGTAATTAATTGTACTAATGAAGTTGAAATACCTGTACTAATATTATCAACATCATTTGTTACTCTACTCATAATATCTCCAGTAGGACTCTTATCAAAGAAAGTTATTGGTAAATTCCTGAATTTTAGAAATAAATTACTTCTCATATCTCTAACTATGCTTTGAGATAATCTAGCTGTAAATATCCCCTTGAACAACTTAACTAAAAATTCAATTATATAAAATAAAAGTAAAATAAGTATTCCTTTTAAGAAAATAGACTTTGAATATATATCAATATTTATTATGTCAACTACTTTTCCAAGAGTATATGGTATTATAGTTGATATAATTGAATCAATTATTACTAGTAAAAAAATTAATCTAGTAATTTTTTTATCTTTTTTAAAGTACATAAAAACTCTTTTAAATGTTTTTTTAAAATCTTTAGGCTTTGCTTTTTTCTTTAGTCTACTCACCTTTTGATTTCCAGTACTCAAATTCAATACACTTCCTCCTTAATTTACATCTTCATTTACTAGATTTTGCAACTCAAAAATCTTTTTATAAGTTGGAGAACTAACCAGTAAATCTTCATGTGCAGCAAATCCAACCACCTCTCCCTCATCTAAAACTAAAATCTTATCACAGTCAATTATAGAACTAATTTTTTGTGAAATAGTTATAATAGTACATTTCTTGTTTTCATTTTCTCTTAAATTATTTATATAATCTTTTATATTTTTCCTTATAACTGTTTCTGTATTGATGTCCATCGCACTAAAACAATCGTCAAGAATTAATATTTGTGGTTTTTTTGCTATAGCTCTAGCTATTGTAACTCTTTGTCTTTGTCCTCCTGATAGGTTTTTACCCCTTTGAAACAAAACTTCATCATAAGAATTTTCAAGTTTTGTTATAAATTGATTTGCATTTGCTATTTCGCATGCTTTTACAACATCTTCTTTACTTATATCTTTACTTCCCATAATTATATTTTCTGATATACTCTTTCCAAACACACTGCTATTTTGAAAGACTACACCTATTTTTTCTCTTAAACTATCTTTAGATATACTGTATATGCTATGCTCTCCAATCTTAATATCTCCTTTATCAACTATATATAGTTTTTGGATTAAATTGACTAAAGAAGTCTTTCCTGAACCAGTTTGACCAATCACGCCAATATTTTGCCCTTCTTTTATTTTAAAAGATATGTCTTTTAATATCTTCTCATCTATATTTTTATTATACGAAAAATCTACATTTTCAAAAATTATATCACCATTTATAAATTCTAACTCTCTTTCTTTAGCATCTAAATCAGTATTTTTGATAATTACTTCTTCATTCTCATCAATTAGGACTTCACTTATTCTTTCATAAGAAGCTTTTGCTCTCACAAAAACATTAAAAACGTGTGAAATCATTATAAGTGATGTTAATATTCTAGTCATGTAGTTTACATAGGCAACTATAATTCCAATTTTAATTTCTCCAGAATAAATTAAATATCTCCCAATTAGCAATATTATTATTATAGCAATGTTAATAATTATTGTAATTGTTGGTCTAAAAAATGACATCATTGTTGTGGCTTTTCTACTATTTTGAAAAAGTTCATTATTTAATTCTTCAAAACGTTTATTCTCATAATCATACCTACAGAATAATTTAACTACCTTTATTCCACCTAAAAACTGTCTCAATTTTGAGTTTATCTTATCTGTACTTTCTTGTACTTTTTTAAACAACTTATATCCAATCTTCATGTTAAGCAATATTATAATAAATATAATTGAAACTGCAATTAAAATAATTATTGACATTTTTAAATTTAATTTTATCGCTATAATTAAACTTCCTATACACATAATTGGTGATTTTATAAAAACTCTCATCATTCCATGAACAAATAATTGTATCTGATTAATATCATTAGTAATTCTTGTTATTAGTGAGGCTCTACCAAATTTATCTACTTGCTTCAATGAATATGTATTTATCTTTTCAAATACATCCTGTCTTAAATCATAAGAAAAACACTGAGAAACTCTTGCTGAGATTATACTTCTTATTATTGAAAATACTGCTCCTAAAAAAGTTATACCTATCATTAATGCTCCCGTTGATAATATGTAATCTAAGTCCTTATTTGAAACCCCTATATCAATTATTTTAGCCATTATAGTTGGTTGTGCCAAATCACAAAAAGCTTCCAATGTTAAGAAAAATATTGCTGTTAAAAACAACACTATATATTTTTTTATATATTTTTTAAAATACCTCATTCAACCATCCCTTCATAGCATTTTCTAACTATTAAAAGTATATCACAATCAATAATTTAATTGATTATATCAATTATAAATATTTGATTTATTCTTAATTTTTATACTATATATTTTATAAATTATTTGTTTTTATTTCCCATATTTATATATATTTATAGCATACTATTATATATAATATATATGTATTAAAATTAAGACAAAACTTTAACTTTACTATTTGTGTAAAAAGTAATATAATTTAAAATTGATTATAAATCTAACTTTTTTATCTATTAAAATATTCAGGAGGTGAGAGATTTGAAAAAAACAAATGGTTTAAAAGAAATTTTAAACTGGAATAATATGAAAAATTTAAGACCTTCAAAGGGTTTAAAAAATATATTAGAAATTTTTAAAAATGACCTAAAAGATATACGTGGAAATTATGCAGTACTTATAATAGTTGTAGGACTTGCTTTTTTACCATCTTTATATGCTTGGTTTAACATAAAAGCATCTTGGGACCCATATGGGAGTACTGCTAATATGCTTGTAGCAGTAACAAATGAAGATAAAGGTAATGAGATAGCAGGACAGAAAATTAATATCGGAGACCAGTTAATTGAACAGCTTAAAGATAATAAAAGTTTAGGTTGGCAGTTTGTAGATGAGAAAACGGCTCTTGAAGGTGTTAAAAAAGGTACTTATTATGCATCACTTAAGATTCCAAAGAATTTCACAAAAGATTTAACTTCCCTAATTACAGATGATGTCAAAAAGGGTGAACTTATCTATACAGTAAATGAAAAGATAAATGCAGTTGCACCAAAGATTACTGACAAGGGAGCTTCTGCAATACAGTTACAAGTTAATCAAACAATAATAAAGACAGTGAGTGAAATAGTTCTTGGTGTATCAAATGGAGTTGGTGCAGGAATTGAACATGGTCTTCCAAAACTAACAAAAGTTGAAAACTCTCTTATGGACCTTCAAAAAAGATTTGACCATATAAATAAAACGGTCGATTTAGCTGCTGATGCTACTTCAAAATTATCAGGTACAGTTAGAGATATTAAGGCTGATTTACCTACAATTAAAAAGACTTTAAATGATACAAAATTATTATCAAGTGATGTAAAAAAATTCTTAGAGGATACAAATAACAATGTAGATGAACTTTCTCCTCTTATAAAGTCTGATTTAAATTTAATGGTTGACCTTTCATCTTCTGCTTCTTCTCTTACATTAAATTTAATTGATGCTGTAAACAGTGGAAGTGAAGATGTACCAAAATTGATAGACAATTTATCAGAAAAGCTTTCTAACTTACAATCTTTAAATGATACTTTAGAAGATTTTTTAACTAAATTGAATCAGCTTACATCCAACAATAGACTGGATGATGTAATAAATAGCCTTGAAGATTCCAGCAATAAAATAGATTCTTCTATATCAACATTAAATGATATTAAAGATAAGGTTATATCTGGGCAACAGCCATCTATAAGTGCCTTAAATAATGTTTTAAGTTTATCAAATGGTATAGGAAGAATTAATTTAAATATTTTGAATAATTTTGACTCAAAAATATCAAAACCTATAAACAGTATATTTGAAAAAAGCATAAATGTAGCAAATGATATAATTACTGTTTTAGATAAAGCAGAAGCAAAACTTCCAAAGGTTGAAGAAATTCTTACTACTTCTTTAAGTCTTTCAGGAAATGCACAAGAAAGTATATCATTAATAAGAGAAAAACTTCCTTTGGCAAAAGGAATGTTGGATGACTTAGTTGATACTTTAAGTAAAATTAGCAATGGCGAGGATATGAAAAAATTAGTTAACTTACTTGAAAGTGATATATTGACAAAATCAAACTTTTTAAAGGAACCTGTTGAAGTAAAGACAGAAAAATTATATCCAATTGCCAACTATGGTTCTGCAATGACACCATTTTATAGTGTTCTTTCTACATGGGTAGGTATATTACTGCTTTCAGCATTATTATCTACATCTGTACATGGAAACTATAAACCTTATGAGATTTATTTTGGAAGAGGACTTACTTTTTTAAGTATAGCCCTCGTTCAAGGATTTATAATTGGAACTGGAGATATATTATTATTAGGAGTAACAGCAGAACATCCAATTTTACTAATAATTCTACTCATGTTTACTAGTATGGTGTTTAATTTTATAGTTTACTCTTTAGTGTCTGTGTTTGGAAATATAGGAAAGGCAATTGCAATAGTACTACTAGTTGTACAGATTGGTTCTTCTGGTGGTACATTCCCTATACAAGTTACACCTACATTCTTCCAAAGAATAAACCCTATAATGCCATTTACTTACGCAATAGGTGCCACAAGGGAGGCTGTTGGTGGTATATATCCTCCAAATTTAATTAAGGATGTATTAGTATTACTATTATTTATGATTTTGTTCATCTGCTTAAATGTACTTTTAAAAGGGCCTATAAATAGAGTTATAAAACCATTTAACAAAAAATTTGGTGATAGTAATTTAACTGGACATTAAACACTTGATTATATCTTTAAAAATCCTATAAAAATAATCTATAGTTTAAGTTTATATTAAAGGTAGTAGCTTCTCAGTTACTACCTTTTTCTAGTTAATAGACTATCCCTCACAATTACTTATAAATGACTGATATTCATTCATTGACTTTCAAAATCCCATATGCTATTATGTACTTGAAATCAGAAGGAGGGTGCTATATGCCACGTATTACTAAAGAACCTAATGAGCGTAGACAAGAAATTTTAGATACTGCAATGAAGTTATTTTATGAAAATGGATATGAAAAAACTTCTATTACTGATATTGCAAAATATATGAATGTTGCACAAGGTTTATGTTATCGTTATTTTCCATCAAAAGAAATCTTATTTGATAGTGCTATAGATCAGTATGCACAAACTTTAGTAGATAAAATGCTATCTATACTAAACGATAAAAATAAAACATTAAAACAAATAATTGAAGAAGTACCAACATTTATTGATATAGAAACTGATGATAATCTTTATTACAAAATATGTCATGGAGAACAAAACAAAAAAATTCATGACCAGTTATCTTTAAAAGTCTGTGAAAAGCTTGTGCCAATTGTAAAAAAACAAATTGAACTAGCTCATTCGCGAGGAGAAATTGATGTTCCTGATTCCGATACAACAGCATACTTTTGTGTATACGGTCAACAAGGTATATTACTACGTAATGACATTTCTAATGATGAAAAGATAGAAAGAATTCGTTCTTTCCTAACTCATCTTATGAATATTTAAATATATCCCTACTCAACAATCAGAGATACATATATTTTACAAATATAATTTTGTATTACATTCCATCTTTTACTTCTATTCTAAAGATATACAGATTGACATTTTTTATACCACTCTGCATATCTTTAGATAAACTTGTAGTTGCATTAATCCTTTGTAATTCTCTTCGTCTAAAAAATAAATATAACTTTTACATATATTCTAGCTTTATTTTCTTTAAATAAAAATATGCCTTTATAATTTATAAAAGCATATTTTTATTTAATATTAAATTACTTCACCTAACATAACCTAAGTATTTAATTCATATAATCAGTTATTCCAGATTTTAAGTTATACAAATGCTTAAAACCTTCCTCGGCTAATAAATTACATGCTGTAACACTTCTGTGACCACTTCTACAATAAACTATTACCTTTTTATCCTTATATTCATAAATTTCATCTATATTATTAATTAACTCTTGTAAAGATATATTTATCGCATTTTCTATTTTACTTTCATTAAATTCATCTTTAGTTCTTACATCTAACAATAAAACATCTTTTTCATTTTTCATCATTTCCTTAAGTTGATTTTTATTTATAGTTTTGTACATAATTTAAGATTCCTCCATTTTATTTATATATTACTTATACCCTTTATTTTTTATCAGATAACAAAATATTGTATTTTTATTTTTCTCATATATATAAAATGTATACTTATTATAAATACACTTTTCTTGAACAATAATCTGTTGATTAAAATAATTAAGAATGTTATGCTAATTATAATTATTAAAAGGGAAAAGAGGTAATTTAATATGTTTAAGCAAAGATTATGTAAGTTATTATCTAGCACATTGGTACTTAGTATGTTATTTACTGCTACTCCAAGTATTACTTTTGCTGATAATGACACAAAAAACATCTCTGATAAGTATCAAAGCTCTGATATAGAGTTAAATGATTATAGTAAAGGTTCGGAGTCTTACACAAAAACTAGAGCTCTTGCTAAAGAGAAAATTCAAACTTTACTATCTAAATATGGTGCTGTAAGCGCTCAATATGCTCTAATTGATAATGGTAAAATTGAGATTTCTGGAAATGGTGGAGTATACAGCAAACAAGATAATAAAAATTTAACTAAGGATAATATGTATAATATTGCCTCTATCAGTAAAGTATTTACTACTACAGCTGTTATGAAGTTGGTTGAACAGGGAAAAGTAAATTTAGATACTCCTGTTGTAAAATATATACCTGAATTTAAGATGGCTGATGATAGATATAAAGAAATTACTCCAAGAATGTTATTAAATCATTCATCAGGGTTAATGGGAGGAAGTTTAAAAAATGCCCTTTTATTAGGAGACAATGATTCTTATAGCCATGATAATTTCTTGGAAGAATTAAAGAAACAAAGATTAAAAGCTAAGCCAGGAGCTTTTTCCGTTTATTGTAATGATGGATTTACTTTAGCTGAAATTTTAGTAGAGAAAGTATCTGGTATGTCATTTACTAATTTTCTTGATAAGTACATAAATAATCCACTTAACTTACAAAACACAAAAACTCCAGAAAATAGCTTTGATAGTTCAAAACTTGCAAAAGCCTATGTACCTTATTGGGAAGATGCAGTTCCACAAGATAACTTTAATACTATAGGTATGGGTGGCTTATATTCAAGTGCAGAAAATCTATGTACATTTGCACAAACATTTATGAAAAAATCAAATGGAATTCTTTCTCCTGCTTCAGTAAAAGCTATGGAAAATAAAGAATATTTAAATGGTCTATGGCCTGAGGGAGAAGACTCTATCCTTGGATATGGTTTAGGATGGGATTGTGTCAACACTTATCCATTTAATCAATATAATCTAAAAGCACTTACAAAAGGTGGAGATTCTTTATTATTCCATAGTAATCTTACAGTGCTTCCAGATGAAAATATGGCAGTTGCAGTTGTTTCTTCTGGTGGAAGTAGTCAACTTAACGAAGTAATCGGTCAAGAACTTTTACTATCTGCATTAAAAGAAAAAGGTAAAATTAAAGAAATAAAACCTGATAAAACATTTAGTAAGCCACAACAAGTCAAAATGCCAAGTTACTTAAAAGAAAATAGTGGACTTTATGCTTCTTCAAATATGCTAAAAATCGATGTTAATGATAATGGTACTCTAACAGTATCTTCTCCATACATAGAAAATGGACCTGAAGATAAATATGTATACATAGGTCAAGATAGATTTGTATCTGAAAAAGGTAATAGTTGCCTAAAATTTGTAAAAGAAAAAAATAATATCACATATTTAAATATGAGCTCTTATGATGATGTTCCTGGATTAGGTCAGACAGCAAGTTTATACTACGTAGCTCAAAAGGTAGATGACAATGATATATCAGATAGTGTCAAAGAAGCATGGGAAAAAAGAGGTGAAAAAGGCTACTATATAGTGGATGAAAAATATAGTTCTCAACACTATATGCTTGGTTCTGTTAAAGCAATTCTTGGTGTTTCTGATAAAACTCCAGGTTTTTTAGCTAATACTAAAATAATAGATGAGAATAATTCAAATGCTTTTATAGAAATACCTGGTGTAATGGGTCGTGATTTGAGTGATATCAAACTGTATAAAGAAAATGGTACAGAATACCTAAAATTTGCAACACAAACATATGTAAGTGAAGATTCCCTAACTAATTTATCATCAGAAAAATCTTTTACATATCAAATAGATTCAAAGGGGTATGCAAAATGGTACAAAATTGGCGATGATATAGCAAATAAAAAAATAGAAGTTAATCTTCCTCAAAATTCATCTTTTGCAGTTTATGATGATAAAGGAACTCCTGTAAATTACTCTTTAGTGACAAAGAATAATAGAGTTAGATTGCCAAAAGGAGGCGTAATAGCTTTCTTAGGAAGTCCAAATGCCAAATTTGAAGTTACATACCAAGATGAAGTAAATGCAAATGCATTAACAGGAACTGATAGATATGAAACTTCTATTAAGATAAGCCAAGCAGGTTGGGAAAATGCTGAAAATGCCGTTTTAATAAATGATTCTGCAATTGCAGATGCTTTAGCTGCAACACCATTTGCATATAAAAAAGATGCTCCTATATTGCTAACTGGAAGCTCTCAAATAAATGAAAAAACTTTAGCTGAATTAAAGAGATTAAAAGTTAAAAATGTATATGTAATCGGTGGTGAAGCTTCTGTAAACGAAAAATCTTTAGATACTATAAAGTCAGATAATATGTCTGTATCTAGAATTTCAGGAAATGATAGATATGAGACTTCTCTAAATCTTGCTAAAGAATTAAAAGGAATTAGTAATGTATCAAAAATATCAGTAGTTAACGGTGAAAAAGGATTAGCAGATGCAGTAAGTATTGGTGCAGCATCAGCTCAAAATGATATGCCTATAATACTTACTAATGAAAATAGTAATATAACTGAAATAAATAATTTATTCAAAGATAAAAAAATAGATAAATCTTATATAATAGGTGGAGAATACACAGTTTCTAAAAATATAGAAAACAAACTTAAAAATCCACAAAGAATATCAGGTAGTACTAGAAATGAAACAAATGCAAAAGTAATAAAAGAGTTCTACAAGGATTCTAATATAAATAACCTATATGTAGCTAAAAATGGAATCAATAAACAAGATGATTTAATAGATGGTTTATCTGTTGGGGTTTTAGCTGGAAAAACTAAATCTCCTGTAATACTAGTAGGAAATTTACTAGACTATAGTCAAAAAGAACTATTTAAAACTATGAGATTTAAATCAGTAACACAAATTGGTGGAAATGGAAATGAAAATTCATTTAAACAAATTAAAGAAATAGCTTAATATTTTAAAACGGGCTATATTCAAATAATTTTATTTGAATATAGCCCGTTTTTATTACAATTATAAAATTAATCTTTATTTATCATTCATACTTAGTAATTTATCTAAGTATACTGACTTTAGCTGCTTACTAGCCAAAGCTTTTTTAGCTGGTTCAAGTTTTAATATAGCTGATAGTATCGCTCCCATAGCTCTATGACTAGCTAAGGCATTATTATCAAAAATTAGATTTTGTAATTGCCCTTTCTCGATTGCCATGAGAACTGCTCTATGTACTGAATTTGCAGGAGTTATTATTTTTTCATCTCTCTTTAATAGCATAATACTATTTTTGTGACAATTTCTAACACAAACGCCACAACCTAGACATCTATCCTCATCAACTTTTATATATTCTTTATCATTTTCTTTTACTTTACTTATTGCATCTATTGGACATGCAGATATACATTTACCACACTTTACACAACTTTCATGGTTTATATTTGGTATAAAACTAGTTGTTTGTACTGGGTGAAGATTTCCAAATCTTTTTGCTGCTACTAGCGCCTCACAACAGCAACCACAACAATTACATATAAATGTAACTCCTTTTCGAACATTTTCTCCACATTGAACTAAATTATGTTCATATGCTTGATGAAGTAATTCCTTACATTCTACTTTATCTACACGTCTTGCAAATTTATTGTTTATTAAAGAATTAGCTACATTGTCAAATGTCATACATATATCCATAGGAGCATCACAGGCTTTTCCAACGTGTTGCATTCTATGTCTACAATAACACATGCTTATACCTATATGAGTCGATTCATCAATTATATGAGTAGCTCTTTCATAATCTAAAATACTTACTTCATTATCATTAGTCAATACTTCTTCTTGAACGTAAACTCTTCCAAGTTTTGTTTCTGTTGAATAAAATAAATCTTTAATAAAATCTTCTTCTACATTCATATACTGATAGTAAAGTTCTGATAAAAGTTTTTGGTCTATATCGTGTCTTGTTCTCATCATGGCAAACTCAAAAAAACCAGCCATTGGAGGAGGCATTATATATTTTTTACCTTTTTTATCTTCTATATCTAGTATTAGTGCCCTGCTAGCTAGCTTATCTAGCACCCTATATGCTTCACTTTCACTTATACTCCAAATTTTAGCTGCTGTTTTTACTCTAAAAGGCTTTATTGGAAGTTGTGCCACTAATTTTGCCTCTTGTTCTGTAAAAAGTACATTTAGTATTTTATATAATGTATCGGAGGGTGGAGCACCCTGTGGAAATTTATTTATTCTTTCCTCTAAGCTTTTATACATGTTTTTAGCAGTTATATGAGAAATAGTAATCACCTTCTTTTTCTTTTGTTTTCCAATATAATCAAATATCTTTCTTTATTATCTAAACTCCTACTTTATATAATACCAATTCTTTCTAAATAATTAAATACCTCTAGCAATTTATTTATTAGATTTCTTATATAAATAAAAACCGTTTAATCAGCATAATTATAGTTTATACCAATTAAACGATTTTAATAATATTTTACATATCTATAAATTATTTTTATAGTATTTTATATACTTTCCTTTCTTATATTATCTATTATATTCTCCTTATTTAATTTATTCATAGGTATATATGCTGCTATAAAGGTTATTATAAAAACACTAACTATGCATATGCCAATTGCTGTCCATGGTATAACTGTAGAAAACTCAATTACACCTGAAACTAATTTATTCATAATTAATATCAACCCAATACCAATTGGTACGCCAAACAATAAAGATAAAATACCATAGATAAAACTTTCTAAGTATATCATTTTTCTAAAACCTACAGGAGTAACACCTATTGATTGTATTATTGCTAGTTCTCTTTTTCTTAGATTTATACTTGTACTTATTGTATTTAGTATATTTGTAACACTTACTAGAGATATCACTACTATAAACCCATATACAAAAACTTTAATAGCTTTTAAATTTTGCTTTTCACTTTTGTCACTTGTATTTTCATCATGAAAATTGACATTATTTTTCTTAGCCAAAGACTCTATACTCTTCCTAGTCTGAGCACTTCCCCCTGAGTCAATAAAGACAATACCTTTCTCTAACTTTAAATCCATATTTTCAGCAACCTCATCATAAGTTAAAAATTGCAATCCCATATTTTGATAACCCATTCCTAGACGTTTTTCATCTGTTATACCAAGAATTTTTATGTTTACTTTTTTCTTTGAATCATTTTCGCCAGTATATTCACAAGTTACAGTATCTCCAACTTTGTAATTAGTTAACTCTATTACGCCTTTCTTACCCTTTGATTCAAAGTAACTTTTTCTAACAAATATCACTCCATTTTCTTTAATCGCTCTTTCTTTATCAAAAGAGCCTTTTATTAAGTTTTTTGTTTTATTTTGTATTGCAGTTTCTCCAGGAAAAATTAGTTCGTTGTTGTTAAACTCATATACATAACTATCTCCAACCTTACGTTGTTGATAATAATCCTTAATTAGATTTTCTTTAGATTTATTTATTTTATCCTTATCTACTCCTATAGAAATATACTCTCCTACAGCTACTTCAAAGTTTTTTATTCCAGATATATTTTTTAGTTTATTTATAGTATCATCCATAGACTTAGATATTTGTCTTGAACTTAAATATAAATCGTAGTTTCTTTGAGAATTTCTGATTTCTTCACCTTTTAAGAAATTCGCCATAAATCCGCTAAAAGATATAAATATTACTATACTTACTATTAAAGAAAAAAGTGTCACAATAAATTTCTTTCTATTTCTTCTTACACTTTTATATGCAAGTACACCTTCTGTTCCAAAAACTAATTTAATAAGTTTCGAATTTTTAACCTTACCTACTTTGTAATCTCCACTACTCCTTATTACACTAAGAGGAGAAATATTAGAGGCTGTTATTGCAGGTAGGAGAATTGATATAAAAATTGTAAGTAAAACAATTATTATACTGATAATTATTATTAATGGATTATATACTATTTGTAAACCCATCTGTGATACAACTGATTCTGTAAGATATTTATTTATAGCTTTAAATACTAAATCTATAGCTACTGTTCCAGACAATAGTCCTATTGGTATTCCAATACAGCTAATTATAATACCTTCAATAAAAACTAATCTTTTAATTTGATTAGTAGTAGCTCCTATAGAATTTAATATTCCAAACTGCTTTTTTCGTTCAGTTATAGAAATACTAAAAGAATTATATACTGTAGCAATTGTACATATAATTACTAAAATAGTTACCATAGTAATTATAGCTTTTATAGAACTATTTATATTTGCATACTTACTAGCTCCTTGTAATCTCAATAAATGTTCATTGTATTTTATCATTTCAGAGTTTGATGCTTTATCTTTATTTGTATATATATTATTACTTATTTTTCTTGTTATTTCATATATATCTTTAGGATTTTTTGCTGTTATTGATATATTCACTGTCTCTTTATTATTATCTATAGGATTAAAGTAAGTTAAACCAGTAGCAACTTGGTCAGTGAGTTCAAATCCTGGCCTTTTGATTATACCTACAATTTTAAATGTCTTTTCTTTTTCATTGGCAATATAATCACCTTCATGAAATACACTCATATCATCAATTTTTTTGTTATTACTATCAAACATATCACCTACTTTTAAGGTTATCTTATCTCCTATTTTTAGCTTTTTCTCCATAAGATTAACTATGTTTTCACTTAAAATAATTTCTCCATCTTTATCTGGAAATCTACCTTCTTTTATAGAAACTCTATATCCTTCCATAGCATTTTTATCATATTGCTTAACGCTTAATATACCATTTACAGTATCTTCTATTCTAGAGTATCCAAGTTGATTAGTAAGTGCATAACTTTTTATTTCAGCCGATTTTGTTGCATAGTCTATATTTTTTTTGTTTACATTGTAGAATTTAGCATGAAAACTCCCATCATTTTTTATGGTTTCTCTTATTTGATAATCCATAAAACTTTCAAATATGTTACCTATACCACAAATTAGAGCAGTGGAAAGTATTATTCCAATTATAGTTACAATAGTTCGTCTTTTATTTTGTTTTAAATATCTAACAGTTAGAGATGTATATAGATTCATTTATATCACCTCATCACTTTTTATAATTCCATCTTCTATGCCTATAATTCTATCCGCCTGAAGTGCTATATTTTTGTCATGAGTTATCATTATTAATGTTTGATTATATTTTTTCACTGATAATTTTAATAACTCTAGTATTTCTTTTGAGTTTTTGCTATCTAGATTACCTGTTGGTTCATCTGCTAATACTATAGATGGTCTATTAATTAAGGCACGTCCTATAGATGTTCTTTGTTGTTGACCTCCTGATAATTGATTAGGAAGATGATTTTCTCTATTGCTTAGACCCAATGTTTTCATCAAATCATTCAAGTATTCTTTATCAATCTTTCTATTATCAAGCTCTGCTGGAAGTAATATATTTTCTTTGACATTTAAAACTGGAATCAGATTATAGAATTGATATATAAGACCTATATTTCTTCTTCTAAAGATTGCCAAATCCTTAGTTTTTAGATTATATATATCTACATCATTTATATAAACCTTACCACTAGTAGGTCTATCAACACCTCCTAATAAATGTAATAATGTACTCTTTCCACTTCCGCTTGGACCTGTTATTGCTATAAACTCACCTTTTTCTATAGACAAGCTTACATTTTTTATTGCATCGACTTTTGTTTCATTTTTACCATAACTTTTAGTCAGATTTTCTACTCTTAAAATTTCCATAACTACCTCCAATATTTATATTCTATACTTCATATATTAGACTCAAGCTATTACTATAAAGTGAATTAAATATTACAGATTAGTCACTATTATCATCATATATCTTATGAAATGCTATATGAAATTCAGTTCCTTTACCTTTTTCACTATTTACATAAATATCTCCATTTTGGCTTTCTATTATGGATTTTGCCATTGCAAGCCCTATACCTACACTATCCTCTTTTGAACTACTTTTCCCTCTATAGAAACGTTTAAAAATATGTGGTATATCTTTTTTATCTATACCTTCACCATCATCTTTTATTATTAACTCTGAAAATAATGGATTTTCTTTGTAAATTATACTTATATTTCCAAACTCAGGAGTATGTTCTATACAATTTTTTATTATATTTACTAAAGCCTCAACTGACCAATCAATATCACCAACATAAGATACATTACCATTGCCTTCTATACTTAACTTTTGGTTTTTAATCTCCATAGGTATTTTCATTGGTTGGATTGCTCTATGTATAAGTTCACTAAACTTTATTTTTTCTCTCTTAAACTTTATAACTTTAGCTTCTACTTTTGATAATTTAAGCATACTTTTAATCAACCAGTCCATACGATTTAGTTGATTTTTTATCTTGTCTAAAAAATCTATTTTCACTTCATATGGTACATCATTATATAATAAATCGCTTAGTATGATTAAGGAAGTCATAGGAGTTTTTAACTGATGTGATATATCTGAAATTGTATTATTTAAAAATATTTTTTCTGAATTTAAAAGTTCAACTTTTTCATTAAGAATTGTTGTCATCTTCAATAGCTCTGTTTTTAAAAGACCTATCTGCCCTTCTTGATTTCTATTTTTCATATCAAATTCTTTTCCTTCTGAACTATAGTAAACATACTTAGTCATATCTGATAAATCATTATACATAGTTCTAAAATATTTAAGTATCAACATAAATATCATCATAAAAATTATACAAACTAAGATTATATTTATTTTTATAGTGTTTGAAAGTAATTTGGAAGTAAGAGGCTCAGAATTTATTCTAATAGTTTTGTCATAGTTATACTTACTTAATATTTTCTCACCAAATTCTACATTTTGCATGGACTTTCCTTGTGTTATTATATCTACGATATCACTTTCTAGTTTTGGATACTTGTTAACTAAGGTTCCTATTATAGCTTGATTATTTTTTACAATCATATTTTTAGTTGTATTTATATTGATTACACTAAATCCAGTTGATATAAGAATTATCATCAACATTAAAATAATATATTTACTAAAAAAATTCTTTACTTCAGGATTATATAGAAACATTATTTTCACTTCCTATCCATTTATAACCTAGTCCTCTTACAGTTTCTATGTAAATTGGTTTACATAAGTCATCTCCTATTTTTTCTCTAAGTCTTTTTATATAAACAGTTAAAGTATTATCACTAACAAAATCATAAGTTACATCCCAAAGCTTTTCTAGTATTTGAGTTCTACTCAAAACTGTATTTTTATTCTGTATAAGAATTAAAAGAAGCTTATATTCAACAGATGTCAGAAATATTTCTTTGTTATTTTTATATACTCTAGCTTCTAATGTATATATATTTAAATCTCTATATTTAAGTATCTTTTTATTTTCTTCTGTAGCGTCACCTTTTCTTCTTAAAACAGCTTTTATTCTCGATATTAATTCTCTAATTCTAAAAGGTTTTGTTATATAGTCATCTCCACCTATATCAAGACCCAGTACAATGTTTACTTCTTCATCATAAGCAGTTAAAAATATTATAGGAATCTGAGAAAACTTTCTTACATACTCACAAAATTCATATCCTGTTCCATCTGGTAACATTACATCCAGTAGTACCATACTATATTCATTAGAAGATATCATTTCTTTTCCACTTGATAAATCCTTTGATATATCTACACTAAATCCCTCTTGCTCCAATGCATACTTTATTCCAAAAGAGATAGTACTGTCATCCTCAACTATCAATAACTTTAACATAACTATTTCCCTTCTTAACATTTTAATTTTAAACTATTTACATATACAACTTTTATTATACACAATTGTTTTAGATACTAAAATATATTTAGAATTACAAAATAGTCACAAACAATTACTAAAAAACATAAAAATAAAAATGCAAGTTGACACTTAACTATTTTGAAAATAGTATAGATTTTTCTCAAGTTAAGCTACAACTCACATTTTAGATATTTAATTTTATATAAACTGGTATTCTCATCTGTTTAACTATTTAAAGCTTACTTTATTCTTCCTCATATTTTTTATATTCTTCTTCTTTATAAATATTATTTTTTTTGTCATCTTCATGTAAATCAATGTCTTTTTTATTATTTTTAACACTATTTACATAATGCATCATTTCTTCTTGAGAAACATGTGGACAATTTTCACAATTTATTCTTCTTGAATTAAATTCTCTTACTTTTTTTTTTAATTCTTCATATTCATAATCTTGTTTTTTATCACTACAATCACATTCATAACCAAACTCATCATATTTATAGTCATTGTATTGATTATTTCCATAATACTCTGTATCAATCATTTGAGACATTTGAGATTTAGATTTAATGTTTTTTATCATCCTATAAGTTGCATATGCACCCACTCCTGTAATCACGGCTCCTGCAAACATCATTGGCTTACTCATTCCATCATCTTTTTTATTCATTTGTCTTTTAATTAAATATGTTAACATATTTTTTCTCCTTTCTGATTTCTATTTATAGATAGTATCTGTATTATTTTGATAAAAATTATGTTATTTTTAAATTACAATTTTTACAAATAATATAAATCATCTTGTAGAATATAAATTTATATTTTGTACTTGATAATGTTTTTTGTGTTATACTATATATATAACAAGTATTTTTATTTATAACGATATTATGGAGGTTTTTTATGATTTTAAATTTAGATTTTAATAGTGATAAGTCTATTTATGTACAAATTAAAGAAGAGATAACTAAAGCTATAGCTTCAGGAGAATTAAAAATAAATGAATCACTTCCATCTGTAAGAAGTATGGCTGAAAATATTGGTGTAAATCTACATACTGTAAATAAGTCTTATAATGAACTAAAAGAAGAAGGATTTTTAAATATTGATAGGCGAAAAGGTGCAATTGTAGCTCAACTTCCAATGGAAACAGAAAATTCAACTCGCCAAAAAAATAGAATTGATTTAGAACTTTTAGTAGCAAAATCTTATTTATCAGGTATCAATAAAGAAGAGTTCTTGACGTTAAGTAAAAATCTATTTGATAAGTATGAGGTGAAATACTATGAATAAGATTGAATGTTTATTTACAATATTTTCAACCTTAATTTTGATGTATGCTACTTTTTATTTTATGCCACATCTTATTGGCAAAAATCACATTTATGGTGTTTCTATAAACCAAGAACATAGAAACTATCCTGATTTTATAATACTTGATAAAAAATTTAAAAAACTTTTATCTATAGGATTCATTGTGATTTTTATTTTAGTTTTAGCTCTAGTTTTTATGTTTGATAAAATAGAATTTTCTTATTCTATTAGTATTATAGGGTTTTTACTATATGAAAGTATATTATATATCTATATTCATAAAGAAGTTAAAATGACTAAATCCAAGTTTTTCACTGAATTAAGTCAGATAAGTGCAGACTCAAAATTGGTAATAGATATGGATTTTATAAATGAAAAAAATAAAATAATAAAAAAATTTAAGATATTGTATTTAATACCAGTATTACTTACTTTTGGAATAAGTATTTTTATATTGCTTAACTATAATCAATTACCAGATTTAATTACTACGCACTCTACTATAACAGGAAAACCTGATGGATTTATGAAAAAATCCTATCTTGGTGTGTTTAAATTAATAGGTCTTGAGTTTTGTATAATGATTTTATTATATATAACTTCTATTGGAGCTATAAAAGCGAGAATTAAAGTAGATACAAATAAAATTGAAGAAAGTAAAACTAAAAACATTAAATATCTAAATAAAATTGGTTATTTGTTTTTTATATTGATGATTATGATGATAGTACAATTCTTTATCGTTTTTTTATCATTAAAAACAAATCCAAATTTATTAACTGTTATAAATATAATAATGCTTTTAGTTATAATTTATTTAATGGTAACATATATTAATTCTCCAAATTTAAAATCCAATTCTTCTTATACTCCAGATAATGATGAAAAGTACTGGATAGGAGGTATTATATATAATAATCCAAACGACCCATCATTTATGGTTGATAAAAGATTTGGCATAGGATGGACTATAAATTTGGGAAATCCGATTGGAAAGATATTATATATTCTTATAGCTATATTTTTAATTTTTTCACTTTTTAGTGTTATAAAATCTCTTTTACTTTAAATACCATAAAAGGTATCTTACTTGTATTATTGGGTATTATATTTTGTAAGATAAGAAATATTTCATATTATCATTGAAATATAGTATTTATATATTACTAGGAATGGAGATTTGCATAATGTTGTCAAAAACTGAAATTAAATACTTTAATGATTGCGCTTCTGAGATACTTTCATCTGAAAAAGTACAACTTATGAGAACATTTCCTCATCATGGCAATGTTTCATGTCTTGAACATAGTTTATCAGTAGCATATTATAGTTATCTATTATGTAAAAAATTGCATTTAAATGTTGAAATTCAAAGCGTTATTAGAGGGGCTCTACTGCATGATTTTTTTCTTTATGACTGGCATTATAAAGGTGATAGAAAGGGATTACATGGTTTTACTCATCCTAAAGAAGCACTAAAAAACGCAAATTTATTCTTTCAAATAAATGAAAAAGAAACAGACATTATTTTAAAACATATGTGGCCACTTACTGTTAGACCTCCTAGATACAAAGAAGCATTAATTGTTTGCTTATTAGATAAATTTTGTTGTCTAGTTGAGACTCTAAGGATACACTCACTACTCTCTCCTTACCACATATAAAATAGGTCTTTGATATTGTTATAATTTAATTTAAAAAGAGGTATTAAGATTACATTTAACTTAATACCTCTTTATTAATTTATTATTTATTTTTGTCATATGCTTATAAAATATAATCTTATCCTTGATAACTTATTCTTCTTATAGAGATACTTACTACTTTAAATAATAACATACCAGCTATTAAGTTTATCAATATTGCTGGTACCACTGCTACCATAAATAACGCTGTGAATGAACCTCCAGGAAGACCTACTATAGCTTGAGCAACTAGTAAAAATAGAGTTCCACTTATAACTGTACCTACTGGGAATATTATTGTTGCAGCTATTAAATCTTGTTTTTTACTGTTCAATTTTTTCATAAATGGTAATTTATAAATTATATACATTATCATGAACATTATATTTATTGTAATAGTTTTATCAAGTATATTTGGAATCTGACCACCTGGGAATTTAGTTGTTAATGCTGCAAATATTCCTGTTACAATTCCTGCTACCAAACAAATCTTATAATCATCCTTATTTAGTATCATTATTATAAACATCATTGCTAGTGATATATCTGGTTGCATTGGAAGTCCTATAGCAGGTGTAAGTTGATGTATCAATAATCCCATAGCTAAAAGTATTGCATTTAAAGTTAATTTTTTTGTATTTGTTTTCATTGTAATATTTCCCCCTAATTTGTTTAATATTTATTTCATTTTCGTTCCAATTTTCCATATCATTCTCTTTAGCTTTAGAAGTTCATAACATCTCTCTCACCACCTTTTATTTTAAATTATATAATTTCTTTATTAATAGTTTTTGCAAAATAAAAAACTCCGTCCTAAATCAATAGGACGGAGATTATCCGCGTTGCCACCTAAATTATATAAAAAATAAGCTTAAAACTTAATTCTTATATATCTCATTATCAAGTACTTACATACCCTATTCGCTGTAACGTGCGACTGACGATAAAGTCTACTCTCATAAAAATATGATTTCAATTTATTCCTCTAAGGTCCATTCACTATATTCCTTCTTGCTAAGATTCCACCATCCTCAGCTCTCTATGTTGAAGCTAAACATAATTACTCTTCCTTGTCATAGGATTTTTAATTTGCTGTTGCTATTATAATATTCTAAATTTTTATAATTGTCAACTGTATTTTTTATTTTATTTAAAATTTACAAAAAGTGTAGAATAATTTTTATAAATGCTTTAAACTTTTATTTAAATATTGAATTAGGAAGGATGATATTATGTTTAGAGAAATGAGATTAAAAAAGAGAGAAATGACAAAAGAAGATACTATAGAAGTATTAAAAAATGGTGAATTTGGTACTTTTTCTACTATAAGTGAAAATGGCTATCCTTATGGAGTTGCTGTAAATTATGTATACTTTAATGATTCTGTATATTTTCATTGTGCAAGAAGTGGACATAAATTAGATAATATCTCAGCAAATAACAAGGTTTCTTTCTTAGTAGTAGCTAATGAAAGTGTTCTTCCAGATAAATTTAGTACTACATATGCTAGCGCTGTAGTATTTGGAAAAGCTTCAACAGTAGACAATGAGGAAAAGAAAAATGCTCTTATAGAAATAATAAAAAAATATTCTAAGGGCTTTATTGAAGAAGGTATGAAGTACATAGAAAAAGATATAAATTTGACAACTGTAGTTAAAATAGAAATAGACCATATTTCTGGTAAAGCTTCTCGTTTATAATAATCTAATACGATATAATAAAGTGGCTATATGTATGGTCACTTTAAATATATTTATTTATCATTATTTTTATTAATTGAAAATGCTCAAAACACTTTAAGAAACTTCCTCAATACCTATGTAGATACAACACAAAGTTACTTGTATCCAAGCTGACATAAATTTTTCCATACCCATATAAAAACTTGAAAATAATACAGTCATATATGTCAAATATCAACATAAATTACAGAATTTTTTTGCCATTAAAACTATCAAAAAAAGTAAGTAATTATTGAAAGAGAGGTTGAAAATAATTATGAAATTCAAGAAAAAACCAAAGTTTTTACTCCTCATTACATTTTTAATAATAACTATATTATCAACAGGAGCAACAGCTTTAGAAATCCATACATCATCACAAGTACATGGTGATAGTGATATCAGCAATAGAGGAAATTTCAATACCTCTGCTAATTCCAAGGTAGGTGCAGACTCACAAAAAAGCAGTGATAGCTTACCTCACAATGCACAAAACCTTAATGTTTCTTTAGACATCTGCAATGGAGGAGTAGAAATACTACCAACCTCATCCAACAAAATAATAGCAAATTACAACAACCAATACTACAATATTAAAATGATAGAACAAAACGGAAAATGGGTTGTATCTATATCAGGAAAAACAGCTAAAATGGGCAATTCTAGCTATGTTCAACTCCATATTCCAAATATAAAATGCAATAT
Organism: Clostridioides sp. ES-S-0005-03; assembly: GCF_020658455.1. NCBI lineage: Bacteria > Bacillati > Bacillota > Clostridia > Peptostreptococcales > Peptostreptococcaceae > Clostridioides > Clostridioides sp. ES-S-0005-03. The sequence goes on along the minus strand of NZ_JACVWI010000001.1, from coordinate 428,757 downwards.
GGATGTAAATGTGCTTGATGGTAGCTTTAGTTATGATTTACCCGAAAATTGTATTGATGCAATAAATGTTACTTCAAAAGATTCAAGTATAGAATTTACTTCAAAAAATCAATACAAAAATAGCACTATTTCTCTATCCGCAACAGATAAAGAATTTCTTAAATATGGTCTAATTAATTATCCAGACTATTTTACTAAGATGAATAAAGGATTTGAATATAAGAATGGTACGAGAAAAAATCAAATTGACATTTCGCTAACAGGATTTACTAATGTTGATTTTAGAGATTAAAACATAAAAAATTGAAGACTTTAGCCTTCTTTTTCTTTGACTTTCTGTATTCATATTTATATTTTATTGTTTATTTTTCCTTTTGGATATGAGTACATATATCATAGCACTAGGTAAAATTGAACATATTACTCATCCACAAATAATAATTATAAGAACATTATTCTTTTTATTATTGACGTTATTTATACATTGTGATATTCTTTAAGCAAAACACCATTCTGTTTAAGGGAGGATTAAATAAATGGCACGAAAACCTATTTTAGAAGGTGGTAAAAGAGAAGAAATACTTAAATGCGCTTTACAGTTGTTTCTAAAAAACGGTTATGAAAGCACCTCTATTCGCATGATATTAAATGAGGTTGGTGGAGAAGTTGGAATGTTCTACCATTACTTTTCTTCCAAACAAGAATTATTTGATGAAGCCTTAAGACTCTTCATGAAAATGCAAGGAGAGCGAACTTCTAAACTGATGAGTCAGAAATCCGATAAGATTTCCCCACGAATGAGATTGGAACAACTTATAGAATGCTATGACAGCGGAATGGATGAATTTTCGAAATTATCTGATGGAGCTATTCATTGGTCAGTTTTATCATCTATTCACAGCTTAACCTTAGAAGCAATTCTGCCCTCTTTTAGGACAATGATTATTGAAATACTCAGATTAGCAGATAAAAAAGACTTAAGTGAGTCTAAATGGCTTGCGCCATTTGTACTAAAAGGTATCAGTGGATTATTACATGATAAATCATTTGCTGAATTAAGCAAAGAAAAACAGATGCTTTTAATTATAAATTTACTATGCAGAACTTTACAAGTTCCATATAGCTTGTTTGAAGAATAAGAGAATATCGACAATGAACATCTATGTATTAAAATTGAACAATGACATCAAAAGTATATCTGAGAGAAAATGGCATTAAAAACTGATATAAGATTTGGCACTCGTTATTATGAGTAAGCAAAGAAAACTGAGTTAAAAATATAGAAAACACCAACAACTCATAAAAATGTAGTGTTTATACGAGTTTTGGTGTTTTCCTTATTCTTGACTTGCATGAAAATATGATTGGCAAGAATGGGCTGGTATATACCACTCTTTCATGCTTGCCATTTTTAAAAACAGCAAAAATGATGTTTCGTAAAATATCTCAATAAGGCACATATAAATTATACCTACTCTGAATCATAACCCCATTACTGTTCTTCTTAAATACTGATTGAAATTACCATACTCAACTTTTGTCAATGTTTCTGGATAAGACATCAAAATTAACTGATGTCCATTGCATTCTTCATGGTATGGTGGGTGAATATATTCAAAATCATTTACCTTATATCCAACCCTCTCATAAAAACCTTGTCGCTTGATGGAAATTTTATTAATGGGAGGGTCGATTTCTAGAATAACAGTTTTGCCTCGCTGGTTTAACAGCTCCAAAGCTCTTTTTCCATACTTTTTATTGCGCATTTCAGGATTGATACAGAAATGTTCCACGTAAATAAAATTCTCTGTTTCCCAGCATAAAATGATACCAACCATGTCGTTTTCATCATAAATTAAGTTAAATTGATATTCTTCATGACCCATAATTTCTGCTTGTAAAGATGGGTTTCTCTGTTCATGAAAAGGAAAACTTACATTGTATAACTTTATTGCCTCTAAATACAATTTATCTTCATATGTTCTTAGCCTCTCAAAGCGCATTTTGCTATCCTCCTATTATATAAAACAACCTTCGCACCACATCTTTTTAGTCTAATGAAACTCTAATTAGCTCTTATTTAGATTATAATATCTGTCCAAGTATAAAATGAATTGTAAGGTTAAACCATTGCTGAAAATATATCTATTTTTTATATATACTAAGACTGTTTAGATAATCTCTTATACCAAACTTAACATCATCACTTGGTCTTATATCAGAGTTATCTCCTGCTATATGAAGTATTCCATATGCTGGATGACCTCCTCTTACTGTACATGGAACTGATAAAAGCGTCATCCCCATATGTTGAGCAAATATATTCATTGATTGTAAAGCTAGTTCTCCTCCTCCATGTTGTGAACCTGCAGTAGCAAAACAACCAAATATTTTTCCACTTAAAGGTGCTCCTACCCATACATCAGAAAAACTGTCCATAAACATCTTCATTTGACCAGATACATTTCCATAATATGTTGGTGAACCCATAAATATTGCATCATAATCTAGTAATTCTTTTCCAGATTTAATTACATTTATACTTTCAAATTCATCTTTATGTTCCTTTGAATTTATCAAATAGTACTGAGGAAGTGTTTTTGCAACCTCATCACTTACTTTAAATATATCTACCTCTATATTCATTTCTTCAAGTACCTTTTTATACTCCCTTGCTAATAAATATGTACTTCCACAAACGCTATGAAAAATCACTGCTACTTTCATTTTTATCCCCCTAATCAAAATCAAATTTATTTTCTATATAGTGCTTTTATTATCAAGTACCATTAAATGATACTAAATGGATTTAAATATACATTACTTTTTATTGTTTCAATCTCTTCAAATTCATCCAAAAATCTCTTCATAACATGTTTAAATATATCTTCTGTATCAAAATGTCCACAATCTACTATACATATTCCCATATCAAGTGCATCTTGTGCCTCATGATATTTTACATCACCAGTTATTAGAACATCTGCGCCTTGTCTCTTAGCCTTTTTCACAAACTCAGAACCAGCTCCTGTTACAACAGCAATTTTTGTTATCTCGGTATTAAGACTTCCAACTACCCTTATATGCTTCATATTTAATTTTTCTTTTATTTTATTAGAAAGATTTTCTAATGTTGTACTTTCATCAAGTTTACTTATTCTACCTAATCCAAATGTTTTTCCTTTGTTTTCTAGCTTGTACAAATCATAAGCAACTTCTTCATAAGGATGTGCATCTATCATAGAACTTATCACTCCACCTAAACGCTTCTGTGGTACTACAGTTTCAATTTTAACCTCATTTACACTTTCTATATCATTTATACTTCCAAGAAACGGATTTGAGCCTTTTAATGGCTTAAATTGACCTTCTCCTTCTATCGAAAATGTACAGTTACTATAATTTCCTATATGGCCTGCTCCTGAATTACTTAGTGCCTTTCTCAACACTTCTGAATAATTACATGGAACATATACTGCAAGTTTGTATAAAGTCTCATTTTCAGTGACATCTAAAACTTTTGAGTTATTAAATTCCATAATTTCCATGAAATAATCATTTAGACCATCAAATGCTATGTCAAAATTGGTATGCATAGAATAAAGGGCTATATCATTTTTAATGAGTTTTTGTATAAGTCTACCTTTTAAGTCCGCGCTATTAATCTTATTAATTTTTCCAAATATAAAAGGATGATGTGTAACAATTAAATCAACATTTTGAGATATAGCTTCATTGATTACATTTTCATTGGCTTCTAAGGATACCAGAATCTTCTTTACATCCATATCAAAATCTCCAACTATAAGACCTACATTATCCCAATCTTCAGCTAAGCTTAGAGGATACTTTTTTTCAATTTTTCTAGTAAGACTCTTCAGTAACATATTTACCTCCTATTTATTTTATTAAATTTTCAAGTTTTCTTATTGCTATCTTACTTTCTTCTCTCTTCCTATCTATTTCTTCTCCATGTTTATCTTCTAGTTGATTAACTATAGCACTATATGTTTTTATTTTTTTTTCTACAAAGTCATAAAAAAGAGAATCTTTATTTTCTAAAAGTTTTATTCCAACTTCAAACTGTATCTCATCTTCTATTATAGTATTTTTACCTGTATATTTGGCAACTATTATTTCATATATCCTAAAATCTTCTCTCACTAAAACCTCTGTTAAAATTTCATATCCGTTATTCAGAAGATAGCGTCTAAGCTCTTCTTGTGCCTGCATAGGCTGTAATATCAATTTTTCTATACTATGTGCTACTTCTTTTTTAGCTTCTAGAAGCTCACTTATCAATATACCTCCCATACCAGCAATTATTACTTCTTCAACTTCACCTATTTCTAGTACCTCTATGCCAGAACCCAATCGTAAATCGACTTTCTCTAAAAGATTGTTCTGTATGACCTCTTTTCGTGCATTGTCAAGAGGTCCTTTATTAACATCTGCCAACACTGCAAATGGAACTCTTTCCTCCTTTAGCAAATAAACTGGTATGTATCCATGGTCCGTTCCTATATCAGCTATCTTTTTACCATCTGACACCAATGATGCTATTTTTAATAATCTATCTGTTAGTTTCAAAGATATATCTCCTTTCAATCTTTTTATTTGTTCTTGATTTTAAACTAAAACCAAGATAAAAAATAATATAAAATCTCTACCACAAAATAGCCATGAGATATCACTTATCCCATGGCCTTTATTGCAAAAACATTAATGATGTATCTTTTTAATCTAAATAATCTCTAAGTTTTTTTGATCTACTTGGATGTCTTAATTTTCTTAGTGCTTTTGCTTCTATTTGTCTTATTCTTTCTCTAGTTACATCAAACTCTTTTCCAACTTCTTCAAGAGTTCTAGCTCTTCCATCCTCAAGACCAAATCTAAGCTTTAATACCTTTTGCTCTCTATCATTTAATGATCCAAGTACATCTTCTATTTGTTCTTTAAGTAAAGAATATGCTGCTGCCTCAGCTGGAGCTGGTGCATCATCATCTGGAATAAAATCTCCTAAATGACTGTCCTCTTCTTCTCCTATTGGAGTTTCTAAAGACACTGGGTCTTGAGCTATTTTCATTATCTCTCTTACTTTATCTTCTGTCATTTCCATTTCTTTTGCAATTTCTTCTGGTTTTGGGTCTCTTCCAAGTTCTTGAAGTAGTTGTCTTGATACTCTTATTAATTTATTTATAGTCTCTACCATATGCACTGGTATTCTTATAGTTCTCGCTTGGTCTGCTATAGCACGTGTTATAGCTTGTCTTATCCACCATGTTGCATAAGTACTAAACTTATAGCCCTTTGTATAGTCAAATTTTTCAACAGCTTTTATAAGACCTAAATTTCCTTCTTGTATTAAGTCTAAGAAAAGCATACCTCTACCTACATATCTTTTTGCTATACTTACAACTAGTCTTAAGTTCGCTTCAACTAATCTTTGCTTTGCTATCTCATCACCTTCATGCATTCTTCTAGCAAATTCTACCTCTTCATGTGGCTTAAGTAGAGGAATTTTTCCTATTTCTTTTAAGTACATTCTAACAGGGTCGTCTATACTTATCCCTTTTGGTAAAGATAAATCCACAGTTTCTATTTCTATTGCAGAAGAGTCCTCATGTGAAATTACTTCTGCATCTTCATCTATGTGGCTCATATTTAAATCGTCATCAGTAGCCGAAAAGTCTATATCAGCTTTATAGTTCTTTGTTTCTGTTATTTCTATTCCCAAATTACCTAAAGTTTCATAAAGATTTTCTACCTGATCCTTATCAAGTTCAGTTTCAGAAAAAGCTTCCATTATTTCTGCAAGCGTCAATGAACCTTGCTTTTTTCCTTTTTCTATTAGTGTCTTAGCGGTAACTTTTTTTAACTCTTTTTTATTCGACTTATTTTCCACACTCAAACCTCCTTTCTCTACAAGCTTTTTAAAATTTTATTTATCTCAACTATTTTTAAAGCAATTTCCATAACTTTACCATCTACCTCTTTCATATCATTATTATTTTCTAATTCCTGTTGTTCTTTCAACAAGTTATTAATTTGTTCTTCTAATGAGTTCTTTCTGATATTTGTTATTATTCCTTCTATTTCTTTTGTGTTCTCTAAGTTTATACTATTCAAAGAAATTGAATTTAATTCTTTTAAGTATTCTTCGGATATGTTTAAACTTTTCAATTTGTCAATAGTTATTTTGTCCAATTCTTGATTTTTAATCATGTAATTTAAAATTTCTTTACTTTCATTCAATAAAAAATCACTTTCTTCTACTTTAAGTAGAGCTATTTCTCTAATTTTTTTGTCTTCTAACATTATTTTTATTAGAGTTTCTTCAACTAATTGTTTTCCATCTTGTCTAACTTCGACTTTTTCAATTACTTTTTCTTCTATCTTTTTCTGGTTTTTATTATTATATGGCTTATTGTAGTTTTTACCATACACTTCCCTTTTTATAGACTCGACATTAATATCTATTTGATTACTTAGATATTTTGTATAAAAATCAATTTCTACAGGACTTGTCAATTGTTTTATAATCTTAGAAGCTTCTTTTGCAAACTTCACTCGTTCTTCATCTTTTTGAATATTGAATTCTTTTTTAAGATGATCTATTTTATATTTTATGTAGTGAGTAGAAACATCCATTGCCTTTTTATAATCACTAAGTCCGTACTTTCTTACAAATTCATCTGGGTCTTTAGAGTCTTTCAAATCCAAAACTTTTACAGTAATACCTAATTTAATAAGTATATCTATAGCTCTTAAAGTCGCTTTTATTCCAGCTTCATCAGAGTCATAAGATATAATAGCAGTATCCGCATATCTTTTTATTAAAATACCTTGTTGTTCAGTCAAGGCTGTTCCAAGGGTTGCTACTACATTTCTTATACCATACTGATAAAGTGAAATTAAATCCATATATCCTTCAACTAAGACTATAGTTTTATTATCTAAATTTTTTCTAGCAAAGTTTAGTCCATATAAGTTTTGTTTTTTATTAAAAATTAATGTGTCTGGAGAATTTAAGTATTTTGGTAAAGAATCATCTAGTACTCTTCCTCCAAATCCAATTATATTTCCTCTATAATCAAATATAGGAAACATAACTCTATTTCTAAATTTATCATAGCAATTAGTTCCATCTCTATTTCTTGCAATTAGACCGCACTCCAATAAATCTTGTTTTGTATACCCTTTATTAATAAGAGCATTCATAAGAGAATTCCATGAATCCAAAGAAAATCCTAGACCAAATTTTTTAATTATTTTATCATCTAATCCTCTAATCCTTAAATATTCATACCCAAGATTTTTACTTCCCAATAAGTTTGAAAGATAAAATCTAGCAGCTTCTGTATGAATATCTTGAAACTTTTTAGATTTCTCTATTTTCATTCTAGTTTCTTCATTCATGTTGGTATTAATTTCTATACCACATTTATTTGCTAAAATTTTTACAGCATCCATAAAATCTAAATTTTCCATTTTCATGACAAAATTTATCACATCTCCACCTTCACCACAGCCAAAACACTTATAAATTTGTTTTGATGTATTTATATAAAAAGATGGAGTTTTTTCTCCATGAAATGGACATAATCCTTTATAATTAGCTCCAGATTGTTTTATATTCATATATTCAGATATTATACTTGCTATATCACATCTAGCTTTTATTTCTTCGATAACGTCTTTTATATCATTCATATTATCACCTTCTGGTGTAATTTTTTGTGTTAACATTTCTATTCTACACTATATTCTAAATTTGTCAATCACTCAATATACAGAATTCGACTTTTTTTATTGATATCCTTCTTATTAATCAAAAAATTTTTATTTTTTATGTTAATTACATCAATATTAGATTTTTATTTATGTCAAATAATCTAACTATTAAATTATATATCTATTATCTTATAAATTTACATCAAAACTATCACGAATAAAAAAGAGGCTCTTGCCTCTTTTTAATAAACACTAATTGATTTCATCAAATCTTCAAATTCATCAAAGCAGAGAGATTGAATCCCATCTGATAGAGCATTTTCTGGGTCTGGATGAACTTCTACCATTATTCCATCTGCTCCACATGCAAGTGATGCCATTGACATAGGTTTTACTAAATATCTAACTCCAGTAGCATGACTTGGGTCTACTACAACAGGAAGTCCCGTTTCTTTTTGAATAATCGGTACAGCCGCTAAGTCTAATGTATTTCTAGTATAATCATTGTATGTTCTTATACCTCTCTCACACATTATAATGTTACTATTTCCTTCTATTGCTATATATTCTGCTGCACCTATCCATTCAGTAATTGTTGATGCGATTCCTCTTTTTAACATAACAGGCTTATTTTGTTTTCCGATTTCACTTAAAAGAGTAAAGTTTTGCATATTTCTTGAGCCAATTTGAATTATATCACTGATACTATATAATTCATCCATATCTCTTATATCCATAAGTTCTGTAATAACAGCTATCCCAACCTCTTCTTTAACTGCTTTTAATATTTCAAGACCTTCTTTTTTTAATCCCTGAAATGAGTTTGGTGATGTTCTTGGCTTATATGCTCCTCCTCTTAAAATATTTGCACCATGACTTTTTACAAATTTAGCAGTCTTTAAAAGTTGCTCATAACTTTCTATTGCACATGGCCCAGCTATTACAAGTTTATCTTCTTTTACAGTTATTTCTTTATTATTTGTATTTATCACTATCTTTGAATTATCATTAAATAGGTTTTTTCTCATAACCTACAAGCTCCTTTACTTCTTCTATTTCTTTAGCAGATAGGAGATTTAAATATTCTTTTATTGATTTTTTATTTATTAAAAGTTCCTCATTCAAATCCATAAGTGGTATCAAAACAAAAGCTCTATCTTGAATCCTTGGATGTGGTATTAGTAATCTTTCATCAGTTGAAACTACATCATTAAAAAATAGTATATCTACATCAATAGTTCTTGGACCCCAATGTACCATTCTCTCTCTATGCAATTCTTCTTCTATTTTTTGACAATATTCTAACAACTCATAAGGTTCAAACTCTGTTTCTATCTCTACACACATATTTAGAAAATCTGCTTGTTCTGTATATCCCCATGGCTTTGTTTCATATAATTTTGATTCTTTTACTTCATATATAGAATCACTATCTCTCAAAAGTTCACATGCTTTTGATAGATTATCAAATCTATTGCCCATATTCGTCCCTATTCCCAAATAAGCCTTATTCATCTCTTGTTCTCCTTATCTCAACACCAAAGTAGTCATAAATTCCATTTACAGGAGCTTCTGGCTTTCTAACTCTAACCATAACTCCATTTACAAGGTTAAATTTATTTAAGACTTCTTCAGCAATATTCTCTGCCAAAGCCTCCAAAAGATTAAATTGTTTATTTTCTGTAATATCCTTAACAACACTATAAACTTCAGCATAGTTTACAGATTTATTTATATCATCACTAAGTCCTGCTTCTCTTGAATCAACATAAAGTTCCATATCGACAAAAAATTTCTGACCTAGAAAATTTTCTTCTTTAAGCACACCATGATATCCATAGAATCCTAGATTACTAAGTAATATTTTATCCATTATACTACACCTACTTTCTATATATTGCATCAGTCATTTTAGCTGCCATTAAATTTTCATAAACATCATGCACTCTAACTATATCTACACCATCTCTTATTCCAAGTACAGTAGTAGCTATTGTTCCTTCCAATCTCTTTTTAGGTTCAACTGGAAGTACTTTTCCTATTACTGATTTTCGAGATGTTCCAAGTAAAATAGGATAGTCTAATTCTTTCAATTCATTTAATCTTCTTAATACTTCTATATTTTGCTCAAATGTCTTCCCAAACCCTATCCCTGGATCAAGAACTATTTTTTCTTTTTTTACACCACAGTTTATTGCCATTTTTATGCTCTCTTTAAAGAAGTCCTTTATTGACTCCATTATATCTTTGTCATAGTTTGTCCCATCTTGATTATGCATTATACATACTTCTGCATCATATTTTCCTACCACAGAAGCCATATTCTTATCTCTTCTAAGCCCCCAAACATCATTTACCATAGTGACACCTAATTTTAGAGCTTCTTCTGCAACATCTGCCTTGTAAGTATCTATTGATATTGGTATATCTAATTCTTTTTTAAGTTTTTTTATCACAGGGATTACTCTTCTTAGTTCTTCCTCTGAATCTACATAGCTATGACCTGGACGTGTAGATTCACCACCTAAGTCAATTATATCAGCACCTTGTTCAACCATTTCTTTTGCATGTTTTATTGCTATGTCTAAATTACTAAAGTCTCCTCCATCAGAAAAACTATCTGGAGTTACATTTAATATACCCATTATATAAGTTCTTTTACCATAATCAAACACAGTTAATGACACTCCCTTAAATTAAAATTTATATCTTATCAAACGATTTTTATCTACAATAATTTACTACTTCATAGTAATTAAACTCATAGCCTCAGCTCTTGATGCAATATCTTTTTCAAATATACCTCTAACTGCTGATGTAACAGTTTTTGAACCAGGCTTTTTTACACCTCTCATTGTCATACACATATGTTCAGCTTCCACTACTACTAAAACACCATATGGCTGTAGCTCTTCCATTATTATGTCTGCTGCATTTTTAGTAATTCTTTCTTGTAATTGAGGTCTTTTTGCTAATGTGTCTATTACTCTAGCAAGCTTAGAAAGCCCTGTAAGTCTTCCACCTTTTGGTAAATAAGCGATATGTGCCTTTCCAAAAAAAGGAACCAAATGATGCTCACAGCATGAATAAAATGGAATATCTTTTACTAGTACTAGTTCTTCATGCTTTTCATCTGCAAAAAGAACTTTTAAGTGGTCTCTTGGTTCTTCACTAAGACCAGAGAATATCTCTTCATACATTCTAGCAACTCTATTTGGAGTCTCTATTAGACCTTCTCTATCTGGGTCTTCACCAATTGCTTCTAATATTTCTCTTACTGCATGTTGTATTTTTTCTTTATCTACTTTATTCATTTAAACTCCCCCCATTGACTCGTGACTAGAAGATTAATTTTATAATCTTTTTTGTCTCAATTTCTTTAAAAATATAATTATAAACATCTAAAAGTTTTTGATAGTCATAACTTTCACTTACCTTTGATACTAGGTTAAAAAGTTCCTTATTTTCTTTTTTCAAAACTTTTAGCAATTTTTTATCTTTTGGTACCCATTTATCATTTATATTAAAGTACCCAATTATTATATCTTTTAAATATAAATTCGTCAAAAAATGATATTCAAAAACATCAAATTTTTCTTTATTTTTCAACTTTGATATTTTTGTTTCAATATCTTGTTTTAAAAAAGACTTTTCTTCTAAAGACAATTTGCTAGGACCTTTTAAGTAAATATCTCTGCTCATATCTTTTATAGTATTGGATATATTCTCCATATCAAATAGTACTTTAGCATCCTTCATCTCTTTCACAAAGAAGTACTCTCTATCTGACAATAATTTTTTTACACCATCTTTTGAAAAATAATTTATATCAAATTCTATTCCCTTTTGTTCAAACAGTACTCGCTCTTGTTTTTCCCCTTCTTTTACAAAAACGAATACATCAATATCATTAACTTCTACATTATAAAAACTAAAATCTACATCTTTACTAGAACCCACTAGAAATACTGCTAATGTATTTGGATTGTCTATTATTTTTTTAATATTTTCACTATATACTTTATAAGTATGACTTGCCATCTCTTATCTCCAATAAATTGTTAATATTTTAATTTATTACAAACACTCTATTATTTTATTAAAAATAATATTTTCTTTGCCAAATTCTGTCTTGTCAATTTCTGTAACTTTCATTGCTCCCATAAGACTATTTGTGACAAAAACAAAATCAAAACTACTAATTTCTGATATGTTAATTTCATTTTCCATCAACTCTATATGTAATTCGTCACAAATCTTTATAATCCTTTTTTTTATTGTTCCATTTAAAATTGGTAATTTACTACTGGGTGTATATACTTTACTTCCTCTTATAAAGAATATATTACTCATAGAACATTCTAAAATCACACCATCTGAATTTATAAATATACCATCATTGTATCCATTCTTATTTGCAATATTTTTAGTATATATATTTTCAAAATAATTAGTAGTCTTATGTCTATAAATTAGGCTATCTCCCCTAACTATAGGAGATATAGTCAATTTAAAACCTTTATTATATGCTTCTTTATTATATGGAATTTCTCTAATAGATATATTGTAACCTTCATCAAAAACGGTAATCCTAAGTGCTTTATTAATAATATTTTCTTTTTTTATGTATTTAATAATTTCATCTATTAGAAATCGCTTTTCATAATTTATATTCAAATCCAAACATGTTATCGAATTGAGCATCCTATCTATATGTGTATTTAAATCTATAGCTATACCATCTTTAACTTTAATAGTCTCAAATAACCCAATTCCAAATTTACTCAAGCTACTATTAAAGCTTAAATTATTCTTCATAATATCCCCTCAAGGCTTTCATTATAGATTTTGCTTTATCTAGTGTTTCTTGGTATTCTTCATCTGGGTCAGAATCCCAAGTCATGCCTCCTCCAACTTGGAAGTATACTTTTTTCTCTTTTTTTATTATAGTTCTAATTGCTATATTAAAATCCATATCACCATTAAAACCTATATATCCAATTGAACCAGTATATACATTTCTCTGTGTTGGTTCCAGTTCGTCTATGATTTCCATTGCTCTAATTTTAGGTGCTCCTGTTATAGAACCACCTGGAAAAGTTGCTTTTATTATATCAGTAGCATCCTTATCATCTTTTAGTTCACCTACAACTGTTGAAACCAGATGATTTACATTTGCATAAGGTTCAATTACAAACAACTCTGGAACTTTGACACTTCCAGTTTTGGATATTCTACCAATATCATTTCTTTCTAAATCCACTATCATAAGTAACTCTGCTCTATCTTTTTCGCTATTTTTAAGTTCCTCTTGAAGCTTTAAATCTTCTTCCTTATTTTTACCTCTTGGTCGAGTGCCTTTTATTGGTCTTGCCTCTATTTTTTTATCAATACATCTTATAAATCTCTCTGGAGAATTTGATAAGATATGTGCTTCTTCAAAATTTAAAAATGCTCCAAATGGTGCTGGACTAAATCTTCTTAAATCTCTATATAACTCAAAACTTGTCAATTCTGTTTCCCCACTAAACCTTTGTGTCAAATTAGCTTGATATATGTCACCTTGTCTTATGTACTCTCTAACATTTCCAACTGCATTTTTAAATTCTTCCTTTGTAAAGTTAGATTTAAGTTGAATAGGTTTTACATCTTTTTCCTGATAGCATATACTATCTATTCCTTTTTTCTCTCCTGTTAATATTTTTTCTTCTATATCAGCTATTATTTTTTCTTCTACTTTTATATCTATATCTGGAGTGGCTATGTAAGTTTTTCCCTTCAAATGGTCTATTACTATAACATGGTTATAAAATCCAAAATACATATCAGGCATCTCAATATCATCTATAGCAGTTCTAGGTAATTTTTCTATATAATTTCCCAAATCATAAGACAAATATCCTACAGCTCCACCTATAAACGGTAAGTCAGTTTTATTTACAACTTTATATTTATCTAATTCTTTTTTCAAATTTTCTAATGGATTTTCATCAGTATTTTTATATCTTAACACTTTAAATGGCTGGCTACTTATAAAAGAATATCTTCCTAACTTTTCTTTGTCCATAGCACTATCTAATATAAAACTATCATTTTCATTTCTAAAAATAGTAAATATCTCAAAAGAATTTAATTTAGTTTTTATTTCTCTTATCATTTTATCTATGTATCCTTTCCCTAGCTTCTTTTATAAAGTTTTTCAGCATTTCATGACCATACTCTGATAAAATAGCTTCTGGATGAAATTGTACTCCTTCTATTAAATACTTCTTATGTCTAATTCCCATTATTTCACCTTTACTTGTTGTTGCTGTAACTTCAAGTTCATCTGGAACTGTATCAGAATCAATTATAAGCGAATGATACCTAGTAACATTTAAAGGATTTTTAAGACTACTAAAAACTCCCTTATTACTATGGTTTATACTGTATACTTTTCCATGAACAGGTTGTTGTGCTTTTATTATGTTACCACCAAAAACATGTCCAATAGTTTGGTGACCTAAACAAATTCCTAGTATAGGCTTTTTATCTTTGAAATATTCAACAATATCTATACAAACCCCAGCTTCTTTTGGAGAACATGGACCTGGAGATAACACAATTATCTCTGGATTTAGTTCTTCAATATCTCTTAATGTTATTTCATTATTTCTTTTTACTATAACTGTTTCCCCCAATTCTTCTATGTATTGTACTAAGTTATACACAAAAGAATCATAATTGTCTATCATGAGAATCATACTATAAATCTCCCCCCCAAAAAATTATTTAATTAATTCAGAAACTGTAACAAACTTAAAACCTTTTTCTATCATCTTTGGAATAAATATATCCAAAGCTTTGACTGTATCATCAGTTGCATAGTCATGTAAAAGTATTATATCTCCATTTTGTACTTTATTAATTATTTTATCTGCGATACTATTAGCTCCAGGATTTTTCCAATCCCTCACATCTACGCCTGTCCATAAAACTACTTTGTAATCATGCTTTTTTGCAATTTCTACTAAATCCTTTTCTCTGTAACTCCCAAATGGGGGTCTAAATAATGTAGGTTTCTTTCCAGTAACTTTCTTTAAAATTTCTTCACACTTAACAATCTCCTCTTCAATTTGACTAGAAGTTAAATTGCTTATATCAGGATGATTAAAAGTATGATTTCCTATTTCATGCCCTTCTTTACTTGCTCTTACCAGTGGTTCTTTATACCACTGTGCATGTTTTCCAGCTATAAAAAATGTAGCCTTTACATTATACTTCTTTAACACATCTAAAACTTGATCAGTTTCTTTAGGATGAGGTCCATCATCAAAGGTAATTGCTATTAGTTTCTTTTCCCTTGAACCATGTTTAATTAAAATATTTTCATTCGTTTCCATCATTAAAGCAGAAACTTTACTAAAATTGGCTATTAGTATTATTCCACAAAACAAGACTACTGCTATTAAACTCTTAAATATTGTCTTTTTTTTCCCTGGTGTCATTTTTAAACTTCCTTTCAAATATTTTAGTTATTTATAAAAATTTTGAGTGTAGTACGTTTTATAACTTCCTCCAAATATTACTCCAACTCCAATATTATTATAATTCCCCAAAATATTTTTTCTATGTCCTTCTGAATTCATCCAAGCTTCATGTGCATATATTGCATTAATCTGTCCTGCTGCTATGTTTTCTCCTGCTGAAGTATATATTATTCCTTCTCTTTTCATTCTATCAAAAGGAGTTTCATCGTTTTTGTTTATATGGTCAAAAAAATTATTATCTCTCATATCTTCACTGTGTTTTCTTGAACTTAAAGTGGCTTGCTCACTGTATCTTAGTGAATTCAATCCTCTTTGATTTCTAACACTATTTACAAGGTCTATAATTTCAAATTCAAAGCATTTTTTAAGTTCTTCTTTATCAGTTGGATATAATTCTTTGAACTCATCTTCTGTACTTTTATCAATTATTAAATATGAACAAACTCTATTTTTTTCATGAATATCGTAGAAAATTGTAATATATTTACCTTCCTTATTTATTATATCATATTGATTTTCTGAATTTATTATATATCTAGTATTTCCTTTTTTCTTATATTTTAATGGAGTAATCTTGTTTCTTACTGTTTGTCTATCTTGATTTATTTTTATATCTTGATTTTCACATGAGTTCATAGAGTTACTGTAAAGTGCAACTACCTCATCATTTTCAACACCAACCATTGCAAAATCTTTTCCATATTGATTATATACATACCAGTCAAATCCATATTCACTAGTATCAATTCTACCAGGCTTTCCAATATTAGCTAAAACTTGATTTAAGTTTTCTCCTAAATTTAGTTTTTCAAAATTTTTTATATTAGTCTCGTTTAAATTATTCTCTCCATTATTATTTAGTTGTGAGCTTTGATTTTTCTCATCTTCCTTTTTCTTTGAATTATCACTTAAGTTTATTTTGTCTAAAAACTCATTCCATATTTCGCTTTGAAAAAATTTTTCCTTCAAATCATCTACTTCTCTCAATAATTCAGGACTATAAAATAAAACAATAAGTATTACTAATACTAAAGCAATTAATTTTTTCAATATATTCCTCCTTTAAAAAGCTTCACTAAAAATTTCTAATATATACATTATCATGTATTAATACTGATAATATATACTAATTAAATCCTATTAACATCTCTTTATATGTTTTTTATTTAATAAGTATTATAAAAAAGCTTTACCTATTAATAGATAAAGCTACAATCTTAATGAAAATATTTCATCTAAAGTTCTATCAAAGATAGATGGCTTATCAAATTTCCAAGTTCCTTCATAAACTAATTCATTATTTAGATAAAAAGTACCTTGACCATGTTTTTTACCATGCATAAACTCTCCTACATACTTCTTTCCTTTTGACCATATGTAAGTTCCTTTTCCATGAATCAAATTATTTTTCCATTCTCCTTCATAAAGTATTTCTCCTTCACTATTATAACAAATACCATATCCCTCCATCTTTCCACCTTTAAATTCTCCTGCATATATACATCCATCATTCCATTTATAAATACCTTTTCCATCTTTTTTGCCATTCTTCCAAGTTCCAATATATTCATCTTTACTGTTATAGAGCATATTCCCAATGCCATTCATCATGTCTTCCTCAAAATAACCTATATACTCATTACCGTTTGAAAATACAAAATTTCCTTTTCCATTTTTTTTATCTTGTTTAAATTCTCCTATGTACTCCATATCAGTTCCTTCATCAACAAAAAAAGTATATGAACCTTGACCTTCCATCTTTCCTTCTAAAAACTTTCCTACATATACATCTCCATTAGAAAATTTATATATTTTGTTTTTTGGCTTTTTTGTATCGACATCATCTATATCACGAATTGTTTTTCCTTCTAATTCCAAGACTTCACTTTCTGATGCAAAATCACCCTTTTTTAAAACACGTTTTTTCATATTTTTTATGCTCTTAATCTCTTTATTTACTTCATTTATATATTTTAAATAATTATCATACAAATCAACATATTCTTTAGATAAATTCATAATGCCATTCCTCCAACGTTATTCATAGATATTTTATTAAATCTATTAAATTTATTATATCCTAATACTGGTCATGTTTTCTACACATTGAGTAATTTTTTCAATTTTAATTTTAAAATAACCTCTTTTAAAGTGATACACAAATAGTAAATAAACCATATTTATTATATTTTTAAATAAAAGAAGCTGAGGACTATAATATATAAATTTACATATTACAAACCCTCAGCTTATATTTTTATAGTTTATAAGTCTTTTGCTTTAAATCCTCTTCCTTTTACCTCTGTAACATCATTTACAGATATAAATGCTTTTTTATCATATTTTAAAGCTATATCCTTTATCTTTGGTATCTCACTTGATGCAACTATTGTATATATAATCTTCTTTTTTTGATGAGTGTATGCACCCTCTGCATCCAAGAAAGTTACACCTCTAACTAAACTTCTCATTATGTCTTCTGCTATCAAATCGACTTCAGTTGACATTACCATAACAGATTTTTGATAATTCATTGCATCTTTAATAAAAGTCATTGAATATGCATTTAGAAATAATCCTATGAGAGTATATAATGCTAAATCTAAACCAAATAAAAAGCTTCCTGTAAGTACTATCAAACCATTTATTGCTAAAGCAGTATCTTTCATTTCTATATTTTTCTTAATTTTTAGTATTGCAGCTATAATGTCTGTACCACCTTGAGAAGACCTAGTTCTAAATACAATACCAACTCCTAAACCAGATAATATACCTCCATACACACTTTGAAGTAATATATCATTGATAGGTATGATATTACTTACTTCCTGAGTTGCACCTAATAATAATGAAAATACAATCATATTTAATAAACTTGAAATACAAAATTCTTTTTCTAGGTATATAAAACCTAAAATAAATATTGGAATATTGATTAAAAATGTTAATAGACCCACATTGATATTTGTCAAATAGTTTATAGATGTTGCTATACCTGTAGCACCTCCACTTAATAGATGTGCTGGTCTTAAGAACCCATTTATTCCTATAGATGTCATCAACATCCCCAGTAGCATTGTTGAATATCTTAAAGCTGGATGTTTTTGTAGGGTATTCTTAACTTCACTCATTTCTTTCTCCCTTCAATTCTTATAAATCTTTAGAATTTTAAAAACTTACTTTTATATATATTATTACTGATGTAATAGATAATATTTCAAGCAAATTTTTTCATAGAGTTTCTTGAACTGTCATCTATTACATCATCTATTATAGTATCTTTTATATATATGTCTAGTGCATTTTTTTATATTCCAAAATTTCAAAGTACTTAAATTCTCTCATTTATGCTCCAAATTAAAATTCTTCTAGCACAATATGATACTATATATTATGCAACTTGCAATATAGTAAATTTATAGTATTTTTTCTTAAATATTTATTTTTATAGTATTTTAGTAAACTTAACCATATAATTCTTTATTCATAATTAAGTTTTAAATGAAATTTTTATTTTTATAATTTCAGTACATGATTTTTTTATTTCATTATTTGCAATTTTTTCATTCAGTTTTTACTTTAAAATTTTTTTATTTTATTTTGTTTTAAGTATTCAAAGACGCCTATTGTTACTTTATATTTTTACATAAAATTCATTATAATTGGGATTAATATTACTGTAATCGTACCAGAAACCCCAATAGAAACTCCACTCATTGCTCCTTCTACTTCTCCAAGTTCAAAAGCTTTAGTTGTTCCCAGAGCATGTGCTGATGTCCCAAGTGCAATTCCTTTAGCAACTGGATGATTTATATTTCCAAGTTTAAATACAGTTGAAGCAACCATCCCACCAAAAATACCTGTAAAAATTATAGCTACTACTGTTATTGACTCTACACCATTTAAAGAATTTGCTAAAGATATTCCCATTGGTGTTGTTATAGATTTTGGAATAAGTGAGTTTATTATACTTACATCTGAATTAGCTATTTTACCAATTATTAATACAGATGCAAAAGAAATTATTATACCACAACCTATTCCTATAACAATCTCAAGCATATGCTTTTTAAATAATTCAAACTGTTTATAAAGTGGAACTGCAAGCACTACTGTAACAGGTCCTAAAAAGAAATTTATGCTATCTGCTCCTATCTTGTAATTTTCATACGGAATTTTTGTTATGCTTAGAAATAATATGATTCCTACAATAGCAATTAACATAGGGTTACATATAGGATTATTTGTTTTTCGCTGAATGTATCTCCCTAAATTAAAAAACACGATTGTTACTATTATACCAAATACTGGTGTTTGTAATACATTATACATTCTTTTGTCCTTCTTCCTTCTTTTTTATCATTTTTTCCACTATAATTCCAGTGGTGTACATTACTACTAATGTACTTAGACATATAACTAGTAAAAGTACTAATACATTTTCTTTTATTAGGTCTAGTGATTTTATAAGAGACACTCCCGCTGGTATAAAAAATACAGCCATATTATCAAGGAAAAATCCACTTATATTTTCTATACTGCTTAAATCCAACACTTTAAATTGTAGCAATAGGAATAATAATAGCATACCAACTATACTCCCAGGAATAAGTATAACACTTTGTATAAATGAACTTATATACTCTCCTATTACCCATATACATAAAATTATTACTAATTGATTGAAAACTTTCATTTTCCACCTCCAAAAACTAAAGAGATTGTTTCAAACCATATATTTGTAGTCTTATAAACAAGCAAATATCTTTCTTCAAATAGAAAGTTATGATTTAATACAATCTCTCTTTAAATTTATTTTTATTTTAATTTAATAAAATACATACTTGGTTGTTTCAAAAAACTTAATTATATAAATCTATTTTTTGCTTAAAATTTCTTTTATTTTTGAATTGTTATACATACTATCTGGAACTTCACTTCTTAAACTATAAAAAGTTTTTTTTGCATTTTCTAAATCTCCATTATCATAATATAGCATGCCTAACTCATAGTATGAATCATCATAGTACTGGTCATTTTTAGTATACGTATTTATATACTTCTTATAATACTTTATAGCTTCATCCTTATTTTTCAATGCTTTATTTGTTATTGCTAATTGATATATTGATTCAGAAATGTATTTTTTAGTTTTTCCTGAGGAAACTATACTTTTGAAACTATCTATCGCTTTTTCATACTCTTTATTTTTCTTTAAATCTAAAGCCTTATAGTATAAGTCTTCCTCATTAGCTACAGTGATTTCTTTTTCTGGTTCTTTATTTTTAGCTTCATCTAACTCTTTATTTGTTTTTTCTAATTCTTTATTTGTTTCACCCAGTTTTTTATCAGTTTCAGTTAACTTCTCATCTTTCTTACTTATCTGATTATTCAAGGTTTCTATTCTCTTTTTACTTTGAATAAAATATACACCCATTGCAATTACAATACAAGCAAATATAATATATGGTAAGCTATTTTTCTTCTTCTTTTTAACTCGTTTTTCCTCTTCTTTTTTACTTGTATCTTCTGGTTTCTCTTCTTCTTTTTCAAATACTGGATTATCTTTATCTATCTCTTTGAGTCTATCCAAATATCCTTCTCTCTTTTTTACATTACCTAGTTTATCATACAATAAAGATAAGATTACATATGGTTCTATTAGTTGTGGTTCTTCCTCTACTATATTCTCCAAAATATGTATTGACTCATAATTCATTTCTTCATTTATAAACCTTATAGAATGATTGTATCTGCCTAAAAATGTTTTGAAATCTTCAGATGAAATTAAATTAACATATTTTCTTGATATATGATTATTTTCATAACATAGAGCAGTATAAAAACTTTCAAATGATTTAGCAAAATCGCATTTTAATAACTTTAGAAGCCCTCTAAGATTTAATATATCAATATCTTTAGGATTTATTTCTAAAGCTTTATTTACCATATTAACAGCACTAGTTATATAGTCTTTATACGCTAAGTCCAATGCATTATTGTACCTCTTATATGATTCTAATTTCAACTCCTTTGATGTTGTGTCTGACTTTGACTTCAAAGCTCCTTGTAAATTTAAAAGAGTCTCTTCTTTATAATTAGTAGTCACATAGCTTTGTTTTAATGCTTTTAGTGTCTCATCACCATCTTCTTCTTCTATGTTAAAAAAAGTTAAATCGCTTTTATTTTCTTCTATCAAAGATATATCTAAAATTTTTCTAGGCATGTTTTCTATATCTTGTTTTATATCTTTTACTAAAATAATAATCACCTCCACTTCAAAATATATATTTAAGATAACATATTTAATATGTCAAGTCAAAACTATACATTTTTTGCCATTATTCTCACAATAAAAAAGGTAATCCAATTCTTTTTATGAAAAGGTTACCTTTTTTACAATATTACTAACTTTTAATGTTGAATTTTTTTACTTTTCTATAAAGAGTAGCTATACCTATATTCAATGCTTCTGCTACTTTTTTCATTCCTTCTGTATTACTGCCATATTTTTTGATAGCATTTTCTATAGCTTCTCTTTCAAGGTCATCCATAGTCTTAACCTCTTGTTTGTATAGTTCATCCAATTTAAAAGATATTAAATCAGACATACTCCTTACAAAAGCAGTTAATTCCTTATCTTTTGAAAGTATCTTTTCTTTTTGCTCTTCATTAAATGCAGCTATACCCAATATTCCAAGTATATGTTCTCCCATTTTAACAGGAGTACAGATATCTGCTAACTCTTTACAGTTTTCTCTATTTGCACACTTATTACAGTTCTCTTCTATTTCCTTATTTATAACATAGGATTTTCCATCTTTTAAAACAAGAGAATACACAGATTTCTCTGATATTGTTTCTCCTATTTTACCTCTGAATATTCCTGTTCCTGCTATCCTAGTCAAATCTTTTGTAACTAAAGTAACATCTACATCTAACACATTAGAAATATTCTCGCAAATACTTTGAACGTAATTAGTTATATTATTTAAATTCAAAGTAATCCCTCCTATTTAGATTTATATTTTTTAATACTCTACATAAATCCTATTCTTGAGAACTTTAAGCTTGTGGTTGTGGTTGTGTCTCACTAGGTTTATTATCAGTTGGTGGTGTTTCTGGTTTTGGTTTATTATCTGTATTTTGATTATTTGTATTTTGATTATCTTTATTTTCATCTGTCTTTGGCTTTTCTTCTGGTTTTGGTTCCATAGTTCCAACTAATATAATACCTTCCTTCTTAGGATAATATGAATTAGCTATTTTTTCAGTTTTAATTTTCTTGCCATTTGCATCATTAAATGTTCTATATGTTGATACAGAGTATGCATTTCTTCCACTCTTATCTACTTTTTCTTTTCCTTTAGGCATTGAAGAATCATTGACCCTCTTCATTGTAGTTTGTGAAACTCCATCTAATTTTGTTGATATTGTTATATTTTGTTTATCCTCTGCGCTTCCATATATATTGCAAACAATTTGATTTCCTGAAACGTAATTTTTTATGTAAATTGGATGCTTAAGATTGTTTTTAAATAAGAAATCTATTCCGCTGTCTGCAACAGTGGCATCTCTTCCTTTTGGAACATAACTTGATGGTATAGTATGATTTTTTACATTAGTAATTTCTAAGCCTGCATATAAAACAGAATTATATAGAGTTGATGAAACTTGACAAACTCCTCCACCATAATCCTCTTCCATTTCTCCCTCTACTATAACAGGAGCACTTTTGTAGCCATTCGCTTTGCTTCTTTTTCCTGTATGTTCATTAAACGAAAAAGTTTCTCCTGGCATAAGTAAAATATTACTTATACTATCTGTTGCTAATTTTATATTTATACTTCTATTTACCTGAGAAGTTTTAAATGTTGTTGCATATTTACCTAAATTTGTGTCTATATTAGCAAGTTGCTCTTTTTTTATTTTTGCTGAAGTAGCTTTTACTACTAACTTATTTGTATACTTTCCTTTTTTAATCTGACTGTCAAAACTATTCATACTCTTAGAAATATCCATTTTAAGACCATCAGAATCTGGTACAACCTTCACCTTATCACTACTTATATCAATTGTTGCCTCTTTTACCTCTACATCTATTTCTTTAGCTATTTTTTCCATTTCTGTTTTTAACTTATTTTTATCATAATTTGTTACTACTACTAAATCACTCTTTTTACCAAAATTTGCTGAAATAGTTTTTGATAGGTTGCTAAAGAAACCATTCTTTCTATTTAAATTATATGCATTTTCTACAGTTTTATCCAAATCAGCAGATAAATTTAGGTCTTGACTTTTAACTTTCCAATTTCTATCGTTGTAATTAAATTCAACATTATCTAAATTGTATTTTTTAGCTAATTCCTGCTTAGCCTGAGATTTAGTTAATCCTCCAACACTTATGCCATTAACATATGTGTTTTTTGCTATTTTCTCCCCTTTAAACTGTATACACATTATACCTACA
The DNA here is from genome assembly GCF_020658455.1 of Clostridioides sp. ES-S-0005-03. Classification (NCBI taxonomy): domain Bacteria; kingdom Bacillati; phylum Bacillota; class Clostridia; order Peptostreptococcales; family Peptostreptococcaceae; genus Clostridioides; species Clostridioides sp. ES-S-0005-03. The sequence continues at coordinate 405,024 of NZ_JACVWI010000001.1, read as the reverse complement.
AATATTACTAATAATAATGCTACAGCTCCAATAGCTATAACTAGCTTTTTGTTCACATTAATCATCCCTTACTTCTCCTTACAATAAAATTATTTATATACACCTACTATTATATTACTACATAATGTGCCTTAAAAACCTAAAAATTTTTTAATTATATAATAATTTAACATTATCAATATAAATAACTAATATTCACTCAATCCTTTTTCTGATATAGAATATATTTTTTCATTGTATATGTTGATAGCATAAACTTCTTTTCCTCTAAATAAACCTTTGTTTACTACAGCATAATAATAAATATTTTTTTGTTTTCCAAATAATTCTTCTAAACTTTTTTTACTTTTTACATATTTATCAGCTTTTTCTATATCCAATATATCAATCTTTTTATATTTATTTTCTTTTTCATCAAGAGTATTAGTCAACACAAATTTAGCTTTATCTTTAGTAATACCAAATTGATAGCTTCCATCTTCTAGTATTCTAAAATATCCTTCTCCATAGTCCACCTTATAATCTTTTTTACCATCTTTATATGAATATAAATCTTTAGTTTTTGCACTTATTAAAACTTCATTTATTAATTTATCATACTCATATACCTCAGCATAATAGTATTTATCGTTTTTTACCATTTGTGGAAGTGAGTTTATAGATAGATTTGCCTTTTCTTTCCCACTTTTTTTAGAGATTATATTTATAATGTCATCAGATGTTAAAGTATACAATGATAAATTCTTTTTATATTTCTTCTCTAAACTTTGTACCTTTTCATCGTCTGAATAGTCTTCTTTTAGATAGTCTATATACTGTAATGCTTTCTCATAATCACCAGAAGTGTTTGCTTCTTCTGCTTTACTTATATAGTAATCATACATTTCTTCAACACATTGTTTTTTAGCATTTTGAGCTAGGTTATAATATTTTTCGTCTTCTTTTAATACTTTATTATATTTTTCAATAGCATCATAATATTTATATACTTTTTGGTCTTTTACTGCAGAGTCATAAACATCTCTAGATTCTTTAATTGTTTCTACATTTTGCTTGTATACATCTAAGTTGCCACCTATACCATTTAAAATTGAAATAGTATTTATGTAAGAAATTGCCACATTGTAAGTAATATTTTCTTCTTTATACATTTCTCCAACTCTATTAGCTTGAGTTATTAAATCATCTACATTTATATTTATTTTATCTAATGATTTTACTGTATTTATTAATCCAATAAAACTTTCTTGACTTATATCTCCATCTAAATATTTGTCACCACTATTTAATAATAATTTATTTATTTTTTTAGAAATGGATTTATTAAACCTTTCCATTTTTGAATCAGAAAACTTTTTATCTACACTTGCATAGTAATCCACAGCAATAGAGTATTGTCTTTTCTCTACAATTTTTAACAACTCATTTGCTTCATTTCCTACACTAAATTCATTACTACTTAAGAAAAATACTATGAGTAAAACAAGTATGCCTAATGCTGATAATGAAACTGCTACTATAGATTTTCTTTTTTCATCAATAAAATCTACAGTTTTTTCAAATAAATCTCTAAAATTCATTATAGTTCCCTCTCTATTTAGCAATATTTATATTTATGATAAACTAAATTTCTTATTGGTTATTATATCATAATTCCTGAAAAAAAATAAAAACACAAGTTAAATCGTGTTTTTATTTTACCTACCAATCATTATTTTATACATAAATATTTCCTTTACATAAATTATGATATCTTTCTTTTTATATCCCTAGAATGACTTTTTTGTTTTTTATTAGCACTGACATTTTTCATTCTTGTTGTATGTATAGTTTTGTTAGCAAATATTTTTCTAGCATTGCATAAAACAACTCCTGTAGTCAAGCATACTGTAAGCACACTCGCCATTAAAAAGTAATAATCCAATCCTACATGTACTCCCATAACTGAATTTATTAATACTAATGCAAAAGTCATTGCAAAACATATCATCATGGAGATAACTAAAATTCTTAGAATTTTTTTCAATCCAATCACCTCGTATAATCACTAATATTGACACTACCCCTTATCCATTACTATACCAAATTAGTAAAAAAATAGCAATTATTATTGTCATTTATATTACGAAAATATTAAATATTTTTAATAAATATCTTTTTTTGACATTAGTATTCCTTCATTTTTATAAAATAGTAACACTAATCTGTGCTAATTAATAGAATGAAATAAATGATAATTTATTGAGGGGTGATTTACATGCCAAATTTGCCAAGTTTAGGATCCAAGGCTCCTGATTTTAAAGCCAATACAACAGATGGCCCTATTAGACTGTCTGATTACAAAGGTAATTGGGTTGTTTTATTTTCACATCCTGGTGATTTTACACCAGTTTGTACTACTGAATTTTTATGCTTTGCTAAATATTATGATGAATTTAAGAAAAGAAATACAGAATTAATCGGCCTAAGTGTTGATAGCAATAGCTCTCATTTAGCTTGGATGTACAATATGTTTTTACTTACAGGTGTAGAAATCCCATTCCCTATCATAGAAGATAGAGATATGAGAATTGCCAAATTATATGGCATGATATCAAAACCAATGAGTGATACATCTACTATCCGTTCTGTATTTATTATAGATAATAATCAAATATTAAGAACTATTCTTTATTATCCATTGACTACAGGAAGAAATATACCAGAAATACTTAGAATAGTAGATGCTCTTCAAACTAGTGATAGAGATAATGTAGTTACTCCTGCAAACTGGTTCCCTGGAATGCCTGTTATCTTGCCATATCCTAAAAACTATAAAGAGTTAAAAAATAGAGTAAATAGTTGTAATAAAAAGTATTCATGTATGGATTGGTACTTATGTTTTGTGCCAGATAATTACACAGATGAAGAATATACTAAAAATATTGATGATACTTACAGTTGTAAAAAAGAACATACTAAAAATATTGAAAATGATTACGAACAAGAAAATATTAAGTGTATAAACAAATCTCATGACCACAAACAAGAATACAATAAGGATGTTAAAGATAGTTGTGATTGCGAACAAAAACATACTAAAAATACTAACAAAATTCATAACTCCAAACAGGATAAACTTAAAGATAAATCCTGTGATGAAATAAAATACAAATACGATAAATGTAGTAAAGAGGATAATAGCTATGATAAATGCGATAAAGAAGATAATAGCTATGAGGATTTCTATAAACAAAATTATAAAAACTATGATTATACAAGTGAAAAAAATTCTAAAAAAATAGCTATGAAAACATTAAAAGACTCAAAGAAGTTAGTTAGACCACAAATAAATGACCCATATAATCCAATAGTTGAAAATATAAATTGTCCAGATATAAATCCTATTGTAATGGAATATGTTCTTGGTAATCCAACTAATGTAGATGCTCAGTTATTAGATGCAGTTATTTTTGCATTTGCTGAAATAGACCAATATGGTAATTTATTTATTCCTTATCCTAGATTCCTAAACCAATTGCTTGCGCTTAAAGCTGAAAAGCCTAGCTTAAAAGTAATTGTAGCCATTGGTGGTTGGGGAGCTGAAGGATTCTCCGATGCAGCTTTAACGCCTACATCCAGATATAACTTTGCAAGACAAGTCAATCAAATGATAAATGAATATGCTTTAGATGGAGTTGATATAGACTGGGAATATCCTGGAAGTAGTGCAGCTGGTATAAAATCGAGACCTCAAGATAGAGAAAATTTCACACTTTTACTAACAGCTATAAGAGACGTTATAGGAGATGAGAAATGGCTTAGCGTAGCTGGAACAGGGGATATGGGATATATAAACTCAAGTGCTGAAATAGATAAAATAGCTCCAATAATAGATTATTTTAATCTTATGAGTTATGATTTCACAGCAGGTGAAACAGGGCCAAATGGCAGAAAACATCAGGCAAACCTTTTTGACTCAGACTTATCCTTACCAGGATATAGTGTTGATGCAATGGTTAGAAACCTTGAAAATGCTGGAATGCCTTCTGAAAAAATCCTTCTTGGCCTTCCATTTTATGGAAGATTAGGTGCCACTATAACAAGAACTTATGATGAACTTAGAAAAGATTATATAAATAAAAATGGATATGAATATAGATTTGATAGAGTTGCTCAGGTTCCATATTTAGTTAAAGATGGAGAATTTGCAATGTCATATGATGATTCATTATCTATATTCTTAAAAACTCAATATGTGCTTAGAAACTGTTTAGGTGGTGTATTCTCTTGGACATCAACTTATGACCAGGCAAATATATTAGCTAGAACTATGTCTATTGGTATAAATGACCCTGAATTGTTAAAAGAAGAACTTGAAGGTCTTTATGGTCAATTCTAATTAGACATAATATAAAATTTTATACTTTTGCCATATAAAAAAGCAGATTGCATTATATTAAATGAGTTTTACTTAATTGATAATAATATCAATTATTTTGAAATCAGAAACTTATCTTATTATAATACAATTCTGCTTTTTTGGTTATAAGTCAATGTTTTTTTAATAGCATGCTAATTCCTAATTATATACCAATAGCTTTTTTGGCTAACTTATCAGCTTCTTCATTGTATTTATTTCCAGAATGCGCTTTAACTTTCATAAATCTGACATTTAACTCCGTTTTGATACTATCATAAAAGTTTTTATATGCTATAGTTCCTTCTTTATTTGTTTTCCAAACTCCAGTGCACCACTTTTCAATACCTTCATAGTCAAAATATAAAATCAGGTTTTGAATATTATTATCAATACAGTACTGCATTGCAATTTTAGAAGCTTCTATCTCACCCGCCACATTTCTCATACCTACTAAAGTTTGCTCTTTTCCATTTTTACTATAAGTTTTTATAACTTCATTCTTCTTTAGAATTACAACACCTGAACCATACATCTTTATTGAATGCTCATAACTACCATCAACATATGCTTCTATAAATTCTTCATCTTCTTTAAATGTTGGTTTTGTTGCTCCATAAACATACTCTTTTGCTTCCTGTGATGTAGTAAAACTCTTGTATTCAGCTCCTGAAAATCCATTTACTTGTTTTTTACACTCATCCCATGTCTCATATATTCCAATTTTTTTGCCCTTTTTTACAGCATAAAACTTTTGTTTTGCCAAATATATCACTCCCACCATTAGTTTTTATGTTTCTCTCATAAATATATCTAGATTTATTAGATAATTTTTATCGAAATACTTTACTCTCATATCTTTGTTTTCAATATCTATATGATATACTTCTCCTTTTACAGCTCTTTGCCTTATATTTTCATTGATATCTTTTTTTATAGTATTTTTATCAACTTCATCATGTTCTATTTTAGTATTGACCTGTAATGCTTTTATAGTATCAAATATAACAGATTTTAGTATTAGGCTTCTAGATTTATTTAAGTGTTTTTTTGCATAAGTATAAAAATCGTTACTATTCATCTTTAAAATTTTACAACCATGCAAATCTTGCTCTAGTCTTTTTAATATGCTTATATTAGTGCCAACATCAAAAATCACAAAGCATCCATAATCATATTTACTTCTTAAAAGTCTTCCCATAGCTTGCTTTACTTTTATAGTCATCTGGGGATAATTTATACTGTAATAATCTATATTATACTTCTTCATTATAGTATAATACAAAGGGTCTTTAGGGTTTAAATTAGGAAGCTTGTCCAAAGTTACACATACCAAACCATCGCCTGGAATGTCTACACCTTCAAAACATCCTTTTGAGCCAAGTACTACACACTTTCTATTTAAATCATTAAGATGTCTAACACCTTTTTTATTAGCATAAATTTCTAAATTTAAACCATGCAAATATTTTTTTAATATATCATAAGTTTTTTCTTGTCTATTTTTACTATTAAAAAGAGCTAACATATGCCCTTCTGTAATGCATGATATATTCGATATAATTTTACTTATTTCATTTGGAAATTCAGCATTTTTATACTCACAAATATCAGAAAACGCTACTACAGAAACCATATTCTTATAATCAAAAATTGGTTCTATAATTTTTTCTATATTCTTAACCCTATCTATTCCCAATGTAGTTTTAAAATAAGACATATTTTGAGATAAACTTAAGGTTGCTGATAAAAATATTCCTTTCTCTAGCTGAGATAAAATATTTTCTTCAAATAAATCTGCTATTTTTAATGGAACTACTCTAAATTCAAAATCATTATAATTCTTTTCAATTTCAACTATTCTTGCATAATCATCATTCTCATCATACTCCAAGAAAATTTCAAAAACAATTTTTATATCCTCTAAGTCTCTTGTCTTTGCTTTTCCAAACTTGTATATATCTGTTTCTTTATCTATACTATCATCATCAATATTCCTATAAATTACAATTATTATTGAAACTAAATTTTTTATTATTTTTTCACAACTTAGCTTTATCTTTTCACTATACAATCTATAGCTAACTTCAGTATCTATATCATCTTTTTTTATTTTTCCTGCAATTTCATCTATTTGTAAATTTAATTCCCACCTTAAGTTATAATTGCTTACATTACCATATTCACTACAATTGCCAAATGCTAATATTGAATCTATTTCTTCAATAATAAGATTTATACTCCTAGCAATCTTTTGTTTATCTTTTCTTTCAATTTTTAATATATGATAGAATTTATCAAAAGCCTTTATTTTCTTCATGTTTGTATTAGTTTTTTTATACATAAAACTACTATCTTGTATAAATTCATAAGGATAAATTTCTTGCAATAAGTATCTTAAAGACTTTGAATTTATGATACTTGAAAAAAAATCATATCCTTTTTCAGTTAAATTGTGAGCCTCATCTACTATTATATTTTCTAAAGGCTTTTCATCTTTATATGGCCATTTAGCCAGTAAAGAGTGGTTTATTACTGTTATATGTTCATCTTTTAACTCTTCTGTCCTATTTTTATATAGACAATCTTTTTTACATTTTTTAGGTTTACACATGTTTGGGTCACAACTTATATTTCTTAAGTGAGTATTTATTTCCTTGAAGTTATCCAACACCCAATAATTTATTTCTTCTATATCTCCATATTTACCACCTTCAACTAATCTTTCTAAAAATATTAAAGATAATATTTCTTCTTTAGTAGGTTCTTGAGACTCATAATCTGCTATATATGCTTCTAATCTATCTATACATATATAGTTGTTTTTTCCCTTTATATATCCATAACTTACTTTACCATTTAACCCTAAAGAATTTAACACATTTGGAATATCTTTATTTATCAATTGTATCTGCAATTCTTTTGTATCAGTAGAAATTAGCAATCTTTTTTTATTAATTCTAGCTTCTAATATAGCTGGCAATAAGTATCCAACACTTTTTCCTATCCCTGTTGGCGCCTCTATGCACGCAATTTTTTCGTCATCTTCATTATTTCTAAACAATTCTCGTATTGCCTTAGTAAGCTCATACTGACCTGGTCTATATTCATATGTAAATCCCTCTTTACTCTCCCATATATGCTTATATTTTAATAATTCTTCATATTTCTTTTCTTGCTCACGTAAAATTTTTAAAGTTTCTTTTTCTTTTATATTTTCTTCTTTTGGATTAAACTCCTCATCTTCTTTTATAATACTTACATCATGAGATAAATCATAGTTTGCTTCTTCTAAAAATTTACTCCATTCCCATTTTCCAAGATTAAACTTATTTAGATATGAATTTATTTTAAAACTTAATGGCTCTAAATTAGTTTTCTCATGGTTATTAAATCTTATTAAAAGAGAATTTACAATATTTATAGTATCAATAGCATCTGATAAAGCTCTATTCTTGGTCTCAGATTTATCGCTAGTTAAAATACTTTTTAAATACACCAAACTATAATCCTTATGATATGGCTCTAAAATAATTGCCAACTCAATTGAATCAATAAATTTATTTTTTAGCTTTGGCATATAGTACTCAAAAAACTTTCTTTTAAAACTTAAATCATGACATATAATCAGACTATCTCCTACAAAATTTCTTAACTCCTCTTCTACCATTTTTAGATTAAAAGCATCTTCTAAATCAATTTTTTTAAGATTATCACATAGAGAGAATACTTCTATAGGTACTTCAGCTTTATTTTTTATTAACGATTGATATGTCTCAGCTTTCCAATCTTTAATTTTAACAGCTCCAACTTCTAAAATTTCTGAATTTAAATAGTCTATTCCACTAACTTCTATATCTAAAAAAACAACATCATTCAATATACTTATTATATTATTCATTTTTTTATCCCTTCAAGTTAAACCAATTTCACTTCTACACAATAATTGCTCCTTATATTTTATCATTTATAATGTATTTTGTTTAAGATAATTAATGTTATTTTATATATCTTAAAAGAAACTTCTTTAATTTATTATTTGTATATATGAATATTTTTAACTATAAATATTCAAACTATATTATAAGAAAGATTTACTTGAAATTTTAAATAAGAGGTGACATTGTGAAAAAAGATAGCCTGAAAAAATACATTATGATAGGAGCATTCGCTTTAATACTTTTTGGAATTGCTAGTATGAACTTTAAATCCCTAGATAAAACAAAAACTCAAATTTCTAGTCCAACACTTGATACACATGAATATGATTGGTATTTTAATCCTAGAGAAGATGGCAAACAACCATCCCCTATAAAAGAAGCCAATTTTTTCAAGAAATATGATTCATATTATGTAGGAAACCCTAATGAAAAAGTTATATACTTATCATTTGATGCTGGATATGAAAGTGGGAACACTCCAAAGTTGTTAGATACACTAAAAAAACACAATGCAAAGGCACAATTTTTCGTAGTTGAGAGTTATATAAAAAGTAATCCAGATTTAATAAAACGTATGGAAAAAGAAGGTCATTTGGTTTGTAATCACTCAAAAAGTCATCCATCAATGGCTGGGATTACAGATTTTGAAAAATTCAAAGAAGAAATTACAAGTGTAGAAAAAGCATATAAAGATGTTACTGGAAAAGAAATGCCTAAATATTTTAGACCACCAATGGGTAAATTTAGTGAACAATCTCTAAAATATACACAAGACTTGGGTTATAAATCTATATTTTGGAGTTTTGCTTATGTAGATTGGTATGAAAAGAAACAACCTACTCATGAGTTTGCTAAAAACAAAATTTACTCTAGAACACATCCTGGTGCAATAGTTTTATTACATCCAAATTCTTCAACTAATACTGAGATATTGGATGAAGTACTTACACATTGGGAAAAAGAAGGTTACAAACTTAAAACACTTGACTATTTAAGCAGTAAAAAATAACATTTTAATTAAAATAAAACTCCCTCATGAATTATAGTAAAAATAAATCTATTTATAAATACTTTAATTCTTGATGGAGTTTTGTGTTTTAGAATTATTTAAAAAGCATTGTCCATTCATTTATCTCTTCATATCCTATATCGTGATATATTTTTCCTGCTATTTCATTATTATAAAAAAGACATGGTATTTTCCCTTCTGACAATAGTTCTTTACTTAAATTGTACACCATATAACTAGCAAGCCCTTTTTTTCTATGCTGTTTGTCTGTACTTACAGAAACTATCATTGCTAAAAAACTAGTTTCCATACCAGTTGATACAGTACTAATCATAGTATTATTATCTTTTATGAAATATGCTCTTACGTTACCTTCTTTTAAGTACTCTTTTCTTGCTTCTATGTAATTTGGACTTACCTTATATCCTGATTCATTTAAAAGTTTTCCTATTTCATCAATGTCTCTTTCATATGCCTTTTCTATCCTATATTCATTCATAGTAGAAAAATCCAGCTCTTTTATTTTCTTTAATATACAAAATTTATTATCCAATTTTTCATAAAAATCTTTGTATATACTCACTAGTCTATCTATTACACACTTTTTTCCACTTATACTTTCTATATCTAATCCTTTTATATGGCTTTTCATTTCTTCTACATCAAAATTATTTTCTAAACTATAGATTATAAGTGTTGACTTATTTTTTAATATTATAGAAGTTATACTTCCTTCTTTTGTCTGAGACCATACTTTTTGAGAATCAGAACTAAATCCATAGTTTTCAACATATCCAATTATAAATAAGTTTAAACTTTCTTCATGTGATACATATTGCCAGAATTTTTTTTCTAAAGTATTATCTATTTTTACAATCAAGTGTACATCCTCCTTTTGTGTTAATAATGATATACCTTATAATTTATAGTATCATTTAAAGTTATTAACTTCTACTAAATATTCTAAATTTTTGTAAATAATTTAAATTTGTAAATTTATAATTTTTTCAGAAAAATCAATCAGTGATTATATTATATTTTCTACTTTACAAAATTGAACTATATTTTTAAATTTCTATGCAATATGTTGGTATTTCTGTTTATATTCTTTTAATGCCTCATCCCAGGCTTCTTCTACTGAGATACCTCTCTTGGTTGCAATCCTTTGTGCTAATTCTATTATTCTCATAGCTTTTCTTGATATATTCATATATTTTCCTCCTCTAAATTATCATAAATTATTTTAAAATTATTTAATTTGTATCAAATATATTACTTACTTATATATTACTAACTATTTGTGTACTAAGTGTGAACTATATTAGAAGAAATTTAGAACTTAATAAAACACAAATTTTATATATACTTCATATAGATTTGTCATATTATAAAAACAGTGATATAATTTATTATCATTTTGTGGAGGTGATATATTATAAAAATAAGAGATGAATATACATGCCCTCTTGAAATTGTACATGATATCATTAAAGGGAAATGGAAGACTATAATTGTATTCAAGTTGAGACAATGTAATAAAACATTCTCTAACTTAGAGCATAGTATAGATGGAATAAGTCAAAAAATGTTAATCCAACAATTAAAAGAACTTAGAGAATTTGGTATTGTTGATAAAATCAGTTCAACTGGATATCCATTACATACTGAATATTTCCTTACCAATCGTGGCAAAAAAATGCTCCAAGCTGTAGAGATAATGCAAGAAATAGGTATAGAATATATGCTTGAACATGGACAACAAGAATTTTTAGACAATAAAGGAATCTGTTATAATAAATAATTCTATACATACCAAAAAGTAAGTAATTTACATTTCATTTAGCAGTATTATAATTAAAATATAAAAGGAGGTATAAATATGTCTATAGCTTTAATTTTAATTGATATTCAAAATGATTATTTTAAAAATGGGAAATGTGAATTATTTAATACAGAAAAAACTGCTGAAAATGCTAAAAAAATACTGACACTCTTTAGAAAAAATAACTTACCAATTATTCATATACAGCATATATCAATGAGTTCAACTTCATCATTCTTTCTCCCTGACACTTATGGTGCAAAAATAAATAAAAATGTTTTTCCACTTGAGAATGAAGAAATTATCATTAAACATACACCAGATAGTTTTTTTAAAACACGTTTACAAAGTTGTCTTGAAGAAAAAAACATAGATAAATTAGTGATTTGTGGAATGATGAGTCATATGTGTATTGATACAAGTGTAAGAACAGCAAAGAAACTTGGATACGATATTACGCTTATAAGCGATGCTTGCACAACAAAAAATTTATTTTGGGATGACAAAGAGATTAATGCTGAAATTGTACATCAAGTATTTATGGCATCCTTACAATCTAGTTTTGCAGATATAAAAAATACAGACATTTTTTTGTCTAATTATTGTAAATAAAAATATTTACCATTATAAAGAGCAAACTTAATTAATTTAAGTTTGCTCTTCAATCATATAATCTTATATATCCCTTCTAGTATTTTTATATATATAAAATACTTTTTCTGATTTTAGATTTAGGTGCAACAATCATATAATTTTCAAATGTTACTATATCCACATAAAAAATGTAGTGTTATAGTATATATAATATTACATAAAAGGGGGTGCTAAATAGATGAATAATCATATACTTATTCAATTTGAATATATAGCAAGAATCATTATTGCTGGTTTATGTGGAGCTTTGATTGGATATGAAAGAAAGAATAGGCTAAAAGAAGCTGGAATCCGAACTCATTTTATAGTAGCACTAGGATCAGCACTTATAATCATTGTTTCTAAATATGGGTTTGATGATGTAGTAGGTACTCCAGGTATTGGTTTAGACCCTGCCCGTGTTGCAGCACAGGTTGTCAGTGGGATAGGTTTTTTAGGGGCTGGATTGATATTTATCAGAAATCAATCAGTGAGTGGACTTACTACAGCTGCTGGTATATGGGCGACAGCAGGTACAGGGCTTGCAATTGGTTGTGGATTATACTTACTTGGTATTGTTTCAAGCATTATTATCGTTATCACGCAAATACTACTTCATAGAGATAGGAAATGGATGAAACTCCCTACAGCAGAGCAGGTCTCTCTCAAAATTTCTAACAGCACTGATTCAATCTCATATATTGAAGAAAAATTTAAGCAGTCTAAAATTGAAATTATAAATATGAATATTAAACGCATTGATGGAGATTGGCTAGAAGTAATTATCTATACTAAATTACCCAAAGGATATAAAAAGACAAATCTGTTAAAGTTGTTTAGTGATAATCCTCTTATAGAATCTTTAGAGATATAATATAAAAAATAGACTAGCTAAACACTAGTCTATTTCTTTGTTACTAATAACATATTTTACAAGCTACATATCCATTTGCTTCTGCTTCTTCTCTACTCATTGAAATTGCACCTTCCATATTATGTGCAGTAGGAGAAGAATGATATTTATTTGATTTAGATTTTCCTCCATTTGCATATACAGTTTCAGATGTTTTTTGGTTGTTTGGATTTGATTCTTCAGTTTTAGGATTTTGAACTTGAACGTTTTCAGTTGACTTATCGACGCTTTCTTTATCAAGTTTTTCTGCTTTTTCCTTTTCTTCTTTTTCTTTCTGAGCTAACTCTAACTCCTCTTGTTTTTTCTTTTCTTCTAACTCTTTTTTCTTTTGTTTCTCTAAGTTATCTTTTTCTTCTTTTGCTTTTAATTCTTGTTTTTCTTTTACTTCCTTGTCTTTTGTATCCTGTTCTTCTTTTCTTTTTATTTCCTGTTGCTCATTTAAGTTAGGTTCCGTTGCTACTTTAAACGTTGCTCCCCACCATACCCAATTGAACATTAAGAGTATAAACACTACAAATAGGCTTATAACAACTTTTAATGTTTTTACTATTTTATTACTATTTTTATTTACACTTTTTACTAAAAATAGAATAGACAATAATAATAATGTTAATGGTAATAATAAAATTCCTATAATAACAATTAATATCTTTTGCCAACTTTTTAATACTTTAAACTTCTCAAACATAAATTCCCCTCCAAAACAATAAGTTAACTACTTTATCATCCATGACTATCAATCTAATAAGATTTAAGTCTGATAAATATTGATGTTAATTTTTAATAATCCCTTAATTTTCATCCTATATCCCCCTGTTTATACATTATTAATTAAATTATATAGTAAACAAATAATAAATGTTGTCGAAAATCAAAATTATATATTGTTAATTGGGTATAAAGATAATTATTACTAATTTTCAATCTAAACACTATCTACTTATACTTTAACCAATATAAAACATAATTAAGACTTATTCTTATGTCACACATAGAATGGAAATGAAACAGTAAATATTTTAGAAGTTCTTAAAATACAATTTGCCACCGATTTTATAATAAAGTGGCAAATTGGTGGCAAATTTACATTTTTTTACGTTATTTATTGTCTAGTTTATTAAAATTTAGCTATTTATTTACAGGAACTTGAATTTCAGTTACAAATTCATCTACAATTCCAGTTTCATGTATATCTATTTTATATATCTCTATTGGCGCAGCATTTATTTTATAATTATTTTCTTCTATAAATCTAAATACTTTTTCCATATATATTTTATTATTAGAGTTACTTCCAGTATAATTTAATGTTACATAGTACCCCTCATCAAAAACTATATTATATATCTCCTCATTATCTTCCAAAAAACAAAATACAGACTTAAACTCATTAAAGATACCATTATTGATTGCTTCAATAGAAAAAGCAGAACCAATATTATTATTTCCAAGTATATTAAATCTGTCTTCATATTCTTTTTGAAGCTTTTGAATTAAGAAATCAAAATCCTCATCTCTTTCTATATCAGCATTTAATTCTAAGGCTTTTCTTTTTTCTATATATACAACTTCTATCTCATCTATTTTAGTATTTTGAATCACACTTTCAATTGAACTTAATCTTGTTATGATATTTTCCTTGTGACTTACAAGTTCAAGCATCTTTTTGTCAATTAAATCAAGTTCTTCATTTAATATAGTTTTTGTAGATTCTATACTTCTATCGTCTAAATATTCTTTTATCTTTTTCATTGGAAAATTCAAACTTCTAAATTCTTTTATCAAATTCAATTTCCATATATCAGATATATTATACATTCTATATCCATTGGTATCTCTAAATGGTTTTAGAATTCCTATTTCTTCATAGTACATTAAAGAATCTCTTCCTATACCATATATTTTAGATATTTCTCCTATTTTATAATAATCTTTCATTTATATATAAAGACCTCCATAATTATATTTTTTCTTAAAAATAAATAACTCGTCTATTTCCCTAATTCTATTTTAGAATATACTAAAAAATCGTCTAAAACAAGTTTTCAAAAATAAATTGTATTTTGTTAACTATCTAAATATATCTATATTTTGTTCATTATTCTATTATAATATTGATTATGATGTTTCTGACTCTACGCTTTTCAAAAGATATATTTGACTTTGTATTTACATCTATGCCATTATGTTTTTATATGATATTTTTTATTTCCAAAATATACCTTTATAAATTTAATAATATTGATATATTATTTCAGTATATTGTTCAAATATTAATTAACATTTAAATATTTTTAATATAAACACAGTTAGTATCAAAAAATCAAAGTATCTTATGGAGGAATGCTATGCCAAATTATGATTATATAAAAATGTTAAATAAAAAAGTAGAACTATTGTCTAAAGATTTAGAGAAAAGAAATTGTAAATTAAAAGTCTCAAACGAAATAGATTTTTTTACTAAAATGCCAAATAGAAAATGTATATATCAATATATTGATAATTGTATTTCAAAAAATACTTCTATTGGAATTATGTTATTAAATATTGATAATTTTAAATTATTCAATGATATATACGGATACCTAGTTGGAGAAAATTTATTAATTAATCTCATTCAAAAACTATTGTATTATGTTCCAGAATCTAAAGGAATAGTTGGCCATTTAAAAGGAGAAGGATTTTTGATTGCTATCCCAAATATATCAAAGGAAAAATTAGATGATATGGGAACATCTATTATAAAATCTGCTAGGGAATTAAAAATACAACTTCCTAATGAAAAAGAAGTCTATTCTAATGTTACATTTAGTATTGGTAGTACAGTTTGGAATGGGAAATCAGATGTAACTACTTTAATACTTTTAAATCAAGTATATAGTGCTTTAAAAAAAGCTAAAAGTGAAGGTAAAAATAGATACATTTCATTTGATTTTAATGATAATAATTTTTATAATAAATTAGAAAGTGATAAAGAATTTTTATCAGAAATATCATATGCTTTATTGGATAAACAAATTGAGGTATTTTACCAACCACTTTATAACATAAAAAGTAATACTATAGTTGGATGTGAAGCACTTGCACGCTGGAGACATCCTCTTAAAGGGCTTCTCACTCCAGATAAATTTATATCTTTATTTGAACACTCTGGACTTATAATAGAATTAGATTTATATTTATTTGAAGAAAACTGTAGAAATATAAGAAGATGGATTGATAACAATGATGTTTTTGTATCAATTTGTTGTAATTTTTCTCGTCTTCACTTTTTTAACCCTAATTTTCCAAGTACTTTAAAAAATATTACTGAGAAATACAGTATATCTACATCAAATTTTAGTATTGAAATTACAGAAAATATATTAATAGAAGATACAAATACAATTATTCAACAACTAAACGAATTACGTTCTTTTGGTTTTTCTGTATCAATAGATGATTTTGGCTCTGGATATTCATCCTTTGGTATGTTGCAAAATCTCCCTTTGGATATAATAAAAATTGATAAAATATTTTTATCCCATGACTTAAATGATTTTAAAAATACAACAATTTTGTATTCTATAATAAATATTGCAAGAGCTCTTGGTATGCTTACAGTATGTGAAGGTGTTGAAACAAAACAACAAGTAGAGTTTATCAAAAGCATAAACTGTGACATTGCTCAAGGTTTTTATTATGCAAAACCTATGGAATGTAAGCAATTTGAAAAGTTACTATCTAAAAAAAATACTTCAGATAAAATGTTTATCAAATATTCTGATATAGGAAAATCTTTAATAGAAAAAATCTTTGATGCATTTTTTATTATGCAAGATATGCAAAAACTAAGAGCAAATGTTATTGAAAATATTAAATGGTTTGATTTTTATAACAAAAAAGAACTTATATCTTTTTCTGAGGTGATAGAACACTTTGAAAAACATATCAGAGGTAAAAAATTTTCTATTCTTTATAAAAGCATAACTCCACATGATGTTGGTTCAGATTCATTACTAATTAGTGGAGAAGCTGTTTTATCTGATGAAACTACTGATTATCAAAAATATAGTAATTTCTATTTTAGTGCAAATTGTATTATTTCAGAAAATAAATTAATCTTAACAAAAATACATTTAGATTTAATTAAAACTGCTGGTTATATAAATGAATTTGAATCATATTCAATACCTAAAATGACAAACACTCATCTCGATGAAAGTAGTACTTTATCACAATTTTATTCAATGCTACCTGTAGGTATCATTCGCTATGATTTACTTGGTGATATGATTATTACATATATGAATGAGGAAATGTTTGATATTATAGGTTATACAAAAGAACAATTTTTTGGTGAAATGAGTGGCAACTTAAGAGCAATTGTTCATCCAGATGATTTAGATTTTGTTTATAAAAAAAGTTTAGAAATGATTGACACAAATAATATTAATCCTTTTTTATACAGATTTATAAAGCGTAATGGTCAGATTGTTACAGTTATGTATAAACAATGTAATCTTTCTGCAATTGATGGAAGATCTATTGCACAAGGTATGTATATAGATGTTGATAAAATAAAAAATTTAATAGATATTTAATTTTAACTGTCTCAACTATAAATAAATTACAAATACTGTTATAGATTTATTAAATTAAAATTCCAATTTATGTATAATTAATAACAATCGTTCGACAAATTGATGATAAAATTCCCACTATGTGCTATAAGTTAATATATAATGCAATAAAATTAATTTAAATTTAAGGCACTAAGCTATTTAGAGTAACTATTTTTGATTTATTTGTGTTTTTATAATAAAATCATTTGATGCTATAAATCAGAGTTAACATAGATAAAATAAGTTTTTATATAAAAAACCTACTTTTACTTAAAATATTGCATAAATTTTTCTTATTTCATAGAAATGTCATAGTTCAACAAAGTTTTCTAATTTAAAAGCATTAATGTATAATATAATTAATTTATATAATATTAAGAAAGGGGAATATCATGAGCACACTCTCAAAAAAAGCACCTGAATTGGTAAGACATATTTTAATGAGTTTTTATGTAAATCGAGATATTAATGAGGTATTAAGATATCTGTCAAAAGATATTACTTGGATTGGTCCAGGAGAACAAGAGTTTCTCACTTCTTTTAATGAAATAAAAGACTATTTTTATGCTGGTCAAAATGAAGTCCCTTCTTGTGATATGAATAATGAAACATTTGAAGTTGTAAGTGAAGATAAATATAGATGTATTGTAGTAGGAAAATATACTATTCGTACTAAAGAAAATGACCAAATGATTTTAGAGGTGTGTCAGCGTTGTACATTTGAAATAATTGAAAATAATGGACAGTTATTGGTGAGACATATGCACATATCAAATCCATATAGTGAAATGCAAGTTGATGAATTCTTCCCTAATAAAATAGGAACACAAAGTTATGATTATTTGCAAAGATTACTAAAGGAAAAAACAGAAGTAATTGAAATGATTACCAATAATATCAATGGTGGATTAAAAGGAAGTAATGATGATGATACATATTCATTCTTCTATGTCAATGAAGGATTACCCAAAATATTAGGATATACATACGATGAGTTTATTGAAATGAGTGGTGGCTCTGCAGTAGGTGCTGTATACCCACCAGATTTACCTAAAGCACTAGAAGATTGCCAACGTTGTTTTGCAAAAGGCACTACCTATTCATCTGAATATAGAATACGTAAAAAAGATGGAACATTAATGTGGGTATTAGACTCTGGAATGAAATCCTTAAATAGTGATGGTATCGTAAAAATTAATAGCATTATTACAGATATCACTCAACTAAAAAATATAGAGTCTGAATTAAAGTTAGAGAGAGAACGCTATCGCATTGCTTTACAAAACATTACAGATATTATGTTTGAATATGACATTGAAAACGATAACTTTATGATATATCAACGAGTTGAAATAGACCGAAAAATTGAACTAGAAAATTTTGAAACGAAAAATTATTCTAACATATTGAAAGATGGAAAAAGCATTCATCTTGATGATATTGGTAAATTATTAGAAGTACTTCGCGGAAATCTTCGTGAAACAATTGAAATACGACAGTTAGAATCATTAACTAAAGATGAATGGAGATGGATTCGTGTTCAATGTTCAGTTATTTATGATGGTGATCATAATCCAATCAAAACAATTGGCGTTTTGAAAGATATAACTGAAGACAAATCTAAATTAGAAAAATTAATTGCTCAAACTCAACGAGATCCATTAACACAGCTTTATAATCAAAAAGCATCAGAAAATTTTATAGATGAGTATCTTAACAGTACTAAACAAAAAAATAATGAAGCTTTAATGGTCATTGACATTGATGACTTTAAAACTGTAAATGATTCTTTTGGACATTTAGAAGGAAATGAAGTTTTAGTTGCTGTTTCAAAAATATTAATGCAAAATGCAGATGATAAGGATATAGTTGCTCGTATTGGCGGAGATGAGTTTATGATATTTATGAAATCGTTGACAAAGGATTTTGTAATAAAAAGTATTAATGATATTTTAACTGATGTAAGCAAAATAAAAGTAAAAAACAATCATCAAATAACATTAAGTATTGGTATCGCTTTTGCTACAGATTCAAGTAAATCATATAAAAACTTATTTTCTAAAGCAGATGAAGCTTTGTATTTAGCAAAAGCAAGTGGTAAAAATTGTTACAGAATATGTGAATAATATATTTATTTAACATATTCCATATTAATATAAATTTAATTTATAAGATATATACTTTTATAAATGCTATAATGAAGCACTGTAAACAGTAAATTCTTCCCAAGTTAAGTTATTACAATCAATATAATTTTTAATAATTCAACTTCTTTACTATATGCTCCAATCCTCTAACTACTACTTATATATTAAACTTTCTGAGGTTAACATATAGACCTCTTTACTGGTTTTTATACTATCTTTTAATCTTATACATATTTTATATATAACGAAATATTTTTGTATAAAAACATTTCGTTATATATAAGTTTCTAATTTTATAATCAATAATATAAGTTAAAATATTTGTCAATTTAATAAGATGTATTTTTAATTTGTGTTATTGTTTATAAGTCATCTCGATGATATACTGAAATTATTTAAAACATCTTTCATATGCTTAAAGAATAAAAGTACTATGAAAACAAAAAATTTAAAGAATATCCCCCTTTTACTGACAGTTTTTTCTTGGCATCAAAAGATGGAAATGCGATTTTTCCAAATGTCAAAAAACTTGATATTTCAGGAAGTCGCTACTTTAAATCAATTAATAAACTTAAAATACCTCTAAATCTAGAATCTTAATCAACATTTATAGTATATTCAAGTTGTAGTGCTAAGTTTACCCATTTACTCAAGTATCTAAATCTATTGTTAACTCTTTTTCATACTTTTTATAATTTTTTAATTTTTCTACTTCCACTTCAAGTAAATTGGATAAAATATTTTCATTTATGCTATCTTCATTGATTAATTTATTAAGTAAATGTTCTATATAATTACTATCTATCTTTTTTATTTCCATAAAAATTAGCCCTTCTAAATAAAATTTTATTAATTTATTTTTATTATATTATATTTGAAATTAAATCAATTTGTATTTGTAATTTTTTAGACACTCTTTATACTTATACTACTGCTATACTTTGATTAGGAAAATTAAATCTAATATAATTTTGTGATTATTTAAAAAAAGTCATATCTTAAAGGAGGTTTTTCTATTGAAGTTAAAAGAAAAATGGATTGATTTATTAAACCCAAAATATATTGAAAACGAGGAAAAAAGAAATAAAATACAGATTATAATATTTTTTTCTATAACTTTTGGTTTAACTTATTTATTAGGTTTTCTATTATATTTCAATAAGTTTATTGACCCAGAAAATTTTGGATTATTTATGATGATATTGCCCTTATCCTCAGTTGCAATCGCAAAATTTTATACAGAAGGAATGACTAATGATAAATATAAATTTTATTCATTAATAATATTATTTTTTCTAATTTACTTATTTTTACTTATTATTGAATTATTAAACTTAATAAATAATCAGCAATTTCAATCATTAAATACTATATTGGTTATTATAAGTAGTTTATCTATTATTCTTTATTCTGACAGTATAAAAGATTTGTCTCCTATAAAAAATATTAAAGTAGGTTGTTTATTAATTTTTTATTTCATGTTTTCCAAAATTATTCCAGAATCACTTAGCCTAATAATACAAGGAAATCAACCTAACTATGAAGGTATTTTTAATTATATATTCTCTTCTATGATGTTATTCTTATATATATACCCTTTTTTTGGTGAAGAATATGGTTGGAGAGGATTTTTGCAAGATATATTTTTTGATAGATTTGGTAAAAAAATTGGTATTCTAGCACTAAGTATGTGTTGGAGTTTGTGGCATTTACCTCTAATATTTACATTATATACACCCGAAACACCAGTATTAGGCTTAATAACTCGCTCAATATATATATTTGGAATTTCAATATTTTTAGGATATGTATACATGAAGACTAAAAATGTATGGTTTTGTGCTATAATCCACGCTTTAAATAATACATCTTTTCTTATATCAGGTTCTAGTATTACCTATTGTTCAACTATTACTTATTCTGATATATTAGAAATATCCATACTTATTTTAATTTTTTATGTTCCATTTCTATTTACAAAAGAATATAAGCAAAACATATAAAAATTATTATGTAAAGGAGATATACTATATGAACTTTTGGAATACCTATCTTATATTTATTGGAATAGGAATTATAATATTAACTACAATAATATACTTAATTAAATATAAAATTATTTTTTGTAGTGAAAAATATTTTAATAAATTAGAATCAATGTATGGAAATATAGATAAAAAAAGAATTGTTAAGTTGGAAGTACTTTATCGTTATGTAATAGGACTTGAGTACATAGTTATAGGTTTATTCATAAGAAAATTAGATGTTGCAATAATAGCATTAATATTAGTATCTATTATAACAATAGTATCCTATTATCTAGTCAGAAAGAAATATATAACTGTATAAATTATTTATAATAAAATGCTAATATAAGTGATAATCAAAAGAAGGTGATATGATTACTCTATCACCTTTTGCTTAGTCTAATATTGTATGATTTCATTCTGTTTTTGTTAACTAACTCTATTTTTATATAAAATCGTTCAACAAATTGCTGATATAAACTCTTAAATATGCTATAAATTAAAGTATATTATTTACAGAATGTAGATGAACTAAGGAAGGATTTTTAATATGCCTAAATCTAATAATGAGATATATAATATGGATGAATTGAAAAAATTCATAAAGAGGAAATAATTGATATAGAAAATATTATGATTATAGTTTTAAATTTTATAATAATATGAAAGAAATGAACTCTATTGAAAATATAAGAAAAGGATAGAATTAAGTCATCCTTGAAATCTAAAAATAACCCTGTAACCTCATTTTATATTACTTTGTATGTAGCATTTTTAACAACCTTCTTTGTAATTATAATTAGTAAATTAAAAATATACTTTATTATCATTGAAAGTTTTATCTTGATTTTCTTTATTCTTATTCTAGGTAAAGCAAATAAAAAATCAATAGAGTTTAAAGAATACCAGATATATTGCATGACTTCATTACAAATGTTGGATGACATGGAAAATAAAAAATTTATAGAAAGAAAATATATAAAAAGAAGGTAACAAATAACTCTAGTTGCTACCTTCTAACCATCAATTCTTAAGTTTTGATATACTAAAATTTTCAACTTGAGACTTAAATAACTGCTCAATCTCGTCAATTATACTTTGTATCTTATTTTCATGTTCTAAATCATAATATATATTTATCTCACCGATGCTATTTATACTTATAGAATATTCTTTTCTTTCTATTATACATATGCTTCCACAATCTGATAAATCATTCTTGTATATTGATTTTAATTGTCTTTTTATCTTGAGAAAGTCTATCGCTGGATAAATATTATTTGGATAAAAACTCTTATCATTTATTAACATCTTATCCACCCCTTATCATTCTATTTATTAAATTTATACCTTAATCAAAATCATATTAAACATATTTTCCATATTTTTCATAATTATTTATAATAAAATATTAAATCTATAATTTGGCTTTTACAAACTCTCTAGCCTTATCCATTGTAGACCACACATCATTGTCATATATCTGAGTGAATTTTTTTCCTATAATCTTACTCATTTCTTTTATTTTATTGCAAGTTACTCCACCAATTACATACAGATTTTGTGTTTAATGTGGCTTATAGGCTTCTATATCTGTAACTAGATAACTTTCTTTTACTCTCTTGTAATATAGTCCTAAAATGTCTGCTGATACTTTATCATCACCACTATAAACAATTGTTTATACATTTGCTTCACATCATTATTTACAATACTCTTATTTAATATACCTTCTACAATTAACTTGGCCATACTTTCATATACAAGTTTTTTAGTTCTCTAATAATCTTCTTTATTGTCACAGAAAAAACTTTCAATTAACATTGCTGTAGGCTTTGAATCATTTAAAATATATCCACTAATATTGGTGCAACTCCAAGCAAAATAAATAATTCAAATTCTAAGTTTTATACAAAACAAGAAGCACAATTGTTATTAGAAAAATAGAAAAATATCCTTATAGGTATACCAATTTTTCTGATGCTAACTCTTGGATTGCATTTTGGTAAAGCTGTATCACTTAGATGGTCAGTTAAAATACTTTTTTTCTATTTGTCAGTTAAATGTCAGTAATATAGATAATACAATTTACTTATAAAACATTTAAAATCACTATTGTTTAATAAAATTTATAATTATTTACTATTTGCTGTTGACATTAGTACTATACTATAGTTTATCATCTATATTAGTAATAAATAAAATTATTAATTAATAGTTTCATAATTTTTATAATAGCTTTACAAGGAGTGATAATAAATGGATACAAAAATATCTATAGACGAAAACATAAGTTTGGGCAAAAGGTTTTTTAAATACTTAGCTCCATCTGTAGTTGCAATGTGGGTTTTCTCATTATATACAATGGTTGATGGAATATTTGTAAGTAAAGGAGTTGGAGAATTAGCCTTAGCTGCTGTTAATATATCTATGCCTTTTATTAATTTTATATTTGCGGTTTCTTTGTTATTTTCAACTGGTGCATCTACTATAATCGCAATTTATCTAGGAAAAAAAGATATCAAATCTGCAAATGAAGTTTTTTCATTTAATTTAGTATCAATAATTATACTATCATTAATTATATTGGCAGTAACCTTTTTTAACTTAGATAGATTGGCATTATTTTTAGGTGCCACAGAATCTACAATTGGTATGGTTAAAGACTACCTAGGAATAATAATATTTTTTAATGGTTTCTTTATAGTTTCCTATTCTTTAGAAGTTATAATAAAAACTGATGGATTCCCAATATTGGCTACTGTTGGTGTTATAATATCAGCCCTTACAAACATCATACTAGATTATTTATTTGTAATAGAGTTTGGATGGGGTGTAAAGGGTGCTGGTATTGCGACTGGTTTGTCTCAAGTTTTTTCTACTGTTTTTTTCTTAATACACTTTTTTAGAAAAAACTCAACTTTGAATTTTTCTAAATTTAAGGTTAATTTTAAGACACTTAGAAAAATTCTCTTTATAGGTTTCCCTGATTCAACTACTGAATTAAGCTGCGGTATAGTTGTTTTACTTTTTAACTTGAGTCTTACTAAATATATAGGAGAAAATGCGCTTATTTATTATAGTGTTATAAACTATATAAACACATTGGTTCTTATGACTATGATGGGTATCACTCAGGGTATGCAACCACTTACTAGTTTTTATTATGGTGCAGGAAACATAGATAATGTAAAGAAATTATTGAAGATGGGTGTAAAAGCTACAATAATAGCTTCAATAGCTGTATTTGCAATCTGTATGACTTTTTCAGAACCAATAGTTTCTCTGTTTATTCACCCAGAAGAGACTATATTATTCAATGAAGGGGTTCGTGTATTTAAAATATTCTCTATATCATTCTTATTAGTTGGATTTAATGTAATAATTTCAGGATTCTTTGTTTCAGTAGAAAAACCATCAATTTCTACAGTTATATCTCTTGGTAGAGGTCTTATAATCGTCTCTCTAAGTTTAATTGTAATGATACTAATGTTTGGTGGTCAAGGAATATGGATGACTACTATTGTTTCTGAATTTATATGCCTTATTGCATCAATAATTTTCTTAAAGAAGAATTTTTCTACATTAGATTCTAGTCTAAAAAAAATAGCTTAAACAAAAGTAGCAATAATAATATATAAAATACAGAATACCTATTATACAATCTTGCAAACATCAATACTTTGCATACATTAAGATTGTATAATAGGTATTTTATTTATGTACTTATTTTATTTCTAAATAACCATAACCATCTTTTATTACATTTCCTTTTACTTCATATTCTACAGGAGTTCTAAATACTGGCCCATCTACTACAAATGTATGATATTCTCCATGCTCTCCACATGGGTCTGAGCCTGTTTCTTTTATCTTTTTCACAAGTTCTCTGGTTAATTTTTTTCCTAGAAATTCCTCTCCTAAATGCTTTAAGTTTACTTTTGTTATGACACTACAAAATCCACTATCTATAAATTCATATACCAATTCCTCTCTACTTTCTTGCCACAATGGTAGTTCTACCTTCATACCAACTGCATCACATCTGTCAGAGTCCCACTTTTTGTGACTTTCTATATCTATATCTCCATATGCACATATTGTTGCTCCCATGTTTTTAGCTTTTATTAAAGCTCTCTCAAAACTCTCTTCATACCCTTCTACTCCACATTCAGCAACTAACAAAGGTAGTCCAATACTATCACTTACTTGTTTAAGCATCTTATGCTCTAAGTTATGAGTCCATGATTTTCCATGTTCTTCACTTATAGTTGTCAAGAGTGCCACAGGCTTATATCCTTTTTCCAACATTCTATTTAATGCTAATATACTATCTTTACCACCACTAAATGACATTACAAATTTTTCATCAGCCATTCCTAACACCTCTTTCTTTTAACTTTACTTACTATCCTAATTATACCAAATTTTTAAGTTATATAGCAAATTATATAGTATTTTAAATCATTAGTTTACTATAAAGAATGTACCTAAAATTAAAAGTATAACCCCTATGTATTTGTATAAATGCATTGTTTCTTGTCCCAAAATCACACTATCAATAAAAAAACCGATTAGAACTTGAGATACAAGTGTTAATATAAGTGTATTTGATACCCCTAAGTTTGGAATTGCTTTTACTGTAAAATATATTATTAGCCCTCCAAATACTCCTCCTAGCAATAACTTATAATTAAAACCATTTAAAGATACTAAACATTTTAAATCTCCAGCAACTATTATACTTGCAAGAAAAAATATTGCTCCTACAGTCAAACTTATAAAGGTGGCAACCAATGCTGTTGTACTCTTACCTAATTCTCCATTTATAAAAGCTTCAAGAGCAGTAGACCCACCCGCCAATAATGCAAATATTATTGCCCATAATTTTGTCATGGACAAACCTCCTCCTATATAATTCTATTAATAAGAGTTTATGATACAACCTATTAATTAATTACTAACTAGAGTTTTATTTTTATACTATGTGGCTTTATTTGAGTATAAATTTCTGTTATAATTGTTCTATTGATTTTGGAGGTGATTTTATGTATACAAATTTTAATATCAATTTTGATAACTTTAATAAAAAGGAAAATGCTACTAAATTTATGATAATGGGAGTGTTACTTGTTATATTAGGATTCTTGTGCCTTACGTTTAAGACTCTAGGTATAAAATTAATTTCTTGGACTTTTGGAGTTGCACTTTTATTCTTTGCATATTTAAATCTTAAAAACATTAATGAGTTAAAAAGATATGCTACTAAAGAAGAAATTAAACCATCTACCAATGTTCAATGGATTCTAATAATTACATGTATACTACTTTTTATATTTCCTCAAAAAATACAGAGTATTTTCTCATTACTTTTGGGCTTTTATTTAATTTTTAATCAACTCGTAGTGTTTGTAAATAGTAAAAATAATCCATATTCTAAGTTTACAACTTGGAATATAGTTAAAACTTTATTTGGTATATGCCTTATATTGTCACCACTATTTTTATCTAGATTTATAGTCTCAATAATGTCATTTTTTATAATATTATTTGGACTTGCTCTATTTTTTTCTGGAAACAAATCTAGAAAGTATTAATTATTTTGTTGCTTTATTCTTCATTACTTAAAATAGAATTTGTTTAAGTCACCTATTTGTGGTAATATGTTTTTTGTACAAATTTAATGTACAATTTTATTAGAAATAGGTGATTACTTTGGATAAATTTAAATATGCTTTTGATAATAAAAGATATCATACTTGGAATTACTACCTTAGAAATACATTTGGAGAAAAAGTCTTTAAAGTATCAATAAATGCAGGATTTACTTGCCCAAATATTGACGGAAGTATTGGCTATGGTGGTTGTACTTATTGCAGTAAAGAAGGTTCAGGCGACTTTGCTGGAAATCCTAAGGATAATCTTATTAATCAATTTTATAATATAAGAGAAATGATGTTAAAAAAATGGCCTCATGCTAAATATATTGGCTACTTTCAAGCTTATACAAATACTTATGCACCTCTTGAGGTTTTAAAAGATAAATATGAAACTATACTATCTCTTGATGATGTTATAGGCCTTTCAATCTCAACAAGACCTGACTGTTTACCAGATGATGTAGTTGATTATCTATCTGAACTTAATAAAAGAACTAATCTATGGGTTGAACTTGGACTTCAGACAATTCATGATTCTACATCTAAAATTATAAATAGAGGACATGATTATAAAACATTTGTTGAAGGTGTTGAAAAATTAAAGGCTAAAAATATAAAAGTAGTTGTACACATTATAAATGGTCTACCTGGTGAAGATTATAATATGATGATGGAAACTGCTAAGGCAGTTGGCAAAATGAATGTGGATGGTATAAAAATACATCTATTACATGTTATAAAAGATACTCCTATGGAGAAAATGCTTCAAAATGGGATGTTAACTCTTATGAACCAAGATGAATACATTAATCTTGTTTGTGACCAACTAGAAATATTACCTGAAACTATGATAATTCATAGACTTACTGGCGATGGTAAAAGAGATGAACTGGTTGGACCTTTATGGAGTTTAAAAAAATGGGAGATTTTAAATCAAATTGATGATACATTAAAATCTCGAAACTCCTATCAGGGGTGTAAATTTATTCAAGGTTAAATAAATGATTAAAGATAACATAATAGCTATAGATAGCTTTATATAAACATAAATCTATCTATAGTTATTTTATTGTTTCCAAAGCAAATTTCATATTAAAAATTACAATGAAAAATACCCCTATATAAATATATAAGGACAAAATACACACTCTTAAATACTTTCTGTTTTCTCAGTTTGTTTTAATTTATTAGACTTATAGAACATTTTTATTCCATCATAAGAAAGATTAAGTGCTATTACAGCTGATATCAACATTAACATCACTCCAAACAGCTTTCCTATAGAAAAACTTTCTCCTAGCATAGTGCATCCAATTATAACAGAGCCAACTAATTCTACTGATGCTACAACACCTGCAACAGATAACTCTACACCTTTAGATATACCTGCTGCATAAAAAATATATGCAAGTGCCGCTGGAACAACCCCTAACATCAACATACAAGATAAAATATTTAAATCTTTAGCATAGGTTAATATTTCCCATGGTCTAGCAGAAGGAATCATAAATATCGCTCCAAATAAAAAGCTGTAAACTAATATTGTTGAACTTGAAAATTCTTTTAAGGCATTCTTACTAATAGTTGGCATAAGTGCATACGCTATTGCAGATAATATTCCAAGCAATAATCCCATAGTACTTAAGTTTTGAAAATTTAAACTTCCACCAGTTACTGCCATAATAGCTCCAATAAAGCAAAAAATCAGCGAAAATATTTTACTTCTAGTAATACTCTCTTTATAAAAAAATTTTGAAAATACAGCTAAAAACAATGGCGATGTATACAATAAAACTGCTGCTACAGATACACCTACAGTATCAATAGCTTTAAAGTAACATAAATTAAACATAGCTTGACATATAATTCCTATTATTACTGAATAAATAATTCCTCTTTTGTTTATTTTCAAAATATGTGGTGTTCTTATAGCTGAATAAACACCTAAAACTATAAATCCAAAAAATAATCTTGTAAATGCTACTTGTTCTGATGTCAATCCACTTCCCATCAGAAACTTTCCAAACAACCCAAGTGTAGCCCATAAGATTCCTGCTGTTGCTATAAATACATACCCTTTACTTTTTTCTCCCATCTTAAATACCCCTCTACTATTATTTAGTCAATACACATCATTTTTATCAAGCAAAAACCATGCCACTTTTATTTTATTTATATCGACACTAAAAACTTAGAATTTGCAACAATATTACTAGTTTTTCAACTTTTCTATAGTTATTTCAAGTATATTTTAAGTTGATTTAGACTCGCTTTAATTGTAAAATAAGTTATATATAACTTATTCAAAGTTAAAATAGACTGAAGTTTATGTATTATATAAAGATTATACTTTTAATTATATTTAATAAATTAAATATATTTTAATATATCATTAAAAATTTAGGGGGACAATAGGGAAAATGGATTTAGATTTAGAGTTTTATAAAAAAATATTAGAGGCTTCTCATGACGAAATATGTGCATCTGATGATAAAGGTATAATAATATATTGTAATAAGGCATTTGAAGAAAATTATGGTCTAAAAAAAGAAGATATTTTAGGAAAAAATGTTTCTTTCTTAGAAGAATCTGGATATTCAACAAAAAGCCCCATACCAGTAGTATTGAGAACAAAGTCTAAATTTTCACTTGAACAAGATACTCAAACAGGAAAAAAACTTATTATAACTGCAAGTCCTGTATTTGATGAAAATGGTGAGCTAGAATTCACTGTTGAAAATTGTAGAGATATAACCGAACTTAATAATATAAAAAATAAACTTGAAGATACAAAAAAACAAGTAAAAAAATACAAATCTGAAGTGGAAACACTATATAGAACCGCTCTTAGGATTGAAGATACAGTAATTATGGATGGCATAGTTATGAGACCTATTATGAATACAGTCAACCATGTTTCTAAAACTGATGTAAGTGTACTATTATTAGGAGAATCTGGAACAGGAAAGAGTTCACTTGCTAGATATATACATCACAATAGCAACAGGTCAAGTGGTCCATTTATAACTATAAACTGTGCAACCATATCTCCACAACTACTTGAATCTGAACTTTTTGGATATACTTCAGGTGCTTTTACAGGTGCAAGTACCAAAGGTAAAGTTGGTCTTGTAGAATTGGCTAACGGAGGAACTCTTTTTTTAGATGAAATAGGTGATATACCACAAAATCTACAAGCAAAATTTTTACAATTGATACAAGATAGGACTTTTACTCCAGTCGGAAGTTTAAAAAATAAAAAAGTTGACATAAGAATTATATCCGCTACAAATGCTGACTTAATTTCTAAAGTAAAAGAAAAAAAATTTAGAGAAGATTTATATTATAGATTAAATGTTATAGAAATAAAACTCCCTCCACTTAGAGAAAGAAAGGATAATTTAGTAGAGATTATAAAATATTATTTTAATAGATATTCAAGTGACTTTAATCTAAACAAGACAATTTCAAAAGAAGCTATAAGTATTATTGCAAACTACAGATTTCCAGGTAATATAAGAGAGTTACAGAATATAATTCAAAAAATCTTACTTACTTGTAGAGATAATCATATAACAACAGACGATTTACCAAGTATACTCACTAAAAATGTAAATATTGTAAGTTATGGAAATAACCCTCCAACATACACAACCAATGTAGATAATTCTCTACATATTGATTATAAAAACAAAAACTTTGACACCTTGATTATGGAGTATGAAAAAAATGTAATTTTGGATGCTTATGAGAAATTTGGTAGTTCTTATAAAGTAGCTAGACAACTTGAAATTTCTCAATCCAAGGCTAATAGGCTAATTAGAAAGTATACTAATACTTAATTTTAAATTTGATAAATAAAAACTTAACATTATTTACATATTGTAAATTTCGCCAATTACTGGTATTATGAATATGGTTGAAATTATTTAAATAAATGTGATTGACTTAATTTCATATATTTACCATTAAACTTTTATCATAAATATCATATCATAATAATATATTTAATAAGTCTAATAAACTATACGAGGTGTAAATATGTTAATGAATACCCATTTTATTATGGCAAAATCGATACTTAATAATATAGATGAAAATAAAACATTCTTTATAAGCGAAAAAAATTTTATATATGGTAATATAAAGCCAGATGCTTTTTCTAAATACAAATTAAAAAAACATTATATGGATGAATCATTTAATATGATTGCTTCTAAAATAAAATATCTGTGCAGTCTTACTATAGACAGCGTTTCTAAATATTTTTCAGTAAGTAGACTTAGTCAAGAGCTTGGTGTTATCTGCCACTTTTTATGCGATTTTTTCTGCTTAGCTCATAGTGAACGCTGGGAATTTAAGCATAGTTTGAATAAACATGTTACTTATGAAAGAGAACTTGGAGCATTTGCAAAGGATGTTGATTTATCTAAAATTAAAGGTAATACTATAAATAGTGGATTTGAAAAATTTTTTGTTAAACTTTACAATGAATACAAAAAGAAAAGCGACTATATGAATGATTTAAAATTTTCAGCTTATACTTGCAATAGTGTTATAAATTATATATTAGATTCTATTTTAGCTAATACAATAAAATCATACCATATAGCAAATTGTGGTTAACTTAAGAATTTTAAACTGACAATTAATATAATCAAAATGACTGCTCTACAGAATATAAAATCTAGTTTTATAATTCTACTGAACAGTCATTTTTTTATACTGAATAGGTAATACCTTATAAAATTGATTAATTAGTAAATCAACAAACAAAAATAATTTACTAATTTTTTATTACTTCCCATCAATCTTATATCTAACTGTTTATTTTTATGATAGCATCTATAGCACTTTTTACACTATCTACTACATAATTTGCACTTTGTTTTACTTCTTCTCTTGCCTTTGACATTACAAAACTATATTTAAATCCCTCTAACATACAAATATCATTTGGAGAATCTCCAATAGTAGCAACTTCATCTGGACTTACATTTAGAGTTTTTATTACATGTTCTATGCTACCTCTTTTCGATACACTTTTAGGAACTATGTTTAAAGTATAAGTACTAGAAAAATATATTTCCAACACTTCACTAAACTCACTTTTTAAATATAATTCTATTCTAGACAACTCTTCTAAATTTTCAGAGCATATACCAATATTGCCTATAAGATTATCAAAACTATCTCTTTTCTCAAAATCGGGGTCCACTATAAAATCGCTAGAATAATGTCTAAAAGCTGTTGTGTCACTATCTACAATTACATCTCCTTTATATTTAAAATACAATTGTGCATCAGTTGATTCAAATCTATCAATAACTTTTTTTACTAATTTATCATCTATAGTTTGCTTAAAAATCACATTATAATCTTTATCATGTATAAATGCACCATTTTCACATATATAATAGCCATTCATATCTAAGCTCCCTTCGATAATATCACGAGCCTGTTTGAAAACTCTACCTGTAGCAACATTAAACTGTACTCCTCTTTTTTCTATTTCCTCAATTGCTACTATATCTTCTTTTGTTATAGCTCCATTTTCATATAAAGTTCCATCTAAATCACAAAATATATGTTTTATCATAAATTAAAAGCCTCCAAAAATGATTTTATATTATACCAATACTTTAAATATAATCAATATCACAATAGTTTAAAGTTTTTCTAATTGTATTCTCAACTCATTAAGTAAATCTCTAGTAGCTCTCAATCTTATTTTTCTTCTATCTCCATTAAATATATTTTTTTTCACTATTATTTTTCCATTTATATATATTGCAGTATAAACCAACCCTACAGGCTTTTCCTCAGTTCCTCCACCAGGTCCAGCTACTCCAGTTGTAGATATACCTATATTAGCTCCAAGCCCTTTAGCAACGCCCTCAGCCATTTCTATTGCTGTTTGTTCACTTACTGCTCCAAAGTCTTCTAAAGTTTCTTTTTTTACTCCCAATCTTTTCATTTTGGCTTCATTAGAATATGTTACACATCCTTCAAGAAATACAGAAGATATTCCTGGGTAGTTTATAAGAGATGAAGATACCAAACCTCCAGTACAAGATTCAGCCACTGCTGTTGTTAAGTTTTTTTCTACAAGAAGCTTAGAAACAGCATCTTCTAATGCAGACTCTCCTTCAGATACTGAAATATCTCCTTCAGTATATACATATTTACCTACTCTGTCCTTTATCTTTTCTTCTACTGGTCTTATAAATTCAAAAGCTTGTTCTTCATTTTCAGCTTTTGCAGTTATTCTTATTGTAACTTCTAATTCCTTTGCATACAAAGCAACTGTTGGATTAGTTTGTTCATCAATTATATCTAAAATTTCCAATTCTAGGTTTGACTCCCCTATTCCATACAATCTTAAAGTTTTTGATACTAGCATTTCCTTTGTAAATTGTTGTAGGTAAGGTTTGACACTTTCATTAAACATTGCCTTCATTTCTCTTGGAGGTCCAGGTAGTACTATTATACTTTTATCATCTTTCTTTAAAATAGCTCCTGGTGCTGTTCCATTATTATTTTTTAATACTATAGCATCCTTTGGAAAATATACTTGTTTCATATTATTTTCGGCCATTTTTTTTCCTGTTTTAACAAAGAATGATTCTAAGACTTCTAATGATGGTTTATGTAATTCTAATTCCTGTCCAAAATACTCTGCTGCAGTTTCTTTTGTCATATCATCACCAGTTGGTCCAAGACCTCCTGTAGTAATTACTAAATCACTTCTTTTTAAGCTTTCATCAAAACATTCTAAGAGTCTTTGCTTATTATCTCCAACTGTACTTTGATGGTATACTTCTATTCCCAATGCTGCAAGTTCTTTAGCTAAAAATTGAGAGTTTGTATTTACTATATCTCCCAACAGTATCTCTGTTCCTACACTTATTATTTCTGCTTTCAAATTTTATCACTCCTTGATTTATAGCCACTAAGACTAGTCTTAAGTTCATACCACTAATTTTAGCAAAAATAATGATATAAATAAAGTTAAAAAATCATTCAAATCTATCTGTAAGTTAGATTATCACTCTAAAACCACACATAATATAAACTTCACATGTAGTGGTACTTTCATCATCAACCATTAATTCATATAATTAAGTAAGTAAATTAAAAAATTTAATTTAAAAATAATAAAATTTAAAATAGGAGTGTATAATATGAAAATAGCAGTTATAATGGGTGGAATATCATCAGAGAGAGAAGTTTCTTTAAATTCAGGAAAAGAAATATATAATAATCTTGATAAAAGTAAATATGATGTTGTAAAGGTGATAATAGATGATAAAAAAGATATATTTACAAAAATACCAGAAGATACAGATTTTGCAGTACTAGCACTACATGGGAAATTTGGTGAAGATGGATGCATTCAGTCAGTACTTGAGACTATGGATATACCATATTCTGGATGTGGACCTCTTTGTAGTGGAATGTGTATGGACAAAAACATCACTAAAAAAATGCTTAGAGATTCAGACCTTCCTACTGCTCCATGGGCTTTAGTAAAATCAATTGATGAAATAAATTATGATGAGATAGACAAAATAGGCTATCCAGTATTTATAAAACCAAATTCAGGAGGTTCAAGTGTTGCTACATTCTTCATCCATTCCAAAGATGAAGTTGAAGAAGCAGTTCGTAAAGGTTTAGAAGTTGATGAGTTTGTAATGATTGAAAAATATATACCAGGTGGAGAATATACTTCATTCATATTAAATGGCGAAGTATTTCCTACTATATCTATAAAATCAGACTCAGGATTCTTTGATTATGAAGCTAAATACTCACTTGAAAAAGGAGCAAAAGAAGAAGTTATTTATTTAGATGATGAACTTCAAAAAAGAGTAAATGAGATTTCTGAGACTTGTTGGAAAATTTTTAATTGCAAAGCATATGTAAGAGTTGATATGATTATAAGTGAAGGTATTCCTTATGTTCTTGAGCTAAATACTCTTCCTGGCATGACTAAAACTAGTTTAATACCTAGAAGTGCCGCTGCTAAAGGTCTTGAGTATAGCCAATTATTAGATAAACTTATAGAATACTCTTTAAATTAGATAATACAATTTGAGGTGGTAATTTGATATTTTCAAATCTAAGATTAAATGATAGTGAACCAATTTATATACAAATTAAAAATTATATAAGTGATATGATATCAAAAGGATTAATTCCAGACAATAGTAAGCTCCCTTCTACAAGGGAGCTTAGTCAGCTTTTACAAGTTAGTAGAAATTCCATAGTCTTAACTTATGAAGAACTAAAATCAGAGGGCTTAATCTACTCTGTTTCAGGAAAAGGTACATTTGTTAATTCAAAAAATAAATCTTCAAACACTACATGGTCTTTAAATTGGGATTGTTTAGAGAATACATACTCTAAAAAAGCTAATGAATTAGATATTATAAAAAGCGAAATACCTTGGAGCTCTAACCTAATATCATTTAAAAGTATATCTCCTGATGGAGATTTATTTGATATGGAGGAATTAAAAAAATCTTTTTTAAATAGAATCTCATTAGAAGGTCACAAACTACTTAACTATGGATATGCACAAGGTTATAAACCTCTTATTGACTATTTGCTTGAATATATGACAAATAAGGGCGTTGATATTAATAACAAAGATATATTAATTACAAATGGATTTACAGAAGGCTTTGATATTATTATATCCTCTTTCACTCAAGAAGGAGACTATATAATTTGTGAAAATCCTACTCACAACACAGCTATAAAAATTATGAAGTCACACAATCTCAATATTTTAGGTGTGGATATATCTGAAAATGGTCTAGATTTCAATATGCTCGAAAATCGTTTAATTGAGTACAAAAATAAAATAAAATTTGCATATATTACACCTTCTTATCACAACCCAACAGGGATTGTAATGACCCCTGAAAATAGATATAGATTCTATAATCTTATGAAAAAATACAATATAGCAATTATAGAAGATGGATTTAATGAAGAGTTACTCTACAATAGTTCTCATATATTTCCCATCTGCTCTCTTGATAATATGAATAATGGTGTTGTATATATTGGTAGCTTTTCAAAAATTTTATTTCCTGGAATAAGAATTGGATGGATTTTTGCAGATAAAAAAGTTATAGATAAGTTAGAAAGTGTAAAAAGGTGCAGAAATATACATGTATCTTTTTTAGACCAAGGTATTTTATTTGATTATTTAAGTAATGGAGGATTTGAAAAATACGTAAAAAAAATACGTAAATTCTATGGGGATAAATTTAACTTTGCCTATGAATGTGTAAAAAAATATATGCAAACGGAATATATCTTAGGTGATGGTGGTTTGCATATATTTATCAAGCTTAAGAATATAGATACTAGAAAGCTATTAGAAAAATGTTACAAAAAAAATGTTATCTTCATGCCTGGAGATTTATTTTTTACAAATGGCTTTGGTTCTGACACTTTAAGACTTGGATTTTCGAGACTCTCTTTTGAAGATATTGAAACTGGTATAAAAATAATAGGAGAAACTATAGATGAAATGTCCTAGGTTAACTAAATATTGTTAGCCTAGTTTATTTTTATGAGGTATAATATATATAGTTTATATGAATCTAACATGGGGGATAATATGAGTAAAAAGTCAAAACGAAAGAAGATTAATAAATTAAAGCTAACAATTGTAATAACTGTATTATTTCTTGCCTTACTATCTATATATGAGATATTTTTCTCTAAATCCAACAAAGAAGATAATATAAAAAGTCAAGAAACTATACAAGATAAAAACAATACAACAGAGGATTCTAAAAATAATCAAAACTCTACTAAAAAACAGGAAGATAACAACATTAAGCCCACTTTTTCATATTCTTCAATACCAGATAACATAAAAAACAAAATGATTGGTAAATCTATGCCTTCTGATGAACCTATAGGATTTGATAGTTTATCTTACTTGCAACTTACCTACTACGGATTTGATGAAAAAACTCATCAAGGTGAGATGATAGTAAATAGTGAACTAGCTTCAGAAGTTGTCGATATTTTTAAAGAGTTATATGAAAAAAAATATCCAATTGAAAAAATTAAATTAATAGATGATTATGATGCTGTAGATGAAAAATCTATGTCTGATAATAATACATCTGCATTTTGTTATAGAACTGTAGCTGGTACAAATACTGTCTCAAATCATGGTAAAGGACGTGCTATAGATATAAATCCATTACAAAACCCACATGTTTCTGGAGACAATGTTAGCCCTAAGGTAAGCACTGTTTATGCAGATAGGTCTGCTTTAAAATTTGGAATGATAAAAAAGGGTGATGATTGTTATAATGCTTTTGTAAGCAGAGGTTGGAGTTGGGGTGGATATTGGAAAAACCCAGACTACCAACATTTTGAAAAATAATAGATTAGAAATAAAGGTGAATTATATGAATTTAATGACATTGGAAAATATAAGTAAAAGCTATTCTGAAAAAAAATTACTTGAAAATATATCTCTTGGTATCAATGATGGAGAAAAAATAGGACTTATTGGTGTAAATGGTACTGGTAAATCTACTTTACTTAAAATTATTGCAGGAACTGAAGAAAGTGAAACTGGCAATATAACAAAGGCTAATGGTATTAGAGTAGAATATCTTCCTCAAAACCCAACTTATGATGAAAATTCAACTGTTCTAGAACAAGTATTTAATGGAACTTCAGAAGAATTAAAACTCCTTGGTAAATACCAAGAAACTTTAGAAAAACTTAATTCTAACTTTACAGATGAACTAAATAAAAAATTATTATCCATGCATGAGAAGATAGATGCTTTAAACCTTTGGGATTTAGAAAGCGAAGCCAAATCTGTACTTACAAAGCTTGGTATAAATGATTTCAATCAAAAAATAATAGAACTTTCTGGTGGTCAAAGAAAAAGAGTTTCTCTAGCCTCAGCTCTTATTACTCCTTGTGAGCTTTTAATACTAGATGAACCAACAAACCATCTAGATAATGATACCATCGATTGGCTTGAAGAATACCTAAATTCAAGAAAAGGTTCATTGCTTATGATAACTCATGATAGATATTTTTTAGACCGTGTTACAAATAGAATAATTGAATTAGACAAAGGTAGATTATTTAGCTATGATGGTAATTATTCAATATTTTTAGAAAAGAAAATGGAAAGACTTGCATTAGAATCAAGTATTGAGGATAAACGACAAAATTTAATTAGAACAGAACTTGCATGGGTTAGACGTGGAGCTCAAGCTCGTAGCACAAAACAAAAAGCTCGTCTACAAAGATTTGATGAACTTGTAAATAGAGACTCTTTCAAACCTGATGAAAATATTGATATATCGGTTGCCTCAAGTAGGCTTGGAAATAAAATAATAGAAATACACAATATATCTAAATCTTTTGAAGAAGTTACAGTTATAGATAATTTAGAATATACTTTAGCACGTACAGATAGAATTGGCATAATAGGTAAAAATGGTATGGGTAAATCAACTCTAATAAACATAATAAATGGGAAATTAGCCCCTGATAGTGGATATATCTCAATTGGAGAAACTGTAAAAATAGGTTGCTTTTCTCAAGATGATTCTCATATGAACATTGGCATAAGGGCTATAGACTATGTAAAAGAAGCTAGTGATTATATAGAAACTTCTGATGGTACTAGGATTACAGCTTCTCAAATGTGTGAAAGATTCCTTTTTAATGGTACCATGCAGTATACTTTGATAGGCAAACTGTCTGGTGGTGAGAGAAGAAGACTACACCTTCTTAGAATTCTTATGACAGCTCCTAATGTACTTCTTTTGGATGAGCCTACAAACGACTTAGATATAGAAACACTAAAAATATTAGAAGAATATCTTGATGAATTTAAAGGTGTAGTAATTACAGTATCACATGATAGATATTTCCTAGATAGAATCTGTAATAAAATATTTGCATATGAAGGAAATGGAAAAATTCATATTTATACAGGTAATTATAGTGACTATCTTATTTATAGAGAGATTCAAGGAATTGAATTTGAAGAATCTAAAAAAGAATCACTTAAAAATGATGATTCAACTGCTCCAAAAAAAGAAAAACCTAAAAATGATAAAAAACTTAAATTCTCATACAATGAGCAAAGAGAGTTTGAAAATATTGATTCTGACATAGAAAAACTTGAATCTAAAATTGCAAAACTTGATGAAAGTACTTCAAAATTTGCAACTGATTTTACTAAACTTCAAGAAATTTTAGATAAAAAATCAAAATTTGAAAAAGAACTTGAGTACAAATATGAAAGATGGGAATATCTAAATAATTTAGCTGACGAAATAGCTAATAATAAATAATATTAAAACATCTAAGTTTAATAACCTTTACTTTAAGTTTATAAGTTATAAATATTTAAAAGAGCTATATGTCTTTAAAAACATATAGCTCTTTTTTAACTATCTTCTAATTTTTATATTCTGATATATCCTATAATAATTCTTTATTATAAGTCTATATCCATTCTTTCAACATAGTGACAATTGACATCAATATGATTTAAAAAAACCAATAACCTTTCATAAAGTGGATGAGATTCTTCTCCATATTTGGATTCTAAGTTTTCACCTATTTCCCTAACAGTCTTTTGACCATCAATTTGTAAAAATACAAAACTAGAATATTCATCTAGCTCTATTTTTTTATATTTAGGTATTCTAGCTTTTAACTTTCTAAAAAACCTTTGAATCTTATGGTCCTGTTTTTCAAGTATAGTTACAATACCATTTTCATCTACTTCATATTCAAGTCCATCAGTAATTTTAAATACAATATCTAAAACATCATTACTCTTGCTCATTATTTTTTACTTTAGATAAAATGATCGGTAGTGTTGTAAGTACAACTAAAACTATTAATAAAGCAATTGCCATTGAATTTGTAGCAGCAAAACCACTTGGTACTTTTGGAGTTATAACTCCAGTTACTTGTAATATTATACCTATTAAACCAATGATAGATCCACCTGCAACAAGACCAGAAGATAAACTTATACCATTAGAAACTTTAGCTTCTTTTTCTTTTTCAGATTTAGATACTAGTTCAACAAATAAACGAATTAATGCTCCAACTAATATTATAGAAGTTGTTGCTATTGGTAAATAGAATCCTATAGCTATAGTCATTATTGGTAAGTTTAATGCATATAACACAATTGCCATAAATACTCCAACAATAATCATAACCCAAGGTAAACTACCTGACATAATACCAGAAGTTAATGTTGACATTAAGTTTGCTTGTGGTAATGCAAATTGTACATTATCACCAGTAGCTTTAAGTTGGTCAGAAAGTAATAAGATTACTCCTACAACAACTATAACACCAACTATACTTGCAACTGTGAAGTAACGTTGCATTTCATTTTTGCTACCACCAATGATGTAAGTTACTTTTTGAGATTGAGTATATCCTCCAGCTATAGCAATAGCAACAACTATAAATGACCCAAATAAAAGTAATGATTTATTAGCTTCTAAATCAGTCCATCCCATTATAACAAATACTAATGTTACAATAACTAAAGAAGCTATAGTCATACCAGAAACTGGAAGATTTGATGTTCCTATTGTTCCTGTTAAACGTCCAGCTACTATGACGAATAATAAAGATAATAAAAGAGATATGATAGCTCCAATAATTGCCATAGCAATATTACCAGAAATCAAGAACGCTGCTAAGAACCCAACTACTACTCCACCTAATAAAAGTATCATTTGTATAGATGAACCTTCTTCTGCATCTCCAGTACTTGATTTAGCTTTAAGTGTTTCTTTTATAGAAGCGATTATAGTTGGGATAAGTTTTATTGCACCAATAATACCTCCACAAAGCATCATACCAGCACCTATATATTTTACATAACTACTAGATATAGCTCCAACATCCATTTGGTTAAGAGGCATTGCAGGATTATTCCATACCATAGCTCCATCTTTAGCCATATCAGTAAAGTAACCTATTAAAGGTGCAATACCAAAGTTTGATAAGATACTTCCTGCAAACATTGTTAAAGAAACTTCAAGCCCTACTATAAACCCAATTCCTAAAAGTAGAGGGTTTACTTCAATATCAAATTTCCATTTGTAGAATTTACTTCCTACAAGACTCATTACATTGTTTGCTACATTTAAGAATGAACCAGTTAATACAGTGATAAATCCACTTATTACAAATCCAATTCCCATGTATTTAATTGAGTCTCCACCAGCCTCTGAAGCAACAAGTGTTTCAGATATAGCCATTGATTCTGGGTACATAAGTTTACCATGTTCTTCAATTATTAAATAATTGTGAACTATTGCTGCAACTCCTATACCAAATAAAACACCACCAACTCCAACAGCTAAGCCTTCTAAAAATGTGATTTGGCTTCCAATTAAGATAACTGCTGGTAATACGAAAATGAATCCACTTGCAACAGATTCCCCACCACTTGACATACCTTGGATTAAGTTCTTACCAAGAATACCCTTTTGGCGAGCAAATGCTCCAACAAAAGCAGAACCTATTATAGCTCCTGGAATACCTGCTGCAACTGTAAGACCAGCTTTCATTCCAGAATAAGTTGTAGATGCGGCAAAAATGGCAGCTAAAATGATACCGATAATCAATACAGCTACATTTCCACCGGTTCTGGACTTATCTGTGATGTATGGAACGTAATCTTTTCCACTAACCTCACCATAAGCTCCCTTAGGTAATTTTTTGTTCATAAAATTTTCACCCCTTTTCAGTTTGTATATATTATAACATATATACATATAAAACTTAACTTTTTATTATTTTACAAATAGCGAGTAAAAACTACTAAAATTTAATCCCATATTATTAATTTCTATTTTTAGATATTTTTATGCTAATTTTCTTTTTATTTTTCGATTATACTAAAAAGGATTAAGATAAAAAATAAAAAATTTTTTTATATTAAAATTAAATTTGTTATAAAAACACTTTAAAACACGGAAAAGTATAAAAAATACAATAATCATCCTTATAAACAGATTTTCACCACAGTAAAAATGTACAGAAAATTCTTTCTTTTATGTCAATTGATTCATTCTTGAAAATAGGTGTCATAAAG
This sequence comes from Clostridioides sp. ES-S-0005-03, assembly GCF_020658455.1. Taxonomy (NCBI): domain Bacteria; kingdom Bacillati; phylum Bacillota; class Clostridia; order Peptostreptococcales; family Peptostreptococcaceae; genus Clostridioides; species Clostridioides sp. ES-S-0005-03. Next base: position 362,721 of record NZ_JACVWI010000001.1, on the reverse strand, counting down.
AAACTTCTATAGTTCCTTTATAACACCTGTCATAATACAAAATCACTCTGGCAATGCCCTTTTATTTACTTTTCCAATTGGTGTAACTGGTATTTTATCTATCCTCATTATTATTGTTGGAATCATGTATGGAGGTAAATGCTCATTTAAATATTCTCTAACTGTTATGTCATTTATTTTTTCACTATCCTCATCATCAATCACATAATATGCACATATATACATATCTCCATCCTCATTTGTTCTTGAGATACAAACAACACTTTTAATTTCTGTAATATTGTTTATTATGTTTTCAATCTCATACAGCTCTATTCTAAATTCATCAATTTTTACTTGATTATCCATCCTACCAATATAATCCAAATTTCCATCATCTAGCCATCTTACCAAATCACCAGTTCTATACATTAATTTATTATGTTCACAAGTTTTGTAAGGATTTTCTACAAATACTTGCTCTGTTAAACCTTTTTTATTTAAATAGCCTCTTGATATTTGGATTCCTGATAGACAGAGTTCTCCTGGAACTCCAATTGGGCATAGTTTATTTTTTTTATCTAATACATATGCATAAGTATTAAAGATTGGCTTACCTATTGGTATTTTCCCATACTCTTTATCCACATGAAAAGAAGTTGATACAACAGTAAATTCTGTTGGTCCATACTCATTATATAACTCATAGTTACGTTTTCTATATCCTTTTAATCTTTCTCCTCCTGTCTGCACAATCCTAAGTGAACTGTTGTTACAGTTTTGTATAAATAATCTTGCAAACGCTGTTGGTAATGCTAATATGGTTATATCATTTTCCTCACAATACTCATTTACTGTATATTCATCAAATTTTGCTTCTTCTGGCATAATGTTTATTGAAGCACCCATCAATAGATATGGAAATAGTTGTTTCATTACAGCATCAAAACTAAAACTTAAATATATCCCACATATATCATTTTCTGTAGCACTTATAGCTTCTATACTATAATAACACATATTTACTAAACTCTTATGCTCTATAGCTATAGTCTTTGGTCTACCAGTTGACCCTGATGTAGATATTGTATATGCACAGTTTGATGGTGTTATTTTTTCAGTTAAGTCATATCTAATTTTAAATATATCTTCATCATTTATATCAATTACTATTGTGTTTTCATTTATAACCTTACATCTAAGTTCGTCTGTAGTTATTACTACTTTTGCATTACTATCTTCAAGAAGGTAATTTAATCTTTCTTCTGGATTACTTGTGTCTATCGGGAAGAATGCTCCTCCTGATTTCATAATTCCTATGGCTGTAACAATTATATTAATGTCTCTTGGCAACATTACAGCTACTATATCTTCACTTTTTACCCCTATATGATTTAAATAGCCTGCAAATCTATCAGTTAACTCATCAAGTTCTCTATATGTCAAATTTCTATTTTCGTCTCTAGCAGCTACATTATTAGGTGTTCTCTCAACTTGTTCCCTAAATAAATTAATATAACTTCTGTTATATGGTATCTCACATTGATTATCATTAAAATCTTTCAATAATATTTTTTCTTCTTTCTTACATACAAATTCTAAATCTTCTATTAAAATATTGTTATTCCTTATTATCTGCTCTATTATATAATCAAATTGATTTAATATCCTTCTAATAGTTTCTCTTTTGTATATAGATGGCTTATATTTTATTTTTATTTTTAATGCCCTTTTAGTATAAACTATTACAGATAAATCATATCCTTTTTTTTCTATGTCATAGTCATATGATAAATCAAAACTTTTAGCTACAAATATTGTATTTATAAGTTTAGTATTCAGATGATTTTTATTCTCTATATCTGATAATAAATAGTATCCATATTCTAAAGACCTACTCCATTGCCTTTTTAAATTTTTTACAACATCTATAAACTTTTCGCTTTGTCGAACCTTAACTCTTATAGGAATTATATTTATTGTTTTTCCAAAAACTACATCATCTTCATATGTATACTTTTGTAATATAAGTCCATAGATAGTTTCTATAATAGAGCTTATGCTTATATTATTCATTTTAGAATATTGAATTAGTTTCTCATGTTTTTCAATATCAATCTTAAAAATTTCATCTACAACTTCGTCAGAACAATCTTTATAAAAAAAATCATTTGGAATTTTTGCTAGATTGGTATAATCATCTAACAAATCCATCCAATAATTCATAGCTCGTTCTAAATTAACTTCATACATATCAAAATTCCCCCTTACTACTAAATCTATAGAAAAAATTCTTTTGGAATTTCATTTTTTTAAATACAGAAATATATTAATAATATATATGCAAGCTCTAAACACATGAGCTTGCATAAACTTATACTTATATATTATGACTATTAAATTCGTAATATTTATAATGTTTAAAATATATTATAACACAGATATGATTTTATTTTCTTACATTTATATAATATATAAATTATAAATTGTTATTTAATTAATGTATAATTATATTGTTTAGAATATGATATATTATATTAATTAAAATTTTATAAGAATAAGTTATATTTATTGAAAGGAGCTTTACAAATGAACATTTATGCTCACAGAGGTTTTAGTGGAAAATATCCAGAAAACACTATTCTTGCTTTTAAAAAATGCTTAGATATGGATATATACGGAATAGAACTTGATGTTCACAAGACTAAAGATGGAAAAATTGTAGTTATTCATGATGAAACGGTCGATAGAACTTTTAATGGACATGGTTTTGTAAAAGACCTTACTTTAAGAAAACTAAAAACATTGAACTCATCCTTTGAGGGTTACCAAAACAATAAAGAATGTAAAATTCCAACTTTAGAAGAAGTCTTAATCTTAATTTCGCCTACAGACCTTATCTTAAATATAGAACTAAAAACTGACAAAGTAAATTACACTAATATAGAAAAAGATGTTTTGAAACTTATTTTAAAGTATAATATGAAAAACAGAGTTCTTATATCTAGTTTTAATAGTAATAGCTTAAAAAATTTTCATAAGTTAGAACCCAGTATAAAAACAGCTTTATTATGCTACTTACCTATAAATAATGTAGTTGAATTTGCTAAACTTCTAAGAAATAGCTATCTTCACCCTCCTTTAATTTTAGTAAATGAATCTCTAGTTGAACTTTGTCACAAAAATTTACTAGGTGTCAATGTGTATACTGTAAATGAAGAAGAAGATATGCTACATTGCCTATCTCTTAATGTAGATGGTATTTTTACTAACTATCCAGATATAGCTTTAAACCTTTTACAATCAAAGCAATATAGCTAGTTATATAGTAGTTTATACTCCTTGACTTTTATATGATTAATATGTACAATTTTATTAAATTTAGCTTGGAGGTATACTTATGGATAACTTATTAAATGAACTTGAAGCTTTAAAAAGTAATTTGGATAATTTACCAATAGAAAAAATAGAAAATTACGATTTGAGTAAAACAGTTTTATTTATAATTGATGTCAATAATGGTTTTGCAAAACAAGGTGCCTTATACTCTCCCAGAGTAGAATCTTTGATAAAACCAATTGAAATTTTCGCAAAAAAAATATCAAATAAACTAAATAAAGTAATTGCATTTACTGATTGTCATACACCTAAATCTATAGAACTTTTAAGTTATCCTGTTCACTGTTTAGAAAGTGATGTGGAAAGTGAACTAGTTGACGAACTTAAGTCTATAAAAAATCTACAAGTTTTCCCTAAAAACTCTACTAATGGATTTTTCGCACTAGAAAATTTAGACTTTGATGGGATAGACAATATAATTATAGTTGGTGATTGCACAGATATATGTATATATCAATTTGCAATAACTCTAAAATCTTATTTTAATCAATATAATATCGAAAAAAATATAGTTGTTCCTATGAATTTAGTAGACACTTATGACATTCCTAATGTTCATCCTGCAGAGATTTTAAACCTAGTATTTTTTAATAGTATGCTTCAAAATGGAATTAAGGTATTAAAGGAAATTAGCTTATAATAAATACTTTATAGATTTATATAGGGATACAACTTTGATAATAAGATTGTTCTATACAAATATTACTTAATACAATTAATTTAACATAACTAAAGTATATAAATATAGAAATCGCAATTTAAATATTCTTCTATACATCTTCTGTAGGAGAAATTAAATTGCGATTTCTATTTTTTACATAATACTAATCAACCATACCGCTTCAATAGTTAAATTTACTTTTTAATAATCGTATTTATTTGTAGTTTCACACATAACTACTTTTATCTTTTTATTAAACATATTCTTATATTCTAATAAAAACTCATTTAATTCTGAGTCCATAAGATTTATTTTTTTGTCACTACAAAGCATTATTTTTTCTTGATCTATTATTACATTAATATCATTTAAATCATTTTTTATGAATGTTGTTATACAACTCTTAGGTTGAATTTTTTCACCATATTTCTCATAAAATCCTGCACTCTTTTTAAACGATTCTAAATCTTCTGTAGATACTTTGCTGGAAGTATTATTACTCATAAAACCTGCTGTAGAAGGGTCGATTCCAAAGTTTCTAAGTTGTTTTTCTACTTCTTCAGTGTCCATACCATATCTTTCCATGAACTGTTTTTGTATTTTCATAAACTTTTCTTGAGATATGTCATTATCTTTCATATAATCAAATATTTTTCTTGAAAATTCAGCCATCGACATCTTTCCATCCATAACAGAAAAATATAAGTTATATATGTATTGCTCAAATTTATCTACATCAGAATCTTTAACTTTGTTTTTTAATTCGTTAAAGTCAATTATTCTATCATCAGACATTTTTTATCCTCCTAGCTAAATTTTTACTTGTATAAGATTATACCATACTTCTAATATATTTATATATACACTATTTTTTTAATTTAACCATTTTTTCTGTTGCATCTAATTCACACATTCTTCCTAAAGGAATAGTTATCATTGGTATACAGTGCCCAGATTGTAGATTATATATAGCTGGCTTATTAACCTTCTGCGCAAATTCCTCCAATAGTTCTATTAAATCTTCTTCTTTGATACAGTCTTTAAAATCTCCAAAAATTATACCATTACATTCATCCAGTTTTCCTGAAGAATACAATTGAGTTAACATCCTGTCTAATTTATATTGACATTCTCCAATTTCTTCAATGAATAAAATTTTATCCTTTGCATCTATTTCATATTTAGTTCCTATTGTAGAAATTATTAGAGATAAGTTTCCTCCCATTATTATTCCCTCTGCTTTGCCTTCACATACAGTATAAATCTTTTCTTCTTTTGGATTTTCTAAGTATAACTCATCTTTAAATTCTAAAGCATCTACTAGAGATTTATAAGTAAATTCATCCCATTTAGCTACATTCGCTGCCATTATTCCATGATATGGTAAAAGACCACAATTTTTATAAAAAGCTAGATTTAAACCTGTTATATCAGAAAAACCTATAAATGGTTTAGGATTTTGTTTTATTATTTCGTAATTTATTTTATCTAGTATTCTTGTTGTTCCATAACCTCCTCTTAAACACATAATTATATCTACTTCTTCATCTAAGAACATCTCTTCTATATCTCTTACTCTAATATCATCATTCCCAGCTAAATAACCTTTATAATTTAGTCCACAACTTTCAGAAAATTTAACTTTATAACCATACTTCTCCAAATTAAATTTTATTTCTCCTAGACTTATATTTCTCAATGGTCCAGAAGGCGCAATTACTCCTAACATCTAAACACCTCTTCTTCTAAAATGATATATTCTAATTTATGCTAAACATCTCTACTATAATTATAAGACATTTTATTTATACTTGATACAGAATAATGTTTTATATAGAATAATATAATTATAATAATGAAGAAAAATAAATTTTTAATTTTAATATAGTTAGGATGTGTTTTATGATTAATATTAAAGCTCTTTGCCATGATATAAATGATTGGGTTATAGATATTAGAAGAGATTTACACAAAACTCCAGAACTTGGCTTAGAAGAATTTCAAACTAAGAAAAAAATTATTAAATATTTAGATGAAATAGGTATAAGTTACATTGAATATGAAAATCACACAGGAGTAACTGCATATATAAATGTAAATCCAAACTTTGAGACAATTGCTATAAGAGCTGATATAGATGCTTTACCTATAACAGAAAAACTCAATCTTCCTTATAAATCCATTAATTTAGGTAAAATGCATGCATGTGGCCATGATGCACATACTGCTATTTTACTTGGCACTTGTAATATACTATTTAAATTAAAGGATTATTTAAATGTAAATGTAAAGTTTTTTTTCCAACCTGCTGAAGAAACCATTGGTGGCGCTAAACTTATGATAGAAGATGGATGCATGAAAAATCCAGATGTAAATTATATATTTGGTCTTCATGTAAATCCCAATATTGATAAAAGTTTAATTGAACTAAAATACAATACTTTAAATGCATCAACAGATACACTTTGTATAACTGTATATGGCTCAAAATGCCATGGAGCTTATCCTCATCAAGGTGTTGATGCTATAGTTATCTCTGCTCATATCATAACTGCTTTGCAGACAATTGTCAGTCGAAATACAAACCCCACTGATTCTGTAGTTATTTCTTTAGGAAAAATTGAAGGCGGAATTAAAGAAAATATAGTTTGCGATAAAGTTGTTATAAAAGGAACCTTAAGGACTTTAACGCAGGAAACCAGAGATTTTTCAAAAAAACGAATTAGAGAAGTTTGTGATTTTACTTGCAAAACATTTGGTGGAAATATTGATGTTGAAATTGAAGAAGGTTATCCTTCCCTTATAAATTCAAATTCTCTTGTAGATTATGTTAAACAAAATGCAGTAGAATTATTTGGAAAAGAAAATATTTTGATTAAAGATACACCTACTCTTGGTGCTGAAGATTTTTCATATTTTTTGAAATATTGTGAAGGTGCTTTTTATCACCTTGGTTGTGCAAATCAGGGAAAAAATATTAATTCTCCTCTTCATACAGCTACCTTTGATATTGATGAAGATTGTCTTATTACTGGTGTTATGCTTCATTCAAAAAATGTATTATCCTTTTAATTATATGCTTCTATCTCCTTTTTATATTGACTCTCACATGGTGTTAGGGTTTACGCTAAAATTACAAATAACAAACCAAATAATTGGAGGTAATATTATGAAACAAATTTTAGTAAACCCTATAGGAAAAATACGTGTTCAAGGTGAAGAAATTTCTATCAAATTGGATAAAAAGTATATACCTGCATTAAAAGCACTTGATGAATTTAGTCATTTAAATGTAATCTGGTGGTTTGATGGATTTGATGATGTTGAAGCAAGAAGTATCTTAGAAACTCCAAAACCTTATAAAAAAGCACCTGATGTTATGGGAATATTTGCGACAAGGTCACCTATTAGACCTAACCCAATAGCATTAACTACTGTACAAATTATTAGCATCGACCATGAGCATGGTATAATAAGAATTCCATATATCGATGCTAATGATAATAGCCCTGTTATCGACTTAAAACCATATACTCCAAGTATTGATAGAGTTGAAAATCCCTCAGTCCCTGAATGGTGTAGTCATTGGCCTAAATGTGTAGAAAAATCAGGGGAATTTGATTGGGAAAATGAATTTGAATTTTAATTTATTTTAGATAGAGTATTAAATTAAAGGTAGAGTATTAAATTAAAAAATTCTAATTTAATACTCTACCTTATTATATTTTAATTCTATAAAGTATTCGTTGTATTTCATTTTCTTGAATTATATAATTGATTTTATCCACTTTCATATTGGCAAATTATCTTGTATACTTAATATAAATAATTATAAAGGAGAATACTCATGACAATATTTAGTCTACAAGCAGCAAATTTATTTGGATGGATAGCTATTTATAGCCCCTTAAACATCTTCTTTTTTACTAATTCTATAAAATAATTCTATAATTCCACTCTTTCTCCTAATCTTAAAACACTACAACCATTAAACAAACTTAAAAATAATATCTATCAATGTTTTAAGTATGTTAAACTAGTAAATGTAGCTACTTCTGTGTTACAATTTTATATAAATATTGTATATAGCAATAATAGGATAATAGATACTAGTTAGTGTTATATTTCTAATATCAGTTATTTTTCAGTTACAGATTTAATAATAATTAATAATGAGAAATAATATTTTTCTACCTCTTATTAATTGTATGTTTACTGTTATCTGTTATTATCATTAATAATAAATTTAAGGGGGCTTATATTATGAAGTTATATTTAAGTGCCGATATAGAAGGTACTTGTGGCATTGTAAATTGGGATGAAACAAAGCTTGAATGTGAATTTTCACAACACTATAGAACACAAATGAGCAAAGAAATAGCAGCTGCATGTAATGGAGCTACTCAGTCTGGTATGCATGAAATACTTGTTAAAGATGCACATGATAGTGGTAGAAATATTAATCCAGATATTTTACCTGAAAATGTCAAAATCCTTAGAGGATGGACTAAAGACCCACTAGTTATGATGGCTGGTATTGATAAAAGTTTTGATGCATGTGTATTTACTGGCTATCATTCTGGAGCTACTTGTAATGGGAACCCACTTTCTCATACTATGGATATTGACTATGACTATTTTAAAATAAATGATGAAATAGCATCTGAATTTACTATAAATGCTTATGCTGCTGCATACTATAATGTTCCTGTAGCATTTTTAAGTGGAGATGAAATGCTTTGTGAAAGTGCAAAAAAACTAAACCCAAATATAATCACTGTTCCTGTTTCAAAGGGAATTGGAAATGGCTCAATTTCAATCCACCCAAATCTTGCACTAAAAAAAATAGAAGAAGGTGTTCAAGAATCTTTATCTGGAAATTTATCTAGACACTTAATAAAATTACCAAACAAATTTAAAATTGAAATAAAGTTTAGAGAACATTACAAGGCTTTTAAAGCTTCTTTTTACCCAAGTATGAAAAAAATAGATTCTCAAACAATACTATTTGAAACAGAAGATTATTATGAATTTTTAAGAATGTTGTTATTTATATAAATTTCATGTTATACATAAGGAGTTGATTAAGATAAGTAATAAAAGAAGGATTCCTTTAGGCGAATTTATTTCTGTATTTTTATTTTTTGCTGTTTTTTTTGGTATAACTTTTTGTATTTTCACTGTTATAGGAATTGGCTTCTTATCATTCTTAGGTTTTGAATATAAATCTCTTGGGTCTGTACTAATTTTCTTTTTAATATATTTTTGTATAACTACCCCAATTGATTTTCTATGCACTACCATTTTAGATATATTTAGATATGTAAACAAATTGCCGTATTCAATTTATAAATTTTGCGAATTTATAATTGATTTTATACTGACTTTTTTAGCTATGAACATAATTGATACATTTATGGATTCAATAATGATTCCTTTAAGTACAGAAATTTTATTTGCCTTACTTTCTTATCTCTTATCTGAATGCATGGATTTTTTTGATAAAGATAAGAAAAAATCTTAATAAAAAGATAGATTACTTAATAGACGATTTATATATCCCTATTATCTAATCTATCTTTATTTGTGTAATCTTTTATATTTAAAATATAGTTTCTTCTATTTCTTTAGTCATCTTTATAGCATCATCAAAAAATTTATCTATATGCACCACTTCATCACTCAATCTTGAATACTCTGCTGCAAATGCCATTACATGACTTTCTATAGCATCTTTTGCTGCTGCTCTTCCTTTTTCTAAGTCTTTATTTAAAACTAATTTAATAAATTCAGTTATGAGATTTCTATCATATTCTTCTACCATATCTTTCTTATTTGATGGATTTATAACTACTTCTTCATTTTTTCCAAATTCTTTAATTCTTATCTCATTTTTATTTAAATCTCCACCAACTTCTCCCTGACTAAACATCATCTTTATAGTTCTTCCATTTTCTTTAGTAAATGCACATAAATTAAAAGTAGCAGTTACTCCATTTTCAAATTGTAATATATTTACCATGTTATCTACTACATTATTATCACATCTGTAAACACATCTTCCATATGGACTTGTCTCAAGTATCTTTAAAAGATTCTCTTTTGTAGGATTTATATGCACAGCTCTATTTATATTTCTGTCATTTTCTAGGTAAATTTGTTTTGCAGAATATGGACATTTCTTTTCTACCAAACATTGAAGGCAATTCTGTGCCATTTCTCCCCCAGCATTTTCATTATTAAGATGCTTTAAACTTCCAAATGCAGAGATTTTTTTACATCTACTACCTACCAAATATAATAGAATATCCATATCATGACAACTCTTCGCCAAAATCAAAGGGCTTGTCTCATTACTATTTCTCCAATTCCCTCTAGTAAAACTATGAGCAAAATGCCAATAGCCTATATTCTCATTATATTGTATACTAACTAATTCTCCTAATTTTTTACTTTCTACAATTTCTCTTAATTTATTGTAAAATGGAGAATATCTAAGTACATGACAAATCATAAAAATCTTATCTTTATACTTCTCACATAGGTCATTTATATGTACTAATCCATCTAAACTATTAGACATTGGTTTTTCCAATAATATATGATAACCTTTTTGAAGCGCTAAACTTGCTACATCATAATGTCTATCATCATTTGTAGCTATTATGACTGCATCTGACATTTTATCCTGTTTAAAGAATTCTTCTAGACTTTCAAATACATTTTTGCTATTTAAGTTATACTTCTGTGCAAATAATTCACGTCTTCCTTTTTTTGGCTCTGCTACAGCAACTATCTCACATGTATCAGAATTTTCATAAATATATGGAGCATATGCATATGTACCTCTATTACCTGCTCCAACCACAGCAACTTTTACTTTTTCCATACTTTAAATTATCCCCTTTATATTATTCTACTACTTTATTATATTCTATTTTTAAATATATTTGGATATTTTTGATAAAAGAAACAGCAGTTATAGTTTTTTACTTTTAACTGCTGTTTTAACTTAATATGCTATTCTTTTTTAGAATCATATTATTTATTTTTAATGTAAATTTTAATACTATTTTTATTTATTTTGCTTGTCAATTTCTTTTTCTAGCTTGTCTAATTTTTTATTGTATAAAAACATATAAAATGCTGCTGAAAAGACTATTACATATCCTACAACACTTAGCATATCTGGATAAACATTAAACAAGAATATACTCAAGATTGCTGAAAATATTATATTACTATAGTCAAATATAGAAATTTCTTTGGCTGGCGCATACTTATATGCTAAAGTTATACCAAATTGACCTAAACTTGCAAATACTCCACCTAGTAATAAATATACAAGTTGCATAAGAGTCATTGGTTCATACACTGCAAAAGCTATTGGTCCTACAGTAACTAATGAAAAAACTGAAAAGAAAAACACAATTGTATAATAATCTTCTCTATCTCCAAGAATTCTTAAACAAGTATATGCCATTGCTGCAAATACAGCTCCTGCAACTCCTCCTAGATATGGAATTACTTCAACACTAAATGTTGGTTTTATTATAAATAAAGCTCCTATAAATGCAATTATAATTGCCCCTATCTGTTTTATGTTTATTTTTTCTTTTAGAATAATTGCACAAAATATAACTACGAGAAAAGGACTCATTTTATTTAGCATATTAGCATCTGAAAGCATCAACTTATCAATTGCATAATAGTTAAATATAACCCCTAAAGTTCCAAAAATTGACCTATATAAAAGAACCTTTATATTTTCTTTTTTACCTGTTAAACTTCCTTTATGTTTTATGATTAGCCAAAACGCTATTATAGCCGATACCAAGTTTCTAAAAAATACTTTTTGAAAACTTGGTAAATCGCCTGCCAGTTTTACAAATGCAGACATCATTGCAAAACCAAGAGCTGATGCTATTATAAACATTATACCTTTTATTCGATTTGATTTGATTGTACTACTCATATTTACCTCTTTTCTATACAAATACATAAACCTATATTTAAAAACTACTTAAAAAACTAAAATTTCTAAATTAAATAATAATTATCTAAATATTCCAATTTATACTATAATTAAAAGTATAAATTATGTCAAGTAACTAATAAATCTTTTCAATTAATAACAATAATAATTATAAGTAAAAAGTTATATCTTTTTATAGATTATTCGCCAAATATATACTATAATTTTATATAGTATAGACTTTTTTTAATTTATTATTTAGATTTTTAGTGGATTTTTTAATTATGGAGGTATTTAAAATATGGAAATAAAAAGATATGAAGGAACTGGAAGAATGAGTAGAGCTGTAGTTCACAACAATACAGTTTATTTATGTGGACAAACTCATGCTGAAGGAGGAGTAGTTGAGCAAACTACTGAAGTTTTAAATAAAATAGAAGATTTATTAAACAAATATGGTTCAGACAAACAACATTTACTATCTGTTACCATTTATTTAAGAGATATGAAGGACTTTGAAGCTATGAACTCTGTATGGGATGCTTGGGTTGAAAAAGGATTTGAACCTGCTAGAGCTTGTGTTGAAGCTAGACTTGCTAGAGAACACTTATTAGTTGAAATGAGTGTTGTTGCTGCTACAAAATAATTGTTTTAAATTTAATAAGCAAATATAATTACTTTAACCTATAAGGAGATATAGTATTGATTAATACTACATCTCCTTATTATTTAATTCATCAATTTAATTGTTTTCTATTGGCAATATCAACCTAGATGGATATTTTCCTCCATGATAAATTGTATTTTTTGCTTTTATATACTCAATACTATTATAACTATCTTCAGTGTTACTATTTTGGAATATAAAGTTTTTCGCACTAGATGTTATATCTAACCTAATTCTATGCCCAGTTTTAAATGTATTTGATATTTTTGAGGTTGTTATTGTAAACTTATAAATTTCTCCTTCTTCCATAAATTCTGACTTGTAAAAACTATTTCTGAATCTAGCACTTAGTATACCATCAGCTAATTTAATTGAGTTTCCATCTAAATCCACATCCATAATTTTTATAACCCAATCAGTATCTTTTGCCGAACTTGATGCAAAAAATTCCAACTTTATATCACCTGTTATAGTAAATTCTTCACTAAAAGCATCTGATGTGTAGCACAACATATCACTTCTTTTCTCCAAATCTTTATAATTATTTGGAACTCCCACTTCATTTTCTGACATATCAATCAACTGTATTGAAGGGTCTTTTGGATTATATATGTAACTATCATAATTTTCTTTTGAACATTCTTCAAAAGATAGTTTTCCATCCCCTAAAGATGTATTAGCATTTCCACCACTTATTAAATAGATACTTTTATCTATTTTATTTGCTATTGGCCAATTATCTGCCATCTTCCATTCATTCGAACCTACTGAATAATACTCTATTGGAGCAGTCTTATCTATATCATTTTCTACTCCTTTTAAGTATTTATCAAACCATAATAGATAGTTATAGTCTACATCATACCTCAATGAATTATCTCCAAAAGGAATATCATTTATATCCCTTATCGTGTTTGAATTATGCATCCATGGACCTAATATAGCCTTTCTCTTTCCTCTTTCATAATTTTTTATTACATCCAAAGCTTCTGTAGTACCCATACCATTATCATCATACCATCCAGATATGACTAATGCAGGCACATTTATTTTATCTTTTTTTAGATGCCAATCCATCCTATCCCAATATTCATCCTTTTCTACTCTTTTTATCCACTCTTCTAAAAATTCTATTCTATATCCAAGTGCTTCAATAGGTATATTTTGTATCGGTCTTATATTTAAAACATCATCCCAGTCATCTCTTAGCATTTTACTTCTATCAACTTTATTTCTTGATACCATAAATGCCCATGCAAGCATTCCTGATACAAAAGCTCCACCTTTTCTTGGTATGTCAATGAAAGGACTACCTGCTGTAACTATACTAATTAAAGCTTTTAGGTGTTTGTTTCCTGAAGATGCAGCTGCCCATTGAACATAACCAAGATATGAGGCTCCCATCATTCCAACAACTTCATTTGACCAGTCTTGTGCTACTATCCAATTTATAGTACTATCTCCATCTTCTCTTTCATAAATCATAGGTTCCCACTTACCTTCTGATTCATTTCTTCCCCTGACATCTTGTATTACAACAGCATATCCCCTTTGTACATACTTATAATATATTTCTTTGTCATTTTCTTTTCCATATGGAGTTCTCATAAGAATTGTAGGTACTTTTTTAGTAGAGTCTTCAAACTTAGGAAGATATACATCTGTAGAAAGTTTTATTCCATCTTTCATATCAATCATATAATTTCCATCAAATTTTATAGGATATATCGCTTCATTTTTATGTGTTTTATTCCACTCTTTTAATATCGTATAATCCTCATATTCATCCATAATTAGTATAGTACAAGTTTCCCTGGACAAGCATATAAAACCAACTATTTTATTATCCAAAACAATTACATCTAAAGGAAATTTTTTATTTCTTTGAACCCAGATATAGTCATTAAACTTAGAATATGTTTCTCCTAACTCATTTACAACCATACTTTTATCTGTGTTTATTAAGCTATTACTATAAACATTAAAGTTTTCAAATAAGAAGTTTAAATCTATTTTTGTAAGATTTAAATAATATATTCCTTCATCTTTATTCATAGGTTTTATTTCTTCTATTTCATTTGTAAAAGGATTTAATTTTTCAATAAGTAATGTTTCATCAAATACTACATTACCACTATACAAACCAGATATATATAACTTAAACTTTTTCAATAAAATTCACCTCCTAGAGACCAAGAACCATTTTTATTGCATATGCCACCGATATACCTGCATAATTTCCTAATACTCCACCAATTACCCCCATCACTACAGCTACACTTACAAGCGAATTCCATTTTGCTGAAGCGGCTACTAAAGCTGACGTTGGACCATCAGCAATTGCTCCAACTATAGAAAGTATTACATATTGATACTTTATCTTTAACATTCTAGTTACAAATAGATGGAAGACAAATGAAGCAAAGATTATGCTAAAGCAATAAAATGTTATAGTAAAAGTTGAACCTAAAAATTCTTTTATATCTACTGAAAATCCTATTGTACATAAAAAGAATAATGCAACAAACAATCCTAAATCTAAATTCCCCTTTAATTTTTTTACTGGTTTTAATTGAGCAATTATAATTGAAATTGTTGTAACTAAAAGAATTCTTGCTGCACTGCTAAAGCTTGAACTAAAATATCCTGAAAGAATTGTTGCAACCTCTGTAACAACAAAGCCTATAGCCAGCATCCAAGCGATATCTTTTATGCTCCACTCTTTTGATTCCATAAATTCTTCATTCTGGCAATCTTCTAACTCTGATTCTTCTAAATGATATGGCCAAAACTTTTGAAACTTCTTAGAATTTTTTAATATTGCTGGAAGTGCAAACATAAATATTAATGTTGGAACTCCAATTACATAATCAGCTGCATTCGCTGCTGCTAGAGTTTGTCTACTTACATTAAGACCTGTTCCAATAGCTGTAAGATTAGCACTTCCTCCAGTATATGTACCTACAAACATCCCTGCAACTTTCCATCCTTCTGATATTTCACCTGCAAATACCAATCCAAATAAAAACGCCATTATACTTACTGTCAATACTGCCACAAAAATTGCTATTAAAGGCTCTCTTGATAGCTTTGTCATTTCTTTTAAATCAACACTCATCAACATTATAGTCATAGAAACTGGTATAGCATATGTAGAAATAGTTCCATACAATTCTGTACTTACTGGAACTACCTTTAAATTTGAAAGTATTATTCCCATTATGATTATTGTAAGTGCTGGTCCTAGACTCTTAGTTACTTTATATTTTTGTAAGTAAAATCCAAATGCAACCATAGCTGTCATTATTGCAAGTATACTACCTGTACTTGAAAAAAGTGTATTCATATTTAACCCCCTAATTTCATCATAAGTTTACTTCTATTCCTAAACCTGGTTTGTCGATAAGATTCATAATATCTCCATCCATTTCAAATCCTCCAGATATACTTTCTAACTCTTCACAAAACATAAAACTATCAAGGTCAGCTTCTGTTATATTCTTCTTAGATGCTATTAAATTTGCGGCTGCTGTTATACCAATCCTTGTCTCAAGCATACATCCTAACATACAATTAACCCCACTTGCTTCAGCTATATTATTGATTTTTATTGCAGGGTAAATTCCACCAGATTTCATTAACTTGATATTAAATGTATCAACTGCATTTTTCTTTATAGCTTTAATTGCATCTATTGGTGAATGTAATGACTCATCTATCATAATCTTAGTATTACTCTTATTTCTTATGTAAGCAGTTCCATCTAAATCCCAATGTGGAAGTGCTTGTTCAATCGCATCAACGCCAAATTCTTCTAGTTTTTTGATAGTATTTATGCTACTATTTACATTCCAGCCTTGATTTGCATCTATTCTAATTCTTATATTATCTCCAACAGCTTCTCTAATTAATTTTACAGCTTCAATATCTTCTTCAGGTCTTATTCCAGCTTTAAGTTTCAATATTCTAAAACCTTCTCTAACTCTTCCCAGTGCTTCTTCTGCCATTTTCTCTGGTTTATCTATACCTATAGTTATATCTGTTTGAATTTTGTTATCATATCCTCCAAGAACTTTATAAAGAGGTACATTCATAATTTTACCTTTAAGGTCATACAAAGCTATATCAATTGCTGCTTTGGCAGAAGTATTACCTATTATGATTCCATCCATAATTGTATGTATAGTTTCAATATCTAATGGGTCTTTACCTATAAGTTCCTTTTTAAACATGATTAATATAGAAATTACAGTATCTAAAACTTCACCTGTAACTGCTGCAAGAGGAGCAGCTTCTCCAAATCCACAGTAACCTTCATCAGTCTCAATTTTTAAGATTATGCTCTCTCCATATTCAATTGTTCCAAACGAAACTACAACAGGCTTTCTTAATTTGATTCTTAATTTTTCAAATTTAATATCTGTTATTTTCATGTTAACCTCCTCATTTTTGAAGTAATAATTTAATTTTTTTATTTTTATACTTCAAATTATATTATTACTTCAATACATCTGTCAATATAATTTACTGAAAATTTATTTTTTTCTAAAATATCCTACAATAATACCTTTAAAATTAATAATCCTATATTAAATTTTTCTGCATTATATTGATTCATCAACAAATTATTTTTATAAGATTTTATTTGCACCTCACTAATTGCTAATTCTTAAAATCTTCCATTCATCTTTCTTGCTACTACTTCTATGTTATGCTATAATTACTTTGTTTTAATCGAATATTTTGTATAAATTTTATTATTTGGAGGTTCTTATGCTAGGGGAAAAGATGAGAAATATAAGAAAAAACAAGAAAAAAACACTAAGTGATGTTTCCAAATTGACAGACTTATCTATAAGTTATATATCTCAAATCGAAAGAGATGCTATTGAACCATCCCTGTCTTCATTAAGAAAAATCGCTGAAGTTTTAGATACTCCTTTATATATGTTTATGGATGATAATAACACGGATGATTTAGTCATCAGAAAAGAAGATAGAGTTATGATGAAGTTTCCAAAAAGTGAAATGTTTTATGAGATAGTATCTCCAATGCCAACAGCTGATTTTGCACCTTCAATCTTATTTTTAGAATTTGAACTTAAACCAGAAAGTGAGGATACTAAAGACTATATCTCTCATGCATCAGAAGAAGTGGTTGTATTGACAAGTGGTATAGTTGATATTTGTATAGGTGAAAATATAGTAAGATTAAATCCTGGGGATTCAACATTTATAAAAGCTAATACTCCTCATAAAATTATCAATCCAAGTAAAGATAAACCAGCTCGTGGATATGGTGTTATATCACCTCCCATTTGGCCAATAAAGTCCAAGTAAATATCTACAATACAATTGTTTAATATGTAAAATGTTTTAATACATAAAACCAAAACGTAAGCTCTTTTAAAATTAATGTATTTACTCAAAGAAAAATAGCTATTTGACTAATTCAAACCATTTTAATAATGGCAAATAGTAAATAGCTATTTCTAAATTGTACTTTAAATTGTAACAAAAATTAATATTAATTAAATTTAAATTAAACCGCTATATCGTTTAATACTTTGGCTTTAACAACTCTTATATTTTTCATACTTTTATATATATCTTGAATCTTATCTTCTTGTTCTTTCAATAATCTATGAGCTTCATATATATCTACAAACTCAAACTTTACTACATCATTTGGCTTTGATTGTGCTAACTTACACAAATCTACACTTATAACATTTCCTATTTTAGTATAACCACCACTAGTTTGTCTATCTGATAACATTATGATAGGTTTCCCGTGTCCAGGTACTTGTATAGCTCCATAAGAAATACCATCAGATATAATATCTGCTCCATTAATATGCTTTATACTATCTCCTTCTAATCTACAACCCATTCTATCTATTTCATTTGTAACTTTATATTCATTTAATAGAAATTTTTCTACTTCCTCTTTAGAAAAAGCATCAAATTGAGGTCCTTTTACAATTCTTAGTACTATTTCTGAACTATAATTTGGAATGTATTTTGAATTTAATTTTTTGTTTATTGTAAAATCTTTTTCTTGAGCAAAAGTATTTATATAATCACCTTTTTTAAGTGCTCTACCTTCAAATCCACCAATCTTAGCTCTTGTATAAGTTGATTTACTTCCCATTGCAAGTGGAACATCTATTCCACCAGCTATTGATACATATGCCCTAGCCCCTGAGTTTACACCTCTAAATGATAATATGTCACCAGGATTTATTTGATATGACCTCCAATTTTGAATCTCTTTTCCATTTATTCTAGCTCCTAAATCTCCACCAGTTACTGCTATTTGTGTATATTCATCAAAGGTAATTGTAGGACCTAACATTAGAACCTCCAAAGAAGCTTCATCTTCAGAGTTTCCAACTAATATATTTCCCACTCTATGTGCATATTCGTCCATTGCTCCACACCCAGATACACCATATTGTCCATATCCAACTCTACCTCTGTCTTGTATTAATGTTTGGAAACCTCCTAATTCTACTTTAAATCCCATATATACCACTCCCTGTATTATCACTATTTTTAAACACTTAAATTATTTTTTTCAATTTCTATAAATTCATCTAAAGTTATTGGAACAAACTTTATAAAATCTCCAGCTCGAAGTAAAATTTGTTCTTCTCTATTTTCGTCATATAGTTTTAAAGGTGTTCTACCAATTATTTGCCATCCACCAGGGCTATCTATAGGATATACACCTGTCTGAGAACCAGCTATTCCCACACTTCCACCATAAATTTTAGTTCTTGGTACTTCTAATCTAGGTGTAGCTATTCTTTCATCCATTCCACCTAAATATGGAAATCCAGGAGTAAATCCCAACATATATATTAAATACTCTCTGTCTGTGTGTATATTTATGACTTCATCTACAGTCAGATTATTGTAACTTGCAACAGTTTCAATATCTATACCAAATACCTTATCGTAACATACTGGAATTTCATGTATTTTAGGTTTTGGCAGCTCTATACTTTCTAAATTATTTTCTATTTTTTTTAAGCTTTCAATTAAACTATCAAAATCTATTTTCAAGGGATTGTAGCTTATCATAAGTGACCTATATGTTGGCACCATTTCTGTAACAATACCTTTAAGATTTGATATTTCTATCGCTCTCATAAACGAAATTACTTTTTTATTTATATCTTCCGATATTTCATTTCCAAATTCAGCAACTACTGCTTTGTCTCCTGATAGCAAGTATCTAGTTTCCATAAATGTCACCTCTTTTAAATTAAGCAAATAAAGTACTCAGGCTACTAAGAGAAGTTATCCCTGCATAAGCAGATATTAAAACTACTATTAATCCAAATATCAAAAGCCATGTAGGATGTTTATAATCACCAACAATATCTTTTCTCTTAGATGCTATAAGCATTATTCCTAAAGTTATTGGAAGTATTAAACCATTTAAAGCTCCTGCTAAAATTAATAAAGTTGCTGGCTTTCCTATAAACGCCATTATAAGTGTTGATATAGCTATAAATGCTATTATAAAATACTTTTCATTTTTTGCTATGAAAGGATTTAGCGTCTTTAAGAAAGAAACTGATGTATAAGCAGCTCCTATAACTGATGTAATTGCAGCAGACCATAATACAAGCCCAAAGAATTTATATCCTATCGCTCCTGCACTAAATTTAAAAGCTGAAGCTGCTGGATTTTCTGGGTCAAGTTGAATCCCTTTTGAAACCACTGCTAATATTGCTAAAAATAAAAGTACCCTCATCATAGTTGCAACTAATATCCCTAAAAGAGATGATTTAGTTATTTCTTTTATATTTTCTTCACCTGTTATTCCACCATCTATTAATCTATGTCCTCCAGCGAATGTTATATATCCTCCAACACTTCCTCCAAGTAGAGTTATTATCGGAAATATCAGTGTCTTTGGATTTTCTGGTTTTACCATTCTATAAACTGCTTCTCCAACAGGAGGATGATTTGATATTGCTACATATCCAACTATAATTATCATACCTAATGCTAAAAACTTAGTTATCTTATCTACTAAAGAATTTGAATTTTTTGACATAAATACAAATATTGCTATTAATCCACTTAATACAGTTCCTAATGTCATATTCATATTAAACATTACATTCATACCAAGTGCAGCTCCACCAACATTTCCTATATTAAAAGCTAATCCACCAAGGCCTACTAAAAAAGCTACAAGGTAACCTAAGCCAGGTACTATTTTATTTGCTATATCTTGACCTCTAAGACCTGATACACCAATTACTCTCCATACATTCACTTGAGCTCCTATAAAAAGGATAGTTGTAATTAGTACTACAAATGAAAAACTTGGCCCAAAATCTTGAGTAAACTGCGCTGTCTGAGTTAAAAATCCTGGCCCAATTGCTGATGTTGCCATTATAAATGCGGCCCCTATAAGTGCCCCAACGTCTTTTTTACCTTTTTCGTTATCTGTAATATTTTTTGTACTCATATTTTATTTCCCCCTCATATTATCAGTCTTACAATGTGTCCTCTGATGAACAAACTTCCATATTTTCTAATGGACAAACCTCTATACTTTCTAATTCAAAACGTTTTCTTATTTCTTTAACAAACTCTATTGCTTTTGGATTGTCTCCATGCACACATATAGAGTCCGCTTTAATATGTATAATTTCGCCAGTTATAGTTTCCACTGTTCCTTCTTTTACCATCTTAACAACTCTATCTATTGCAGTTTTTGTATCATGTATAACGGCTCCCTCTACATTTCTTGGAACCAAAAATCCGTTGCTATCATAGGCTCTATCTGCAAATACTTCATTTGCAAACTTAAGTCCAACCTCTTTAGCTGAATTTATCATTTCACTATTATATAACCCTAACAATGTAATATCTTTATTAACTTCATATATAGCTTCACAAATCGCCATAGCTAAATTTTTATCTTTTGCAGCCATATTATATAAAGCTCCATGTGGCTTTACATGCTGTATATTACATTCATTTGAAGTTGCAAATGCCATTAATGCTCCTAATTGATACTTTGTATAATCTTTAGCTTCTTGTTTTGTTATTTTCATCTCACGTCTTCCAAATCCTATTAAATCTAAAAACCCTGGATGTGCTCCTATTTTAACTCCATTTTCTTTAGCGAGTTTTACTGTTTTATCCATATGGCTAGGATCTCCTGCATGAAATCCACAGGCTATATTAGCTGATGAAATATATTTTAAGACTTCTTCATCTAAACCAATCTTATATGTTCCAAAACTTTCTCCTAAATCGCTATTTAAATCTACTTTATACAATTTATGACCCCCCTTGCTAACATTTTGATAGAATAAGTAGTTTTAATTTTTAAATTTTGTTTATTATATATATTGCATGAAATATTTTATTACTTGTATGCAATCTATTTTTTCAACTATTTTAATACATTTAATTAATATAATTTTACCATTTAAGGAATTTTTTTGCAATTAATTTAAATCGACATTCATTTGTACTTCTTTTTCAAAAACATTTTTCCCATTTTTTAGTTAATAATTAATTATTTATAGATGAATTATAGCTTTTAACTTTCATTTTTAAAGCATTTTTCAATTTTAATAACTTTGTATGCAAGACAGAAGTGTTTTTTTTCATTCATTTGTTTATTTCATCTATATAATTATCTATTTTTGTCCATAGAATGTCTCTACATTCCCTTAAATACTTCATTTCATACTTTGAATGGAAAAATTTAAATATGTATACTAAATGCATGTTAAAATATTATTTTAAAAAGACGACAATATTTGTACATAATGTAGACATATAAATTTATAAATTATACAATAGTATTATTAAGATTATATATTTTTTAACATAAATTTTATATTGGAGGAAAAACAATGGAAAAAAACTATACTATGCCGATATACCAAAAGATAGCTTTGGATATTGCAAATAAAATATATACAGGTGAAATACAGGAAGATTCAGTATTGTTTGGACGCTCTGTTTTGGCTGGTAAATACAATGTATCACCAGAAACTATAAGAAGAGCTGTTAAAATTTTAGAAGATATTGGCGTTGTTAAAAGCATAAAAGGTAAAGGTGTTATTGTACTATCACCAGACAAAGCTTCTTCTTTTATAAAAAAATATAGAGACATTACAAATATATCATCATATAAATCAACACTTTACAATTTAATAGATACTAAATCAAATCTAGAAAATGAAATCTTAGATACTATAAATAAAATTATAGATTATTCTAATAGACTAGAAATAATAAACCCCTTAGTGCCCGTTCAGTTCACAATAAATTCTAATTGTAAGTACATTGGCCAAACAGCTGCACAAACTAAGTTTTGGCAAAATACAGGAGCTACAATTGTTGCAATCAAAAGAGGTGAGGAACTTATAATCTCTCCTGGTCCATATATTGAATTTTTAGAGGGAGATATTCTTTTGGTTGTTGGAGACCAGCATATTTATAATTCTATACCAATGTTTTTATACGAAAATGAAAAATAGATTATACTATTTGGTTACAACTATACAGAAATATAAATTTAAGAATAAAAAAGTAAAAATAAAAAAGTAGAGCTTTACAAAGCCCTACTTTTAAGTTTAAACACATCTAACCTTTAAATTTCTGACTCATCTTCTTTTTCCCAACTTAAAGCTCTTGATACAGCTTTCTTCCAACCTTTATATAATCGACGTCTCTTCTCTTCACTCATATTTGGATTAAACTCTTTTTCGACTGACCATTTTGATGTAATTTCATTTCTTCCAATATAGAATCCTACACACAATCCTGCTAAATAAGCAGCTCCCAAAGCTGTAGTTTCTACTATTTTAGGCCTATCTATATCTACATTTAGTATATCTGACTGGAATTGCATTAAGAAATTATTATTACTGGCTCCTCCATCAACCTTTAATGACTTTAATTTTAATTTTGAATCATGTTGCATTGCTTCTAATACATCCTTTGTTTGGTATGCAATTGATTCCAATGTCGCTCTAATTATATGCTCTTTTTTTGCACCTCTTGTAAGACCCAATATTGAACCTCTAGCATACATATCCCAATATGGAGCACCAAGACCTGTAAATGCAGGTACTACATACACACCATTAGTATCTTCTACTCTATTTGCATAAAATTCACTGTCGCTTGCAGATTCAATCATTTTAAGTTCATCTCTAAGCCATTGGATAGATGCTCCACCAATAAATATACTTCCTTCTAATGCATAAGTTACTTTTCCATCAACACCCCAAGCAATCGTTGTAAGCAAACCATGTTTAGATTTAACTATATTGCTACCTGTGTTCATAAGTAAGAAGCAACCTGTTCCATAAGTATTCTTTGCAGTACCTTCTTCAATACAATGTTGACCAAATAAAGCTGCTTGCTGGTCTCCTGCACATCCAGCAATAGGTATTTTAGCCCCTGATAACATACGCTCATCTGTATGCCCATAGACATAGCTAGAAGGTTTTACTACTGGCAACATACTTATTGGTATATCTAATTCTCGTAATATATCTTTATCCCATTCTAAGTTATTTATATTGTACATCATTGTTCTAGATGCATTTGAATAATCTGTTATATGTACTTTCCCACGTGTTAAGTTCCATATTAACCATGTATCGATAGTACCAAATAACAATTCGCCTTGTTCTGCTTTTTCTCTAGCACCTTCTACATTATCTAGTATCCACTTTATCTTTGTTGCTGAAAAATATGCATCTATCAAAAGACCAGTTTTTTCCTTTATTGCTTCCTCTAATCCTTTACTTTTGAGTACATCACAGATTTCTGATGTTCTTCTACATTGCCATACTATCGCGTTATAAATCGGTTTCCCAGTATACCTACTCCAAACAATGGTCGTCTCTCTTTGATTAGTTATACCTATTGAAGCAATTTCTTCTGGTCTTATACCTGCTGTTTCTATTACCTCTCTCATTACCCCACTTTGTGAACCCCATATTTCCATAGGGTCATGTTCTACCCAGCCAGCTTTTGGATAAATCTGTTTAAATTCCTTTTGCGCAATTTTTACTATTTCGCCTTTTTTATTAAATAATATAGCTCTTGAACTAGTTGTCCCTTGGTCTAGTGCCATTACATATTTCTTTTCCATTATTTTATTCTCCTTATCATATAATAATATTATTAACTTATTAAAAAGAAAAATCTAATATTACATAATTTTAGTACATATTCCTGCTTAAATATAAAAAATATAAATCTAATTAGATTAAATACTTATATAATAAGGCATCTATTTTGCGCCATATCTATATATTAATATTATACATTATAGCTTGCATATTGATTAATAAATTTTAAAGGTTTATAATAAACAGTGTTCATAATAATTTTAATGAAAGAGGTGGTCATATGCCTAAGATTTTAGAAAATGTAAAGGAAGATATACTAAAAGTGTCTCGAGATATGATTTTGGAAGAAGATTACTCAAATATTAGCATAAGAAAAATAGCCCAAAGGTGTGGTATAAGTGCAGGTACAGTGTATAATTACTTCAAATCAAAACAAGAAATAATAGAATATATTATAAAATCAGAATGGGATTTATTGATAAGGCGAATTGAATACTCTAATAAAAATAGTAATAATTACATTGAAAAACTAAATATTATCTTTACAGAAATAAGAAATTTTATAAACAAAGTTCATAATATTCAATATGACGATTTTTTAGATACTTTTGAAATGAAAAGATTTATCGAAATGAAAAAACAAAAAAATGATTTTCATGAGCAACTTTCAAATAAAGTATATGAAGCTTTACAACAAGAAGATTTCTTTAATAATGATAAATTAGTATGTAATATCATAATCAAAATGTTTTTTTCATACTCAACCTATCTTTATATAGAATTTGAAGATTTAAATCCATATATTGAAAAATTAATACATTAAGGTGGTGTTTACCTTGAATTCTAATACTAGTATTCAAAGCAAAGATAATAATCCAAAGTTATTTTTAGTACTCACTCTTTATCTTTTAGGTATATTTATGGGAGCTATTGATACTGGAATAGTATCACCAGCAAGAACAATTATACAAAATAGCCTAGGTGTAAATGAAAAAACAGGAATTTGGATGATTACTATATATACACTAACATATGCATCTGTAATCCCTATTTCTGGTAAATTAGCAGACAAAATAGGAAGAAAATATGTATATTTAGTTAGTATATTTCTATTTGGTAGTGGCTCATTAATCTGTGGATTATCATCATTATTTTCCAACTTTTACATTTTACTAATTGGCCGTGTTATACAAGCTATTGGTGGAGGCGGAATTATGCCAATTGCTACAGCAGAATTTGGAACCACTTTCCCAGAAAACAAAAGAGGTATGGCTTTAGGTTTAGTTGGAGCAACTTATGGTATAGCAAATATTTTAGGTTCAAGTATAGGTAGTACAATACTAAGTATATTTGGAACTCAAAATTGGAAGTGGTTGTTTTTTGTTAACCTTCCAATATGCTTGGTTATAATTATTGGAGGAATACTATGTATTAAAAATAATAAGTCTACATCTACAGAGAAAATTGATAAATTAGGAACATTAATGTTGATATGTATAATAGTATCTTTGTTATATGGTCTTATGAATATAGACTTTTTTAATTTTAAAAATTCTCTACAAGATACATCAGTTTATCCTTATTTATTGACATTTATAATACTTATACCTATTTTTATATTTGTTGAAAATAAAGCTAAAGACCCTATTTTGAATTTCGAATATTTTTTAAATCCAAGAATACTAATAGTACTCATTTTATCTTTAATTGTTGGTATTGGAATGATGGGTATGGTATTTGTTCCACAATATGCTGAAAATGCATTAAAAATAAATGCTGGTTCTGGTGGATATTTTGTTGCTATATTAGGATTATTTGCAGGTATTGCTGCTCCTTTGAGCGGAAAACTTATTGATAAGTTTGGCGCAAAAAAGATACTGTTACTTGGATTTTCAGTATCTATGATAGGCTCTCTTTATCTGATTTTAATTGCACTAAAAACCAATACAGTATTTAGTGTATGTGTAAGTCTTATATTTATGGGATTAGGAATGGGATTTACTATGGGAACACCTTTAAATTACATGATGCTTTCAAATACAAAAATAGAAGAATCTAATTCTGCACTTGCAACACTGTCTCTGATACGTTCAATTGGAACTTCAATTTCACCTGCAATAATGATTGGATTTATAGCACATGCAGGATTATCTGTACAGGATAATATTATGGATATAGTTGGTAAACCATCAACACCTAAAATAGTTCAACTTGAAGAACTTGAAACTATGATAGATGATTTAAAGTCAGACCCAGAAATGGCTAAGAATTTGAAAAATATTTCTATACCAAACATGAACGATTCATCAAGTATTAATATGGATATGACAGATGGCAAACTCCCAAAATACTTACTAGACAAAGTTCAATCAGCAGATACAACCAATATTACCAACATCACAAAAGAAATATCAACAACAATGTTTGATGAAAAAGTTCCTTCTGTAATTACGAAAATAGAATTAAATGTCCAAAAAGGAATAGATGGTACTCAAAGTGGAATAAATGGCATTGAAGAAGGTGAAAACAAACTAAACAGTGGCATCAAAGGAATTCAAACTGGTATTGACAATATGATAAAAGCTAGAACTGGTATTAATCAAGGAATAGCTGGAATAAAAAAAGGTATCGCTGGCACTGATAAAGGCATAAAAGGTATGGAACAAGGTATAAAAAAACAAGATAAAGCTATAAATGAAATGACACTTGCTTATAATAAAATACCTACAATACCACAAGGTACTACTCCTTCTGATAATGAAAATTCATCAAATAATCAAGAGCAAAATGACACTAGTAATTCTGACTCAAACAGTAATAAAAATGATTCTACAGAAAATAAAAATAACAATTCTAGTGAGAATAAACCAAATTTAAATGAAAAAAAAGAAGCTCTAAATTCTCAAATACAACAACTAAAAAAAGCAAGAGCTGAGTTAAACACCAAATTGCAAAAAACTAAATCTCAAAGAAAAGAATTAAGTAAAAAACTTAAAAACATGGAATCTCAAAAGAAAGAACTTCAGAGAAAATTAAATGATTCCATAAATAAAAAACAAGACATGGAAAAAGGTTTTGACACAATGGAACAACAGAAAAAATCGCTTCAATTAGTTCTAGCAAAAACACAGGAATTAAAAGATGAAATACCAAAAGCTTTTAATAAGTCAAAACTAGATTATATAAATTCTATAGAAAACAATAAAACAAAAATAGAAAATACACTACAATCTACTCTAAATTTAGGATTTAGACAGATGTATATAACAGTTTTTTGCGTAAATTTACTTGCATTCATAGTATTGTTATTCTATAAAGAAAACAAAACTAGATAAACAAATCCAATAGTATTATATTGTAAGCCTATATTATATTTTAAACATTTGAAATTCTTTATCTTTAACTAATATAAACTACAGTATAATACTATTCTCTTTCTAATATCTATCCTTAATATAATTTTTATATATTCTTCATTATTAGAAAATTATATTTTCATACCCAAGTATACTTTAAAAGTAATCTATAAAATATATTATTGAAACTATTTTATTTTCAATATCTACTTTTGTCTATTAAAAGATATCTATAAATCAAAATAAACCATATATTTTCAATTATAATATGTTAAAATCATAGTATGAGTATATTAATTTAAGCAAAATGTCATTCAGACTTTATTTTAGTAATTTTGTAGAAGAAAAGGAATATACCTCGATTTTTAATGTCATTTGGACTTTATTTATAAAAAGAAAGGAGTGTGTTTCATGGATACTTTAGGAAAAAGAATTGCTTATTTGAGAAACTCCAGAAAACTTACCCAGCGTAAACTTATGGATATTTTAAAATTTGAAAACTTAGGTAAGTTTGAAACTGGAGGTAGAAAGCCTAATTGCGATATATTAATGTCAATAGCTGATTATTTTGATGTTAGCACTGACTGGCTTCTATATGGAAAAGAAAAAGTAAACTCCAATAATAGTGTTAAAGAAAATAAGGAAGATTATTTGTATAATCTACATGTAACTGATGATGAAATGATGGTATTAAACCTCTATAGGCAATTGAATGAACGTGATAAAATAAAAATAGAAGGAATGCTAGAGTTTAAGATATCTGAATATAAAGAATTAGAAAAACATTCTCCTACTGAGGATAACGATAAACCAGTTTAAACATACATAATTTGATACGAATTTACATCATTTGTAGAGATTCTTTTTTTGTGATAAATTGGCAACTAAAATATGGATATTAAATTGCTCAAATAAACTATGATTTAATTACAAATACATTTATTGTAGTTGAATTAACATATCCATATTTTAGTTTATATGTTTTTTATATGTTTTTAAAAATATTCTATATCACTATGTAATTCTTTCTATCTCTAATTAATATATTACTTACGTCTTTAATTCTTCCAACATCTTTTTATATACAATTGTACATCCTTCGTAATTTTCCTCTTTAAGAAGGATTGAGCATGAAGTAGAATATTTAGTTAAAATATCCAATTTTTCCATGTTTAAACTTCGTACACCATTGAGAGCTGTAATAAAATCATCAATTGCTCTACAGCACTCTATTACTCCATCTGAATCTAATTTACACATAAGAATATGTCCCTTCTTCATATATTAGTTATTAATATTAATCTTCTTCTGAGTATTCTATATTAAGCAATTGATAAATTGATGATTTATATTTTTTTCCTGTCCTTCTGCCATTTAAAATAGCTGACAAATAGTTTTCATTAACACCGACTTTTTTTGCTAATTCCCTTTGAGTCATGTTTAATTCAATAAGCCTTTGCTTGACCTGTATTCCCAAAAAAGGTATCCATTTTTTTCGAGTATCCATTTAATCAAGTTCCCTTTCTAAATAATTTATATTTATTTTTATTATTAAACTTATACACCTCCCTCTGTTTAGTATATTTTTTAAATATGTACAAATATTAAGTACATGAATTTATTTAATACTAAATAAGATTTTTTGATTACTTTGTGCTAAAATTAGGATGTAATTTCGTATCATTAAATTAATTATAAAGTCATTTTGACCTTAAGTCAATATTTTTTATGTCATTTTGACCTTAAATTTGCAACTATCTATATTTTAAAAAGTCTTTCTGACATTAATTGAATGGAGAGTGTTTATGGATACTTTAGGAGAAAGAATTGTTTATTTAAGAAAAACAAAGAACCTTAAGCAATATGAATTAGAAGAAATGTTAAACTGTGATAATTTGAGTAAATTTGAAAGAAATATTAGAAAACCAAATTATGAGATATTAAAATCCATAGCTGATATATTTAATGTTTCTGTAGACTGGCTATTAAATGGAGATAATATATCACAAGAATCAAATTTAATTTGCGATTCCTCACCAAACTATCCATTTAATAGCATCAGTTCTAATGAAATAAAACTTTTAAAAAATTTTAGAAAACTAAGTGATTATGATAGAGCAAAAATAGAAGGTATGATTGAATTAAAACTTCATGAATATGAAAAAGAGAAAGATTTTGAAAAAACTGAGTATGATAAAAATAAAGATAAAAAATAGATAAATAATTTTTATGTTGCTTTTGATACGATTTTACATCATTTCTTTGCTCTAATATTTTTATTTCATTTATTTTCTTTTTTATAGTTTTATGATAAAATAATTAGTATATTTTGCTTTACTTGAATGTAATTATTTATACAAAAGTCAAACATAATATAAATGTAGTAAATTTTTAGTTTCAAGTAATCTCTCATTATTATAACTAAATATTTATTAAAATTAGGAGGATAAAATGGGCTTAAAAGACAAATTCGCGCAATCATTTGCTAGATCAAAAACTATGAGTGGCCCTGAGAAAAAGGCTAATGAAATAATGGGTAAATTACTTCTTAAGAAGGCTATATTACCTATCGTTTTAATGTTCGTGATAATAATCGCTGGAGCTATGCTGAAAATCAATTCTTGGGTTACACTTGGCATAAATTTAGTTATTGCTGTTGGTGCTTTCTTCTACATAAGAAATTCTAGTAAAAAGTATCAAAACTTTAAACCTTATGTTGGCAATTTGATTAGTTTAGAGAAAAAAGGTAAAAAAGAGTATGTTGCTATTATAAAACAAGGTAAACTACCAGTTAAATTACAAATTGCTTATGGTGGTGAAGACCTTGAACATATTAAGAAAAATCAAATGGTTCAAATAAGTTATAATCCAGATGCTAAGATAGCTATTTTAGTTAACAGACAATAATTTAATAAAAAAAGAGGTAGCATTATGCTACCTCTTTATATTTTGTTAATTATATTATTTTTAATATTTGATTTATTTTTATTTTTAAATTCTAATTTGTTCAGTTTTATTTAGTTTTTCATTAATCTGATTAATTAGAAATTAATAATTTTCATATATAATATGTTTATTTTTTATTTGTTTTAAATATAATTTAAATATATTTTAGTACAATTTCAAAAATATCTTTTCTATCTTTCCTAATGAATTCAATATACTTATTAGCATCTTTATTTATTACTTTAAAGGCTTTCCCTCCTATTGAAAATATATTATTTGCTATTTCATTTCTATAATCTTATTAATATAAAAGTACATTATGATTGCAATTGCTTTATACACTTCGCCATAACATAATAGTGTGTATTCAAATGTATCTTGTGAAAAATCTTCTTTTATGCTTTTATTTAAAATTCCTTCTGCTATTAATTTTACAACTATATATTTGCTTCTAGTATAATAATCAGTATCTGCCTTACTATCTACAAAGCAAGCTTCAATTAGTATTACTGGTGCTCTAGTATGATTAAGCCAGTATAGATCTCTTGTGTTATTTTTGGGGTCTCTATTTTTAAAAACTGTTGAAAGTTTTGAGTTGACTTTTTCTTCACATATGTTCCCATCATTTGTCTTATATATTATTTCTGTTCTCATAGGATTTAGAGTTGTTTTGTTTGCATTAAAGTAGATTTAAACTGCTAGATCTATATCTTGTTTATTGGCTATCTGACATTGTTCTGATAAATAATTATCTGATTTATTAGTTTTATCAGTATATGTTGTTACTCCTCCTAGTTTTAGCCATTTTATTATCAGGTCTGGATTCTATTTTCTTTTCCTTCATATATATCCAACTGCTCCTATGCCTTTCCCAACAATGTATGTCCTGGTACTACTATTACTTTCATGTTACTTATCACCATCCTTAAATTGTTTGTATGTTTGGTTTAAGCCTATTGAAATTCCCCAGCAAATAACTCCTTGCAATATTGCATTGGGACTTAATCCTAATATCCATATTGAAAAAAATATTCCAAGTAGCAATAACACAACTGGAATATATTTATTATTTAATTGTTTATATTTTTTACAACATTCTCCTATAATATAAAGAGCAGCTACTAAAATTAGTAACTGCTCTGGTATAAAATTCATTAAATTATTCATGTATTTTCCTCACATTAAAATAATTTTACTTGAATTGCAAATATAAAGAACCCTACTAGAGTTGTAATCATTGTTCCAATTAGCCATTTTAACATACTTGTAAGTGAGTTGAGATTTTCACACAATGCTTTTAACTCTGCTTTAGATTCTATATTTGCTACTTTTAACTCGTCTATTTCATCATTATGTTTATTTATTGTTACTTCATGTCGTTTCAAATTCTCTTTGAAAAGTTCTTCATTCATGAAAACCTCCTAATTAATTGAAATAAAAAAGAATTAAATCAAAATAAACCTAATTCTTCAATTTTTAAATCAATTAACTTTAATATAATTTTATATTATTCTATACTGTTAGTATAATAAGTACAAATAGATAGAGAAATAGTTTTTATTACAAAATAAATAAGAAATAAAACTACAATTGTACATAAAGCCATATAGAAAACTATTTCTATACTTTTATTTTCAAATAAAGTTTCTAATCTTTTATTGATTAGCATAATCCCAAAAACAACAACTTCAATTGGCAAAATTTTGAGATAATACTATCAAATATATTTGCTGATAATATGTTTTCTCTTGACATAATTTTTAGTTCATATTTAAGTCTTATAATTTTCAAATGAAGTATCTTTTCTTCGTTTGTATTTATACTACTTAATCCGTCCTCTATAAGTTTAAACTCTTCCTTTATCTTTTCTACCCTATTATCTTCTAATTTTACAACTCATTAGGATATAAATTCTTAATCATCTTCAAAATATACTTAACTATATTCCTAATACTATTGGCCATATTCTGAATTATATTCATAGTATAATTTCTTCTTAACATTTTTATGAATCTTAAGAAAATACTACAATATAAAAGTTTTAAAATCAATAAAATTTCTGCACTATATAGAATAAATCTATTGTTTTTCTTATCTGTCATTTTTTATATATTATAATCGCTCATTTGATACTGTTTTTTGTATTAAAAAAGGAACATTCCCTATACTGTAGGTTCTGCTCCTTCTACTACTCCACTTTCTCTAATTATATAATCCTCTACTGCTTTTCTGTACTCTGTGTTAGTTACATCATCCAGTTCAAAAGGTCTATTTTTTAAAGGATTCAGTCCTTCATTTAGTATTCTCTCTGCCAATATTTTTACAACAACATTATTTATATTCATTATAAAATTCCTCCTACTTTTTCATTTTCATTTAATAAAATTTGATTTTCTAACTCTTGTATTCTCTTTTCTTCATCACTCATGAATACTGGTATTTCTTCTAAGATAGGTTGTTTAGTTTCTATATTTATACCTGTAACTCTATTTTTAGTATAATCTATACTTCTATATGGAACATCAATCCAATGTAATTCAGTTATTGTATCATGTTCTAATACATCTCCTGTTGCTTCTCCTATCTGTAGAAGTATTTTTCCAGTTTGGTCATAAATTATTCTATTTGCTCTATTCATTATTATCACCTCTATTAAGTATTCATAAATTTAACAGCACGCCAAGTATAAGTAAAACTTCCACTATCACCTGGTAAATAAGCAGGAACCTGAACGCCATTAGCATTAAACCATACATCTCCTTCATTATTGTTATAAATAAAACCATCACCAGTATATTTATCGCTACCACTTGAGTGACTATAAATTAATACAGCAACAAAATCTTGTTTACCACTTGTAGTAAAACCACAACAAGCAAATGTAAGATATTTATAGTCAACTCTATAATTACTGTCATAGTATTCGCAGTCAGATACAAAAATATTAGGTTTAAAAGCTAAATTATTAATTTTGAGCCATCCACCAAACTTAGAAGTTGTAGACCTTTTATAGTTATAAGCAATTTTAGTTCCGTCGTTTCTTTGTGCAACAGAAGTACCACCTGCTACTTTAAATTGAGAATTTAACTGTGTTATAGTGTTATTAGCTTGTGTTAATTGGTTCATCAAATCTTGTACGCTAGCGTCTGACGAACTAAATGCTGTTCCAATCATTTCTCCTATTTCTACTAGTGTATTATTTAATGTAGCATTTACATTTTTTAATGCTAATTTATTAATAATATGTGTTTTTCCATTTATAAAACTATCTTTTATTATTGATACAGTATTTGCTATATCCTCAAGTGAATCGTCAGTTTGTGGCGGTTGTACTCCATTTGACACACTTACTAACCTTTCATTTGCTCCATTTGCATCTGTTGCTTTTATCTTAATTGTGTGTATTGAATTAGCTTCTAATGTATAGTTAAATGTTTTTTCTAGATATAAGTCTGATGTTATAGTTTCTTTTAAGGTATCATCTAAAAATAGCTCTATCTTATTTAAGTTATTGTCTAAGTCTGATACTATGAATTTTACTTGTGTACTATTAAATTCATTTATTACTATTTGAGGTAAATTATTACTCCTAGTAAATGTATATGTTCTCGTTGCACTTGCTCCATTATTATCTGTGGCAACAATGCTTATTATATTACTAGAACCTATTCCAAGTGCTAATATTTTTGCATCTGTTAGCACAATTTCTTTTTCTCTATTTTTTTCTATATTTGTGATATTTTCTAAAATAGTAGAATTAAGTTTAGTAACAACATTTACAGTATCTCTGTAATCTAAGTCATTTACTGTGTACTTTAAAGTAAATCCTTTACTTTTATTCCCTATATTTTCATTTGTACCACTTATTGTTGGTGTGCTATTAGACTTTATAAATGTATAGTTTCTATAAATAGCAGATACTCCATAGCCACCTGTAACTTCTATTTTAATCTTATTGGTAGAGTTTAATTGAAGTGACAAGACAAGTGAGTCAGGCACATTTATAGTGTATTGAGTGTCTTTTACTGCTTGCTTTGTATCAAATAAAACATCATTTAGATATACTTTTACTGTGTATGTGTAACTATCTTCATTTGTTATTGTATAGTTTATACCAAATCCTCTACTCTTAGAGCCCAGCGAACCATCTGTTCCACTTATGCTTGGTGTTGTAGATTTGTATTGACAATCAAAGTAACAATCTTCATAATATCTAGTCCATTCACTCGAATTTTGTGGTGAAAAAAAATAACTATAGGTTAATTTGTAACGATTGCCTGGATATGCGTCAAAACTTCCACTTCTATCCCAACCAACAGTATTACCATCAGGCAATGTACAATTCATCATATCATATGCACCATTGGAATCGGCGACCTTATTTTTATCGCAATAGTCCCATGGTTTTATAGCAATTTTAGTAGCAGGTTTTTGTACTGTTATAAGTGAAGGCACATATAATCTTGGAAAATGAACTCCCATACATATCACTTCCTTTCTTTTTTTATATAGGTAGCATTTCTTTTAAACTGTTTATTAAACTTACTCTAGTTGTATTCACACTAGTACTTAACTCATCTATTGCCCCTTGCACATTTGTAGCATTAAGTTTACTTGTGGTATTATTATAACTTGTTTTATCTGCTGTTGTTTCTATACTATCTACACTAGTCTTTACCTCATTTATTGCACTAACTATATTTGTTTTATCTGTTGTTTCAAGTAGTGTTGTATCTCCTATTTTTCCATTTAAATCTGTCTTAGCAGTTTCTATGTTGCTTGTTAACTCTGTTTTAGTTGTATCTATTTTAGTGTCTAAGTCTTGTATATCTTTAAGTGTGGCAAGTATAACAGTAGGGTCTACTTTCAAATTTACACTTGAAGTATTAGAAACTACCAAAATAATTCTTATAATTAAATCTTTTACACTTCCAGAATCAACAGTTGGTTTATAAGTCTCTGGATATTTAGATACAGCTATAAGCTTATTATCTGAATCAAATATACCAACTTCCCTTATCATAAATCCACCAATACTACCTGGTATTACAGTTTCTATAACTATCCAATTAGAATTTTCATCGTCTATTTTTACATTACTTATATCACCTTCCCAAACAACCTTTTTAAGAGATGTTTGCTCCTCTGTTGGATTGTATTCATTTCCTCCACCATCTCCAAGTTGTAACTTCACTAAGTCTACTTTCTTACCAAGAGCAGTAGCATTTGCAATAGATGCTTTACCTGCTTTAGTCAAAATTGTATAATATTTTTGTTCTGCCAATTTATATCGCCTCCTGTTTAGGATATAATATCACTTTTTCCATACTTCTATCATTTCCTGTAGTAATACTTATTTCTCCAAATATATCTATATTTGATGGTGTCCATGGATATACAGTAACTGTTTCTCCTGTATTTACAGCAGTTCCACAAAACAATTCATTTTTATTCAACAAAATCATTTTAAACCTATGTTCTAAATGACATGGCTTTACACTTTCTAATACTTTATCTAACTCTACAATTGAATTATAACTACAATTATTAACTACAAATTCTAGTATAAATATAAATTCATTGCTAAGAACTTCTACTTCAACATTAGTCTTTGTATAGGCCTCACATATGTTTTTTATAACCTTTATTTTAGTTGTTCCTAAACTTCGTATTTTGGCTTTTATGTTACTTCTTCTAGTTTCATAATTTAAATCTTCATTATTTTGAATGCAAAGTATTTGTTCCCACATATCAAGACCCCATGTGGATGTATCAACAAACATTTGATTTATAGTATCATCAATATTTTCCTTCAATAAAGATAATTCAGTATCATAAGAGTTTTGTATTGCTTCAACTATATAATTCTTATAAAATGATGGAAGTTTATCAATTAATTTCATAAAACTTCCACCTCACTAAAATTTAAAGTTGTAACACTAGGTATTTTATCATCCTCAATTTTTATGTTATCTGTTGAATTATTTACAAGTAAATTACTTAAATCATGAACTCCAGAAGTACTTATTAAAATACCCAAAATTTTTGTATAAACAATTTCTCCAGTTATGGTTCTAAAGTACTGATTTATATTTTCTAAAAAGCTATTTTTTACCATATCCAAAGTGTATCCCCCTTCTAATTCCATAGAAGCACTTATACTTATATTTATAGGTACTGGAGTAGTTACTGTTAAGGTTGGCCCTATTGGCATTTCTTCTTCAATATGTTCTCTACATTTATTTATTATTTCTTCTTCAACAGACTGATTATTTTGACCAAATAGAAGAACTTTAACTGTTCCAGCGCCATTCCACCTTGGATATATCTTTGCATTATATACACCATCAACCTCTAGAGCCCATTCTTCATAATGAGCTTTATTTCCACTTGTTGCCTGATTCTTTTGTATTTTGAAAAATCTTTCTCTCAATTCTTCATCAGTTTCAATTTCTGTACCACCTGAAAATTTATTTATATTTGTTATCTTTTCAACCCCAAATATAGTGTCATTTAACTTAAATTCACAGTCAGATGGTAGATTGTATTTAGTTCCAATTTCTAATGCTTGAACTGGACTTATATTTCCTTCTTCATCACCAATTACAACATCCTTTATTACTACAAATAATAAATCTTTATAAGAGATAATTGTTCCATTTGCTATTTCTACACCATTATCCCCTATAAACTCTACTTCCCCAGTAGCTTCACTACCAAGTTTTCTATATACACCAAACTCATTTACTCTTTTATCTAGTAACTGGTCATAAGTATCTTCAATAAAAGCCATTTTATGTATATTAGAAAGTTCAACATACATTTTAGCAAGTTCAAAGTTATTTCCAGAAACCATATCATTTAAAAAAGAGCCTTCTCCTTTATAAACATCTAGATTTATATTTTTAAGAGTTCTATTTTTTATTACTTCATAGGTTTGTTCACTATACATTTATTTCCACCTCCCCATAGATAGTGGATATTTTTATATCTGCACTTAATACATCTTTTTTAAAGTTAGTATTTAATACATTTACTTGTAGAATGTATGGATTCATCAATAAAGCTTCTTTTATATATCTAGATGCTTCACTTTCTGTAAGACCTTTGCTGTACTTTTGCCCTATTAAATCAGTCAATTCAGTTCCATAATCATCTGAGTAAATTTCATGTTCATATTTATTTGTTTTTATACACTTATAAACCCAAACTCTTATGGCCTCATTTTTTTCAACAGTCTTAAAATCCCCATTTTCTAATATTGGTTCGTCTTTTTCAAAGTCCCATGCTACTTCACAAAAAATTGGTAATTCTTCAGTTTTAGGTAAGATATAATCTTCTGGAACACCTATAAAAGGAAATATCGTACTCATTACAAACTCACCAACTTACTTACAACAGCAAATTTCTCGCCTATTCTAAACATTATTACCATGTCTCCAGATTCAAGATCGTCTATAAAAGGATTTTTTACTTCATGTTTATGTTCTTGCTTTGTTTCTGTATCAAAGGATTCTATCTGTCTATCAAGTATCCAGCTATCTATTAAAATATCTTCTTTTTCTAATATGATGTTGTTTATCTCTATTTTTAAATTTGGTAATTTACTTTTAATTTTTCCAATAAAAAAAGAAGGTTGATTATGATACTTTCCTTCTTCTCTCATTATTCCTATAAATTCATTAATCGGATTTGCCATTATATCACCATCCTCTAAAAAATCCTTCTAGCTATGTTAAAGTCTTTTCTGCTATTAAAATTACTTACTCTAATTTTTTTACCTTTACCAGGTGCTTCTATAAATTCTCCATTTCCTATATATAATCCAACATGACTTACAGGATTATGGAAAAATACTAAATCTCCTGCTTGTAAATTTTTTTTCTCTACTTTCTTTCCTACTGTGGATTGTTGGCTTGAAGTTCTTGGCAAATTAATACTAACTTTCTTAAAGCAATAAACCATTAACCCAGAACAGTCAAAACTATTTGGTCCATTACCACCCCATTTATAAGGCTTACCTAGATGTTTTTTTGCTTCTGATATTACTGTTTTAGCTTTATCAGATACATTACCAGCGTAACCACCAATAATAATCTTTCCTTTTCTTCTTCCAAATTTACTAGCTTCTTCAACATTTCCAAATAAAATATCTATGTGGTATGTTCCATTCTTTTCTATAGTTATTGCAGATCCTACATCATTTACTTTATACACTCCGTCGCGTCCAGAAACTCCTGTAATTACCTGTATTTCATCTCCATAGTTCAGCAGAGGATGTTTATTTAAAAACTCTTTTGTGTAGTAAGTTTGTTCATATTTACCAACCATAGGAGCAGCACAAGTTTTTTTAGATGGGTCAAGTTTTTTCTCTCTACAGTCTGTATCTCCACCTTCTTCTTTTCTAGGGCAATAAGCTGTAAATTCTGCTGTAAACTCCGTTCCTCCTGTATAACCTTCTCCTCCTAAATTACTTTCTTCTTTAGGTTCATCTTGACCTGCTGACTTTTCATCCATAAGATTTTGAAAGTTTAGTTCAAGTTCAATTTGATACTCTCCATTTTGCCATGTATGTTTATCTGTATCTATATAAAATAACCCTACAAGCTTTGTATAGGAATCCTTAACTTTTACCCCTCTGCCAGTTATACAACTTACATCTCCATAACCTCTGAGAGAACAGCTTTTTTCTATACCTTTAAACTCACTATCCACATCTACATCTTGATTTTCTTGTTGCTGAATTACTTTTTGCATTATTACATTTACTTCTTTAAAAATTTCACTGTCTACTTTTTCACTAATCTTACTTCCATACTGGTCTACTACTATCACCTTATTTTTTACATTTTCCATACTTTCTGAAAAAGTAGTATTTATAATATTAAATCCCTCTTCAAACATAACACTTAGTGTAACAGTTCCTTTTTCAATAACATTAAACTTATCTAAATTGGCTTCTATCATATACTTTTTCTTAGTCTTCTTGCTTGCCTCTGTATATGCACTCATTATAGTATCATATCCATTTACTCCTATAAACATCTTAGTATGCTTAACATTAGTCTTTGCTATTGTTCCAACTGCAAGCTTATTTTCAGCAAAGACTTGCTTTGCTATATCTTCAACTAACTTGTCTTTAAAGTTGTATGACACTTCACTTTGTGTAAGTAGAAATCCCATATCTTTAGATACAAAACTAATTTCATTACTACTTGAATCTTTAGACCTATTAATTATCATTCCTCTAAAAAGCTCTTTCTCATCTACATAAAAACAAATCGTACTAGCTATTGGTATATCTATTTGTTGAAAATTCACATCAAAAGAGGATTGGATTATTGAAAACTCTAGAGTTCTTGATGGAGATTTATAATCACCTGACCAAGAAACTTTATCTACTATATCAGTTATATCATATATACTTCCATTTTTTATGTGTACCCAAATTTTAATAATAAAAAATCACCTGCCTTTTCATTTAACTTTATCAGCAGTTGTTTACAACTTATTATCCATAATAGTTATTTTTTTGGAGTTACCTTTGGTATTTTTATTCTTTTATACTCTTTTAAATCTAATGTAAAATACACATCTCGAGTCCCATCTCTTTCTTCATAGCTAAAACCCTCAATTATGACCTCCATATTTATATTTGTTTCTGTAATTGTAAATCTTAATATAAGCCCTTCATTCATCCATTTTTCAATCTTATTTACACAATCATATGGTGATGGAAAACCTGTATAATCACAAAAAGTATAGTATTTATTTGGAAAAAAACTTGATATTGAAATACTTTTAAGAGCTATACCTCCAAAAGTTGCTATTTCACCTATTTTGAGTATACTAGAAGAGTTTACAGCAGCTTTTCCATTAATACTAAAGGAAGATGGAAATACTGGAAATCTAAATCTATCTTCTGCTTGTCTAAGCCACATTTCCATTATAATACACCTCCTAATTGTGCCATTTTTATACTTGAAACTAATTTTGATGTAATTTTTTCTATATCAGCTTCTTCTCTAATTACTATTGTATCAGCTAACTTGGCTATGCTTATATTTCCACCACTTTTTCCGCTTCTATATTGATTGGCTTCTTGTTTAGTTAGAACCATTTCCCCCTCATGAAGTCTTGTTGGGTAGTCATTATAAGGTACATAGTTTAATCCAAATGCCTTTCCAAACAGTGCACTTATATCAGGATTTGTACCTGAATCATGAGCTAATCCACTGTCCATACCTTCTTCTTCATATTTCTTTCTTCTCTCTGTAATATATTTACCTATTTTAGCAGTTATCGGGCTTTCATTTATAGACTTAACCATCTTCTTCCATGAATCGCAAATTAAATTTATAAAATCAGATAAGTTTTTTAATGCATCAAGAAAAGAATCTAAAAGTGGCTCCAAAAACTTCCATGCTTCTTCTAAAATTGGACCTAATGTTTCCCATACAGTTTTCCATACATTACCCATAGTTTCAATAAAATAATTTATTTGTGGAGCATGCTCTCCTAAAAAGGTAAAAATTCTTGTAATAATTGGACTAACAGCCTCAACTACA
This sequence comes from Clostridioides sp. ES-S-0005-03, assembly GCF_020658455.1. Taxonomy (NCBI): domain Bacteria; kingdom Bacillati; phylum Bacillota; class Clostridia; order Peptostreptococcales; family Peptostreptococcaceae; genus Clostridioides; species Clostridioides sp. ES-S-0005-03. The sequence goes on along the minus strand of NZ_JACVWI010000001.1, from coordinate 321,033 downwards.
GGCCCAATTAGTTGAAATGCTGTAGTTACTATTGTACCAAATATACTTATTAACCCTTGTGCAATTGGTGATTTATTATTTATACTGTCTAGTAAATTATTTACTAAGTTTACTATTGGTAATAATGAATCCATTAGTGCAGTAAAGTCAATATTTTGTAATAGTGTATTTCCTGTATTAACAATTGCTTTTGGAGCATTCCCTATCATTCTTGCTGCACTATTTTCAAAATTTTCTTGTTTATTTTCAGTCATCATTTTACGCTTTTCAACCTCACTAGAAAGTCGAAATTGGGCAGAATCAGGAAGCCCTTTTTTATTTTTCATACTTCTAAATTGCATTTGTTCATCCTTATTACTAGTAATTCCTCTACCATTCACTACATTACCTATCTTTTCGGCCATTCTTTTAGATATACTAGCTAAATTTGATAACCCACTTTCTATAAAAGTTTTTATTTTCTTTATTCCTTGACCTAAAATATCATCGAAAGGTTTAACAATACTCTTCAAACCATTATTAATACTTGTTTGAGCACTTGCTATTATACCTGGTATTGTATTACTCATTTCTTTAGCTAATCCCATCTGCTTTATACTTATACCTTCCAATGCTTCATCAAAAGTTTTATAATTTTCTCCTACCAAAGTATTAAGAGATTCCATATTCCCCTTTGCTGCACTTAAAAAAGCTGCTGATACATCTTGTGTACTACTTGTATCCATATTTAAAGCTCTAACATCTACCATAGCCTGAGTTATATCTTCTTCTTTTTTACCCCCAGTAATATTACTAATCATTTTAGCTTTAGTTCCCATTGCAACAACATCTTCAGGATCAAAAGGTGTATCATTTGCCATATCTACTAAACGATTATAATATTTATCAACATCTTTTTTACTAGTACTCCCAGTATTTCTTTTCATTACACTTTCTAAAACAACTTTCTGATTTTGCTCTTGACCAAGTAAGTCAACACCCTTTTTCACAGCAACACCTATAGTAGCACCATTTGTTAAATCTGATATCTTCCCCTTTATAGAACTAAGTATTCCACTCGCCATATCCTTTAAAGCTATTGCACCTGTCCATACCTTCCCTGCAAACAATCTCAACTTAGGAAATACCTTACTTATAATACTACTTGCCATATCTTTAAGATTAACAATTCCTTGCCAGCTATTTTTAATAAAGTATTTCAATTTTTCCAAGAGATTACTTACAACACCCTTAGCTGTATCCTTTATTTTTATTACAACTGGCCATGCTTTGTCACTAATCTTTTTTAACTTTTCAAGCACTTTACCAAGTACCTTTTTTGCACTTGAATTTTCTATCTTTAACCTTATATTAGAAGCAAGGCTTCTTAGGAAACTTATTTTTGAATTAGCTTTTTCAATCTCTTTAGCTTTAAAATCAAATATTATTATAATTTTGGCATTTGAGTTCAATTCATTTTTCTTTTGAATCAGCTTACTGAAATAATCAATAATCATAGCTATAGTTACTGCTAGTCTCATAATACTTCCATTTAAACTTCCAATCGTTCCTGAAGCAGAATTTATACTAGAACTTAATTTTGTCATAGTAGAACTTGTACTACTAGCAGTAGTCTGAACTTTTCTTAAAGAAGAATTCAAACTATTTAATGTACTACTTGCACTTCCAATAGAATTTTTTATACTACTAGCCATTACATTAGTAGAAAGAGAAACAGCCACAGTTGCTCTTCTAAAAGTATCCGTTACTGATATGATTTGATTCATCTTTGGAGTGTAATTATCTGTAAGATACATATTTATACCTTCTTCTCTTACATTACCCACTATATACCACCTCCTGTCAAAGGACAAACTCCGTATCCATGCTTCATTTTTTCAACTTCCTCTTCAATTTCTAAGGCGAAAAAAGCTTCAATAAGCTTTAATTCGCCTTTATCCATTGCATAAAAAAGGGACGGTCTAATACCTTTTGTCTTCCAATAATAATACATTATTGTAGTTTTGGTATCCGTCCCTATTAGTTTTTTACCTCTTCTATTACTGCATTTTTACCATAACCCATTACATCTTGAAGGATTCTGTATAAATTAGTAATTTCACCTGGTAACAATAGCTTTCTTGCCAATTCCTTTGGAGTTGGAGCCTTAAATTTACTCATTAATTCCTTGTTTTTAAATAAAAGCTTTCCATCTAAATCACAAACACCTTCTATAATTGTAAGCATCTGCATCTCTGGTAAGTCTATATCCGTTTTCATATTTTCATCAATTTTAAGACAAGTATTTTGTATCTCCTCATCTTTACTTATTGTTAAAGCTTTGCACATTACTTTAAATTCCTGATCAAATATACTTGATAATCTCTTAAGTTCAACTACAGTACTTGGTCTTTCTAAATTGTCTGTATCTGCATTTAAAAGTAAGTCTACTATATTTATATTTTTTGATAATCCATTTTCACTCATTATTATCTACTCCTTTATCAATCAATTTCTATTAACTAATTAATTGTCCTTATTAACTAACAGCATTTATTAACTATATATTTACTAAGTATCCAGATAAAACTAAATTATATCAAGGAAGTCATACTCAGTAAATGTGAAAGGAGCCTCTATTTCTCCTTTTACTCCAACTTCCCAATCAGCTAAAGTTAAGTCATCAAAAGCTATATTTTTTACTGCTATTCTTTCTGCTCCATAAGAATCTGGGTCATTTAACTTAGATATAGCTACAAATCTAGGTTCAGAACCTCTTTTTATCTTTTCTCCAATTAACTTATGCATTCTTGAACTGACATGATATAAAGTTATTGAACCTTTCCCTTTATATCCCATATACTTCGTATCAGTTCCCATTTGACCTGCTATTATAATATCTTCTTTTGTAAATTCCATCTTTGCTTGAAATTTCTTTACTTCTGCCACTTTATCTCCATCAAGCCAAAGTTCTCCCCAAGTACCACTCATTACATTTCTAGCTTCCATATTTGCCATATTAATAATCCTCCTATATTTCTATTGATAAATCTATATCTTCCATAGCATCTAGTGCTTTTATTGTTGCTTTTAAAAATACTTTAGAACCAGTATTAGCTTCTTTTATTTCTTGTGAAGTCATATAAGATAAATCTATTCCCTTTAATTTCAAATAAGATTTTTGTGCTTCAAAATCTATTTCAACAGTAGAATTGGACTCTATAAGAGCAGATTTTTCTAGCTCTTCTAAATAACCTTTTATCGATACTATTAATAGGCATTTATTATCGTAACTATTAGTAACTTTTCCTATATAGTCATCTATAATTACCTTTCTTATATCACTATGTATAATATCCAAGGTGTCAACTATCTTGATTTTTTGGAACATCTCTCCTTTTTCTTCAGTTAAATCAGTTAAAGAATTTATTCCTCTAGCAATTCTTATAGCTCCAGCTTCTTTAATAAGGATAAGCTCTCCATTATTAACTTTTGACTCTGCATCAGCTTTAGTGCTTTTAGGTATATCAATAACATCACCAAGCTTAGTATAAGTTATTGATTGACTTAAAGGTGTTCCTGCTATAATACCAGCTATTCTACTCGTAAACTCCTCAGCACTATACTTCTTTGTTCCAACTAATGTATCTTCTGTAGTAAAATTAATTATTCCCTCATGATTTCCTGCAACTTTGCCCAATATCGCTTTAACTTTAACCTTATCTGTATCTCTAAGTTTAATTATCCAGCTTTTGATGACATTCTTATCAGCTTCTATTGCTTTAGGCATACATAAATAATTAAATTCTTTAGTTTCTAAAAAGTCTAAGGCACTTTGAACCTCTTCCTCTCCTCCTAACACATAAACTAGTACTTTATTTGGTGCATTGACATTTCCCATCAAAGCCATATTTATATAGTCTTTATTTTCAGCAGATAAATCAGCTGGTATATCTTCTTTTTCATGTATTTCATTAAATCCTAGTGCTTTGGTATCTTTAAGCACCATTGCAATTATTCCTCTAGCTGAACGCTCTTTAACAGTTGTAGCTAGCTCCTTAAATGATATATTGATACTTGGTAATCCTATAGCCATACTATCACTCTCCTAAGTTTAAATTTATTTCTTCCATATTTTCATATACTTCTTCTTCTTCATATACACTATCAAGAAAGTTTAATGTAATTGAAAAGTTCAATGTATAAATTGACTCCTCTTTTTTAATGCTTTGTTCAATTTTAGCTATATTTAATTTTCTATCTCTTACATTTACAGTTCTATTAAATAGCTTATCAAGTTCATCTGAAACTTCATACATTCTTATATTATTTGATTGTGGTCTTGGTAAATACTTTATAGACATAACAACATCTTTGTTGTTTGTCTTTAACATTATGGGTGTACAAAGAACTGATACCATACTTACAAAAAAACAAGACCCTTCTGAACCTTGCATACTTTCATCATCAATAAAAATACTTTCATCAAAACTTTTTTTAAGTATATCAATAATTGTTTCTAATATTTCTTTGTTTTTAAGCAAATAATCACCACGCTATCACTAAATATTTTTTTACTTAATGTGGCAAACTTCTTATGAGTAGCATAAGTAATTTTTAAAGATACATCTAATTTCTCTATTGTTATGTTCCCTCTATATTTTTAGGTAATATCATGTTTCTCAATTCCTCACCTCCCTCACTATAGATTTCTTTCACAATAACATTATCTCATGTATTTCAGTGGGTGTTGTTGCTATAGTGTGTATAAAGTGTTGTAAAAGTGTTATGTTTTTTATAATATTTCACTTAATTTACAAATCATCTTTTTCTTTAAGTTGTAGCAAGAAGTTCTATCTAAATGCAATTTCATAGAAATATAGGTCATATTATTTTTAGTCTTACTATTATAAAAGAGATTAAAAAATTCCATCTCCATATCATTTAGACAAGTTAGAGCATTTTCTATTTTTTCCTTTTCTATTTCTATATCATCTTTTTCCATTTTTAATTTTCTTAATCTCTCCTCTTTTTTTATAACTTCATTTTCAACAGAAGAACTTATATTATATGTAGTACTAGTTTTTTCAGTATAAACTACAGCTCCACATCCAAAGTATTCATTTTCACATCTTTTTATATCTAGGTTAATATTCTTTATCTTTACATCCAAATACTTGTAATTATGTAATCTTTCATCTACTTCCTTAAGTAATATATCTTTTTTATTATCCATTGTATTTCTCCTTTTTATATTTTATTGTCTTTAGCCTTAACTTTATAATGATAGTTTCTAATCAATAGCCTTATTGCAAGTTCCACAAACTTTAAAGAACATTTTGTTCTATATATATTCAAAAAATTTTATTCATATTTTGTTCTGAAATAACAGAATTTTTTATGCAAAATGAATCATAACTTTTTATGTCTATTTCTACTCTTGATATATAATTATTTGTAATTCCCGCTTTCTCCAAATTTAGTTTGCGACAACCTTATAGATTCTCTGTAACCTTTTAAATTATTTTTAAACATACTTTTCTCCTCCTAGTATAATTAAGAATATTTTGTTCTTATCTATATTCATTATATAGAATTATTTGTTCTTTATCAATACTTTTTAGAAAAAATCATTCTTTTTTCTTTTATTAGTTTTAATTTTTAGAACAATTTGTTATAATTTATACATAAGGTGGTGTTATAATGTTTGCCAAAAGATTAAGAGAACTTAGAAAGGAATTTGGATTTACTCAAAGAGAACTTGGTGAAAAAGTAGGAGTTTCTCAAAGAGTTTTAGGATACTATGAAACAGAAAACAGATTTCCTGATGAACATATTTTAAATAAATTGGCTGATGTATTTAATGTATCAGTTGATTACCTTCTTGGAAGAACCTTGGTTAAGGAAAATATTGACACTGTTGCGGCACATAGAAAAAATCCACATGAAGACTTACCTGAAGAAGCTCAAGAACAACTTAATGATTATATAGAATTTTTACTAAATAAATATAAAAAAAAATAAACTATATAATGAGCAGATTTATTTCTCTGCTCTTTTAATATAACTTTTCATCAAACATACATTCTATATTAGGGGGATTTTTATGAATAATTTGGATAAACTTTTTGAATTAGCTTCTCAGGAAGAGATAATAATTCATTATACCACTCATATTGCAGGTGACTTAGAAGGATTATATATAAACAGGCATGGTATAAAAGTTATATCATTACTCAGTAACTTAAAACAAAATACCAATAAACTTACATCCATATTAGCAGAGGAACTTGGACATCATTTCACTAGTTTTGGATACTATATATCCTCTTATAATGATTATTACACAAAAATCATTATAGATAAATGTGAAAATAAAGCTTTAAAATGGGCTTGTGAATTTTTAATTACAGAAGAAGATATAATAAATATAATTAATTCTGGTATTACTTGTGTTTATGAAATGGCTGATATGCTTAATGTAGATATCAAATTTTTTCAAAAAAGATTGGAATTCTTATCATTAAAAAAACAAACTTTACCACTTGGTAATAATAAATATCTTGTATTAACTAATTTGCCATATTTCTACATATTTGATCCAATTTCATAATAAAATGGTAGTAATTTTAATTGACTTAATAGCAAAAATCTATATATTTATTTTAGCAAATTTTGGTTTCTATAAACTCAATATTAATATATAATAATGATAGCACATTATTTAAAATTCTAAAAACAAATACATGCTTTTTTAAGAAAGGTTGTTTGATGAATGTATAAAGAAAAGTTTTTTGATAATTATTTTAAGTTCTTAGCACTATTTTTTTGGCCAATTATGTGGTATAAGTGGATAGTAATTTCAAATGGTACTCTTGAAAATACATTATTTACTGCTTATACAATTGTTGCAATTATTTACATCATTTTATACTCAATATTTATAATAAAATATAAAGACATTACACAAATAGATTTCTTTTACAGGATAAGCACTTTACTTGCATTTATATTTACTCTTTTTAGTTTCTTGATATATCCAAAGAGTTTATTTTTCTTGTATCTAAAGATAGTTTTTACTGGAATATATTTTTATTATTCAATAGTAAAAACACTTAAATTTAAACATGAAGAAGGAATAGTGGGAATTATGGCCTCAATTCTATTGATTGTAATCACCTTGTTCTATTAAATCTAAGTCTATTTGACTTAATATGACTTTAAATGTTAGACATATACATCGTTTTCTGATATTATTTAAGTTGGTAGCTTTATATTAATAATGAAATACACTATAAAAGGAGTTAACTATTATGGAAAATATGGAAAAAAAAGTTTTAGTAACAGTTGGAGAAAAAGAGATAACTAATATTGATATTGAAAATGCATTAAAATCATTAGATCCTTATCAAGCAATGCAATTTAAAACTGAAGAAGGAAAAAAACATTTATTAAATGATTTAGTAAACCAAGAACTATTCTTCTTAGATGCTAAGGACGAAAAATTAGATGAAGAAGAAGTGTTTAAGTTAGAAATGAAAAAAATAGAAGCAAATGTATTAAAGCAATTTGCTATAAATAAAGTTTTATCTAGTGTTGATGTAACAGAAGATGAAAAAGTAAAATTCTTTGAAGCTAATAAGAGTTCTTTTTCTAAACCAGAAAGTGCAACTGCTAAACATATACTAGTAGATAGTGATGAAAAAGCTAAAGAAATACTTGCTCAAATAAAATCAGAAGAAATATCTTTTGAAGAGGCTGCTGTTAAACATTCTTCTTGCCCATCTAAAGATATGGGTGGTGATTTAGGAACATTCGGTAGAGGACAAATGGTTCCTGAGTTTGAAGAAGCTGTATTCTCTATGGCTAAAGGTGAAGTAAGTGAACCAGTTAAAACTCAATTTGGATACCATATAATAAAGTTAGAAGACCTTCAAGAAAGTACAGAATCTACATTTGATGAAGTTAAAGATGAAGTTGAAAAAAGTTTATTATACCAAAAACAAAATGAAGTTTATGGAAATAAAATAAATTCTCTTAATGCTAAATATGGAAATCTTGTAAAATACAACGACTAATAATAAAACAACAGATAAAAAAGGCTGTCTTATCTATAATTTTTAGAAAAGACAGCTTTTATATTAAAGTTTAAGAATTTAATTTCATATTATTATTCTTTTATTACAAAGAATAGAAGTAGAAACTTGAAAAGTTTCAAAAAATTTTCTAATTATCATCTGCTAAATTTTTATATCCACGTATTATCTCATAACAATAACCTATTACATCTCTTCTTTTTATTATCCCAATAAATGTATCTTGGTCATCTATAACAGGAATAAAATTTTGATTTAAAGATTTTATTACTAAATCTTCAATATCTGCATTGATGGAAACAGGAGAATTATCCATTTTTCTATTTATATCTGTTACTGGAACATCTTCCAATCCTTTTAGGTCCAGATTTAAGTCGTTTTTTAATGTCCATAAAAAATCACCTTCTGTTATAGTTCCAATATATTTACCCTCTTTGCTTATTATTGGAATTGCAGAGTATTTGTGATATTCCATTTTTTCTAGGGCTTGCCTTATAGTGTAGTCTTCATATATATATGCTACTTCACTTTTTGGTGTTAGAAAGAATAATATGTTCATTACACTACCCACCGTTACCGAAAACTTATAAATATTATCCAATATTTATAATGTTACTTTTTTGCAGTAACTTTCTCCTTTCTCATTTTCTAAGTATTTTTTAGATACTATACGCTGTAACAAGCGTTTTTCTTTTAATAGCTTTAAATGTCTATACTTTATTAATATTTTTATATGGTCTATCAGCGTCACTTATTCTTTTTATAGAAAATTAACTAGAGGTTAATTGACTTAAACTTAGCCATAATAATTTTACTCTACACTATTAATTTTAACATATTTATCTTATTATTAATGCCTTTATTTTAATAATTTTAATTTATTTTGCAATTAATTTAGTTTACAAAAAACTGAAAAAACCGCTAAACGATTAGCGGCTTATCTGTCATATTACTAGAATACTAATATATATGAATTTTTAATTATAATCTAACTACGTTAGCAGCTTGAGGACCTTTAGCTCCATCCACTACTTCGAATTCAACACTTTGTCCTTCTTCTAATGATTTGTATCCATCTCCTGTTATAGCTGAGAAATGTACGAAAACATCTCCTTCACCTTCTACAGATATAAATCCAAATCCTTTTTCATTGTTAAACCATTTAACTACACCAGTTTTCATTAATAAATCCTCCTAAAAAAACACAATTATTTAGCTACTCTTTTCTGTAACCTTATTACTACTTTATCATATATAGCTATGTTTGTCAATTATTATTATTTTTATACATTAACAATCATTTTTTTTAATTTATAATATTAAATCATTGTTATCTTTTATACTTTATTTTTCTTTATAAATTTTTAATAGTTTATTTTTATTATATGGAATCTTATAGATTTATCACTCCAACCTAAATCCCATGGCACAAGCATTCTATCAGTATTATGACAGGTTACCAAAGGATATCCTCTTGAATCCAATCCCGTTACAGTCGAAACATGTGTTATTCTACCTTTTTTTTCATATCCTACAAAATCTCCAGGACGTAGATTATAAGCTTCTTTGTAAACATCTTCGTAAGAACCTTTAGCTATTAATGAACCTCTTCCACTATAGAGAGCATAATTTTTAAAAGCTTGCGCATTTACCCATGCTTTTGTTCCTGCTCTTTCACTATAATTCCAGATTGAATTTTTCTTAAACTTTCCACTTTCAAACATTATCTGTGATGCAAAGTTGGCACAATCTCCACCTTCTGGATTATAATCTCTATAATTTGGATTAAACTTCATACCATGTTCTTCATCTGCTGCTGCTCCACAGTATTTATGTGCATAATCTATAGCCTTCTTTTGCTCTTCTGTAAGCTGTAACTCTACAGCATTTTGTTGACCAATATAGCTTCTTATATCATCAGATTTTATATTTTCTAAATTTAAAGAATCTGCAAAAGGGTCTGTATACCACTCTTTAGTTATTACATATTGATTATCTATGATTTTTACATTTAGATAGTGATATGTACCTATTCTAAATACATTTTCTTTGTCCTTTTGATTTTCATATGAGTACTTATACTCAGTTGATACAGAACATATTATGCCATATAAGTCTTTTTCTTTTTCTTTTATTTTTTTAACTTTGACTCTTGTCTTTATGTCTTTAAACTTTACACCTTGTTTACTAGACCAATTTTCTAAATACTTCATCTTTTTTACTTCATTTTCATAAGCCCAAAGACCAAACTTTTTTTCTGTTTCATAAAGACCTTTTAAAATATTTTCATTTTTCTCTAATATTGCCTTATTTCTGTAGTCAAATAAATTTTCAAGCAATAACTTATACTGGTCTTTTACATCATCACCTTCAACAGTAGCAGATTCTATAACTTTTTCTTTCATATTTTTCATACTTAAATCATTAATTAAAAATACACCTGCTGTAGTAGCTAAAGATAAAAATACAAATGCCATTATACCTTTGATGTACTTATTTTTATTTTTCAGTATTTTCAAAGCTACACCTCCCAAATAGTACACCTTACGAATAAATTCACAAAAAAGCTATTATTATATACAATAATTTTCATATTTAATAATTCTCTATCTTATTATGTCCAATATTAAAAATTAATTGTATTGATACACTGTTTTTTTTACAAATTTTTATTTTATAATCTACTTTTTTCTTTTTTTTATAGTAATATATATGTATATAAATATTTTGATATCATTATGATTAATACATACTAATGGAGGGTTTTTTATGCAAAAAAAAGTCGCAGCAATTAATGACTTATCTGGAATAGGAAAATGTTCATTATCAGTTGCTATACCTATACTTTCAGCATTAAAGGTTCAATGTTGTCCATTTCCAACAGCTATACTTTCAAGTCAAACTGGTTATCCTGAGTTTACATTTTTAGATTGCACTGATGAGATGGTAAAATATTCAACTGTTTGGAAAAATTTAAAAGTCAACTTTGATAGTATATATAGTGGTTTTTTAGGTTCAAAACATCAAATTGAAATAGTGGCAAACTTTATAAATGATTATCCAAATGCTTTTATCGTAGTTGACCCTGTAATGGGCGATAATGGAATTATGTATCCAATCTTTACAGAAGAAATGAGACATGAAATTAAAGAATTAGTTAGACATTCAGATTTAACTACTCCTAATTTAACAGAAGCTTGTTTCTTAACTGGAAATGACTATACAAAAAAGGATTATAATAGAGATGAACTTATAAATATTGCAAAGTCTGTATCTTCTTTAGGACCTAGTAAAGTTGTAATCACAGGTATATTAGAAGATGATAATATATTAAATTTAGCTTATGATAGAGATACTGACCATATATTCTTTACTTCTGTTAAATACAATAACTGTTCTTATAGTGGAACTGGAGATATATTTACATCTATACTTTGTGGTATGCTAGTGAATAACCATGACTTAGGAATAGCTGTTAATACTGCAACAGATTTTATATATAAAACGATAAATTATACGTCTCAATTTGACACTGATAGAAATGATGGAGTGATGTTCGAAAACTTTTTATCAGATTTAATTAATATATAAAATTAACCACAAAAATTATCCATTTTACAAATACCTACCAAGTATATAAAATTTAGGTATTTATAAAATGGATATAAGTATTAAATTATTGGTATTTCAATTGTTATCATTGCTCCACTAGTTTTTATAGAATTTTCAACATTTAAATTACCATTATGTTTTTGTATAATAGTATTTGCAATGTATAGACCCATACCATAATGAGATTTAGAGTTCCTACTCGAATCGCCTGTATAAAACTGTTCTGTAGCTTTTGATAAATCTTCCTTAGAAAAACCTCTTCCACAATCTGTAATTACAAATTTTAAATATCTTTGATTTACTAATACATCAAAATATAACTTACTTTGATTTGTTGAATAATCAATAGCATTTGAAATTATATTCATAATAGCTCTAAATAATAATTCTCTATCTATTGTTATATTCTTAGGTAAATCATCTTGCTTATAAAATTCCACATCTAAACTTTTTGTACTGGCCAGTGCTTCTATTTGCACCAAAACATCCTCTATAAATTTATCAATATTAATACTTTCTTTATTAATTGTATAACCTTTATCTGCTTTAGATATGTATATTAGAGTGTTAATATATTTTTCTATCTGAGTAACACCATTTGCTATATATTCCATATATTCTGATAGCTCAGGATTGTCATTTATTTCAATCAATAAGTCCGCATTTCCATGTATAATGGTTAATGGGGTCTTTATATCATGTGCTAATGCAGATATCTGTTCTTTTCGAGTTTCTTCCAGTCTCCACTGCTTTTCTAGAGAATCTTTTAATGCTAGCTTCATTTTTTCTATAGAAAAGAGAACATTATCAATTTCATAAATATCACTAGATTCTATTGTAAAATCTAAATCTTGCTGTTGTATTTTTTCTGTAGCATTTTTCAAAAGGTCCATTTTTGCATTAATTTTTTTACCAAAAGATTTTGATAGTATAACCATTTCAATAAAAAATGCTACAACAAAAATAATTATCCCTAATACTTCTGGCTTTGGCAAATATTTTCTTAAAGCTGGAGAATTGAATTCTGATACTATATCATATCTTATTATACATACTTCATTTTGTCTAAAAAGTTTTATATAATTGTCTGACGAATGTCCACTTTTTACTTCAATACCTTTCATTAAATTCCAGGTTTTTTTTGCTTCTTTATTATTAAAAGTTCCCGAAGTCAATTTACCATCTAAAGTGTAGATTCCATAGTCACAAAAATCTGGTATTATATCTTTAGTTACTTTTTCACTTGAAATAATTTCATCTTTATATTTGTAGATTTGCTTTTCTGTATAATTGGATGGCAACACTACTCCTAATGATAATAACACAGAAAACAAAAATACTAAAAGAACTCCCAAAGTAATTGTTGTAACAAAGAATACAGACAAATATCTTACAAAAATAGTTCTTAACTTTACAACTTTTTTATTATTAGACTTTTTTTTCCGAAACATTCGTATCATATCCTCCAAACAGTTTAATTAACAACTAAGCAACTATGTATCTGATTATTTTTATCTTTTTTATGCTATCAAATTATACTATAATATAATATAATAATACAAATAATCTAAATAAACAATTAATTATTTTATTCTTCAGATTTCTTACCTTCCCATTTAGAAAACCAAATACATAAAATTACAAATGCAAAAATAGTTGCAAAGCCACAAATTAAACCTATTGACTGAAACTCTTGAATTGATTCAATTTCTTTAGAACTTGAAAAAGATGCCCAAACACTTACAAATCTAACACCCCATGCACAAGGAATATACTGCCATATACCATCTCCTAGTCCAGTTAGTAATAGTGCTGAAAGTAAAGTCTCCACTATACCTACTCCAATTGATGTTCCTTTTCCAAATCTCAAACTTAAGAATAAATGTAATATATATTCAAATAGATTACTTCCTGCTAAAATTAAAATTGAAATCATATAAAAACTTAGTGTAAAATGATTATTATTAAAAATAGTATCTATACCAAATTCAAAACCTAACACAGAAACTAATGTTGCTCCAAAACCAAGGCATATTAAAATTACATATTTACTTATAATTGTAAGGTATTTTGGATTAGATGATGTTAGTATATGCTTATAATTTCCTGAGTAATATTCTTGTTCAACGCACATTGAACACATAATACTTGATAATAAAGGAAAAGCTATAGCTATAACTTGTAAATATGCTCCTATCTTTGATATACTATCATAACCTGAAATATTGTAATATCCTAAAAATAAGCCTATTCCTACTAATGCAATACAAAAGTGTATTAGTACTATGTAAGTTCTTTTTAGTTTTATCAAGTCAGAATTAAATAGTCTTATTAGTTGTGCCATATTATTTCACCTCTCTATTTTTAAACCAAGCACTTGTAGCTAAAGTAAATAATATAAATAAGGCAATAGATATTAATATCCCTGGTAAAATGACATTAGTGCTTAAAAGTTCATTTCCTTCTGGTACAGGAAGTCCATTTGGTAAAATATGCAATATTGCAGCCATTAATCTTGATGGAATTGAATATGGAAATAAGCACCATGAACTTGTAGTTGAAAAAACAGCTACTCCAAATACAGTGAAAAACATATTTATTAAAACTGTAATAAACAAACCAAATTTTGAGGCTAAAAACATACAAAGTGGAATTTGCCACATAAATAGTAAGATAAGTACTATAGTTCCAATAATATTTTGATTTATTAAAATAGTTTTCTTATAAACTACTCCAATAAAAACTATCCCTATCATGAAAATAATTGAAGATATACAAAGTATAATGGTACAATAAAGTATTTTTCCAGTCCAGATATTTTTTTTGTCAACTGGCAATGACAATACACCTCGATACTTCTTTTTTTCATCTTTTTGTACTACTAAAGAACAAATCAAAGTTATTGCTCCTGGAAGAAACATAGTATACCACCAATTGTAAGCACCATTTTGTCCTCCACCTAGTCCAAAGCAGATAAGTATAGAAAATATTGGGGCTATCCAAGACAATCTCATTCCAAAAGTTCCTTTCATCTTTAGGAATTCTGCTCTAACAAATCTTTCCATGTTACTTACCTCTCTTTCTATTTTCAGCTACAACTTTCATAAAAAGTTCTTCTAAATTTTGTTCCCTTGATACTTCTCCTTGATACCCTATTACTCCATTAGAAATTATTCCAATTTCATCTACAACTTGCTCAACCTCAGATAAAATATGACTTGATAAAATAACTGTAATTCCTTGTTTTGGAAAAGAACGAATCAGTTCTCTAAGTTCCTCAATTCCAATAGGGTCAAGTCCATTTGTAGGCTCATCTAAGATTAAAAGTTTTGGGTGATTTAATAATGCAATAGCAATACCAAGACGTTGCTTCATACCCAGAGAAAACTGACCTGAACGCTTTTTAAAAGTATCTCTTAAATCAACAATCCCTAAAACTTCTTCAATGCGAGAGTCAGGAATACCAAGTAATGTAGTATGAACTTTTAAATTTTCTCTTGCTGTTAAATTCTCATATATAGCAGGTGATTCAATAAGAGACCCAATGTTTGCTAAATCTTTTCTAGTCCATCTATGACCTTCAAATAATATCTTCCCAGAAGTGGGGTTTAAGATTCCTGTTATCATTTTTAATAAAGTGGATTTCCCAGCTCCATTCGGCCCTAATAATCCATAAATAGAATTATGTTTAATTGCAATTGAAATATTATCAACTGCAACCTGCTCCTTAAACTTTTTAGAAACTCCTTTTACTTCCAAAATATAATTACTCATAATTTTCATCCTTTCTTTTGTCAAACTTATTTACAAGAATCATTCTAAATCATAAATATAAGGATTTTATAAGAATTAAAAAATTATAAAAAAAATGATGTGCTTTTAAATAAAACACATCATTTCTTATGTTAACTCTATTAATTCTCCATTGTAGTATATCTCTACTTCTTCAATCCAAATACTATTATCATCTTCTTGAATGACATTTTTGATAATATTATTTATAGTATATATTATATTTTGTTCATTTAAATAATCATCTTTCCAAGAAACTCTCCCCTTTTCATCAGGTTCAACTAAGTTTATCTTAACTAGACTATCTTTTTCCTGAACTTCTACTTCCATATCTAAACCATTAAAATACTCATGTGATAAAGTATCTAAGATTAACTGTAGTTTTTCTTTTAATGTACTTTCTTCATCTATTTGTAAGTATTTTACTATCTTTTCATCCTTTGAAACTATCTCTATAGGTATTTTAGCTGTTCTTCTAGGATTAATTGTATCAGTTTCTTCTTTGATATCTTCACCTTTCTTTACAACTGCAGAATCTCTAGAATCAACCAATTCTACTTTGTCAACTTTATAATCCATACATGCTGTACTCAATAAAGTAGTAGCAATTATTAAAAAACTTACTGCTATTTTATTCATAAGTATCCCTCTCCCAATTCTATTTCGATACTTATTATACCATAGTATAGACTATATTTTTATACTTTTAGGTCAATTTATTAATTATAGTAATGAATTATTTACATTTCTAATTTATTTGAATTTATTTTTATAGTATACTCTTGTTCTAAATTCGACAAGTTTTCATTTAAAAGCCCTTTTATTTCTCTTATATTTTTATATGCGTTATGATTTTCTTCACTGTGTTCATATTCAATTGAACTATCATTGTATTCTTCTGACTCATCATTAATTTCTTCTATTCTTTCTTTAGATTTTATATCGCAATTAAACTTATACTTATTTACTGGTAGACTAAGACTTACTTTAGAATTTGGAACCTCTATATCTAAATTTTTAGCAATTGGAAAATCACAATATATGCTAAAGTTGTTATCGTAATGTGAATTTCTACCTATTTTTTCTTTTATATTTATATTTTCAGGTATATATTGTTCTACATTATTGACAAATATGTCTTCATATTCTGAAGATATATCTAATGATTCTGTTTCTATATTTACGTTTTTAACACCTAAGACTGATTTTGTAGATAATTCAAGATTATTGCTAGATATTAAGTTTAATGTATCTAGCTTATTTATATTATTTTCAGTTATAACTCTCTCAAATCTTCCATAAGAAGTCTTATATGTTATATTGCTTGAAGCTACATTATCATATACTAATAAAGATGAATCTACACTTGATACATTTATATCTACATTATTTGGTACATAGATTACTATTTCCCTATAATCTCCTGAAAACATATTATTTATAGATGTATTGAATAATTGGTCAAAATTTTTAATTTTTTTAACACGATTTTCATATTTTCTTTCACCTTTTACAACTAATGTCTTATCCTTTAAAGTTACATTATATTTGTAAAATTCATTGTTTCCTCTTGTTGTCACACGTACATCTTCACTTGAATGTCTCTTTATCGTAACATTTATATTGCCAACAGATACATCTAACTTGTCAATATTTACTTTTTCTTGATAAAGTTTATTTTCCTTTTTGAATTCAGCTTCTTTTTCGAGTCCAAAGTTTATTAAGCTTGGCATAACTAAAATCCCTGACCATGTTGTTCCAATTATACCTATTACCAATAAAACCGCAGCAAATATGGCAAGTTTCTTATTCATGTTTATCTTCTCCTTTCTTATCATCTATTTCTTCAAAATCTTTATACATTGCCTCAAAATTTATACTATCATCGTTGTAATTATCAGATTCCTTTATATTCTCTTCTTTTTCTATATTACAATAATCATCATATAAATCTTCATTACTATCTTTATTTAAATCTTTCTCACTTAAAGTATCCTTATTTCTTTTTTCCATCTTTTTATTTGCATTTATATAAATGTTTTTTCTCTTTATCCAATTTATATAACTGCCTAACAATTGTTTACCTAACTTTATAACAAACAGTAAAATTTGCCATGCCAGTATCTCTAAACCTATAAATGCTATAGTCGCAAATATACAAAACATTGTAACATCTGGAACCATTGAAATAAATTTAATCACAAATGGAATTGATATGACAAAAGCAATCAATGTACATACTAACCCAATAGCAACTGAAATAATAGCACATACAAATGCAAATGCTGGAATAATCAATAATAAGGATAAAAATACTAATAAAATCTTTATAGCTTCTCTAGATACTCCTCCGACACCTTCTTCTATACTTGGAGTAAGCTTATCATTTACTCTTTCTTTCGATTTATTGTACTTTTCTTTAGCTTCATCTTTTAAAATAGAATAACCCTTTTTCATATCTAACTTGAATTTACTAAACTTATCATTTAAAATATCTGTGTTTATTATTTTTTCATCTTCAATGTTTTTTTCTTTTGTCTGTAGAATAAGTTCTCTTGCTATAGATTTTGGTGAACCAAGTGATGCTATTATTTCCATATCACTCTTTCCCTCTATAATCCCATCTACAAAATATTCTTCATAATCTCTCAATATATCATTAACTTCGCTCTCAGAAAAATCCTTTTTTAGATAATCCTTTAAAATTTCCAGAAACTCAGTTTTATTCAAGTTCATTACCTCCCTCATCTTCACTTATTAAAATCTCAACAGCTTTTACAAATTCTCTCCACTCTTCCATCAGATTGGATAAGTTTTCTTTTCCTAGTGAAGTTATTCTATAGTATTTTCTAGCAGGACCCTCATTAGATTCTAGTATATATGTTTCAAAATACAAATCTTTTGTCAGTCTTCTTAGAATAGGATATATCGTTCCTTCATTTACATCTATTACTTTGGAAATATTATGTACTATTTCATATCCATACATATCTTTTTTAGATATTAGAGCAAGTACACAAATTTCTAAGACACCCTTTCTAAATTGTGTGTTCATATACTCCATCCTTTCTTTAAATACACAGTATTGTGTTTTACAAGGTACTATGTTAAAACTTCTTATGCTTTTATAATAACACAGTACTATGTTTTACACAATAGTTATTTTTTAATATTATTATTGATTAAATTCTTATGTAAATGTATAATACTCTAATCAGATATATTTTATGAAAGTGGTGATAAATTGTCTAAAACAAAAGAAGATAAAACTATATTAATCTTAACAGCTCAATTTGGTGCTGGTCATATAAGTGCTGCAAAAGCAGTTAAAGAATGTATCATGGAAAAATATAGTAATTACAATGTTGTTATACAAAACTTTATAAATGCAAGTATACCTATGATGAATAAGCCTATGGTGAAGCTTTATGAAAACAATACAAAATATACTCCTGGATTATATAATTATTATTATTATTTTAAGAAATCGTTTGACTCAAGACATGATTTCTCTCATAAATTATATACACCTAAACTTTCTGAGTATATTTCTGATATAAATCCAGATTTGATTATCTCTACATTTCCACTAGCTGCTGCTTGTGTAAATAATTTCAAGATAAAAAACCCTGATATAAATATACCAACATTGACAGTTATCACAGATGTTGTAGACAGTATGGAATGGGTTTTTGAAAATACAGATTTATATTTTGTTCCATCTCCAGAGATAAAAAATAGATTTTTTCAAAAAGGAATAAATCCAGATTCCATAAAGGTTACTGGTGTTCCTGTAGATAAGAGATTCCAGATTGAAAGTAAAGAACCTTGTTGTGGAAAATATAGGCTATTGCTTTTGGGTGGAGGAAGAGGTCTATTTGATATAGATGAGGATTTTATGCATTGGATAGATGACTTCATTGAAGAACATATTAATTCCATAGAGATTACAATAGTTACAGGTAAAAATAAAAAACTATATGATAATTTAACTCATAAAAAACCTCTAAAAAATATAAAAGTACTTGGATTTGTAAATGATATGTACAATCTGATAAAAGAATGTGACTTAATGTTGACTAAACCTGGAGGAGCAACTATATTTGAAGCAATCCAGTCTCAAACTCCAGTACTTGTTAAAATGCCAAAAGTTGGTCAAGAAATTGAAAATGCTAAATTTATAATAGATAAAGGACTTGGAATGATTTATAGTGATGACTTAGACCTAAAAAATATATTTTATAAGTTAGTATCAAATGAGTTTGATTCTATAATAAATTTTATGAAAAAGAATCTAGAAGAATTTAAAACAGTCATTCATCCAGATGAAATTGCTGATTATATATCAGAATTAATAGATAATCAATATAATTAATTTTATTGTAAAACTTAAAATCCAAAATTCAAGGCAATTGAGTATGGTTTTTACATTTGAGATTTAACTCAAAATGATTTAACCATACTTAATTGCCTTTATAACATCAAAATCAAATTATTACTATTTTATTTTAATATATATTTTTCTTGTATTGCATATATAATTGTTGTATTTCTTCCATGCTTCTCTTTAGTTCTATTTGTAAATCCGAAGCAGTTTGATAATCTTTATTTTCTACAGCCTCTCTTACTCTAGTAAATAGTGATTCTCTAGTTAAAGTATCTTTCATAATATTAAACTTTAAGTCTGATATTGAATTCCAAACTACTTCATCAAGTGCATCCATATTTTCTTTTGTGTGTACTTTTACAATACTTCTTATCTTTTGAATTCCAGCTTCTATTATTCTAGTTTTTAATTTTTTTTGCCACTTATCTATTGCCCCAACTTTAAATGATTCTATTATACTATCAGTAAATACATCACCTTGTTTTAAAGATTTTAATTTAGAAGCATATATTTCTAGGTTTTTCATATTTTCATAAACTGTTGCTGGAGGTGTTCCAAATCTTGCATTTCTTTCTTCTAAATTATAATGTTCAAATACATCATTTTCATCTCTATATGCTCTGTCTTTTTCTAAATAGAAACTTTCTTCTCCCACATTTTTAGATAATTCTTTTTCTAGTTCTTTAGTACTAAGTCCACTCTTAGCTGCTGCTTTTATACCATCTAACATTGTTTGATAACATCCTGCTATTACTAGGTAAGTATTAGATAGAGGACTTGGTGATCTTAATTCAAATCTTACAGTTTTTGGATTCTTTATATCTCTTATTAACCCAACAAGTACCGACCTATTTCTAGATGGCATTTCATAACTATGACCTAAAGATGTAACTATACATACAGGTGCTTCAAATCCAGGAACCAGTCTATTAAATCCATCATTAGAAGCTGTTACAATCGGATTTAATACTTCATAATTATAAAGAAGTCCCATAAGAGCTCCATACCCTAATTCACTTAGATAGTCTTCTTTTAAATCTTTTGGAGCAAATAAGTTTTTGATACTTCCATCTTTTAATTTTGCACTTACTCCTACATGTGTATGACCACCACTTCCTGCAACTCCATGAATTGGCTTTGCTTTAAATGTAACTTCTAATCCATGCGATGTAAATACATCTTCTATAACATCTCTTACTAATAATTCATTATCTGCCGCTTGTAGTGGTGTAGAAAACTTCCAAGAAACCTCTAATTGCTCCATAGCATGGTTTGTTTTTCCATCTATACTTATAGAACTTTGAATTCCCCCAACCTCTTTATGAGCCATTTCAGGGCTTACACCTAGCTTTTGAAGTATTATTAAACTTTGTTCCAGACAAGTTCTTATAATACCATGAGTTCTTTTCCAGTATTGTTCTTTTAAGCTTTGTGATACATATAATTTTTCTAAGTCAGCTTTATCTTCAGGAGTATTAACCCAAAATTCGAGTTCTGTAGCTGCTGTTAACATTATTTCTTCTATATCATCTACTGAGTTTATTCCTATATTGTTTATTACATGTGGATATTCTCTAAATATTTCAAACATAGATTTCTTAAAATATTTATCTGCTTTTTGAAGAATTCCCCTAGAACATACTTTTTTATTATCGTGTATTAGAAATGCAGGTATCTTTAATGTTCCTACAGGCAACCCTACTTCTTCATCTATGTATTCCATATTGTAATCTACATACCAATGACAACTTTTATCTGGCATTAAGTCTACTTTTGCATTATTCAATGTTGCTATATTGTAAAGTTCAACACTTGAACCATCAGTTTGTATAGCTGATTCTAAGAATTTATCTATATCCTCTAAAAATAATTCTACAGGAATTTTTTCATCTGTTGCATTTCCTCCTAAGTCAACTCCCATTAAAGAAACGAACCTTATGTTTTTATTGCTCTCTAGGATTTCTCTTATTTCTTCATTGGTATGCTTATCTTTCTCTATTACATATAATAAACTCTCCATCTTTTCACTCTCCTATGATTTTTGTGTAAATTTTATTTTATTAAATATACAAGATAAAATTCATTTTTCCTTATATTTATGAATTTTTCTTGCAAAATATTCGTGTTTTATTCGTGTTTTTATTTATATTATTATATATCAAGTACAAAAAGTTCGCAATATTTTTTCTTGGAAAAATATTATACATACAATAGTTTAACATTTTTATAAATATGGGGTATACTAAAATAAAAGTATCTTTGTTTAAAAATTTAATTTAGCTTATAATATAATCTATACTAGTAATAATACAAAAATTTAGGAGATAAACTTTATGGAATACATAATTTTCGATTTGGAATTCAACCAAGGATTTGACAAAAAACTCAATAAAACTGTGTCCAATGAAAAATGTCCTTTTGAAATTATACAAATAGGAGCAATTAAACTGGATTCTAAATTTAATATAGTAGATACATTTAATAGCTATATTAAACCTACACTATACAAGGCAATGCACCCTTTTATTAGTCGTATGACCAATATTAAAGACTCTGATTTTAACGATTCACCTACTTTTCCTGAGGTTTACAACAATTTCATAAAATTCATAGCATCACACGACCCTATACTATGTGTTTGGGGGGTTGGAGATTTAAAGGAGTTATACAGAAATATCAATTATCATAAGCTAGCATCAGATATTTTACCTAAGTCTTATATTAATATTCAACAACATGCATCTAAATATTTTAATAATCCAGCAGGAAAAAGTATTGGCTTGAAAAATGCTATTTCTATATTGGAACTTGATGAAAAAATGTCTTATCACAACGCTTTAAATGATGCATATTATACAGCGAAGGTTTTTATTAAGATATATAATCCAAGCATAGTACCTGATATATATGTGTATACAAATATTAAATCTAAATCTATAAAGTATTCTAATAAAAAAAGAGTTGACTATGATAAATTATTTGATGAGTTTAAGAAAATTCTAAATCGTGATTTGACTAAAGATGAGAAAAAAATTATTAATTTAGCTTACAACATGGGAAAAACAAATCAATTTGAATTAGAAAACTCTAAGCAAAGAAAAAATAAGTGAAATTTATTTAGGTTAAAAAAAGGCATGTAGATTAAAAGAATAATTAACTTTAAATTTACATCTACAGCCCAATTTTTATCCTGATTAAACTTCTATATTATCTCTAATTCTACTGGACAATGGTCTGACCCCAATACCTCAGTATGTATATTTGCATTTGTCAATCTATCTTCTAATTTTTTAGATGCACAAAAATAATCGATTCTCCATCCAGCGTTATTTTTTCTTGCATTAAATCTATATGACCACCAACTATACACTCCTTCTTTATCAGGATTAAAGTATCTATATGTGTCTATAAATCCACTATCTAATAATTTAGAGAATTTTTCTCTTTCTTCTTTTGTAAAACCTGCGTTCTTTGTATTGTTTTTAGGATTTTTTAAGTCTATTTCTTTATGTGCAACATTCATATCTCCACACACTATTACAGGCTTATGATTATCTAATTTAACTAAATAATCTATAAAGTCATCTTCCCATCTAGTTCTATATTCTAATCTCTTTAATTCAGATTGAGAATTTGGCGTATATACAGTAATAAAATAAAAATCTTCAAATTCTAAAGTTATAACTCTACCTTCCTTATCATGTTCTTCTATATTTATTCCATACATTACTTTTAAAGGCTCTTTTTTTGTAAATATAGCAGTACCTGAATAGCCTTTTCGCTCTGCATAATTCCAGTACTGAAAATAACCTGGCAAATCTAACTCTATTTGCCCTTCCTGTAATTTAGTCTCTTGTAAGCAAAATATATCTGCATCAATATCTCTAAAAAAGTCTAAAAATCCTTTCCCAACACACGCTCTTATCCCATTGACATTCCACGATATAAATTTCATATTCCACTCCTCATCTAAATAGCAATTTTCTATTAGTTTTTTTATTTATTTTTCTATTTGTTTTTATTTTAACATTAATATACTATAAATTTATTTTAAAATCATTATTTCTTTAATACCTAAAAGATACATACTTTAATCAAATTTTAATTTTTTTGTTAATTCTTCAGGATTCATTGAAGAAACATACATATTTGTTCCAAGTTCAAATCCTCCAAGGTTATACTTTCTTGGTATTATGTGCATATGGACATTAAAGTATGATTTTGTTTCAATTTTTGTTGGATGAGTATGGATACATAAGTTAAATGGCATATACCCATTTATATTATATAATTTTTTAAATAACTTTTCGAATATCATAGAAATCTCTTTTACATTATTATCTGTTAATTCATCAAACTTTATGTTGTCTTTAAATATTACTCTTACTTCTCCACTGTACTTAGTTGCATATGGTATAATCACTAAAAAAGCGTCTCCATTATAAACCACTCTTTTATTTAAACTTATTTCATTTTCTACCAAGTCATTATACAAAGAGCTTTTATTACTATCATAATACTCTTTTGAAACCAACAATTCATTTGTAATTTCAGGTGGAATAAAAGACATAGATAGTATTTGAGCATGTGGATGCATCAAAGATGCTCCAGCCTTTCTCAAGAAATTTTTAAAAATACTCACATATTCTACTTTGTCATCTTTCGACAAATCTTTAAATCTATTTCTATACATAAAAAAAACATCTTCAAATTCTTTTTGATTCATATTGTAAAAACTGCTGTTATGTTTATTGCTTTCTATCATTACCTCATGAATACCATATATATCTCTTGCCAAATCATCAATTATAGGAAATTTATTATATATAGATTTTACAAGCCAACCTTCATCACCTTTTATTTCAAATAGTGTATCTGTTGCATAAGCTTCATTTCCCTTACAAAATGGGCATCCTTCATCGTATTCATTCGTTTCTTCTTCATCATTTGGTACATCAATTGTATCTAATGGTCTTTTCAGCCTATCAGTAGCAAATATAACAACATCATTAGTAATTGGATCTATTCTTAATTCTCTCATAATTAACACCTCTTAGTTAATAGCCTTTAATATAATTATATGATATTTATTGTATCTGTTAAATAAATTTATAATATTTTTTATAATTTTACATATTTAGTATTAGGTATTTTAATTTTCTAATACAAAAAAATTATAACTAATATATCCATATATTATCATACTATAAATAAGTTTATGTACATATAATTTATTAGTATAAATACGAGTGTTTCACTGTAATTTGTTAAAAGTTTATTTTAAAGCTATATTAATTTTTTTTGATGATTTTTACCTATAAGTATGTTATTATTATCTTGTAAAGATGTCTTGTATTCCAATATACAATTTACATAATACAATATACGTATTTAAATTAAATAGGGGGTATTAAAATGAATTATTCAAACAGAGTTAGTGCAATGCAAGCCTCTCCAATCAGAAAACTTGTTCCATTTGCACAAGCAGCAAAAGATAAAGGAATCAAAGTATATCACTTAAATATAGGTCAACCAGACATAAAAACTCCTCAAGGGTTTTTTGATGCTGTTAAAAACTTTGATAGCGAAGTTTTAGAATATGCTACTTCTGAAGGTATTCCAGAATTATTAGAAGCACTTCAAAATTACTACAAAACTTACAACATGGATTTTGAAAAAGATGAATTATTAGTGACTAATGGTGGTAGTGAAGCTTTACTTTTCACTATGATGGCTGTTTGTGACCCAGGAGATAATTTATTAGTTCCAGAACCATTCTATACTAACTACAATGGATTTGGTCAATGTGTAAACGTGGAAGTTAATGCTGTTACAACAAAAGCAGAAAACGGTTTCCACCTTCCATCAAAAGAAGAAATAGCTTCTAAGGTAGATGATAGAACTAAAGCTATAATTCTTTCTAACCCAGGAAATCCAACTGGTGCAATTTATACAAAAGAAGAACTTAATATCCTAGCTGAAATAGCTAAAGAAAAAAATCTATGGATAATAGCAGACGAAGTTTATAGAGAATTTGTTTATGATGGACTTGAGTATACTAGCTGTGGTAACTTAGAAGGTGTACAAGACAGAGTTATAATAATAGACAGTGTTTCTAAGAGATACAGTGCTTGTGGTGCTAGAATTGGTTCTATCGCTTGTAAAAATAAAGGTCTTATAGCTCAAATACTTAAATTGTGTCAAGGAAGACTTTGTGTTCCTACATTAGAACAAATAGGAGCTGTTGAATTATACAAAACTCCAGCTTCTTACTTCAAAGAGGTTAATGAAGAATACAAAAAAAGAAGAGACGTATTGTACAATGAATTAATGAAAGTTGAAGGTGTTATATGTAAAAAACCAACTGGTGCATTCTATATAGTTGCTAAATTACCAGTTGAAAATGCAGAAGATTTCACAATCTGGATGTTAAAAGAGTTCAGTAAAAATAATGAAACTGTTATGGTTTGCCCTGCTGAAGGATTCTATGCTACTCCAGGTTTAGGACGTGACGAAATAAGATTAGCTTACATCCTAAATGAAACTGACCTTCATAGAGCTGCTACATTATTAAAAGAAGGTTTAGAGCAATATGTAGCTTTACACAAATAAATTTTAAAAGTTTACTTTATGTAAATTTTATCAGATAAAAAGTCCCCTTTTCAACCAATATTTGAAAAGGGGATTTTTCATAGTTTTCTATCTAAATTCGTCTTTATTTAATATATATTGAAGAGTATTTATTGCTCCTAGATAGTTCTTTCTATCTTCTTCAGTTAGTCTAGAAAGCTTCTCTTCTAATCCATCACTCAATTTATCCATAAAATCAGAAGCTATCTTATCTCCTTCTTCTGTAATATCAATTAAATACTTTCTTCTATCAACTAAATCTCTTTTTCTTGTTACATATTTCTTTTCTGTTAAATCATCTACCATACTAGTTAGACTGCCTTTTTCTATATTTAATTTAGAGCATAAATCAGTCATGCTTATTACTCCATAATTTCTTATAAATACTAATGCTCTTAATTGTGTTTTATTTACATTATAGTCTGGTGCGAATTTTTTTAGGTCTTCTAAATATAAGCTAGAATAAATCTTCGGAAATGTTTTTACCAAAAAACTTATAGTATCTTTTACTACATATTTCATACAATCACCTCAGTTGTTTTAAAATTTATTAAATTATCTAACTAACTTATTTCAGTTTACATTAAAAATATTGCAAGTACAATAGTTTTTAAATAATGATTAAATTTAATTAGTAATCTTATTGTTTTTCTTATTTTTAATAATATTTCTCTGATTAAATATTATTTATATAGCTATTTTATTAAATTCATGATATAGTAAATAAGGAAGAACTCTTCACAGCGGTGAAGAGCAGACGCTAGCCCATTAAAATGGCTATCTTATTTATAAATAAGATAGCCATTTTTAATTATATTTTATCTATAAAACTTACACTCTTAAATCCACATCTACTTTTCCTAAATCTTCTTTATAATCTTTTATAGCTGGTTCTACAACTTCATTTACAAATTCTACAACTTGTTCTGGAGCTCTACCTATAAAGTTTTTTGGGTCCATTATAGATAATATTTCTTCCTTACTCATTTTAAATGAATCATCATTCATTATAAGCTCAATTAAATTATTATCTTTACCTTCATGTTTAACTCTATAAGCAGCTTTCATAGAATATTCTCTTATTATCTCATGTAATTCCTGTCTATCTCCACCTCTTTTTACAGCTTCCATAAGTATTGTTTCTGTAGCCATAAAAGGAAGTTCTTCATTTACACGTTTATTTATCATATTTTCATATACTACTAACCCATCAGTTACATTTATACCTATTTCAAGTATAGCATCTGCTGCCATAAAAGCTTGAGGTATAGCTAATCTTTTATTGGCTGAGTCATCTAATGTTCTCTCTAACCATTGAGTAGCCTGTACCATTGCAGGGCTTATAGATTCAGATATTATATATTTAGATAAAGAAGCTATTCTTTCACTTCTCATTGGATTTCTTTTATAAGCCATTGCTGATGAACCTATTTGATTTTTTTCAAACGGCTCTTCTAATTCTTTTAGACTTTGTAAAAGTCTTATATCATTAGTCATTTTATGCATACTTTGAGCTATTCCTGATAATACACTTACTACTTGATAGTCCAGTTTTCTAGTGTATGTTTGTCCACTTACTGCATAAGAAGAACTATATCCCATTTTGTTACAGATTTTCTTATCTAACTCTTTTACTTTTTCATGGTCTCCTTCAAATAAACTTAAAAAACTTGCTTGAGTCCCAGTAGTCCCCTTAACTCCTCTTAATTTCATATTGTCTATTCTATAATTTAAGTCTTCTAAATCAAGAATTAAATCTTGAGCCCACAAACAAGCTCTTTTCCCTACTGTTGTAAGTTGTGCTGCTTGAAAGTGCGTAAAACCAAGAGCTGGCATATCCTTATACTTAAGTGCAAATTCTTTTAAGTTATTTATTAAATTTACAAGCTTTACTCTTAAAAGTTTTAGTGCTTCATTCATTTGTACAACGTCTGTATTATCTCCAACATAAGCAGATGTTGCTCCTAAATGAATGATTCCTTTAGCTTTTTCACATTGTAAACCATACGCTTTTACATGAGACATTACATCATGTCTTACTTCTTTTTCTATTTTTCTAGCTTCATCAAAATTTATATTATCTATATTAGCTCTTAACTCATCTAATTGTTCTTCAGTTATATTGATTCCTAACTCATGCTCACCTTCAGCAAGAGCAACCCATAATCTTCTCCATGTAGAAAATTTAAATTGTGGAGAAAATATATAACTCATATCTTTACTACAGTATCTATCTGTAAGCGGATTTGAGTACATAGTATATTTGTTATCTATCATTATATTAGCACCTTCCTTAAATCTTTTGTTGTATAGTTATTATGTACATATTAGTACATAAATAATTATATATAATTTTACGAACTATAACAAGGCTTTTTTATTTTTTGTTCATATTTATATAGATTATTTTTTATGTGCTAATATTTTTTATTTATATCTAGATTATCTTTTTCAATTAAATAATCCACAATCTCGCTATCAACAAAATTCAATACATATTTATACCTAATTGCATAGTATTTATCACTCCAGCCAAGTTGATTTTTTACGTCACTCTCATCTGCCCCAAGTCTTAAACTTATTGCTGCAAATGAATGTCTAAAGTCTCTTGCTGAATATTGAGAAAGTCCTGCTAAATCTAATGCTTTTTTTACTATCAATCTGACATTTCTATCTGTTATAGAATTGCTTTTTTGAGTTGTAAAAATAAAATCATCATTAGGTATTATTACTTCTGGAAGTCCAGAATAGTTTCTGTAGTCTTCTAAAAGCCTAAAAAAGTATGGATGTAACTTTACTACTCTCTCTTTTCTTCCCTTTCCTAGTCTAACATACGAGTTATCGTTTTCATCTACCATAAGGTCTTTCCACTTTAAGCTAACTAATTCATTTAATAAACACCCAGTAGTAACTAGACAGACTATTATCACTCTATCTCTTATATTCAGTTTTGGCAAAATACCTATAAGCTTATTTATTTCCTGTATGCTTAAAACATCATCCTTTGTCTTTATTCTAGTTACTGTTGGTTTTTCTACATGTCTAAATGGATTTATATCTATATATCCTTCTTTTTTTAAGAAGTTGTAAAAACTATGTAAATAACTATATATCTTTTCACAAGTTGATTTTGCATATTTGGTTTGTATATAGTCCACAAAATTTTTACAATCTTCTTTTGTTACATAAATTAATTCCTTTCCTTTTAGAAACTCTTTAAATAACATAACCTTTGATAAATAATCGTGTTTTGTATTTGGGTTTAATTTTGTAGAAAAAACATTAAAAGTTTCATACTCATAATCATCCAATATTTTCGTACTATACATAATAACTCCTTTCCTTTTCATAAAATAAAATAGTTATACTTTTACTATACCATATATTTCCCCCTCATATATACCCCTTATTCAATAGACAAGTTTCAAGTTTATGATTTTAAATTATGAAGGTTTTATGAAAATATCAATCTTCCATTGTGCACTACACAGTACTATGGTATTATAAGTTAGTAAAAGATGGCATATTTTATTAATCTTTGAATAAAATATGCTACTATAAATTTGTATTGGAGGTATTTAAATTTGGAAACATTTAGTTTGCTTGAAGTTTTTAAAGCAGTCATTTTGGGAATAGTTCAAGGAATTACAGAATGGCTACCAGTAAGTAGTACAGGGCATATGATATTAGTTGATGAATTTATAAAATTGAATTTTTCATCTACATTTATAAATACATTTTTAGTTGTAATTCAATTTGGTTCAATATTGGCTGTACTTGTTATATTTTTTAGGAAGTTAAATCCTTTTGATAGTGCAAAAAATACTAAACAAAAAAAAGAAACAGTTCGCTTATGGCTTAAGGTTATAATTGCAGTTATACCATCTGGAGTTATTGGTATACTGTTTGAGGATGATATAGACAGATTATTCTTCAATTCAACAGTAGTTGCAATTGCTCTTATTGTATATGGTATAATAATGATAGGACTTGAAAATAGAAATAAAAGACCAAAATATAAAGATTTTTCTCAAGTTACATATAAACTAGCTCTTTGTATAGGTTTATTCCAATGTCTAGCTCTTATTCCAGGTACATCTAGATCTGGTTCAACTATAATCGGTGCAGTATTACTTGGTACTTCTAGATACGTAGCAGCAGAATTTTCATTCTTCTTAGCTATTCCTACAATGCTTGGAGCTAGTGCATTAAAACTTTTAAAAGCTGGGTTTGGATTTACTGGATTTGAATGGCTTATTTTAGGTGTTGGCTCTGTAGTAGCTTTTATAGTTTCAATCGTAGTTATTAAGTTTTTTATGGATTATATCAAAAAACACGATTTCAAAGTCTTTGGCTATTATAGAATAATTTTGGGTATAGTTGTTCTTGGTTATTTCTTTTTATTCTAGAGTATTTTAATTTAATGACAAATGATAAGGAGAAAAATTATGAGTGTTAAAAAGGAAATATTTGATTGGATTAAGTCAATAGCCATGGCTATTGTACTTGCATTTGTAATATTACAATTTATAAGACCTTCTATTGTTAGTGGAGAATCAATGTATCCTACTTTAGATGATAAAGACTATCTAATTTTAAATAGAATATCATATAAAGTTGGTAAACCTGAAAAAGGTGATATTGTAGTTTTTAAAACTAATTTAGTTGATGGAGATACTGGAAAGAAAAAAGATTTAATAAAGAGAGTTATAGCTACTGAAGGTGACAGTATAAAAATATCAAATTCTAAAGTATATGTAAATGGCAAATTACTAACCGAACCATATATACATAATAATTATACTTCTGGAGATATAGACACAGTTGTTCCAGAAGGAAAGTTATTTGCAATGGGTGATAACAGAGAAAATAGTAATGATAGTAGATTCCCAGATGTAGGTATGGTTGATGAAGACGAAATTCTTGGTAAGGTTATGGTAAGGTTATTACCTTTTGATAATATTGGAAAAGTAAGTTAAAAAAATAAGAGACTGAGTTGGTAATATTTATTCTACACAATTCAGTCTCTTTTAATTTTTTGAATTCAAAATATATTTTATTCCCTATCTTCTTTTGATTCTGTAATAATTCTTATTATATCACTTGCATCTTCATTAAAGGTTGTTACTATACTTAGATAGTCAGTGGCCCTGCTCATAGCCAAATAAACCTTATTTAAATCACCTACAAAGTCATTTACTTGATAATCTTGCTCTGTATCATTTATTGTTTGATTATACAACATTTCTAACTCACATATTATTATCGCTTTATATTCTAAATTCTTTATTGTATATATATTTGCTATTGTCGTTCCTATCTTCTTACTTATGTTTGTTAAGTTATCTTCTGCACATATATAAGGAATTTGTGCTTCTTCTAATGCCTTTTTTAACATGTATTGAAAATAAATAGTTTTTCCACTTTTTAATTTCTTCTTATTATAAGGATATACAATAGCAACTTCAGAATAATCAAGACCTTTTTTGCTTATTAAATATTCGATTTCCCATATTACAGAACTTATTTGGTCATCTAAATCACTTACTTTTATTATATCAACCGACTTATTACCACCTCTAAGTGCTTTTGTATTAAAAAAAGTATTAAACTTTGTATTAGGTCTTAATTCATTAATATAAGCGTTAGAATTATTGGAAAAATTATTTGTAAAATCAACAATTTCTTTAGCTTGCCTATAATTTTTATTTAATATTATTTTATCATCAAACTCTATATTGCTGTATAGTTTCCTAAATATATTTAGTCTATTAAAGATATTTAAAGAGTTACAAGAATACACATTAAATATGAATTTTGTTTTATATAAAAACTCTCTTATAAAATCTATTTCATAATCTAAAAAACTTTCTGCTTCATCAATAAAAATCGCCTTAAACATATTTTTATTCTTTATAATGTTTTGTGCTTGCTTTACAAGATTATTAAATGTTTTTTCATAATCATTTTTTAACATATTATAGTCAATAATTAGATTATATTTTTTAGCTAATTTAAATATAAAGGAACTAAATGTATGAACTTCTAAATTGTTATTGTCTTTATATAATAATTCTATTCTTTCTCGAAGTTCATTACATAGTTGTTTTGTATGTGTAAATATTAGTAACTTATGATGTGGATATACTTTTGCCAGTTTTATAGCTCTAGAAAGCATATTTGCCGTTTTTCCTATACCAGAACCGCCTTCAATAAGTGTATTTCCATATTTAATAGAAATAGCATCTTTAATTTGAATTTCTTCCATCATAGTTGCTGTATACTTATAGTCATCATTATAGAAGGAAATTTTTTTAAATTTTTCGTTTAGGTGAAGTGTGTCATTTATTATATAGTATTCTGAACATATATCTAATAAAAATAAATTTAAATTTATTTCATCATTTTTTTCCTTAAGATATTCATCCAGTGAAGCACTAGCCATTATATCTTGAAGCTTATTTTTATCTATTATATTATTATTCACAAATTCTTCAAACTCATAAGCTTCATCTACTTCAACATATGGCATAATGTAAACATAGTTATAGCTTATATTTCTATTCTTTTGTCCCATTTTTAGTTTCAAAAGCTCATATTCCTCATGCATAACTTCAAGTAACTCTTCTTCCAAAATAAAATATATGTCTTCTGTTGTATCCATAAATTTTATAAATAAAATTTTTCCATCTTTTACATACAACAAGTCAGTATTTATTCCTTTAAAAGGAGTAACTTTTGGCACTACTTTAACGTCCTTATTGATATTTTCGTAAAATACTTTCTCGAATTCTTTCAATTTCAGGGCGTCTAACTGAGAGTTTATATTTATGTATTGGCTCACTTATATTACCTCCTTCTGTTATAACTAATTATACCATTTTAAACTATATTTTTATATATACTTTTTATAGGCAAATTTCGTAAACAAATTCAAAATAAGTACAAATAAATACAAAACTATTAAAGAAAAATTGCAATAAGTATAGATATATATAAATATAAAATTCTTTATGATAAGCACTGACAAAATAAACTTCAGAATTATTTTTTTAAATAATAAATAAAATCTACTCTAAAAAGGTAAAATTTCTTTAACTAGTGACTTATATTACTTAATTATATAAAAATTAACGAACAAAAAATTTTAAAACCTGCTAAAAAATAATCCATTCATATTAGCAGGTTTTATTTAAATTATCTTCCTAAAAAAACATTAAAGTTTGATATATCTGTGTAAACTGCATAAAAAACAGGGTAACGATTTTGGTATAGTTCATTTACAAACTTACCTTGCATTCTCACAGGGAAATAGTGACCATCTATATGACGGAAGTTAAAAATCACTTCAAAAGTTTCTCTCTTAGGTATTGCTTTATTCAGTGTATCAAGTACAACCTGTAAATCCTCTGGTGATATAGGTGAAAGTACATCAAAATCTTTGGATGAAACATTTCTAGCTGAATAACCAGTAAACTCAAGCATTTTTTGATTAAAGTAAAGTAGTTTCAAATTTTCCATACAAGCAAATTTTGCAATCCCATCAGTAGACATCTCCAACAATAACTTTACATCTCTAGTGTCTATATTAAATGCTATACCATCAATAGAATCATCCCCAAAAATATGGAAAGAATTTTTTCCATGACCCTTTGTATAGTAAAGTGCTTGGTCTGCTTTTTCATAGAGTTCAGAATACTTACAGCCATGCTCAGGATATATTGCCACACCAATGCTACATGAAATAGAAAATTCTTCATGTTCAGCAAAACGTTTCTGGTTAATCTTAGAACAAAAACGCTCTAATTTATCCATAATTACATAATTACTGCTATTGAAATCTTTTATCAACACAACAAATTCATCTCCACCAATACGCCCAACAATATCATCTTCACGAAATTGAGACTTTAATTCTAATGCAAATTCACTTATAATAAAATCTCCAAATGCATGACCATATCTATCATTTACATTTTTGAAATCATCAATATCAAAAATCAGAAAAATATGTTCTGAATTTTGATTTTTATCACTTTTTAAAAATGTACTAATAAAGTCCTCTGTTACTCCCTTATTATAAAGACCAGTAAGAGAATCACGTTGTGAACGCTCAAGAAGCAGCAATTCTCTATTTTTTTCTTCATCTATATTTTCACGATAAGAAATCATACGAACAGATTCATCTGATGTCCAAAAGAAAATTCTAGCAGTAATCCTCATCCAATGATAATTTTCTTCATCTCTTTTAATTAAAAAGTCATAACTTATGTTATTGATTCCACTATTATAACACTTAAGAACATTTTCAGGTAAAAATGTATCTAAATAACCTTGTGCATACTCTTCTTTAATTTGCCCTTTAGCAATTATATAGAGTGCTTCATCATATGGTGTGCTAAGACTTAAGCCAAACTCTTTAAAATATCGATTTGCATCTTCACAACCAGCTTTGTTATTAGTAACATCAATCTCAAAAATATTTTCATAGAGATCTTCAGTAGATTTACTCAATAACTTTTGATATTCTAATTTCTGAGAAGAGCTGAGATTAATTATTTGTTGCTTGTATTTCTTAAGCACACGTGTAATTGTAAAAAGTACAAACATTATAATTAAAATTATAATTGCAATCCCTTTTAAAAACTGTATTTGAAGTTGTCTACTCATTGCAGTCAAATCATTTTCCAAAACAAGATGCCATTTTAAACTTGGGATATACTGATATACAACATAACTTTTTAATTTTTCTGATGAATTCCAAAAACTATTCTGTTCTTTTTTATTGCTCAAGATTAAATCTTTTGAAGCAGATAAATTACTACTTTCATCTTCAAATAAATTAACATGTTCATAGCCTGTTTCCTCAGATGATAATTGAACAAATCCTTTATCATCAATTAGACGTGCTACAACATCAAACTTTTCATCATATTCTTTAAGCAACATTTGTAATGAGTCAACTTTTAATCCAACCCCAATAATTCCCATAGTTGATCCATTATCATCTTTTATCTTACAATTTACAAATACAGTAATACTATTATTACTTGCCTCATCATTATCAACATTTAATGAATATTCTTCATCCTGTTTTAAAAAATCATAATACCACTGATTCTCTGAGTTATCAGCACTAAGTGTCCTATCAAGTCCATTAAAATGATAATAATTATTTGTCTTGGTTGAAACTAAAAAAACAGAATCATAGGAATATTTATTTCTGTATGTATTTAAGTAATCCTGTAATTTATAAACAAAGTTCCTATCATTTATATATTCTTTCTCACTAGTTAAAAAATTTTTTAATAGACTATCATTGGCCATGGTAAGTGATACATTTATAGGTTGTGAAAGAAGTTTATCTATCTGATAATAAATACCTTCAGCAGCCAATGTAGATACGTGTTCAATATCATTTTTAAAAATATTAGTATTAGATTGGTACCCAATCACAGATGTAGCTATAAAACCAATAGTAATAATAACGCAAACAATAACATTTGTATGTAAAAGTGTATTTTTTTTCATCATGTATCCTCTCTTTCATCATCACTTTGGCTCATTGTATTCTCAACTTTTTAGTGCTTACAATATAATTAATTTTAATCAGCAAACTATCTCAAAAACTTAATTTTATTTCAAATATTAAATTTCATAAATCAACATTAATGCATAGATATTACATGTAAAAACATATAAATTGCTCATCTAAATCATTTTTAATAATATAAATCTATTATATAATTTTTATTTATTATTATATATTTTTAATATTCCTATAATATATTAATATAATCGATAATGCACATCCAAAGCACATCAACAAAACAAAAAACTTAAGAACTTCTGCTGTATAAAAACATATTATCTATCTTTAACAATTATAATTAAAAGTTTTTTGATACAGCATACCTGTAGTTAATTCTGCCCAACTGTAATTTGTCATGTATTCTCCAGCATATGTGTTAATTGCCATCATATCCCACCTTAACATATTATAATAATCACAATCAAATTTTGTAATATCTACTGCAAGGCTATTCCATTTTTTAATAACTATATATTCAATTTTTGCATCCTTTATGGTTTTCATCAGATGTGATATAACAGTTTGCGTTTGATTTTGCAAAGAACGATTGTATTCTTTGTCTTCCCAAAGTACTGCTGCAATTTCAGCAATAGTCACACTTGCTCCTTTCCTATCTACTAAATAAGCAAGTAATTCTTTTGATTTTGCTCTACTAAAAGTTAATGGCTTTTCATCTACAAATACCTCAAAGTTACCAAATGTATGAATAAATATATGGCTCTTATGGTTCAAAACAACAGGAGAACGTAAATTTTCTATTTCTTTCTGAATTCCTTCTATTGTAACAGGCTTTAGAAGATATCCACTGGCATGCATTGAAAATGCATCTAACGCATATTCTGAATAACCAGTTACAAAAATAATATTTATATTTGGTAAAATTTCTTTTGCTAGACATGCAAACTCTAGTCCATTCATACCGTACATCTCAATGTCAAGAAATGCAATATCTACAAAATTTCTTTTTAAATACTCTAGCGCCAACTTAGGTTCATCAAAAAGAGTAACTTTTTCAATACCAGAAATATATGTTAATTTTTCATTCAAATTTTTAAGAGCAATTTGCTCATCATCTACGACAATTATATTCATAATTTTACCCCTTTCTAATAGGAATGATTATTGTTGCTATTGTACCTTTTCCTATACCACTTTCTATATTTAGAATTCCATTACATTGTGTCTCTAATCGTCTTTTTACATTTTGAATACCAACATGGCTTTTTCCATCATTAACTCTTTCAAAGGGTTGGAAACCTACTCCATCATCTTTTATAACAATATAAATGTTATTTTCATCCTTGGATGTTGATACTATAATTGTTCCCCCTTCTTTTTGTTTTGTAACACCATGTCGTATCGCATTTTCAACAATTGGTTGTATAGTGAGAACAGGAATAAAAAAATCAGTAATTGTAAGCTCATAATGTATTTTTATACGCTCTCCAAAGCGTAATAACTCTATGTACAAATAATTTTTTAAATGAGCTAATTCTTTTTCAAATGGAATTAGCTTTTTTTGTGTAAGAGAATCCATATTTCCACGAAGATAAGAAGAAAATTTTTCTACTGCATGAACTGCCATGTTAGAATCATGTTTACACAAATATTGGATAGTGTTAAGTGCATTATATAAAAAATGAGGCTGTATTTGACTAAGCATTATAGAAATACGATTTTCCATCAATTCTCCCTCTAATCTCTGTTGAAACTTTTCCTTTCTTTTGATAGATAGCATCATATGCCCAATCTGTAATACAATAGTGGTTAGAAAACCTATACAAAAAAATGGTAGACTTCTAATGTATATAGTATAATAATTTGCTATTTCTGCAATACCACCTATAGTTGCTGGTAGATAAGCAAACAAAGCAATCTTAGCATCAGATTCTCTGTATATAATAATTTCAATAACCAAGAACCCCATACCAAGTAATACAATTAGAATACAGATGCTATTTTGTAAAATCAGAAACTCATGCAAATCATAAATATGAAGTATTTGGAGAATAACACAAAGTAGTATGATAGTCATAATTAAATACACACATAAATTTATAACGTTCAATCTCCACTCAGTTAAGTAAGTAGACAAATAAAGTATACAAAAAGTTGGAAGTAAAAACTGCGACAGTAATTCCAAAATACTGACAAGAGTTGGAGATTGGATAATAAGAGTAAGTATATTAAAATCTGCTAAACACCAAATTCCTCCAAATATAGCAAAACATGATAACAAAAAAATCTGACGTGTTAACTCACTTTTCAAAAAAAACAAAATGATACTTGCAATTAGACCAAATAAGCCAAAAGATATTGTTAACATAGTAAATATAAGACCAATCCTGTTTTCGTGGAGTATACTAACAATTAAATCGCCCTTGGAGCCAATCTGCATTTCATCAAAAAAACATACTAATTGTAATGCTCGCCCACTAGGGTACACTCGTTGTATATTTATCTCAACTAAATCGTCAACCGATATTCCATCAGATTTAAAACCTGTCCAAAGATGACCTGTAGACTTTGTTAGTGCATTTTCTCTACCTTCTTGTATGGAAAATACCTCTTTATTAGATACACGAATATCAACTTTTAGATGGCTGATATGTAGCAAAAATGTCTCTCCAGCTGGAATATTTCTGCTAAAATGTCCACGCAAATAAATAGACTCTTTTCTTATATCATTCAATGAGTCAACATTGATAAACGGCTGAAGATTTTCAGAATTAGATGTTCTAAATTCTCCAATAAATGAAACTGGAATAAGATTGCTTCGAGGATTTGAATGTTTATCTGATTTAAAAGCACAAACAAACAACAGTATTACTGATAAAGTTAGTAATACTGGTAAATAATACATATACCATCTAGATGTTTTCTTTTCCACAATAGTTTCCTCCATAAAATATATGTATATCTTTTATATATTTGAATATATAAAAAAATTATATAACCTAAAAATATTTATTTAGATATAATAGATTATTTTATCACTTCATTATATCAAACAAACTTAAATAATTATACAAACAATGTGTATATAAGGATTAATTTTATTAATTCTTTATAATTAATATTTATCAGCCTTATAATTATTTCAAATTATATCATTTTATACCTTGAAAATTAAAAAGCCACAGGATAAATTATTAAATCCTGTGGCAAATCTAAATTTTTAAAAATATTTTTATTATCATTTAGATATTTATATTTTATTTTGCATATTCTATAGCTCTTGTTTCTCTTATTATACTTACTTTTATTTGTCCAGGATATTCAAGTTCATCCTCTATTTTCTTAGTCATATCTCTAGCTAATAAGTGTATTTCTTCATCATTTATAGCTTCTGGTTTTACCATTATTCTAATTTCTCTACCAGCTTGTATAGCAAATGATTTTTCTACACCTTCGTATGAATTAGCTATTTCTTCTAGTTTTTCAAGTCTCTTAATATAAGCTTCTAAAGTCTCTCTTCTAGCACCAGGTCTAGCAGCTGATATTGCATCTGCTGCTGTAACTAATACAGCTTCTACTGTTTGAGGTTCATAATCTCCATGATGTGTACTCATAGCATGTATAACTTCTTTAGATTCCTTATAACGTCTAAGTAAATCCATACCTATTTCAACATGTGTACCTTCCATTTCATGGTCTACAGCCTTACCTATATCATGTAACAAACCAGCTCTCTTAGCTAATCTAATATCTGCACCTATCTCAGCAGCCATTATACCAGCTATATGAGCAACTTCTATAGAATGTTTAAGAACATTTTGTCCATAACTAGTTCTATAATTAAGTCTACCTAATAATCTTATTAATTCTGGATGAATTCCATGTACACTAGTTTCAAATGCAGCTTGTTCACCATATTCTTTTATAATATTGTCAACTTCTTTTCTCGCTTTTTCAACCATTTCTTCAATTCTAGCTGGATGTATTCTTCCATCTGCTATTAACTTCTCTAGAGCAATTCTTGCAATTTCTCTTCTTATTGGATCAAATCCTGATAAAATTACTGCTTCTGGAGTGTCATCTATTATAAGGTCTATCCCTGTTAAAGTTTCTAGAGTCCTTATATTTCTACCTTCTCTACCTATTATTCTACCCTTCATTTCATCATTAGGTAAGCTTACTACTGTAACAGTAGTTTCAGCTACGTGATCTGCTGCACATTTTTGAATTGCATATCCTATAATTTCTCTTGATTTCTTATCAGCTTCTTCTTTAGCTTGACCTTCTATCTCTTTTATCATTATAGACATTTCACGTCTTACATCTCTCTCAGCATTTGTTAAAATAATTTCTTTAGCCTTATCAGATGTAATTCCTGATATGCTTTCTAATTTTTCCAATTGTTGAGTTTTTATTACTTCAACTTCTTCTTCTTTCTTTTCAACTGTCTTTAATTTTTCACTTAAATTTACTTCTTTAGATTCTAAATTTTGTAATTTTCTATCTAAGACTTCTTCTTTTTGTACTACTCTTTTTTCATACTTTTGTACTTCTGTTCTTCTTTCTTTGTTTTCTCTTTCAGCTTCTGTTCTCCATTTATGGATCTCTTCTTTAGCTTCTAATAACTTTTCTTTCTGTACTGTTTCTGAGTCGTGGTGTGCTTTATCTATTATTTCTTTGGCCAAGTTTTCAGCTTGTCCAATTTTTGCTTCAGATATATTTTTTCTAACAAAATATCCAGCTATAATACCAACAGCTGCACCTATTACAATCATTACTACACTATCTATGACATCCACCTCCTTCGTTAATAATCCCAAAATGTCATCACTATGATTAAAAAATATTCCTAATAATTAAAATTAAATTTAGATATTTTATCCTCACTTAATTTTATAATTTTTTCAACATTGTGTCAAGCTAATAGGGAGCGTGGTATGTCCTTATTTAATAGTTATTTTTTTATATTTTCACTTATTTTTCAACAACTTCTTCTGATACCAAAGTACCTGCTTCTTCACTAACCTCATTTAAATTGTAAAATGTTCTAACTTTTTCATCTATTTCATTAGTTAAATCCATATTATCCTCTAGGAATTTTTTTACATTTTCTCTTCCTTGTCCAAGTTTAGTGTCATTGTAACTATACCATGAACCTGATTTTTTAACTATATCTATGTCAGCAGCTATATCTAAAAGATCTCCAATTTTTGATATACCTTCTCCATACATTATATCAAATTCAGATTGTTTAAATGGTGGTGCTACTTTGTTTTTAACAACCTTAACTCTTGTTCTGCTTCCTATAACCTTGTCACCTTGTTTTATTGTGTCTATTTTTCTAACATCCAATCTAACTGATGAATAGAACTTTAATGCACGTCCTCCAGTAGTCGTTTCTGGATTTCCAAACATTATTCCTACTTTCTCTCTTAATTGGTTTATAAATATAGCAACACAATTTGATTTTTTAATCGAACCAGTTAATTTTCTAAGTGCTTGAGACATAAGTCTAGCTTGTAAACCTACATGAGAATCACCCATATCTCCATCTATTTCTGCTTTTGGAACCAATGCTGCAACTGAATCTATTACTATTATATCAATTGCACCACTTCTTATTAATGCCTCTGCTATTTCTAAGGCTTGCTCTCCTGTATCTGGTTGAGATATGATTAGATTATCAACATCCACACCTAATGCTTTTGCATATACTGGGTCAAGCGCATGTTCAGCATCTATAAATGCAGCTATTCCTCCATTTTTTTGAGCTGATGCTACACAACTAAGTGCAACAGTTGTCTTACCAGAAGATTCAGGACCATATATTTCAACTATTCTCCCTCTAGGTAGACCTCCTATACCAATAGCTATATCTAAACCGATTGCTCCTGTTGATATAACATCTATAGACATAGACGTTGCTTCTCCCAATTTCATTACTGAACCTTTACCAAAATCTTTTTCAATTTTACCTAAAGCTTCATTCAACGCTTTTAATTTTTCTTGATCTACACTCATCTCTATACCATCCCTTCATTTATCTACAAACATTTGTTCTCTTGTTATATATTAATTATATAACATAAATCAAACCTAGTCAATTTAAAAACGCTCCTAATGATTATATTTTTATTTGCTACATTTTATTTATAAACCATTATCAATAATTATATACACAAAAGAAAATATTCCTAAAAAAGAAAAGAGGTATACTATTATAGTATACCCTTTTTTACATTTTTAAAATTTTAAGTTGCTATTTTTTATTTATTAATCAATCAATTTATGATTATTAAATGATAAGATTCTATTTAGAAGACATGAAAAGTTCTTTATTTTTATATAGGTATTCCCATCCAGAATATAAAGTAAGCAGTGTTGCTATAAGTATAAGAATTCCACCTATATTTAGTATTAATTCATTTTCAAACTGAGCCCCTAACAATAAAATTACTACTGATATCATTTGAGTTATCGTTTTAAGCTTTCCACTGCCACCAGCTGCTATTACTTTTCCATCGGCAGCTGCTATAGCCCTCAATATGCTAACTGTAAGTTCTCTAGCTACTATTATAATTACCATCCAACTACTTACAAGACCATCTTCTATCATACATGTAAGTGCTGAGATTACTAATAACTTATCTGCTAATGGGTCCATAAACTTCCCAAAATCAGTAACTAAGTTATACTTTCTAGCTATCTTTCCATCTAGTGCATCAGTAATTGAAGCTACTATAAAAATAATACAAGCTAATAAAAACTTGTTCGGTACATTAAATAACATTATTAAAACAAATACTGGAATTAAAAATATTCTAAACAAAGTTAATTTGTTAGGCAAGTTCATATACAACATCTCCCATTAAATCGTATTCCATTGCATCATTTATTTGAACACTTACGAATTCTCCTACTTCAAGATTATCTACACTTTTTACATATACTATACTATCAATTTCTTCTGCATCACCCTGTGTTCTTCCTGTATATACATTATTTTCTATTTGCTCTTCTATAAGGACTTCATATGTTTTTCCTATTTTTTTATCATTAAGTTCTTCAGATATTTTTTGTTGAATCATCATTAAAGTATCTCTTCTTTGTATTTTTACTTCTTCATCTATGTGATTTGGTAATTTATCTGCTGGTGTATCTTCTTCTCTTGAATATGCAAATGCACCTAGCCTATCAAATTTAACTTCTTTGACAAAATCTACAAGCTGTTTAAAATCTTCTTCTGTTTCACCAGGAAAACCTACTATTATCGTAGTTCTAAGTATAGCATCTGGTATATTCTTTCTTATAAGTTTAATTTTATTTAATATATCCTCTTTACTAGTTTTTCTATTCATTAACTTTAAAATACTGTTACTTGCATGTTGTATTGGCATATCAAAATAGCTACATATATTATCATGTTCTTTTATAACTTTAATCAGTTCTTCTGTTATTGATTCTGGATATGAGTACATGACTCTTATCCATTTAAACCCATTTATCTTTGCAAGCTCTTCTAAAAGTTCTGGTAATCTTTCTTTACCATATAAATCAAAACCATACTTTGTAGTATCTTGAGCTATAACTACGAGTTCTTTTACTCCAGATTCAGCCAATTTATTCGCTTCTTTAATTATATCTTCAAATTTTCTACTTCTATATTTACCTCTAAGCTTAGGTATTATACAATAAGTACAATTATTGGAACATCCCTCTCCAATTTTTAAGTATGCCATATAGCTAGGTGTAGATAGATATCTTGGTAAGTCCTCATTAAATACAAACTCTATATCATCAAGGCTTACAATTTGATGTTTCTCACTCAAATCTTTAAGTATGTCATCTATATTTTGGTAGCTTCCTGTACCAACTATTGCATCTATTTCTGGAATTTCAGTTTTTAATTCCTCAGAGTATCTTTGAGCTAGACATCCTGTTACTATCAATAGCTTTAGATTACCAGTCTGTTTTAATTCTGCAAATTCTATTATCGTATCAATTGATTCCTGCTTAGCTGACTCTATAAACCCACAAGTATTTACTATAATTACATCAGCTTCTTCAAAATCTCCTATTAATTTATAACCCTTTTTATTTAAAATTCCCATCATTATTTCTGCATCCACCAAATTTTTTGAGCATCCTAATGATTCTAATGCTATCTTTAACATTTTTTCTCTCCTTCCAATATGCTCTCATATAAGCCTATAACATCTTCTAGGGCTTTTTGTGTGTCATCAAAATTTACAATTTTATTGTACTTATATTTTTCCACTGAATGCATATAAAGTGGGTCGTAATATTCTATAAGATATTTTTTTACAAGCTCTTCATATTTACCTGATTCTAATAAATCAATATATCCATCTACTTCTTTATGACCCAATCTTTTTCTGAATTTATTTATACACTCTTTTAAAACCAATATATTATCTTCACCTTTACCATAAATATAATCTCTACAAAGCCTATTGACTCTATTATCAATATCACATTCCAGTAGTATATGATACCCATCTCGTATCATTGCATCGAAGATTTCAT
Organism: Clostridioides sp. ES-S-0005-03; assembly: GCF_020658455.1. Lineage (NCBI taxonomy): Bacteria > Bacillati > Bacillota > Clostridia > Peptostreptococcales > Peptostreptococcaceae > Clostridioides > Clostridioides sp. ES-S-0005-03. Next base: position 276,440 of record NZ_JACVWI010000001.1, on the reverse strand, counting down.
TAGGAACTATGACACTTCCAACTCGCTTACTTTCACTTTCAACAAATATATAATCCTTCTTTGAGAAAAATATACTTTCAAATAAATTAGTTTCAAAGTTCTTTTGAGATGGTGGCTTCTCATCAAATGTTATAAAACCAAAGGTTGAACCACTATTTTTAGCTATACCTTCTAAATCTAATACATCTATTTCTTTTTTCTTCAATAAATGCAATAAATCAGTCTTTCCTGAACCAGTTAATCCATGCACAGATATAAAGTTCTTTGTATTCATTATATTTCTTAAGTAATCCAATACAAAGTTTCTGTAAGCCTTATATCCACCTTCAAGTTGATAAACATTTACACCTAATGATGACAATACATTTACTATACTTCCACTTCTCATTCCGCCTCTTGCACAATATATGACGATATTATCATAATTTGCTGCAAGCTCTGCTGCCTGTAAATATATATCCTTTAGCTTATATGATACATAATCAAATCCTTTTTGTATTGCTTCATGTTTTCCCTGCATCTTATAAATAGTTCCGACTTCATTATGCTCATTGTTTTTAAAAAGAGGCATATTAAAAGCATTTAATATATGGTCTTCTTCATATTCCCCTTCTGTTCTTACATCTACAAAAACTACTTTTTCTAGCTTAAGTGCTTTTTCTATTTCTATAACTGACAATTCTATTCACCTTCTAAATTCTGCAAATCTTGTTTGCTTATTAGTACCTTTCTCGGTTTGCTTCCCTCGCTAGCTCCAATTATACCTCTTTCTTCCATAGAGTCAATAAGTCTAGCCGCTCTATTAAATCCTATTTTAAATCTTCTTTGCAACATAGAAGCAGATGCTTGACCACTATCTACAACAAATTCTATTGCCTCACTTAAAAATTCATCCTCATCACTAGATTTTGATGTGTTAACTTTAGATATAGTTTCAATTATATCTTCCTCATACTTTATTCCATCCTTAACTTGGTCTTTTACAAAATCAATTACTCTTTCTGACTCACTTTCTGATATAAATGCACCTTGAAGTCTAACTGGTTTTGCCGCTCCAAGTGGGTAAAATAGCATATCACCTTTACCTAAAAGTTTCTCTGCTCCACCCATATCAAGTATTGTTCTTGAATCAGTTTGAGATGACACTGCAAATGCTATTCTAGATGGTATATTAGCTTTTATAACACCCGTTATGACATCAACAGATGGTCTTTGTGTAGCTACAATCAAGTGCATTCCAGCAGCTCTGGCCATCTGAGCTAGTCTACAAATATAATCCTCTACATCATTTGCGCTTGCCATCATTAAATCTGCTAACTCATCTATTATTATTACTATTTTAGGTAATTTTTCCTCTGATTTTTCATTATAACTTGTTACATCTTTTACTTGAGCATCTGCAAATAATTTATATCTTCTATTCATTTCTGTCACTGCCCAGTTTAAAGCATTAGCAGCTTTTTTAGGGTCTGTAACTACAGGTATCAGAAGATGTGGTATTCCATTATAATTTGCAAGTTCAACTACCTTTGGGTCTATTAAAAGTAATTTTACTTCATCAGGGTTTGCCTTATATAATATACTACTTATCAAAGTGTTTACACAGACACTCTTCCCTGAACCTGTAGAACCAGCTATAAGTAAATGTGGCATCTTACCTATATCTCCAATTATAATTTTACCTGCTACATCTTTTCCAAGTCCCATTGCAAGAGGTGAATCAAAATTATTAAACTCTTCACTTTCTAGAACTTCTCTTACTCCAACCATTTGAGCTTCCTCATTTGGAACCTCTATTCCAATTGCACTTTTCCCAGGGATTGGTGCTTCAATTCTTATACTTTTAGCTGCTAAACTCAAAGCTATATCATCAGTTAAGTTTACAATTTTACTTACTTTAACCCCTGGACTTGGTTGTATCTCATATCTTGTTATAGTCGGACCAACTGTAACTTGATTAATCTTTGCTTCCACTCCAAAATCTGAAAGTGTCTTTTCTAAAAGAGAGGCATTTTTTAAAACCTTCTTTTTGCCATTTTCATCAGATTTTTTATTTACTTTATTTAAAAGTTCAACACCAGGTTTTTTATAATTTGAATAGTCTTCATTATTTGACTCTGATACAATGCTTATTGGTTGAGTTTTTTCTACAGCTAAATTAGATTTGCTTATATCAACTTTCTTTTCTAGTTTAGTCTCTACAACTGAATTTTCATTTGTAGCTTTCTGTAACTCTTTTAAAACATCTAGTTCTGGCATACTTTGAGTTCCTTCTAATATTTCTAAATATTCATCTTCTGCCTTGTTAAAACCAACTATTTTAATAGTTTTATCGTCTACACCATCACCATTTTCTTCTTCTAAATATTCATCTTCTTCATCTTCATTGTCACGACCTTTTGACATTAGCCCTTTAAAAAATCCAGGCTTCTTGTTTACAGTAGTATCATCCACTTCATCAGTTATCATATCTATTGCAGATTTTTTCATATTTGAAATTTTATCTTTAAAAGTTAAATTACTGTCTTTTGATGCTTTAGATTTTGACTTTGCATTTGATACCAAGTCTTTTATAGAAATATTAAATATAAACATTATAGAAAGTATAAGAGCAAATATACTTATTAGCCATCCACCTGCTATACCAAATATTTTACTCATATAATACGCAATGGTTGTTGCTATTAAACCACTACCTTGTCCACTTACACCCAATTTCATAACATCATCAAACATATTACCTTTTAGTGGGCTATCTACAGGAAGAGTTCCTGCATTTAACAATCCATAAAATACAAAAATAAATAAAATAATTATGTAGTATAATTTAGTCTTTCTCAGTCTATATATATATTCATTTCCATCAAAAAATCCTAGAAGTCCTGTTATAATTACTATAAATGGTATTGCTATGGAAAGTCCTCCAAATAATCCTTTAAAGAGATTTTGCATTATCACAGGTATCCATCCCATAGAATTAGAATTTAAACTATATAATAAAAATACACCTATAAATATGGTTATCAAATTATGATATTCTGCATTAAAGCTTAAGGTATTTACCTTCTTTTTTTTCTTCTTTTTCGTGGCCATTAATATCACTCCTTATTTTTAGCAAGTTTTACCCCTTCATAGCAAAAAGTGCTAATGCCTTAACACTAACACTCCTACTTTATTACATCATTATATCATAAATTTTATTATTTAAACAAATTTTAATCATTATTTTTTTCTTCTTCTGACTCTTTTATAAGCTCTTTTAATTTTTTAATAGCATCTTTTAATCCACCAACTTCATCTATAAGCCCATAATCTACAGCTTCTTTTCCTATTAGAACACTACCCACATCACTTATAAGCTCATCTTTCTCATGCATAAGTTTATCAAGTATATCTCTTTCGATATTAGATGTTCTTATGATAAATTGAATTATTCTCTCTTGCATCTTTTTAAAATACTCGAAAGTTTCATTTATACCTATTACAAGTCCAGTTGTTCTTACAGGATGTATAATCATTGTTGCAGTTGGAGCTATAAATGAGTAATCACCAGCAGTAGCAAGAGGAACACCTATACTATGACTTCCCCCTAATACAAGAGTAACTACTTTTTTGGATGTACTATTTAAAAGTTCTGCAATAGCTAGACCTGCCTCAATATCTCCTCCAACAGTATTTAAAACAACTAGTACTCCTTTAACATCATTACTTTCTTCAATTGAATAAAGCATTGGAATTATATGTTCATACTTCGTAGCTTTTTTCTGAGGATTTCCTATAAAATGACCTTCAATTTCTCCAATTATAGTTATACATTGGGTATCTTTAGGAGGCTGAGGAGGCATCTCACTAGTGCCAAATTGTTTTATACATTCTCTTTCCTCACAGCTAGAATCTCTTCTACAATTATCTTTATCAAATGTTTCATTATCATCTTTATAATCTTTCATAAAAAAACTCCTATCAAAATATATTTAACTTAGTTTTACCAAATAAATCAAATATATTAAGATATAAGCAAAATTATTAAATTTTGAATAAAAGTAATTGCATTACGATTCTTATTTTACATAAAATTGTTGGTGTATTGCATGTACTGCTGTATGCATATCTTCTTCACTAACTAAACAAGATATAGTCATATTTGAATCTGATGTTTGTAAAAGAGATACTCCTGCTTTTGATAACCCTCTAACTACTTTTGACATGATACCAGACATTTCATCAGCTATTCTTGAACATATCAATGTTACTTTAGCACAATCTCTATTTACTTCATAATCTAATTCAAATTTATCCAGTATTTCTTTTAATTCTTTTATATCAGCATCTTCAATAACAAAGGCTTTTTCTGATATAAAGAAATTTATCATATCTATATTTATAAGTTTCTTTTCTATTTCATTTAATACTTCTGTAAACACTTCTTCTGCTGATTTAATCTTAACTTGAGCAACACTATCTTTATTTGCAACAGCAACTTTAAGGTCTTTTTCTTGTTCATATTCTATATTTTGTTCTAAATGCTTACATAAAGAACCTATTTTTGTACCTTCAAAAGTTGGATTCATTGTATTTTTTATTGCTAGAGTTATATTTCCACTTTTAGCCAACTGTACTGCTCTTGGATGTATTACCTTAGCTCCTTTATCTGCCATTTGAAATACTTCTTCATAATCTATAAAACTCAATACTTTAGCATTTGGTTCTACTCTAGGGTCTGCAGTCATTATACCATCTACATCAGTGTAAATTTCAACTGTCTCACATTCTAAAGATTTACCAATAGCAACTGCTGATGTATCACTTCCACCTCTTCCAAGAGTCGTTACTTCACCATCATCTGTTACACCTTGAAATCCAGCTATAACAACAACTTTACCATCATCTAATGCTCTTTTTACCTTTTTAGGGTTTATATATTTTATTTTTGCATTAGAATACTCATCACTTGTAATTATACCTGCTTGTTGACCAGTAAAGAAAACAGATTCTATACCTTTTGCATTTAATAAATTAGCAAGAACTGTCCCTGATATTATTTCACCACAAGACATTATTAAATCAAGTTCTCTTTTATTTGGTTCGTCATTTACTGAATTACATAGATTTATAAGTGTATCTGTGGCATATGGAGCTCCCTTTCTACCCATTGCTGAAACTACTAATACTAATTGTAACTCTTCATCATTATCTCTGTATGCTTTTACTATTTTACATACTTCATTCATTTTTTCATATGATTCTACTGATGTCCCACCAAACTTTTGCACTAAAATACTCATTTTTTCCTCCTAAATATATCCCTCATATTCTATAATTATCATATCATTGCCTATTTTTTTTACATTTCTCCATGGAACTTCTAAAAATGACTTATCTTTTCTTCTGGCAAAAAAGCCTTTTTCTTTTGGAATTAAAAGCGCCAATATCCCGCCTGTAGTTTCATCTAGTATAAGGTCACACTCTCCAATAACTCCTAATCTTTCTCCTGTGACTAAGTTAACTATTTCCTTACCTGCTATTTCAGATAAATTCATATTTTATACCTCCAGAGATTTACTTTTTAAGATATTAATCCAAGTGCAGAATATCTTCTACATCTCTTCCCACTATACATGTACCAATATTTTCTATATTGAATACCTTATCAACAACTTTTTTTACTGAATTAATATCAACATTATTTATACATTCAAGTATTTCATCTGTAGTTTTTACTTTTTTACTCAATAACATAGATTTACCAGTAGACATCATTCTACTGCTAGTACTTTCTAAATCCAATATATAATTACCTTTTAGTTGCTCCTTACTTTCAAATATTTCTTTTTCTGTAAGATAATTTTTTCTTATATTTTCAATTTCTTCTTTTATTAAATTATAAACATCTTGTAAATTTTCTGTACTCATACTTGCAAATATACCCAATTCACCACATTTTCTGTATAGTGTTTGTGATGAATATATTGAATATACTAACCCTTTTTCCTCCCTTATCTTCTGAAAAAGTCTTGAGCTTATACTTCCACCAAAAATATTGTTTACCACTGCCATTGAATAAACTTCATCATCATTTTCAAATGGAATACCTTTTAAACACATAGCCAAATTTACCTGTTCAGTATCTTTATTTTTTGATATAAAACAAGGATTAAACGTAGCCTCAGTTACGTCTATATTTAAATTTCTCTTTTTCCAGTTTCCAAATTTAGATTCAAGTTTATCTACCATATCATCAAAGTCAAAGTTTCCAACTATAGAAATGACTGCATTATTTGGAATATAATATTTGTTTAAGTACTCTAACATAGATTCCTTAGTTATATTGTATAGAGAATCTTTTGTCCCAATTATATTCATCCCTAAACCATCATTAGCATATATATTTTCGACTAATAAATCATAAGATAAATCGTCTGGAGAATCTTCATACATCTTAAGTTCCTCCAGTATTATAAGTCTTTCCTTATCTATATCATTTTTATCAAATCTAGAATTTAGTATCATATCACTTAATACATCTATTCCTGTATCTATATGCTCATCTATTAATTTTACATAATAACATGTACATTCTTTACTTGTAAATGCATTGATTTGCCCACCTAAATTGTCAATTGTGCTAGCAATCTCTTTTGAGGTTCTATTTTTGGTTCCTTTAAACATCATATGTTCTATAAAATGAGAAGTTCCACTTACCTCTTCTTCTTCTATTCTAGACCCTGCATTTATCCAAATACCTAATGTTATTGACTTTAGATATGGTATTTCTTCACCAATTATTGTAAGCCCATTTTCCAGTATTTTTGTCTTATACATTACATTCTCCTAAAAATTTATTCTTTATTTTACATTGGATTATTGAAAACACTATGTTCTAATTCTATTTATTTTTATATGTATTACATTATAAGTCAGTCTTTTAATTAATTCAACTACAACTTATACAATCTTAATCAAATTTTTATACTTTGTCTACTTAAATACATCACTAAGTTTACCTGGTTTTAATCCTTTTTCTCTTACAATTGCTATAATATCATCAATACATTTTGTCGTTGCATCAGTTGGATGCATTAAGATTATACTACTATCTTTAATATCTTTTTTCTTCATTCTATCTATAATTACTTCTGGTTGATCTTTATATTTCCAGTCTATAGTATCAGCATCCCATTTAATTGAAGTATATCCTAATTCTTTAGCTGCCTTCACTGTTTCTGCTCCAAAAGAACCTGCTGGAGCTTGAAAAAACTTAGTCTTTTCATTTATAATTTCTTCAATTATCTTTTTAGAGGTTTCTATTTGTTTATAGTTATCTTCATATGATAGTGTCGAATAATCTAAGTGTTTGTATCCATGATTTCCTATTTCATGTCCTTGTTTCTTTATCTTCAATAGTTCATCTTTGTTTTTTTCTGCCCACTTCCCAGTTACATTAAAAGTAATTTTTACATTCTCTTTTTTGAGAGTTTCCAAAATAGATTCTATGTACTCTGTTTCCCATCCAAGGTCTACGTTGCATGTTAATGCAACGTAGCCACTTTTATCTTTTGTGCCTCTCTCATATGGTAAATCTACTCCATTAAATAAGTTGAAAACGGGCTTATTGTTAAACAATTTTAATACCATTACCCCTCCTGACAATCCTAATAATATCACTAAAATTAGTATTATAATTTTTTTGAGCTTACTCTTATTAAGTACCATCATTATCATTAAAACTCCCCCTAATTATGTACAAATTGTTTCTTATTTAATACTATTAAAGGAAAGCTCTATTTATGCACTAAATATAACATAAACCTTTCTCTGTATATCAATAAAAAATTATCTTAAAAATCTCTTAACTAAACCTCTATTATTAAAAAAATTTTAAATTAGCTATTTATTTTTCCTATTATTTTAGAATTTCCTATAGTACTTCCTTCCATTACCTTTAATATAAGAGGACATAATACATTTTATATAAAAAGCCTCTGTTAGCAAAAGTAACATAGGCTTTTAATTTCATATTCAAAAGTTTAATTTCATACTTGAAAATTTATTATAATAACTAGAACATGTTTATGTAATTGTGCTTTTAAAATCTACAAATCAGCTTTAGTTTGTTGATTTCTTTAAACTTTTTCTTTCTATAAAAAAGAAAGCCACTAAAAGCTGAACTACTGCAACAATTGAAATACAAATAAATGCAACATCCATTCCAAATACATTTGCTGTAGCATTTGTCATACCTCGTGATGTTACTGTAGCAGTTGTCATTACTGCAACAAAAACTGCTGAGCCAATAGCACCAGCTATTGTACGCAATGAAGTAAGTAATGCTGTTCCGTGAGCAATATTTTTTTCACCAAGCACACTCATTCCCCAGGTAACAATAGGCATCATAATTAATCCAATAGCTATCAGACGTATAATATAAAAAGCAGAGATATACAATACTGAAGTATCTTCTCCTACAAAAGATACACCAAGACAACTTATTGCCAAGAATATACTTCCACATACAACTAGCTTTCGTATTCCAAACCTATCATAAAATCTACCTGCAAAAGGACTTATAAGTGCCATTACAAGAGAACCTGGCATCATAATGAGACCACACTTAGTTGCTGAAAATCCTCTTACTGTCTGGATATATATTGGAATTAAAGTGGATCCTGCCATCATTACAACATATAAAAGCATACTTATAATTACAGCAAGCCTATAACTTTTATTTTTAAGAATACGAAGTTCTAGAAATGGCTCTTTTGAGTGAATCTGACGTAAAGAAAATACTATAATTGATACTATCCCTACAAATAATGGTAAAGCAATATTTATACTAAAAAACTCAGTTGTCCCAATATTCCCAAGCCCAAGTAAAAGACCACTAAATCCTACTGCACATAAAATCATAGAAAACGTATCAAATGATTGTTTTTTTGTCTCTATTACATTTTGTAACACTCTAGATGCTATAATAATATCAATAATACTTATAACTAAAGAAAACCAAAAAATAGCTTGCCAATTAAAAATATCAATGACAATTCCTGCTAGAGTTGGAGCAAATATTGGAGCAGCACCAGCAGCCAAACCATATATACCCATTATAGAACCCATTTGCTCTGCAGGATAAATTGTTAAAATTATTACTTGTGTCATGGATAGCAACACTCCATTCCCCATTGCTTGCAATATACGCCCAAACAAAAGGGGTGTAAATGAAGATGCACTAGCAGAAAGCAACAATCCTACAGCAAAAAGACTCATAGCACTAATGAAAAGTGGTTTTGTTGGAAATCTCCTAATCAAAAATGCAGTGGCAGGAACCATAATTCCCATAGCAAGCGTATATGCACTAGTAAGCCATTGAGCTGTTGTGGCTGATATATTTAAATCCCCCATCATAACTGGCAATGCAGTAGTAAGAGATGTCTGAAGTAATGAGCCAACTATAGAACCAATCAATAGTACAGCAAAAATCATATTTCTAGATTGCTTATTTAAACTCATGTCTTTACCTTCTTTCTGTTTTTATTAGCAACACTTAAGAAATATCTCTATTTTTTATCTTCAAAAAACTTTATAATCTTTTTTTGAATACGTATGTAAGCAATAGCATCTTCTGGACCTAGTGCTTTTAAAAATTCAACTGTATACTCTAAAAATTCTTTTTCATTTATTTTCTGCTGTTGTATTCCCTTAGCCATTAATTGAACTAGTGTCTGTCTACCATTTTGTGGGTCAACACAGCGTTCAATCATTTCCTTTGATTCTAATTGATTAAGAATAGCAGACATTCTAGCAGTACTAACATTCATAGTACTACTTATTTCTTTTGGATTTACTTTTTTATTATTTTTAGATAAATAACCCAATACAAATTTTTCACCACTTTGTATATCTGCAATTTTATCTTTATGCGGTATTTTTACCATCAACGTCTTAACCTTTCCAAGTTCAAGTGCTAATTTCATATAGTCCACATTATCACCTCCTTAATTGCTAATACTATTAGTAATTTACCATATGTTGTAAATAAAATCAATATTAACACGATATTTAATAGTCATTATCATATTAGCAATAAAAAAAAGCAAAACCCTAGGATTTTGCCTTTAATTATTTAATATATTATTTATTTTTATGCTCTGGTTTTGGTAAAAGAACTTTTCTGGATAAGTTAACTCTTCCTTTTTCATCTATTTCTGTAACTTTAACTTCAACTTCATCTCCTATATTTAATACATCTTCAACCTTAGCAACTCTTTCATGAGCTATATGAGATATATGAAGTAATCCTTCTTTTCCTGGAAGTATTTCAATAAATGCTCCAAAATTCATTATTCTACTTACTTTACCTTTATAAGTTTTTCCTACTTCTGGTTCAATAACTATATTATTTATAAGTTCTTGAGCTCTATTAATCATATCAATTTCAATACCTGATATGAATACTTCTCCAGTTTGTTCAATATCTATCTTAACTCCAGTTTCATCTATTATCTTAGTTATTATTTTTCCACCAGGTCCTATTACATCTTTTATTTTGTCAGGATTTATTTGCATTTTAACAATCTTAGGTGCATATGGTGAAAGCTCTGGTTTTGGTTGAGATATAGTTTTTCTCATTTCTCCTAGTATATGGATTCTACCTTCCTTAGCTTGTTTTAAAGCACGTTGTAGAACTTCTTTATCTATACCATCTATTTTTATATCCATTTGTATCGCAGTTATACCATGCTCTGTTCCAGCCACTTTAAAGTCCATGTCTCCTAAGTGGTCTTCCATACCTTGTATATCTGAAAGCACTGCTACTTTACCATCATGCTTTATAAGTCCCATTGCTATACCTGCAACCATGTCTCTTATAGGTACACCTGCATCAAGCAGAGATAATGTTGAGCCACATACACTCGCTTGAGATGTAGAACCATTTGAACTCAATACTTCAGAAACTAATCTAATAGCATAAGGGAAGTCTTCTTGAGATGGTATCACTGGTAGTAAAGCTCTCTCAGCTAAAGCACCATGCCCTATTTCTCTTCTACCTGGACCTCTTGATGGTCTAGCTTCTCCAACACTATATGATGGGAAATTGTAGTGATGCATATATCTCTTGTTTTCTTCTTCATCTAATCCATCTAACTTTTGAACATCTCCTAAAGCACCTAAAGTAGCTACATTAAGTACTTGAGTTTGTCCTCTAGTAAATATAGCTGAACCATGAGCTCTAGGTATCATACCAGTTTCACACCATATAGGTCTGATTTCTTCTAATTTTCTATTATCTGGTCTTACATTTTCATGCACTATAAGTTTTCTTACTTCTTCTTTTATTATATCTTGTAATACTTCCTCTATATCACCAATAAGTTCTTCAAAATTTTCAATAGTTTCTTCAAAATGAGCTAGAGTTTCTTCTTTAACTCTATCCATCTTTTCCATTCTTTCTAGTTTTTCAAAAGTTTGAACTGCGTCCTTCATCTTAGCAGTTGCAAATTCACGAACCAATTGAGTTATTTCTTCTCCTGCATGGTATAATTCAACAACAATTTTTTCTTTTCCAACTTCTGCAACTATACCATCTATAAATTCAACCACTTTTTTTATTTCTTGATGAGCGAATAAAATAGCATCAAGCATTATATCATCTGGAACTTCATCTGCTCCAGCTTCAACCATCATTATTGCTTCTTTTGTACCTGAAACAACTAGATGCATTGAACTTTTCTCTCTTTGCTCTGCATTTGGATTTACAACAAATGCACCATCTACAAGACCAACACATACTGAACCTGTTGGACCATTAAATGGTATATCTGATATAGAAAGTGCTATAGATGAACCTATCATTGCTACTATATCTGGTGTGCAATCTTGATCTACTGATAAAACTGTTGCAACTACCTGAACATCATTTCTAAATCCTTTTGGAAATAATGGTCTTATTGGTCTATCTATCAATCTTGATGTAAGTATCGCTTTTTCTGAAGGCTTACCTTCTCTCTTTAAAAAACCTCCAGGTATTTTACCTACAGAGTATAATTTTTCTTCATAATCTACACTTAAAGGGAAAAAGTCTATTCCGTCTCTAGGCTTAGCTGACTTAGTTGTATTTACCATTACCATACTGTCGCTGTATCTAACTATACAGCTACCGTTAGTCATTTCACAAATTTTTCCTATTTCTACAGAAAGTTCTCTCCCTGCGAAATCCATTTTAAATATTTTATGTTCAAACATTAATGCTTGTCCTCCTCTTATTAAAAACACGTATATCACTCTATTTACTATATTATCAAAAATACTATAAATTAACAATATAAAAATTATCTTTGCCTATATATGCAAGAAGCTTATATTCCTGCTAATTAGAACAACTTATAGCTAATATATCTGGCCCTGTATGAGAGCAAATAGAAACTCCACCTCTAGTAAACAAGACTCTTCTTGCTTTTATTCTTTTATTTACTTCTTCTTTTAATATTTCACAATCATGTAGATTATCTCCACAGCCTATTGTTACTATTTTCCCTTCTAAAGACCCTTCATTCATTTCTAAAATTATATCTACTAGTTTACTTGCTATATTTTTTACTCCTCTGACCTTGTTTACCAACTTAGCTTCCCCATTATCAAAGAAAAATATAGGTTTTATATTCAACATATTTCCTATTAAAGCAGTTGCTACTGGAACCCTTCCACTTTGTTTTAAGAAATCAAGGGTATATGGAGCAAAAAGTAATCTTATACTGCTACGAATGTTTTCTAACTCATTTATTATTTCTTCAAACCCCAAACCTTCTTCAACAAGTTCACAGGCTTTTATAACATATTGCCCACTACCAAGTGATAAGTTTCGAGTATCAAATATATGTATTTTTTCTTTTTCATTCATATCATTCTTAGCTATTACAGCACTTTGAAAAGTTCCTGAGGCATTTGATGCACCTGTTAAACAGATTATATGATATCCCTCTTCTATAAACTTATCAAATACTTCTTTAAACTCCATATATGTAGCTTGTGAAGTCTTAGGTATTTGTTTTATTTCTTTTACTTTCTTGTAAAACTCTTCTTTATCTATATCCACTCCTTCTATGTATTCTCTATCATTAAAAATAACTGTAAGTGGAACTATTTCTATATAATCTTTCTTTGATATTTCATCTGGAATATCGCACAAACTATCACATACTAACTTTATTTTCAAAATAATTTCCTCCTTATTCTAACTAAATATTATAGTATAAAGTTTCTATATTTATCTTGTCTTTCCTTTTTAATTGCTTATGTATTTATATATTACCTTATATTCTTACCCAATATTATTCATTTTATAATTTTTTATAATGTATAAATTACTTTTATTATTAACTATTTTACTCTATAATAAATTAACTATAAAAAAGCAGGTATACACTATACCTGCTTTTTTATAAAGAATGAAATTACTTTCTTAATCCTAATTTAGCTATTAATGCTCTATATCCTTCAAGATCTTTTTCTTTTAAGTAAGCTAATAAGTTTCTTCTTCTACCAACCATTTTTAATAGTCCTCTTCTTGAATGGTGGTCTTTCTTATGAGTTTTTAAATGTCCATTTAGATCATTTATTCTAGCTGTTAATAAAGCTATTTGTACTTCTGGAGAACCAGTATCTCCTTCAACTCTTCCATATTCTTTGATTATTTCTGTTTTGTTTATCATTTAGATTACCTCCGTATTTTTTTAGAAACGCCTATTACTAAGCATTGATTGGAGTATTCAAAAGCTGAGTAATGGTTATTTTCCTTAATCATTTTATCATACATTACCTGTTTTTGCAAACATAGTTTTCATATACATAGTTTATGTCATTAGACAATTGATTTTTTAAGTCATCTATTGAATTAAATTTTCTCTCATCCCTTATTCTTTCCAAAAATTCAACAATTATATTTTCACCATAAATATCTCTGTCAAATTCTAAAATATTTGTTTCAATAGACAAAGATTTTCCATTAACCGTTGGGTTGTAACCTACATTTGTAGCACCAAAATAAACCTCATCTCCAATATGTACAATAGAAGCATAGATACCTCTCTTTGGAATGAGCATATTATTCTTAAGGTCAATATTTGCTGTTGGGAATCCAATAGTTCTTCCAAGGTGTTTAGAATGTATAACACAGCCTTCTAACTTGTAATTACGACCTAAATACTCTTTGACATTAGTCATATCACCTTGGGATACTAAACTTCTAATATAAGTACTACTCACTCTTACATCATTTATTTTGATTGGTTTTATTACTTCCACCTCAAAACCAAATTCATCTTCTAAGCTTTTTAATAGATTGACATTACCTTCCTTCGCTCTAGCAAACGTAAAGTCATGTCCAATTACTATTTTTTTAGCTTTTAATTTTTTTACTAGTATCTCCTCTACAAAATCCTTTGCAGGTATTTTGGTCATATACTCATCAAATGGTATGATTACAACTATATCTATTCCCAATTCTTCCAATAATCTTATTTTGTCCTCATTGCTTATAATATTTTTTGTTGAGTTTGGTCTAAAGTAGTTTACAGGATGATTTGCAAATGTAAATACAATACTCTGTATATTTTCTTTTTTTGCATATTCAACTGCTTTTTTTATAAGAACTTGATGTCCTTTGTGTATGCCATCAAAATTCCCTATGGTAATGACACTTTCTTTTATGTTTGCTATTTCTGCTATAGATTTTATAATCACCATAATAAATTTTCCCCGCTAAAATTATAATTTACTCTTAACTTATTCACAAACTATTATAGCATAAGTAAAAGAGATAGACTATAGAAGTTATTATAGTACTATCTCTTTTGGTGTTTTTTCAAATACATTGATTATACAAACATCTTATCACTTTTAACACTTATTGTATTATTATGTTTTGATAATTTTCCTAATCCTAAGAAGTTATCTTTACTGTATACTCTTACAAATTCATCATCTTTACTGAGATTGTTCTTTAAAAATCTCTTATCATCTATTGAACCACCATTACTATAATATTTTATAGCATTAGGGTTTAATACAATATAATTAAACGAATCCAATACATAATCTATATCATATAAATGTTTATCCAGAGTTTCATTTGCATAAAATAATTCTAATTCTTCCAGCGTTATCGAATTTTCCAAGTTAAATTTGCCAGAAGATGTTCTATTTAAAAACGACATATGTCCTCCACACCCTAGATATTCTCCTATATCATGGCAAATGCTTCTCACATAAGTCCCTTTAGAACATTCAACATAAAACATTACTTTATTACCTTTTATACTAAGGATTTTTATATCTTTTATGTTTATTCTTCTAGTTTTTAAAGTAATCTCAGAGCCTCTACCACTTCTTACTAAATCACACATTCTCTTTCCATTTACTTTTAAAGCTGAGTAAATTGGAGGAAGTTGATCTATTTCACCTTTTTGCGTATCAAAAGCTCTTTCTATATCTTCATTACTTAACTTAAAATCATCAACTTTTTTTATAATTTCGCCAGATGAATCATAGGTATCTGTACTTATACCTAAAGTAAGTTCACATATATACGATTTATCTTTGTTTAAAATAAGTTCACATACTTTTGTAGCTTTTCCTATACATATTGGTAAAACACCTGATGCATCTGGGTCAAGAGTACCTGTATGCCCAACTTTTTTCATATTTAAAATCTTTCTTACCCTACTTACAACATCATGAGACGTCATACCTGTAGGCTTCAATATATTTATAATCTTATTCATTTTATTGTCACCTTAAATTGATTTTAACACTGCCTCTAATACCATTTTTTTAGCATTATCAATACTATCTTTGATAGTGCATCCAGCAGCTCTTATGTGACCACCGCCACCAAATACCTTAGCTATTTCACTTACATCAACATAATTTTTTGACCTAAAACTCACTTTAATTTCATCTTGTTTTTTTTCTTTAAATAAAATTCCAACTTCAATATCCTTTATATCTCTAGTATATGTTGTTATACCATCAACATCATTGAAACTCATGTTATTCCTATTCATCATATCCTGAGTTAAAATTATACTAGATACCTTTGAATCAAATATCTCCAAAGATTTCAAAGCTTCACCTAATAATTTGTAATAATCAGAAGAATTACTTTGATATATATTTTGTATTATAGTATTTTTTTCTGCACCCAAAATAAGTAAATCCTTTGCCATTTCAAAACTACTTGCATGCACATTTGAATAGGAAAAATTTCCGGTATCAGTTACAAGACCTGTGTATAAACATGTTGCTATGTCTTTATTTATAATCTTAATGTCTTTTATTTCTTGAAATCTAACCAATAAATTATACACTAGTTCACAAGTAGAAGATGCATCAATATCTACATAGTTTAAGTCTCCATATGAATCATTACTTGCATGATGGTCAATACAGATTACTTTTGATGCATTATTTTTGATTTCATCACTTACACATATTCTCATCTTATCTCCACAGTCAAGTGCAATTAGAGAATACTTATTTATATCAAATTCATGAGACTTATAAATTTCTATACCTTCAACTAAAAACTTTAAATTCAATGGAGCTTCATCATCAAGTACATAATATACATTTTTCCCTAAATTTTTTAGTGTATAATACATTGAAAGTGTGGAACCAATATTATCTCCATCTGGACTAATATGAGAGGTAACTATAAAATAGTCACCTTCATATATATAATTTATAATACTATCAATATTATTCATCATAATTTTCATCCTCATTTTTTTGAGTATTTTTTTCATTTACTCTCTTTATAAGGCTATCCATATACATTCCTTTTTCTATTGAATCATCAAGTTTAAATATTATCTCAGGAATATATCTAAGCTTTATATTTTTTCCTACTTCTCTTCTTATATACCCTCCAGCACTCTTAAGTCCTGCTAATGTGGATTCTTCATCTCCACCTAGAATACTTACATATACATAAGCATATCTTAGGTCATTTGTAACTTCTACATCAGTTACACTTACCAAAGATGTTATTCTAGGGTCTTTTACTCCATTTATAAGCATAGTGCTTACTACTTTTCTTATTTCTTCTGCAATTCTTCTTGTTCTATTATATGATGCCATACCATCGACCTTCTTTACTAACTGATTTTCTTTGATACGAATTTATAATTTTCTTTCTACTTCTTTAGTTATATAAGCTTCTACTATGTCGCCTTCTTTTATGTCATTATAATTTACAAAACTCATACCACATTCGTATCCAGAATTAACTTCTTTTACATCATCTTTAAATCTCTTAAGTGCTGCCAGTTCACCTTCATGTATTATTATACTATCTCTAACTAATCTTATTTTACAGTTTCTAAATATTTTACCATTAGTTACATAACATCCAGCTACTGTTCCAATACCAGATATTTTATATATTTCTCTTATTTCAGCTTTTCCTGTTTCTTCATCAACATATTCAGGGTCTAACATACCAGTCATAGCAGCTTGTATATCTTCTATAGCCTTGTATATTATAGTATATGTTCTTATATCAACATTTTCCTTTTCTCCTAGAGATTCTGCACCTGGAACTGGTCTTACATTGAATCCTATTATTATTGCATTAGAGGCTGCTGCAAGTAATATATCTGATTCTGTTACAGCTCCAACACCTCCATGTATTACTTTAACCTGTACTTCTTCATTTGATAATTTTTCTAAAGATTGTTTAACTGCTTGTACTGAACCTTGTACATCTGCTTTTATAACTATGTTAAGGTCTTTTATAGCACCTTCACTCATTTGACTAAATAAAGCATCTAGTGATAATCTTTGAGTTGATTTTAACATCTCATCTCTAAATAATTGTTGTCTTCTTGCTGCTACACTTCTAGCAATTTTATCTGTTGGAACCTCAACAAATTGGTCTCCACCTTGTGGAACTTCTGATAGCCCTAATATTTCCACTGCTGTAGATGGACCTGCTGTTTTTACTCTTTTTCCTTTTGCATTTATCATTGCTCTAACTTTACCACATGCAACACCTGCAACAATTGGATCACCTACTGTTAGAGTACCACCCTGAACAAGTACTGTTGCAACTGGACCTCTTCCCTTATCAAGCTCAGCTTCTATAACAGTTCCTACTGCTCTTTTATTTGGATTGGCTCTTAATTCTTCTATTTCAGCAACCAACAATACCATTTCTAAAAGTGTATCTATTCCTTCTTTTTTCTTAGCTGATACTGGAACTGCTATTACTTCTCCACCCCAGTCTTCAACTAATAATCCCTGGTCTGCTAATTCTTGTTTAACTTTATCTGGGTTTGCACCTGGTTTATCTATTTTATTTATAGCAACTATTAAAGGTACTCCTGCTGCTTTAACATGGTTTATTGCTTCTACTGTTTGAGGCATTATACCATCATCTGCTGCAACAACTAATATTGCTATATCTGTAACTTGTGCTCCTCTTGCTCTCATTGATGTGAAAGCCTCATGCCCTGGTGTATCTAAAAAGACTATTTTTTGTCCATTAATTTTAACTTCTGAAGCACCTATATGCTGAGTTATTCCTCCAGCTTCACCTGAAATTACATCAGTTTTTCTTATTGCATCTAGTAAAGATGTTTTACCATGGTCAACATGTCCCATAACTGTAACAACTGGTGGTCTAGGTTTTAAATCCTCTTCATTATCTTCTTCAATTTCCATTAAAGCTTCTATTTCTAAAGCTTCTGTATCATCACTTTCTGCTACTGTTAATTCAAATCCATAGTCTTTGGCAGCTAAAGCAGCAATCTCAAAATTTATCTCTTGATTTATTGTTGCCATAGTTCCCATTTTCATAAGCTTCATAATTATTTCTGATGGAGATTTATCTAATTTAGTTGCCAATACTTGTACTGTCAACTGTCCATCTATTTCTATAATATTTCCATTTTCTTGAGATGAATCTTCACTTAACACTTCAAGTGCTAATTCTAACGCTTCACCTTCTAATACTGAATCTTTGTCAGTTACATTAATATCTAATTCAGCTAACTTATTTATAAGCTCTTCATTTGATATATTTAATTTTTCTGCTATTTGGTATACTCTTGTTTTTGACACAAGATCACCCCCTATTTTATTTTAAATTTCTATTAGTTCAATTATCTTTTTAGCAAAATTTTCATCTTTTATTCCTACGACTGCTCTTGGAGATTTTCCTATTGCAAATCCTATTTCATCTTTTGTTGAAAAAAATAGATATGGAATATTTCTAAAAGTTGATTTATCTTTAAAAAGTTTTTTTGTGTTATTTGATGCATCTTCTGCAATTAAAATTAATTTTACTTTTCCTTTTTTTAAGTCAAGCAAAGTTGAATCATCACCAGACACTATTTTCCCTGCACGAGTTGCGAGTCCTAAGAACGAGTGTATCTTTTCTTTATTATTTTTCATATTCTTCTAACTCCATAAGTAGATTATCATAGACTTCATCAGGAACATCAATTTTAAAAGCTTTATTTAATGCTTTGCTTTTTATAGCTTTTTTTAGACATTCAGAGCTTTTGCACACATATGCTCCTCTTCCATTAGCTCTTCCTGTTGGGTCTAAAAATATTTTTCCTTCTTTATTTTTAACTATTCTTATAAGCTCTTTTTTAGAGTCTCTATCTTGACACGCTATGCATTTTCTTTGAGGCACTTTTTTTACTTTTTTCAAAGCCATCCCTCCTTACTCTTCTTCTTTGAAATTATCATCTGAGATATCTAACTCATCTTGATTGATAAATTCAGCTTTAATACCCTCATCTTCTATTTCTTTGGAATTTTCAAGATTTATCATTTCTTGTTCTGCTTGAGATTCGCTCTTAATATCTATCTTCCAGTTTGTCAATTTTGCTGCAAGTCTTGCATTTTGGCCTTCTTTACCTATAGCAAGTGATAGCTGATAATCTGGAACAATAACTAAGGCAGATTTTTCATCTTCATTTATATCTACTTTAACAACTTTTGATGGGCTAAGTGCTGCTGATATAAACTCTGCTGGATTTTCACTATATTTTATTATATCTATTTTTTCATCACCAAGTTCATCCACTATATTTTTTACTCTAAGTCCTTTTGGACCTACACAAGCTCCAATTGGGTCTATTTTTTCATCTATAGATCTTACTGCCATTTTAGTTCTTGACCCAGCTTCTCTTGCTACTGATTTTATTTGAACTATACCCTCATATATTTCAGGAACTTCTTCTTCAAATAATCTCTTTACTAGACCTGGATGACTTCTTGATACAACTATTTGAGGTCCTTTGTTAGTCTTTTTAACTTCAAGTATATAGAATTTTATTTTTTGACCTGCTTTATAATTTTCAAATGGGATTTGTTCACTTTGAGTCATTATCCCTTCTATTCTTCCAAGATTTACATAAACAATATTTTTATTTGCTCTAGCAACCTCTCCTGTAACTATTTCATTTTCTTTTTCTATAAATTCATTATACACTATTTCTCTCTCAGCTTCTCTTATTCTTTGAACAACTACTTGTTTTGCTGTCTGAGCTGCAATTCTCCCAAAGTTTTTAGGTGTAACTTCATGCTCTATAATATCACCCAGTTCATAATTAGGGTTTATTTCTCTAGCATCTGCTAACTCTATTTCTAAGAAAGTATCATACAAGTCTGATTCATCGACAACTACTCTTTGAGAAAACACCTTTATATCGCCTTTGTCTCTATCAAACTCAACTCTAACATTTTGTGCTGAACCAAAGTTTTTTTTGTATGCAGTTAAAAGAGCTTGCTCTATAGTATCTATAAGTATTTCTTTATCTATACCTCTATCAACTACTAATTCATTTAGTGCTTCCATAAATTCATGATTCATTTTTTATTTCCTCCCTATTTAATATACCACTAAAACTTTATTGCTAATCTAACAATAGCAACATCTTTTCTATTAAATTCCATTTCTTCACCATTTATAATGATTTTTATATTATTGTCTTCTGTTAATCCTACAAGTTCACCTTCAAATTGTTTACATCCATTTAATGGTTTATATAATTTTAAATCTACATCTCTACCTTGGTATCTAGCAAAATCTCTGTCTTTTTTTAGTGCTTTATCAAGCCCTGGAGAAGATACTTCTAAGAAATAATTCTCTTTTATAGGGTCTTTTTCGTCTAATATTGGGCTTAGTTCTCTACTAACTAATTCACATTCGTTTAAAGATATTCCTTCTTCTTTATCTATGTATACTCTTAAGTAGTATTCTCCCGCTTCTTTTACATATTCAACATCAACCATTTCAAATCCATGTTCATCCGTTATTTTAGTTACAATTTCTTCAATTGCTACTTCTAAATCTTTTTTCATTAAATTACCTCCTATTCAATTGTAAATGACTATTTTAAATTTATTAAATAATTTTTAAATTAAATGTATTTAATAAATTTAAACTAGTTCTTAATAATATATTTAAAATAAAAGAGTGAGAACAGCTGTCTCACTCTTAGTTTCTGCAAAGTATACTATTTTCTATACTATGATATCATAAAATTCTTTTATTTGCAACTTTTTGAACTAACCTAAAACAGTGACAATTGGTTTTCATCACTCATATTTTCAAGTGAGCCATGATTAGTAAGTGTTTCTATTACTGTTTTTGATACTTTTGCTCTCTTTCTTAAATCTTCTTTTGATATAAACTCACCATTTTTTCTTTCATTTTGAATATTTAAAGCTGCATTTCCTCCAAGACCTTGTATTGCTGCCATTGGTGGAAGTAATGTTTTTTCTCCAACAACTATAAAGTCACTTGCATCCGATTTATATATATCAACTGGTAACAGCCTTATCCCCCTTGCATACATTTCAAGTGCAACTTCTAATACGGTCAACATACCTTTTTCCTTTGTAGTTGCATCATTTCCCAATGCTTCAATCTCATTTATTTTTGATTTTATAGTATCCAAACCTTTAACAATTAAATCTGCATCAAAATCTTCCACCTTTGTAGTAAAGTAAGTTGCATAAAAGGCTTCTGGGTAATGTACTTTACAATATGCAATTCTAAATGAGGTCATAACATAAGCAACAGCATGTGCTTTAGGGAACATATATTTAATCTTTTTACACGAACCTATATACCATTCTGGAACATTATTTTTCTTCATTTCTTCAATATGTTCTGGTTTTAAACCTTTCCCTTTTCTTACACTCTCCATTATTGTAAAACTCATCTTAGGAGGTAAGCCTTTAAATATTAAGTAGTTCATTATGTCATCTCGTGTAGATATAACATCTTTTAATCCCACTATACCTTCTCTAACTAAATCTTGTGCGTTATTTACCCAAACATCTGTACCATGAGAAAGACCAGATATACGTACGAGCTCTGCAAACGTAGTAGGTTTTGTATCAAGGAGCATTTGTCGTACAAACTTAGTTCCAAATTCAGGTACAGCAAGACATCCTATAGGACAATTTATCTCTTCTGGTGTAACTCCTAACGCTTCTGTAGATGTAAATAAAGACATAGTCTCTTCATCATCTAGAGGAATTTCAGTTATATTTATTCCAGTAATATCTTCAAGCATTCTTATGATAGTAGGACCGTCGTGTCCAAGTATATCAAGTTTAAGTATCCTACCACTTATTGAATGATAATCAAAGTGAGTAGTTATAACGCCACAAGAAGTATCATTTGCTGGATATTGTATAGGTGTAAAATCATATACATCTTTATAGTCTGGTATAACCATAACTCCACCAGGATGCTGTCCTGAGGTTCTTTTTACGCCAGTACACCCATTTGAAAGTCTAAGAACCTCCGCATTTGGTACACTTATATTATTTTCTTCTACATATTTTCTTGCATATCCAAAAGCTGTTTTTTCTGCTACTGTACCTATAGTTCCTGCTCTATATACATATCCCTCTCCAAATAATTCTTCGGTGTATTTGTGGATTGTTGGCTGATAATTTCCTGAGAAATTTAGGTCTATATCTGGTTCTTTATCTCCTTCAAAACCTAAGAAAACCTCAAACGGAATGTCATGACCATTTTTAGCAAGTTTTCTTCCACATTTTGGACAATCCTTATCTGGCAAGTCAACACCTGACCCCCATTCACCTATTTCATAAAAAAAGGAATATTTACAATCTTCATTTTCACAAATATAGTGAGCTGGTAGAGGATTAACTTCTGTTATATCACTCATAGTAGCTGCAAATGATGAACCAACAGAACCTCTTGAACCAACCAAATACCCATCTGAAAGAGATTTTGCAACTAGTTTTTGAGCTATAATATACATAACTGCATATCCATTACTTATTATTGAATTTAATTCTCTATCCAATCTTTTTTGAACTATTTCTGGTATTGGCTCTCCATAAATCCGTTTAGCTTTTTCATAGCACATTTCCCTTAATTCTACATCTGAACCTTCTATAATTGGTGGATATGTATCATCTGGTATAGGTTTTATATTTTCAACCATATCAGCAATCAAATTACTATTTTCAACCACAACTTCATATGCTAATTCTTCTCCAAGATAACTAAACTCCTCCAACATTTCATCTGTTGTCCTAAAATGTAAATAAGTCTCTTCTTCATCTACCTTAAATCCTTGAGAATACTTTAGAACTTTTCTTAAAACAGCCTCATGTTTATCTAAAAAATGCACATCTCCAGTAGCTACTGGAATTTTATTAAACCTCTTAGCTGTATCAATTAATTTTCTATTTAATTCTCTCAGCTCTTCTTCATCCTTTACTTCTCCTTTATCAATCATAAACCTATTGTTATCTATAGGCATTACTTCTATATAATCATATAAATCTATTATTTTTTTCATTTCTTCATCAGATACATTTTTCTTTACAGCTTGAAAAACAACCCCTGCTTCACAAGCAGAACCAATTATGAGACCTTCCTTATACTCATTTAAAATACTTCTAAGGATTCTTGGGGCTCTAAAAAAATGATTTACATGTGCATCTGAAATTATTTTATATAAGTTTTTTATACCTATAGAATTTTTTGCTATCAAAGTTATATGATTTGTACTAAGCTTTGTATAATCGATTTTTCCAAGAATATTATTCACATCACTTAAAGTTTTGGCACCTTTTTCTGTAAGCATCTGTAAAAATTTATTAAATATAAGTGCAGTTGCTTCCGCATCATCAACTGCTCTATGGTGGTTTAAAAGAGGTATGCCAAGCTCTTTAGCAACAACATTTAATCTATGTCTTTTTAACTTTGGAAGCATTACTCTGGCTAACATAAGTGTATCTACTTTTTTGTGATTATACATTATCCCCTGTTCTCTACACTTTTGTGATATAAATCCAGTATCAAACTCCGCATTATGTGCAACTAGTACACTATCTCCAACAAACTCCATAAATCTTGGAAGAACTTCTTCAATAGTTGGCTTATCTTTAATCAATTCATTAGTTATTCCTGTTAATTCTTGTATCTTATACGAAATATCTTTTTCAGGATTTATTAATTCACTAAATCTATCTACAATTTTAAAATTTTCTATTTTTACAGCACCAATTTCAGTTATTTTATCATTTGTATTAGAAAATCCAGTAGTCTCTATATCAAATACAACAAACGTCTGAGAAAGTTCTTTATCATTTGCATCTTCTATAATAAGAGAATCATCTTCAACTAAATACCCTTCTACTCCATAAAGTATTTTTATGTTGTTTGCCTTACCAGCATTCATAGCATCTGGGAATCCCTGTACAACACCATGGTCTGTTATAGCAACCGCTGGATGTCCCCATTTTGCTGCACGTTCTACAAGTTTTTTAACAGAACAAATAGCATCCATAGAAGACATCTGAGTATGTGCATGAAGCTCCACCCTTTTTTCTTCTGAAGTATCTTTTCTCTCTGGTCTAGCTTCTTGTCTAATTCCACTAATCATCATACTAATTTCTCTTTGATATGTATCATAAACTATGTCACCTTTAAGTTTTAAATAAGCTCCTTTTTTAACATTTTCAAGTACTCCATCTTTATTGGTATCTGTTAAAAATAGCTTACAACTTATTGAACTAGTATAATCTGTAATTGATGCTATCATAAGTATTTTTCCATTTTTAAGTTCTTTAGTCTCAACATCAAATATATCTCCAACAACTGCAACTGTTCCAGAAGAGGCATTTAAGCTAGATATATTTTCAATCATAGCATTTGCATTATCTCCATAGACTAAATTTTCGTCAACTTCTGATTTAATAACATAGCCTTCTTCTTCATTTTCTTCACACTTATTAATTTGTCCAATTTCCAATGCTCTAATTTTTTCTTCCATTTCTCTATCATTTATTCTTATAAGTCTTTCTACATTTACCTTTTCATCAACAGCTTTTTCAATAGTTATATCTAAATCCAATCCCAATTCTTCACTAAGAACAGTTTTAAGTACATGAACTACATTTTTTTTTATTAATCTCTCATAAAATATACCCTTTGGGAGTTTTATTTTTAATTCTTCATCTAAACAAAGAAATTCAACTTGCTTATACCATCCTGCAATGGATGGACACAGGTACTTTAATATATACAAGATATTATTCCAATATTTTTTTATAACATCTTTGTTAGATTTTCTTTCAAACCCAGTAAATCTTATTTTCATCTTTATATCTTTAAAATAATCAAGCTTATACATCAATTCTTCTCTAAATTTATCTAAAAGTTCATGTGAAACAATATCTTTAGATGTCAGGTAAAAATAAACAATTTTATTTTCTTTAAAATAAACTACTCTACTTATGTAAACTTCTTTAAGTTGCTTTCCAAGACCGCTGTTATTAATTTCTAATTTATCTAAATATTCCTTAACACTTTCCATTTATATCCTCCTTTCCTAACATTATATATATATTATTACCACTTTTTCTCTATTTCTATCTATTACTCACTTATATTTACTTAGAATTAATATTATAGCATAAAAATTTTGCTAATATTAAGATTTATATCTTGTAAATTATATACAAAAAGACTACAGATAATTTAAACAAAATGAAAAACTACCCATAGTCTATATTTTTTACTTATGTATTACTTATATTGTGGTACCTCAAAGACTAAACTACTTCCACCACCATAAAGGCCAATTAAATTTTCCATAATTCCAGAAATTCCATTAGCCCAATTTACATCAGTTGCATATTGGTGCCATGTATAATCATAATTCCACTTCATCTTGTAAATAGTATTTTGATTGTACTTAGAACTATTTACATAGTTTTGAGATATCCATTTTGCAGAACCATCTATCGTAGCTTCAATACTAGTCCATCCATTAGAATATGCTGCCTCTGCTCCTGAAACATTGGCACTTTTATCTATTGCTCCTATTCCAAAAAAATTATACACTTTAACTGGCTTGCTAAGAGCTTGGCCTTTATAAGAAGTCAATGTCTGACCTTGTGCAAGTGTAGATTTACCATAAGCAGTTTCCCACATAGCATGAGATACTAGATATACTACATCTATATTATACTTCTTAGCAGCGTTTATAAATGCAGCTCCTTGATTCTTAAATACACTAGAAGATAATCCATTAAGGTATGAATTTAAGCTTGACTCTGATATACCACTTCTATAGCTATTAATTTTTAAGAATTGCATCATACCTTTTGTAGTATTTGTAAAGTTTTTAGGATTTAAATAATATTCTATGTCACTTGAACTAGCATTTACAAATGAACTTGTTCTTTGTGCTGAAAATGTACTAAATTCAGGACTTGGGGTACTTTTTCTATTACCTGGAGCTATTACATTCCCTCCTGCTGTTGCTTTCTCAACTTGTTTACTTACATGAGAAGCTAGTGTATAGTTTAAAGATTTGTAATCAATCTTAGCTCCACTTATATTTGCCATACCATTTACTTGTCCTGACGTTGTAGAATCATTATTTCCATTATTATTGGAATTGTTATTTGAGTTATTATTATTTGTATTATCATCTGATGTATCTGTCGAATCAGCTAGATAATTCCCCACAACAAATGCTTCTTTATTGTTAAAATTAATTTTAGCCCACCCACTACTTTCTGACATCACAGTTACTTTGCTTCCCTTATAGACTTTTCCTAATTTACTATATGTAGAGCCTGGACCACTTCTTACATTTAAAGAGGCTGTATTTACAAATTTATTAGTATTTTTTTTATCAGTATCTTGGCTAGAATTATTTGTATCACTCTGACCTGCATCTGATAAATACATACTAGATACATATCCATCTTTTCCATTATACTTTATTTTTGACCATCCATTAGATTCTGATATTACTTCTACCTTACTTCCTTTTTGTAACTTACCTAATACACCATAGCTTGTATTTGGACCACTTCTTACATTTAGTGAAGTTGTATTTACCTGCTTAGTTTTTGATTTATTAGTTGAACTTGATACATCTCCTAGATAAGAACTCGATACATAACCTAGTCTTCCATCATATTTGATTTTTGACCAGCCATTGCTTTCTGATATTACTTCTACTTTTTGTCCCTTTTTTAATACAGTTATAACTCTATAGCTTGTTCCTGCTCCATTTCTCATATTTAAACTATTTGAGGTAACCTGTTTTTCTTTATTTGTAGATGTTCTTAAAAAGTCACCATTAGATTTTGCTATATATTTTGATGAAGCCCAACCTTCTTGTCCAGATTCAGCTTTTATTTTATACCATCCATTAGAAGAGTCTTTTATTAAAACTTTATCATCTTTTTTAGCAACAAAAGATATACTACTTTCGGCAGTTGGTTCATTTCTTACATTTAAATAATTTATAGTCACTATACCTATTTCTCCATCAGCATGTGCATTTACCATAGTTAATGGCAATACAGCTAATGTTGCTAAAGCTGCTTTTTTCTTCACTTACTTCCCCCGCCCTTCTTTTAACACTAAAACAATTTTAATATAATTATACGACAACTTATGATTTTAGTAAATATTGTCTATTTATATTATGTATACATTTTATTTATACTTTCTTTATTTTCATTTCTGATTTTAATTTATCTATTTATATATTGAAAAATATAAACTCTTTTAGCTCATATAATTTTATTTATGCCTACTCTTTAAATTGATTTGTAAAACATTAAGAAGATACTCAGAATCTAATAAAGTAACATAAACTTTATAATATGTAGTACAATCTATATATAATAATTTTGGAGGTGTAAACTATGGATGCAAATAACCTAAAAGACTTAATATCTAATCATAATAATATAGTATTTTTTGGTGGAGCAGGTGTTTCAACTGAATCTAATATACCAGATTTCAGAAGCTCTACTGGACTTTTTAGTCAAAAACTCAATAAACAATTTACTGCTGAGCAATTAGTTTCACATACTTTTTTTGTTAAATATCCAGAAGAGTTCTTTGAATTCTACAAAGATAAACTGATATATCCTAATGCAAGACCTAATAATGCCCATATAGCTTTGGCAAAGCTAGAAGAAATGGGGAAACTTAAAGCTGTTATAACTCAAAATATTGATGGACTTCATCAAATGGCTGGAAGTAAGAATGTTTTAGAACTTCATGGTTCTGTACATAGAAATTACTGTACTAACTGTGGTAAATTTTTTGATTTAGAAGCTATGCTAAATCTAGGAGGTAATATTCCTCATTGTGATGATTGTGGCTCTATAGTAAAACCTGATGTAGTGCTTTATGAAGAAGCTCTTGATGGTGATGTTATTACTAAGACAATTTCTGCTATAAGTAATGCTGATTTACTGATTATAGGAGGTACATCATTGGCTGTATATCCAGCAGCTAGTTTTATAGATTATTACAAAGGTAAATATATTGCTCTTATTAATAAGGCAAACACAGTTTATGATAAATCTGCATCTCTTGTAATTAATAGACCTATTGGAGAAGTCCTATATGAAGCTGTATTAAGACAAATATAGATTTATTTCAATATTTTTATTATATATATGAGTTTTTATGTTGAATTTAAAGTTTCTTTTTATTATTATTTTTGTTATAGTATTTTAGTATAAATATATAATTTGAAAGGAGCTTTTTATGAAACTAAAAACTATATCTTTACCAGAACTTAATAATTTAGACCCAACACTGGAATCTACATTTATCAAAATGGGTGAAGAGCAAGGCGAACTAGCTGAATGTATAGGCAAATTCAGAAATCTAAGTGGAGAAAATAATGACTTAGATGAAGTTGATATTATAAAGAAAACTGCTAAAGAATTGATGGACGTGGCTCAAACATGTGTAACTATGATGTTTAAACTAGAAGAACAATATGGTATTAATCTTGATGAAATACGCAAAGAACATATAAAAAAACTAGAAAAAAGAGGCTACATAAAAAACATAGATAAGTAAACATTCTATCTCTAAATATTTATTAAAATAAATTTAAAGTCTGAAATGTTTAATTTCTATGTAAATTTGCTATTAAATGGTATCTCAAAATGATTTTTTAAATTGTAATTGAGATACCATTTTTTATTTTATTTGTATATATTATTTGATATTTTCATAAACAATTAAATTTTATCCAGTATAATGAGTTTTTTGTCAGCAAAATTTTATTTTTAACTTCTATATTGTTCTCTCTTATTTTCATAAATTTTACTATATTCTTCTATCGCTTCATCCCATGCTTCTATATCTGTTATCCCTTTTTCAATTGCTAATAAATGAACTATCTCAGCTAACTTTGATGCTGATTCTATTATTCCCATTTGTTACACCCTCTCTATTGTCAAATACTTACAAAAACTGTTAATTAGTTCTAATATTTGTTATTATTATTCCCAAAAACTTTAATAAATAAAAATATTTTTATTTTTTGACACGATTCTAATATGGCCACTATGACTACGAAATTTAAAAACTTTTATCTCTTTAAATTTTCTATATAAAATCTTAACTTTATTAAATTTTTTATATATTAAATTGACAGAGGATGAATATATTTATATAGGTACATATTAATTTATTATAGGAGAGAATGCTCTATGTTTAAAATTTTTCTTTTTTCTAGTGAACAGTTTGTAAGTCTTTTTATATTCGGATTATTTCTATATCATTGTCCAAAGCTAACAAAAAATATTTTACCCTATAGTTACACAGTTGAAAAAATACTTTGTACCTTAATGGTAATAGTCGTTGCTTTAGAACAAATTTTAATTATTTCTTCAGGGAATTATAGCACCTTGAATTCCTTACCAATTGGAATTAGCCATATTTGTATCTACATATGTATAGCTATATTAGTTTTTAAACAGTATCATTTTTTTAACATATTTTTTTCTTGGAGTTTAGTTTGTTCTGTTGGAGAACTTATTTTTTCTAAAAACTTAGGATACGAATTTCCTAGCTTCATATATTTTCTATTTATCTTCTCTAAATGTTTGATAATATATGCAAATATTTATATGGTTGATGTAAGAAAATTTAAAGTTAACAGACATGCATTTAGAGATAATTTTGGAATTTGTCTTATTTATTTTTCATTTATATTTTTACTAAATACATTTACTGATTCACAATATTACTATAGCTTTTTAAGTTACAATACAACTACCATTTTCATATTTATTTTTGCTACTAGCATTGTGTACATACTTCCTCTTTTATCCAATATAGATACCTTTATCCTTGAAAAAAAGAAAAAGAGTAAATAATTTATTTAAATTTATAAATAAAGCCACTTAGATATTTTTTAAGTTTTAAAAATATCCAAGTGGCTTTACACATTAAACTATAGTTTTTGTAATATATAATTTTATACCTCTGCTAAATAATACAATGTCCTAACAGGCTCTCCTGTCGCTCCTTTTGATTTATATCCCTTTGATTTTGATGATGTACTTGTACCTGCTATATCCATATGTATCCATGGAGTACTGCCAACAAATTCTCCAATAAAGGCTCCTGCTGTTATGCATCCAGCATTTTTACCTCCAGTATTTTTAAGGTCTGCTTCTTCTCCCTTTACCATATTTTTAAACTCATCATAAAGAGGCATCTTCCAAACTCTTTCTCCAGATAAAGTAGATGCTTTTTCCAATTCACAATAAAAATCATCATTATTTGTTACTACAGGAGTTGCAACATTACCTAATAATGTTAAAGCTGCACCAGTCAATGTTGCTACATCAACAACTTTTGTTACTTTTTCATTATTAATAATGTAATATATTGCATCGGCTAATGTAAGTCTACCTTCTGCATCTGTATTTAAAACTTCGATAGTTTTTCTTGCCATAGAGTTAATTATATCTCCTGGCTTATATGAACCTCCCGATAAAGCATTTTCACATGCAGCTACTACTGCTATAACATTTTTCTTTAATTTACTCTGAGATATGGCACACATAGCTCCTATTACACTTGCAGCTCCAGCCATGTCTGTTTTCATATCTAGCATAGATGCATTTGATTTTAAAGAATATCCACCAGTATCATAAGTCAATCCTTTGCCCACTAGACCTAGTATATCTGAATTCTCTTCATCTCCAAAATATCTCATTACTATAAATCTTGGTTTATTAACTGAACCTCTTGATACAGCAAAAAAAGCTTCCATACCCAATGCTTTTATTTTTTCTTCTTCATAAATCTCAACATTAAATCCATACTCTGCCCCAAGTCTAACTGCCTCTATTGCCAATGTCTTTGGGTATATTATATTTGATGGTTCGTTAACTAGATTTCTAGCTATTATAGTTGAATTAGATAGTATTCTAGCTTTTTCTATTTGACAATCTGCTTCTTTTTCAGTGAATATAATTATATTCTCTATTTCTCTTTCTTCAAATTCTTTACTTTTTGTCTTATATTTATCAAATTTATAGTTTCCAAGCAATATTCCTTCTGAAAAAGCACCTATCTCTTCTATATCTAAATTAATATTTATTATGTTAATATCATTATTTTTACATACTTTATTTCTCAATATACTTTTTATTTTTTTACATAAATTGCCCCCTATGATTCTAAGTTTTTCCTTATCTAAAGATTCTTTCTTACCAAGACCAACTAGACAAATATCTATTAGATTTTCATTTTCGAGCAATGTCACAATCTCTATGTTATTTTCTTTAGCACTGAAGTTTTTACTTACAATATTTAATTTATCAAACATTGTAGAAACATTCTCATCTTCAAACACAGTAACTACAGTTATAGCATCATCCAAGCTTTTTAATATTTCTTTAGAACATTTTATCTGCATATCAAATTCTCCTTTTTAAAATAATTGCTCAATTATATTTCTAGAGTCTTCCAAAGAATCAAATAATTTATCTTTGTTTTTTACATCTAAACAGTTCATTTTATCACTTATTATAGATATAAATTTTAATATTTCATCATCTAGTATTTTTTCTCCACTTTCAGTTATTCCATAAAAAGTATTTCGTCTATCTCTACTATCTTCTTCTCTATATACATAGTCTTGCTCAACTAGCTTATTAAGCAATATACACAAACTAGAAGTAGATACATGTAAGTCTCTACTTAAATTTTTAAGTTCCATTTTATTATGCTTTCTTATACTTACTAAAGCAAAAAATTGCCTTTCTGTAAGTACTTTACCTTTTTTATATCTTTCATTATTAATAATCTTTATTAAATTATGAAAGTTATTCATACTTTCCAACAACAAAATAGATAACTCTTTATCACTCATAAAATTCACCTCAAAATTAATAATTGGGACTCCCTCTCATCCCCCCAATATGTTTATATATCTCTAATATAATACTTCTTTTCTTTTTATAATTATACTATAGATAAACTTTATTATCCATTTAAATTGTTTTAAACTAAAATATTATTAGGTATAAAGTAAAAAACATTTAAATTACATTATAAAATAGTGAGACTTATATCAATCTCACTATTTTACTTAAGGATATATTTTATTTTCAAAAGTATTCTAATCTTATACTACATATTATTCTTGTCTGTATTTTTATTATTTTGAGATATATTCTGAATTTTTTCTAATACTCTAGGAGTTATAGACAAGATATTATCTACTAGATTAATATTACTATCTAAACTCATTATTCTAGTTTCTCCACTTTCAACTACTACAAATGCTACTGGTTGTACAGATATAGCTCCTGCACTACCTCCTGCAAAATTTGTATCTGCTTTTTCACTTTTTATTTCAATATTTTTATCTTTCTCATCATATCCTTTTGAATATTCTCCTCCACCTATACCAAATCCAATTGTTACTTTTGATATAGGAACAACTACTGTAGTATCTGTTTTTATAGGGTCTCCTATAATAGTATTTGCATCTATAGAACCTTTAATAGTTTCAAGAGTTGTTTCCATAAGACTTTGTATCGAACCTGTTGCTCTCATTACTATCACCTCCCTTATAATTTCCTTTATTTTTATTCATAACCTTATTAACCATTATTATAAAATGAAATAAATCTTTTATTCTTGACCTTATATGTATCCTTACATTTCCCAAAAAGTAATCTTTTGTAAAATTTGGATTTACATTTAGATATATTTTTTCTGCATCAATTATATTAAATAAATTTCCATATAGAGTATTTATTAATACATACACAGAAGATGTCAAACTTACATTTTTAGTTCCAAAATCAATGTTTGAATAAAATTCATGTATTTTTATCTTTTTTAATAGTCTATAAATACTTAAAAGGTCATCAGCTAATAATATACTAGAGTCTATATTATTCTTCATCCCCTCTTTTTTATCATTATTGTTACTATTTTCAGCTGGATATAGTTGTCTATTTATATTTATTAAATCAAACATGTATTTTATATTAAGTTTTAAGCAAACATCTTTATTGTTTATATCTGCTATTAATAAGATATTTATATGAGACATTAAAAACAATACAATTATACTTATTATAAAAATTATTGCTATTATTAAGTATTTAAAATTAAGTAATTCATTAATCTCCATGTCTATATTATCATCAAAAAATTACTATTTATACTTAATTAACCATATTTATTTTACCAAAACCACTTTTTTATATTCACACAAAAAAACACAATAACTTAGAGTATTTTAAACCTTCTAAAAAATTTAAAACTATAAACTAAATTACTGTGTTCTCCATATTTTTATTTTAAAATTAACATTTCTATTGTAAAATTAATATTCTCTTTGTATAACATTTTATTCATTTGTTAATGCTTCTTGATAAGTTTCTATAGCAGGCAACTCTTCAAGACTTTCTATATTTAGCAACTTTAAAAATTCATCTGTTGTCTTATAAATTATAGGTTTTCCTATTTTATTAAGTCTACCAGCCTCTCTTATAAGTTGATTTTCAAATAGAGTTTGTAGCACCTTATCACATTTTACTCCCCTTATATCTTCTATCTCTACCTTCGTTATTGGTTGTTTATATGCAATTATAGTAAGAGTCTCTAGTGTAGCTTGACTCAAACTTTTCTTTTTCTTTGGTTCAATAATTTTTTTTATATATTCTGCATAATCTTCATTTGTACACATTTGATATTTGTTTTCCAATTTGATTATTTGAATACCTCTATTTTTTTCTCTATATTCATCAATAAGTAAATTTAACATAATCTCTATCTCTTTTGATGAAAGTTCTTTATTTATTATATAATTTAATTCTTTTATACTTATTGGGTCACCATATGCAAACATAATAGATTCTATAATACACTTTATATCTTCTCTTTTCATTTTAACACTCCGAACTTTTTCTAATTAAAATATCATCAAAAAATATATCTTGTACCACCACTATCTCTTTTTCTTTTATAAGCTCCAATATAGATAAAAAAGTAGCAATTATTTCATCATTTTCATATGATTTTATGATATTTGTAAAAGTAACTTCTATTTTCTCTTTTATGACATTTCTTATATACACTATTTTTTCTTCCACAGATATTATCTTTTTTCTCACTATTTTATCCAATTTTTCATCATTAGTACTTTCAATTTGTGATGTTTTAACCTTAAATATATATGGAAGTATATTTTTTATTGCCTCTATTGATATATCTTCTAAATCTACATTATCATCAATAACTATTTCTTCTTTAGTTCTATAAAATCTTTCATTAATATAAGTTATATTTTCCTTTATATCTTGTGATGCTATTTTAAATTTTCTGTATTCTTCTAATTTCTCCATAAGTTCTATTCTTGGGTCTTCTTCTTCATCCTTTTGTTTGTAAAGTAAGTATTTAGATTTTATCTCTAAAAGCTTAGATGCCATAGTTATAAATTCGCTAGTTATCTCTAAATCCATTTTGTCTAACATTTTTAGATAATTAAGATATTGCTTAGTTATATCTATAATTGATATATCTTTTATATCTATCTTATGTTTAGTTATCAAGTCATACAGCAAATCTAATGGTCCCTCATAAACTTGTAATTGTATATTATACTTCATATTAATCCCTCTTTAAGTTATTTATTTTATTAAACAAATAAATATACTATTCTTAGTAATACGGTATATATTGGTGTTAATATTATTTGATATATCCCTGTAAATAAAGCAATCAACAAAATTATATAACTCATATTTTCAAATTTATATACATATTCATTCCATTTATATGGAACAAGTGTAGATATAACTCCCCATCCATCAAGTGGAGGTATAGGCAGTAAATTAAAAGCTGCAAATCCCATACTATATAAGAATACATATTCAGCTATTGTATTTATCGCATACATGTGCACATATTTATTTATAATGACACAGACTATAGCGGTCAGAACATTACAGAAAACACCTGCAAGTGAAACTATCAAATTGCCTATCTTGTAATTTTTAAAATTATTAGGATTTACTGGGACTGGCTTTGCCCATCCTATTCTAAGAATAAACATAGCCAAAAGACCAATTGGGTCGACATGTCTTACAGGATTTAATGTCATTCTTCCATAAGCCTTAGCTGTATCATCACCTAATAAATGTGCCGAGTATGCATGACCAAACTCATGTATTGATATTGCCATGGCTATACCAACCAAACTTGCTACGATTTCTCCTATATTCATACTTAACATTAATGTACATCTCCTAAATTAAATTTTTAATACTATTATAACAATTAAATAACTTATAATCAAAATTATTTTATATTATAATAATTGTGTGTATAAGCATAAAATTAAAATTCATTTTTTACTTTATAACTTTTATTATTATATCATATTAGCTGTAAAAATATAATAATTACACTTATTGGTAGTACAATATTATATTGACATAAACTGACATTGTTGTTATCTTATTGGTGTATTACAAATGAAGGTAACAACAAAATGAATAGTACTGTAGAAAATAATGAACTAAAATTTAGATACACAGTTGAATCAGATACAAACCTTGTATTAAAATTTATAAAAGAACTTGCTTCTTATGAGAACATGTTAGACGAAGTTGTTGTAACTGAAAAAATACTTAATCATTAACTATTTGTAAAGAAAAAGGCAGAAGTTTTAATTGGTTAGCAAAATAAATTACATATAAATATTATTTAATTTGACAACTAAAAAAATTAAGTTGTCATTTTTTTAGTTGTTCTTAATTTTTAGTCAATATCATACAAGAACTACAAAAAAATATATGTTACACTTTATACATTATGAAAGGAGGTTGTCCAAGTGAAACAAGAAGAACGCACAGTATGTTTTGATAGTGAATTAGAAATTGAAGCATATAGATTCAAAGGTATTATGCAAAATTTTCCAAACCATTTTCATGAACACTATGTGATTGGTTTGATAGAAAAAGGTCAAAGATATTTATCATGCAAAAACAAAAAGTATACCACAAGCACAGGAGATTTATTACTTTTTAATCCTTTTGATAGTCATACTTGTGAACAAATAGATAATGAAGTTCTTGATTATAGATGTATTAATATTAAGCCAGAAATAATGCAAAAAGCTGTATTAGAAATTACAGGGAAAAATTATTTACCTCAATTCAATCAGCAGGTAATATTTCGTAGTGAATTAGTACCTTTGCTACAAGAACTACATCATATAATTATGGAAGAACAATTAGATTTTAAAAAAGAAGAAATATTCTTTTTCCTAATTGAACAAATAATCAATGAATATACAGAGCCAGTTTTACAATCTAACTCAGAAAAAATAAATACAGAAATTCAAATAGTCTGTGATTATTTAGAAAATAATTATGCTGAACGCATAGCACTTGATGAATTAAGTTATCTAGCAAAAATGAATAAGTACTCATTACTTCGTAATTTTACAAAATTAAAAGGTATTACACCCTATAGATACCTTGAAAATATAAGAGTAAATAAAGCTAAGAAACTTTTAGAAAATGGAATAGAACCTATAGATGCTGCTATACAAACAGGCTTTGTGGACCAAAGTCACTTTACAAATTTCTTTAAAAACTTTATTGGTCTTACACCTAAACAGTATCAAAATATATTTATAAACAATGATAAAAATAATTTTAAAGAGGATAAAAAGGAGAATTGAAAAATGGAAAATAAAAATGTAAAATGTGTTATGGTAATAGATGAAAATTTACCAATGGGAATTATATCAAATACAGCAGCAGTAATGGGAGTTACACTAGGTAAATATACTCCAGAAATAGTAGGTCCAGATGTAGTTGACAAAACAGGTAATAATCATTTAGGAATTGTTGCTATACCTGTGCCTATCTTAAAAGGAAACAAAGAAATTATAAAGAATTTACGTAAAAAATTATACACTCCTGAATTTGAAGGATTAACTGTTGTAGATTTTTCAGATGTTGCACAAGGTTGTAATATTTATGAGGAATTCACACAAAAAATTGCCACTGTCCAAGAAGATGAACTACAGTATTTTGGTATAGGAATATATGGAAATAAAAAGCAAGTAAATAAACTTACAGGCAGTATGCCTTTACTTAAATAATCATTGTAAGCATCTGCTTATAACAATCTTTAATATACTAGATAAAAATACCCATATAGTACTTCTATACGGGCATTTTTTATGTGAATTATAGCTGTATCTTATCGCAAGTTATTATATCATATTATCAATTATTCTTTGAAGCATTTGTAGGTAACTTGCCTTATTTATATCTTTATTATTTATTAATTCTACTTCACCTATTACTTTTTTATCTTTACATATCTTTATCTTTCCTAAAACAGTACCTTTTTTAATTGGCATTTTAGGATTTTTTACTATTTCTATTTTCTTTTCAAACTTTTTAGAACTTCCTTTTTTAATAAGAGCATTTAAGTCTTCTTTAGCAACTAATTTGACTTTATTTTCATCAGCTTTATCTAATGTAAGTGTAGCGATATTATCTCCCTTACTACATAGCTTAACGCTTTCATAATTTGCAAATCCATAATTTAAAAGACTAGATGCATCATTAAATCTTTCAGGAGAAGTTTCTGCACCCAAAGTCGCCGCAACTAAATGAGTATTACCTCTTTTTGCTGATGCTGATAGACAATATTTAGCTTCTTGAGTAAATCCAGTTTTAACACCAGTAGCTCCTTGATAATGCTTTATAAGCTTATTAGTATTTGCAAGACCTACTGTAACTTGTTTTTTACCTACTACAACCTTATCCATCCATGTAGTTAAGTATTTGCTTATCATTTCATGTTTTAATAATTCTCTGGACATTAAAGCTATATCATGAGCAGATGTATAGTGATTTGCTACTGGAAGTCCATTTGTATTTGCAAAATGAGTATCATTCATATTTAGCTCCTTTGCTTTAGAATTCATCCTATCAACAAACCCTTCAACACTTCCAGCCAAGTGTTCAGCCATAGCTACACAAGCATCATTTGCAGACGCAACAGCTATACCTTTTAATAAAGTATCAACCTTTTGAGTTTCTCCTGGTTCTAAAAATATTTGACTACCACCCATACTAGATGCAGTTTCACTCACTTGTACTTCATCATCAAGTTTAATATCACCTGAATCCAAAGCTTCTACAATAAGTAACATTGTCATTACCTTTGTTACACTGGCAGGAGGAAGCTTCTTATGAGCATCCTTTTCATATAAAATTTGTCCACTACCAACATCCATCAAAATTGCCGATTTTGAAGATATATTTAGTTGGTTGGCATCAGCATTGTCCTTACTATTTGCAAAAGAAAAACTCAAAGGAGTAAATGCAAGTAATATAGCCAAAGCAGTACTAGCTAATTTTTTCATAGATGTCACCTCTTAAAGTTTATTTAAACTTATTTTCTCACAATTAACTTTTTTTATTCTAAATGCCTAGATATACCTTGACCTAAATTTTTTTTCTTTTCAAGCTTTTTAAAATAACCTTCTAAAACACCTTTATTTGATGCATTTTCTATTATTTCAAAGGCATCTTCATAATTCATTCCATATTCTCCTGCTATTTCCATCTTAGTTTGTTTTAAAGCTTTTCTAGCATTTTGTTTTGAAATATTATCCATAAATATCCTCCTATTAATAAAATTTATATATAAGTAGTTTTTACTAATAAAAGATTGTTATAATTGGTATTTTATGTAATATCTAAATTTTTCAATATTAAAAAGACCTCTTGTAATTCTTAAGATGATATCAATTTAATCTTTTGATATCATTTTAAAAATTACAAGAGGTCTACTTTTCAATTTTATAAACTTTATATCCTATACTTCCATTATTATAGGAAGTATCATTGGATTTCGCTTAGTTTTTTGATATAAATACTCTTTTAGGTTTTCTTTAATGTTATTCTTTAAATAAGCCCATTCTTTAATATTTTTCTCTTCACACTCGTTTAGAACGTTTTTAATTATATCCTTTGCTCCATCCATTAAATCTTCAGACTCTCTTACATACACAAAGCCTCTAGATATTATATCTGGACCTGCTAAAACTTTGCCTTCATCTTTAGAAATAGTTACTACAACTATCATAAGACCATCTTCTGATAAATGCTTTCTATCTCTTAAGACTATATTACCTACATCTCCTACACCTAATCCATCAACTAGTATATTTCCTGTTTGTATACGATTTGCTACTTTAGCAGAGTTTTTATCTAACTCTAAAACATCTCCTGTTTGCATGACAAAAATATTTTCCTTGTCCATTCCAAGTTGTTCAGCTATTTCAGCATGTCTTTTTAACATTCTATATTCACCATGAGCTGGCATAAAAAACTTTGGTCTAACTAATGCATGTATAAGCTTTAATTCTTCTTGACAGGCATGTCCAGAAACGTGTATATCCGCTATATCACTATATACTACTTCTGCTCCTTTTTCAAATAAGAAGTTTATTACTCTTGATATTAATTTTTCATTTCCTGGTATTGGATGAGCAGATATTATAACTAAATCGCCACTCTTTATTTCTACTTTTTTGTGTTCTGAAAAAGCCATTCTAGCAAGAGCTGACATAGGCTCACCTTGTGAACCAGTCGTTATTATCACTAACTCGCCATCTTCATGCTTGTATATATCATTTAAATCTATTAGCATATCGTCAGAAATATCTAAATATCCTAATTCCTTGGCAACTCCAACTACATTTACCATTGAACGACCTGATATAGCAACCTTCCTATTAAACTTTTCAGCTGTATTTATTATTTGTTGTAATCTGTGTATGTTAGATGCAAACGTAGCAACTATAATTCTTCTACCATTTCCCTTTGCAAATAACTCATCAAGACCTACTCCAACAGTTTTTTCAGACATAGTAAATCCTGGTTTTTCTGCATTAGTACTATCTGCCAACATTAAAAGAACTCCTTTTTTGCTCAACTCACAGATTCTATGCATATCCATAACATCACCATCAATTGGAGTTAAGTCAATCTTAAAGTCTCCTGTATGGTATATTATCCCTTGGTCTGTGTGTACTGCAATAGAGTAAGCATCTGGTATACTATGGTTATTTTTCAAAAACTCTACTTCCATATTATCAAGCTTTATAACTTGTCTTGGAGTTATGACATTTAACTTAACATTATTCATCTTATGTTCTTTCAATTTTACTTGTATAAGACCTATACTAAGTCTCGCTCCATATACAGGAACATTTATCTTTTTTAGTATATATGGAAGAGCTCCTATATGGTCTTCATGTCCATGTGTAATAAATATACCCTTTATTTTATCCCTGTTTTTGACTAAATAAGTTATGTCTGGTATAACTATATCTACTCCTAACATTTCATCTTCTGGAAAACTAAGTCCAGCATCTATAACAATTATTTCATCTTTATACTCAACAACAGTCATATTTTTTCCAACTTCGTTAAGTCCACCTAAAGCCATTACCTTTATCTTGTTGGTGTTCTTTTTGAACAATTGCATCATCTCCTTCTGTCTATTTAATTTTTTAACACGTTCTACAATCTTAAATAATATCAAATCACGCACTCGCTACCAGTTATTCTTATTGTACCATAATTCGTATCATATTTTAAGCTATATTTAAAATACATTTAACGTATTATTTTGACAAACCTATTTTATTTTGATATCCTCTAAATATTATATGATTTAATATCTGATATTTTAGGAGGATTTATGCGTGGTAAAACTCATTGTGCAATAGGAATTTTAACAGCTATCCAGACATCTTTAATTTTTACAATTCCTATATCTCTAGTAGATATTTTAGTTTCAGCTACTTTTGCAGTACTGCCCGATTTGGATAAATCTAATTCTATGGTCTCAAATTTCATTCTAAAAAACAATATATCCAAATACATATATAGAATTTTTATATACGCTATTAATATTATTATTTTCTTTATTTCAATAAATATAAATGATAATTTTTATTTAAGTGCAATAATTACATTTGTTGCAATTATAATTATTGAGGCAAAACTAACCCATACATTTCTGAGAAAAATCTTTCTATCATTAATATTTATACTATTAGCTATATGCTTATACATCGTAGAAGTTGAAATATATTTTATAATTTTTTGTCTAATGTTGTCAATTTTTCCCTGGCTAAAGCACAGAAGCTTTTCTCATAGTATATTTGCAACCATCATAATATATTTTTTACTAAAACAAATAGAATTAATCACTAGTATTAATAATTTATCTTTTTATGGAACACTTGGCTATGCAAGCCATATGTTTTTAGGGGATTTATTTACAAAACAAGGAATACCACTTTTTTATCCACTAAGTGAAAAAAAGATTTCCTTAGGATTTTTAACAGTTGGAGGACCATTTAGTAATTTTATAGAAAAATCATTTATTTTCATACTTATAGGATTAATTATATTTTCAATATTAAAATTATAAAAAGCTTTAAAGCTATTTATATTTATACTATATATTTAAATTTATAATAAAAAATGGAAGAATAGTATAGAATATAAAAGTTCTATACTATTCTTCCATCAACATTAAATTACAGAAGAATTATTCTTCTGAATCACTTATTTTATTACACTCATCACATAATCCATAAAATTTAACATCATGATCAAGTATTTTAAATTTGTACAATGATTGTATTTCTTTTTCTAT
Organism: Clostridioides sp. ES-S-0005-03; assembly: GCF_020658455.1. Classification (NCBI taxonomy): domain Bacteria; kingdom Bacillati; phylum Bacillota; class Clostridia; order Peptostreptococcales; family Peptostreptococcaceae; genus Clostridioides; species Clostridioides sp. ES-S-0005-03. The sequence continues at coordinate 233,854 of NZ_JACVWI010000001.1, read as the reverse complement.
ATTGTCTAAAAGGTCTTCTTTAGCTTCCATTATCTTTCCACAATTTTTACAAATAAGATGATGATGATTATGACAGTCTTCTTTATGTAGACTAATCTCATATCTTATACACCCATCATCTAAGTTTAGTTTTGATATTAATCCTATTTCGTCTAATAACTGCATTGTTCTGTATACAGTAGCTAGCCCTATTTCAGGACAGTCAACCCTAACTAAATCATAGATTTCTTCACTACTTAAATGTGAATGGTCATGTTGAAGCAATATCTCAACTATTGCTCTTCTTTGTGGCGTAATCTTAAAACCAGTTTCTTTTAACTTGTCTTTTAATAAATCCATTGTGTTTGCCATAACATCACCCTTACTATTTTCAATTGATAATCTTTATTAAATAATATTGTAATTGATAATTCTTTTTTTGTCAAGACATTTGAAAAAATTTAATTTCTTCTCATAATATAAATATATACCCATAAAAGATATATTATTCACCAAAATCTATAAATTTTTTAATAAAAAATAAAAAAACAGATATATACTATAAATACTTTTTACAATTAATAATTCTTAATTAAAGTAAATACAGTAAAATACCTGATTTTTTATATACAAACTTAATTATTTACCTAGTTAAGTCCATTTGATTCATCTTCGTCGTAATTTAAACCTTCTTCTTCCATTATAGCAGTATATACAGCTACAACAGTTTCATACTCTTCATCACTTTCTAAAGGTATTAGTATTTCTCCTTCTTCATCTTCATCAATTCTAAATATTAAAGCTTCTTCAGCCTCTTCATCATCTAAAGGCATTAATATTGCATATTCTTTTCCTTCTGCTTCTAATGTTAATATTATTTCAAATTGGCTTTCTACACCATTTTCATCAATTAAATTTATTATATTTTCTTCCATAATGTCATTCACCTCAAATTTATTTTTATTTTTATTATTTATATTATATATCATAAGTATTCAATTTTATAGTTCTTTTATGAATTTATTTTAAAATCTAAATATCCTTGTAAAATTATTACTGCTGCCAACATATCTATAACCTTTTTTCTTTTTTGTCTACTAACATCCGCTTCTAACAAAGATCTCTCTGCTGCTACTGTAGAAAGTCTCTCATCCCAAAACTCTACATCAATTCCTGTTTCTTCTTTTAATAATTCACAAAACTTAATTACCTTTTCTCCTTGTGGTCCTAAAGTACCATTCATATTTTTTGGTAATCCTGACACAATTTTATTTACTTGTTTTTCTTTTATTATAGCTTTTAATTCTTCAATATCCTTCTTCTTGCCAACTCTTCTTACCGTTTTTATCCCTTGTGCAGTTAATCCCATTAAATCACTTACAGCAACTCCAATAGTTTTATCTCCAACATCAAGACCCATTATTCTTCCATCTAACATATTTTCTCCTTTTATTTACCTTATTTTATAAAACATATACATTTCATTAATTACAAAAATTGCAATATGAATTTTTGATGTAAGCTGTTTGGTTTACATTAATAATCATATTGCAACTTTTTATTCAAAGCATATATACATTAAAAAATTTTTAATTATTTTTTTCAAATATTATCATGTTTATGCTTATTATTATAAGTGGTATAAGTATATATATAGATGCTGTAGATGCAGCAACTATACCAGAGTCATTAACTAAAAGAGTAATTATACAACCAACCATAGATGCAATGAATCCTTTAAACAAAATTGGAAAATTATTCATTATCTTTCTAAAGTGTCTAGATGGTTTAAATATAAGTACTGCAATCACAGCAATTCCCACAAGTAAAATATTTACCCATACACTTGTCTGTGCTAATTGCATATTCATTTGAATTTTTCTTCCAAATGTCTGCAATATCTCTCCTGGTCCATTTAAGAAAATTCTTTGTACAAACATTCCTAAGTGAGATTCACTACCTGAGATTATATCTAGAGCTGCAAATGCACAAACAACAACCACAGCTGAAATAGCTAATAGTGCAACTTTTTTAATGTCTAGTTTAACATCATATATAAGCATTATAAACAACAAATATGCTACACATTCTGATATTGCTCCACCAACATTTGCCCCCATAGAAGGATATGCGCTAGTTATAAGTATTATTAATGAAAATATTACAACAAGTGGCTTAGAAACCTTCTTGTAATGTAATAAAACTGCTAAACCAAATACTGCACTTGCTATGGTTACACCTTCATACTCATTTCCTACACCATAGTATCTGGCACCAATAACAGCATCATAACTCATTATATTATTTTGCATTAAGTATGTTCCAAATACAGAATCTATGACTATTATTAAAATAGTCAGTGTTGCAAAAAATCCCATATGTTTTATATCATTGTCTTTAAATAACTTTCGACCTAATAAGTATAACACTAGTGTAGTTACAAAGATTCCCAAAGATATTGTAATTGGGGTCTTAAAATTCATCAAAGGAGCCAACATAAATGACAGAGGCATTATTATACCCAATTTTATAAACTCCTTAAGTACTTTGAATACACGCTCTTTATGTGGCATGTAATTTCTAAAGAATATTGCAAACATTGCAATCACCCAAGAGGCAGATATTACACCTACAAATCCATTTATGATACTTGACCTTATAGATGATATAGATACTATCTTTTTATAAAGTGATTTTAGGTAACTAGCATTATCTTCTTTGTCAACCAAAGTATAACTTCTACCCACCATTTCATCATTTTTAAGACCAAACTCATTTAATATGTCCACTCCAACATCTAAGTTTGCAACAATACCAGCTTTTCTTGTTGTAGCAGATTCCAATAGACCCTTTCCTTCTCCACTAAATTTTATTATTGGAGAAAGTCTTCTCTTATTTTTATAATCTAAATCACTTGGAAAAGCACTTGATACATAAACAGTATCATTTTCTCCAACCATAGAAAATACTTCTTTAAGGTATTTATCTATATTTTTTACAATATTTTTCTTCATTGCAGCATAAGTATTATCATTTAAATTCAATCTATACATATCTAATCTATATGTATCTCCAAGTTCTACAAATATAGCATCACTATTTTTATAAGACTTTTTAGTTTCATCTAATAACTTATCGTAGTCTGTAACTATTCCAAACGGCATCTTAGAATCTTTTTTGTTAATATCATCAATATTCCCAGAATCAATTCTTCCATATTGATCCATAGCAACTAAACATAAATTTCTATTTTTAACCAATTGGTTATTTTCAATTATATCAGCATTTCCAATTACGGATGTTTTTAGTCCATTTTCTGATAAAGTTTTTCCCAATGAACCTAAGGTTGCTCCATATTCTCCATACTCTAGATTTTCATTTATTGACCTATTAATACTTAAATTATTTATCTCTTTAGCTTTTTGACCTGTTGCAACTTCAAAAGTTTTAGCAGTATCTTGGTCTACTTTTTGAAAATTGATATAGTCTTCAGTAGTTACATCAGCTCTTACTCCTGCACCCATACTAGCATAAGACCTTCTATCATCAGTACCTTGATCCCCTCTTATATTCATAAGAGCTATATGACCTCTCTTTTCTAGCTCACTCTTTAAGATTGGAACCTTCAACATACTTCCAAGATTGGTCCTATTCATATCAATAAATATGACTTTGCCCTTTTCTTCAGCAGAACTGTAGCTAGCAGTTGATACAAAAATCATAATAACTACTGCCAACAATGACATAATCTTTTTTCTCATTTATTTGACCTACTTTCTATTCAGATAGTGCGTGATTACTTCTTCAAGTATCTCATCTCTTTCAAATTTTTTAATTATAGCTCTTGCATTTTTATGACTAGTTATATAACTAGAATCGCCAGAAAGGAGATACCCTATAATTTGATTTATAGGGTTATATCCTTTTTCAACTAGTGCTTTATATACAAAATCTATCGTATCTCCCACACTCATTCTATCTTCTGGTATTCCTTCAAATTTCATAGTGTAGTCTAAATCTTTTTCCAAACTAAAAACCTCCTTAAGTGAATGTTATTTAACTTGTGTCTTAATAACCTCACTTGCATAGCTTAGAGCTTGGTCAACCTTAGATATGTCACTAGCTCCTGCTTGTGCCATATTAGGTCTTCCTCCACCTTTTCCTCCAGCTATTTTTGCAACTTCTCTAACTATATTCCCTGAATGTATTCCTTTATCTAACACATCTTTAGTAGCAGTAACTACAAAGTTAACTTTATCATCTACTACATTTGCCAATACTACTACACCAGAGCCAAGCTTATCTCTTAAATTATCTGCTGTTTCTCTTAGTGTATCCATATCCATACCTTCAAATTTATTAGTTATTAAGTTAACTCCATTTACTTCAAGCTTAGAATCAAAAATAGAATCAGCTGATTGTAAACTCATTTTAGTCTTTATATCATGTAATTCTTTAGATAAATTTTTATTTTCTTCTAATAAAGAACTTATTCTTTGAATTAAATTATCTTCTTTAGATTTTAAATTTACACAAACTTCAGATATAATTCCTTCTTTTTCTTTTAAGTATTCATAAACAGCTTTTCCTGTTATTGCTTCTATTCTTCTTACTCCTGCTGCTACTCCACCTTCAGACAATATTTTAAACATTCCTATCTGAGAAGTATTTGTCAAGTGAGTTCCTCCACAAAGTTCTGTAGAATAATCTCCCATAGAAACTACTCTTACTTCATCACCATATTTTTCACCAAATAGTGCTGTAGCTCCTTTTTCTTTTGCCTCTTTTATATTCATAATATCACATTTTATGTCTAAAGATGATAAAATAACATTATTTACTTTTTCTTCTATAACTTTTAATTCTTCATTTGATATAGCTTCAAAGTGAGTAATATCAAATCTTAATCTATCTGGAGTAACTAAAGAACCAGCTTGATTAACATGCTCTCCTAATACTTCTTTTAGTGCTTTATGAAGTAAATGTGTAGCACTATGGTTTCTTGCAGCAGACATTCTAACATCTCTATCTACTAATGTCTTTACTTTATCTCCATTACTTATTTTTCCTGATTTTATTATACCTATATGTTTTATACTATTATTAGCACCTTTTTTAGTATTTAATACTTCCACTACTAAATTTTCGTTGGTTATTAATCCACAATCACCAACTTGTCCTCCACCTTCAGGATAGAAAGTAGTATTGTTTAGTACTATAGATACTTTATCACCTTCTTTTGCATTTTGAACTAATTCATCCTCTTTAACTATAGCTTCAATAATTCCTTCACCATATAATTCACTATATCCATTAAACATACTATCTATAGTAGACTCTAATTTTGATAGAGGGTCTTCCTTCCAACTTTCTCCATCCATATTTCCTCTAGCATTTCTAGCTCTTTCTTTTTGTTTTTCCATTTCTTCATTGAAAGACTCTTCATCTACAGATAAATGTTCTTCTTCCAAAATTTCTTTAGTTAAGTCTATAGGGAATCCATAAGTATCATACAGTTTAAAGGCTTCTTGACCACTTAAAACAGTTTTTCCTTCATTCTTTAATGCTTCTATATATGAGTTCAATATTTCTGTTCCTTGGTCTATAGTTTCATTGAATTTTTCTTCTTCTATTCCAACAACTTTTTTAATATAACTTTCTTTTTCAACTAAAACTGGATATGCTTTATCATTTACCTTTATAACTTCATCTATCAGTTTTTGTAAGAATAATTCTTTTACACCTAATAGTTTACCATGACGAGCAGCACGTCTAAGAAGTCTTCTAAGAACATAGCCTCTTCCCTCATTTGATGGAAGTACTCCATCACTAACTAAGAATGTCACAGCTCTTATATGGTCAGTTATTATTCTTATTGATATATCATTTTTTGGATTTACTCCATATTTTACTCCTGTTAACTTTTCAACAGCTTCCAATATAGACTTAATAGTATCTACTTCAAAGATAGTGTCCACACCTTGCATGATACATCCCATTCTTTCAAGGCCCATACCTGTATCTATATTTTTACTTTCTAATAAACTGTAGTTTCCTTCTTCATCTCTATCAAACTGAGTAAATACATGGTTCCAGAATTCTAGGTATCTGTCACAATCACAGCCTGGTTTACAGTCTGGATTATCACATCCATATTCTTCTCCTCTATCAAAATATATTTCTGAACAAGGACCACAAGGACCTGTACCTATCTCCCAGAAGTTATCATCTTTACCAAGTCTAACCATTCTTTCTTCTGGAAAATTCATTTCTTTTGCCCATATATCATAAGAATCGTCATCTTCTTCATATACAGTTACCCATATTTTATCTTCTGGGATACTTAGCCATTCTGTGACAAATTCCCATCCCCATTTAATTGATTCTCTTTTAAAGTAATCTCCAAATGAGAAGTTACCCATCATTTCAAAAAAAGTGGCATGTCTTGCAGTTATACCTACATTTTCTATATCTCCAGTTCTTATACATTTTTGAGATGTACACATTCTTAAACTTGGAGGTACTTCTACACCTGAAAAATAATTTTTTAAAGGTGCCATACCTGAGTTTATAAGCAATAAACTCTTGTCATTGTTTGGTACTAAAGAATAGCTATCTGCTACATAGTGACCTTTTGACTCAAAAAATTCTAAAAACTTACTTCTTATCTCGTTTAGTCCCATCTTTTCCATATTATGTTCCTCCTAATAAATTATATTTTTTCGTTTAAATAAAAAACCTCGTCCCTATAAATAAATTTATAGGGGCGAGGACAATCGCGGTACCACCCTAATTATCATAAAAAATTATGATATCTTCGGAAAACCTTAGCTATAACGTAACTACCGTCAATCTCTACTTAAATCTACCTTGTTAATTCAAAGTACATTGTTCAAAATTGCTACTAAAAGGCTGCTTCAAATATTTTATTCTAAGGGCTTTCAGCATGTTCCCTCTCTCTGTAAGACATCAAATACTTTACTATTCCTTATCACTGTATTTGTTTTTAATTAATATAATAATTATATTACTAAATTTTACAAAATTAATCAATACTATATTTTCATATACAATAAATTTATTTTATAAACTTTGTTTTAGATTTATAGACTATATTACTTATTTTATAAGTTTCTTAGATATTTTTATAAACTTTTCTCTATTATTCCTCCGCCTACTACAATATCTCCATCGTACATTACAACAGATTGACCTTTTGTAATAGCTCTTTGAGCTTCATCAAATACTATTTTAATAGTATTTTCTCCAACATTATAAATAGTAGCTGGTGATGGTTTTGCAGAGTATCTTATTTTTGCTTGAACTCTTAATGGCTCTTCTAGTTTGTCTATTGATATAAAGTTAACATCTTTTGCAATAAGTTCTTTTTTAAATAATTCTTCGTTGTCTCCAAGGACAATAGTATTATTTATTGGATTTATATCTACTACAAACATTGGTTTGCCAAAAGTAATTCCAAGACCTTTTCTTTGTCCTATTGTATAGTATAGTATCCCTTTATGTTTTCCAAGTACATTTCCTTTAGTATCTACAAAAAAACCTTCTTCAATACGCTTTTCAGAATGTTTTTTTACATAATTTGCATAGTCATTATCTTTAACAAAACAAATTTCTTGACTATCGGGTTTATTATGGACTGCCATTCCCATTTCTTTAGCAATTTCTCTTACTCTATCCTTTTCATAATCACCTATTGGTAGTAGTGTATGTTTTAATTGTTCTTGTGTAAGATTATAAAGTGCATAAGTCTGGTCTTTTTTATCTGTAACAGATTTTTTTAATAAATATCTTCCTGTATCTTCATCTTTTTCTATTTTTGCATAGTGACCTGTAGCCACATAATCACATCCTATTTGTCTAGCTCTTTTATAAAAATCGTCAAATTTTATATGTTTATTACAAGCTATACAAGGATTAGGAGTTTTTCCTTCTAAATATTCATCTATAAAATAATCTATTACTTTTTCTTTAAATACTTCTCTAAAATTAAGAACATAAAATGGTATTCCTATTTTATTTGCTACTCTTCTAGCATCTTCAACTGCTGATAAAGAGCAACAACCACCTTCATTTTCAACTTCGTCATCGTCTTGCCATAATTTCATAGTAACACCAATGACGTCGTATCCTTGCTGTTTTAAAAGATATGCAGCTACAGAACTATCTACTCCTCCACTCATACCTATCATTACTTTTTTATTCATAAACAAATTTCACCTCATCTTTTGCATTACTTATTATTATACCATATAGAGCAAGCATTGTATTTATTTAAAATATAGCTTGCTCTATTTTCTAAAAAAAATAATATTATTAGGTAATTTTAAAAGATTTAAGGGTAATTTTTTATTTATTAACTACCACTACTGACGCTGTTGTTTCTGTTATTATATTATTAGAATTACTAACATCAACTAGTTCTATTTTCACCTTATAAGTACCTTCTTTATTTCCAACTAGATAAACTTTTGTTGTTGCACCTTGCAATGGAAAACCTTCCATTGGTCCCCATCCTGTTTTTACTATGTTAAACCAGTTCCCATTGCTATCCTTAGCAATTAGTTGTATTCCATCTAAGTCTGCTGAACCTTCTTCTGGACTTATTTGAACTCTTACATTATTATAATCATTTTTGCCTTTATTTAGTGTAATCTTTACAGGCGTTCTATCATCTACACTTTCAAACTTAGGTATACTGCCATTTTCATCCTCATCTATTTTATTTTCTTCCGTTATATTAGCTATATCATTATTTTCATTTATAGTTATAGAAGCTTTACCCCAAGTAGCAGTTTTTGAATCTTGTGATAATGTACAATCTCCATATCCATTAATAATCACTTTATCTTTATCATAGTTGTCAGTTTTTATTGGAGTATATTCACTTATCTTACAATCACCTATTAAATCTAGACTTGCATTAGTTTCATTTACAATTCCATCATCTTTTACATATTCTACATTAACTCCATACCATCCGTTTCCACTTGTTACAAGATTTGAAGCTATTACTGATGAACCATTTACTATTAAACCTGCCCCTTTATTATTATTTAAAGTTACATTGTTTAATTCAACATTTTGTGATAAATAAACATGCATTCCTGATTTATTTAATTTGTCTGAATCTAAACCTGTTACTTCTAGATTGTTTATTTTTACACCATCTTTTCTGTCTATTGTTACTATATTTTCGTACCCTGGTTTAGTATCAGTAAATTCTACAGCTTTTTTCAATTCAGCATTATTACTACCATTTATAACTATTTTTTTATCTATAACAACTGGCTTTTTAACATCTATTTTTCCACTTATTTCCCACACTTGACCATCTTCTTGTAAAGCAAGTGCTTCTTCTAATGTATCAGTATCAGTAATCTTTATTGTCTCCACTTTAGCAGGTTCAGCTACCGTTACTGTAATAGTTGGAAGTGATACTCCTTCTGATAGCTTATATCCACTTGATAGACTTGCACTAAATATATACTTTCCTGCTACTTGGCTAGCATATTCTGGTGTACTTTTCCAAGTTACACCTACTTTTGTATTGGCCACTCCAGACACAGTTGCTGATAACTCTTTTGGTAAGTTTAACTTACTTAATTCCGTTCCATTTTCTACATTTTGTACTTTTATTGAATTATCAAGTGCTGTTATTGATGTTATCAATTTATCTTTTACAGATGAACCACCACTTGAACTTCCTCCACTTGATGAAGAGCCTCCAGATGAACTTCCACCTGGTTTAGTGCCATCTACACTTGGAGTCTGAGAACCTTCTACTTTGTCAGTTATTGTTCCTTCATTTTTTATATTTGTTCCTGTAGCATCATTTTTTATGTTTGTTATTTTTCCGTTGTTTTTAACTACAACATTGCTAGAATTATTTTGTATTTCTACTTTTTCTATTTTTGCTCCACTTTCATTTATTATTGTTCCACCTTTACTATCCTTAACCAAAACTTTATTTATTGTACCTTTATTTACTATATCTGCATTTGGAGCAGTTACTACTATCGTACCTGTATATGTACCATTTAAATTTACAGAAATTGAATTATTAGTACTCAATGATAAATCATTTGACATAGTTCCTGATGGCTTAATATTTATAACATCATTTGCATCAGCTTTATCTAAAGCTATTTTTAACTCTTCTATATTTTTAACTTCATATGTTGTTGTAGATTGTGATTTTTTTATCTCAAAGAAAGCATTCTCATTGCCTGAACCACCAACCTGTGTAACTGTTTTTAAGCTTTTAGTATTTAATACTTTTTCTTGTTCTTTATTTAATTTATTTCCAACTAAAACTACTGGTGAATTATTTTTTGCTGCCAATGAACCTACTGCTAATGAATCTATAAGATCTCCTTGTTTATTCATACCATCTTTTGTTATATATGCATTTTTCAACTCTTTTGAACCATATAATCCACTTATAACAGCCGCATTAGTTTCATTTCTATCTTTTCCTGATAATCTTTTAGGACTAGGTAAAGTGCTTTTTGTAGCTTCTGAAATCGACTGCACTCCTCCTATTACATAAGATGTTTTTATACCTTTATCTTTTATAAATTGATTTGATTGTTTTATTCCATCTTCTGGACTAGAAAGAATTATTGGCATTTTATTTTGAGCAGCCGCAGCTCCTACACTTACTGCGTCAGCAAGACCTTTTTCTCCATTAACTACAACTATCTCTGAAATATTACTACTTGTTTTTCTTCCAAGAGACTCATCTAATTTTTTAGCTATTTCTAAAGAAGTTTGATACCTATCATTTCCTGAGATTCTTTCTGTATCAATTTTTAATGATTTTAATTGTGTCTCTACCTCTAAACCTAAAGTTTTTGTCCCACCTATTAAATATACTTTTTCTGCTTTTAACCTTATTATTTCTGCTTTAGTTCTATCATCTAGTTTATTGTTTTGTGTCAAAAGAATTGGTGCATTCTTAGAACCAGCAAAAGGAGTTGCAGTCAATGCGTCTACTATAGTATTATCATTAACTAATATTACATTTTTAGATGTATCCCATCCTTTTTTACTTATTTGTATGGTAGTTTCCCATCTACCTGAACCTTTAAGTGTATCACTGTTTGTTTGAGCACTTGATATGCCTGCTGTTGCACTGCTAATTACTAATGATATAGTAAGTATTGCTGCTATCCTCTTTGGTATTTTCATAACTGTTCCCCCTAATATTGTATTTAGTTGAAATGTGCCTTTTTAAAGAAAATAGCATTTTTAAGTAAAAATTTCTGAAAATATATTTTTATATGAAATCCTCGTAAACGATTGATTTGCTGAGATTTTTTATATTTTTTAATGTTTAAATATTATGGATGTGTATATTTTTTTATTATTTGATTAATTTCCAAAACGGGCTAGAATGGTAGTTTTAACAATAAAAAATAGCCGTTTTCTTTAAAACGGCTATTTTTCATCTTACCATACCATTATACACTTTTTTAAAATGATTTTAAACTTTTTTTGGAAAATTATTCCTTATTTTATTCTTCTTCCTCAATATCATGGTCATGAGCATCATCTATAACATATCCATCTAATTCTGGTATATGGATATTATTCTTTTTAGCATAGTCTATAAGTGCTGCTTTTACAGCTTGTTCTGCTAAAACTGAACAGTGCATTTTTACTGGTGGTAAACCATCCAAAGCTTCAGCAACAGCTTTATTTGTAAGGTCTAATGCATCTTTTATAGTCTTTCCTTTTATCATTTCAGTTGCCATAGAAGAACTTGCTATAGCTGAACCACAGCCAAATGTTTTAAACTTAACATCTTTTATTATGTCTCCTTCTATGTCTAAAAATATCTTCATTATATCTCCACATGTAGGATTTCCAACTTCACCTACACCACTTGCACCTTCAATTTCTCCCATATTTCTTGGGTTCATAAAATGTTCCATAACTTTATCACTATATTGCATTATTTTTTCCTCCTACATTAATTTATGCCTATTTTTTATGTCTTATCTATTTTGTCTATTTTACTAAACCTTGTTTCTTTGCATCATCGTAAAGTGGTGACATACTTCTAAGTCTTTCTATAACTTTTGGTAAATTTTCTAATATATAATCTATATCATCATCCGTTGTAAAATCTCCAACTGTAAGTCTCAATGAACCATGTGCTATTTCATGTGGTAAACCTATTGCAAGTAATACATGTGAAGGGTCTAATGAACCAGAAGTACATGCAGAACCACTTGAACCAGCAATTCCTAACATATCTAATAGTAAAAGTATTCCTTCACCTTCTATAAATTGGAATGCAAAGTTTGCATTTCCTGGTAATCTATTTTCTAAACTACCATTTATTCTCGTATAAGGTATTCTTTCTAAAACACCATCTATTAACTTATTTCTAAGACGAGTTAAAGTCTCAACATGGTTTTGCATATTTGCTTTAGCTAATTCTGCTGCTTTTCCATATCCAACTATTGCAGGTATATTTTCTGTACCTGCTCTTTTGCTTTTTTCTTGTGCTCCACCATGGACAAAGTTATGAAGTCTTACACCTTTTCTTATGTATAAAGCTCCAACACCTTTTGGTCCATATATTTTATGTGAAGACATACTCATTAAATCTATTTCTAATTCTTTAACATCTACTGGAATATTACCTGAAGCTTGTACTGCATCAGTATGGAATAATATACTGTGTTTTTTAGCTATTTCAGATATTTCTTTAATAGGTTGTATAGTTCCTATTTCATTATTTGCAAACATTATACTTATTAGTATAGTAGTATCTTTTATTGAATCTTCTAATTGTTTTAAATCAATTTTTCCTTCGCTATCAACATCTAAATAAGTTATTTCAAATCCATGATGTTTTTCTAAGTATTCACATGTATGAAGTATTGCATGGTGTTCTATTTTTGAAGTTATTATATGATTACCTTTATTTTTATTAGCATAAGCTACACCCTCTAATGTCCAGTTATCACTTTCTGAACCACCTGCTGTAAAATATATTTCACTAGGTTCAGCATTTATAAGGGCTGCTACTTGTTCTCTCGCTTTATCTAAAGCATCTTTTGCTTCTCTTCCGAATGTGTGAAAACTAGATGCATTGCCAAAATAATCTGTTAGGTATGGCATCATTGCATCTAATACTTCTTTTTTAACAGGTGTTGTTGCAGAATAATCCATATACAATCTTCTTTTTTCCATTACATTCATCTCCAAATCTATTTTTTAGTTATATTTGTTATATCATTTTCTAATTTATTTTTGTTATAGTCATTTATCATATCTTTAAGAGTAATTGAATCTATAACATCTTCTATACCCTTTTTCATCTTTTCCCAAACTATTTTTGTTACACACATGTTTGAGTTTTCACAGACATCTTCATCTAGTACACAGTCAGATAATGCAACTGGACCTTCCAATACTACAAGTATATCTCCTACTGTTATGTCTTCAGCATTCTTTGAAAGCAAATATCCTCCTTGAGCACCTCTTACACTTTTTACTAGACCCGATTTTTTTAAAGATGAAAATATTTGTTCTAAGTACTGGTCCGATATTTTTTGCTTTTTAGCAATAAATTTTAATGACACTGGTCCATTATCTTGATTTAGTGCTAATTCAAACATTGCCTTTAGTCCATATCTACCTTTAGTAGACAACTTCATACATTATCACCTCTATATAGAAATCTAATTCATACTGTTTTAGTAGGAATTACTTTCAACATAATTTTATTATACCCTACTAATTTTGTCAAGATTAATTTTAATTTTTTTATTTTGAATAAATCCCCCATTTTCCAATGTTTTCAAATCCTAATTTTTTATATATCTTTCCAGCTTCTTCATTATCATAAAACAAACAAGGCATTTTATTCTCTCTTAAAAGTTCTGAACATAGTTTAATTAAACATTTTGTAGCAAGCCCTCTAGCTCTATATTTAGGATGTGTACCTACTCCAATTATCATTGCATGAGTCCTGTTTTCTGATGTACTCTTTGCCATTGATACTACTTCTTTGTTAATCTCTATACAATATCCTCTACCTGTTCTTAAACCATTTTTTAAACTATCTAAAGTTGTACTGTGGAATTCATCTATCAAATCATAAAGCCTAACTGTTTTCTTTAGATTTCCAAGTCTAATTCTCTTGACCTTTTCATTACAATGATTGTCAATTAAAAATTTTTTAGTTCGAAGCTTACAAAAATCAACTATTTTTAGATTATTAAGTCCTAATCGCTTTGCTAAAGCATCTACAGCACTTATTTTTCCAGAAATTTCTTCGTAATCAGTGTCACAAAGCAATTCATAAAAGCCTTCAACATCATACTCTCCATCTGAATAAAACATCATAAATTCAAAATATTTAAGTAGTACTGCTCTGATTTCACCATTTAAACCTATATCTGCCCATAAATTTAAAAAGTTATTTCCATATCCATATCTTTCAATATCCCCTATTATAAATAAATTGTACTCAGGTTCTTTTTTTAAATATTTCATAACTCTACTATGATAACTTGAGTTAAGCTTTATAATCATAATATCTACCCCCGATACATAAAATTCAACTTAAAAATCGCTATCCAAATATTCTAGATATTTCTTTATATTTTTCTCAGTTTTGTTTTCTTGTGGTATGTAGTAAATACTATCTTTTATGCTATCTGGTAAATACTGTTGTTTTACATAATGATTTTTAAAGTTATGAGGATATTTATATCCACATCCTCTACCTATATCTTTAGAACCAGAATAATGAGCATCTTTTATACTGTTTGGTATGTCTTTAACAAATTCTCTATCTAATTCATCTAATGCTTTCATTATTGCCATACATGCAGAATTAGATTTTGGCGATGTAGCTAAAAGAACAGTAGCTTCTGCTAATGGTATTTTTGCTTCAGGAAATCCAAGTTGCATAGCTGAATCTACACAGGCTTTTACAATAACAACTGCATTTGGATAAGCTAAACCTATATCTTCACTAGCTATTACTAAAAGTCTCCTACAGATACTTATTAAATCTCCACCTTTTATAAGTCTTGCTAAATAGTGTATGGATGCCTGCGGGTCACTTCCCCTTATAGATTTTTGAAATGCACTTAAAATATCATAATGACTATCACCATTTTTATCATAGTTTATAATTTTATTAAATGTAGATTTTTTTACTACATCTGAATCTATATAGATTATGTTATCTATATTTGGTTTAGTTGAATAAACTACTAATTCTAAAGCATTTAAAGCCCTTCTCATATCTCCATCAGAGATAATAGCTATATCCTCAATAGCATCATTATTACATTCAATATCCATATAACTATCTTCATTTAAAACTTCAATTGCCCTTCTTAAGCCTTTTTCTATATCTAATTTTTCTAAAGGCTTAAATTCAAATATAGTCGCTCTACTTAGAAGAGCTTTATATACATAATGATATGGATTCTCTGTAGTACTAGCAATCAAAGTTATACTACCATTTTCCATAAATTCTAATATCGACTGCTGTTGTTTTTTATTAAAACTTTGTATCTCATCTATATATAGTAAAACCCCATTTATATTACTTATACTTCCAAGTTCTGCTATTACTTTTTTTATATCTTCTAGTGATGAATTAGTGGCATTTATTTTATAAAAATTTTTATTGCTTTTTTCTGCGACAATTTCTGCTACAGTAGTTTTTCCAACACCTGGTGGACCAAAAAATATCATATTTGGCAAAAAATTAGTCTGTAATATCTTAGACAGTATTTTTCCATTACCAATTATATGACTTTGACCTATTACATCATTCATTGTTTTTGGCCTTATTTTATCTGCTAAAGGCATATTCCCACTCCTATTCAAAAAAAATATTTCATGATTATTATCCCAATAATCCGTCTAAAAAAGGTATCTATTTGAAATAGATACCTTTTCTAATCACAATCTATAAAATTTAGATTATTGATTGTTTTTTAATTTTTTTAATTCATCTGTAAGTTTATCATTAAGTATTCTTATATGAGTTCCTTTCATACCTAATGATCTTGATTCTATCACACCTGCACTTTCAAATTTTCTAAGTGCATTTACTATAACTGACCTAGTTATACCAACTCTATCAGCTATTTTACTTGCTACAAGTAAGCCTTCTTTACCGTCTAATTCAGCAAAAATATGTTCAACTGCTTCAAGCTCGGAGTAGGACAGAGTGCCTATTGCCATTTGAACTACAGCTTTTTTTCTCATTTCTTCTTCTAATTCTTCACCTATTGCTCTTAATATCTCAAGACCAACAACAGTTGCACTGTATTCAGCTATCACTAAATCATCATCATTAAATGACATTGAATATCTTGAAAGTACTAATGTTCCAAGTCTTTGTCCACTTCCTAATATTGGTACTACAGTAGTATATTTTTGTAATCTTCCTTGTTCTTCAGGGAAAATATCTAATATCTTCTCACCATTTAAGTTTTCTAGTGTCTCATCAATTTTTAATAAGTTTTGAGTATATTCTTCTGAGAATTTTTTTTGCTTAGTATATTCGTCTTCTATAACTGAGCTATCTTCAATATCATTTAAATGAAGCCCTAGAACTTTACCTTTTGCACTTACTACATAAACATTAGAATTTAATACATCTCCTAATGCTCCGGCCAGTAAATCAAAAGAGACACTGCTTCCACCACTTGTTTGTAATGTTTTATTTATTTTTCTTGTTTTTTGTAATACTTCACTTGCCATTTAATCATCTCCTCATGAAATTTAGGCCTTTTAATAACCTTTATATTTTCTAATATTATTCTCACTTTTAATGAAAATTTATTTTTATATTAGTTGTTCACACTTGAAAGATTATCATAGTTTGGAACCTTTTTCAAGATAATTATGTGATTTTTTTCAATTTTCACTCTTTTCCGTCATTATGCTCTTTTGACTCTTTGTTACATTCTTTATTGGAGCATACTGTTTTCGTTTCAGATTTAGTCACTTTTTCAACCATATATGAACCACACTTTTCACAAAACTCTCCTGTTGGCTTATTCCAAGCTACAAAGTCACAGTTTGGATAATTAGAACATCCATAAAAAGCTTTCCCTCTTTTGGATTTTCTAAGGATAATTTCTCCTTCTTCACATTTTGGACATTTAACACCAATTTTATTCATAATTGGTCTAGTCGTTTTGCAATCAGGATAGTTTTTACAAGCCATAAACTTTCCAAACCTACCATATTTTATAACCATATTAGAGCCACAGTTTTCACAGATTTCATCAGTTTCTTCATCCATATTTATTTTTTCTATATTCTCAAGTGCTTCTTCAATGGCTTCTTTAAGTGGTGCATATGCTTCAGATACAATTTCTTTCCAATCTGTATTTCCCTCTTCTATGACATCAAGCTTACTTTCCATATCAGCAGTAAAATCTACATCTATAAATTTATGAAAATTATTTTCTAAAATATCAGTAACTATTATTCCAAGTTCTGTTGGACATAGACTTGTGCCTTGCTTTTCAACATATTCTCTATTTAATATAGTAGCTATTGTTGGAGCATACGTACTTGGTCTACCAATTCCCAGTTCTTCCAATGTTTTTACCAAACTGGCTTCTGTATATCTTGCTGGTGGTTGTGTAAAATGTTGGTCTGGCAATATATTTTCTATACTTAATATATCTCCTTTTTCTATACTTGGTAGAATCTTATCTTCTCTTTCTGAAAAATTGTATACCTTAGTATATCCATCAAATTTCATTTTTGAACCAGTGGCTTTAAATACAATATCTCCAGCCTTACATTCTACATTTAGTATATCGAATACTGAATCCTCCATTTGACTTGCTATAAATCTTCTCCAAATTAAATTATACAGCTTATATTGGTCTTTACTCAATGAAGCTTTTATGCTATCAGGAGTTCTATCAACGGAAGTTGGTCTTATTGCCTCATGTGCATCTTGAACCTTTTTAGTGTCTGGTTTTTCTTTTTTTTCTACAGGGTTTTTATAATAATTTTCACCTAAGTCACTTATTATATAATTCTTAGCTTTTTCTTTTGCTTCATCAGATATTCTCTTAGAATCAGTTCTTATATATGATATAAGACCAACAGTGCCTTCACCCTCTATATCTATACCTTCATATAGTTCTTGGGCTATCATCATTGTTTTTTTAGTAGTAAAAAACAACTTATTTGCACCTTCTTGTTGAAGCATACTTGTTGTAAATGGTTTTGGAGCTGATTTACGTCTTGATTTAGATTCTATCTTTTCAACTTTTAAATCCTTTCCTTCCATTTCTTTTAGTATTACATTAACAGCATCTTCATTTTCTAATTCAATTTTTTCATCGTTCTTTCCATAAAATTTTAAAGTTATATCTTTATCTTTTGCTGTCTTTGCTTCAACATCTATTGTCCAATATTCTTTTGGAATAAACGCTTTTATCTCTTTTTCTCTATCGCAAATTAATTTTGTTGTTACTGATTGTACTCTACCTGCACTAAGCCCTTTTCTAACCTTTTGCCATAATATAGGGCTTATTTGATATCCTAAAAGTCTATCCAATACTCTTCTAGCTTGTTGTGCATCTACTAAGTTTATATCAATATTTCTAGGATGCTTAATTGCTTTTTTAATTGCATCTTTAGTTATTTCATTAAACTCAATTCTACAATCATCAGATTCATCTAAATTTAGTATATGAGCTAAATGCCATGATATAGCTTCACCTTCTCTATCAGGGTCAGTTGCTAGATACACTTGTTTAGATTTTTTAGCTTCTTTTTTTAATTCCTTTATTACATCGCCTTTTCCTCGTATATTTATATATTGAGGTTCAAAATTGTTTTCTATATCTACACCTAATTTACTTTTAGGTAAATCTCTAACATGACCAACTGATGCTTTTACTGTATAATGACTTTTACCTAAAAATTTTTCTATGGTCTTAGCTTTTGCAGGCGATTCTACGATGACTAATGTTTTGGCCATAAAACCACACACCCCCACTACCTAATCTTAATTTATACATTTAAACTGTACGTTTTATTATTCATCTCTATTACTAACTCATTTAGTACTAATTCATTGATTATTGAATTTACATACTTTATTTCTATACCAGTATAATCACAAATACTATCTATATGCAAGCTTCCTTCTCTTTTTATAGCTTCAATTATTTGCTTAGACTTGGCATTTAAACTTATATTATCATATTTTTGATTTATTTTTTTATTGATAATATTAAATATGTTATACTCATTCAAAATATCATCTATATTTTCAATTAATTTCGCACCTTCTTTTATAATTTTATGACATCCTCTACTCATTTGAGAATTTATATTACCAGGTACTGCAAAAACATTTTTTCCATGTTCAAGAGCAAACTCTACTGTTATTAATGCACCACTTCGTATTGCTGCTTCTACAACCACTACTCCATCACTTAATCCACTAATAATTCTATTTCTATTAGAAAAATGATATGGAGCTACTGTTGAGTTAATATTATACTCTGATAATAATAGTCCCCCATTTTCTAATATTTTATTTGATAAATGTAAATTTTGTTTTGGAAGAGGGTTGTCTACTCCTGAACCAAGAACTGCTATAGTCTTAGATTTTCCATTCATACAACCTATATGTGAATATGCATCTATTCCTATGGCTAATCCACTTACTATATTAACTCCATATTGAGACAATTGACAACTCATTGTTTTTGCACAATTAATTCCATAAGCTGTAGGCTTTCTTGAACCTACTATAGCTATATTGAAATTATTATTAACTAAACTTATGTCACCTTTGTAAAATAATAACTTTGGAGCATTGTATATATTCTTCAAATTTTCAGGATATTCTTCATCATATTGGCAAATATATTTAATTGTTTTTTTGTAAAGTAGTTCTTTTATATTTTCTAAATAAGCGTGACCTCTATATTTTACTATATTTTTTCTAATATTCAAGCTTATATTTTTTAAATTATATATTTCTTTTTCAGAAAAATCAAATATATCTTCAATATTTACTATATTATTTTCTATTATTTCAATTGTTTTTGTTGTTATTCCACTAATTGATTTTAACCATAAATAGATATCTTTTTTCTCCATAAAATACACCTCAAAAACTTATTTAAAATAGCTATAATAAGCTCTTCTAAATGAAAAAGCTTCTATAATACACTGTGAATTTATCAACTCTATTCCTTCTAAATCAGCTATTGTTCTTGCCATCTTTAAAAGTTTTGTATAACTTCTACTACTTAAGTTATATTTATTAAATATTACTTTAGCCATTTTTGAAGCTTCTTTTTCTAATTTACAATATTTTAATAAATTAGAAGCCTTAATTTCACTATTATTTTTTATATTATCTTCTTTAAATCTATTTATTTGTATTTTTCTAGCATTTTCTACTCTCGTCTTTATTTTTTGAGAACTTTCTTCTTGTTTTGATGAATTTAAATCATCATATTTTACAGTATTTACTTCTACAAAAATATCAAACCTATCTAATAATGGTCCTGATATTTTATTTATGTATTTATTAATTTCATTGCTCCTACATCTACACTCTGTATTTGACATATAATAACCACATGGACATGGATTCATAGCTGCAATTAGTAATACTCTACAGGGATATTTTGTACTATACTTTACTCTAGATATATTTACATACCCATCTTCTATAGGTTGTCTCAAAGTCTCAAGTATTTTCCTATCAAATTCAGCGATTTCATCTAAAAACAAAATCCCCCTATGTGCTAGTGCTACTTCTCCAGGTCTTGCATCTGTTCCTCCACCAATTAAAGACTGCTTTGTAGTTGTATGATGAGGCGCTCTAAAAGGTCTCTTATCGATTATGCCTTTATTTTCATCTATCATACCCAATACACTATAAACCTTACTTACTTCTACCATCTCTTCTATACTTATATCTGGCAAAATTGTTATTACTCGTTTTGCAATCATTGTTTTACCTGAACCTGGAGGCCCAATCATAAGCATATTATGATTTCCAGCAGCGGCTATCTCTGCGCTTCTCTTTATAAAATAATTTCCTCTAACATCCTTAAAATCTTCATCATGTTTGCTTTCTTTTGTATCATAAAACTCAGGATATTTACAATATGTATAATTCCCATTTGTTTCTATTTCTTCATTTAAAAAAGACATTATTTTTTCTTTATCGACTTTTATTTCTCCATTTAAAAAACCTATACATTCTTTTAAACTTTTAATAGGTATTATATCAATTTCTTCTATAAATAAACTTTCTCTTATATTGTCAACTGGTATAAAAATACGCTTTATATTTTGGGTTTTTGCACCTATAATTATTGGTAATATCCCTCTTACTTTTCTTATTTTTCCATCTAGTGATAATTCTCCTATAAACATACTTTCTCTTATATAATTTTCATCTTTTTCTATTAACCCTCTTAAAAGACCTATACTTATTGATAAATCTAAAAAAGCACCTTCTTTTTTTATATCTGCTGGTGATAAATTTACAACAATTCTTGTATTTGGAAATTTATATCCACTATTGATAATAGCTGATTTAACTCTCTCTCTCGCCTCTTTAATTTCCTTACTCGGAAGACCCACAATATTGAAACTAGGTATACCATTACTTGTATCCACCTCAACCTTTACTAGAAAACTTTCAATTCCTATTAAATTACTTGAGTTAATAATACTTAACATATAATAATCCTTTCCAAACCTTTATCTTTCTTAAAAAGCATTCATTATGTGATTTACTCTTTTTTCTGATAAATAAACTTCTACAATATCAAATCTTATGGGAATATTATGTAAATTATTTTTTGTGATATAGTATTTAGCAATCTCAACTATCTTTTTTCTCTTCTTGAAATTTACAGATTCACAAGGATAACCATACCTTAAACTAGACCTTGATTTTACTTCTACAAATACAATCTCATCATCTATCCTTACTATTATATCGACCTCTCCAATCTTTAATCTGTAGTTTTTTTCTAATAGTTTTGCGCCTTTTGACAATAAATAATTAATTGCTACTTCTTCTCCAAAATCACCTTTTTCTTTGTTATTCATTTTTTACTCCAATACATTAAATTTTTACTTTTTGATTATGGTCAGTATACGATTTAACTATTCAAATTTTTTAGATTGATTTTATTTCTATTAATATTAATAGATACTTCTATTGACTTTATTCTTTTATGATATTATCCTAGTTTTCATAAGGAAAGTTTATTTTTATGGAGGAGTTCTTTTAATGAATAGAAAAAAATTAGTTACTTTTATACGATATTTGTCCCTATTTATAGTACTTGTAAGTTCTTTAAACACTACTGAAAATATATTGTATCCAGTTATAACCATAATAATATTATTTCTAATTATAATAAATAATCAAGTCAGATTTTTTTCTTTATCAAATAATAGTAGACTTGTACTTATTTCTTATTTTTTAGAATTTGCTTTAATTTTCATATTATATAATTGTACAAAGACTTTTAATTCAGTTTACTTTGTTCCTTTAATTTTGGACATATCATTTTTTATAAATAAAAAATACAAATACATATTATTGTTTTTCATTATAGTATCTTCTTTTATTATTAGTTTAGACAAAAACTTGTATCTAGCGTTGGAATCAAGTTCAATATTATTGATTATATCTATACTTTCTATATATATAGAAAGTGAAAATATATCTAAATTATACAATCAAAACCTTTATGATAAACTTAGAATTTCTAAAGATAAATTAAAAAAATCTAATTCTGATTTAGAAATTTATGCAAGTTCTATAGAAGAACTAGCCATTTTAAAAGAGAGAAACCGAATATCTAGAGAAATACATGATAGTGTTGGACATTCTCTTTCTACAACAATAATACAGCTAAGTGCTATAGAAAAGCTCTTAACTGATAAGCCAGAAGTATCTGATTTAGTACATGAACTCAGAGAATTCGTAAATGAAAGTTTTCAAGATGTTAGAAGAGCTATATCTGAGTTAAAACCTATTGAATATGAAAATTATCAAAATTTATTTAAAATTAAAGAACTAATTAAAAGCTTTATTAAGCTTACAAATATTAATGTAAGACTAACTATATCAAAAAACACTTGGAACCTATCTAGAGCTCAGTCTATAGCTTTATATAGACTTATTCAAGAATCGCTTTCCAATGCATCAAGACATGGAAAAGCAAGTAAAATCAAAATTTTTATAACATTTAATCCTTCAAATCTTATAGTTACGATTAGTGATAATGGTATAGGATGTGAAAATATAAAAAAAGGAAATGGAATTAACAGTATTAGCGAAAGAATATATGAACTAAATGGAAAAGTTGAATTTGATAATCACAATGATGGATTTACAATTAGAGCTTCTTTTCCCAAATTTTTAGGGGGTGATTTTTTTGAGTAAAATCAAAGTTCTTATAGTTGATGATGAAAAACTAATTAGGAAAGGTCTTAAGATTATATTGTCATCTTATGATGATTTGGAGATAATTGGAGATGCCTCTAATGGATATGAGGCTTTAGAATTTTGTAAGTCAAATGAGGTAGATGTTGTTCTTATGGATATTAGAATGAATATTTGTGATGGTGTTTTAGGTACAAGACTTATAAAAGAATATGATGAGTCAATAGCACTATTAATTTTAACTACATTTAATGATGATGAATATATAAAGGATGCAATGAAATTTGGAGCTTCAGGTTACCTTTTAAAAGACAGCTCTGATGAAGTGTTACATGAGGGAATACGCTCTTCATTTTTTGGCAATGTTGTACTTGACAAAAATGTAATTGAAAAAATTATGTCAGTTGAAAAAACTGTCGAACACGAACATATTTCTAATATATATAATTTAACTGAAAAAGAAATATCCATAATTAAGTTAATTGCAGATGGGCTTAGTAATAAAGAAATAAGTCAAGAATTATTTTTATCTGAGGGTACCATAAAAAATAATATAACTAATATTTTAGGTAAATTGGAACTTAGAGATAGGACTCAATTGGCTATATTTGCTTTCAAAAATAAAATTGTAATATAATATGTCAATAAAAAAGCTAAACTATAAACAGAATTTTAAAAAACTTAACTTATAATAAATATAAAACTATAAAGTGACTTAAGTCACTTTTTTTAGTGACTTATAGTAATAGAAATACACCTATTAATTCTTTATTATAATATTATAGATTTTTAAATTACACAAAAATATTTTGGGAGGGATTTTTATGGATATAGTTAAAGTAAATAATATAACAAAAAGATTTAATGATAAGTTAGCACTTGATAACATTAGCTTTTCTGTTAAAGAAGGGGAAATATTTGGACTTATTGGTCCAAATGGTGCTGGTAAATCTACACTTATAAGTATAATTAC
Source organism: Clostridioides sp. ES-S-0005-03 (assembly GCF_020658455.1). NCBI lineage: Bacteria > Bacillati > Bacillota > Clostridia > Peptostreptococcales > Peptostreptococcaceae > Clostridioides > Clostridioides sp. ES-S-0005-03. Next base: position 209,423 of record NZ_JACVWI010000001.1, on the reverse strand, counting down.
CAATCTTACTTTACCAAATAGTGGTAATATTCAAATAAATGGTATAGATTTGTCAGCAGATCCTATGAGTGCAAAATCTATAATAGGATTAGTTCCACAGGAATTAGCAATTATGGAAACACTAACTCCTTTTGATAACTTAGAATACTTTGGAGCTTTCTATGGATTGAAGGGCAAGTTACTTCAAGATAGAATCAATGAAGCCTTGGAAGTTACAGGTCTAGCTGAAGTTAAAAAGAAAAAAGTAAAAAAATTATCTGGTGGTATGCAAAGAAGATTAAATATTGGGATAGCACTTTTAAACCACCCTAAAATATTAATATTAGATGAACCAACTGTAGGTGTTGACCCTCAATCAAGAAATCACATTTTTAATTTTATAAAAGATATATCTGAAAAACAAAAAACTACTATTATATATACATCTCATTATATGGAAGAAGTTGAACATCTTTGTTCTAAAATCTTTATTATGGATGAAGGTAAAGAAGTTGCTTTTGGGGATAATAATTATCTAAAATCAATAGTATCTACAAGTACAAAATTAATTATGGAAATAAAAAATATAAATGCTCAACTTATATTTGATTTAAAAAATACTAAAGGAGTTATATCTGTTTTAGAAAATACTTCAGTAATAGCATTAGATGTAGATAAAAACTTTCTGCTAACAGATGCACTTTCTGCTGTTGATAAAAACAATTCAAAAGTAGTACGTATATCTTATGAAGAACCTAGTTTAGAAGATGTATTCTTAAATCTAACAGGTAAAAATTTAAGAGACTAATGGGGGTGATTTTATGAAATTATATATAAGTGTAAAAACTATGTTAAAAGGTCTGAAAAGTTCCTTCATGATTAGTTTGCTATATTTCTTGGCTCTTCCTTTACTTTTAGCTTGGTTCCTTGGAATGGTAACAGGAGATATGTTTCAAAATCCTATAAAAACAGAACCTATATCAATCGTTGTATATGACAAAGATAGTTCCAAGTTATCAAGTAATTTGACAAACTTTTTAAAAGATGATTTATCTTCTGTACTAAAAATAAACAAAGATGATTCTGATGCAGATTTAAAACTTACAATACCTAAGGGATACGAAAACAATATTCTAAATGAAAAATCAAATACTTTAAATATAGAAAAACTTGGAACTAATGATGACTTAGCAATACTACTTCAAAACATATTAGATACTTATCATGAAAAATTATATTTAAATAATTCTCAAAAACTAAGTTCAGAAGATTTTTCTAAGTTGTTTAATAAAAGTTCCATTGCTACTTCTATAATAAAAAGCGATATCGAACAAAACTCATATGAATACTTTGCTTTAGTTTCATTGGGATTCCTTGTAATAATTTTCATAATGAATAATATTTTGTCAAATTATATAAGTGAATCAAAAGGGCTTTCAAAAAGACTTTATTCTATGCCTATAACTAGAGTGCAGTATTTAATTTACGACTTTGTAGGTTTATGGATTTACTCATTTATATTTCTATTATTATATGTTTTATTTTTTAGAATACTAGGAATAACATTTAAAGGTAATCTTGCCATATTGACCTTACTATGTGCTTTGTCATCATATTTTATGACTTCGATATCTACTTTTGTAACTAGTTTTTTTAGTAAAAAATATGGTACATTCATAGTTTATATGTTACTTTTCTTACAGACAATTTTTGGAGGTATTTTTAACATGATAAGTGAAACTTTTACTAAGTTTACTAGTTTATCTCCAACTTATTTGATAGGAGCTCTATATAGTGACTATGAAAGCTTCAATACTTTAAGTTCAATAAGTAATTTAATTGTAACATGCTTAGTTGCCTCTACAATATTGATTATATTCTCTATTGTAAAAGAAAAATATAAATGGAGGGAGATTTAATAATGATTAGATTAATTCTTGCAAATATAAAAAGATACATAAAAAATCCTTCTCTTTTAGCTAGTATGGTTATGATTCCTATTATATTAGTTGTTTCTCTTAACCTTTTTTCTAGTAAATCAGACAATCAATCTATGTACTTTTCTCCAGTAGCAGTTGTATCTAACTCTTCAGGAAAATATGAACATAAATTGATAAATAATTCAAAGTTAAAGGAAAACACATTTAGATTAAATGAAGAAGATAAAGCTATGAACTTATTAAAAAATAATAAAGTTTCTGCAGTATTTGTTTTAGACAAAAATTTTTCAACTGATATAGATAACTTAAAAAGACCTGCTGTTAAATGTTTTAAAACTGAAAATGGTGGTGGTAGTCTTTGGGCAGAATCAGAAATAGAATCTTTTATCAATAATTCTTTAAAATCAAAAATAGATAGAAATCTGGATGAAAAATTAACTAAAACAACTATAGTTGATAGCAAACCTGATAAAAACACAAATTTATTTTTACCAGTTTTCTTAATATGTTATTTTATGTATATTAACGCAGCGCATCTTGCTTCTGACTTATTTTCATTAAAAAAATCAAATGTTTTAAGAAGGCTTATTTCTACAAAACATAAAGATATAAAAATAATTTTTAGCATACTCTTAGGTTTATTTTTTATTCAAGCAATTGTATACACTTTAATACTTGGATGCCTTACATTTATTGGAGATTTTAAATTAACTCTAAATGTATTAATGATTGTACTAGCAAATAGTTTTGTTTCCACTGGATTTGTATTTTGTATAGCTAGAGTATTCAAAAATGAAAACTCTATAAGCCTTGTAACTACATTTTATTCTTTAATAGGTTTAGCTATATCTATATCTAGTCTGATACCATCAATGAGTGAATTATCGTTTATGGCTAATCTATCAAAGCTTACACCTTTTTACTGGACTATAAACGCTATTAAAAGCAATGATAGCATTTTAATAAATGTAATCGTTCTAATACTTATTGGAATAGTATTTGTAACAGCTGGAAGTTTTAAATTAAGAGATTTTGCAAAAAACTAATGATTACTAAATATAGTTAGTATATAATTTTATACAATACTAACATAATATTTCAAGATGTTAAATTATTTTATATTATATTTTTATAGTTAGTTTTATAGTTGGTTTTAACCACTTTTGATGCTAAACTTAGTATTATATATTAATATTTTTGACTTGTCAATAGTTTTATGATATAATATTAATTATTAGATAATTAAAGCATTGTACCCAAATTGCAATATCTAAAATTCAGTTTGGAGGTATAACTAACATATGTATAATATCGGTGAAAGTGTGATGTATCCAAAAGAGGGAGCCTGTTATGTAAGTGATATTGTAACCAAGGAAATAAATAAACATATGCAGAAATACTACGAATTAACTGTCATTTTCAATAGTACTCTTAAAATTTCTATTCCTGTTCTGAATGCTGACAAGATTGGTGTCCGTCCAATTATGAACGAAAATGAAATTGATAATTTTATCCAATCTATTAACAAAACAGATGCTATATGGATTTTTGATAGAAAGAAGCGGCTTAAATTATACCATGATAAATTTCATTCAGGAGATATCTTTGAGATTGTAAAATTAATTAAGATGCTTATGATACAAGATTGTTCAAAGCAATTATGTAGTACAGATAAGGACTTTTTAAATAAAGCTCAGAGATTTGCTTTGTCGGAATTAGCTGCTGCTCAATGTAAATCCTATACAATCGTATTAGAAGAAATGAAAAAACATATTCTAAATCCGAAAAATAATAATTAAACCAGTCTTAAAGACTGGTTTTATTTTTTAGATTAATCATATTTATTACCATATTTTACTTTAGATTTCATAATCTAGTGTTCATAATCTAGTGTTTATAAAGCCATCTTAACTAGAATATATTTTATACAACAAAAAACCAAGTGTAAGTCAGTAATATGATTTACACTTGGTCAACAAAATCTAATCTTCCTCAAGTTCCTTTTTTTCTTCCAATAATACATTCAATTCATTTGCTTCTAAAATCTGTGCTTCTGCAATGTCAAGTAACTCTTGTTGCCATTCCACACATTTATCTTTGTAATCAAAAGGTAGCGTTCTGTCAACTATGTACTTATCGATACATTCCTCCGCACTTTTAACTATTTGCTTTCTCTCATCAATAAATTTTTCCAATTCTACTAAGGCTTCTTCATAAGCTTTTTTACTCATATAAATTCCCCCTTTGTATAATTGTTCTACATTAAAATGATTTTTCCTCTTTTTTGTATAAAAATTTATTTGTATATAACTTTTCCATCAATATCTTTTATAGTTTGACATCCAGTTAATATCATAGAACCACTTAATTCTGATTGAAGTTTATTTACATAAGTTTCTACACCATCAGTTGCTCCACCAAATGAAGCTGTTACAAAAGGTCTTCCTATTAATACTGCATCTGCCCCTAGACCTATCATTTTTAATACGTCCAACCCTGTTCTAACTCCACCATCTGCAAGTATTGTAACTTTACCTTTAACAGCCTCAGCAATCTTTGGTAAAACTTCACATGCTCCTGGAGTACAGTCAAGTACTCTTCCTCCATGATTTGATACAACAATTGCATCTACACCTGCTTCAACTGCCATTAACGCATCTTCTACAGTCATTATTCCCTTTAATATAAATGGTAATTTAGTAGATTTAACTAATTCTTTTATTTGGTCAACATTCTTAGGAAGTACTGGTTTTCCATGTAGTGATAAAGTTACTAAACCACAAGCATCTATATCAACTCCAACTGCAAATGCTCCAGCTTCTTCAGCCAATCTTATTTTTTTTATAATATTTTCATTGTCCCAAGGTTTAATAAATACAATTCCAGCACCATTATACTTTTTAACTACATCTAAATTTTCCATTAAAAATGCATCTACTGCTGTATCTCCAACCATTGCATAGATACCACTATTGACACATCCTGCAACTACTGGTTCTATGTAATCTCTTTCATTTATTTTTCCACCCATATTTAAAGTAGTTCCTGTTACTGGAGCTGCAAATATAGGAGCACTCATTTTTTTTCCGAACATTTCTATAGATGTATCAGGATTTGAAACATCATGTATTACTCTCATATTTACTTTTACTTTTTCTAAACTCTTGCTATTTTCTATAAAAGAAGAACCACTTCCTTTACCTCCCATACCAGGTACTTCACCTGCACAGACAACTCCATTGCAAACTTTACAAACTTTACAACTTCCATTTAAATTTTCTCTAGCATTTTTTAATAGTTCATTATAATCCATCTCTAATCCCCCATTAATTATAGTAATTTATATAATATATATTATATCATATTATGTTTATAGTATATTTTTCAAGAAGCTTTTTCTATGTATAGGAGTTATCCCATGTTTTTCAATAGCTTCATAGTGTTCTTTTGTTCCATATCCCTTATGAGATTTAAATCCATATTCTGGATATACTCTATCATATTGATACATTATACTATCCCTAGTAACTTTCGCTAATATACTTGCTGCTGCTATTGATATAGATTTTGAATCTCCTTTTATAATTGGATTTTGAACTATATCAATTCCTGGTATTGTCGCTGCATCAACAAGTAAGTAATCTGGTGTTTGTTTTAAACAATTTATTGCTTTTTTCATTGCCATATACGTGGCATTTAATATGTTAAATTCATCTATTTCTTCGTTATTTACTATCCCTATTCCATAATCTAATGCTTCTTTTTTTATTACTTCAAAAAGCTCCTCTCTTTTTGCTTCACTTAGTTTCTTAGAATCATTTACGCCTTCTATTTTTGTATTTTTCTTAAACACTACAACAGAAGCTACAACAGGACCTGCAAGTGGTCCTCTTCCAGCTTCATCAATTCCTCCAATATATAAATATCCTTTACTATATCCTTCATTTTCAAACGTATTTATGGTTTCTAATCTTTCTGCTTCTTTTCTAATATTATCTAGTTTCTTAGCAAGTTTTATAGCCAAACTTTGAACAGATTTTCTTTCGTCCACTCTTAATATTTCTATATATTCCATATACTTTTCAACTTCTAAAGCCTCAATTATTTCTTTAATCTCCCTCACACTCTTGTTCTGCATGCTATCCCCTCATCTTTCACCTGTAAAAATATTCTTCTCTTAAATATATTAAAAACTCACTAACTTAGAATTTAATTGCATCCACTATATCCACATTTTAAACATATACTACATCCACCTGTATGTGCTATTCCTTCACTACCACACTCAGGGCATACAAACTTTTCATCTTCTTCAAAATTTTTACTTTTTAATTCTTTGGCTTTTTCTTCTTTATTATCTTTTTCTTCTTTATTATTTTTATGAGATTCTTTTTTATTATCTTCTTTTTTGTTATTTTCTTTTTTATTATCTTCTTTTTTTTCATTTATTAAGATTCCACTCCTTTTGCATCCATCTCTAAATATTGTCACTCCCTTAAGACCAGCTTCCCATGCCTTAACATATATGTTGAAAACATCTTCAATTGTAGTTTCAAAAGGTATATTTATTGTAGATGATATAGAAGCATCAATATACTTTTGCCATACTTTTTGCATATTTATTCTTTCTTCATATCCTATATTCATAGCAGTAACAAAAAAATTTGGTAAACATTCTTCATCTGTAATGCCTTTTTTATCCATATATTCTTTAACTATTGGAGTATATACTTTATAATACACATCTTCATCATGCAAACTTTCAGTTTTTCTTATATATGAAAGATTAAATATAGGTTCTATTCCTCCACTAATACCTATCATTGTAGATATAGAACCTGTAGGAGGTATAGTTAAAAGTTGTGAGTTTCTAAGCCCATACTTTTCAACCATCTCTTTAATATCATCATTTAGGTTTTCTATAAAGAATCTAGATTTAGAAATATTTTCATATTTATACTCACTAAATGTGCCATATTCTTTAGCAATCAAAGCTGATTGTTTTACAGCTTCGTTAAGCATAGTCTTACCAATTAAATCACACAATTCTAAAGATTTATCAGAACCATATCTTATCCCCATCTTTATAAGCATGTCAGCAATACCCATTACACCTAATCCTATTTGTCTATATTTATAGACACTATCCCTTTGTTCTTGTAATGGATGTAAATTTAATCCCTCATCTAATACATCATTTAAAGCTACCACAGCTTCTCTAACACAAGATTTTAACTTATTAATATCAAAGGTAGCATGTTCCCCAAATGGTTGTATTACAAACTCTGATAAGTTTATTGAGCCAAGCAAACAGCTTCCTCCACTTGGAAGTGGCTCTTCTGCACAAGGATTTACACCTGAAAAACAAAAAGACTTATCTTCACTCATAAGGTTATATGTTTTTATTTTGTCCCAAAATAATATTCCTGGTTCTGCATAATCCCAGTTATTTTTAACAAACTTATTAAACAAATCATATGCATTTACTATTTTGACTATTTTTTCTCCAGTAGTTTCAACTTCAAAAGTACAATTATACAGCTTTTTTTCCTTTACAGCTTGCATAAACTCATCTGTTACTCTTACAGAAATATTTGCTTTAGTAACCTTCTCCAAATCAGTTTTTATATCTATAAATTCCTCTATTTCTGGATGATTTACATCCATAGAAATCATAAGAGCTCCTCTTCTACCTCTTTGACCAATCAAACCTGTCGTCATGCTATAAAGTTCCATAAAAGACACTGCTCCAGTTGTATATTTTGCAGCATTATTTACTTTTGCACCTTTGGGTCTTAATTTTGAAATATCAATTCCAACCCCTCCACCATAACTAAAAGTTCTAGCAAGTTTTTTTGCAGTGTCAAAAATATCTTCTATACTGTCTTTTGGTGGCTCTATTACATAACAATTAGAATAAGTTACTTTTTTACCTTCTTTATGTAAACCTCTATTTGCTAAAATTCTACCTGCAAATAAAAATCTCTTTTGTCTTATTAACTTTGATATTCTTGGACTATTATTTGAAATTCTCTTTATCCATTCATCAAAAATTTCTCCATCGTGTCTATACTTATTTTTCCATATTGATTTTTGTAATTCATCAAACTCCCAAGCCTTATGTCTTATTTCTGAACGTCTTTCTCTATATAATATGTAGTGTTTTGCTATATCTTTTCTATTTGATTCCATAAGTAATACTTCAACTATATCTTGGATTTCTTCTACAGATAAACATTTTTCCATAGAATTATAATCATTAGCAATTTTTCTTGATATATCATATGCTAAATCTCTATCTACTCCACCTTCACTATTTATACTAGCTTTATAGACAGCATCTTCAATCTTACTTTTACTAAAAAGTTCTTTTGTCCCATCTCTTTTTATTATGTACTTCATTTTTAGACCTCCAATAAATTAGTATTACATTAATACACCTATTAGTTGTAATTCTAAACAAACTTTTTTCTATATTTGCATGTTTTCATATTAATTATCTTACACAATATATATTATACTATTTTATATTCAATATAACACGCTTTATAGTTTTCTCAATTAAGTAAATGAACTTTTTATATTCTAAATATCTTCTATTAAAAACTTAAAAATAACATAAAAAAGTATATAAAAGTGTAATTATACTCTTATATACTTTATTTTTTTATAAATTTTATCCTTATTATTCCATTATTTCCCATTGAAATTATTAATAAATTCTTTATATTTTCCATATAAATATGCTACATCCCATAAATATTATTTGTAAATATATATAACAAAATTCAACCTAACAATAATCTATCTTTAATCTACTTAATTTAATATCCATTTACATATAAATACATATAAAGTTTTACATATCAAAAAGGAATTGCCTCCTAAATGATTTTAATCACTTTAAGACAATTCCTATATGTATTAATTATTCTTTATTATTGTACAGCTTTGCTGCTTTGAGATGGAATAAAGTTCCCTATTATTCCAGCTATTACAACTGGAACTACCCAGTTAAATCCTAATGAAGCTAGTGGTAAGCTATTAACTAGAGGTATATTTATACCAAAGCTTGTTGCAACTGTTAATACACTTACTAACAATGCCATATATGCAGCGCATTTAAATACGTTATCATTTTTAATTTTATTACTAAATAATGCTAGTATAACTAGAGTTATAGTTGCTGGATATACCATACTTAATATAGGAGAAGAGAATTTTATTATTGTACTTACTCCAAAGTTTGATATGATTGCACTAAATACACAAACTACTATAACTATATGCTCATATTTTAATTTCCCATCTGTAAGTGTTGAGAAATATTGACCTGCTGCTGAAGAAAGACCTATAGCTGTTGTTAAACATGCTAATGCAACTATAATAGCCAATAGAATCTTACCTGCATTTCCAAGTAATGCTGCTGTTATTGAAACTATTAAAGCTGTTTGTTGAACATCTTGTCCATATATTTCAGATACAGTTGCTCCAAGGTAACATAATCCACCATAAACTAGTGCCATACCTATTACCGCTATAACACCTGCACTTACTGTAGCTTTCATCTTTTCTTTTTCACCTGTATAACCTTTAGCTATTACTGACATGATTATAATTGATGCAAATACACTAGCTGCCAATGCATCCATTGTTTGATATCCTTGAGTTATACCTTCTGCAAATACATTTTGTATTAAAGAAGCATCTCTTATTTCTCCTAGTGGAGATACAATACCTTTAACTATTAATACTGCTAAAGCTATAAGTAAAGCTGGAGTTAAAATTGATCCAACTATATCTACAACTTTTGATGGTCTTATTGTTAAAATCAATACTATAGCAAAGAATACTATAGAGAATATTACTGGGCTTATTCCTGAACCTATTGTAGGTAATATACCCATTTCATAAGTTGTTGCTGCTGTTCTAGGTATTGCCAAAAGTGGTCCTATACAGATTACCATTGCACATCCTAATACAACACTTAATCCTTTACCAGCTCTTGAAAACATTTTTGATGTGTCTCCATTGAACTTAGTTGCTGCTATAACTGCTAATAATGCCAAACCACCATCTGCGAAAAGGAATCCTATGAAAGCTACTAGCCAACTACCTCCGGATAAAACTCCTAGATATGGAGGGAATATTAAGTTCCCAGCACCAAAAAACATTGCAAACAGTGCAAATCCAATTACAATTACATCTTTAAACTTGATTTGTTTCTCACCCATTTAAAGCACCCCCATTTGAATTTTACTACTTTTTATTACATTTTACCAAAAAATAAGTCCAATCTCTTCTTAAATGAAAACCTTTTGACGAGATTTTATTTAATTATACATTTTTGACTTAAACTTGTCAATTATGTTTCATAATTTATAAAATCTTCGCAATATTTAGTACAACTTTCTTAATTAAATAAAATTAACATGTATACTTTAAACATATATGCTTTTTTTATTTTTATTTAATTTTTCTTGACAAAATTAAAACTTTTAAATCATCTTAATTGTGCGACTTTTTAAATTATTTGCATTATTCCCAATTTATATTGCTTTATAGACAATATTAATGTATACATCACTCTCCTTTTTGTTTTGTATAATCTTTTAATTTCAATTTAAATTTTAAATATTTTGTGTTTATTATATAATCTGAAAAAAAAGCAGTCAATATGATTTTTAATTTTTTTAATTTTCAAAATTATGATACTTAGAAAATCGTTTTCCTTTTGTCATAACTTCTATTTACGTTAATTCTTGTAGTATTTTGTATTTATTTTGCTAAATTCACTATTAATTTTACGTAATTCCAATTCTACGCTTATAGACTTTTTACTTGCTAGAGTGCTTCCAAATCATTTTTTCTGAAAATTTTTTATTATGATTTGTTGATTTATTTTTCTTCATAGAAACTATATTGTAAGTTCCAACTTGTTAAAACTTTGCAGTTGCTAGTATTCATCTTAGTTTACTTATTTTTTAGAATTTACTAAATAATCTTAATATAATCCAATTAAAAAACAATTTAGTAATTTACATAAGTTATTTATATGTTCAAATGCCTTAAATTTTATTTTATTATTTTATTATTGTCACAATTTTATTTATATAATATTTTTGTAAAAGTCAACTAATACACATATCTGAACTTCTAATATTCCTTTAAATAGCTTTTATAAATACTCATCATTGTTAAAAAATAAACATTATTATTTTTTTAATACTTCTAGCTAATTTTTACTATATTAAATGCAAATAATTAGTATATACTCAAAAATAAAAAGAGTTATCTATATAAATAGTTTCATTTATTATAGATAAATCTTTTATTTTCAGATGCTTATATTTCAATTAAATAAGTTTTAATTTGTACCAAGTGTATTAGATTGACTCTTTGATGGTATAAAATTACCAATTATTCCAGCTATTATAACTGGAACTACCCAGTTAAATCCTAATGTATGAAGAGGTAAAGAATTTACTACTGGAACGCTTACTCCATAACTAGATATAACTGTTAATATACTTACAAGCAATGACATATATACTGCTCCTTTGTATACATTATCATTCTTAATTTTTTCATTAAAGAAAGCCAATATTATTAAAACAATTGATGGTGGATAAACTATACTTAGTATAGGAGATGCTATCTTTATTATAGTTCCAACACCAAAAGATGCTACTACTGCACTGAATACAGATACGGCTAATACTATTTTTTCATAACTTAACTTACCTTTTGTAAGTCTAGAAAAATATTGCCCTGTTGCAGATGTAAGACCTATAGATGTAGTTAAACATGCTAGAGATACAACTATTGCTAAAATAACTTTTCCAACATTTCCAAGTAATCCTTGTGTTATATTTACTATTACTTGTGATTGTACTGCATCTGTTCCATACATTGTTGATACAGTTGCTCCAAGGAAACACAATCCACCATAAACTAGTGCCAATCCTCCACAAGCAAGAACACCTGCTTTACCAATCATCTTTAACTTTTCACTAATACTAGTATATCCTTTTTCATTTAGGGATACTATCAGTACTGATGCAAGTGCTATTGCTGCAAATGCATCCATTGTCTGGTAACCTTGACCAATACCTTCTGCAAATACATTAGGTATCATAGGTTTATCTATTACCTCTCCAAGAGGAGATATAACACCTTTTATAATTATAAATGCTAAAGCTATTAGAAGAGCTGGAGTTAAAAACTGTCCAACTATATCTACGACCTTAGATGGTCTTACTGTTAATACATATGATATCGCAAAATAAACTATACAGAATAATAACACTGGAATTGAACTTCCAAATAAAGGCATCATACCCATCTCATAAGTTGTTGCACCTGTTCTTGGTATAGCTAAGAATGGTCCTATACATAAAATATCTACACAACCTATAAGAATTCCCAATTTCATACCACATCTTTTAAACATTTCTACTACGTTTCCATCGAATTTAGCTGTAGCCATTACTGCTAGAAGTGCCAAACCAGCATCGGCAAATGTAAATCCTAAGAAGGCAATTAACCATTCTGGACCTGTAATTATTCCCAAGTATGGTGGAAATATTAAGTTACCTGCTCCAAAGAACATTGCGAATAATGCAAATCCAAATACTATTACATCTTTGGTCTTACCCATTATAAAATCCCCCTTTTTAACCTTATTAAATTAACAAAATTTCTCAATTGTTCACGTTTGCATAAATAAATTAACTAAAACAATAAGAATCTATTATTAAATTAATAAAATTAAATAAATTAAATTTTTAATATATTGTATTTATTTGTGCTTATTATATATTATATGAAACAAGCAAGTCAATATGCCAAAATTGCAAATTATCATACTGATTTTAATTTTCAAAAAATTAGGTATATTTGTCTTAAATTAATATTTTTGAAAGTTTTCTAATCTAATTTATACTTTCATGTGACAATTTTTGTCTATATTTCAGAAAAGAAAAAAAACCTTTTAAAAAAAGGTTTTTTTTTACTTATAATATTAATTTTTTAACCCAGCTTTAAAATCTATCTTTTAACACTCTCTGGTACTTCTAGTGTTATATTGCCTATCTTTCCATCTCTAAACTCATTTAAGACAGTTACAGCTATGCGTGTATAATCAAGTTCTTTCCCACCTGTTATGAATCCTCTTTTATGACCAATCATATCCATTGTTTCAATTGGAGTTTCTCCTAAAGAATCTAATTTATATCTAGCTTTCAACTTTTCTGGCTCTATTATCATAAGTTTTTCTATAAGTCTTAAAGCTAAGGTCTCAACGTCTAAAATCTCATCTTTTATAGCTCTACTAAATGCTAAGTTTAAAGCAACTTCTTGGTCTTCAAACTTTGGCCAAAGTATTCCAGGTGTATCTAAAAGTTCAAGATTTCCCTTTAATCTAACCCATTGCTTACCTTTAGTTACTCCTGGTTTATCTCCTGTTTGAGTGCTTTTTCTACCTGTTAATTTGTTTATAAGAGATGATTTTCCTACATTTGGTACACCAACTATCATTATTCTTATAGCTCTTTCTTTTCTTCCTTTATCTTTTAAAGAACTCATTTTTTCTCTAGTTACATTCTTACATTCTTCTACTATCTTATTTACACCTACACCTTTTAATGTATCTACTGGTATAGCTTTTATGTTATTCTTTTTGTAGTACTCAATCCATTGATTTAACTTATCTCTATCTGCCATATCACTTTTATTTAATACAACTACCCTAGGCTTATCTCCTACAAGCATATCTATATCTGGATTTTTGCTACTAAATGGTATTCTAGCATCTAAAAGTTCAACCACTACATCAATTAGTTTTAAGTTATTTTTTACTAATTCTTTGGTTTTCTTCATATGGCCTGGATACCAGTTTATATGTAGATTATTATCCATAAGATACTCTTCATATTCATTTGACATGTATATCACTCCTTTAAAATAGTATGTTATTATTACCTAATTTTACTAAAAAATATATCTACTTAAAACCTTACATTGTCACCCTTTTAACATCATACTTTACATAATATTATCTTCTTATTTTTAGTATTATTTCAAAATATAATCCAATATTTATTGATTTTATTTTCAATTTTAAAATTCCTAAATCTATCAATAAATAGTATATTTTCAACAAATAATCATATCTGCTTACAATTTAATTATTTGTTATGATTTCAGTTAAAATAGAAAGAGGACTGATAAATCAGCCCCCCATTTATAAGTAAAGTTTTTAATTATCTATTTCTAGCTTCTTTTATCTTAGCAGCTTTACCTACTCTACCTCTTAAGTAGTTTAGTTTAGCTCTTCTTACTTTACCTTTTCTAGTTACTTCTATTTTTTCTATTTTTGGAGAGTGAACTGGGAAAGTTCTTTCTACACCAACATTGAAAGACATTTTTCTAACTGTAAAAGTCTCTCTTGCTCCTCCACCTTGTCTCTTTAATACTACACCTTCGAATATTTGTATTCTTTCTCTTTTACCTTCTATAATTCTAACGTGTACTTTAACTGTGTCCCCAGGTCCAAAATTAGGAACTTCATTTTTTAATTGTTCTTGCTCAATTGCTCTTAGCATTTCATTCATCTTTCTTCCTCCTAAATATCATAGACGTTCTTAACTACCCGACCAGTGTAAACAGAGGAACGCCCGTATTTTCAACATTTTATATTATACTATACTTCTATAGTTATTACAAGCATTTTTATATTTTTAATTCCATTTATAGCCACTTTATTGTATACATGTATATTAAATTTTATTGTATATGTTTTTATTTTTCTTGAGATTTTTTATATAAGTCTAATCGTCTTTCCTTAGTTATTCTTATAGATTCTTCTCGTCTCCACTCATCTATCTTTTTATGATTTCCTGATAAAAGCACTTCTGGTACTTTTAACTCTTCAAACTCTCTAGGTCTTGTGTAATGAGGATACTCCAATAGATTATCTTTAAATGACTCCTCTTCAAATGACTCGTCCTGATTTAATACTCCTGGAATTAACCTTGATATAGAATCTATCATTATAAGTGCAGGCAGTTCTCCTCCAGTTAGTACATAATCTCCAATTGAAATTTCATCAGTTACTATTAAATCAATAATTCTCTCATCTATTCCTTCATAGTGACCACATAAAAGTATTATATCCTCTTGGATAGACATCTCTTTGACTATAGATTGATTGTATACTTTACCTTTGGGAGTTAAATAAATTACTCTTGGATTGTTTATATTATGAGTTTTTATTATATGCTTATATGTGTCATATATAGGTTGAGGAGTCATCACCATACCAGCTCCTCCTCCAAATGGATAATCATCTACTTTTTTATGTTTATTATTAGAAAAATCTCTTATATTATATATATGCACATCAATTATGCCTTTTTCAACTGCTCTTTTCATTATACTTTCATTCATGTATGAATTAAATATTTCTGGAAAAAGCGTCATTATGTGAAATCTCATATTACCACCTAATCTATCATACCCTTAATAGGGTCTATAATCATTTTTCTTTCATCCATATCTATAGTAGGTACAAATTTTTTTATAGCTGGTATCATAAATTCTTTATCTTCTTCACCTTTTATTACATAGACATCATTTGCAGAATATTGAAGTACATCCTCCAAGACTCCTACATACTTTCCTTCTATAGTTAAAACTTCCAAACCAATCATGTCTGCTATAAAAAACTCGCCTTCTTCAAGGTCTCTACTCTCTTCTCTAGACACATACATAAATTTATTTTTTAGCTTTTCTGCTTTTTCTATAGTGTCTATATCTTTTATCTTCATTATAACCATAGAACCTTTATATCTTACATTTTCTACAGTCCACTTGTTGTTTAAATCTTTTCCTAAATAAAAATCTTTCAATTCATCAAATCTATCTATATCATCAGTAAGTGGATAAACTCTTACCTCACCTTTTAGACCTTGTGTGTTTACTATTTGCCCTACCTTAAAATGAGTTAATTTTTCATTCATGTTATCACCTTCTCAAAAAAATTTAATCTTATGTTACCATATCATCATAAATTCTCAAAACTGTACACAGTTATACAAAAAGGACTAGGCACTATACCTAATCCTCCTCTTTACACTATCTCAAGAGAAACTTTTATGTTTTCTCTATTTGCAACAGATCTTACGACAGTTCTTATAGCTTTAGCTATTCTTCCCTGCTTCCCAATAACCTTACCCATGTCATCTTGAGCAACTGTAAGCTTTAAGACGATACCGTCATTGTCTTTAAATTCCTCAACAACAACTGAGTCAGGATTATCAACTAGAGCCTTAGCTATATCTACAACTAGCTCTTTCATATATTTCATCTCCTAAAGTAACCTCAACAATAAGTATTTACTTATACTAATTGCTAAGAGAAAATTATTTTGCTTGTTTAGAAGCTTCGAATTTTTCTATTACTCCATTTTTTACAAGTAATTTTTTAACTACTTCTGTTGGTTGAGCACCAGTAGCTAACCATTTTATAGCTTTTTCATCATTTATTCTTACTTGTTTAGGTTCAGAAATTGGATTATAGTATCCTATTTCTTCTATGAATTTTCCATCTCTTGGAGCTCTTGAATCAGCTACTACTATTCTGTAGAAAGGTTTTTTATTAGCTCCCATTCTTTTTAATCTTATTTTAACTGCCATTACAGTCACCTCCGAATAATTTTTACTATTTTTTATATTTTATTTAAAAAAAGGTAAACCGCCTAAGCCGCCCCTTTTCTTCATACTTTTTTGTGAACCAGCAAACATCTTCATCATTTTTTTCATTTCATTAAGTTGTTTTATAAGTCTATTTACATCTTGAACAGTAGTTCCACTACCTCTAGCTATTCTTTTTTTCCTAGAAGCATTTAATATTCCTGGGTTACGTCTCTCATATGTAGTCATTGACTGAATTATGGCTTTAGTTCTATTCATTTCTTTACCATTCAAGTCTACATCTCCAAGTTGGTCTTTTATATTTCCCATACCAGGCATCATACCAAGTATCTTGTCTAGAGGTCCCATATTTTGTATTTGTTCCATTTGTTGTAAAAAATCTTCAAAATCTAGTTCTTGTTTTTTGATTTTTTGTTCTAATTCCTTAGCTTTTTCTAAGTCCATACTTTCTTGTGCTTTTTCTATTAGGCTTAATACATCTCCCATACCTAATATCCTTGATGCCATTCTGTCTGGGTGGAAAGGTTCTATATCATCTAGTTTCTCTCCCATACCCATAAACTTTATAGGTTTTTGTGTTACTGCTCTTATTGAAAGTGCAGCTCCACCTCTAGTATCTCCATCTAATTTAGTTAATACTACTCCATCAACACCAAGTGCTTCATTGAAGCTTTCTGCAACATTTACTGCATCTTGTCCTGTCATAGAGTCTACAACTAAAAGTATTTCATGTGGCTTAACTTCTGACTTAATTGACTTTAACTCATCCATAAGCACTTCATCTATATGAAGTCTACCAGCAGTATCTATAATAACCAAATCGTTAGCATTTTTAATTGCATGACTTAAACCTGCCTTGGCAATATTTACTGGACTTTCTTTATCTCCCATATTGAATACAGGTATATCCAATTTTTCACCAACAACTTGAAGTTGCTTTATAGCTGCTGGTCTATAAATATCACAAGCCACCAATAGAGGCTTCTTGCCTTGCTTTTTAAAATATCCTCCAAGTTTTCCTGCTGTCGTAGTTTTACCTGCACCTTGCAATCCAACCATCATTAAGATTGTAGGAGGTTTTGAGGAAATCATTACTTTACTTTGTACATCTCCCATTAAACTTGTAAGTTCTTCATTTACAATTTTTATTACATGTTGAGCTGGTGTCAAACTTTGCATAACCTCTTGTCCAACACATCTCTCTTGAACTTTTTTTATAAAATCTTTAACTACTTTAAAGTTAACATCTGCTTCAAGAAGAGCAAGTTTAACTTCTCTCATAGCATTTTTTACATCTGCTTCTGTAAGTTTTCCTTTTGACTTTAACTTACTGAATGCCCCTTGTAGTTTATCCGACAATCCTTCAAATATCATTTTATCATCTCCCTACATACATCTTCTATATTTTCTAGCTTAGGGATTAAATTAGCACAATCTCTATTGTGCAATAAATCTTCTTTAATGTCAATAATTTTATTTCTTATAAATTTAATATTTTTTTCCTGTTCTTGAAGCTTAGATACTAAATGTAGCTTTTCTTCATAATCTCTTAGTATCTTTTCTGAACGTTTCAATGTATCATATACACCTTGTCTTGATACACTTAAATTCTCACTGATTTCACCTAAAGAGTAATCCTCTTCATAGTATAGAGCTACTATCTCTTTTTGCTTATCAGTTAGTAATTCTTTATACTGTTCAAATAACAATCCAATTTCGACCATTTTTTCTATATTCATATCTTACACTTCCTAGCAGTATACTGTAAAGGTTATTTACTTTACACTATTGTATTTTATATCATATAAACACTCTTGTCAACCATTATTTTTAAAAGAATACTAGTTACCAAATAATGCATCTGAAAATGATTTTGCATCAAAATCCTGTAAGTCTTCTACTCTTTCTCCAACTCCAATAAGTTTTACAGGTACATCTACTTCTGACTTTACTGCAAGCACTACTCCACCTTTTGCTGTTCCATCAAGTTTTGTAAGTACTATACCTGTTATATCTGCAACTTCTTTAAATGTTTTAGCTTGAACAACTGCATTTTGACCTGTTGTGGCATCTACTACAAGAAGTACCTCACGCTTTGCTTCTGGAAATTCTCTATCTACTATTTTAAATACTTTTCCAAGTTCATTCATAAGATTAGCTTTGTTGTGTAACCTTCCAGCTGTATCACATATCAATAAATCTGTCTTTCTAGCTTTTGCTGCCTTTATGGCATCAAACACTACTGCTCCTGGATCTGCTCCTTCTTGATGCTTTATTATGTCTACATTAGTTCTATTTGCCCAGATTTCTAATTGCTCTGTTGCTGCTGCTCTAAATGTATCTGCTGCTGCTAATAAAACTTTTTTCCCATCTTTTTTATATCTATTTGCCAATTTTCCTATCGTAGTAGTTTTACCCACTCCATTTACACCCACCATTAGAATTATACATGGAGCTGGTTCTATGTCTAATGTAGAGTTTTCATTTGTAAGGATATCTTCAACTATAGATTTAAGTTCTTCTCTTACCTTTATTGGTTCAGTAATTCCCTTTTGCTTTATCTTATCTCTTAGTTTCTCAATTATGTCCATAGTTGTATTTACACCAACATCTGCTGTTATTAAAATTTCCTCTAAATCCTCAAGCAATTCTTCATCTATTTTTGTATATGATTTTAAAACCTCATCTATTCTATCAGTTATTCCTTGTTTTGCCTTTGTTAATCCTTGTTTTAATCTTTCAAACAAATTAACTTTCTTTTCTTCATATTTCTCTTCTTTATTTTCATAATCTTCATGTTCAGTTTCTTCATCATTATTATCATTGTTTAATGCTTCTATTTCACTATCTAGAGAATCATTATTTATTATCTCTTCTACATCTTGTTCATTAGTATCTATCTTATCTTCTATCTCTCTATCTTCTTCAGCACTTTCATCAACAACTTCTTCTTCAGTTTTTTCTGGAATATCTTCTACTTTATCTACAACTTCCTCCTCAAACCCTGAAAAAATTGTTTCTTCTACATTTTCTAAGTTGTCAGCACCAGTTTCTATTTCTTCTTCTGAGCCAACATCTTTTTTTTCTAATTCCTTATCCTTGTCTTTGCCAAAACCAAATAATTTTTTTAACACTATTCTTCCTCCTATGTCAATCTAAGTTATATAATATCAGTTATCTCTTGAGCTTCTTTTAGTTTTAAACTAATAACTTTTGAAATAGCTTTTTCTTGCATTGTAACCCCATATATATAATCAGCAGCTTCCATAGTTCCTCTCCTATGAGTTACTGATATAAATTGTGTCTCTTTAGATAAATCTTTTAAAAATTCTCCAAATCTGAATATATTTGCATCATCAAGTGGAGCCTCAATTTCATCTAATATGCAAAATGGTGTTGGTTTTGTAATTAATATTGCAAATAATATGCTTATTGCAGTTAGAGCTTTTTCTCCACCAGACAGTAGATTTAAATTTTTCATTTTTTTACCAGGTGGTTGAGCTGTTATTAGTATATCACTTTCTAATAAATTTTCTTTATCTAAAATAGTTAATTCTCCACATCCACCACCAAATAGTCTTTTGTACACATACTTAAAGTTTTTACTTATTTCTTCAAATTTAACCTCAAATTCAGATTTCATATTTTCTTCTAATGTATGTATAAGTTTTTCTATTTCCTCCATAGATTCTTCTAAATCTTGTTTTTGTTCACTATAAAAATCATATCTTTCTTTTATTTCTTCATATTCTTTGATAGAATCTATATTTATATTCCCAAGACTTCTTATTTCTCTCTTTAAATTTTCTAAGAATTTTCTATCTATCTCTAGATTTTCATCTTTGATTTCCAATGCTTGTACTAAAGTCATTTCATATTGTTCAAATAACTTATTTATATATGTGTCTTGACTAGTTTTTAATCTTTCTAATCTTCCACCAACCTTAAATAAACTTTCTTTAAGTTCTATATGTTGTCTATCTATAATTTTTAACTCTTTACCAATTTCATCAAAGTTATTTTTCAAGTCATCTTTAGCTATTTTTCTAGTTTCAAGATTTCTATTGCTGTCCCCTAATTGCTTAATTAAGTTTTCTTTTTCTTTTTCTTCAATAGATATAGAGTCTTGTAACTTAACTATTTCTTGTTCTTCATAATTTAATGATTCATCTAATTGTTTGGTTTTTTCTTCTAACTCGTAATTTTCACCAGATATTCTTTTTATATCTCTAACTATACTATTATAAGCTTCTGTTTTCTTTACTAAAGTTAGGTTTAATTCATCAAATTCAGATTTTTCTTTATCATACAAATCATTATATTTTTTTATTTCATCACTTAATATATCAATTTTTTCTTTATTTTGATTGTATGTATTTTCTAATTCTTCCATCTCTTTTTTAACAATATCACTTTTTTCGAGAGTATAATTCAAGTTAGAACCCAAATCACTTTTCTCATTATCTAATCTAGTAATACTAGATTTTAAAGATTCAATCTCAGATTCGATATTTTCTATACTTGTACTCTTTATTATAATGCTTTTTTCTAAATCTTTTACTTCATTTTCAACTAAGTCAATTTCACTTTTTATATTTTTTATATTTTTATTTAGAGATTCTTTTGTAATTTCTAGACCTGAAATCTCAACCTTAACATCATTTATTTTTTCTGTATATTCGTTAATAAATCTTTTTCTTGATAATATATTTCCGTTAGTTTTTAAACTACCTCCTGTTAAAGAACCTCCTGGATTTAAGATTTCACCATCTAAAGTTACTATTTTAAATCTATGACCAGTTTCTTTTGCAAATTTTATCCCTTCATCTATATTATTTATAAATATCGTTCTTCCAAGTATATTTTCAATTATATTTCTATATTTTTCATCAAACGTAATTAAATCACTTGCTATTCCTATAAATTTAGTATTTGCTTTTAAATTTCCCAAACTTATTTTATTTGATTTAATTATATTTAATGGCAGAAATGTTACTCTTCCTAAATTATTCTTCTTTAAATAGTTTATTGCAGATTTAGCACTAAACTCATCATCAGTTATTATATTTTGCATATAAGCACCAAGTGCTGCTTCTACAGATTTCTCATATTTTTCAGGAACATTTATAATCTGTCCTAGCGCTCCATGAATACCTCTTAAATCCTTATTTTTTAATACTTCTTTTACACCTCTATTAAATCCCTCATAATGGTTTTCCATATCTATATAAACATTTAACTTTGAGTTATATCCATTTAGATTGTATTTACTTTTCTGTATTTCATCTTCTATCTTATTGAGTTCATTAATAGAATATTGTAAATCAGCAGTTAATTTTTTATTTCTGTTATTCACATTGTTTAAAGTTTCTTTTTTCATATTAAAGTCTTTATTTATACTATCTAATTCAGAAGATTTTGTTTGGACATTTTGGTTTAACTCTGCTATTTCTGAGTTTATGTTTTCATCTCTGATATTCATATTTTCTTTATTTGCATTTAAAGCAGATAACTTATTACTAAATTCTTGCTTCTTATTTAATATATCTATTATATTTTCTTTAAATAATTCTATATCATTATTTAAAGATTCCAACTTCATCCTTTGATTTTCTTTACTAGATTCTAACTTTTTTATATTCTCTTGTAATATCGATAACTCTTCGCTATTTGAAGACTTATTACTTTCTAATTCTTTTATGTATACCTTATTTTCATTTAGCTTTTCTTTTATATTGTTTATTTCAGAATTTTTTCTATGAATTTCATTTGTAAAGTTTTTTATTCTTTCTTTAATTAAATTTATCTGTGACTCTTTTTTTGATATAACACCTTTAATTGAATTTATATAATCTACAGATTTTTCAATTACATCTTGTAGTACCTCTATCTCCTTATCAACATCTTCTTGTTTTTTCTCTACAACATTTTTTTGTTCTTCTTTTTCTTTAAGTTCTTTTTCAAGAACTTTACTATGCTCATCAACTTCACTCAGTTCTTTTTCTATTCCTTCAATTTCTCTTATAAAATTATTGACTTCTAATATTTTTAATTTTTCACTTATTTCTAAATACTTTTTTGCTTTTGTTTGTTGATTAAAAAGAGGTTTTAATTGATTTTCAATTTCTATATATATATCATCTATTCTTTCTAAATTTTCTTTTGTATTACTTAAATTTCTTTCTGCTTCCTGTTTTTTATATCTATATTTTGATATACCACAAGCTTCATCAAAAACTTTTCTTCTACTTAAAGGATTATTACTCAATATTTCATCTACTTTTCCTTGCTCTATGATTGAATAACCATCTTTTCCAATACCAGTATCTAAAAAGACTTCTTTTATATCCTTTAATCTGCAACTCTTATTATTTAGAAAAAATTCACTTTCTCCATTTCTATAGGCTCTTCTTCTTATAGTCACTTCTGTAAAGTCTAATTCTAATTGATTCTCAGAATTGTCAATAGTAAGAGCTACTTCACAGTAATTCATGGGTTTTTTTGTATCTGTACCTGCAAATATTACATCTTCAAGTTTGTCTCCTCTAAGACTTTTGATACTTTGTTCTCCTAATACCCATCTTACGGCATCAGATATGTTACTTTTTCCACTTCCATTTGGTCCTACTATCGCTGTTATTCCTTCTTTAAAAATAATATCTGTCTTTACTGGAAAGGATTTAAATCCCTTTAACTCTAGTCTCTTTAAATACAAATCGTTTCTCTCCCTTCATTGTTAAAACTAAAGGTTATAAATGTCATACAATTTTCTATGGATGTCTCTCATATTAGCAATAATTAAACTTTTCCCATCTAACACAATTTCTAATTGATTTATATCTAAATCTGATTCTTGTGTTTTTAAAATCACCCCAAAATTTTCTTTCATATATTTAATATTTGTTTTTTTATTTCCTATTATTTTAGAAATATTCTTTTTATTAGACTTCACCAACACGTTATTTATATTTTTATTTTGTAAAATAAGAAATTCTAAATAATCTTTTATCATCTCAGCTTCTACTAATTCTCTAAAAGCAGGGTGATATGGACCCGCTAAGACAGCTTTTCCCATTTGTATATCATCAGTAGCTTGAAGCCCGACTCTTATTACATTTATATCATTAACATAAAATAATACAAGTACTTTTTTTACTATTCTTATACTCTCGTCAAGTGTAAATGGCTTATATTCGTTTTGCTCCATCAATTTTTCCAGACCAGTCTCTTTTACCACTAAAGTTGGATAAATTCTTACACAATCTGGTCTAAGCTCTACAAATTTTTTGGCTGTAAATATGCATTTTTCTTCTGTATCAGCTGGAAGCCCAACCATCATTTGTAAACCAAGTTTAATTCCACTATTTTTTATCAACTTTGAACTCTTATATACAATTTCTGACTGATGACCTCTAATACTATCTAACAATACTTTTTCATCTAAGGATTGTACTCCAAGCTCTATTATACTTGTCTTATATTCTTTTAACATTTCCAATATTTCTTCACTAATACAATCTGGCCTTGTGGACATTCTAATATCTTTTATAAAACCTTTTTCTACATATTCTTTGGCAACAGCTAATAAACTTTTTTGTATATCTACATCTATGGCAGTAAAACTTCCACCAAAAAATGCTATTTCTACATCAGCATCCTTATCTATAGTCTTTAGACATTCTTCAATTATATTTCTTGCATCTTCACTAGTAACATCAGTACTCACACCTGTTATTTTTTTTTGATTACAAAATATACAATCATGAGGACAACCTTTGTGAGGAACAAATATAGGTATAATTCTCTTTTTCATCTACAACATCCTTCTAATCTAAATATTTCTTTTTATATTTTTACATATTATATTTATTTTTCCCATAATTTTTTCTTTAAAGCTACTTTAGCAGCCAATTGTTCTGCTTCTTTTTTACTTTTACCTTCTCCTATCCCCAAAACACCTTCATTAATTCCCACTTCCATAACAAACCTTTTATTATGGTCTGGTCCTTTTTCTTCTATAAGCCTATACCAAATATTATTTTCTCCATTTCCTTGTAATACTTCTTGAAGATGTGTTTTATAGTCTCTAAATATATTTCCCTTTCTTGAATCGTAAATTATATTTTCCATATGGTGTAATATAAATTGTCTTGCACTTTCAAATCCTCCATCAAGATATATTGCTGCTATTACAGCCTCAAATGCATCTGCTAATATTGAAGTTCTATGTCTACCTCCAGTAGCTTCTTCACCTCTACCCAGTAACATATGAACCCCTAAATTTATATCATTTGCAACTTCACTTAATGAATCCTCACAAACTATATTTGCTCTAAGCTTAGTCAATTCCCCTTCGGGCAGATTAGATTCTTCATTAAATAAATAATCACTTATCACTATGCCTAAAACTGAATCTCCTAAAAATTCTAATCTTTCATTAAAATTATATCTCTTATTTTCATTAGAATATGAACTATGTGTAAGAGCTTCTAGTATATATTCTTTATTTTTAAATTTATAATTTATAACATCTTCAAATCTTTGTATATTATCTAGTAATTTTTTACTTATCTTCATTATTACATCCCTCCAAAATCCTATTCTATAAATTCTAGTGTACTATTTTTGTGCAACTATTGCAAAACCAAAATCTAAAATACTTGTCCTCATAAAAATAAAACTACCTATGAAACAAAATATCTCATAGGCATCATAGGCAGTTTTATTTCTTATGAATTTTTATTCTCTATCATCACAATTCGAACAACCACCACATGTACAATCATCATCATCATAATCATCTTCTGATGATAATATTACAGCCTTACAATCAGGACAAACAACATCTACGTCATCATCATATAACAAATCTTCGTCTATTTCTACTAATTCTCCACAATTTGGGCATTCCATTTCTATATAGCTGAAGTCCTCATCGTCATCATTTTCTTCATCTTCTTCGTAAAAGTCATCTTCCATGTCAGCAATATCTTCTTCTAAATCTGCTAAATCTTCGTCTATAGATTCAACAAAATCTTGAAGTTCTTCCTGTTCTTCATCCAATGTTACAATAGCTTCTGCAAATACTTCTAATGCATCAACTATTTTATGTATCATTTTCCCTTCTTTACTTTCAGTGCTTATTTCTAAACCTTCTGCTAAACCTTTTAAGTATGCAACTTCTTCATATAAATGTTTCATGTAACACCCCTCGCTTTCTTTTTAATATATAAACTAAAAGCTCATATATCTTATATTATTAAGACATATAAGCTTTTATATACATAAATTTTTATACTCTTGATAAATATTCACCTGTTCTAGTATCTATCTTTACTTTATCTCCAGTATTTATAAATAATGGAACTTGAACAACTGCTCCAGTTTCAACTGTAGCTGCTTTAGTTACATTACTTGCTGTATCACCCTTTATTCCTGGCTCTGTATCTACAACTTCTAGTTCTGCAAAGTTTGGAGCTTCCACTTGGAATGGTTGTCCTTGATAAAATCTTATTGTAGCAACTTCATTTTCTTTTAAGAATTTAATTGCATCTTCAACTTGATCATAGTTTAATGGTATTTGTTCAAAATTTTCTTGGTCCATAAAATAATATAACTCACCATCATTGTATAGATATTGCATTTGTCTTGTATCTATTACAGCTTTAGGGAATTTTTCACTTGGATTAAAACTTTCTTCTCTTATAGCTCCTGTTTTTAAATTTCTGTATTTAGTCCTAACGAAAGCAGCTCCTTTACCTGGCTTAACGTGTTGAAAATCAACTACTAAACATGGTTGTCCATCTTTTTCAAATGTAACACCTTTTCTAAAATCACCTGCTGATACCATTTTTTGTTCCTCCATATTAAAATAAATTTCTTATTTTTTAGTAAATTTTACATTACTATGCCTTTAAAATTATATCTCTTACTTGAATTCTGTCAAGTCAGGATTACAAATTTTTACTAATATCATAATATCATAAGTTATACAATATAAACAAGTATTTGGCAGATTACTTATCCTATATTTTTATTATTTACATCTATAATCACACTTTATACATTTTATATGTTGATATTATTTATCTCTACAACTATACTTTCCACTATTACTCATTACTTTTTATTTAAAAACAATGGATAAACATAATTTTTTAGATTTTTACAGAATAACTTTTATGAAAATTTAAAACATTTTTCTTCATTAATAATACTGTTACTTAAAAATTATACTGTTACTTAAAATTATACATTTTTAATAAAATTCCATATTTTTACTTTAAACTCAGTTTCATATCTTTGATTACGTTTTGATAATTTCAAGATTATATTAATATATTCTCCATTATTAGACATTGAGACATACATTTCATCTACATAATCACCAATTTCATATCCACCAGCTTGACTACTTTCACCATTTAAAGAATTTACAAACAACTTATTTCGTCTCTCATTTAATATAATTTCTTTGTTGCTTGTATATTCTTCATTATAAGTTGTATTTTCATCTATATATCTACATTTTATGGATGTCATTTTTTTTAAACCTTCATCATTAGAAGATAAGTTTATTATCCCCTTAGAATTACCAATGATTCCTTCTATAGATTTTGTAATTTCAATACTTTGTTGTTGTAACTCTATTTTATCTTCTATTTTAACTTTTAAATTCATTGTAAGTATAAATATAGAATATAAAGTTATCACCAGTACTACAATTACAGTTAAAGATACTGCACTTTCTAAAAGTAAATATCCACATTTACGTTTCATATTTTCCCTCTTTCAAAAGTACTCTTCCACTTACAGGTGTTATTGTTATAGTTTTATTTAATCTACCATTATATATCTCTATTGTAGTTGCTCTTTGAGGTGAGCCATCAGATTTAAATTTTATAGTTTCAATACTTCTTGCGATTCTTACATTTCTAGGCAATACTATGGATTTAACATCTTTGCCATCTTTTCTCAATACATATCCTTCTTGTTCCTTTTGCTTTATATAGTATATATATGTATTGTAGTTGCTAAACATATTAATTCGTCTAACATACCTTATATCTGAACAAAGTTGACGTGCAAATAAATTTATTTTATGATTTTCAAGATTATCTTTTGGAAAACATATTGTAGTTATCAATAGTATTATACTTATGGATACTACTAATTCTATTACAGTCACATTCCTTCTTTTTTCAAAGTTATACACCCCTATACTTATATATATATACTAAGTTTTTTTCATCAAAGTTCTTTTTTATATTTTCTATTATCTCTTGGTAGATTTCTTCTTCTCCATTAGTGTTTTGATTATCAAAATCTTTACTGTCAGTCTCAAATATAGTTGAAAGTTCTATTTGGTCAAACGATTTAGACTCATCAGATGTTTCAATAGAATCTTTATCACTATAATCAGCCTCTGTATAATCTTTAATATCAACTCCTACCCATGGATTTTTAATTTTCACGCTCACTTTTATTACTTTTAAAAAGTCTTTCTCTCTAGCTGTACTTGTTATATCAAACTCAAAAAAATCTCCTTTGTCATATATAGTATTGTTTTCTATTTTTAAATGAACTTCTTCTAAATTACTATAAGATATATCTTTTATTTTTTTTATACAATCAATCATATTATTTCCTAAGAAATAGTCTCTAAATTCTTCTTCATTATTAGATATATTAATAGCTTCTTCCACACAGCAAAGGACATTACTTATTGATATTTCTATACCACTTAAAGAAACTTCCCTTAACTTAGCATCTTTATATTCTAATTCAAATAAGTTCTCATTACTATAAATTAAACCTATACACATAATACATACAGTGCTTATAATAGAAAATATTATCAATGTTATTATTAATATAGAACCTTTATTATTTCGTAACATAACTCTTAAATCTTAATTGTTTTAAATCACTCTTAATTTCCATATTTATTTCATAACATTGATAATAGTTTAAAATTTGTTTCACTGTGCTATTTATCTCATAACCTTTTATGTAATTTTTATTTATTTCATCCTCAGTCAGTTGATATTCATTATTTTTTATTTTATATTTCTCATCTTCCAAGTATTTCTTTGCAATATTTAACATCTCTCTATTAGATACATTTTTACTAATAAAACTATAGCAGTTATATAAAGATGTAGATACCAAATACACAGCTACATATAATATGGCGATACTCATTATACATTCAATTGATATAAAACCACTCTTTTTCGTTTTCAATAATAAAAAACCTCTCATTAATATTTTTATTCTATAGATTAAATCTTAAGGATTTAGTTATAAATTCTTTTCATAAAGCTCTTTTATACAACTATTTTCATTACTATCTAACTTTATTCCAGTCCATATACAAAATGCACTTAGACCTTGATTTATTAACATATCAATTCCAAATATAACATCTAAATTGTATTTTCTCGCCCATTTTATAAGGCTTGTTTCATGAGGCTTGTATACTATATCACATACTAGTATTTTTTTGCTTGGAATCAATGATTCATCTATTGGACATAAGTTATTCCCCATACCTATTGGTGTAGTATTTATAAGTATATCAATTTTGCTTAAATCATTTTTATCAACTTCTTTAGTGCTATAGACTACATCTAATTTAAAACTGGATTTTATTATATTTGATATTTCCCTTGCTTTATCTATACTTCTATTTCTTATTTCTATAGATTTTACATTGTTAAATGCAAGTTCAATAGCAATACTTCTACACGAACCTCCACAACCTAATATCATGACCTTTTTGTCTTTTAGGTCAAACCCATTTTCAATTACAGCTTTTACAAATCCAACTCCATCAGTATTATATCCTTTTAATCTACCTCCTTCATTCTTAATCGTATTAACTGCTCCAACTAATTTTGCTTTGTAATCAATATAATCCAAGTATTTAATTATATTTACCTTATGAGGTATTGTCACATTACAACCCTCTACACCCATACTTTTTATGGACTCTACTGTTTTCCATAAGTCTTTTGACTCTACATCAAAGCATACATAAACATTATTTTGTTTGTATTTTTCAAATAAGTAATTATGCATGATTGGTGAAAAACTTTGTTTCACTGGATGTCCTAAAAGACATATAAGCTTTGTTTCGCTATTTATAATCATATCTTTCTCCCTTTTATTTATTGACATCTAAAATTCAATTTATACCAAATAAACTAATAATTTATCCGTCTTATTTTTTATATATTCAACAAAAAATCAAACTTAAATTCTTCTTTTTAATGTTATATTACAGCCAAAAGTTTGTAAATATATGTTTTAAATTCTAACAGTATACATATTATTTTATTGAATAACAGTCAACTTGGATAAGTCTCCTTCATATAATTTAAAGTGACCGTTAAAAAGGGGGGTGACTTATTGGCAGCGCTTAAATCTTTTGAAAAACCCTTAACCCCTGAAGAAGAGATTGAGTATTTAACTAAATTTAAAATAGAAAATGATAAAAGTGCAAAAGATATATTGATTGAAAGAAACATGAGATTAGTAGCTTATATCGCAAAAAAATATAACAATTCGACAGAAGATCAAGATGATTTAATATCTATAGGTACAATAGGATTAATAAAAGCTATAGAAACTTATAATATAGATAAAGGAACTCGATTGGCAACATACGCTTCTAGATGTATTGAAAATGAAATTTTAATGAATATCAGATCTAACAAAAAAAACAAATCACAAGTATCTCTACAAGACCCTATCGGAACAGATAAAGAAGGTAATGAAATAAGTCTTTTGGATATACTTGGTACAGATGTCAACTATGTTCTTGACGAAGTTGAGTTAAAAGTTCAAGTTGGAAAACTATATGAACAACTTAACAAAATCCTTACTCCTAGAGAAAGAGAAATTGTCCAGTTAAGATACGGGTTAACTCCTTATGGGTATAAAACTCAAAGAGAAATAGCACAAAGACTTGATATCTCTAGATCATATGTGTCCAGAATCGAAAAAAAAGCTCTTAAAAAACTAGAAAAAGAGCTTGTTCAAGAAAATTAATATTATATTTTTAGAAGGATATATCGTATAACATTAGACAAAACAACTTGCCTAAAAATTAAAATTACGATATATCCTTAAATTTTATAATACATGACTTTATTTTATACTTTCACATATTTCTTTAAATATAGGTATTGCTGATTTACTTTCCTTTTGAGTTCCTTCTACTAGCACAGTTATTACATACTTAGGTCTTTTCTCTGGATAAAATCCAGTTATCCAACCATGATCTATTGGCTTTTTATTCAGACTACTTTGAGCTGTACCAGTTTTTACCCCACATCCTCCTTCTAAATCCTTTAGGACTTTAGCTGTTCCAACTTTAGAAACAGATTTCATAATTTCTTTTACTTGTGTGCATACATAAGGAGAAATAATTTCTTCTTTTTTTGAAGACTTATAGGTTTTTACTGTCTCCATATCATTATTTACAAGACTTTTATATAAATATAATGGTTCAAATGTTCCATTATTAGCTATTATCTGGGTCATTTGATTTATTTGGAGTGGTGTAAATTCTATATTTTCTTGACCTATAGCTAAATTACGTATTGATATATTTTTTGGAGCTTCTCTAATTCGTTCTTCATCAAGACCAATATCAACCTTTTCAAATAAATGTAATTTTTCAGCAGATTTTAATATCTTCTCTTTACCAACTTTCATTGCTATATCTAAAAATGCTGGATTACATGAATTAGAAAAAGTTTGCTGTAAGGATTGAAGACCATGTCCATCTAGTTTATTGCATCGCAATATTTCATTACTATTTCCAACTTTAGTTTTACCTTTGCAATTGTAGGTATAATTCTCATCTACAACTCCATTTTCAAGCGCAGAAAATAGTACTACCATCTTAAACACAGAACCTGGCGGATATGTCGATTTTATGACTCTATTCTCAAATTCTCCATTTTTACTCTTTAAACTCTTTGCTATGTTATTTTGGTCAAAATTAGGTCTAGAACACATAGCAAGAATTTCACCTGTAGATACGTCTGAAATCATTGCTGCTGTTGGATTTTCTTCTTTATTTAGTATTTGCTCTAAATTTTTTTGAATATCATAATCAATAGTAGTTTTTAAATGTTTATCTTTATCTTTTTCATCAATTGTTTTTACACTTCCCTTTAAAATATTTAGAGATTTTTCGTTTCCCGCATCTCCTGCTTTAAAGGCACTTATATATTTTTCATTTGAGTTTCTAAGCACACTATCCATACTTTTTTCTATCCCCAATTGACCTGATTTATCATCATCTTTTATATAACCTATTGTATGTGATAATAAACCATCCTGTGAATATCGCATAGTCTTTTCTTCTAACATTATACCATTCTTCTCAAGTTGTTTTTTCATGCTATTATCAATATTTTCGGTCTGAATTTGTATTATAGGATGTGCCAATTGTTCTTGTATAATTTTATATATTTCCAAATCATCCATCTTCGTAGCCTTCTTAACAAGTTCCAGTATTTTATAGTTGTTATTTAATTTTTCTTTCTCAACAACTAAAATCTGAACTTTACTTGTATCTGTAAGTTTCTTATTATTTCTATCATAAATTATGCCTCGTCCACTATTTAACTCTACTTTCTCAACACTCTGCGATTCAACATTTTTTTTGTACTTATCACCTTTTAATACCTGTATATCAACTAGCCTATATATTAAACCACTATAAATTATTAAAATTATAGTAAATATATACCAGCTTCTCTTTCCCACTTTTTTAAAAAATGGAGTCTTTTTTTTTGACATGAAATCACCCCTTAGATAATTTCATTATTGACAATTTCTAAGGGGCTAATACTATTTTTATTAAATTTTTATTACTCTTCAACTTTTTCTTCTATAACTTTTCTAAGCATATAATCTTTCTCAACTTTTACAGATAGTTTTAACTTAACTATCTGTCTAGGGTGAGGAGCTGATTCTATAGGCTCTCCTTCTTCGTTGTACATTTCTTCTATTTTAGTAAACATAGTTTCTTTATAAGGTCCCATAACTTCTATTTCATCACCAACACACATTTTATTTCTCTGTTCAACTACAATAAGCCCATTTTCATCCTCCGCCTCTCTAACTATACCTATAAAATCATAGTTTCTAACATATGATGCTGATTGATAATTTTGGTCTTCTGTTGTTGGCTTATTCAAGTAAAAACCTGATGTGAAATGTCTATGGCTCCCTTTCTTCAACTCGTCCATCCACATAGGATTAAATTTCCAGTTCTCAGGGTCCTTATAAAATTCATCTATTGCCATTCTATATGCTCTTACAACTGTTGCTACGTAATACGATGTCTTCATTCTTCCTTCTATTTTTAAGCTTGTTATACCAGATTTAATTAATTCTGGTATGTATTCTATCATACACAAATCTTTTGAGTTAAAAAAGAATGTACCTCTTTCATCCTCATATATAGGGAAATATTCACCAGGTCTTTTTTCTTCAACTAAATGATATTGCCATCTGCAAGATTGAGCACAAGAACCTTTGTTTGCATCTCTTCCAGTCATATAATTACTTATCAAACATCTTCCTGAGTAAGAGATACACATAGCTCCATGCATAAAAGCTTCTATATCCATATCTAAAGGTGTTTTAGCTCTTATTTCAGATATTTCATCAAATGATAATTCTCTTGCCACTACAACTCTTTTTATTCCATGTTCATACCAAAAATTGGCACTAAGATAATTAGTTGTATTTGCTTGTGTACTTAAATGTATTTCCATATTTGGAATTACTTTTTTAATTACACTAAGAACACCTGGGTCAGCTATTATAACTGCATCTATTCCTATCTCTTCTAACTCCAATAAATAAGCTTCTAATTGTAGGAAATCTTCATTGTGAGGTATTATATTTACTGTTACAAAGACTTTCTTCCCTCTCTCATGTGCAAAAGCTACACCTTCTGCCATATCTTCTTTACTAAAGTTTTTTGCAGCAGACCTCATTCCAAAGATTTCTCCACCTATATAGACAGCGTCTGCTCCATATGTTATAGCTATTTTTAATCTCTCCAAATCACCTGCTGGAGCTAAAAGTTCAACTTTATTTAATTCCATCTACGTCACCTCTTTTACTTTCTTTATAACTTAATGCCACACCATCTCCGATTGGTATCAATGATGTACTCAAATAATCACAATTACATATATAATCTAAATAATTTCTCATTCTTTTTACTATGGTTTTCTTTCTTCTTACAACAAAATCATCATGTGCAACCATTCCTTTATATAAAATATTATCAGAAACTAATAGTCCACCATCTTTTAGCTTATCTATAACTAAATCAAAAAATAGCTTGTATTGACCTTTTGCTGCATCTATAAATATAAGGTCAAATTCACCTTGGATTTGACTCAATTTTTCTTCTGCATCTCCTTCTAGTATAGTTATGTTATTTTCAAATCCAGCTAATTTTATATTTTCTTTTGCTTTTTCTATCATTTTTTCGCTTCTTTCAACAGTTATTATATCTGCACCTTTTCCTATGATTGTTGCAAAGAAAATAGAAGAATAACCAATTGCACATCCTACTTCTAAAACTCTTTTCGGCTTTTGAATCTTTAATAAAACTTTTAACAAGTCTGAAACTTCTTTGTGTATTATAGGAACACTATTTTCTTCAGCATAAATTTCCAAATCTTTTAAAAGTCCTTCTTTTTCTTTTAATGTTACTCTTATATAATCTTCAACCAAGTCATTAACTATATTACTCATAAAAAACACTCCCTAAAATAATAAACATCAAAATTTTGTCTTAATTTATTATTTTTTAAATTCATATTGCTCTGTATATTTACACTTTCTTTATTATAAATCTAAGAATAACAATTTTCAATAAAAAAGCCCAACATTATTCTTACCCTGTTAGACTTTTTATAATCATTGTTTATTTTGTGGTATTTTCATTATTTGTTGTTTTTGTATCTTTACCTTGTTTATCTCTCGCTTCCTTGTACTCTTTAACATATTTTAAATGGTCTTGATAGTTTGTACTATAGTTATTTCCTCCATCAATCTTTGCTACAAAATACAAGTAATCTGTTTTATCTGGGTAAAGTGCTGCCTCAATAGATTTTATACCAGGATTTGATATTGGTGTAGGAGGTAATCCTTTATTTTTGTAACTATTATATGGTGAATCAATTTTTAAATCATTATAAGTTACAATTTTCTTTCTTTCTTCAAATATATATTGTATTGTTGCATCTGATTGAAGAGGCATACCTACTTTAAGTCTATTGTAAAATACACTTGCAATTATTGGTCTATCTTTATCAAGTACAGCTTCTTTTTCAATTATTGAAGCCATCTCCATTACTTCTTGAAGAGTCATCTTTGATTCTTTTTGTTTCTTTTTAAATTTGTCTGTATATTTACTATCAAATACGTTTAACATTTCATTTAAAATATCTTCCTCTGATTGTTTCTTTGAATTAAAATAATATGTTTCTGGATACAAAAATCCCTCTAAAGAAGTTATTCCATCTTCTTTTAAGAATGTAAACTTGTCATAAAACTCTTGAGGTTTTTTTATTAGATTTTCAAAGGTAGTTTTATCTCCTAAGTTTTTATTTACTAATATTGATATAATTTCTTTAGATGTAGACCCTTCTGGAATAGTTACTTTTACACCATCATGATATATTTTTCCTGAAGCTAAAAGGCTTATTATATCATTATTTGAATACGATTGATTAAGTAAATATGTTCCTGATTTTATAGATGGTGCCTTATTACTTACTTTTACTATCAATTTAAACAATAATTCATTTTTTATTAATTTATTTTCATATAGTATGTCAGATATTTTTCCAACTGATGCTCCACTTGGAATGTCAATAATTACATCTTCTTTGTTATTTTTGTCATAAGGACCTATTTGCATAGACACAAATATACCTACCACAACAATTAAAATAACAACTATTAATGCTACTATTTTCAATCTATTTTTTTTAAAATTCATAATATAATCTACTCCTTATGTATATTTGTCCATTTTCTATTATAAAACTAAGCACTGTAATTTTCAATCATCTTGTCGAATAAACTTATTTATATTATAAAAAAATACTTTAAAATATATTTTTATTATTATATATTTAATACTTCTCAAACTTTTCAAAAAAATAAAAAACCTAACACTATTTTTAACATGTTAGGCTTTTTATAATCACTTTTTCTAAAATTTTCTAAAATTTTTTAATTTCATCTTTAGTTACAATACCATATACTAATTTATTTTTTTCTATTTCTTCATCTACAATAGAATATGAATTGACGAATCTATCCTTTGCTAATGTAAGTTTTTTCTCATCATCATAGTGCATATATGCTAAAACTTCACCCTTTTTTACATAATCTCCAACTTTTTTTTCTAAAATTATTCCTGCTGATAAATCTAAAATATCATCTTTAGTTTCTCTACCAGCTCCAAGAATCATAGCTGATATGCCTATATCTTCTGCCTTAATCTTACTTATATACCCAGATTTATCTGATTTGATTGGATACTTATACTTTGATTCTTTAAATAGAGAATAATCATCAACTATATCTTTATTTCCACCTTGATTTTCTATGAACTCTTTAAGTTTATCTATAGCTCTACCAGATTTTATTGATTCTTGTATCTTTTCAATACCATCATTAAAGTTACATGCAACTTTTGCTAAAACCAGCATATATGCTCCTAAAACTTCACATAATTCAACAAGATCTTTTGGTCCATTTCCTTTTAAGGTTTCAATTGCTTCTATAACCTCTAAAGAGTTCCCAACAGCAAAGCCTAGAGGTTCATCCATATCTGTCACAATTCCTATGGTATCTTTATTCATACCAACACCTATATCAACCATAGCTTTTGCCAATTCAAAAGACTCCTCTAAAGTCTTCATAAATGCCCCATTTCCAGTTTTCACATCTAATACGATTGCATCAGCTCCGGAAGCTAGCTTTTTAGACATTACACTAGATGCTATCAATGATATATTGTCTACAGTTGCTGTAACATCCCTAAGAGCATAGATTTTTTTATCTGCAATTGCTACCTTTGCACTTTGACCACAAACTGCTATTTTATGCTTGTTTACAGAATCAATAAATTTATTTATATCCATTTCTGTAGAAAAACCTGGTATAGCTTCCAATTTATCAATAGTTCCTCCAGTATGCCCGAGACCTCTTCCAGACATTTTTGCAACTGGTGCTCCACATGAAGCAACTAAAGGTATAAGAGCTATTGTAGTCTTATCTCCGACACCACCTGTACTGTGTTTATCTACTTTTATACCCTCGATATCTGAAAGCTCTATCATATCACCAGAGTGCATCATTGCCTCTGTAAGATATACAGTCTCTTGTCTATTCATCTTATTTAAATAAATAGACATTAATAGTGCAGAAGCTTGATAGTCAGGTATATCTCCTTTAGAATAGTTTTCTATAAAGTAATTTATCTCTTCTTTGCTAAGTTCTAAATTATCTCTCTTTTTTTTTATAATATCATACATTCTCATACTTGAAATCTCCATTCTAACCTGTAATAATGTAAATAAATTTATAAACATATTTATATATTATAATATTATAAAAAACTGTCTCTTATTAGAAATACTTTTCTATATCAAGACAGCTCCTTATTAATTATTTTCAAATTGTACATTATCTATTTTATAATAAATTTACTTAAATCCTCTATAAATTCTTAACTGTACTCTTAACTAAGTTCAAAAACTCTGATTTGACTTTTTGAGTAGTTTGTATAACTTCTTCATGACTTAATGGTTGATTTAAGATACCAGCAGCCATATTAGTTATACAAGATATACCAATAACATCAATATTAGAATGTGCTGCTACTATAACTTCTGGAACTGTTGACATTCCAACTGCATCAGCACCCAATATTTGAGCCATTCTTACTTCTGCTGGTGTTTCATAATTGGGTCCACTAAAGAACATATATACACCTTCTTTTACATCTATATTGTATTCTTTAGCACACTCTTTAACTATATCTATATATTTACATGAATATGCATCTGACATATCTGGAAATCTATCTCCAAGTCTATCATCATTTTTTCCTACTAATGGATTACTACCACTAAAATTTATATGGTCTCTTATAATCATCAAATCCCCTGGTTTAAATTGCTTATTTACACCACCAGCAGCATTAGTTACTACAATAATTTCGACTCCAAGAGCTTTCATAACTCTAACTGGAAAAGTGGCTTCTTTTTGAGAATAACCTTCATAGTAATGAAATCTTCCTTGCATAGCAATTACTTCTTTTCCTGCAAGCTTTCCAATAACAAGTTGCCCAGCATGTCCTTCTACTGTTGAAACAGGGAAATTTGGAATTTCGCTATATTTAATTATGACAGAATCTTCTATATCATTTGCTAAATCACCAAGCCCAGAACCTAATATTAGACCAACTTTAGGCTTTATATTAATTTTAGAATTTATAAATTTACTACTTTGTTCTATCTTTTCAAACATTCCAATCCCTCCATTCATTCTATTAAGATAATTTTTATTAGCTTATATATTTATCTTCTATTTAATATTTAAAATAAATCTTTTTTAAAACTCGTTCCATGTTTAGGCAGTTTTACATCCAATATATCTGCAACAGTTGCTCCAAT
Source organism: Clostridioides sp. ES-S-0005-03 (assembly GCF_020658455.1). Lineage (NCBI taxonomy): Bacteria > Bacillati > Bacillota > Clostridia > Peptostreptococcales > Peptostreptococcaceae > Clostridioides > Clostridioides sp. ES-S-0005-03. The sequence continues at coordinate 171,050 of NZ_JACVWI010000001.1, read as the reverse complement.
ATCAGCAAAAGTATCTTTTATTCCTAAATTAAATCCTTTTTTAATCTTACTACCATAAATCATTACTGGAATATATTCTCTTGTATGGTCTGTACCTTTATATGTTGGGTCATTTCCATGGTCTGCATTAATTATAAGAATATCATCTTCCCTCATATTGCTCATTATCTCAGGAAGCCTATTATCAAACTCTTCAAGTGCTTTCTTATATCCTTCTGGGTCTCTTCTATGACCATATTTTGAATCAAAATCAACAAGGTTTGAATATATCAAGCCTTTATTATCTTGTTTCATATATTTTAAAGTTTCATCTACTCCATCCATATTACTTTTAGTATGAATAGCTTCTGTAATTCCTTTACCATTAAAAATATCTTCTATTTTTCCAACAGCTAATACTTCAAGACCTGATTCTTTTATATTATCAAGTACAGTTGGTTCAAATGGGTCCAGTGAATAATCTCTTCTATTTGAAGTTCTAACAAATTCACCTGTTTTTTTACCTATAAATGGTCTGGCAATTACTCTAGCCACTGCATTATCACCCATCATTATTTCTCTAGCTATTTTACACATACTATACAACTCTTCTAGTGGAATCACCTCTTCATTAGCTGCTATTTGAAATACACTATCAGCTGAAGTATATACTATTACATCTCCAGTTTTTATTTGATGTTCTCCATATTCATCAATTATCACAGTCCCTGAAGCTGGCTTATTTCCTACTACTTTTCTTCCAGTTTTTTTCTCAAACTCTTCTATAATTTCTTTTGAAAATCCATGTTCAAATGTTTTAAAAGGTTTATCAACTATTATCCCAGTCATTTCCCAGTGACCAGTAGTAGTATCTTTTCCTTGAGACATTTCCTTACATTTTCCAAAGCATCCTATTGGCTCTTTTTCATCTTCAAAAAAATCTACACCATCTATATTTCCTATACCTAATTTTCTCATATTAGGAATTTGTATTTCTGGATATTCTTTAAATATATTTCCAAGAGTACTTACATCCTTACTGTCTCCAAAATTTTCAGCATCAGGCAATGCTCCTATTCCAACACTATCAATTACAATCCAAATTACTCTGCTCATATAAATATGCTCCTTTTAAATTATAAAATTTGCTATATAGTCTATTTAGCTTCTACTTTTTGTAACTCTATATCAATATCATTTCTAGGATGTTTTTCTTTTATTTCTCTTCTCACGTTTTTATCTATGTGGTTTAAATATACTTGTAAACTAGACAAATTAACATTTCCTAAGATTTTACTTACAACAGCAATGTTAGCACCTTCATTCAAAAGATGAATAGCAAATGAATGTCTAAGCATTGTAGGATTTATGTTTTTATCTATATTAGCTAAATTAGAATATTTTTTTATAACTTTCCAAAGACCTTGTCGTGTGAATCTTTGTCCTAATGAACTTACAAATAATGACTTTTCACCTTCTACAGCTATTTTAGGTCTTGCTTCTTTTAAATATTTCTCTAAATAAAGTTTTGTAATATCACAAAGAGGTATCACTCTTTGGCTTTTACAGCATGAACTACAATATATATAGTCAATATCCAAGTCAACATCGTCTACATTCATATCTACTAGCTCTGATACTTTTATACCTGTACCATATAATACTTCAAAAATAGCCTTGTCCCTAATTAATTTAGGTGTTGTTAACTTAGGAAAATTTAATAATCTTTCAATTTCTTCTTCTGTAAGTATATTTATATTTTCTTTTTTTACCTTAGGTTTTTTTATATCCTTTGCAGGATTATTTGTACATACATGATTTAAAAATAAATAATCATGAAAAGATTTTATAGATGATATCATCCTTGCTATTGTAGCTATTGATACATTATCTTTTTCCAACTTTATTAAATAACTTATAATATCATTTTCTACTATATCTACTAGTTTAATGCTTTTTTGATTTATATATTCCATATATTTTTTTATATCCATAAAGTATGATGCCACTGTGTTCTCTGATAATTTTTTTTTATCTTTTATGTAATCTATATATCCCTCTATAATATCCATTATAAACTCCTTTATTTAACTAGGAACTTAATAATACCAATACTTACAGTATTTAATATTAATTGCAACCCCAATGATAGTGCTATTATAATTATAATATTTAGTATGTACCTCTTAATTAAAAACTGCATATTTCTTCTATTTTTCTTTTTAAATTCATAAACCATCTCTTTAAAATAGCTTAAACTAATTAATGTTAATATGATTGCACATGGAATAATAATCAAATTTTTAAATAATATTATCAAAATCATTTTTGCACTCTTAAATTTTAATGCCAATATAAAACTATTTATTGTATATCCAATTGACATTCCCTTTAATACAAAAATTACTAATACTGCTGGAATTGTTACTACAAATAGACTTAATAGAGCTATCGAGCCCATAAAGATTGTATCTGACTTTAAATTTTGTAGAACGGTATCTTTTACATTTATATTCAGATTATAATACTCTACAGCAGGATTTATATTGTTTAATATATTATCATTAGAACCTGGTAATATTTTATTTATATAGGACCCAATAACAATAGACATCATAAACAACAATCCTATAATAATTATTTGTCTATTTAATTCTCTAAAATCATTTTTTCTATATGTTTTTCTCAATTTTATTCCCCCTTGTCCTTTATAAAATAATATGCTGTAGGACAAGGGGTTATTCATTTTTATAAATATTAATTTTTAAACATATCTTTTACTAATAATAATCCAATAGAAGTTTTTGCATCTTCAACATCATTTTTTAATACCATATTATAGGCTTCTTCAAGTTCAACTTCGTAAACATCTAAAAATTCATCTGCATCTAGATTATTTTCTCCTGGAGTAAGACCTGTTGCCAAATATACAAACATTATCTCATTAGAAAAACCTGCTGAAGTGAAAAATTTATGTATTAGCTTAATATTTTTTGCACTATAACCAGTTTCTTCTTTTAGCTCCCTCTCCGCACATTCTTTAGGACTTTCATTTTTTTCTAGCTTACCAGCTGGAATTTCAAAAATTGGTTTTTCTATAGGTTTTCTAAATTGCTTCACTAATACAACTTTATTATCATCTGTAATTGCAACTATTCCTACTGCACCACCAACTTCTACTAATTCCCTCTTTTGATATCCTTGTCCTGGAATTTCAACAGTATCGACCTTTAAAGTAATTACCTTACCTGTATAAACTCTATCACTACTAATAGTTTTTTCTTCTAATACCATCTTAAACCTCCATTAAGTAATATGCTGCTGTACTTGCAGCTTTGAAAAATGCCTCATCTTGCTCATAATTTCTTCCCATACTTTTTACTTTTAGATTAAAATAGTCTAAATCCTCTTTCGTTTTATTATTATCTATATAAATTATATTATGCTTTTTATCTAAACCACTAGTTTTAACTTGTTCTTTTATAAATTTTAATTTTTCATCATCATATATAGTTATTGGTATATCTATATTTACATTTACAATTTCTTCAAATACAGTCATACTGTGATGTGAAATACCTTGATGCCTTTCTCGTTTGTCAGCAAAACTAATTCTTGGAATTGCTATTGCTTGTCCTCCAAGCTTTATTACAGCATCAAGAATTGGACCTTGTTCAATTCCTGTAAATCCATATTTAGTACCTGTACCAGCAATTCCTGGTCCCATACTTACAAATACTACATCGGCTTTTAATATTTCTTTTGCTGTAATCAATGCAGTGTATATATTTATACACTCATAGTCTCCCCCAAATGCATTTCCTATAGTTATTGTACTATCTATTAATTTTTTTTCTTTTAAAGTATCTACATTTTTACTTAAATAAATTGGAAGAGATGCTCCATCAGTCATTATATATACTAGTTTCTTATTAGGGTTATTTCTTTTAAATGAAGCTACAAATGGAGTTAACATACTATGAAGAGTTCCTACTACAACAGGAAGGCCTTCTAACTCTGTAAAATCATCAAATTTATCATGATAAATGCTTTCTTGTTCCTCAACAGCGTCTACCTTTATTTGAAGTGGTGTATATCTAAGTTTCATTATATGACCACCTTCAATTAAACTAGATTCCAAATTGTTTAAATTAGTTATTACAAAATGGTATCCACCAGTTCCTAGACTTAGTTCTACTGCTGTTGTATTTAAAACTACTTCATCCCCTATATCTACTACTCCAGACAGTTTTGGATAATTGTATGCTCTTTGTATTTCTCCATTTATATTTACTCTTATATCATCCAACGTTTCAGTTTGACTTACAATTGACTCAACAATCCCCACTCTTTTGCTTATCATAATGCTACCTTCCCAACTTATCTATAAAATTTAATAATTTATTTTTTTCTATTATTTTAGTCAATGAGTATTTTTCGGTAAATATATGCATAATAACTACAAATATTAACCACCCCAGTCTGATATTAAATGGATATCCAAAAGAAATTAGAATTCCAATAGACATTCCAAGAACATTTGAACCAGTATCTCCCATCATTGCTCTTGCCTTTAAATCATAATTAAAGTATGCAAGTACATTTGGAACTATAAGCAGTGGAAGAACTTGAACAAATCCTGTCAATGTTAAAAATACAATCACCATTATAAATAAATATGCTTTTATTGCTCTTCCTGGTCTTAAATCTAAAAGATTCATTAAATTGGTTGATAGAGCTATTATTAATGTATTTACTATTATATCTATTATGTCTTTTGATATAGACACAGAAACTATAAGTCCTACAAATCCACCAAACAAGGCCTTAAAGCCTCCAGTTGTAAGACTTCCTTTAAATAAACTTTTAAAGTGACCTTTTAGACCACTTACATTTCTATTTCCAATAATATCGTCTAGTATTCCTGCAAAAAACATGGATATCATACCAAACATAAACATAAATATATATGCTAAATCTCTATATTCTGTAGTAAAAAATGCAAGTATTATTCCATTAATCACAAGCATAGGTAAAAATACAATTCCCATACTTACTGGTATCATATCTTTTTTGTAGTTTGGTCTAAGTATATTTCCATTTATCAATAAATTTTTAAATAGTGGTATTGCAGCATAGGTTCCAAATAATCCTGTTAATAATAAAATGGTATAAAGTATATAATCTTTCACTAAGATACTACCTCCATTCTTTCTTTTTTTGTCCTAAAACCTTTTTTATATGATAATACTGCTTGCCTCTATGAATAAATCCTTTTAAATTTCTGCCAGTTTCATTATGAGTCATGTTTACTAATACTTCTTTAATTTTAAAACCATACTTTAGTATATCAATCGTCATTCCAACTTCAACACCATATCCAAAAGGTATTTCATCAAATTTTTCTAAAACTTCTCTTTTAAATATTCTTTGACCTGACAGAGTTGCATCTAGTTCAACTCCTGTCATCTCAAAAACAGAATTTTTAGCTAAACCTTTTACAAATCCCAGACCTCCTTTTTTCTTTGCAGGAGGAAACTTTGCTATAGTAACATCAGCTTCACCATTTAATATTGGTACAATTAATTTTTCAATTTCTTTAGCCGAACTACCTAGATCTCCATCCAAAAATCCTATAATATTTGCGCTTTTCATTGATACTTTAAGCCCATAGTTTAAAGCATATCCTTTACCTCTGTTTTTATCTAACTTAAAAAATTTAATTTTTTCATTCTTTAATTCAGATACAACCTTAGCAGTATTATCTGTTGAACCATCATCTACAACTACTATTTCATTTATTTCTTTAATTCCAACTATACTTTCTAATGTATAGTTTATTCTACTTTCTTCATTATAAGCTGGTATTATTATACTTATATAAGAATCCATTTTTTCTCTCCTTAAAATTATTTCTATTTTATAGATGGCAACAATGAAGTTGCAGTATCTAATCTACCAAAATTACCAACTATATTACCTTGTTGTAAAAGCATAGCTAGAGATACACTTCCTACACCTTCATCAATATTATCTATAGTTGCAACTTTATTTTTAGAATATAATTCTACATAAGAAGTTTTAACTCCTGTATTTTGAACTTCTACTAAATATTTATTTTCTGATTTTATTTTTGAAACTACAAATTTTTCTATTTTGTCAAATTGTTTTGTATTATCTTTTGCATCATTTCCACCAGCTATTACAACAGATTCATATTTTAGATATGTGTCACCAATAGAGTTAAATTTTATTACATCTAGTTCTTGAAGATATGTCAAAATGTCACTTGCATCTTCCTTTTTCAAGGTATCAATTATATAATTAACTGCATCATTTGTATTTTTAATTTCTGTACCTAATTTACTTGAGATTTCTTTTAATTTTTCTGGATTTGTTATATTTTCTTTTAACACTATGTTAAATGCAACACTACCATTAGATTTGTTTATTATATCTTCTATATTTTTTGTATAATCATCATTTTCATTAGCTGATATTATTCCTATACTTTTTCCACTTAATGAACCAATTAAAACCTTGTCCACATTTTTATTTATAAAATTAATTGCTTCTTCATAATCTTTATTTACCTTTGCTAAATCTACATCAAGTTTATCATTTTTTTCTTTTAAAATATTAAATTTATCATCCAAGTCATTTATTATATTTGCTTGCTGCTCGCTTAATTGTTGATTATTATTTAAATTAAATCCTACTAACATGCCTATACCCAAAGCTATAAATATAGCCCCAATAGTGACTATATAATATTTCATATTAATATGCATATTTATCCTCCTAAAATTTACATCTGTAATAATACCTTAAATTTCAATTGCATTAACTGTATAAATTGTTGAACTCCTGGTGACAATGATGCAACTACCAACACAGGAAATAATGCTGTTGCTATTAACGCCCATATGTACTTTATCTTTAGCTTACTTCTATATAACAAGTTAACTCCTTTAGCATCTATAAGCTTAGAACCTATCTTTAGTCTAACTAAAAAAGTACTTGCCATTCCCTTTCTTCCTTTTTCAAGGAAATCAATCATATTTGAATGTGTACCCACTGCTACTATTAACTCTGCTTTATACTCATACGCAATAAGCATAGCTATATCTTCACTAGTTCCTGGTGCAGGAAATACAACTGCATCCAAACCTAGTTCTTGAACTCTCTTAAGACCTGGTGCTCTACCATCTGTATAAGCATGTACTACTATTTCACTAGCTTTTTTTAAAGCTTCATCGCTTACACTATCCATATCTCCCACAATTACATCTGGAGTATATCCAAACTCAATTAAAGCATCTGCGCCTCCATCAACACCAACTAGAACAGGTTTTACCTCTTCTATGTATGAAAGCATTGTACTTAAATCCTCTTTATAGTCCTGACCTCTTACAACTATTAATACATGCTTATTTGCATAATTAGTTTGTACTTTTGGAATTTCTACTTCACCAAGTATAAATCCTTTTTCTTTTTTAGCATAATCTATAGTATTGTCTATAAATCTATCTAATTCTACGGCTAAGTTTTCATAAGCAGCCTTTATTTGATATGAAACTTCATACTTATCTAAAACTTCACCTGCACCTAAAAATTCTCCTTCTCTATATATCTTTCCATCTATAACTTCTATAGTCTGTCCTTCTTTTAATTCTTCAAATAATTCTTCTCCAATATTATCAATTATTAAGATATTATTCTCAGTCAATATTCCTGGACCTTTATTAGGATATCTACCACTTATAGAAGGAGCCGCATTTATGACAAGTTTTATTTTGGCTTCTACCAAAGAGTTTGCAGCAACTTCATCTATGTCTATATGATTTATAACTGCTATTTCCCCACTTTCAACTCTTTTAGCAAGCTTTTTAGTTTTTCGATCTACTTTTATAGGGGCCTCGACTCTCATTTTTAAACCTCCACTATCATTATTAAAATCACATTATATTATAGCATTACTTAAGAATAAAATAAATGTTTTAAGTTGGTCTTACATCTTTAATCATTATAACACTATATTTTATGATTTTTTTATTTAATACTTTTTGTAATATACTTTAAAAATTAATGTTTCGACTTGTTAAAGTATATTTTTATATTAAAAAACAAATCAACATTAATCTACAACTGACAAAGGTACATAATATGGCCATATTATAATAAAATTATATTAAATAAATAATAAAGAAAAAATAAAGCTTTTATTATATATTAAAACAGCAAAACGGTATAACCCTATTGGTTATACCGTTTTGCTGTTTGTAATGCATATTTATTGCCAATACCTTCATTAAAAGGTCTTACTTTTTCTGTCTATTTATTTAACCATACTATGTTCTAATCTTAATTTATCAGCAATCATTGCTATAAATTCTGAATTAGTTGGTTTTCCTTTAGTATTGTGTACCGTATATCCAAATAATTGATTTATTGTGTCAACTTTGCCTCTACTCCATGCAACTTCTATGGCATGTCTTATTGCTCTCTCAACTCTACTTGGTGTTGTATTGAATTTTTTAGCTATACTTGGATATAACTCTTTTGTTACTGCACCTAAAAGTTCAACATTATCAATGACCATTTTTATAGCTTCTCTTAGATATAAATACCCTTTTATATGAGCTGGTACTCCTATTTCGTGTATTATATTTGTGATTTCTGTTTCTATATTACCTACATTTTTAACGAAATCACTTCTTGTCATTTGAGTTTCTTGAACTGGTCTAGGCTTTGGCTCTACTTGAGTAACTCTATTAGAAACTAGTTCTCTAATTCTGTTTATAAACACAACAAAATCAAACGGCTTTACTATGTAGTAATCTGCTCCTAGATTTATTGCGCTTTGAGTTATCTTATCTTGACCTACTGCTGATAGTACTATTATTTTTGGCATTTTAGGTATATCCATAGTATTTAATTTTTCAATTACACCTAATCCATCCAGATGTGGCATTATTACGTCTAATATTAATAAATCTGGTTGTGTCTTTTTTACTAAATCTAATGCTTCAATCCCATCTTTAGCTATGCCTAATATATCGATATCATCCTCATTAGACAAATACTCTTTTAATACCTGACAAAAATCCTTATTGTCGTCTGCTAAAACTATTTTGATTTTTTCCACTAAAAATCCCCCCATTAAAAAACATCTTCTTATTACAGAAAACTAAACTTTTTACACAAATTGTTCCTAATTATCTACTCTAAAGCATATTCGACACTTCAAAATTATATTCCTCCTAGATAAGTGATAAAATAATAAATTTTTTTAATGCCTCACCTACAATTTTATCATTTCATCTATAAAAATACCATATCCTTTTTTCGGATTATCTCTAAAAACATGAGTTATTGCACCAATAATTTTATTATTTTGTATTATTGGAGCCCCACTCATCCCTTGTACAATCCCCCCTGTGTATTCCAATAACTTATCATCTACAACTTTTATTACCATATCTCTATAATTTCCTTTATCATATACTATACTTTCTATTTTTATATCATAGCTTGTTATATTTTTGTTTTTGTCTTCAAAAAGAATTATTGCATCCCCTATTTTTACATCTTGAGGTCTTCCAACTTCGATTAATTGTAATTCTTTATTTGCTAAATTAAATTCTTTATTTTGTTTTTCTGTAATATTACCACTTATACCTAATTTTGAGTTATTCGAAAAATTTCCCATCAGATTACTATCATTAAAATCACCTTTTATTCTGCCTACTTTTTCATTACTAGCTTTTAATATTTTTAGTTTTTCTGGTTTATATATATACCCTTGCTTAATCTTTAATAGTTCATTAGTGTCCGAATCTTTTATAGCATGACCAATTGCTTTAAATTTTTCCATATTAGGGTCATAAAAAGTCATAGTTCCAATTCCAGATATCTTATCTCTCACCCATAATCCAAGTTTATAATTACCATTTTCTTTTTTAGTTTCTATTGTCTCTGTTTTATATTTATTTTTTCTTTCAAAAGTCACTTCTACTTTACTTTTTTTAGCTTCATTTAAAATCTTTGATACATCCTGACTATCTTTTATTTTTTTATTATCTATTTTTACTATATTGTCGCCAATCTGTATGCCTCCAATATAATCTACATCCTCTTCCTCATATCCTAAAACCAATACACCATCTGTATTTGCTTTCACTCCAATTATATTTCCAAGTGGATATACATATTTTTTATCATGATTCTTAATTGTAAAAGTTTCTATTGGGGTCTCCTTATTTGTATTACAATTTTTATTTTGAAAAATTATAACCATCATAAAAATCGATACAGCTCCTAATATTATCCAAATATTTTTGAAATTCTTATTTATTTTGTTCATATATTCATCTACTCCTATGCTGTATTATTATGTATTTATAATTCCTTTTTCGTAAAAATTTATTCATTTAAAAACCTCGTTGTATATCTTACTAAGTGCTTTTTATCCTATAATATGGTAGTATTATATTGTGGTAAAAAGTTTGAAGGGCGGTAATATTTTGAAATTAAATGTAAGAATTGCAGATATAAATAATTGGCATGATTTAGTTAATTTGTCTGTAGATAAGAATCAATTAGATTATATAGAAAGCAATGCACTTTCTATTGCTGAGTCTAAGTTTATAACAGCTTGGATACCTGTTGGAATATATGATGACAATATACTGATAGGATTTGCTATGTACGGTCGCCTAGAAGATGACAGAGTTTGGCTTGATAGATTCATGATTGACTCAAAGTATCAAGGTAAAGGATATGGAAAAGCATCCTTAGATTTCCTTATAAATCATCTTAAAAATGAATATAATTGCAATGAGTTATACCTTAGTATATTCGATAACAACAAAATGGCTATTGGACTTTACAAAAGCTTTGGATTTGAGTTTAATGGAGAACTTGACTATGGTGGAGAAAAGGTCATGGTATTAAAATCTAATTGATATTAATAAAAATATATATCTATCAAGGAGGTGAAATCATTATATAAATATATTTATATAATGATAAATAAAATGACTCAAAATGTAATTTTAAAATTTGTTGAAGCAAATGATTTAGAAAATCTTGAAAATGTAAAGATTTTATTCACTGAATACTCAAATTCATTGAATATAGATTTGTGTTTCCAGGACTTTAATAATGAATTAAAAACACTTCCAGGAAAGTATAAAAAACCTTCAGGCTCATTAATACTAGCATTTGTTGATGAAAATTTAGCAGGTTGTGTTGCATTAAAAAAACTTGAAGATGATGTATGTGAATTAAAAAGGTTATATGTAAGAGATAAATTTAGAGGACTTAAAATAGGAAAAATATTATTAGAAGAAATCGTAAAAGAAGCCAAAAAGATTGGATATACATATATGAGACTAGATACTCTTCCAAGCATGAAAAGCGCTCAAGGTTTATACGAAAAAATTGGTTTTTATGATATAAATCCTTATACTTATAATCCAATTGAAGGGGCTAGATATATGGAGCTAAAATTATAAATAAAAAAATAGAGTATAAATAAAATTATAGATGTTTTATTTATACTCTATTTTATTGATTAAATTATTTTAAATATATTTATTTCTCTAAATCTTCCAAACCAACACTTATATCTTCAGTTATATCTTTTATATATTCTATTCCATTATTGTATGTAAGCTTTGCTTTGATATAAATTATATCATTAATATCCTTTTTAGGAAAATTAGCCTCATAATTTACTTGCTCTCTATCTATATTATCATCTTTACTACCATTTGATAATTTAGCAGACTTAGCTTTATATACAGTATCACCTTTACCTTCATTTACAATAATATCTACATTTTCTAACTTTATATCATCATAAACTTTATTTTTTGATTTTTCACTTTCATGATTAAATAAATTGCTGTTTTCCAATATTTCAATAAAGTATTCCTTATTGTCCCTTATTCCATAATTAAATACAGGTGGTTCAGGCATATAATCAGACTTAGTCAATTTTTGAACATCTGAACTTTCAGATATTGTACCACTTGTAACTACTTTATAATCATATTCACTACCTGTAGTTATTTTTATTTCACAAGTATATGATAATTCTCCATGCTTTGTCATCTCAATCTCATTCCATTTATCACTATCTGCTTTATACATAAAGATTACTTTTCCATCCTTGCCAAGTTTGCTCAATTGTGTATCTATATCAATTAAACATTCGTCTTTTTCTAATTTTTTAACTTTTAAATCAATACTTTTTGTTATATAACTTTTTGACATTTCTTCATTAATTATATTGCTAATATCTGACTTAGTATTCATAATTTCTTGTGATAAATAATCTAATTTATCATTAGAAGTGTCAAGATTATTTTTGATACTATTAATAGTTAATAAAATATACCCTAATGCTATAATAACTATGATTATAAAAATTAAGTACATAGTATTTTTTTTATTCATTTAATACCCCCCACTACTACTTTAATACATAATATTATACTCAAAAACTTAAAATTTTTACAGTTGCAAGTCTATACAAGATTTATTTAAATTATAATTTTTATTTATTTTTTATATCCAGATTAAATATTTTAAAATATTTTCATCATAAAAAATAGATGTAAAGTATCTAAATTAAATATTCTCTACATCTATTTAAAATAAGCTCTTTCACTAATACTTTTTAGCCATTTCAATAATTTCGCTTGCATGTTCTATAGTTTTTTCTGTTATATTATTACCTGCTATAAGTCTTGCAATTTCATTTTTTCTTTGAGATTGATTTAATTTCTTAACATTTGTAAATGTTCTATTATTTGAAGTATCTTTTTCTATACAATAATGGGTATCTGCATTTGCAGCAATTTGAGGTAAATGAGTTATACATATTATTTGTTTTTTCTTTGCTATATCACTCAATTTCTCACCAGCAATTTGTGCAGCTATACCACTTATCCCTGTATCTATTTCATCAAATACTAAAGTATCTATATCATCTATATCAGCTAATATAGTCTTAAATGCCAACATAAATCTAGACATTTCACCACCTGATGCAACTTTATATATAGGTTTGATATCTTCTCCTAAATTAAAAGATATCATAAATTCAATATCATCTATTCCATTTAAAGTAAATGAACTTTCTTCAAAATTGACTTTGAACATTACATTTTTCATATTTAGACTCTTTAATTCATCAAGAAGTACTTCCTCTAATTGAATTGCCACTTTATTTCTTGCTTTAGTCAGTTTGCTAGCTTTTACTTTTAGCTCTTCTTCTATTTTTATTAATTGATTTTTTAATTGTTCAACTCTTTCATCTCTATTTAATATCTCATCTAGTCTATCTTTTGTCTTTTCATAATATTCAAATATAGCTTCTATACTATCTCCATATTTTCTTCTTAAGTTATTAATCTCATCAATTCTAAGTTCAATCTGTTCTAATTCATAAGGTTCAAAATCTATATTATCTTTGTAATTTCTTATATCACTAGATATATCTTGTAGTTCATACATTATTCTTTCTATAGTTTCACTATATTCACTTAAAACACTGTCATATTTAGATATATCATTAAGCTCTTTAGATGCAATACCTATCAAGTCAATAACATTATATTCACCATTATGTAATTTACTGTAACTTAAGTTTAAATTATTATATATCTTTTCACTATTTCTATAGACATCTCTTTGTTTTAATAAATCTTCATATTCATTTTTATTTAAATTTGCAGCCTCAATTTCATTTATTTGAAACCTTAATAAATCTATTTCTCGTTGAATCTGCATATCATCTTTATTTTCTGTTAAAGAGTTCAAAGCTCTCTTTACTTCGCTGTATTTGTAATAAATTTTTCTATAATCATCTTTAAACTTATCTAGTTCATTTTCTCCAAATAAGTCTAGAAATTTTAAGTGTGTATCCTTATTGAATAAAGCTTGATTTTGATGTTGACCATGTATATCTATAAGTGTAGATGCAATTTCCTTTAGAAAAGATACTTTAACAGTCCTTCCATTTACTCTAGCAGTACTTTTCCCATCTGAATATATCAATCTAGTTATAACCAATAAATTATCATCTTCTATACTTATATCATTTTCATCTAATATCTTTTTTAGATACACGTTATCTGAGAAAAATATAGCTTCAACAAGTCCCTTATCTGTACCTTTTCTTAGAAAAGACCTGTCATATTTCTCACCTAGACAAAGTCCAAGCGCATCTATTATTATAGATTTTCCTGAACCAGTTTCTCCCGTAAGTATATTTAAGTTTTTATCAATACCCAGCCTTAGTTCTTCAACTAAGGCACAATTTTTCATATATAATTCGAGGATCAAGTCTAAGCCCCCTTTTATTCTATTTATCTAAATTATGAGAAGCCTCAACGACTTCCACTATTTTTTTGTCATACATATCACTATCAAATTCATATCCTTCATTTCCATTCTTTAAATGAATTAGATATTCTATATTTCCTTCTGGACCCTTAATTGGAGAAAAATCTAATCCTAAAATTTCAAATCCATTTTGTACTGAAAAATCAGAAATCATTTTTATAACTTCTATATGTGTAGATTTTTCTCTAACTACACCTTTTTTACCTACCTTTTCTCTTCCTGCTTCAAATTGAGGTTTTATCAAGGCTACAATTTCTCCATTATTAATAACTAATTCTTTTGCTTTTGGAAGTACTAGTTTCAATGATATAAAAGATACATCAATTGATGCAAAATCTGCAAATTGCTTTGTATCTTCTATTGTTACATTCCTTATGTTTGTTCTTTCCATACACACAACTCTATCATCTTGTCTCAATTTCCACGCAAGCTGACCATAACCAACATCTATGGAAAATACTTTTATAGCTCCATTTTTTAGCATACAGTCTGTAAAACCACCCGTAGATGCTCCTATATCCATACATACTTTTCCATCAATAGTTAAGTCGAAGTTCTTCATTGCTTTTTCAAGCTTTAATCCACCCCTACTAACATATGGTATTGGGTTTCCTTTTACTTCTATAGCACAATCCTCTTTTACTTCTGTACCTGCCTTATCACATCTTTGATTATCAACAAAAACTAATCCAGCCATTATTGCTTTTTTAGCTCTTTCTCTACTTTCAAAATGCCCTTGCTCTACTAACAATAAATCTATTCTTTTCTTCATAAAATTACCTTTCTGTTAAAAGCTACTTTAATATTGACTAAAGTAGCTTGAAGTAACACACTTGATATTTATTCTAAGTGACAAATTTTAAATTTTATATTAAATTTAATCCATATTATTTATATTAACTCTCTTATTTTATCAGCAATGCACTTTGGCGATAATCCTACAAAATTATATAGTTCATCTGCATTGCCATGTTTTATAAACTCTTCTGGTATTGCTATATTAAGTATATTTACTTTATATCCATTATCTATAATAAATTTACTTATTCTACTTCCAAATCCGCCAGTAATAACATTATCTTCTACTGTAATTACATTTTTATGATTCTTAAATAAAGTATGCAACATATCTTCATCCATAGGCTTTAAAAATCTAGCATTAACTATTGTTGGATTTATACCTTCTTCTAACAATATTTCTTTAGCTTCTAGAGCATGTTTCACCATATTCCCAATAGAAAGTATGACTGTATCTTGTCCATCATCTAATATCTCATATTTTCCTAACTTAATTTCTTTGTATTCTCCTTTATTTAGGTAATAACTATTTCCTCTTGGATATCTAATTGCCAATGGAGAATCCAATTTTAATGATAAATCCATCATAAGTTCCATTTCTCTTGTATCTTTTGGAGCCATCACTACAATATTTGGAATAGAATTTAAGTAACTTAAATCAAACATACCATGATGAGTTTCACCATCATTTCCAACTAGACCAGCTCTATCTATAAGAAAAGTAACTGGTTTTTTTGTTATACATACATCATGAATAACTTGGTCATATGCTCTTTGTAAAAATGATGAATATACAGCAAAATAAGGCTTCATACCATTTTTTGCAAGACCTGCCGCAAACCCTGTTGCATGTTGTTCAGCTATACCAACATCATAATATCTTTTTGGGTAAGCACTTTCAAATAAGTTTAATCCTGTTCCAGATGGCATTGCAGCTGTTATAGCTACTATTTCTTCGTTTTTGCTAGCCATCTCAACCAATTTTTCACCAACACTAACCGACATAGACTTAACTTTAGAAGATGTTACACCTGTCTTTATATCAAACTTTGATACTCCATGATATTTATCAGGTTGTTCCTCTGCAAATTTATATCCTTTTCCTTTTTTTGTAATAACATGTAAAAGCACAGGTCCTTTTTTATGTTTAGCTTTTCTAAGTGTTTCTATTAATTCTTTAGTATTATGACCATCTATAGGACCATAATATTTTATACCTAATGAATCAAAAAATGAACAATCTTGAGGAGAAAAACTATATATTAATTTGTCCTTAAATCTATGTGCAGTCTTAGATAAAATTTCACCTGTTGATGTAACATTTAAAATCTTATCAACTTCATCTGTCATTTTAACAACTGTTGAATTTCTTATAATACTTGATAGATATTTAGACATTCCGCCAACATTTTTATCTATAGACATCTCATTATCATTAAGAATTACTATCATATTAGTATTTATATATCCCAATTGATTTAAAGCTTCAAGTGCCATACCTCCAGTTATAGAACCATCTCCAATTATAGATATAACACTATAGCTTTCTTTTTTTATATCTCTAGCACAGGCAATACCTGTTGCCACAGAAATAGATGTACTGCTATGTCCTGTGTCGAAAATATCATGAGGACTTTCACTCTCCTTTGGAAAACCACTTAGTCCGTTGAATTGTCTTAAAGATACAAAACAATCTTTTCTTCCAGTAACCATTTTGTGAACATAAGACTGATGTCCTACATCCCATACAAATTTATCTTTAGGGCTGTCAAACACTTTATGAAGTGCTAATGTTAACTCAACTACACCTAAGTTAGAAGCTAAGTGTCCTCCTGTCTTGGAAACAGATTTTACTAAAAACTTTCTTATATCCTTTGCAAGTAAATCCATTTCTTCTATGCTCATATTTTTTATATCTTTTGGAGAATTTACTTTATCTAAATATTTATACATATTATCCTCACCTTTTATTTTGTAAATTTTAAATTTACATCAATATTAAAGCTGTTACTATACCAAGTAAAGCTCCAAACCAAACCTCTAGTGGTGTGTGACCTATTAATTCTTTTAATTTCTTCTGCTCTATATGCTTTCCATGTTGAAGGTCTGCTACCATCTGATTCAATATAGTAGCTTGTTTCCCAACAGCACGTCTAACACCTGCTGCATCATACATTATAATCAGTGCAAGCACAGTAATTATAGCAAAATCAGTAGAATTAAACCCTTTTTCAATGCCTACCACTGTAGCTAAACTTGTAACAAAAGAACTATGAGAACTAGGCATACCTCCTGAAATGAGTATTCTTGAAAACTCAATTCTCTTTCCCTTCCCAGTAAATATCTTTATAAATTGTGCTAAGAAACAAGCAATAAGACTTATTCCCAAAGCCCCATTGTTAAAAATCTCCGAAAAAAAGTTCATTTTTCCCTCCTCGATTTTAGCTGTATATTTTAATATTCTCTATCTATTATATATTCAGCCAATCCCTTTAAAAAATCTACATTGTCAGATAATTTTTCTATACTCTTCTTTGCCTCATCTATTAAATTATGTGCAATTTCTTTAGATTTATCTAATCCTAAAAGAGATGGATATGTTGATTTATGATTCTCTATATCACTGCCAACTTTTTTCCCTAATTTTATTTCATCTCCCACTATATCTAGTATATCATCTACTATCTGGAATGATAATCCGATATTTTTTGCATATTTAGTTATTTCTTCCATTTGTTCTGAATTTGCTCCACCTATAGTTGCTCCTGCTCTCATACATCCAACCATCATTGCAGCAGTTTTATTCATATGTATATAATCTAATTTTTCTTTTTCAATTTGTTTATTTTCACTTTCTACATCTACCACTTGCCCACCTATCATTCCATATATTCCAGCACCTTTAGCAATTTCATTTATAGCTTTTAGATATTTTTCTGGATTTTCTTTATTTATTGAACCTGCAAGCATAACTTCAAAAGCATAGTTCAGTAAAGCATCTCCTGCTAAAATTCCCATTGCTTCTCCATATACTTTATGGTTTGTTGGTCTTCCTCTTCTTAAATCATCATTGTCAAGAGCTGGTAAGTCATCATGTATAAGTGAGTATGTATGTATCATTTCAATTGCAATAGCAAAAGGTATAGCTTCTTCTTCATTTCCTCCAACTACCTTACAGGCTTCTAGTGTAAGTATTGGTCTTAATCTCTTACCTCCAGCGCTCAAGCTGTAGTTCATAGCCTCAATAACAGTTTTTTGATAACCTTCTTCTTTTGGCATATATTCTTTAAGTATATCTTCTATAAAACTTGCTTTTTCTTTTAAATGTTGTTTAAATTCCACTTTTATTCCTCCTCTATTCTAAAATCCTCTTCTATTCCTAATTGATTAAATTTACTTATTTTTAATTTTGCATCATCCAAAAGCTTATTACAATGTTTATAAAGACTAATTCCTTCTTCATATAAGCTTAAAGATTCATCTAAGCTAGCATTTTTAGATTCTAACTCATTTAAAATGCTCTCCAATCTTTTGTAAGCTTCTTCATAGGTTAAGTTCATATTATACCTCTTTATTTTCAATTTTATCTATTATACATTCTAAATTTCCATCTTTTAATACTATATCTATGTTGTCTTCAGTTTTCAATCTTTTTATACTATTTATTACTTTTCCGTTTTTTTGAACTATACTATAACCTCTGTCCATAGTGGCTAATGGACTTAGGTTATGAAGTAATGCTCCAACCTTTATTAATTTTTCATCTTCTAATTTTAAATTATTTTCTATTCCAAAAATTATTTTATCATATATTTTATCCAATTGTATAACTTTATCTTTTATTGTGTAAGAATCTAAATAGTTATTTATTTTATTAAACACTGATTCTAACTTGTATTGGTCTAATTCAACTTGGTTTATAAGAGACTTGTTAAGTCTGCTTTTTATATTCCCAAGTTTATATTTTATGTCATCTAATGATGGAGTTGCAATCTCAGCTGCTGCTGATGGTGTTGGTGCTCTCATATCAGACACAAAATCACAAATAGTAAAATCAGTTTCATGACCAACTGCTGATATTATTGGAATTTGAGAGTTAAAAACTTCTCTTGCTACCATTTCATCATTAAAAGACCAAAGTTCTTCTATTGAACCCCCACCTCTACCAACTATAATTGTATCCACATTCTTCATATGATTAAAAAATCTAATTGCTTCACATATTTCTTCTGCTGACCTATCTCCTTGAACAGTTACTGGATAAAGCTTTATATTGACCTTTGGATATCTTCTTTTTATTACATTTATTATATCTCTTATAACAGCTCCTGTTGGAGATGTTATAACTCCAATTGAATTTGGCATTCTAGGGATAGGTATTTTGTATTTGGAATCAAACAAACCTTCTTTATTAAGTTTTTCTTTTAATTTGTTAAATTCTATGTGTAAATTCCCAATTCCCTCTATTTCAATTTCATTAATATATAATTGATATGCACCATCTCTTTCATAAACTGATATATATCCACTAGCTACAACCTTTACTCCATTGTCTAATTTTAGATTACGATTAAAATTACTTTTAAAAATTACACAGTTTAGCTTTGAAGTTTCATCCTTTAACGATAAATAAACATTTCCACTGCTATGTATTTTAAAATTAGAAATTTCTCCCTTAACTTTAAGATTAGAAAGTATTGGGTCATTTATTAAAATTCTTTTAATATATGAATTTGCTTCACTTATATCTAAAGCTCTTAGTTTCATATTTTTTCTCCTAAAAAGTTATTCAATCCTATTATAGCACACCCAACAGCATTATCAGTTGAATATTGTGGCTCTGTAAAATGAGCTTTTATACAATTTTTACTTAGTTTTAAACTTAATTCTTTGAGGATATACTTACTTGCAGAAACTCCACCTGCAAAAACTACTTCTTCTACATTATAAGCTTCACATAAATATATTAAAGATTTAAACATGTTTCTAACTACTGAATCCAGTACTAATTTAGATATATATTCTTTTTTATTTTTACTAATATTATCTATATTGTTATCTATAATTTTATTCACCTGATTTTCTAATCCAGATAAATTCATATATCCCTCTCTTACAGAAGTTTTTAGACCACTTTCTATTTTAAGATTACAATTTAAAGCATTTTCATCTAGATATTTTCCTGAAGGAAATTTATATCCTAGCTTGACACCTATTCTATCTATAAGTTGCCCAAAGCTAATATCTTTACTTCCTCCAATTATATCTATATTATATCCAAAATTATTGTATAACTTACTTTTATCATCTTTTTTAGTATTTATTTTAGCTATTGCATCTAAGTTTTTTTTATTGCTTATTTTAGTTATTACATCTAAATCTTTGTTATTTGCATCATAATTATTATCATGCTTAGTTATTAAAAGTATCTCTGTAGTGCCACCTGACATATGAACAGAAATAAATTTGTTATTATTTTTTAATTTACTATTTAATAAACTAGCCTCAATATGATTTTCCTGATGAGTCGTTTCATAAAATTTACATCCATGTATACTTGATAATAACTTTCCAAAATTGTACCCAACATTAAATACAGGCATGTATGAATTTTCAACTGGTCTAGGCTTAATAGATGAACAAACTCCCTCTATGACAAATTTGTCCCCAAATGATTTTATCCTATCACTAAGTAATCCTAAATTATTTATGTGTTGAAACACAGCTTCACTTTGTCTCAATCCTTTTGAATTTTCCTTTACTTCTAGCATTATTTTTTCATTAAAAATAACTTTTTTATCTAAAGAGATAGCTGCTATAGAAGTAGTATAGCAGCTAGTATCAATTCCAATTATTATATTATTGTTCAATTTCATCAACAACACTTCCTAATATTCCATTTATAAATTTAGGAGATTTATCATCACAATATATCTTTGCAAGTTCCACAGCTTCATTTATTGATACTTTATTAGGAGTGTCTAAATAAACTATTTCACACACGGATAATCTAAGTATAGACACATCTACCTTTGGCATTCTATCTACTGTCCAATTTTTAGCATGCTTATTTATTAATTCATCTATCTCATCATGATTCTCTCTTAGTGCTTTACATACTGTATTTATATATTCTCTATCTACTATATCTTCAAGTTTAGTATCTTCTAATTTTAATTTTGCATTATTTGAGTACTTAAGTGTAAGTTCTTCATATCTATTTATAATATGTTCTGAATTATCTTTTAAGAAAGAATCCACTTTATCGTCTAAACCTTCAAACTCCTCTTTATTAATATTTATTTGGTATATAAGTTTCATTATATATTCCCTTGTTGTACTTTTTTGTGCCCTATCTTTTTTCATCAATTAAAATTCTCCTTTAAGTTTAATTATCTATATAAAATCAAATGCCAACAAAAAACCCTCTGACTTTTCAGAGGGCTAATATTAATTTTTCTTAGTTGCTTTTACTTCTTCTTTATCAACTTTATCTTTCTTAAAGCTGATTCCTTGAATGTGTATATTTACTTGAGAAACCTTCAGTCCTGTCATTGTCTCAACAGTATTTTTTACATTTTCTTGAACTTTAAAAGCTGTATCTGGTATTGACATGCCATATTTTATCATAACCATTACGTCTAAATTAACATCCTCTTCTTCTATTTGTATCTTTACTCCATTATTTTTTAACAACTTATCTGTTAATGTTGCTGTAGTTTCTATGCCCTCAACTTCTAATGCTGCTAAACCAGCTATTGTAGCTATTACATCATTAGATATTTTTACTTGTCCAAATTTATTATCTTCCATATTAAAACTTACCTCCTGATTTTAAGGAACTATTTTTATAAGTATAATAATACCAAATACAACTCTACTTTGCAAGAAAATAACCTCAGTTAATTCTGAGGTTTATATTTTACTTAGTATTATTATTTGTAAGTTTAATATTTTCATACTTTACATTAGCCTGTTCTGCAACCAAATCAAATATTTTTGCTGCATCTTTTTTATCTAATTTAGCTTCATTTACAACAACATTGACTTTGCTATCACTTATATAAACTAATGCTTCTTCATATCCCTTTGTACTCAAAAGATTTTCTATTTGAAGCTCCTTTTCTTGAGTTTTAACTATATTTAATTTCATATTAGAAGCTTCTTTTCTAGATTCCTCTGTTGTAGATGGATTATTTATCATTTCATTTAAATCCTGAACTAATTCATTTCTTTGTTTTTCTCTATTCATTTTCATATCTAAAATATAAGATGCTTTTTTCATATTCTTTTCAGATGATAATTGAGCTTTTATTTCTTTACTTGTTTCAGTTACTTTTTCCTTAACCTTACTAGCCTTACTATCAACTATATCAATGTCAGCACTCTCTTTGCTATTTTGTTTATCTGTAGCATCTGAGTCTTCTTTATTGCTACTATCACTATCATCAGTAGTATTCTTCTGTAATTGAGCTTCTTCATATGCTTTAAATTCTTTTGATGTTTCTAGTAAAGATTTCTTACTAAGTTGATAATTTACTGTTCCTACTATTACTAACATTGCAGTTAAAGTTATTATTACAAATCCTCTTCCCTTATAATTAAACTTCATTCATTTATCCCCCCGGTTATATGTATTTATTTAGAATATATTTCTACTTGATGACCTGCTACTTGTAATGATGTTTGAACTGCACTATAAAGTGTTTCTTTGACATTTGGATTACTAGCTCCACTTGCTACTACTATCACTCCTTTTATCTTTGGCTCTGTAGTTTTTATAACTACAGGGTCACTTGAATTTGAAGTTATCATTGTTTTATTTTCACTTGAAGTTGTAACTGTTCTTTCTCCACCTTGTGCATCTTTCTCCTCTGTTGTTTCTGTTGTTTGGTTTGAGTTAAAAGCAGGTTGTATTTCTTCACTTGATTCAAATGTAATCATTACATCAACATCTCCTGCTCCATCAATTTTAGATAGTATTGTTGTTAATTTTGATTCTAAATCGTCTTTTTCATGTTCCTTAGCAACTTGTTTTTCAGTCTTTTTGTCAGCATCTGTTTTTCCAACTTTTTCATCAGTTTTGCTACTTGGAAAACAAGATAATAGTACTAATGATACCACACATATTCCAGCTATAGTTATTAGTGAATATACCTTTCTCTTATCTTTGTCGTTTAAGTTTTTAAACATTCTTCCAACTCCTATTTATCAATTTGTATAGTTTCTATAGAAACATCAAGCACTTTTATTAGGTCATTTTTTAGTTTGTCTTCATTTAGATTCAGTCCATACTCTGTACCTTTTTTAAAAACTTGTTTAGAATTTTCTTTGTCATTAGAGTTTATGCTATCTTCATCTCCTTTAGTACTATTATTTTCATTTTCTTCATCACTATTGCTCTTTGACATATTATTTTTTTCTTTTATTTTTATATTATTTATATTTGCACCATTAAGCTCTATATCTTCTAAATCATAACCATATTCATCAAGCTTTAGCTTAAGCACTTCTTTCAAACCATCTTCATAGCCCTTAGATAAGCTAGTATTTCCAGTCTCTTCTGCTAAAGCATTTGTACTATCTACATATTCCTTATTGTAATTTCCCATAGATTTTAAAATTCTATCTTCTAAGCTCATGTCTTTTGAAAAAAATCCTACCACTGGAGTTATTACAATAAATACGAATATAAAATTTAACACCAAGTTCACATACGGCTTTATCTTGGAACTAGGTAAAATCATATCAACTATATTTACTATAAATGCTCCTATTAAAATACTAACTATCCATGCCTTTATGCCCTCTAACATAGCATCCTCCTCTCTAAAATATTTAGATTAAAAGTAATTACTCTTTATTAATCTATACATTATCCTTGACTTACAACACTTATCGAGGTCAAAATAGCTACAGTCACAAAGAACATTATTGTTATAGCAATTACTGATGCTAACATTATTATCATTAGATTTGCAACTTCATTTAAAAAATTTGATATTCCATCTTCTCCAACAGGCTCTACAATTATTGCTGCCAATTTATATACCACTATGACGGATAAAATTTTTATCACTGGAAGCAAACAAATCCCAATGAGTAAGATAAGCCCTATTCCACCAAATATATTTTTTATAAGTTGAGATGAAGATAGTAAAATATCCACAGAATCTGATACAAATCCACCAACAACTGGTATAAAGTTACCTATAGCAAACTTCGCAGTTTTTACACTGAATTTATCAAAACTAGTTACATATAAGCCTTGTATAGATACAAGTCCTAAATATACAGTAAACATAGCCCCAATAGAAACATAATTTATTTGTTTGACAAAAGAAAAAAATCTTTTTAGCCTTATGTTTTTTGATAAATTGTTTATTATTAGAATTCCAAATGCAACAGTTACTGATACAAATAAAAATTTCTTGAAAAATACATTTATAAATGTCACTCCTCCTATAAAAATAGGATTCAAAGTAGTAGATGTTATTGGAAATCCAATTAAAAGTAAAAATGTTATTAGTATTGGCATTATAACTTGCATAAGACCTACAGTATGGTCTATTGCATCATAACAAATTTGTAGTACATCTTTAAATCCAATTAAAGTGAGCGATACCATTGTAATAAATATTATATACGTTGCTATTTGACTAACTGCACCTGATGAAAAAGAATTCTCTAAACTTTTTAAAATAGATGACAATAAAGCTAATACTAAAATTACTGCTACTACCTTTAAACTTGCTTTAAACTCATCAAACATCAATATCTTAAGTCCATCTTTATTAAATAAATCTAAAATATTTTTTTCTCCACTAATTAGGTCTTTTACAAACGATTTTAAATTAACATCATTAATAACTATTTCTTTATTTATATAATCTTGAATTTCATTTATATCTAACTTGTCTAACTGACCATCAATATATTTATCTATGCTACTCTTAGCTTCACCATATTCTTTATCTTCGCTACTTGGAACCTCATTAGCAAATATTATAATGGCAAAGATATTTACAAAAAAGAAAGTCAATACAAATCCCATAATCATTGGTAAAAATCTTTTTTTCATAAGCAACCATGCCTCTCTTCACTCTATAAACCTCAATACAACAAAATATCCTTTAAATAACAACTAATATATCTATAGCTATCTACCTTAATATAAATAACTATGGAATTATATTCACCACCATTTCTACAATGGATAAAAGTATAGGGAAAGACATTGACATAACTATTATTTTTCCTCCAAACTCTAGTTTTGAAGCAATGTTTCCTTCCCCACAATCTTTACAAAGTTGTATTGCAAATTCCATTAAATATGCTATTCCTATTAATTTTATTATTAAAGATATATACATAGTTGGAATATTAGCTTTATTAGCTAAATCTTGTATACTATCTATTATAAAATTTAGCTTAAACATAACTGATAATAATATTGTTACTCCAGTTATTATTGCTATGAAATTTGCTATTTCTGGTCTATCTTTTTTTATTACTAAACAGAGTGTAGTTGAAATGATTGCAATTCCTATTAATTGCATTATTTCCAAATTACGCCCTCCTCTTTAGTAAAGTTGAAACATTGTTCTTACAGTATTGAATAAATCACTTATTTCTGTTATTACCATCCCCAACACGATTATTACACCTGCCAAAGTAGTAAGCCCTGCCCAATCTTTTCTGTCTGTTTTTTCCAATATCATATTTAATACTGATATTAGAATACCTACACCTGCAACCTTTAATATCAATGATATCTCCATAATAAACCTCCCCATATTAAATCAATATAATACATATACCTATGCCTATAAAGGTTACTAATTTTTTATATAGCAACCCTTTTTTACTTATGTCTTCTTTTGTTTCATAGGTTTGTTTTTTCAGATTTTCTATAGATAAATCTATCATTCTTTGTTGGGACTCTACATCACTTTTTCCCAATGTAAGAATTAGATTTTTTAATTCCTCAATTTCTTTACTTCCAAGATAAGTTTCTTTAACTAAAATTTCAGTATTCTCTGATATTATTTTTTCTAAAGTTTTGCTTTGTTCATTGTGAAGTTCTTCTGAAATTTGATAGAAAAAACTCCAAAAACAAAAGTCTTTATTGCATCCTATCCTTCTAAAAATTTCTTCTAATGTATAAAGCCCAAAAGATAAATCCATCCTTAATATTTCTAAAACTCTTATTAAATCATTTAGTTGTTTGTGTCTTCGTGTATAGGTTTTGTATATATGTTCACCTATCAAATAACTACTTCCTATTAAGAGTGCTATAATAATTATCTTAATTTGCAAAGTACCATCTCTTTTCTTCTAAATCATAAATTTTTTCAATTGTCCCTGCACCTTTCTTAGCAGAAAGAATTATAACTTTTTTAAACAATTCTTTGTCTAAGAGTCTGTTTAACTCTTTTCTATTTTGTATATCTTCCATTGAATCTCCATGTACAGTAGTTATTAATCCAATACCTCCATTTAATGCTGTATATAATGCCTTTATTTCTTTCTCACTTCCAATTTCATCTGTCACAATAACATTTGGCGACATTGACCTTAAAAGCATTGTAATACCCAAATCTTTTGGGCAAGTTTCTATTATATCAGTCCTTATTCCAACATCCATCTGTGGAGCACCTAAGTAAGCTCCTGCTATCTCATTACGTTCATCTACTAGTGCTACCTTCAATCCTTTAAATCCATATTCTTCATTACCATTACTTAAATTTCTTACTATATCTCTAATTAAAGTTGTCTTTCCACATTGAGGTGGCGATATTATCAAAGTATTATTAATTTGATTTTTACCTTTTATGATATGACTTAAAATCTTATTTGAACATCCTATGACTTCTCTTGATACTCTTATATTTAAAGATGATATGTGTTTTATATTTTTGACTTGTCCATCTTCTACTATTACTTTTCCAACTAACCCTACTCTATGGCCTCCTCTCAAAGTTATAAACCCTTTTTTTATATCATCCATAAATGAATGTATTGAGTATTTACATATTATTTGAAAAGTTTGCTCTATATCTTCCCTTGTCACTATATATGAATTGTGCTGATTTAAATCAAGTTCCATAGTTTTTTGATTATAAAAATAATCTTTAGAGTTTGCATTTAGTATCAATGGTTTTTGTGAACGTAATCTAATTTCTTCTATGTTTAGATTATTGTCTGAGATTTTTTCTACCTTCTCTCTTATGTTTGTAGAAAGAGAGTTTATTATTTCATCTGAAAGTTTATTCATTTCTTGTCCTCCTCCTTTGTTTATATAATTCTATTTATAAAGGACAAGGAATATTACCAAAACCTATATAATTTTTTTAATAATATTTATCTATAAAAAAATGAACCCTATTGTTTAGGATTCACTTAATAAGTAAATTATTATAAAAATAAAAACTAAGACCACTCTCAAGTATAGAGTTATCTTAGTTTTTTATTATCTACATTTCTTTTATTAGCCCTTTTTTATAGGCCATTAAAAGCAATTTTAAGTCTTCTATTTCTTCTTGTATTTTTACACCCTCATCAGTATCTCTCACCATTTTTCTCTTTGCCTTATGCTCTACTACAACAGTTGTCGATAAGATATCGCTTTCATTTGCAATAGCCTCTTCAGCAGAATTAAATGGTTCATGTGATACTAGTTGTAAAGTTCTAGAATTATATATCAAAGTGTATCCAGCTATACCAGTAGTTTTTTGATAGGCTCTAGAAAAACCACCATCTATAACAAGAATTTTTCCATTAGCTTTTATTGGACTCTCTCCATTTTTACTTTCTACAGGAACATGCCCATTTATTATATGCGATTCATCAAGTTCTAAATCAAATTCTTCAAATATTCTTTCACAAGCAACGTCACTTTCTCTAAGCTTAAAATATGGATTCTTATTTTCTTTATGAGTCTCTTTTTCTGCTATAAAATATCTTTCAAATGTAGTCATATCGTCTTTTCCAAATAATGATGAACATTTTCCAGTCCACAAATACCACATAATATCCATACCATATAATTTTTCTTCTGCTTTATCTTTAAAGAAAAAACCTTCTCTTGCTAGAGATTCCATCTTATCCATAAGGATTTTACCTTTATACTCTTTTCCCATTATATTCATAGACATAAAGCTTCCATCTTCATTCAATGGGACACATCCATGAATTAATAAATTTGAGTTTGCCTTTAAATATATACTTCCTTTAGAAAATAAAAATGAAACATGCTTTTGTAATTTTTCGCTACCTCTAAATGAAGACACTAATTTTTCAATAACATTTTTTTCTTCAATACTCAATTTATATGGGTCTTTTTTGTCTATTGTAGGCAAATAAGTATCTTTTAGTTTATATGTTTTTCCTTTTAAAGTAATTGTTCCTTCTTCATAATTTATCATGTTAAGCAAAAGCCTATGCTCCATTTCAAACTCAGGTCTTCTCTTTATCACTTCACCTTCAAGTTTAAATTGAATTATACTTATTGCCTTGTGCATTTTTGCCATCAAAGACTTTTCTGTTGTTGTCACACTTTGGTCATTAATCTTAGGAATAAATTCTTTACATGGGTCATCTTTATACATTTCTATTGCAAAAGTAGCTAAAGGTAATAGATTTATCCCATATATATCTTCTACGATATCTAGGTTTGCATATCTAGCCGAAATTCTAAGTGCATTTGCTATACAAGTTTTTTCACCTGATGCTGCACCCATCCATAGTATGTCATGATTTCCCCATTGAATATCTACACAATGATGTTCAATAAGCTTATCTACAATTATATCTGGTCTTGGACCTCTATCATAAATATCACCTATTACATGTAGTCTGTCAACAACTAACTTTTGTATAACCGTGGAAATTGCAATTATAAACTCTTTAGCTATACCTATATCAACTATTGTCTCAACTATACTTTTATAGTATTCTTCTTTATGTTCACTTTTAATATGCTCATGTAAAAGTTCTTCTATTATGTATTTAAAATTTTCTGGTAAAAGTTTTCTAACTTTTGACCTAGTGTATTTGCTGGAAGCATACTTACAAAGTTCTATAAGCCTATAGATATTTATTCTATAAAAATCATCTATATTTTCCTCTTGTTTAATTATTAAGTCTAGTTTTTGTTCAGGATAGTATACAAGAGTTGCTAGCATCTTTTTTTCACTATCTCTTATTGTATTTGAAAATAATTCTTCTATTTTTCTCTTTATTACACCAGAACCATTTTTTAAAACATGTACAAATGGCTCATATTCGCCATGTACATCTGTTATAAAATGTTCAGTTCCCTTTGGAAGATTTAATATAGCCTCTAAATTTATTATTTCTGTACTTGCTTTCGATATGCTTGGATATTGTTTTGATAATAACTTTAAATATTTAAGTTTACTATTTAAATATTCATCTGATATTTTACACAGATTTTTCATAATTCGTCCTCCAAAATTATATTAAGGTATATTCTTTTTTTAATTATACCATACTTAATATGATTTTTTCGAGATAAAATGTACACTAATTATATTCCTAATAAAAGTGACATCCCTATCAAATCAGTATAAACACCATTGTAATAACATTCTTTCTTTAATATACTTTCTACTTCAAATCCGACTCTTTTGTATAATTCTATAGCATTATGATTTTCTTCATTAGTAACAAGAGTTATTTTCTTAGTTATTCCATTTGATTTACACCATTCTATAAGGTCTAACATAAGTCTTTTACCTAATCCAGCTCCCCAGTATTTTTCTTTAACAACAATTCCTAAAACTCCAACATGCTTTCCTTTTGCTTTTTGATTGGAATCAATTGTAGCAATACCAGCTATCTCTCTATCTATAAATGCAATTAATTTTATTGAGTTATCAGATGCTTTTGCTGACTCTATAGAATTTTCTTGGTCTTCTAAAGATATTTTATATTCATCTTTCCCAAATGAAAGAAAATGAGTTTCCCCACCTACTTCATTATAAAAATCTATAATAGCTTGGGCATCTTCTTTTACGCCTTCTCTAATAGATACTTCTATACCATTCTTTAAAGTTATTTCTGACATAAATTTACCTCCTAACAAGTTTTTTATCTAATAAACATAATACTATTATTTTACATGTATTACAATATTTTTCATGTATTAATAACAATATAAGGTTATACTAAAATAAAAATTTAATAATATTTTAATATAACCTTATATATATTTATTTATATTCAATTTTTTGATAATATTCCTCTGCTAGTTAAATAGTATTTACAATATAATTTAAACAACTTTCTTTAAATCTTCTCCATAAACTTTTCTGTTATAAGACTTCATTATAAAGTATAGTGGTACTCCAACTGCTAATGCTCCTAATCCCATAACTAATTGGTGCATAGACGCCTGGAATAATAACCATGTACCAACACACACTGCAATTAAAGGAATTACTGCTCCAAATGGAGTTCTAAAAGTCCCTACTAATTCTGGTCTTTTCTTTCTAAATACTAACACTGATAGAGAAGTAGGTATATATTGTATAAATCTAGCAACTGCACTTATTGCTGCTAATTCAGCAAAACTTCCAGACAAAGCTATTGGTATAGTAATTATCATAGTTGCTATTATCGCTACATATGGTGTACCATTTTTATCTTTTCTTGCAAACATTCTTGGTAACATTTTGTCATCAGCTAAAGCTACGCAGCTTCTTGGATTTACAAAAGCACCACACATACAAATTCCACCAACAGAAACTAATGTCCCAAAAGTAACTAATCCTGCACCCAT
The DNA here is from genome assembly GCF_020658455.1 of Clostridioides sp. ES-S-0005-03. Taxonomy (NCBI): domain Bacteria; kingdom Bacillati; phylum Bacillota; class Clostridia; order Peptostreptococcales; family Peptostreptococcaceae; genus Clostridioides; species Clostridioides sp. ES-S-0005-03. The sequence goes on along the minus strand of NZ_JACVWI010000001.1, from coordinate 140,050 downwards.
ATTTCCAAAACATATTCTCGCCGCATCTGCAACAGGAGTAGCTGTACTGGATAATTTATCTCCTAAAATACCAACACACACAACTTGATTTAATATATATATTATTGATGCAATTACTATTACACTTATAATTGCTATAGGTATATTTTTTTGAGGATTCTCCATATCTTCTGCTGCTACTGCTATAGATTCAAACCCTGTAAATGAATAAAACATTAAAAGTGCTGCTGCTCCAAATTCTGTAACTCCTGCTCCTGGTGGTACCATTGTTGAATTAGTAAAATTAGCTCCTTTTATAAAAAATACACCTATTACTATAAATAATACTAATGGAATTAGCTTACCTACTGTTATAACATTTTGTACAATTTTTGATAAAGATACTCCTAATAAATTTATAATTGTAAGTCCAACTATCATAGCTACTATTATAATTTTTTGTATATGTGGGTCACCTGCAGGAGCCCATACTGCTGATAAAGATGTAGGAAAACCTACTATTAACGCTCCCCAAGAAATACATCCTATTACCCATTTCATAAGACCTACTTCAAATCCAAAAAAATCTCCAAATGCTTCTTTGGTGTACACATATGCAGCACCATTTTTATTAAATTTACCTGCCACTTCAGCAAAACAAAACGCCATAGATAAAACTAATAGCATATCAAACATATATACAAATATACTCGCAACACCAAATGCCTTCATTGCGTTTCCTGGTAATAGGAAAACTCCTGCTCCTACAACCGCATTAATACCTAAAAGTATAATACTTATTAATCCCATTTTATTTTTTTCGTTCATGTTTAATCCCCCCAAGGTATATTATAAAGTTGAACAAATATTTACGAAATATTTAAATAACTTTTCCATTTTATTACAATAATCTACCATCATTTCTGGATGCCACTGTATTCCTACTACAAAATTTTCATCCTCTTTTTCAATAGCTTCTATTATACCATCTTTTGAGTATGCTATGGCTTTTAATCCTTCACCAAGTTGTTTAATACTTTGATGATGATAACTATTTGTAAGTAATTGTTTTCCTAAAATACCTTCTAAAATACTCCCGTCTTGAACATCTACCTTATGAGTAGCTACATGTCTTTTAGAAGATTGTGTATGTTTTATGTAACTTCCTTTAACAAGACTATTATCTTGATATAAAGTTCCACCTAGGCTTACATTTAATATTTGTAGCCCTCTGCATATACCTAGTATTGGCTTTTTAAGTTCTAAAGCTATACTTATAGCAATTAAATCAAATTCATCTACTTCGGGATATATAAACGTTGTTTCTTCTCTTGTTTCTTCACCATATAATTGAGGATTAACATCCCATCCTCCAGATATTAAAACTCCATCAACCATCTCAATCTGTCTCTTTATAACTTCTCTATCTGTATTTACTGGAATAATAACTGGGCTACCTCCTCCCTTTAATACTGCGTTTATATAATCATTATTTACATAGGATCTTTCAAGCCCAGGAAACATTCCATTTTCCATTATTATCAGATTTCCTAAAATACCTATTATTGGTTTCATAATTAAACTCCTAACTAGTTGATTGTTTTATGTACTTATTTTTTATTTATATAATTCTCTAATGCCAGAGAAAGTTGGTCTGGACAAGATGTTGGTTTTGTTTTACACTCTATTCCTTTTAGTTTTTGAATTACATTTTCTATATTCATACCTTCAACCAATACTTTTAATCCTTTTAAATTTCCATCACATCCACCAACAAAATTTACATTTGTAACTTTGTCATCTTTTACCTCAAATTCAATTTCTGTAGCACAAGTCCCTGTTGTTTTGTATTTCATAATTAAACCTCCCAATTATTTTGTTGTCTTATCTATATAGTTAGCAATATATATGCCAAAATTTATACTTTACGTTTATTTATTATTTATCAAGTATTCACAATGCTTCCATCAAATATTTTTTTATTTTTAGATATAAATACAAATTTTTTTGCAAATAAAAATAGGTAATGGGTTATTTACTTATAACCTATTACCTATCTAAACCTATTGTCTAAACCTATTTATATTTAATTTATTTTTATATGCTTTTAATATATAGTATTAAATGTTAATTTGAGCATAAGATGGTTTAACTTTTATATATATCTTTCCAAGTTCTAAGATATTTCTATTTAGAATCTTTTACTTTAATATGCCTAATTCATATTATTGTAAAACTTTATACCTTCTTGTGTTATTTGACTTCCACATCTTCCAGATTTAGATGATATGTATCCACACTCACTCAAATAAGACAATACTTTTCTTACTTTACTTTCAGATATTTCAATACCCTCCTCTGTAAGTTTTTCTATTATAAAACCTCTTCCAACTCCAGAAGTTAAATCTTTTCTTTCATATAGTATTCTAAGTATATACTCAAATTCTTTTTTGGTATAACTAACCCCATCATCAAAGCTACTAATATATTCTGTCTTTATATAAGGTGGAAGGTCATCTTTAAAAACCATACTTTCACACATTAAACTTACATAAGAAGCAACATTTTGCAACTCTCTTATATTTCCTGGCCAATTGTATTTTTCTAAAATAACCTCAACTTCAGGAGAAATTTTTATATCCTTTTCCAAAAAGAAATTCATGAGAGTTATTATATCTTCTTTTCTCTCCCTCAATGATGGTATGTCTATTGGTAGTACATTCAATCTATAATACAAATCTTCTCTAAATTTACCTTCTCTAATCATTTTAGGTAAATTTTTATTTGTCGCAGCTATAATTCTAACATCTATATTTATAACATTGTGGGAGCCTATAGGCATAACTTGTTTTTCTTGAAGTACTCTAAGTAATTTTGTCTGTAATAATGGAGGCATATCTCCAATCTCATCTAAAAATATAGTTCCATTGTTTGCAAGTTCAAATAGACCTTTTTTCCCTTCTCTTAATGCTCCTGTAAAAGAGCCTTTTTCATAGCCAAATAACTGACTTTCTAATAAGCTATCTGGAACTGCAGCGCAATTAACTGCTATAAAAGGCTGATTACTTCTATTAGAGTTATTGTGAATTGATTGGGATAATAATTCTTTACCAGTTCCACTCTCTCCTATTATTAAAACAGAAAGGTCTGATTTAGATATTTTTTTAGCTAACTCTATACACTTTGTCATCCTCTTATTCTTAGTTTTTATATCTTTGAATGTGTACTTTGCTATTTGACCTTGCTCTCTTAATTTATTGGTAAGATTTTGTTCTAATTTTTTTATATAGGTTATTTCTTGTAAATTGTAGTATATACCAGCTTTATTACCCATAGAAAATATATTTTTTTTATTTACATTTATATATTTCTTATTTGTAAATACAACTTCATCAGCAATTTCTTTATCTTCAAGTAAAATATCCAAATCTTTAGAGATAATATCTTTTATGTTTTTTCCTCGTATATTTCTGTCTATACCTAAAATTTTTAATACTTCTTTATTAAATGTATTTACAACACCATCTATTGAAGTAAATATTATTCCATCCTTTGACAAATTTAATATAACATCTTGTTCTTCTATTTTTAGAAATAATTGTCTATAATTGTCTTTGACACCATTATCTAAGCTTATTAGACGTTCAGAATATACCATCAGATTTTTTCTTATTTCCTTCACATCAATTTTAAGCCCATTTATTATCTCTATAAAAGTAGATATATCAATGTATCTATTTCCTAAATCAATTACCTTATTTATATAATTTGGTACTTTTTGGGTTACTCCAGGTGTTATGGCTATATCTATATTTTCATAGGTTTGTCCTTCAATATATGGAGTAAGCTTTAAATTTTTTACTCCTATCTTATAAAACAGACTTATTGTTTCTAAAGTAGTTTCTTTTGTGTCATTTACAACTAATACTTCTGTTCCATATGGTATTGAAAACAATCCATATATTTCTTTTTCTTTAAGAGTTCTTCTCACAACTATAATTTTACTATCTTGTACTAAATGCTTTCTCATGCTATTTAATCTGTCATCATTCATTACTAAAACAAAATCACCTTGTATTTTATCATCATCTTTTAAATTTTCTAAATAATAATGATTTATATCAAGATAATTTTCTAAAACTAATCGTATATTTTCTTCCAAGAAAGATGATAGTTTAGTTATCTTATCTGTTACTATAGCTATTGACTGCTTCATATTTATACCTCATATCTATATAATATACAATTATTTGTACACTACTTTATTTCTTCCAAGCTGTTTTGCTTTATATAGATTTTTATCAGCTTCTTCTAATATGTTTTTGCTATCAGAGACATGGGCTATACCTGCACTTATAGTCACAGTCACATCTTCACCCCATTTTTTATTTTCAATTGCATTTCTTATATTGTCAATTATATCAAACACTTCTTCACCAGATTTATCTCTTATCAATATAGAAAACTCTTCTCCACCATATCTAAATACTTTATCTTCTTGCTCAAGCATAACACAAATAGTATTTACTATGCCCTTTATGACAACGTCTCCAAATTTATGTCCATAATTATCATTTATAAGTTTAAAATTATCTATATCTATCATTACAAGTGCAAAGTTATCATCTTTTTCTCTGTACTTATTATACATAATATCAAAACTTTTCCTATTATAAACATTTGTAAGTCCATCATGTAAATTTTGTGCTTTAAAGTACTTCAATCTATTATATAAAAAAGTAGAACCTAATGTAATAATTAAAATTACACTAAATAATATTTTATAAGACTTAATTTCTTTTTTACTTTTTTCAAAAAACTCACTTTCACGTGATACCTTATCAATTATATAAAAACTAATTTCCGAATCTCTTATACTTTTGCTCTCTTTATATTCATTTATTAATATCTTCTGGTACTTATTTACAGAGTTTACATTCCCTTGTTTCTCATATATATTCAATATTTCATTTAAGGTTTTTATTTTCTCTTGAGTTAACTTTCTTTTAGTAGATATCTCTAGGCTTTTTTTATAGTTATCTATTGCAGAATCATAGTTTTTACTTTTATATTCCAAATTTCCCATTGCCATATAGTAATACATACCTTTATCTAATATATGAATTGATTTATCATATTTTATAAGATAATCAGCTCTTTCTAAAAGAGTCATTGCCTTTGATATCTCATTTTTTCCTACATGTGCATTTGCCTGCATTATAGAAGCCATTATTTCAAAATCATTGTAATCATCTATGTTTACAAACTTTTTATAGTCTTTTACATTGCTACATGTTTCAATGGCTTTATCATATTCTCCCAACTCTACATATATTTCTGCTAAATTTATAAGAGCATATAATCTAACCATTCCATTTTTTTCATCTTCATCAACATCTATCTTAAAAGAATCCTTTATTAATTTTTCTCCTGTTTCATATCCACCTACCTTTAAAAGTATGCTCGCCAAATCAACATCTAGTCTTGCTTTTTCATAATTATCCCCTAATTTCTCAGCTAATTTTATAGACTTTACAGTTAAATCTACTGCGCTAGAATAATTATTATCCATTATGTACACTGATGCTAGTCTTTTCTCTATACTAAATCTACATTCATCAGATAATTTTACATCTGATGTTCTCATCTTTTCTAACGAATCAATAATTATCTTCGTTCCATCTGGGACATATGAAATAGTCTTTAACATATCCCAAACTTCATTATATACTTTATTGTATTTTTTTTCTGGGATAGATTCAAAAGAAGTTTTGACCATTTTTTTTGCTTCATCATACTTCTTATCTGACACAAGACTTTCAGATATATATTTTCCTTTATTTATAATTTCTCTTTCTTTAAGTCCATTTTGATCATACCCTATAAACAAAATAATACTAATAAGTATTATAGCTATAAAAATTATCTTTTTGGGTAAACTTTTCTTTGGTAGTCTAAAATTCAAAATTTTAGCCCTCCTTCTGTATATTGTAGAATGAAAAATTGCATATATATAACCTCTCAATAATTTATGATACAATATATCAAAATGATTTACAACATGTGCTAGAATTAAAATTTAATAAAAAAGTCCCCTAAATTAGACATTTATTCTAATTTAGGGGACTTTTAATTTAGTTAATATAAATTTATAAGGTCAAAAACAAGTGCTTGTTTTTTAATGTTATTTTTAATATTTGTCATTTATTTATACATATTTTTTTAGTACAATTGTAGCATTATGCCCACCAAAACCTAAAGAATTTGATAGTGCATATCTAATATCTTTTTCTTTACCTTTATTTGGAACATAATCTAAATCTAAATCTTCGCCAACTTCTTGTATATTTATAGTTGGAGGTACAAAATTATCTTCTATACTCATTGCACAAACAACTGCTTCTATTGCACCTGATGCTCCTAATAAATGACCAGTCATAGATTTTGTCGATGATACACATAAATTATATGCATTTTCTCCAAATACAGTTTTTATAGCCATAGTTTCATATAGGTCATTATAATAAGTTGAAGTTCCATGAGCATTTATATAATCTACTTCTTCTAGTGGAACATTTCCATCTTTTAAAGCCATATTCATAGACCTAGCTGCTCCTTCTCCATTTTCAGCTGGAGTTGTCATATGATATGCATCAGCAGTTAAACCATATCCTACTACTTCTGCATATATTTTTGCACCCCTTGCTAAAGCATGTTCTAAGTCTTCTAATATAACAATACCTGCTCCTTCTCCCATTACAAATCCATCTCTGTCCTTGTCAAATGGGCGTGATGCAGTTTTAGGGTCATCATTTCTAGTTGACATAGCCTTCATATTACAGAATCCAGCAAATGCAAGTCCTGTTACAGCAGCTTCAGAGCCTCCTGCTACCATAATATCTGCATCTCCTCTTTGTATAACCTTAAAGGCATCACCTATTGAATGAGTTCCTGATGCACAAGCTGTACATACATTAGTATTAGGTCCTTTTGCTCCTAAAAATATTGAAACTTGACCTGCTGCCATGTTTCCTATCATCATAGGTACAAATAGTGAACTTACTCTTTTGTTTCCTTTTTCTAAAAGAATTTTATGTTGAGTTTCTATTGCTTCAACCCCACCTATACCAGAGCCTATTATAACTCCAACACGTTCTCTATCAACTTTATCTAAATCAAGATTTGCATCTTCAACTGCTAATTTTGCAGAAACTATTGCAAATTGAGCAAATTTATCTAATCTCTTTAATTCTTTTTTGCTTATATATTCCTCTGGATGAAAATTCTTAACTTCTCCTGCTATTTGAGTTTGATATGTGCTAGCATCAAAATTAGTTATTTTATCTATACCAGATACTCCAGATTTTATATTGTTCCAGAACTCTTCTTTTCCTGTTCCCAATGGTGTAACACATCCAAGTCCCGTTATTACTACTCTTTTATTCATCTGATACCTCCACTTTTTTAAAGCTCGACTATTTGTTAGCTTCTATATAGTTAACTATGTCCCCTATAGATTTGAAGTTTTCTGCTTCTGTATCTGGTATTTCTATACCAAATTCATCTTCAAGTGCCATTATTATTTCTACTGCATCTAATGAATCTGCTTCTAAATCTTTCATTAATGATGTTTCCATAGTTATTTCTTTATCTTCTACTCCTAATTGTTCTATTATTATTTCTACAACTTTATTAAACATTGTGTTCCTCCTAAGATTTTTTATTTTAATTTTTATTTTAAATAGATTTCTCTACTTTTTAAAGTATTATTTTTTATTATTGCATTACCATTCCACCATCTACATTTAACACTTGTCCTGTTATATAACTTGACATATCACTAACTAAAAATGCTACAGCATTGGCTACATCTTCTGGTTTACCATAAGATTTTTTTGGTATATTTGATAGTGTTGATTCTTTTACCTCATCACTTAGTACTTTAGTCATATCTGTTTCTATAAATCCTGGTGCCACTGCATTTATATTTATATTTCTTGATGCTAATTCTCTTGCAGAAGATTTTGTAAATCCAATCACGCCAGCTTTTGATGCACAGTAATTAGTTTGACCTGCATTTCCCATGATTCCAACTACTGAAGTCATATTTATTATTCTACCATATTTCTTTTTCATCATAGGTTTAATAACTGCTTTTGTACAATTAAATACACCTTTTAAATTTATATCTATAACTCTATCAAAATCTTCTTCTTTCATTCTCATAAGTAATGCATCTTTAGTTATACCTGCATTATTAACTAATATATCAATTTTTCCAAACTCTTTTATAATAGAGTCCATCATTTGATTTACTTCATCAGATTTAGATACATCACATTTTATAGAAGTACATTTTACACCCATACCTTCTATTTCACTTTTAGTTTTTAGGGCTTCATCCTCTTTAGAAGTATAATTGATTACTATATCAGCTCCAAGAGATGCTAGTTTCTTTGCTATTTCTCTCCCTATACCTCTAGAGCCACCAGTAACAATTGCTACTTGTCCTGTAAGATTTATCATTATATCTCTCCATTTCCATAATCTTGTACAAATTCATTTAAAGAATCTATACCATCTATATTGTAAATATTCACACTTGCTTTTTTATTAGAGGCTATCTTCTTAATAAATGCTTTTAAAGTTTTTCCTGGTCCCATTTCTATAAAAGTATCATACCCATCATTTAATAATCTTTCTATAGAATCTTCCCAAAGTACAGAAGAACTTACTTGTTTTATAAGCAAGTCTTTACCTTCATTTTCATAGTAATCTGCATTTACATTTGCTACTACATCAACTTTAGGCTTAGTCATATTAACTTTGTCTAATTCACTAGCTAGTTTTACTCCAGCTTCTCTTAACATTGATGAGTGGAAAGGCCCACTTACATTTAATTTAACAGCTCTTTTTGCTCCTGCCTCTTTACATTTTACCATTGCTTCTTCTATCTTTTCATTTTCACCAGATATAACTACCTGACCAGGAGAATTGTAATTTGCTACTTCTACAATCCCTCCTTGTATGTCTTTTACAACACTTCCTAATATTTCTCTATCTAAACCTAAAATCGCTGCCATAGCTCCAACCCCTGTTGGGACTGTTTCCTGCATAAATTTACCTCTTTTTTTAACTAGGCATACAGCATCTTTAAAATCAATTGCATCTGCTGCAACTAATGCACTATATTCTCCTAAAGATAAACCTAAACATGCATCATATTTTAAATCTATTTTTGATTGTATCGCTTTTAGTACAGCTACACTATGTGTAACCATAGCTGGTTGAGTATTTTCAGTTTTAGAAAGTTCTTCTTCACTACCCTCAAACATAAGCTTTTTTAAATCTATATTTAAGGCACTACAAGCCTCGTCTATCACATTTTTGGCAACCTCGTTATTTTCATATAAATCCTTAGCCATCCCTACATACTGGGCTCCTTGACCAGGAAATACTAGTGCAACTTTTCCCATCATGCTCCTCCTGATTTACAGTTCTATGCCTGGCATAATCTCTTTTGCTTGATTTACCATAGTTTCTATAATTTCTTTACAAGGTGTTATTTTTTTTACCATAGCAGCACTTTGACCTGCCATAAATGAACCTTTTTCTATATCTCCATCTACTGTTGCAAATCTTAAAGCACCTGTACCTTTTTGGTCTAATTCTTCAGGAGTAGCTCCATTTTGTTCCATCTTTAAGAATTCTTTTGATAATTTATTTTTTAATGTTCTTACTGGATGACCTGTGCTTCTTCCTGTAACAATTGCATCTCTATCTTTTGCTTTTAACACTAATTCTTTGTAGTTTAAATGTACAGAACACTCTTCACTACAAATAAATCTAGTTCCTACTTGAACTGCATTCGCACCCAGTGCAAATGAAGCAACAATACCTCTACCATCTACAATACCTCCTGCTGCTATTACAGGTATATTAACAGCATCAGCAACTTGTGGAACTAAAACCATAGTAGTAAGCTCTCCTATGTGTCCTCCACCTTCTGTCCCTTCAGCTATTACTGCTGTAGCTCCTAACTTTTCCATTCTTTGCGCTAAAGCTATTGTTGGTACTACAGGTATAACTTTTGTTCCAGCTTCTTTTAATCTGTCCATATACTTTGCAGGATTTCCAGCGCCAGTAGTAATAACTTGAACCTTCTCTTCTATAATTAAATCTATTATATCATCTACAAATGGTGACATAAGCATTACATTTACACCAAAAGGTTTATCTGTTAATTCTTTACATTTAACAATTTCTTCCTTTATAGCTTCTTTTGGTGCATTTCCTGCTGCTATTATTCCAAGTCCACCTGCATTAGATACAGCACTTGCTAATGATGCAGTAGCTACCCATGCCATTCCCCCTTGGATAACTGGGTATTTTATATTTAACAGTTTGCAAATTTTATTCATATCATTCTCCTTCACTTAAAATCAAAAGTAAACTTTTTATTGTAAATTAACTTTAATTTTTAGATAAAGCTAATTTTGTTAATTAAAGAATTTTAGATGTTTTGTACTATAAAGTCCACTTAACAACTGAAGCTCCCCAAGTTAAACCTCCACCAAAGCCAACTAAAACTACATTATCACCTTTTTTGATTTTTCCTTCTTTATATGCTTCATCTAGCGCAACAGGTATAGATGCAGCAGACATATTTCCATACTTATTTATATTTACATAAACCTTATTCATATCAAGCCCTAATCTCTTAGAAGAAGCTTGTATTATTCTTATATTAGCTTGATGTGGTATTAGATAGTCTATATCAGTTGTATTTAAATTTGCTTTTTCAAGAGCTGTTAAAGATGTTTCTGCCATCTTTCTAACTGCAAACTTAAATACATCGCTACCTGCCATCTCTATTGTATGTAGATTAGCTTCTACAGTATCTTTACTTGCTCTAAGTCTTGAACCTCCAGCAGGTATCTTTAAACAATCTTTTCCCCTACCATCAGAACCCATATGTGTAGATAGGATTCCGCCTTCACTTACAGGTCCAATAACAGCTGCTCCAGCACCATCTCCAAATAATACTGCTGTTGACCTATCATTGTAGTTTAGAAACTTTGAGCAAGTTTCTGCTCCTATTACAAGTACATTTTTATAACAACCAGTTTCCACAAATTGCTTTGCAATAGTTACTCCATATACAAATCCAGAACAAGCTGCTGATATATCAAATGCAGTAGCATTCACTGCTCCTATTGCTTCTTGTACTATACATGCAGTTGAAGGCAAAGACATATCAGGAGTAATTGTTGCCAAAATAATCAACTCTATGTCCTCTACATTTAACTTTGCACACTCTATAGCTTTTAAAGCAGCCTTAGATGCTAGGTCAGAAGTTGCTTCATTATCTTCTACAAATCTTCTTTCCTTAATACCAGTTCTAGTGCTTATCCACTCATCTGATGTATCCATTATTTTTTCGAAGTGAAAATTATCATATGATTTCTCAGGTAGATAACTTCCCACACCTAATATTCCAGCCTTTGTATTCATTATATATTAAACCTCCAAAACGAGTTTATTCATCTTCGTTATTTTTATTTTCTTCATTATATTTACTTATAAATTGATTGATATCCTCAACAACTTTTCCTTTTGTAAATTTTATACCTTGATTTATAGCATTTTTTATAGCTTTAGCATCAGAGCTACCATGAGCCTTTATAACTCCTCCATTTAATCCTAGAAGTGGAGCTCCACCATACTCAGAATAATCTATAAAACTCTTTAATTTTTTTAAATCATCTTTTATAAGTAATGCTCCTATTTTGCTTTTTGTACTAGCCATAAAAGTTTCCTTTATAAGACTCATAACTGAAAGGGCTACCCCTTCAGCAGATTTAAGTAATATATTACCTGTAAATCCATCACAAATAATTATATCTGTATATGCATTTATAACCTCTCTAGCTTCTACATTCCCTATAAAATTTAAATCTAATTTTTTAATTTCCTCATATGATTTTTTAACTAAATCATTGCCTTTACCTTCTTCTAGTCCAACATTTGCTAGTGCCACTTTAGGATTTTCAAGTCCCAACACTTTTCTTGAGTAAATATTACTCATAGCTGCAAATTCAACTAGATTCTTAGATTTACAATCTGCATTCGCACCACAGTCTGCTATAAGTGTCATTCCTCGCTTTACATTTGGTATTGCTGAGCATAAGCAAGGTCTATCAATTCCTTTTATTCTACCGACTACAAATAATCCACCAGCAAGTAAAGCTCCTGTGTTTCCAGCTGATATTATAGCATCTGCCTTACCTTCTTTTACGAGGTTTAATGCTACTACCATAGATGAATCTTTTTTGCTTCTTATAGCCTTAACTGGTTTATCTTCATTTTCTATAATCTCAGTAGTATGAACTATTTCTAGTTTATTTTTATCAAATTCATAATTTGAAAATTCCTTTTCTAATAAATCTTTATCTCCTGTGATTATTAAATCTACTTGATATTCTTTTATAGCATTTACTGCGCCTTCTACATTAGATTTTGGTGCATTATCTCCACCCATTCCATCTATTACTATTTTCATGATTTTCCTCCTAATCTAACTCTTCAAAGATAAACTTCCCTCTAAATATTTGCTCTTGGGCTTTATTGTTGATAACAACTTTTACATAATGCTTTTTGTCTATATTTCTATACACTTCTGCTTTTGCTATAAGTCTGTCTTGTTGTTCTATCAACTTAAAACATTTTACATTTGCAACTCTCATAATAACTTTAGGTGCATCTATTATAGCCATTGCTAATGAATCTGCTAGAGAAAATATATACGTATCTTTCAAAGTATTAGTTTTAGAGTAAATCATGTCCTCTGTAACTTCTAACATAGATATACCTAATTGCCCTACAGATAAATCAATGATTTCGCCTGTAATTTCCTTTACTCCTAAAGTCTTTACTTTTGAACTCTGAGTTTCTGCTATTGATTTGACTCTTTCTCTTAGCTCTGGTATGTTTAGACTCATTCTATCTAATCTTATTGTCTGTATACTAACATTAAACAAACTTGATAATTCTTCATCAGTATAAAAAGGATCAGTCTTTAGCATATCTATAAGCTCTTGTTGTCTTTGGGCTTTACTCTTCTTTTTCATGTTCCCTCCAAATTTTATAGCTGTAATTAGTACCAGCTACTAATAGTAGTATATAGTAACACACAAAAATTTTCAATACTTATATTATTATTTTTCTAATTTTTAATATGCATAAAATCCATTTATTTCTCTAGTAAATCATCTTTTTTATATGTACAAAAAAAACATGTAGAGTACACTCTACATGTTTTTTAGAAGCTATTACTTAGATACAACTTCTTTACCTTTATAATATCCACAGTCTGGACACACTCTATGTGGTAATTTTGGCTCATGACATTGTGGGCAACTTACAAATCCTGTTGCTTCCATCTTTGAGTTAGCTGCTCTTCTCATTTTTGTGTTTGATTTAGACGTTTTACGCTTTGGTACTGCCATTTACGCCACCTCCTTAGTCAAAATTTAATTAAATAAATCTTTTAATTTAGCAAAACGAGGATCTATGTATTCCTCATCGTTTGTAATTTCACTGCAAGAACATTCTCCTTCATTTAAGTTTGCTCCGCATCCTTGACAAAGACCTTTACAGTTTTCACTACAAAGAACTTTATGAGGCACATTAAAATCTAATGTCTGTTCTATTATATCAATAAGGTCGATTTCTTCACCATCGAATATAAAAGGATCAAATTCCTCAAATTCATCTTCATCATAATCTTCTTCTTTTACTAAAAAACCTTGTATAGAATACTCTAATGGTATTTCTACTTCTTTAAGACATCTTGAACAATTGTCAACAATTGTAAAATTAACATCTATATCTAGATACAAACCTTTATTAGTCTTTGATACTTTACCTTTTAAATTTACAGGTGATACTAATTTGTAAATCTCATCACAATAACTAATAGTATCAATTTTTTCACAAAAATTCAAGTCTATTTTGTCAGTTTCTTTTCTATTTATTTTTTCTATGCTAACTTTCATTAAGTTCACCTCAACATATCACCAAATTTATTATACAAATCTAGCATTTGTTTGTCAAGTATTTTTACTTGATAGGCATAAGTTTAATTAAATTATTTTACTAATCTTAATGTATCTCTAGCTATCATTAATTCTTCGTTAGTTGGTATTAAAAGCATTTTTACTTTAGAGTCATCAGTAGATATTACTGTTTCTTTTCCTCTAACATCATTAGCTTCCTTATCTAGTTTCATTCCTAAGAACTCCATATTAGAAGCTATGTCTGCTCTTATAGCCTTTCCATTTTCACCTACACCAGCAGTAAATACTACAACATCTAATCCATTCATTTCAGCAGCATAAGCACCTATATACTTTTGTACTTTTTTAACATAAGCTTCTAATGTTGCTTGAGCTCTTTCATCTCCATTTTTAGCTGCATCTTCTATATCTCTGAAATCACTAGAAATTCCAGTCATTCCATATACTCCAGATTCCTTGTTCATTAATTTATCTAATCCATCAGCATCTAAACCTTCTTTTCTCATTAAGAAAGGTAGTATAGCAGGGTCTATATCTCCACATCTAGTTCCCATTATTAATCCTTCTAATGGAGTGAATCCCATAGATGTATCTATACATCTTCCACCATCAACAGCAGCTATAGAAGCACCATTTCCTAAGTGACAAGTTACTATTTTTAAGTCTTTTATATCTTTTCCTAACATCTCTGCTGCTTTTTGAGATACATAGTTATGAGAAGTTCCATGGAACCCATATCTTCTTACTCCATATTTAGTATATAATTCATGAGGTAAACCATATAAGTATGAAGATTTAGGCATTGTTTGATGGAAAGCAGTATCAAATACTCCTACCATTGGTACACCTGGAAGTATAGCTTTACAAGCATCAATTCCCATTATGTTTGCTGGATTATGAAGTGGAGCTAAATCTATACATTCTTTTAAAGCTTCTTCTACTTCTGGAGTTATTACTACTGAAGTTGCAAATTTTTCTCCAGCATGAACAACTCTATGCCCTACTGCATCTATTTCTTTCATTTCTTTAACTGCACCAAATTCTGGATGAGCAACAGCTTCTAATACTAATGCTATTGCATCTTTATGGTCTTTCATTGGTTGTTCAACAATGTATTTATCATCTCTTCCTGCTTTTTCATGTTTAAGTATAGAACCTTCGATTCCTATTCTTTCAACTAATCCTATACATAAAACTTCTTCATTACTCATATCTATTAATTGATATTTTAATGAAGAACTCCCACAGTTTAATACTAATATTTTCATTATTATTTCCTCCTTAGATTTTTATAAATGATATGTAATCAATTTTGATTCATAATAAATGTCTAAAAACTTATATTTTATTATTTTGTCATAGATATATTATTGTATACATTAAACGATTTTCATAAATAATATATCACCTTTTAATATAAAAGTATATACTTTTTTTTATATTATATCATATTTCTACTACAGCAAATTGTGTGTTTTAATAACAATTTATTAACAAATTAACTTAATGTAGATTATTCTTTCCCATTTGCTATAATAATATAATATAAAGGCTTAATAAAGTTATTTTAATAACACTTAACTGATTTCTTGTTATGTAGTATTTCTACATTTTAACAAATTTTTTTATGTTTTTTAGCTAGGTAATTAAAAATTTAAATTTTATACATATTATAATAAATTACAATATAGATAAAATAAACAAAGGAAAAAGGAGCATTTTATGAATATACTTGGATTAATAGTTGAATATAACCCATTTCATAATGGACATATCTATCATTTATCTAAATCTATAGAAAAAACAAATGCAACACATACAGTGGCAATCATGAGTGGAAACTTTCTTCAAAGAGGTGAGCCCGCTTTATTTGATAAATATACTAGAGCAAAAATTGCTGTCGAAAATGGTGTAGACTTAGTTATAGAATTACCAACTATGTTTGCTTGCCAAAGTGCCGAAATTTTTTCTCATGGTGCCATAACAATTTTAAATTCTCTAAACTGCATAAGTTCTGTATGTTTTGGTAGTGAAGAGGGAAACACAGATATTCTTTATAGTATTGCAGAGATTTTAGCAAATGAGCCAAAAGAATTTAAATTACTTTTAAAAAAATATTTAGATGATGGTATGTTATTTCCAGTGGCTAGAGCTAATTCACTTTTTGATTATATACACCAATATGAAAACAACGACTTATCTCAAAAAACTACAAAAGAACAATTATTAAAAATATTAAATTCATCAAATAATATACTTGGTATAGAATATATAAAAAATCTTATCAATTTAAACAGCAATATAAAGCCATTTACTATTTCCAGAGTTCAGTCAGAGTACAACTCTAAAGAAATTAATAATAGTATTTGCTCTGCTACTGCTATAAGAACTTCACTTAAGGAAAATTGTAATATCTCTCAATTAAAAAAAGTTATTCCAGAAAAAACTTATAGTATATTAAACGAAAAAATAGATAACAAATTTTTTCCTATGTTTGATGAATTATTTTTTGATACTTTAAAGACAATCATACTTAGGGACATATCCAATTTAAAGGATTATTTTGAAGTAAATGAAGGTATAGAAAATAAAATTTACAAAGATATTTTTACATCTAATTCTTTATACGAATTACAATTATCAATTAAATCTAAGAGATATACTTTAACTAAAATCAAGAGAACTTTAAATAATATATTGTTAGGCATAAAAAAAAGCGATATTCACCTTGTAAAAGATATAGATATTGTTCCTTATATAAGAATACTTGCTTTTAATGACAAAGGTAGAGAAGTTCTAAAAGAGATAAAAAATAAATCTAACATAGACATAATAAATAAATTTTCAAATATATCATTTTCATTAGATGATGCTATTTTTGAAACACTTATAAGTTATGATATAAAATCTACAAATATATACAACTCAGTATATTATAGAAATAATCAAGGTTTAGTAAAAGGTCCTATGGACTTTTACACTCGTCCAATATATGTAAAATAAGTTTTTTAAATAACCTTATAAATTTTAAATAACCTCATTAAATTAATAAGATGTATTTATAATTACAAATATTTTTTATAAATAAAATACGCTTCACATGTGTATTCATATTTTTAGGATGGTAACACCAACTTAACTTAAATAATATTTCATATTTCTAAAGTTAAATAAACATTGCCATCCTAAAATCTTTATAAATAATATTAATATTTACAAATACTATTAACATTAAAAAGTAAATTTAAGTTATTAAATTTAAACCTGTTTTTTATAACTTTTATGTTTAAAAATAACATTTATATATTTAATATATTTTTCCTGGATTTAAAATATTTTTAGGGTCAAAAGCTATTTTTATATTTTTAATTAACATCATATAGGCATCTGATTTTGATTCATGTAAATACTCTTTTTTTGCATATCCTATACCATGTTCACCTGAGACTTGACCATTAAGTTCTCTAGATTTTTTATACATACAGTCAAAAGCTTCTTTTAATCTTACTTTCCAAGTATGTTCATCCATACTATCTTTTAATATATATATGTGTAGATTTCCATCACCTGCATGACCAAAACTTTTTATTCTTATTTTTAACTCATCTTGAAGCTCATGAGTATATCTTATAAACTCTGCTACCTTGTCTCTTGGTACAACGACATCACATTCATCCATTTCTGTTGTAGATGCCTTTATAGCTTCTAAGAAAGCGCCTCTGGCTGACCATATAGAATCATTTCTTTCTTGCGTATCTGATATAAATACATCTAATGCTCCATTTTCTAAACACAGATTAGCAACTTTTTCATATTCTTTTTCAATTTCTTCAATACTATTTCCATCAAACGTAAGTAGAAGATAAGCATCTGATGTATTATCTGGAAACTTTTTACCTAAAAATTCTTCCGCAGCCAATATTACATCTCTCTCCATAAATTCTATGGCTGTTGGTATTGATTTCGATTTTATTATTTTAGGAACAGTCTCTATTGCCATTGATAAATTAGGAAAAGGTATAAGTAAACTTACACTTTTCTTTGGTAAAGGAAGCAATTTTAATATCGCTTTTGTAACTATTCCTAAAGTTCCTTCTGAACCTATTAATAAATCTTTTATACTATATCCAGAACTATTTTTAACTACTTTTCCCCCTATATTTATAACTTCTCCATTTGGTAATACTACTTCAAGACCTCTAATATAATCTCTTGTAACACCATATTTTACTGCTCTCATTCCACCTGCATTAGTATTTATATTACCTGCTATTGTAGCACTCTTCTCACCTGGGTCAGGTGGATAAAATAAGTCTCTCTCTTGAACATATTGACCTATTGTCATAAGCAAAACTCCTGGTTCTACTGTCAATGTTAGATTTTCATAATCAACCTCAAGTATTTTATTCATTTTACATAGATTAATCATTATTCCACCATTTATGGCAACAGCAGCTCCTACAAGACCAGTTCCTTGTCCTCTTGGCGTAACTGGTATATTGTTTTCATATGCATATTTCATTATTTTAGATACTTGCTCGGTTTCAATCACATTTACTAAAACCTCAGGATATTTTTCTATTCCTCCAAGTTCATCATGTGAAAAATCTTCATTTATATCACTTCCAACTACTACATTTTCATCTCCACAAATATCTATTAAAAAATCTATATCTTTTTTATCAATTGATTTATACATCTCTATCCCCCTATTCAGCTGCTGATGCCACATATATTTGCTTATCATTTTTTTTATTTTCTATTTTTTTTATCAATTTAGGAATAATATCATAAATATCTCCTATTAAAGCTAAGTGTGCTACATCAAGTATAGGTGCCTTATCATCTTTATTTATAGCTACTATATAATCAGCTCCTTGCATTCCTGCAACAAATTGAACAGCTCCAGATACACCACAAGTTATTATTAATTTAGGCTTTACAGTTCTACCACTAAGACCTATTTGTTTTTTAGCATCTATCCAACCTGCTTCTATAATCGGTCTTGTTCCTGCTACTTGAGCATTTAACTTGTCAGCTAATTTATATATCATATCCATATCTTCCTGTTTCTTTATTGCTCTACTTGCAACTACTATTACTTCTGCTTCTTCAAGACCAACTTCTTTATTTTTTTCTTTTACACTCAGTACTTTAATCTTAGATTTTAATTCTTTTTTTTCTATTTCACATAAAGTTATTTTTCCTGTAGCATTTTCTACCTTTTCTGGAGCTGAAAATATTTTATATCTTACAGTGGCAAATTGAGGTCTATTATTGGGTGTATTTATGTGAGCCATTATATTTCCACCAAATGCTGGTCTTATCTGGTCTAAATCAGTGTTTGATTGCACATCAAGTATTGTACAATCTGCTGTAAGCCCTGTTTTAAATCTAGCAGCAAGCCTCGGAGCTAATGACCTACCTAATGTAGTTCCACCAACCAACATTATTGTTGGTTTTATTTTATTTATAAAGTTTTCTATTGCCTTTGCATATGGCTCTATCCTAAATTCTTTAAATTCATCTTCATCGTATACAAATACTTCATCAATACCATAGGAGATAAGATTCTTACATTTATCTTTTATATCTTTTCCTACAAATACACAATATACAGGTTGCTTTATTTTTGATGCCATTTTGCGAGCTTTTCCTATAAGTTCATATGTTACAGGATGTATATTTCCATTATGATGTTCTACATATACTGCCACTCCCTTCCATTCATCCTTATTTATTTTTGCTTTATTACTTTCTATAAATTCAAATGCACCTTTGGGTCCACTTTTGACACACAATTTGCACATCTTACAGCCAGCACTTATTTCTACCTTACCTGATTTTTCTTCTATAGCACCAAAAGGACAAATTTCTAGTACTCTTTTTAAATCAGTTATTTTATCTTGATTTACAACTATTTTTGACATTTCTTCTTCCCCCTTAGACTAATTTTAATTCCTCTAATTTATTTATAAGCACAGAACTTAACTCTTCTGGATTTCCTCTCATAATATTTTTATCTGTATTTGGCTTAGGAGGAAATATTCTTACAACTTGAGTAGGGGAACCATTTAATCCATAATTATCTTCGTCCTTATCTTCAAAATCATCTAAACTGTACACAGGTATTTTTCTTTCTTTAGTTTCTAACTTTAACTTAAATGAAGGCAATCTTGGTTGAAAAATATCTTTTTCTACTGTTATCAAACAAGGATACTCAATTTCACATACTTGTAAATCATTTGGCATATCTATTTCAACAACTATGCTTTTCTCTTTGATTTCAATTAATTTTGTAACATTAGTTACATGAGGTATATCTAAAAACTCGGCTACTTCAGGTCCAACCTGCGCTGTATCACCATCAGTAGTTTGTTTTCCACAAATTATTAAGTCTACTCTACCCATTTTTTTAATACCTTGCGATATAGTGTAAGAAGTTGCCAAGACATCTGCCCCTCCAAATCTTCTATCGCTTATTAAAGCTCCTTCATCTGCCCCCATCATAAAACTCTCTTCTATTACCTTCTTTGCTTGCGGAGGACCCATAGTAAGTACTTTTAAATTAGCTTTTATGTCGTTTTTTATTCTAAGTGCTGTTTCTAAAGCATATAAATCATAAGGATTCATTTTTGAATCTACTCCATCTCTTTTCAATACACCTGTGGATTCATCAACCTCTACTGTGGTTGTTCCAGGTACTTGTTTAATACATGTCAAAATTTCCATAAACTACACCCCTTTTTTATTTAACTATCACTGATACTCCATCAGGTATAACTGTAACTTTACTATCTTCACCGACTATATTAGTAGCCATCTCTAAAGCATCCTTAAAATTAAATGCATGTTTCATATGCATTTTCTTTATCATTTCAGGACTACACTTATCTGTTACCATTATTACAGTATACTTAGATAGTATTCTTGCTAATATTTGAAATTCCCATTGGTCTGGAATTGTATCACATCTGTCAACACTTCTAATTTTTTCTAAAAGTTGTTTTGGAGAATCTGCATTTGCTACATTTTCATAAAAGGATTGACCTCCATGACCATCATTACATGCTGCAATCATTATTATTACTCCACCTTCTTTACAGGTAGCCTCTGCTGCTGTCATCCCCTTAACTGCTTGATAAATATTTTGGTCTAATGGGTATCCACCATTTGTACTCACTACAATATCTGACTTTATGGAATTTACTTTTGAGAGTTCTGTTACAAATTCACAACCTCGGGTATGTGCTTTTTCGACATCACCAGCAAATGATGCTATTACTTTTTTCTCTTTATCTATTACAACATTCAATATAAATGCTAGTTTGGCAACCTTAGCTGCATATACCATATCTTCATGAATAGGATTATTTTTTAATTTTCCAGTTCTCGAATTGTCACTATCTATAAAATCACTACAATGGTTATACATTATAGTCTTTGCAGAGGCTATTCCTGGAAGTACACTTTTTCTTCCTCCTGAGAAACCTGCAAAAAAGTGTGGTTCTATAAAACCTTCTGCGATTAAAAGTTCTGCATCATATGCAAGTTTATTTATATATAAATCCCCACCTGAAGGTAATACACCCACCTTGCACATAGCTTCATCATCAGTAGATATATGCATGATTATTTCTTCATTATCTACAATTTCTTCTCCCATCTTATAAACTAATTCTTCTCTTGTACTTGGCCTATGAAAACCAGTTGCTACTATAATCTTCACATCAATTTTAGGATTAGCTTTCCTAATTCTTCTTAAAAGAATTGGCATAGTTACTTTACTTGGAACAGGTCTTGTATGGTCACTTGTAATTATGACTACATTCTTTTTTCCTTTAACTAACTCTTCCAATGATAAAGAGCCTATTGGATTATTCATAGATTCTTCAACTATTTCTTCTTGTGTCTTATGTTCTACATAATTATCCGATTTTGATTCCAAGACACCAAGAAAACGTTTGTTAGGTATTTCTAAAATCATTCCTTGCTTTGAATAAGGTACTTTTAACTTTACCATCTTTAATCTCCCATTATAATAAACTATAAAATTGGTATGTGGTCATACCAGTTTTACATTTATATAATAGTACCATTATCTTCTATTTGCAAGAATAATTTATTTTATAACAAACTTTTAATTTTCATTTTTTCTGTAGTTTTTACTTATAAATCTCATATGCTCTTTCGCTTTTTCATGTGCAAGTTCAGTATTGTTTTCTATAACTGCCTTATATATAGCTTCATGTTGCTTAAGCAAGATAGTTTCATTTAAAGGTTCTGCAATTATCTTCTCTCTTGCATCCTCTATAAATCCATCAAACAATTTTGAGGCTGTTATAAAAAGACTTTGAATTAAATAATTTTTACTTATTGTAGCCAATTTGCTGTGAAATTTTTGATCTAATAAAACCAAAATTTGATTATTATCTTTTTTATTGGTTTCTATTCTCATTTCATCTATTATACTTTTTAATTCTATAGATTCAGAAGAAGTTATTCTCTTTGAAGCAAGTTTTGCAATCTCAATTTCTAAAATTATTCTAAGCTCTAGTATGTCTTCAAGTGTACCATTATTCAGTTTAAAAATCATAGATAAAGGTTCTATTAAAGTTTTTTCTATATTTGTGCATATAAAATTACCCTCACCTTGTCTGCTTTCTATCACACCCATAGTTTCTAAAACCCTGATAGCTTCTCTAATAGAGGTTCTACTTACATTCATTTGTTCAGACAATTCTCTTTCAGATAGTAGTTTATCACCCTTTTTTAACTCTCCATTTAATATTTTATATTGAATTTGCTCAATTACTTGTTCATAAACTTTTTTACTAGCTATACTATTAAACATTTTTTCCTCCCATGTAGTAGTCGTTGTTATAATATATATCTATTATATATCTTAAGCCATTACATTCATATATTTTTGTTACTTTTAATATAATATCTTATAACTCAAATTTACAGGTGATATTATGAAAAAAAATAAAATTATTGGTTTTTTCGCTCCAGCTATCATAGTTGGGGTTCTAGTTTTAGGCATTATCTTATACCCAAATGAAGCTATAAAATCTGCAAGAGAGGGTTTTTCCATATGGTCTAATGTTCTAGTCCCATCGCTACTCCCTTTTATAATTGGTGCAAACCTAATTGTCGATTTAAAAATAGTAGATATTATAGGGTTTATTATTAATCCCATAACTAGACTTGTGTTTAATGTATCAGGAAAAAGTGCTTTAGCTTTTGCAATATCAGCAGTATCTGGTTATCCAGTGGGAGCAAGTCTAGCTTCTGAATTTAGAAGCAATAAACAGATTTCTAAACATGAAGCCCAAAGACTGGTATCTTTTTGTTCTACATCAGGACCTTTATTTATAATAGGCTCAGTTGGTACAGGTATGTTTCAAAATTCAAATTTAGGTTACTTGATGATTTTATGCCATTACTTGGGAACTATATTAGTTGGTCTTTTTTTCAGAAATTATGGAAATGAAAATCTTCCAAAGACAAAATTAGATTTAAAAACAAACATAAAAAACATAATTAATATTAGAAGTTCTAGTGGTAATGGTTTTTTTGTTCTATTTGGAAATGCTGTCTTTAATGGAGTAAATACATTACTTACAGTTGGTGGATTTGTAATTGTTTTTTCGGTAGTATTTAAAATACTATCACTATTTAATGTAATCTCTTTAATAGCATCAGTTATATATTTACCACTTTCACTTTTAGGTGTCAATAAAGAACTCTGTCAAGCATTTGTAAGCGGTCTATTTGAAATCACAATTGGTTGTAATAAGGTATCTAGTATAACAAGTGCCCCAGAAATCCTAAGAGCATCTTTGGCTAGTTTTCTGATAGGATTTAGCGGATTGTCCATACTAGCTCAATGTTGTACATTTTTATCAAAAACAGATATAGACTTAAAATTATACATATTAAGTAAGTTTGCACATGGACTTTTAGCAGGTTTATTTATTTTTATACTTTATCCTATTGCAAACTCTACTGTATTAGTTTCTAGCTTTGCTGATACATATAATGTTATATATAATAACTTAATTTGGTTCTATTATCTTAGCTATTATGACACTATTCTTCAAATTGTAATAATAATCTACTTAATTTCAGCTTTATTTGTTGCTAAAAAACACATGAGAAATTTATCTACAAGTGGAAAATTAATTAGATATAAAAATACTTTTTTTATAAAAAACTTATTTCGAAAAAAATAAAATGTATAAAAATTAACTAAATGCTTCCATTTTCTAATTATATTTGTCATAATCTTAATAACCTTTTTAATTACTTTATCAGCATAGTTATTTCATCACAATTTTGATAATTTTTTATAACAATATTTTTCAAAAATTCTCCTTAATCACATATAGCACACTTATATAAAGTAATTGGTATATTTTTCCAATATATAATATTTCATTTATATTATATAATAAATACCGACCTAAACTTATCAAATCAAACTAAGAGGAGTGGTTGAAAATGGCAACAAGACCTATAGAAATAGACGAATATAAAAAGATAATGGAACTACTACATACGGGCTTTATTTATAGTGAAAATGGCGTTGAAAAAAGATTTAGAAAGAATCCTAAGGTTGCATTAGCACTAATGTTAGAAGCTAATTTAGGTCTAAGAATATCAGATATTTTAAGATTAAAAATAGGTAATTTTAAAGGTAATATGTTGGAAATAAATGAAAAAAAGACAGGTAAACTACAGTATAGACCTGTTAACAAAAATATAATTGAATCTATAAATGAACATGCAAGAAAGTATAATCTTAAATCAGATGACTACTTAGTAAATATAAAGACAAAAGCTATCCAGAAACAATTGAGAATAATTTGTAAATACTTAAATTTGTATAACATAAGCACACATAGCTTTAGAAAGCTCTATGCTACTACTCAATTTGAAAAGAGTAACAATAACTTAGAATTAGTTAAGGAACTCTTAAACCATAGCTCTGTAGCCACTACACAGCGATATATAAGGGTAACTCAGCAAGCTATTAACGAGGCGAGTGAAAATTTTTTTATTGAATAAGTAAAATGTTATAATCTATCTATTTTTCTATTATCTTATTAAGTCACCAGCTGTTAAAAAGGTGAAGAAAAACAAAATAAACTTTTTGTTTTTCTTCACCTTTAAATTTTTACAGTCATTACATAGATATTTTAATCTACTTTTAATAGTTTTTTAACTGACTTACTATATTCATTTCTCTTTACATCTTCTAAGAACCTATCAATTTCATGTTCTGATTTTGCATTTATAAAAATAGCAAATTCTTCTTCATCTATAATATTATAGCTATCTACATATTTATCTAAACATTTTAAAATTCCATCTTTATTATATTCACTAAATCTAACTACTGCACTACATTCATCTTCTATAAGCCCACTCAAATCCAATTTACCTTTTGAAAAAGACTTTATATTTGAACTCCTATTATCTATTATATCTATGATATCAGCATAAACAGCACTTCCTGTTGCACCTCTTCCAGCACCCTTACCTACAAAAGAAAGTTCTCCTACAGAATCTCCCACTATAATTACTACATTAAACTCATTATCTATTTTAGACAGCATATTATCATTATCCACCAATGCAGGTCTAACAAATCCACTTACTTCTCCCAATTCATATTTACTTCTAGCAACTAATTTTATCTTACAATTTAATTTCTTAGCATATTCTATATCCTTTTCATCTATTGAAGTTATTCCTTCTAATAACAAATCTTTCCAATACACTATTTTCCCATAAGATAAAGTAGATAATATAGATAGTTTTCTAGCACTATCATATCCTAATACATCTGCATCTGGATTAACTTCTGCAAATCCTAGTTCTTGTGCTTGTTTTAAAGCTACATCATATGGTAAATTTTCATCATACATCTTTGATAATATAAAGTTGCATGTTCCATTTAAAATAGCATTTATACTTTTTATATTATTACCTTCTAATGATTCTATTAATGGCTTTAAAACTGGAATACCACCTGCTACTGATGCTTCAAATTTAATGCTAACATCATTTAAGTTAGCCAGCTCTATAAGGTCACTACCTCTTTCAGCTAATAAATCTTTATTTGCTGTTACTACATGTATTTTTTTATTTAGAGCTCTTGTTACATAATCAAGAGCTGGATTTAGTCCTCCAATTACTTCAACTAATATATCAACATCTTTGTTAAATATATCTTCTATATCTGTTGTTACCTTATCAAAATATCTCTTTGATTTATGCTTCTCTTTATTTTTAACTAAAATTCCAGCTATTTCTATTTCTCTTTTTAAAGTATTATTCTCTATTAAATCTATTAATCCACTTCCTACTGTTCCATACCCTAGTATTCCTATCTTCACTGTTACATACCCCCATCACTTTTGATTATATTAATTTATTTATATATATAAATATGCCAATTAAAAAAGCTTGAGTATAAACTCAAGCCATATGACGGGTTTATACTCATCTTTCAGCGTAATTGCTGCAGGATTTAGCACCAATGTATATTAAAATATACTGGTTGCCGGGCTTCATAGGGCCAGTCCCTCTGCCTCTCTTGATAAGATTGCTAATTTAAATTTATTGTTAATAGTATAATACAATTTTTCCCAATTGTCACTATATTTTTTAACTTATTTCTTCTAAAATAATCTAATTAATTATCTAACTGCTCTTTTAGTTGGTTTACCTTTTTTTGTAACATTGTTATTTTTTACCTTAGCTTTTGCCTGTTCATGACCTGGAAAAAGTATCTTGGGCTCATCAATATTTCTCTTGTAAATAGTAAACTTAAAACCAATAGCTTGAACAAACTCTGCTCTTAAAGCTTCACATACTGCATTAGCAGTTTCTTTAGCATCAAGACCTGCATTTTCTAGTATAGTAACCTTTACTAGTTCTCTAACTCTTAGCATATCCTCTAATTGCTCTAAAAAGCTTTCTGTAACGCCTTCCTTACCAATTTGTGTAGTAGGCTTTAAAGTATTTGCTAAAGATCTTAAATATGCTCTTTGCTTTCCTTTTAACATATTATCACCTCTATAATTCTATATCAAAATTAATTGTAAAATTCAAATTCCAATTCGTAAATTCTAACTACATCCCCATCTTCAATTCCCATCTCTCTAAGCCTATCAAATACACCTTGACTTTCCATAGCTTTTTGGAAATATTGAAGTGATTCCATATCATCAAAATTTACAGAATACATTATTCTTCTAAGTGCCTTACCTGTAACTACATATACACCATCTTCAACATCTATGTTCAATCCTTCTTCTGTTCCAATATCAAGTTCTGGTCTATACATTTCTTCTTCTGAAACTAATTCCACATCTTCTACTTCTTTTAACATTTTAGAAACGTAGGCAATTACATCATCTATTCCTTGACGAGTTGCTGCAGACATCTTAAATACTGTATATCCTCTACCTTCTAATTCATCCTTAAATTTTTCAAATTGGCTTTCATCTTCCAATATATCAAATTTATTTGCAACTACAACCTGAGGTCTTGTTGAAAGCTTCTCATTATATAATTTAAGTTCATCATTTATTTTGTCAAAATCCTCAATTGGGTCTCTACCTTCCAGTCCAGATATATCTACAATATGTATCAATACCTTAGTTCTCTCAACATGTCTTAAGAATTCATGACCTAATCCTATACCTTCAGAAGCACCCTCTATAATTCCAGGTATATCAGCAAGTACAAAACTATCTCCAAACTTAGTTTGAACAACACCTAAATTTGGTGTCAATGTTGTAAAATGATAGTTTGCAATTTTGGGCTTAGCTTTGGTTACAACTGATAAAAATGTTGACTTACCTACATTTGGAAATCCTAAAAGACCTACATCTGCTATCATTTTAAGTTCAAGAGTTATCCATCTTTCTTCTCCATCTGTACCAGACTTTGCAAAAGCTGGAGCTTGTCTTACTGCATTTGCAAAGTGTTGATTACCTTTACCACCTATACCACCTTTTGCAACTACTGCTGTATCTCCTTCTTTCTTTAAATCTGCTAGTACAAGACCTGTAGCTTCATCTCTTATTACTGTACCTGCTGGTACTTTTAATATTAAGCTTTCTCCATTTTTACCAGCCCTTTTACCTTTGCTACCGTCGCCACCGTGTTGAGCTTGATATTTTTTCTGGTATTTAAAGTCCATTAATGTTCTAAGACCTAAATCAACTTCAAATATGATGCTCGCTCCACGACCACCATCTCCACCATCTGGCCCACCAGCTGGAACATATTTTTCTTTTCTAAATGCTACCGAACCATTTCCACCATTTCCAGCTTTTACAAATATTCTCGCTTTATCTATAAACAAATTCTTCACCTACTTAATTAAAAACTTTTAATTAGCTTTACCAAAAATACTATTATAAATTCATCAGTATTATAAGAAAAAGGAGTGCATCAACACTCCTTTTATGTATATTACTCAGCTATTGCTACTGGATATATACTAACTTTTTTTCTCTTCTTGTCTTTTCTTTCGAATTTAACAGTACCATCAACTAATGCAAATAAAGTATCATCGCTACCTTTTCCAACATTAGTTCCTGGATGTATTTTAGTTCCTCTTTGTCTAACTATTATACTTCCAGCAGTTACTAATTGCCCATCGAATCTCTTAACACCTAATCTTTTAGATATAGAATCTCTACCATTTTTAGAAGAACCTACCCCTTTTTTAGATGCTAATAATTGTAAATTCATGTTTAACATATGGAGTCACCCCCTACTTTTTTAAAATTTTTATATTTTTTGGGTATTCCCGTTTAATTTCTTCAACCGCTAATTGAAAGTGATTTAGTAATAACTGTGCATCTTTTAGATATGCATCTTTAACTATACATTCTATATGCCCTTCTTCTCCTACTACCTTTTCAAATTCAATCTTTTGTAACTTGTCTAAAGAGTTTATAACTGCAATAGCATTAGACGTAACTGCAGAACAAACTATATCATAGCCTATTTCAGCAAAATCAGCATGTCCCTTTAAACAAAAACCTTGCAACAAGAAATCATCATTATAATAATATTTAACCTTTATCATAACTAGTCCAATAATTAAGCGTTGATTTTCTCTACAACTATCTTAGTATATGATTGACGATGTCCTTGTTTTCTTCTGTAATCTTTTTTTGCTTTATACTTGAAAACTATAACTTTCTTAGCTTTACCTTGTTCAACAACTTTTGCTTGAACAGATGCTCCTTCTACTACTGGAGAACCTAATTTTAATTCTCCATCTTTAGAGCAAGCTAATACTTCGTTTAAAGTAACAACATCACCTGCGTTAGCTTCTAACTTTTCAACGAATAATACATCACCTTCAGAAACTTTATATTGCTTTCCACCAGTCTTTACTATAGCGTACATTAAATACACCTCCTCGGTCTCAAACTCGCCAGTACAAGGTACTTCATTAGAAGATTTAGACCTTTACTGTGCGGCATTACAATTATTAATTATAAAATATTTACATTTTATTGTCAACTATTTTATCAAAAATAACATTTGTTTTGTTGTGTTTTAATGCGCAGTTTGCGTTTAAAGAAATTTTCATATTATATTTTTCACCAATTTTATCAATTATATCCATATAATCTTCTTTTATTTGTTTAAAAACAAAATCATTGAATTCTATTATTACGTTTTTATAAACTGTATGCTCACTTATTCTCATAATTTCTTTTTCGACACTATCCACTATATGATGTATAGATTTTATAGTTTTCGTTCCATCACAGCATGGGCAAGCCATTAAATAATACTTATCAATAGACTCTTTTTCTCTTCGTCTTGCAACTTCTACTAAGCCAAGTTTTGTCATTCCTAACACTTCAGCTTTTCTCTTATCTTTACTAAACTCTTCCTCTAGTATGTGTAATACCTCATTTTGATATTTCTTTTTATACATATCAATAAAATCAATTATTATTATTCCAGCTATATCTCTAATTCTAAGCTGTCTCACAATTTCCTTTGCAGCTTCAATATTTGTTTTATAAACAGTCTCATCAAGTTTACCAGTTCCAACAAACTTACCTGTATTTACATCTATAACAGTAAGAGCTTCTGTTTTTTCTATTATTAAATAACCACCACTCTTTAACCATACTTTTTCATTTAATAATTTTTCTATTTGAGATTCTATTCTATATAAATCAAATACATCTTTATTTTCTTCAAGGTATAATTTATCAATATAATCATTATTTATAAGCTTCAAAATAGGTTTTAATTCATGATATTTATCATAATTATTGATAATTATAGACTCAATCTCATCATTTACATTATCTTTTACATATTTAGTTGCAAAATCTAAGGACTTATATAATAGCTTTGGTCCCATACCAAGTTTATATTCTTTTAAAATATTATCATACTTTAATTTTAACTCTTCTATATCTTTTTTTATTTCATCATGAGTACAGCCTTGAGCTTCAGTTCTTATTATTAATCCCAAGTTTTCTTTATTCACTGCTTTTGTGATTTTTTTTAATCTAAATCTTTCTCTTTCATCAGTAATCTTATTTGATATAGTAGTTCTGTCGTTGGAAGGTATATAGACAATATACCTTCCAGATATACTAATTTCAGTATTTAATTTTGCACCCTTAGTACCAATTTCTTCTTTATTTACTTGAACCAAAATCTCTTGCCCAGATTTTATGGTACTTTCTTTTTTTAACTGTAAATAAGCAAGTTTCTTAAATCCAATATCTACAAAACATGCTTCTATTCCTGGTATAACTTTTTTTACAATTCCACGATATATATTGGATACAGTTTTTTTATTTAAGTTATCTTCAACAAAAAGTTCTACTAACTTTCCATCTTCAAGCACTGCTGTTTTCTGAGACCCTATTAAGGACTCAATAACTATCTTCTTCACAACTTCACCTCTCACGAACTTACATAGGAGTCACTAATTCCCCATCTTCTAATACATATAAATCTCTTCTCAATATATCAACTTCTAATGGGTCAATATCCAGTTCAAACATCTCTAACATTTTAGGAATAAGTATATTAGTATTTAAATTAGTTTTTGAACCTGTAGCTATAGTAGCAGTAAGAGTAATATGCTCATCTTCTAAATTTAAAACATCAAAAGTTCTTATCATGGGTCTTATATCAACTTCAACCAATTTTCCTTTTTTATTCTTTTTTGTTATGATTATCTCTTTATTATTCATAAAGTCAATTACTTTTCTTTTTACAAACTCTTTAGTCAAAGGCCTTTTTAAATCTATATTAAACAGATACTCTCCATAATCTATTACGGAAGAAAGAGAAGGTGTCTGTCTATCAATTTCCTTTGCTTTAATAAATTCTATCCCCTCTGGAAGCTGAACTGACACTTTAT
Source organism: Clostridioides sp. ES-S-0005-03 (assembly GCF_020658455.1). NCBI lineage: Bacteria > Bacillati > Bacillota > Clostridia > Peptostreptococcales > Peptostreptococcaceae > Clostridioides > Clostridioides sp. ES-S-0005-03. The sequence continues at coordinate 108,553 of NZ_JACVWI010000001.1, read as the reverse complement.
CTAAAAACTCATCTACCAATAAATCATCTTCTATCTCAATATCCACATACTCGCCTTGGCTTTCTGTCCCTAATGCTAAAGCATTACCATAACTCATCTTAGGATGAGGGTTAAACCCTTTAGAATGTGATAAATTTATTTCAGCTCTCCTAAATGCTCTTTGTAATAATCTTTGAAGGTCAAGATGTGATATATATATCATATCACCTTCTTTTTTAAATTTGACTCTAATTATTTTACTCATATTAACAAAGCCCCCTTCCTATATCATGTATATTTATTCCACAACCATTACAATTATGTCTGCAATCAGAAGTGATTTTTTCTTTTTTAGCATTTTCATCTTCTCTAATCAAGAATTTTTTACTTACACCTACATCTATATGGTCCCAAGGGAATACCTCTTCATATCCTCTATTTCTATGTGCATAGAAGTCTATAGAAAGATTGTTTTTTTCCATAGCTTCCTTCCATATATCTAAACTGAAGTGTTCTGCCCAGCCATCAAATTTTGCACCTAATTTAAATGCATCATATATAACTTTTCCTATCTTTCTATCTCCTCTAGCTACTACAGCTTCCATCAAGCTAGTCTTTGAATCATGATAGTTATATTTTATGTTGTTATTTCTCAATTTATTGACTAAATGTCTTTGCTTATCAACTACTTCCTCTGTTGTATCTTGACCATGCCATTGGAACGGTGTAAATGGTTTTGGTACAAATGTAGATGTACTTACTGTAACACTAAAACTTCTTTTTAGCTTACCTCCATTTACTTTTCTGTAAATATCAATAACTTTATAAGCTAATTTGGCTATTCCATCCAAATCATCATAAGTTTCAGTTGGCAAACCAATCATAAAGTATAGTTTAACACTATTCCATCCCATTTCGAAAGCTCTTTCTGTTGCATTTTCTAAGTCTTCTTCTGTAACACCTTTATTTATAACGTCTCTAAGTCTCTGAGTTCCTGCCTCTGGAGCAAAAGTAAGTCCAGATTTTCTTACTTGTTGTATTTTATCAGCAATCTCCATTGAGAAATTGTCTAGTCTAAGCGATGGAAGTGAAATTCCTATATTATTAGATGCATATTCATCTACTAAATAATCAGTAAGCTCAGACAACTTACTATAGTCACTTGTACTAAGTGATGATAATGATATTTCATCATATCCAGTATTCTTAACTAATTTGTCAAGTATCTCTTTAAGTCTTTCAACACTCTTTTCTCTTATTGGTCTGTATATCATACCAGCTTGACAAAATCTGCATCCTCTTGTACAGCCTCTAAACAATTCTAACACTATTCTATCATGAACAGTATCTATATAAGGTACTATTAATTTTTCTGGATAATCTACAGTTTCAACATTTTTTATTATCCTCTTAGTAGGACTCTTAGTAACCCCTTCTCTATTAGGAGTTACACTTTGAACTGTACCATCTTCATTGTATTTAACATCATAAAAACTTGGTATGTATACTCCTTCTATACTTGATATTCTGTATAAAAAATCACCTCTAGTTGTTTTATTTTTCTTCCACTCTTTATACTCATTTACTACTTCTAAGTTAACTTCTTCACCTTCACCTAATATTACTATATCTACAAAATCTGCTAAAGGTTCCGAATTATAAGCACAAGGACCTCCAACCATTATAAATGGGTCTTCCAATTTTCTTTCTTCTTTTAATATTGGTATATTGGCTAAATCTAATATATTTAAGATATTAGTGTATGAAAGTTCATATTGAAGTGTAAAAGTAACAAAATCAAAGTTTGTTATAGGCTCTCTTGACTCTAATGCAAATAATGGTATATTTTTTTCTCTCATTATATTTTCCATGTCAACAGCAGGAGAATATACTCTCTCACAAAATACATCTTCATCTTTGTTTATTACATCGTATAATATATGACTTCCTAAGTGACTCATCCCAACTTCATACAGGTCTGGAAAACAATGTGCATATCTTATCAATTCACTATTGCTAGTATCTTTATGAATTGAATTTATTTCATTCCCAAGATATCTAGCAGGCTTTTCTACTTTTTTTAAGATTTTTTTCAAGTCTACTTTATTCATTTATTAAAATTCCTCCAAACAAGTTCTTTATTTTTATTCTTATTTATAAGTAATATTATACACGATAAAATATTTTCTATCAAAAATATAACTAAAATATTGAATTTAAAATCTATATTATTCACAAAATAGTATATCTAAAAATATTTTCTATTAAATTTTTATTAAAATACAGATTTTTTACCAAATATGATATATTATAAACATAAAACTATGTTTTTGATGACTTATAATGACATCTTTTGTTTCACTGACCTCAAAATGGGGTATGTTATTTATATAATGATAATTTTTAGGAGGGTTAAAAATGAGTAAAGTTTTCGAAGTAAAAAAAGATATCTACTTTACTGGCGTAGTAGATGAAGGTTTAAAAGTATTCGACATAATAATGGAAACAGAGTTTGGGACAACTTATAATTCTTACTTAATAAAGGACGAAAAAACGGTTTTATTTGATACAGTAAAAGCAAATTTTAAGGATGAATTTTTAAGTAATTTATCAGAAGTTACTGATATAGCTAAAATTGACTATGTTGTAGTCCATCACACAGAGCCAGACCATGCTGGTAGTTTAAAATACTTATTAGATTTAAATCCTAATATAGAAGTTTATTGTACTAAAGCTGCTAAATTATACTTAGATGGTCAAATAAATAGACCTTTTAATTGTCATGTAATAAAAGATGGTGAAGTTTTAAATATCGGTAAGAGAAATCTTAAATTTATAACTGCTCCATTCTTACATTGGGTTGATACAATGTTTACTTACATTGAAGAGGACAAGACTCTTTTAACTTGTGACGCATTTGGTTGTCATTTTGCAAGTGTTGATTCAGAAGTAGTAAACAGTGAAGATTATCTAAAATCAGCTAAACATTACTATGATTGCATAGTTAAGCCATTTGCTAAGCACGTGTTGAGTGCTGTAGACAAGGTTGTAGGGCTAAACTTAGAATTTGATACTATATTAACTTCTCATGGTCCAATGCTTACTAAAGACCCAATGGCTGCTGTAAAGAGATATGTTGAGTGGTCTACAGAAGCTATTAATACAACTAATCAAAATCAAGTTTCTATATTCTACTTATCAGCTTATAGCAATACTTTAGAAATGGCTAAAAAGATAAAAGAGGGACTTGATAAAGAAGGTGCAAAAGCTGAATTATATGATTTAGAAAATATGACATTAACAGAAATGCATGATACATTAGTAGTATCAAAAGTAATACTATTAGGTTCTCCAACTATAAATAAAACAATGGTTAAACCTATGTGGGATTTATTCTCTGTTATAGACCCAATGGCTAACCAAGGTAAGATAGCAGGAGTATTTGGTTCATTTGGTTGGAGTGGTGAAGGTATAACTATGGCTGAAACTTTACTTAAAGCTATGACATTCAAAATGCCTGTAGAATCTCTTAAGAAAAAATTCTTCCCTAGTGAGGAAACATTAAAAGAATGTATGGAGTTTGGTGCAGAATTTGCAAAATTAGTTAAATAGTTATTTTTATTTAAATGACATATATCTATATTCCATCATTTAAATTATATAAAAAAACTCACATTAGAGTTTTTATCTTATAGAACAAATTAAAATGAGGTAGCTATTTTAGCTACCTCTTAATTTTATATATTATTTACTTTTATTAAACACGTTGACTTTTGCTCTTCCTAACTTCTCTCCATGATAGTTCTCCCCTATCAAGAGCTTTTATAAATATTTCTGCAGAAGCTAGATTTGTAGCTATTGGAACATGGTACACATCACAAAGTCTTATCAAAGCTTGTATATCTGTCTCATGAGGTTGAGATGTAAGTGGGTCTCTTAAAAAGATAACTAAATCTATTTCTTGTGTTACGATTAAAGAACCTATTTGCTGGTCTCCACCTAAAGGTCCAGATGCCAATCTAGTAATCTTTAATTCAGTTTCATCCATTATTCTTTTTCCTGTAGTTCCAGTTGCATATAGTCCATATTTTTTTAAAATTGATTCATAACCTATACAAAATCCTACTATGGTATTTTTCATTTGGTCATGTGCTACTAATGCTATATTCATTATACTCAATCTCCTCAATTTATGTTTAGAACTCTTACACTTAGAAATTTATTTTCTTTCTTCTCATACACACATTTAGTACTAATCCTAGATTGGCTAAAGATGTTAATAGTGAACTTCCTCCATAACTTACAAAAGGTAATGTTACTCCTGTTACTGGAATTAACGCAACAGTCATAGCAATATTTTGAATTATCTGGTAAGCAAACATACCCATAACACCAACTACAATGAGGGTCCCATAAAAATCCTTAGCATCTCTTGCAATTGCTAAAATCCGTAATAAAAATATTGCAAATAAGATTATAAGCACTGTCATTCCTATTACACCAAGTTCTTCACCCACAACAGCAAATATAAAGTCACTATCTTGTACTGGTAAGAAATCTTCTTGGTTTTGACTTCCATTATACAGACCTTTTCCAGTCATACCACCAGAGCCTATTGCTATCAAAGATTGCATAACCTGATAGTTTCCTTTTAAGGTTACATCTTCTGGATTTAGGAAGGCTTCTATTCTTACTTTTTGATGGTCTGCCATCATTAAATACATCAATGGCATTGATACCAAGAGTATTATTATTCCTCTTTTTATTAGCTTAGAACTAAGACCTGCTGTAAACAGCATTGCAAATACCATACAACAAAATACAATTCCTGTTCCTAAGTCTGGTTGAGCAAGTAGTAATCCAATGAATGGGAGAGAATAAACTACAACAGGTATAACCTCTTTTAATGTATTTAATTTATCCTTCTTTGTCTCAAGTATCTTTGCATAACTAAGTATAAATGTTAATTTTACTATTTCAGAAGTCTGCAAATCAAGTGGACCTAAGTTAATCCAAGACCTCGCACCGCCTTTTTCAGTACCAATTCCAGGTAATAAAACTACAGCTAATAAAACAAGGCTTATTATATAAAGAGCCTTATAGTACCTTCCTAGAAGATTATAATCAAAAAATAGTATTACTATAATCATTCCTATTCCAAGCACAAAAGCTAGTCCTTGCTTAACTAATTGATTATATGAACCTGTAGAATTAGCATGTGTTGCACTACTAAGTATAACAAGCCCAAAAATAAAGATAGCTAATACTGTAACTATAAGTTTCCAGTCTAACTGTTTTATCAACTTAATTGTCGACTTATAATTAATATTGATTTTTTTCAAAGAATCACCGTCTTTCTATCTTTAAACATATAATTAAATAAAAGGGGCATATACCAATAAGGATATCCCCCTTTTAAGCACTAATTACATACATCTATCTTTAATATTCTTTAATGGTATATTAGCAACTAATGCAGATACAGGTTTGTCATCATGTTCACCTCTGCATTTAGACATTTTGATTTCAAGGCCATCTTCTTCTATTTCTGCATAGTTGGCTATTACTTTTAAAATATCTGTTTTTATCATCTCTAAAAGTTGTGGTGAACAATCTACTCTATCATGAACTAAAACTAGTTTTAACCTCTCTTTAGCAACAGATTTACTAGTTTTAGCTTCGTTAGAAAAAACTCTAAATAAATCTAACACAGATGTATCCTCCTTTGCTACTTAGCCATGCTAAACATTTTTTTTAGTCTACCAAAGAATCCATCTTCAACTTCAAGTTCAAGTAGAGGAACTTCTTCATTTAGTATCCTTTTTGCGATATTTTTGTATGCTTGACCAGCAAGAGATTTTGAATCAAGTATTGCTGGTTCACCTTTATTTGTTGATATAATTATACTTTCATCATCAGGAACAAGACCTAATAAATCTATTGCTAGTATCTCTATTATATCTTGTTTGTCCATCATGTCTCCACGCTTAACCATATCATTTCTAATTCTATTTATAACTAATCTTATTTCTTTTATTTCATTTGCTTCTAATAGACCTATTATTCTATCTGCATCTCTTACTGCTGATATCTCTGGATTTGTAACTACAATAGCTCTATCTGCACCTGCTATTGCATTTTTAAATCCTTGTTCAATACCTGCTGGGCAGTCTATTATTACATACTCGAAAGATTCTTTTAATTTTTCACATAGGTCAACCATTTGCTCAACTGATACAGCGTTTTTATCCCTAGTTTGTGCTGCTGGTAATAAATATAGATTATCAAATCTTTTGTCTTTTATTAGAGCTTGCTTAAGCCTACAAGTTCCTTCAACAACGTCTACTATGTCATAAACTATTCGATTTTCAAGACCCATTACTACATCTAAATTTCTAAGTCCAATATCTGCATCTACAACTACAGTTTTTTTATTTTCTAGGCTTAGCGCAGTTCCTAAGTTTGCTGCGGTAGTAGTTTTTCCAACTCCACCTTTACCGGATGTTATAACTATAACTTCGCTCATAATACTACCCCCTATTTTTCTTTCTATTTGTCCAACTTTGACAAATAGCTTTCGATTACAATTCTTCCATTACTCACAAAGGCTATTTCTGGGCTAATTTCTGATTCAATTTCATAATTTTCTTCATCATCTGGAGCTTCTGCAATATTATCTGCTATTTGCAATATTTTTGGATTAAGATTTCCAGCAACAACATAGGCAAACTCATTGCCCTCTGAACCTGCATGCACAAAACCTTCTATTTTCCCCATTACAAAAACATTTCCTCCTGCTACAACCTTAGCGCCAGCATTTATATCTCCCATAACAACTGTATTTGATTTTGAAATGACCTTTGAACCAGGTCTCATATCATTTAATATGACTACATCACCTTCAAATTCAATATTTTCGCCAGATCTTAGGGTATTGACATATTTTGTTTGAAAATTATTATTTTCTTCAATTTTTTGATCTTCAACAAATTCCACATCAAATCTAGAAGTAATTCCTTCTTTTAATTCTAGAATCTCCATGTCAGTTAAATAATCACTGTTAATTTTACTAATTTTAGCACCATTAAAAAAACCAACATACGCTTCCAATTTGTTTATTATATTTTCTTGTATTTCTTCAAATGGAGCTTCTCTTTTTATATTTACTATTATCCCTCTTTTATTACCCTTGAACTCTACTAGTTCTTGACTACAAATTTCTCTTAAAGACATAACAACCTCCAGAGTGATATATCATTTATATTCTTCAAATGCGCTTTAAACCCTTTTATTTTTTCTACATAAAGCTAAAGTTTATAAATGGATTTAACTTATCTATTGATTTGTGACTCGAAATTTATATTTTCGTCAGAAGAATTATTAACATCATCCGTCTTGTTGTCTTTTTTGCCATTAGTTGGCTCTAATCCCATATATGTTCCAATAACTTCTCTAGTTGGTAAAAGTGAGAATACACTTGAATCACCTTGAGGAATTACACATACAACAGCTATTTCTGGGTCATCTGCTGGTGCAAATGCAACAGTCCATGTAAAAGAACCATAATCTGCTTTAAACTTATCTATTTGGTCATCTGTTATTTTTGGATTTAATTCTTTTATAGCTTTTCTTAAATATGAAGAATTCACTTTATCAGTATCCTCTAATTTAACTTTTACTCCATCTTCTAATTCTTCTTCTAATTTCTTTCTTTCTTCGTCTTTTAAATCTTTATTTTCTAGTTTTTTCTTTATTTCTTTTTCTTTAGCTAATGAAAGTTCTTTTTCTTTTTCTGCCTTCATCTTATCAGCCATTTTAATTGCATCATTTAGATTAACATTATAAGATGACATATGACTCTTTAAATATTCATATTCATTATCTGTAGGTATTTTACCACTTTTCTCAGCTGTACCAGTCTTTGCTGCTACATCTATTGGGAAATCAGCAAAAGCACTTTTTGCTGTACCTTGTCTAGCAACCAATTTCATACCTTTTGTTAGTTCCTTTAGATTGTCTGGATTTTTGAAAGGTATTTTTTCCACTTTCTTTTGGTCATTAATTTTTACTGATGAATAATCACTTGAAACAGCTCTATCAACTACAGATAATTCTACTAAATTACCTCCATTTGCTATAGCAGCTACGTATCTTGATATTTGAGCTGGTGTATAGGCATTTTCACCTTGCCCTATAGCTAAGTTGAATGTATCAGCAGTACTCCATTTTGCAAAGTTAAAGTAACTAAATACCGCCATATCCGCTACATCTTCCACTCTATTTTCTTTAACATCCAATTTTTTCAATCTATTCATCGTTTCTACTCTACCAGGAGTTTTCTTTTCAGCTGCCCAACTTACAATTTCATCGATTCTTTTTTCGTATTCTTTAGGATTTTTATCTCTAGTTATATCAACAAAGTCATTGGCCATTTCTCTATCTAAAGCTGATTTTAACAATGCTTGTGTTGATTTTAATTTATCCTCTGTACTAGGCACCTTACCTGCTCTTTCTTCTACTTCGTCTTCAAGCCCAGTATTTTCATCTAATCCAAATAGTTTTGCATACTCAAGTATCTTATTTGCATTCATATCTATACCAATACTTTTTCCATCTGGCCATGTCTTACCTGTACCAATAGTTGCCATATATATGTTACAAGACTCTTGTATAGCTTTATATAAATTTGTCATACCATGATTTCCTCTACCATGGTTCCACACATAATCCCCAAATGATTTTTTCCCTAGCATAATAACTCCAGGGTCATTTATAGTGAAATTTGGATTTAGACCATTTTCTAAAGCTGCCATTGAGGTTACCATCTTAAATGAAGAACCTGGCTGGAATTCCCCTTGTGTAACTAAGTTTAATAGTGGACTTCCTGCTAGTAAGTCATTTGGATTCTTTGGTTGTAGTGCTTTATAGTCTTCTGTAGAAATACCCTTTGCAAATTTATTTGGGTCATAGTCAGGATAACTTGATGAAGCTAAAACCTCTCCATTTTTAACATCAATAGCTATAAGAGCTGCTGATTGTGCCTTTCCTGCATATGCACTAATTGGCTTATCCCCAAACTTACTTTTAAAAGTACCTCCTTTTGAAGCAACTTCTATTATCTGTTTTAATGCATTATCTGAAACTTCTTGTAAATCTTTATCTAATGTAAGGTATACAGTATCTCCTGATTTAGGTTTTTTTGATTCAATTTCTTTACTGATTCTACCCAATGCATCAACTTTAACCATTTTATAACCATCAGTTCCTCTTAGCTTGCTTTCATTACTTTTTTCTACTCCTGCAAGACCTACCATATCTCCTGTTTTATATCCTTTTTGTAGATATGATTCTATTTGAGTTGATGGCATTTTTCCTACATATCCTAACATATGTGAAGCTAAAGTTCCATTAGGATAATATCTCACTGGTTCAACTGCTACTGAAACACCAACAAGGTCCATAGCACTTTCCTCAATCTGTGCAATGGTAGTTTCTCCTACATCTTTTGCAATTGTTACTGGATTATATTGAGAATATCCTTTTGATTTTATTAAATCTCTTACAACCATTATTTTTCTTGCATCTTCATTACTTAAACTTTTATCAATCTTAAATGCATCGCTATTTCTTACTTTTTCAAACGCTTTTTCAGCACTCAAATTAGTCTCTTTTATTTTATAACTGGCCAACCAATCTCTCTTATCTCTCTCTGCTGTAAACATCCATTTACTAACTAAAATAGGAGGATAGTATCCATTTTCATTTAGTTTTGCTTGTAATTTTGTTGCATCTAACCTTTTATCTTCTTGAGACAAGATTCCTGCTGATATAAGTTTATCTACCAAGTAATAAAAACTCTCTTTAGCATTATAATCACTTGGTATTCCATTTTCTGATTTATATTCTCTAATCTCTCTGTCATATGTATAATAGTACTTTCCATTTTCTACATATATAGGAAATTCATCTACATATTCTTCACCATTTTTCTCAAGTAAATTTATAAGCTTCAATGATATTTCATTTGCTCTTGAACGCTTATTAGCATCTTTTTTATTAATATCGTTACCTGAAACTTGAACAGTAAATAAATTTTTATTTCCTGCTAGCAATCTTCCATATCTATCTTTTATTTCTCCTCTTGGAGCCTCTATTGCCAATTTTTTATATGTTTTATTTTCAGCTAACTCATTGTAGTATTCATATTTAAATGTAGTCATGTAGACTATTTTTACTAAAATAGCTAAAAATATCACGCTTATGACTATTTTCATTATTTTAAATCTATCAACTTGTTTATTTTCTTCCATGAAATCACCAACTAATCTTCTTTAAGTTTTAAAACTGCTCTTTTAGACAAGCGATATATTATTAAACCAATTAAACTATTTACTATTGGTGCTACTAGTAGACCCTTTACTAAAAGTGTTGATATGCTATAGCTTTGATAGATTATACTAGATGTACCTATATTGACAATTGAATCAATTAAACTTCCTATTAAAACCAAAACGAAAGTAATAATATAGCTACCTTTATATAGTTGATCCCTCATGTGTCCAATCGCATATGCAATAACAAACAAAACTAATGCATTTACACCAAGAATTCCACCAATGGTTATGTCCTTAATAAGCCCTATTATGGCTGCTATAATCCCACCTTCTAATTCATCCAAATAAAGAGAAATTATAGTTACATATATAAGAACTAAGTTAAAGCTTATTCCAAAAATATTTATATAATTTGTTATACTATTTTCTATAGTCATAACCACAATACCCAATAGACAAAGTAAAACTTTTTTCATTGTTTTTTATCCCCTTTATCCTATATTTCTTGGTTCTATGACTACAACGTCATCTATATTCTTAAAATCAACATAAGGTTTTACAACTACATATTTTAGTGATTTATCTTTATCATCAATTACCTTTTCAACCTCACCAATTGGTATGCCTTCTGGGAAAAATCCAAGACCAGATGTTGTTATTATATCTCCTTGAATTACATTATATGATGAGTCAAACATATAACCTTGTAAATAACCTTTACTATTATAACTATCCTTATTGTCTAAAGTAGTATTTTGAGTAATTGCTCCTTTAGCACTAGCATTTTTTGCTAATTTAAAACTTACAGATGATTTAGAATCTAATAGTGAAATTGCCTTACTATAATCGTTGGAAACTTCATAAACTATACCAACTAGACCACTGCCATTCATAACTATACTTTCTTTTTTTACACCTGAATTTTTTCCCGCACCTATTATAAAACTCTCATACCAGTTTCCATCATTTTTACCTACAACACTTGTAGAAATACTTGTTGCTTTATATTTTTCTTCTACAAAGCTAAGTGTCTTCTTTAATTCTTCTAATGATTCTGTCTTGTCTAATTTGGTATTTAAAGCTATAACATCTTTTTTAAGCTTTTCATTTTCTGATTCTAATTTTTTTACCTTTTCAGAGTTATCTCTATAATTTAAGATATCTTTAAAACCATTTTTTATAAATGAAAATCCATCATTTATTCCTTTTCCTACACTTGTAATAGCATCTGATGCTACACCTAAGTTTACTGGGCTTCCACTTGAAAACTTACCAATTGATATACCCACAATTCCAATTAAAGTGATAGCAACTACGCCCGTTGCTATCACTTTAACATTAATCCTTTTTTTCTCATTTTTATTCTTGTCAAATCTCAAGGCCATCACCAACTTCTAATTTTTAGCATTCATCATTAATACTTTTTCAAAAATTTCTTGGTCTTCAACAGATTTTCCTGTTCCAAGTGCAACACAATCAAGAGGAGCTTCTGCTATTTGAACAGACATTCCTGTTTCTTGTGTAATAAGTTTATCAAGACCTCTAAGTAAAGCTCCTCCTCCTGTTAGCATTATTCCGTTTTCCATTATGTCTGATGCTAATTCTGGTGGAGTCTTTTCTAATGTAGATTTTATAGCATCTACTATTGAACTCACAGGCTCTTTTAATGCTTCTCTAACTTCTGTAGAACATATTTCTATTGTTTTAGGTAACCCTGATATTAAATCTCTACCTCTTATTTGCATATTTATTTCTTCATCATCTTTAAATGTAGAACCTATGCTAATTTTAACATTTTCAGCAGTTCTTTCACCTATCATAAGATTATATTCTTTTTTTACATAGGCAACTATAGACTCGTCAAATTCGTCTCCACCAATTCTTATAGATTTAGCAGTAACAATTCCTCCTAGAGATATTACAGCTATTTCTGAAGTACCTCCACCGATATCAACTACCATATTACCTTCTGGCTCTTCAACCTTTAATCCAGCTCCTATAGCCGCTGCCATTGGTTCCTCTATAAGAAATGCATCTTTAGCACCAGCTTGTCTTGCAGCCTCTTCTATAGCTCTCTTTTCAACTTCTGTAACTCCAAAAGGAACACATATAGCTATTCTTGGACTTACAACACCTTTTTTATCAGCTGCTTTTTGTATAAAGTAACTAATCATTGATTGAGTTATATCAAAGTCAGCTATTACTCCATCTTTCATTGGTCTTATAGCTACTATATTTCCTGGTGTTCTACCTATCATTTTTTTAGCTTCTTCACCTACTGCTAAAACTTCTTTACTGTCATCTCTTATTGCAACAACTGAGGGTTCTCTAACAACAATACCTTGTCCTTTTATGTAAACTAATGTATTTGCAGTCCCTAAATCTATTCCCATATCCTTTGTCATCTTGTTAAAACTAAAAAAACCTCTTTTTTCTTTCTTTTTTTCCTTAGCCATGATTTTACTCCTTCCTACTAATTAAGAATCATGTTTAAAACATTCTCCTACTATTTTATCACATATAAAGTCAAATTATCATATTTTCTTTAAAGCTAAAGTATAATCCATCTCCAATTATTATATGGTCAATTATTTCAATCCCAATTATTTCTCCACATTTAATAAGTCTTGATGTAATATTTTTATCTTCCTTTGATGGTTCTACACTTCCTGAGGGGTGATTATGCATCACTATTATTTTACTTGCACTTCTCTTTATAGCTTCTTTAAAAACTTCTCTAGGATGGACTAATGATGAGTTTAAAGTCCCTACAGATATATCTACATCAGATATTATCTCATTTTTTGTATTTAAAAGAACTGCCTTAAAAACCTCTTTTTTCAAATACCTCAGACTATTCATATAATATTTATGTATATCCCAAGGATTTTTTATTTTATACTTCATAGGTTTAAAACTAGCTACTCTAAAGCCTAGTTCTAAAGCTGCTTTAATTTGGGCTGATTTTGACAATCCAATTCCATCTATATTACACAGCTCCTCTATTGTCATTTCCTCTAAATGTCTAATACCCTGAATATCTTTATTTATTATATAGTTGGCTAACTCGATTGCATTTTTATGTTTGTTACCAGTTCTTAAAAGTATAGCCAACAATTCAGCATTTGATAAGCTTTCTACTCCTTCAGCAAGCATCTTTTCTCTGGGTCTTTCCTCTAGTGCCATTTCTTTTACCTTAATGGTTGAATTAAATGACTTTTTCAGATAAATCACACTCCATAAAAAAGATTTATATTAAAATGTTCCTTTAACAAGTCACCTAACTTTGAAATTGGAAGTCCAACTATATTAAAATAATCGCCTCTAATCTCTTCAACTAGCAAAGCTCCATATCCTTGTATTCCATAAGCTCCTGCTTTGTCAAATGACTCTTTAGTTTTCAGATAATCCTCAATATCTTTTTCTGATAACGTTTTAAATTTTACATTGCTGATTACATAGTCAATTATTTTTTTATCTTTGCACAAGTTTATTAAGCTAATACCTGTTATGACTTGATGCTCTCTTCCAGATAGTCTACTTAGCATGTCTCTTGCACAAGACTCATCTTTAGGCTTTCCTAAAATAGCATTATCTAAAACAACAACAGTATCAGCTCCAATAACAACATCTTTCTTATGTTTAGATGCTACAAACATACTTTTTTCAAAAGCTAATCTCATAACTAAATGTTTTGGTGCTTCACCTTCCAATATAATCTCATCAATTTCACTTTTAATTATATCAAATCTTACATTTGTATTCTCTAGAATTTCTTTCCTTCTTGGAGAGGCTGATGCCAAGATTATATTCATTTATTCACCTCATTTGTACGTAATTTGTACCTATTTAGTCTATCACTATATTGTAAAAAATTCAACAGAAATGTCGAACCTTTTTTGTTACACTATTGTTATATTTATTACCAATAAAATAAATATACATAAAATAGAGGTATGGAAATTATTCCATACCTCTGTTTTATGTACTCATTAGAGATATGGAAATTATTCCATATCTTTATTTTGTCCATATTACAAAATTTTAATAGCTTTCTTTGGACATTTTTCCATACATAAATGGCATCCTACACATTTGTCTGCATCTACCTTATGTTTTTCTTTTAATTCACCTTCTATTGCATCAAACTTACATTGTTTTTTGCACACTGTACATCCCACACAAAGTTCTTGGTCAATAGTAACTTTCTTTCTTTTAGCTATATCACCTGATATTACTTTTGTAGGGCATTTTTCTACACATTGCATACAACCTACACACTTACTAGGGTCTATTTTAGCTATTTTGTTTTCAAATATTATTGCATCAAATTTACAAGCTTTTACACACATTCCACAACCAATACATCCAGCAGTACATTTTTCTTTAACAGCTTTACCAAATTCTTTGCTATTACATTCTACAACTATTGATTGGCTTTCTGGTTTTGTAATTATTATACCCTTAGGGCATGCTTCTTTACATTTTCCACAGTTAACACATTTTTCTTCATCTATTACTGCTACTCCATCAACTATAGAAATAGCATCAAATTTACAAACAGTCTTACATGTTCCAAGACCTAAACATCCAAACTTACACATTTTAGCTCCTGAATTTAAAACATTTGCTGCTCTACAATCAGATATTCCTTCATACTCATATTTATCTTTTGCACTTGAGCAAGTTCCTTTGCAAATAACTTTTGCTACTTGTTTTTCACCTGCTTCAGCACTTACGCCCATTATTTCTCCAACTTTTGCACCAACATCTGCTCCACCTACAGGGCAACCATTAACTGGTGCTTTTCCTTCAACTATCGCACTTGCAAGACCTCCACATCCTGGGAATCCACAACCACCACAGTTAGCACCTGGAAGTACTCCTAGTATAGCTTCCACTCTTTCGTCTACTTCTACAGCAAACTTTTTAGATGCAAAATCTAATACTATCCCGAAGATTAAGCCCATAACTCCTAAAACTAATACAGCTGTAAGTATCACTATTTTCACCCCTCTTTTTTATAGCTTTATAAGTCCTGTAAATCCTAAGAAAGCTATTGACATTAAACTTGCTGATATAAGTGTTATAGGGAAACCTTTAAACGCTTCTGGTATATCAGCTAATTCTAGTCTTTCTCTTATACCTGCGAATATTACTATTGCTAAAGTAAATCCAGCTCCTGCTCCAAATCCGTTTATTATTGTTTCTACTAAATTATAACTTTTTTGAACATTAACTAGAGCTATACCAAGAACTGCACAGTTTGTAGTTATAAGAGGTAGATAAACTCCTAATGCTTGATATAAAGATGGACTCATCTTTTGAATTACCATTTCAACGAACTGAACTATAGAAGCTATAACCAATATAAAAGCTATTGTTTGTAAAAATTCAGTTCCAGTCTTTACTAATAAAATTTGTATAAAATAAGTTATAATTGAAGCTAGAGTTAGAACGAATGTAACTGCAACTCCCATCCCTACTGCTGTATCAACTTTCTTAGAAACTCCTAAGAAAGGACATATACCCAAGAACTGAGATGTTATAACGTTATTAACAAGAACGATACTTAAAAATAAAAGTATTAAATTCATTTATTACACCTCCACTACGCTTTTTTACTTCTTAATTTATTAAATCCTGCAAATAAGAATCCTAATGTTAAGAATGCACCTGGTGGTAATATAAATATTAATACTGGTTGGAAAGATGCTCCAAATAGTGTCATTCCAAATAAACTACCATTTCCAAGTAATTCTCTTACTGCACCTATTACTGTAAGAGCAACAGTAAATCCAAGACCTTGACCTACACCATCAACAATTGAAGCTAGTGGACCAGTTTTAAAAGCAAAACTTTCTGCACGAGCTAGTATTAAACAGTTAACAACTATTAATGGTATATATATACCAAGAGCCTTATCAAGAGCAGGAACATATGCTTTTAAAACCATTCCTACTATTGTAACAAATGTAGCTATAATGACTACAAATATAGGTATTCTTATCTTATCTGGTGTGATTTTTCTTAGTAATGATATAACTAAATTTGCACATATTAAAACTGCTGCTGTTGAAAGACCCATACCGATTCCATTTATTGCTGAAGTTGTAACGGCTAGTGTTGGACACATACCTATAACTTGCACAAATGTTGGGTTCTCATCTATTAGCCCATTTTTAAATACTTTAGCTAAATTCATAATTAACCCTCCTTATTTATTAAGAGCACTATTGAAGACATCTATTGCAGCATTTACTCCTGTAGTAACTGCTGTAGATGTAATAGTTGCACCTGATATTGCTAATATTTGATTTTCTGCTGTTGTGCTTCCTTTTGCTACTTCAAGAGGTTCAGCAGTTTTTCCTTTGTATTGACCTTTAAATGCATCATCTTTAGCTTTTGCTCCAAGTCCTGCTGTCTCTGACATATTACCAATATCAACACCTGTAACTTGGCCATCAGCTGATATACCTACCATAACTTCAATTTCTCCACCATAGCCACTTGGTTTAGCTTTTAAAGTATATCCTACTACCTCAGAACCATCTAGCCCTTCATATACTTCAGCTATAAGACCATCTCCAAGGTCTTTATAAGTACTTTCCTTCATTTCTTTAAATTCTTTTGCTTCTGGAAGTACTGCTTTTCTAAGTTCATTGTTTGCTTGTATATTTCTTTGTTCTATTACTGGAGCTGTAACTTGATTTGTAGCTCCAAGTGCTAATGAGGCTATTGCACTTATAGCAAGTAAAGTTCCACCTAGTCTTACCATACTATTCATTATTTAGCCACCTCCCCAAACACTCTGTTTCTAACAAACTTATCTATAAGTGGTGCAAGACAGTTTACTAGTAGTATTGAGTAAGATACACCTTCTGGATATCCACCATACATTCTTATAACAGTTGTTATAAGACCTGCTAATACAGCGTATATGATTTGACCTTTTTTAGTCATAGGCGAAGTTGTATAATCCGTAAGCATGAAGAAACCACCTAACATAAGTCCTCCAGCAAACAGTTGATATATTGCAAAATTTATATTAAATCCACCTAAAAGGAATGTTAATATAAATACAGTTGCTATGTAAAATACTGGGATAACATAATTTATTATGCCTTTATACATTAGGTATACTCCACCTAATAATAATAATATTGCTGATGTCTCACCTATACATCCACCAATATTACCAATCATCATATCAGCGAGACTAATTCCATTGCTAGAAAGGTCTGCTAATCCTGCTGCTCCATTTTTCAAAAAGCTTAATGGTGTTGCAGTAGTAACTGCATCTAAATTTTTACCTATCCAGTTAACACCTGGTTGAGTCCAAGCAGTCATTGCTACTGGGAATGATGCTAATAAAAATGCTCTTGCAGCAAGTGCTGGATTGACAAAGTTACATCCAATTCCACCAAATACCATTTTAACTACTAATATTGCAAATATTCCTCCTACTAGACACATCCACCAAGGAAGTGATGCTGGTACGTTAAATGCTAATAATAATCCTGTTACAACAGCTGAAAAATCTCCTATAGTACTTTTATGCTTCATAAGTTTTTGATATAAAAATTCAGTACCTACTGTACCAAGTATACAAAAAAACATAGCACTCAATGCATTAAGTCTAAAGAAGTATACTCCTGCTACTGCTGCTGGAAGGAGTGCTATAATAACTTGTTTCATTATATATGAAGTATCTTCATTACTTCTCACATGAGGAGAAGATGATACTATCAACTTATTTTCCATCGTTTTTCCCCCTTAACTTTCTTTATTTCTGAGCAGCTTGCTTTCTTCTCTTTGCTCCTATTTCTCTTTTTGCTGATCTTATAGATTGAAGTAATGGTCTTCTTGCTGGACAAATAAATGAACAAGACCCACATTCTATACAATCCATAGCTCTATGATATTCAGCTGTGTCATAATCTTCCTTCAAAGAATATGCACTTATGAAAAGTGGTTGTAAGAATGATGGACATACATCTGTACATCTTCCACATCTTAAACAATTTTGAACATCTGGTGTACGTGATTCTTCTTCATCTAAACATAAAATCCCTGAAGAACCTTTATTAGTTGCTATTTCAGTAGTATATTGAGCTATCCCCATCATAGGTCCACCCATTATCACTTTACCAACTTTTTTATCTTCTTTAAAACCACCACATTGGTCTATTATTTCTGAGACTAATGTCCCAACTTTTGTTATTAGGTTTTTAGGTTCTTTGATACAGCTACCTGTTATTGTAGTAATTCTTTCTACCAAAGGCATACCTGTTTTAATAGATTTAGCTATTTGAGCTGCTGTGGCAACGTTGTCAACAACTGCACCTGCTGCTATTGGCAATCCGCCTGATGGAACTTCCTTACCTGTACACGCATAAATAAGTTGTTTTTCTGCTCCTTGTGGATATTTCACTTGAAGGCCAACAACTTCGATTTCACTATAATCTTTAGCTACATTTTGAATGGCTTCTATAGCATCTGGTTTATTTGTTTCAATTCCTATAAATCCTTTTTTAACATCTAATACTTTCATTAATGCTCTTAAACCAAATACAACATCTTCTGGATTTTCCACCATTAATCTGTGGTCTGCAGTTAAATATGGTTCACATTCTGCCCCATTTAATATAACTACTTCTGCTTTACTGTCTGGTGGAGGAGATACTTTTACATGGTTAGGGAATGTAGCTCCACCCATACCTACTATTCCTGCCTCTTTTATGATACCTACTATATCTTCTTTGCTCAAATCCTCTAACTGACCTTTTGGTTGAACACTTTCATGTAATTCTTCCTTAAAGTCATTTTCGATAACTACACATTGAGCTGAACCACCTGGTACTTCATGTTGTTCAATAGCAATAACTTTACCTGATACTGAAGAATGAACGTTACATGAAACGAAACCTTGCTGTTCACCTATTTTTTGCCCAAACTTTACTTCATCACCAACTTCAACAATAGGTTTAGCTGGTGCCCCTATATGTTGTTGAAGAGGAATGTAAACTATCTTTGGAGCTTGAGCTTTTTCAAGTGCCTTTGTGTTAGAGTACTCTTTTCTATATGGAGGATGTATCCCTCCCTTAAAAGTTAAGAGTTTCATTGTTTTACCCCCTTATCTATAAAAAAACATTTTTTCTGCCTTCTATAAGTATACTATATATATTAAAAAATCTTAACAATTGTTAAAAAAATATCCCTATTTTTATAATTTATTTTATAAATCAACGCCTCTTTATTAAGTTAAAACGAGGAAAAGGATTGTCTTATTAAACAATCCTTTTCCTATAGCTTTCTAAAGTCTAAATTTTCTGTATTTTATTTTATGGAATTTATGAACAAAGAATACTCTTGCATAGATGATAAAAGTAGACTTTTACTTACACTATATTTTTCTTCATTTGCTGCTTTTGAGGCAGTATCAATTTTTTCGTTTATGTTCTTTACATAGTCAATCAAATTATCTTTAAATAAACTCATTTCAGAATAATCAATCTTTTCAGCTTCTTTTGATATATTTTGTGATATTGCCTTTCTATTTGTCAAAATAGTATTATATTTTTCCATATCTACATTATTTTCATCATTCGACCAAAAACTTGATTCTTCTTTAAAGTTTGTTATTAATTTATTTAATTCTTTGGATATACTATCTATATAAGCATAATTACTTGTATATTCTAAAGATAGCATAGGTGCATCTAAATGAGATAAAAACGCATCTGGAAATACTTTTCTTATAGAACTCATATGTTTTCTAACTTCATTTTCATCAAAAGAAGAGTATGTTTGTATTTTTTTTACTCCATCCTTCTCCATAACTGAAAAAGGTATATCACTACTAACTAATGATGTTTGTATTTTTTTCAAATCGTCATCATTATCTATTGCAGCAACTTGGATAGTATATATATCCCATCCTTCAATAGTAGCTAATTTTACTTCTTCTGGTTCCTTGGTATTATTTACTGCTTTTTCTGAATTATTATTTTGATTATTATTTGAATTGGTTTGTGATTTAGATTTTTTTCCATTTTTTATGGCATTTAGTTCATCAGATATATCTTTATAAGTTATATCTGATGAACTATTTAGAAATGGTATTTTAGCTGATATATACTCTAACATCTTGCTATCTTTTATTTTTGTATAAGAATAATAGCCAATCAAACATAAACAAGCAATAGTTATTATATACTTACGCACATCTATCTTATGTCTATTATTATTAAATCCTCTGTATATCGTCTTTCTTCTATTCATTAGTTTGTCCCCTCCCAAAATTATATTATTAATAAAGTATATTTTTAAGAGTCTCAATTTATGAATAGAAAACTTATTTATTTTAATTTTTTAATAAAAATTATATCTACTAAGCAAATCTTCTTGCTCCAAGCAATGCTTTAGACCAATATGAAGTAGTCAAATTGTCTACTTTAACCTTATTAGGATTAGTTTGAGTTCCACTACAATGTATAAACTTACTATTGCCTACATATATACCTACATGGTTCGTTGCTCCATCTCCGTCAGTATCAAAGTAAACTAAATCTCCTGGTGCATAGTTACCCATAGAAACTGCACTTCCAAATTGAGCTTGCTCTCTAGAAACTCTTGGTATAGAAAGTCCAACTGAGTGTTTAAAAACATACTGTGTAAATCCAGAACAATCAAACTTATCTGGACCAGATGCTCCCCATTGATATGGTATTCCAATAAGTGTATATGCAAAATCTACTACTTTTGAACCATTTACAGTCGATTTATCTGAATTTCCAATAGATGATGAATTTGAATTACTATTAGATTGGGAATTATTATTAGATGATGAATTAGAGTTTTCTTTTAATCCTTCAGTAGTCTCAGAAATATAACTAGAACTTACCCATCCAGTTGTCCCATTTGATAATTTTACTTTATACCATCCATTACTTTTAGCTTTTAACTCAACAACATCTCCACCATTTAATTTTCCGATTACAGAATAGCTTGTCCCAGGACCACTTCTTACATTTAAACTTACAGTAGATGTTACTTTTCCCTTCTTGCCTTCAAGTGATACTTCACTAGATTGATTTTTATCAGTGTTGTTATTATTAGTAGTATTACTTGAATTAGAATCATTTGTTCCAACATCTTCTGATGTTTTTGAGATATACTGACTACTAGCCCATCCAGTAACTCCATTTGATAGCTTTATTTTATACCATCCATTACTTTGTTCTAATAACTTTACTACATCTCCATTATTTGCTTTACCAACTAATGAGTAGTTTGTACCTGCACCACTTCTTATATTTAATCTAGAACTGACATTTACTTTTCCATTCCCACTAATAGATGTTCCACTTGATGTTGAATTATTTTGATTCGAAGTACTTCCAGATGAACCACTCGTTGATATGTATTTTGAACTTCCCCAGCCAACAACAGAACTTGACACTCTTACTTTATACCAACCATTAGATTTTTCTAAAATTTCTACAGTTTTTCCCTTATATAACTTTGCTACTTTGTCACAATCAGCACTTGGCCCGCTTCTTATATTTAAAGCACTAGCTGTCACAACTCCCTTTTCAAGAGCACTTGCATGTATGGAACTAACAGATACTGCTACTGCTCCAATCCCTAAAGCCGTTATAGCTTTCTTCACTACTATCACTCCCCCCAACATATTTTTATAATCATAAATTTGTACCACTATTATCCATTTTTAACAACTATATTTTAATGATAACTTATTCTATTATTAATTGTAAAGAAATTATAATTATATTATTAAAATTAATGATTCTTAGGAAGTATTTCAATCCAATAATTATCGGGGTCCGCTATGAAATAAATTCCCATACTTTCATTTTCAAAACATATACAATCTAAGTCTTTATGAAGTTTTTTTGCCTCATCAAACTCTTCAACTTCTAAAGCCAAATGGAACTCATTATCCCCTAAATTATATGGTCTATCCCAATCTCTAAGCCAAGTTAACTCTAATGTATGGCTAGTAATCCCATCTCCTAAATAAACTAGTATAAAACTTCCATCTTCTGCTTCTTTACGCTTTACTTCTTTTAGACCTAATGCTTTATCATAAAAATTCAAACTTTTTTCTAAGTTAGTAACATTAAAATTGTTATGGCAAAAACTAAACTTCATTTTGAAATCACTCTCCAATTTTTACTTTTTTTATATTATATCATTATTATAACTTTATTTAAATCAAATTAAGTTAAAAATTTGAATAATACTACGTAATACTTAAGTAGCATTAAATTATTTAAAAGAATATGTCAAAAAAAGAATAAGTTCTATTAAACACATGAAAAAATTGTACTCAAGTTATCTTGATTGTGTAAAATAATAGAACTTATTTTTTTAATTTTTATATTTAATTTTTAATTTTTTCTTTTATAATATAGTTTATTACTTTTTTTCTAATATCTTCAGCACTATAATCATCCTCTATTTCTATATCTAAAAGTTTTGCTATTGATTTCATATCTTCCCTAGTTTTTGACCTATAGCTTGATATCAGTTCATCTTTTATTTTCTCAGGTTCTAAAAGATATTCTTCATCTCCTCTTTTGAAAGTAACATATTTTTGAGCATATGAATTTCTATTATAGTATATATACCTTGATATTTTTCTTAAAATCTGATTATATGAAAGTCGCTTATTAACATTAAGCTTTAAGTACTCTGAAAAAGCAAATAGCTCTTTTTTTGATTTAAATAATGTTTCTTTTTTGATAGTTCTTGATATCGAAGTTACACTTTCTTGATATGCACACTTTTTTAACATTTTTAAATATACTCTATTAAGACCAATACTTTGATTGAATTTTTTTATATTATTATTAATAACTTTATCCAAATTACCTTCAAAGTATTTTTTTGCTCCTTTTTGTGATACATAACTCTCAAGTTCTTTGTGGGCCATATCAAGTATCATTTTTTTTAAATCTTCTTTATATCCTCTAGACTCCATGATACTCCCTCCCTTAGCTATTTATAGTATATTCAAAAAGTTTACGAAATGTGAATCTTTCTCGAAATTTTTTACTTTTTATGTATATATTAATTTAAAAGGGGAGATAATAGTAATGTAAAATCAAACATACTCAATCTCCCCCATTTTTAGACCTCTATTACTCCCCCAATAGAGGTCTTTTTTTATTTTATTATTTTTTATTCAATTCCTTTTAATTCAAAACCTAACTCTGCTATTACTTCTTTTAACTTATCAACTGATACATCATCTTTCATATCTACAGATGCACATTTATTTTCCAAATCTACATCTAAAACTTCAACACCATCTATATCTTCTGTTAATGCAGTTTTAAGGTGATTTACACAGTGTCCACAACTCATACCTTCTACTAATAGTTTCTTTTTCATATCAATTACCTCCTTATACCCTATAAGGGTATTTTATCACACAGTTTAAATTTTTTAAATATAAATTAGTCATTTAATTTATTTCGATTCATTTGAGCTTATATCTAAGTTAGAGATTCCCTCATATACATCAAATTCATTTGGAGTAATCTTTCCTTTTAGTCTACTATTGCTTACAATATAGTTGTTTCTAATAGCTAAACTTATAAATGTTGCATTATCCTCAACATATTTTTGTACATCTTTATAAGCTTTCTTTGTTTCAATTTCAGATGCAGAACTTGTCAGTGCAGACATGTATCCATTTAACTTATCATCAGTATATCCGCTGCTTGCTATTATACTACTTACATCTGGTACAATAGATAATTTCCATCCTACCAATGCCAAATCGTAATTTTTAGAATTAAGGGCACTTTCCATTTCTTTGTCTGATAACTGATTTATTGTATTGTTTATTCCTATAGCTTTTAGGTTTTCACTTATTATATGTGATGTTTTTAACCTCTCACTATTATCTTTATTTACTATTATTTTTAAATTCATTTCAGAAAGTCTTTTCTTTACTTCCTCTTTTTCTTTATTTTTTTTATCTTCAGCTTCTTTTTTTACTCTCTCAGCTTCTTCTTGTTCAGCCTTTTTTTGTTCTTCTGCAGTAAGTTTCTTTGTATTTTTTTTAGTTGATTTTTTTTGTTTTTTATCTACCTTATCATTTTTTGGATTCACTGCATTTATATTTGCATATTCTACTTTATTAAGATACTCAATCGCTTTATCTTTATTGTACTCTAAATCTTTCACATCACTGCTATAATATTTTGATTTTGAGTTAAGTGGAAAATTAACAGGAGTTGCATCATCCATATAACCTTCACTAATAATTCTACTTTTATTTATAGAATGTGCAATTGCTTTTCTAAAATTGACATCCTTAAAAAAAGAATTATTGTAATTAAATAATACACATTCATAATCTCTACCTTGATATTTTGTTATATTAAACTCTTTTTCTTGAAATTTGCTCAAATCATTCAGCGTAACATTTGTTATATCACTATCAAGAGCCATAACCATAGATGTTCTAGCATCTTCGTTAGGAACCATTCCTACTTTTACATTTTTCATAGCTTTAGGAACTTCTTCATAGTAATCCTTATTCACAGATAAAATCATTCCTTCTCTTTCTGTATATGATTCTATTTTATATTTCCCATTTCCTATCATATTATTATTTTTGTCATTTACATCTTTTGAATCTAAATGATTTTGAGATACTATTGGAAATATTAAACTATCAATAGAAAAAGCATACTTAGCTTTAAATTTTATTGTAAAATCTTTATCTGATTTAATATTTACAGAAGCTATATTTTTTGTAAATTCATTATATGGACTTTCTGCACTTTTTTGAATTAAACCAATTGTATAATTTACATCATTTGAAGTAACTTCTTTTCCATCATGCCATTTTGCATCGTTTAATTTTATATCTATACTCATTCCATCTTGAGCTATATTGTACTCCTTCACTAATTGAGGAGTTACATTATAGTTTTCATCTATTGTAAACAAGCCATCATAGATTAAGTTCATTATGTAGCCAACAGACTTATCAGTATTTGTTATAGGGTTTATAGTCTTAGGAGTCACCATCGTTAAGTTTATATACTTGGCATCTATAGAGCTCTGACTTTTAATACCTGATTCACTGCTACTTTCTTTTGTTTTAGTATTACTACAACCAACTATCATAAGAGTTATAGCTAAAATTACTGTTAAGACTTTTATTTTCTTCATTAGTTTTTCCCCTTCTCGCCATATATCTTATTATAATTTTTATAATTATTTTTTACTTTTTCTACATACTTTGAAGTTTGTTCAAAGGGTATATCATGTAGATTCTTTCCATCTTTACTATATTCATTATTTTCTAACCATTTCTTTACATTACCTGAGCCACCATTATATGCAGCTATTACTAAATCCAATGAACCAAATTCTTTATATAATTTATTTAAATACCAACAACCAATTCTTATGTTGGTTTCTGGATCAAAAATATCAATATTTTCTAGATTCAGTTCTTCCGCTCCCCAATCTCTAGTTATGTCTAATATTTGCATTAACCCTTTGGCCTCTTTTTTTGAAACAGCAGAGCTATTAAACTTACTTTCTGCTTTTATGACACTGTAAACTATATTTTCATCTAAATTAAATTCTTTAGAATATTTTTCTACATACTCTGAGTATTTTTTAGGATACAAAAACTTATGTATTATTTTGCTTTCCATTAATAGTGCCCCAAATAAGATTATAAAAATAGATAGAACCAATACTTTCTTATTATTCACGCCAATTCTCCTTCATGTATTCAATAAATTTGTATACTTTATTCTCTAATTCAGTTATTGTTCCCGAATTATCTATTATATAATCACCATATTTGGATTTTTCTTCCTGACTCATTTGTGAATTTATTCTGCTAAGTGCTTCTTGTTTACTACAATTATCTCTCTTTTGTATTCGGCTAATTTGTACTTCTTGTTTACAAGTAACCACTAATAGCTTATCTACTATTTCCAAAAATCCACTTTCTACTAATATTGCTGCATCTAATATTACTATCTTTTCGTCTTTTTTTCTAGCTTCTTCTATATCACTTATTATTTTTTCTCTTATTATTGGATGTGTCAGATTATTTAACTCATTAAGTTTTTCTTCATCATTAAAAACTATTTTCCCAAGAGCTTTTCTATCTAAAGTTCCATCATCCTTTTTTATATTTCGACCAAAATGTTTAAATACTTTTTCTAATAACAACTCATCCTCAAAGATTTGTCTAGATATAATATCTGCATCCACTATAGTAATGTTAAATTTTCTAAATATATTCGATAGGCTGCTTTTTCCACAGCCTATTCCTCCTGTAAGTCCTAATATCAACATAAAATCACCTACTTTGTCTCATACCAAGAACTACCAACATTTAAATCTACATCTAAGTGAACATCCATATTTACAGCATTTTCCATTTCATCTTTTACAATCTTTTTAACTATATCTATTTCATCGTCAATTGCTTCAACTATCAATTCATCATGAACTTGTAGTATAAGCTTTGATTTCAAATCATTTTCTTCTAACTTTTTGTGAACATTTATCATAGCAATCTTTATTATATCTGCTGCACTTCCTTGTATTGGTGCATTCATTGCAAATCTCTTTCCTCTATTTCTCTCCATAAAATTGCTAGATTTTATTTCTGGTATATATCTCCTTCTGTTTAAGATAGTCACAGCATAACCATCTTCACTGGCCTTTTCTACTGTAGTGTCCATAAACTCTTTTATCTTATGATACTTAGCAAAATAACTTTCTATATACT
This sequence comes from Clostridioides sp. ES-S-0005-03, assembly GCF_020658455.1. Lineage (NCBI taxonomy): Bacteria > Bacillati > Bacillota > Clostridia > Peptostreptococcales > Peptostreptococcaceae > Clostridioides > Clostridioides sp. ES-S-0005-03. Next base: position 81,433 of record NZ_JACVWI010000001.1, on the reverse strand, counting down.
CTTTTGCTTTTGGCACAGGTATATTTAAATCATCAGCCAATCCAAAATCACTTTTACCATATATAATACCAAAGTTTACTGCCTTAGCTGCACCTCTTAATTCACTAGTTACATCTTCCATAGAAACATTGAAAACTTGTGAAGCTGTTTTAGTATGAATATCTTCATTATGTTTAAATGCTTCTATCATATTTTCATCTTGACTCATATGTGCAAGAACTCTAAGTTCTACTTGTGAGTAATCGGCATCAACTAGCTTACAATTTTCATCTGCAATAAACACCTTTCTTATTTTTCTACCCATTTCCATTTTTATAGGTATATTTTGAAGATTTGGTTCTGTAGATGAAATCCTTCCAGTAGTTGTTATAGTTTGATTAAATGATGAATGAATTCTATTACTTTCTGGATTTATTATGTTTAGAAGACCTTCAACATAAGTAGAATTCAGCTTTACTATTTGTCTATACTCAGTTATTTTGTCTATTATTGGATGTTTATCCCTTAATTTTTCTAAGACATCCGCATTAGTTGAGTATCCAGTCTTGGTTTTTTTGATTATTGGAAGTTCTAATTTTTCAAACAATATAACACCTAACTGTTTTGGTGAATTTATATTAAATGGCTCTCCTGATAATTCATAAATTTCCTTTTCTAGTGTAGAAATTATTTCTTTAAACTCAATACTTAGGTCATCTAGTATACTCTTATCTACTTTTATACCTTCATACTCCATATGTCCTAAAACTTCCACCAAGGGCATCTCTACATGGTAAAAAAGACCATCCATACTCATATCGATTAAACTTCTTTCCATCATAGGAATTGTTTCTTTAACTGTGCAGATTATTTGCCCCATATACTCTGCCAAATCTTCAAATTCTAAATCTTCGTAGTTCTTAGATTTAACACCTTTACCTAGTAATTCTTCTTTTGATTTAACTTTTTTTGATAAGTATTTCATAGCTATAGCACTACAGTCATATGATGTAGATGAGGTAGAATCTATTAAATACTCCGCTATTGTTATATCAAAATTTATATTTTCCAAGTTTATATTATATGGCTTTAAAGATATATAATCATCCTTTAAATTATATCCAAACTTCTTTATTTCTTTATTTGAAAGTATACCATCTAATTTTGTTACTTCATCTGAATCTATATAATATATTTTTTCTCCATCTACACTTATAAAGATATATATTATATTTTTTTCAAGTATATTACCTTGTCCTCTAACAGTTTTTAAAATAACTTGTCCTTTTTTATTTACTTCATCTATAAATTTATCTATATCTTTTAATTTTAATATTTCTATTTTTTCTTCTACTTGTTCATTATCATCTGAGTCAACCAAGTCAACTAATCTTGATAAAAGGCTTGTAAATCCAAAATATCTAAACTTATCTAAAAGTTCATCTTTATCATAATCGCCAAAAATCATACTATCCAAATTTACTTCAATTGGTACATCCCTTATAATTGTTGCAAGTCTTTTGCTTTGAATAGCTATTTCTTTATTTTCTTCTATCTTCTTTTTTACGCTTCCTTTAAGTTTATCTGTATTTTCTATTAAATTCTCTATACTAGAAAACTCTTTTATAAGTTTTATTCCTGTTTTTTCCCCTATTCCAGGTACTCCTGGTATGTTGTCTGATTTATCTCCCATAAGTCCTTTTAAGTCAATAAACTGAGTTGGAGTCATTTCATATTTTTCAATTACAGAGTTAAAGTCATATTCTTCAACTTCTCCTACACCTTTTTTTGTTATAAGAGTAGTCGTCTTATCTGAAGCAAGTTGAATGGCATCTTTGTCTCCAGTTACTATGTATACTTTATATCCATTATCCTCTGCTTTTTTAGAAACAGTTCCTATAATATCATCTGCTTCATAACCATCTATTTCTAATCTATTTATTTTAAATTTATCTAAAAGGTCTTTTAGTGGCTGTAATTGCTCTGCTAATTCATCTGGCATTCCCTTTCTTCCTGCTTTATAATCTTTATACTCTAAGTGTCTAAATGTAGGTGCTTTTCTATCAAAAGCTACACTTATATGTGTTGGTTTATATATATCTATTATTTTAAACAACATTGTCGTAAAGCCATATATAGCATTAGTTTTTAAGCCTTCTTTATTATTCATTTCTGGCAAAGCGTAAAATGCTCTATTTATTATTGAATTTCCATCTATTATAATTAATTTTTTTTCCAAATTATATCACTCCTAAAGATTCTCTATTTTTGTAACATATATATTATATACCAATATGCTATTATTTAATATTCCCATAATAATAATAGTATATTAAAATTAAATATGTTGCAAACAATATATTTTTTTGCTATAATAATAAACATGACATGACCGAGTGGTGGAATTGGTAGATGCAATTAACTCAAAATCAACTGTGTTGATTCATAAGTTTTCATGAGGAAAAGCTAGTATTTATGATATTTTGACAGTTTGATGAGTGCTTTGTATTCAATATTCCTCTTGCATATTCTTGGAAAATCTGGTAGGATATACTAGTAGTTCGGATTTAAAATATAAGCCGCTGTGGCGGAACTGGCAGACGCATACGACTCAAAATCGTACGGGAAACCATATGGGTTCGAGTCCCATCAGCGGCACCAATAAATTAAAACTCTTTAGTTTAAACTAAAGAGTTTTTTATTGTCACATTCCCTAAATATTCACTAACACTTTTTCTTTTACTTTCAACTGTGGCTTTTTATAAATTTATATAATTGTATATTAAAGATAACATCTAAAATTCTCTTAAGAATATAAAACTTAAAATCTTAATATTTTTATTGTGATTTTAAGTTTTTCACTATAACTTTTTATCCAACTTATTATATACAACTACCATACAAATAAATTGAAATAAAAGAAGTAATCCAAGCCCAATTAAAACCCATTTACTTATTATCATTATTGAAAATACACTCAATGCAGATACAATAAATATAATAATCACTAAAACATAAGACATAATTTGGTTAGTAATACGTCCAGATTTATCGCGTAACATAATTCTTCTCTCATCATTCATCTCTATTTTTTGATTTTCTAGCTTTTTTTCATACTCTTTAGCCTTTTCAGGCTTACTCCAATATATATATTGACATATCATACATATTCCAGGTCCTAAAGATGCTCCAGCAAGCCCCCATATAAAAGCTTCAAATGAAAATTCTGTTAATGTAGCCAATAAAATAAATAAAACTCCAAAAACAAGATAAACAATACCCATATATAATCTATTCTTTTTCATTTTTACTCCTCCTCATAAATAAATATTTCTTCAATACTCATATCAAAATATCTTGCTATTTTAAATGCTAAAATAATTGATGGATTATATCTGCCATTTTCTAATGAACCAATCGTTTGTCTTGAGACTTGTAAGGCAATGGCAAGCTCTTCCTGCTTTATCCCTTTCTTTTTTCTTATTTCTTCTAATCTATTTTTCACATTTTTCTCCTTAAATCATTTCATTTTATGTAAAGCTTGCTTTCCATAATTATACACCCAGATATGTTTTATATAAAGCTTACTTTCCATATTTCACAAAAAATAACAGACTATTTTTAGTCTGCTATTTCAAAATTTCATCTTATTTCTCTAGTTTTGAATTTGTTTCTTAATTGGAATCCAAACTTCTACTGTATAATCAGGAGCATTAATATCACCTTTAGGATAAAGTTCCATATCTGGTAAACTAGCATACTCATACCCAGAACTTGGTAACCATTCAGTAATAATTCTTTTTTGCAATTCCTGTATAGCAATAGCATTTGGCATGGGAGAAACACATTCAAATACTGCCCATGTACCCGATGGTATAAAATATTCATAAGTATTTTCTAAAGTATGTCTATCTGTTGGTGCAGCAATATAATAGTCTAAGTCCTTTCCATTCATACATGTGCTTACTCCAAGTAATCCATGAGGTTCATGATTTATTAATTCCAAAAGTTTTTCAATCATTCCACTTTGTATAGATTTAGCCCATAACTTTGGAACCTTATCAAAACATTCCTCTACAATCATATTCATATGCTCTTTTACTCCAACAATACGAAATCCCTTTTTTTCCACAATACGATATTGCATTTCTACATTTCCCTTTACATAAATAGTTAAGGTTATCCTAGGATATGCTTTTAAAACAACACCTTTTGCTCTAGCAGCAGACGGAGAAATACTATGTATGTTTTGAAAAGCCCTATTAAAAGATGTGGGTGAATCATAACCATATTTCTCAGACAGCTCTAAAATTTTAATATTACTATTTTGTAGTTCAAATGCTGCCTTAGTCATACGTCTACGTCTAATATATTCAGACAAAGGTACTTCTGCAATATATGAGAACATTCTTTGAAAATGGAAGGTTGAACAACATGCAATTTTTGCTGCTTCTGCATAATCCACTCCACTTTCAAGATTGTCTTCAATATAAGTAATAGCTTGATTTAATTTATTTATCCATTCCATTTAACATTCCCTCCAAGCAAATTATACAGTTTAATAAAATAATATACCTCTCAATCTATGCACAAAATTGTAAGATTTAAAATACTATTTCAACAATAGATACAGATTCAGTTTAAAGTATAACATTTACTCATTTAGCTATCAATTTTATATTGGCTTTATATCAAGTCCAATAATTTACATTAATAATCCTCTTTTACATAAAATTTATCAACTAATAATGCTGAAATTAGATTATACAACTATACAACAAAAGAGTTCAATGACATTATTCCATATAATGCATTGAACTCTTTATAGAAATTAATTTAAGTAAAACTAAATTAAATATTAAACTGTTTTATATATTACAATATCCAACTATTTTATAGTCTTCTGGTATTTTATAATCTTTGTCTGGAGTGCCTAAATTCCATTTTAACTCAAACATAGTTGCACTTATTATTGTTGCAAAATAAAGCATAACTATACCAACATCTATTTTTTCTTCATACAAATTAGTATGACCATCTTTTCTAACTGCTAAAACTACAACTCCTCCATCAACTATAAATCTCCATGGTTGTCTATTTAATGTAGATGGAGCTAATCTTGCATAATGGAATGCATCAAGAAGCGCTCTCTCTTCTAATATATTTGTATTTGCATTATTTCCCCACTCATCCATATAAACTACTTCTTCTACACCTAAACGAGAAGAACTATTGTCTGAAACAACTTGCATATCAGATTTTGAATAATTATCACCAGTCTTTGTAGCATTTAGTACTTTAGTATTGCTTGCATTTTCTCCATATCCAATGGCAATAATTCCTGTTACCTCTTTGTCTGAGTCAATTCCAAGTTTATCTAATACCTTTTTACTATCCTCAAAAGTAACCCAACAAGAACCTATTCCAAGGTCTGTTACCTTAAAAATTATATTTTCTCCTATGTATCCTGAATTTTCGATGTAATTATCTTTTACTTCAGATAATATTATAATATAACTTGGAGCATCTATCATGTTTCCTTTATATCCTGCTATTTTATCTAAATTGTCAAAAACTTCACTTCTATTCATTACTCTTATATCAACGTCTATCTCTGGAACTAGTTTCTTACAAGATTCTGAGTATTTCTTAATCTCACTAAGATACTCTTTTTTAATATCTGTCTTTTTATATTCTCTAACAGACTTTCTATTTAATATGATTGTTTTATAATTCATAATTTTATCCTCCCCAAACTAGTATATTATTAATTATATACCCATTAATGTGATATTTTACGCATTTGCTTAATAAATAATAATTACAATTTTGTAATTATTATTTATTAATAATATTCCACTTTTACATTCATAATGACCAGTTGTGCAAAATCCATTGCCAACCTTCAAATAAAAACATATTATAAAGATAATATAAAATAAACAAACAAATCTTAACAAAAAATTAAACTTTTTTTACACGAAAGAAGGCTTCCCGTTGCCTTCTTTATTTTTTATAAAAAAATAGACTGCTTCTAAAATGATTTTACATTTTTGAAACAGCCAAAGTATTTTATAATGACAACTATATTTGAGGATGTGAGGGAGAGTTGCCATTATAAATTTAGGGTAATTATATTATGTTTTAAGCTAGTTCTTTCTATATTTCTATAATACATTACATATATGAATTTTATATGATATTTGTATAAACAACATATGAAATTATATATTTTAATTATATTAAATCTTATTATTACATTTACTGCAACAATACTCATAGGTCTCTACATTATTTGGAATATTTACAAATACAAATTCTTTACAGTTGTCGCAATACTTTAATATAGATATAGTTCCACAAGTGTAACATTCAAATGTCACACACTCCTCACACTCTTCTATTACTTCAAATTTTTTACTATGTTCACCACACTCTGGGCACTTGCGATTATTTACATTCATAAATACTCCTCCTTATTAGTATAGTTAAAAACATGTCAAAAACTTAATCAAATGTATTTTATATTACTTATTATATATTCTATAATAAATCATATTCCTAGATAATAAAACAAATTAAATAAAAAAAAACCATAAATTTTAAATTTATGGATTAATTCTTGTAATGATAACTCTATTTGAGGATGTGAGGGAGGGTTATCATTACAATAGGGTATTATATTATGGTTTTTAAGCTAGTCTTTCTATACTCTATATAATACATCTGTTATATGAATTTTATATGATTTTTACATAAATATTTTATGAAGTTTAAATTTTTTGACTAATTTTGTATCTGTAAAAAGTTCTCTAAAAATCCATAACATCATAAAAATCCAACATTTAAGTAAAACATCATAAAAAAATTTGTTCAATAATCTTAACAAGTTACATCACCTCATTAACGATTATTAACACAAAACTAAACAATCAATCATAAATTATTCCTAAAACTTAATTTTGATAATTATTGATATACAATCTCTTGATTATCAATCTTATTTTGCATTTCTAATAAAATTTCTTCAACTGAATTGTCAAATATATTGCCTAAATAGACTCTTTTTTCTTTTTGAATGGAATAAGATTTTACACTGCCATCAGAAGAAATATATACATGGCTCCATTCTGCACCATATTTTGAAAATCTTTCTCTTATATCTTTAAACCTCATATCTTCTATTTTTATTGCTCTTCCTCTAGCTCCCCTTACTACTGTATGCCCTCTTTTTATCAAACTAGTTATTTTTATATCTTCTTTTAATTTAACATGTATGTTATCATTCTCTGAATATACATTCCATATTACTTTATGACGATAATCATCTAATTCTCTTATCAAACTTCTTTCAATAGTAAAACTATCTTTAGTTACTATAATTAAATCAAAATGGTCTAACATATATTGAAATACTTCTTTCATATCTTTGTTTTTTAGAATACCTTCACCAATAACTTCTATAAACCTACACCCTTTTTCATACATACACTTTAATAAACTTATAACTTCAGAAAAATATTGAACCCTATTGTCATTACCATCTATCTCTATTGTAAAGTATAAAGGTGTAAGATATACTTTATTTCCTGTTATCTCAAAAACACTTGATAATGTTTGTTCCTCATCTTCAAAGGTTAAATATTCATTATCATAAAACATAAAAAATTCCATAACCTTATCTCTCATGTCAGGGATATTTCTATATCTGTTGGATAATATATCTAATATATCTTTAGTAGTATTTTTCCCATCACATTCTGCTAGTACAACAACTTGCTTCCAACTTAAACTATCCACACTTCCTATACTTTTTTCATATCCATTTGCCTCATCATAAATAGGTCCAATTATGATATTTTCTTTTGGCCACATATGAACTCTAGTTCCATCTTTTAATTTCGGATATTTGTTTTTTACAGATTCATAAAATCTAATTATATCACCCATGATTTTTAACTACCCCCTATATTTTAAATATTACATGCTAAAAATAACAATTTATTTACATTAATTAAATAATTATTAAAAATTAATAATTGTATCTATTTAATAGGGTTTTACACCAATTTTATATATATGTCATTGATGTTTATATACACAAAAAACCTTATTAATTAGACTTTAATGTAATTCTTACTACTTCTGGTTTACAATTAAGTCTAATGAGAACTTTTGAACCTCCTAAACCTTTATTTAAAACCATAGTGCTACTACCTTTTTCATATTTTCCCCAATCATACTTAGGAAAAAACTCTCTATTTGGAGATAGTACACCTCCAATAAAAGGTATTCTTATTATACCACCATGAACATGACCAGCCAGAACTAAATCAGCTCCCCATTTTACATATTTTTCAAAGAAAAATGGTGTATGAGCTAAAAGTATATTATACTCATTTTCGTTTATTTTACCTAACTTATCTTGTACAAAACTGTCACGCAATTCTAACTTTTTATTATTAGCAAAAAAATATGGATAGCATTCCAATGGTATGATTAAACCATATAGATTAATATAACTATCTCCTTTATATATTCTTACAGATTCATTTTCCATATTTATTATTTTTTTTGAATACAATTCCTTAAAATAATCCCTATATAGATGTTTGTATTTTTTTATTAAAGATTTTTGTTCATGATTTCCAATTATATGGTACACTTCATATTTTTTTACTAAATTATCAATTAAATCTAATGCAATTTGAAAATTTTTATTTTCTCCATCAACTAAGTCTCCTGTTATAAATATAACATCTGGATTTAAGGATTCAATTTTATCTATCAATGTTTTATTATTATTTTTATCAAATACCTTATTATGTAAATCACTTACTTGAACTATTTTAAAATCATTAAATTCTTTTGGAATTTTTTCATTAAATATGGTATATTCTGTTGTTTCTATATGTTGAGTCTCATACTTATACAGAATATATAAGATTGCTAATACTAATACTGTCAATATAACTTTCATAATCATATATTCTTCCTTTTTATTATATTTTATTAATATTATTATAATGCTTTTATGTTTATTTTAAAACAATAATGTTAGTACATGCATACAAATCTTTTCGACATTATAAAAATAAGTTATCCATTTTGGTAATAAATATTTATTCCCAAAATAGATAACTATAAAATTATCTATAAACTTCTATATTATGAAATACAGTTCTTCCGTTATTTAAATTTTTATATAAATGTTCTAGTGTTCCATCAAATCTAATTGAATGTCCAGACTCTAAAATATAAGTTTTTCCATCTACATTAAGTTCAAGTTTACCTTCTATTACAAGTACATACTCTTCCAGAACATGACTATGTGTAGATGAAACATGAGTACAATTTGCTTCAAGCTCAATTATAAAAAGTTCAAACCTCCTTTGAGGGCTAAAAGGATATATAGGATACAACTTCATATTGCCTTGTTGTTCAATAATAGGTTCTACATCCTCTTTTTTTATAACCTCATAAGTGTTTGTATTTTCATTTAACAGTGTCGTAAAGTTTATTTTGAATCCAGATGAAATTTTCCATAAGGTAGATACAGTGGGGCTAGATTCACCTCTTTCAATCTGCCCCAGCATTGCTTTACTAACTCCTGTCATCTTTGAAGCTTTATCTAAACTTATACCCATATCTTGTCTTAATAACCTTAAGTTTTCTCCTACATTAGGAAATTTATTATCCATGTTAAAATCCTCCTGATAGCCTATTTGTATTCTATGATTTTTACTCCTGTAAGCTCTACTATCTCTTTTAATTTTAACATATGGCTATTGCAAATTTCATCAAATTCATACATATAATCTTCAAGCCCTAATGCTTTATATTTATCAAGTCCAAATTTATGATATGGAAGTAATTCCATCTTTCCACCTAAAACATTTTGCTTTACAAATAATGCAGTGTTTCTTATATTTTCTTCACTATCATTCACTCCAGAAATAATTGGTACTCTTATAACCATAGATTTGTTTAATTTTGAAAGTCTACATATATTTTCTAATATTATCTCGTTACTTACTCCTGTATATGCTCTGTGAACATTATCATCCATAGATTTTATATCTACAAATATATGGTCTATTTTTTCAAAGACATCCTTCACTTTATCCCACTCAAAATATCCACAAGTCTCAATTGCTATGTTTATACCTTTATTATAAAAAGCATCAACTAATTCTCTTAAAAATTCAATTTGAAGTGTGGGTTCTCCTCCAGAAAAAGTTACTCCTCCGTTAGACTCAAAGAAAAATATAAAATCTTTTTCAACTTCCTTTACAATCTCTTCAACAGTCATTTCTTCAGTCATTATACAGATAGCATCATTAAGACATGTTTTAACACATTTTCCACACAAATCACACTTATCATTTATTTGACTTCTGTCAAATAATGAACTTATATTTTGAGGACAAACATCTGTACACCTATTACAAGATATACACTTATCCTTCATGACTCCTAGCTTTACTATATTGCTCCATGAATCTGGATTAGAACACCACTTACATTTTAATTTGCATCCTTCTAAAAATATAGTAGTCCTTATTCCATCACCATCATTTACTGAAAAATGTTGTACCTTTACAACTTTACCTTTTTTACTCATAATCTACCTCATAATTAAAATTTACTGTGTGAGTTTCTGGCTATTATAGCATCTTGCATCTCTCTTGATAAATTAACAAATTGAGTACTATATCCAGCAACTCTAACTAATAAATCTTTATATTCTTCTGGATTTTCTTGAGCTTTTAATAAGACATCATTTGATATTGTATTAAATTGTACGTGGAATCCACCTAGTGCAAAATATGATTTTACCATAGAAGTTAGATTTCTAAGCCCTCTTTCTGTTTCAACCAAATCTTGATTAAATCTCAAATTTAGAAGTGTTCCTCCAGTGTGAACATCATGATTTATTTTTGATGCAGATTTCATAGCTGCCAATGGACTTGTTGTATCAGTTCCAACAAATGGAGAAACTCCTTCTGTCAAAGGTTTTGTAGCTTTTCTTCCACATGGAGTTGCACCTACTATTTTTCCAGTTGGAACATAGTTTGATATACCCATAAATGCACTATTAAATTTAGAACCAAAAATATCCTTATATTTTCTAGTTTCACTGTAATAAAAATCAGAAACTTCAATAGCCAATGAATCTACATAATCATTGTCATTTCCATATTTAGGAACATCTAAGGCAAGTTTTCTTAATTCTTCATAGCCTTCCCAGTCATTATTTAATGCTTTTGTTAACTCTTCTAATGTAGTCACCTTATCTTCAAATACTAATTTTTTTATAGCTGCCAATGAGTTTGAAACTACACCTAGACCTATGCCTGTTAAAACAGGTCCTATATTGTATTTTGCCCCACCTTTACTTAAATCAATACCTTTATCCAAACAACCATCTACACAGGTAGATAAAAATGGTCTTGGTACTATTTCTTTATGAATTTGTTGAGCAACAGTAGTTCCTATAACAGAATTCTTGATAAGATATGCTAGTTGCTTTAAAAACTCTTCTTTAACTTCTTCAAAAGATGCAAATTCATTGATATTTTTTACATCTAACCCCATTTTTTCTCCAGTTAATCTACTCTTCCCTTCATTCATAGCATATTCTAGTGCTGCTGCAAAATTAATATTTACTGCTGAAGTCCATTGACCTGTCTTTCTAAAGTGAGGAACTACACAACCACAATTGCTCCAATCTCTTGCATCTTCTGCATCATATCCATCTTGAAGTAACATTTGTGCCCCTGCACTATCACTGTGTATAGCAGGAAAACCAGTACCTTGTTTTACTAATTTCGCAACTGCCATAACAAAATCATCTGGTGCTCCCTGACTTATTCTAACACTTAAACCTGGTTGATGAGTTTTTACACTTTCTGTTGCCTTTAAACACATATATGAAATATCATTCGTTCCATCAGTTCCATTTCTCTTTTTGCCACCAACAGTAAGGTTTTGAAATTGGTTGTATCCTGCAAAATAATTTGCTGTATTTGCTGATATTGTCCATACCCACTCTGATAGCTTAATCCATAGAGCCTCTATCAACTCTTGAGCCTCTGATTTAGTTATATTTCCATTTTTAGTATCTTTTTCATAATATGGATACATATATTGGTCAAATCTACCTAAGTTCAATGCTAATGGATTTTCAGATAAAACACCACCTAATTGCACAAACCATACAAATTGTATCGCTTCATAAAAACTAGTTGGAGGATTTGCTGGTACATTCTCACATACTTCTGATATTTTTATAAGTTCTAACTTTCTTTTTGAATCTTTCTCTGATTCACTCATTTCTTTTGCAAGTTTTGAATATCTATTTGCCAATGTCATGATACCATCTGCAACAATAGAAATAGACTTATAGAAATCTATTTTTTCAATATTTTCTGAAATTGATATATCTAATTCTTTTATCTTCTTATCTGCTTCTTTCTTTATCCCCTTATATCCTTTTACAAATAGTATATCTTGATAATCTGGAGTTACTTCCCCTACTGCCTGTCTCCACTTAGAATCATTATCTATTATTCCTGTATCTACCAATATCTTAGCTGTATCTTCTGGAATTCTTGCTAAAAAAACTTCTTCCAAAGATTTACCCTTCCAATATGGAAATATCTCTTTTCTTATAAATTCTATTTGCTCTTTTGATATGACATATGGGTCTTGAGTTCTTTCATCAAAAGTATCCATTTCCTTATCTACCCATTGCCAAGAAAATTCTGGTGTTAATATACCTGTTCTTCTAAATTTACCAGCTGTACCTACAATTAATTCATTCTCAAATATTTTTATAGGAAGTTCTTTGCATGCATCTAAAAAGGCTTTCGCTCTTCTTATACATATGGCTTCTCCCTCAGTCTTTTTATGTGATTCTGTAAAAATTCTAGCCCTTTCACAACATATCATAGGTTTAGAATTAACGTATTCTTGTCTAAATGCTTCTATTCTATCAGTTTGACTCATTTAAAATCCCCCTTTGGATAATATATATTAACTTTTGTATGTTATAACATACTTTAATTATATTATACTGTCCTTTAACATAAAATGGCAACCACAAATAATATATTTTTGAATAAAAAACATTACTAAAGATAAATATGAATTTTATTTTATAATTTATTTCTAACCTGTCATAATTTATTTATTACATTAATGACTTGAAATATCAAATTCATATTCTAAACTCAATTTTAGTACTTTAGTAGATTTTTTAACTTTGTTAACTTCAACATGTATATCATTCATATAGGGAAGTTCTACAGAGCCTACACCTTCATTAAATATTTTTATAACTTTATTTGAAAAATCTTTCTCAGTTAAATCAGTATTAGTTAATGACTTAAATATGTTGTACATAAATTTAATATATTTATCACTTTCAGCTAACTTTTTATTCTCAGGATATTCTTTAGCACAGAGAATATCTACTACTGATTTTCCTTTTTTGTTATCTTCAGACATAGAGTAAAATAAACTTCTAATATCTTTTTCAGGTGGCTTTTCAAATCCATTTATAGAAACTACAAAACTTCCATCTGAATTTGAATTAACTACCTTATAACCACTATCCGTTATAGCCTTTGAAAATTTTTGAGATAAATCTTTTTTAACTTCTTCCAATCCTTCTACAGTACTAGCTTTTTTTGAGTAATCCTCAAATAATTTAATAGAGTCATTTTTTTTAGCTTCAATTGAGTTGTTTGATGAATTTTCACTAGCTTGCTCTGAGTTATTTAAATCTTCATTGGATACAGTTGTTGTGCATCCTACCATTAAGCTTGAACTTATACTTAAAATTACTATCATAGCTAAAATATATTTTTTCGCCTTCATATATATTTTCCTCCATTGTATTTCTACTTTTCAAGTTTTTATTAATTACATCCTGTATTACAATATCTTGTATTTTTATTATTTTTATGGTTAGTTTTTCAATCTATATCACCTTTCTTTGTAACTAATTCTTATAATTAAGATTAGTAAAATTATAAATTTCTTTATGCTTAAAAATAAGGATGTTATCTTTTATTATTAAAAAGATAACATCCTTATTTTTAAGTATCAATATAGATGCCCCAACTAGTAACTTAATCGACCCAACTGTCAGCATCTTGATTCAATGGTATGCATATATTTAGTATAAATTTGTCTTTCTGATTTTCAAATAATAATTCTCCATTATACTCTTGTAAAGACGATTTAATACTTTGAATTCCTATTCCATGTACAAATTTATCCATCTTATCTGTTAACAGTATATTTTTATTAGAAATAACATTATTTGCTTTACTATTCTCACATTTAAGTACAAAAAATGATTTTGTTATAGTTCCTTTAATTCTAATATATCTATCAATATTTTCATCTGATATTTTCTCACATGCTTCTATTGCATTATCTAAAATATTGGCAAATATGCTTGACACATCTATGGGTTTTATAAAATCAACTTTTGAAAAGTTTATGTCACAAATAAATTTAATTCCCTTTTTGACAGATATTTCACTCTTCTCATTGATTATAATGTCTAATATCATGTTTCCTGTATTATAAATAGATTTGAACTCTCTAATTTCATCTTTTAAATTATTTATATATTCATTAATTTCTTTGCCATCATTTTTAAGATTATCTATACAGCAAATATGATTGTTTATGTCATGATAAAGCTTCTTAACCCTCATATGAGATTCTTGAATACTTAAATAATGAGCATATTGCATATCTAACTTATTTTTTATTAATTCATTCTGAGATTTTAATTTATTATCTTTTATTATTTGCCTAAACAATAATATAAGAACAATGGTGCTAGCTCCTATTATCTTTGGATTTACAAAATTCTCAAAATAATATGGTTCTGAATGTAACCATCTAAACCGTTCTAATATTCTTGATATATAGACTCCAATTATATTCATGGTGTTAGCCATTAGAGCAAATAACAAATATACATAATTCCTTTTATCTTGGCTAAGCAATTTAAATCGATTATACAGAAAACTAAGTATCATATATACAAATATAATAAGTAGATTACTGTATATGTAAACCTTTATATTATCAGAATCAGATGCCAAAAGCCACTCTTTAGATGAAACAAAATTACCTGTAACTACAAAAAATAAAATTCTATCTACAACATCTTTAAAACAATCATAATAAATATTAAATAGGAAAAAGAAAATTATAAATTTAATATATCCTATGTTGTAAAAATAATTATAATATATCGCCCATACAATAAATACTACAACATCAATCAAATAGTACATATTATTAATATAATTTTCTTCTATATTAAATAATCTAGTTATTTTAACTATAATATAAATTAATCCCAATAAAGTATAAAATACTATTTGTTTGTCTTTTTTATTATCTTCTTTATAAATTAATATCCTTTTCAGAATAATAAATCGTACACATATAGATACAATTAATAATAAATCAGACATAAAATTTAACATATTGTATCACCAAGAAATTTCAAAAATTTTTCCTTAACCTCTTTATATCTATATCTACTAATAGGTACTTCTTCTCCACTTTCTAAAATAGCAATATTGGGCTTTATATTTTCTACATAACTTAGATTAACTATAAAGCTTTTATGACATCTTACAAATTTATCTAGTTTTAAATCTTTTTCTATTTTTCCTAGACTATACTTTACTCCAAAACCCTTATTTATTGTGTGTATTAACATATCTTTTTTTTGAATTTCTATATATTTTATTTCATTTAAATAAATCTTGTATGTATTAGACTTGTTCTTTATTACAATGTAATTACTTTTATTTGTTTCAATATCTTTAATACAAGTTAATATATGTTTTTTTAATTCTTCTAATTCTATGGGTTTTAACAAATATCTATAAGCTCTTACTTCATATCCTTCTTGCACATAATCTATTAAAGAGGTTATAAATATTATCTCCATTTTATTATCTACTTCTCTAATCTTTCTTGCAGTATCCATTCCATTCATTTGCTCCATTAGTATATCAAGAAGAAGTATATCTATATCTTTTAAACTCACTTTGAGTAAATCTTCTCCAGAACTATATTTTTGTATTTCATATTCTACATTAATAATTTTTAATATATTATAAAGATATTCTTCTATTAAACATTGTGTTTCTTTTTCATCTTCACAAATTGCTATCCTAATCATAAGTTCCTGCTACTCAAAATATGGTCAAATATATCCATATAGAGATTTTTCCTTCTTCACTGAACCTCGCCTTACCTAAGCGACTACGATTTTGTATAGTTCTCCAAAGGCTTAAATTCCGAAGTTAGCTCTCCGTACATATATAAGCACTCTTGAACCACGTGTGTGCGAATCAATTTGATTTTAAGCTAGCTTATATTTTTTAGTATTTTTAAGATTAATACTTGCATTTAAATCCCTATCTATAGATAATCCACATTCACATTTGTAAACTCTATCTTTGAGTTTTAAGTTTCTTTTAATCTCTCCACACTTACTACAAGTCTTTGATTATGGATAAAATCTATCTGTAACTCTAAGTTCTATGCAATTATCCTTACATTTAGATGTTAGTTTGGTTCTAAATCCATAGAGTTTTTGACTCACAATAGCTTTTGATAAATGCTTATTTTTCATCAAGTTAGAAACTACTAAATCTTCAATTACTATATAAGATGGCTTGTTTTTCGCTATCTCGCTTATAGTTTTATTTATATAATCAGTTCTTATATTAGCTAATCTTTGATGAAGTTTTTGTACTTTGACTACTTGTTTTTGAATATTTTGACTAGTAGCTCTCCCTTCTTCTATTTTATTTCTTATTTTTAAACTTTCATATTTCCTTGAAAGTTTTATCTGTTCTCTTTTTAACTTCTTTTCAACTTCCTCATTATCTCTAATCTTTTTCTTGTATTTTCTTAATCCATATATGCGACAACTAATCATCTATTATCATTCCTTTAGCACTAGCATTATTGTCTGAGAAATTCAACCTGATTTTTAAATCATCTTTTTAATTAGAAGTTGAAACCCTTGTATAAATGTTTATAGTGTTTACTCATACAATCACACTTTTCTGTGATTGTATTATACTATATTTGATTATATTTAAATATATTTTTATTTTCTAATTACAACGCCTTATACACTTTCTTATTACACACTATTGAATTTTTTTAATTGATATATTTAAATGTGATTTTAAATATCCGATACCTTAGAATAACATTTTTAAATTATTCTTATCAATACTCAAGATTTAAATAAAATCTAAAAGGTTATAACTGATACGAATATATATAAAGAATAACATTTATTGATAAAAAAAGTGTCTCAAAGTCATTTTGAGACACTCTCCATCTTTATTTAGTTAATTTTTTAATCCTTAAGTAATACATTATTCTTCTATATAATTGTACCAAATACAAAATTAATAACATAATTTGCAATGCGATAGTACAAATATCTACTCCATAACCATTAAATAAATTTCTTATTTCAGTGAACAATAAATATATAAAAATAACTACTAAAATAGTAAATAAAAATACATTCATGAATAAAATTGATTTTACTTTATCTTTTTTATCCAAATCACTATACAATTTAGGAGGTACATCTTCATATGTTTTACTCCATACATACCATGAAGATGTACCTATAAAACTACCAATGCTTCTAAATATAAGATTCCACCCTCTATACTTATGTTTATTAAAATAATCTTCCTCAGCATCATAATAATAATCAATGGCATATTTTATTTTTCTTGGAGTTCCTTTATAAAAATAAAATATTCCTCCAAATTTACTTATCTTATATAAGTTATATCCTTGTTCTTCCATATCTTCTAACCATTCTTCTATCCTATCAGGTGAACTATACCAATCAAATTTAAACTTCATTTTCTTTTCCATAAAATTCACCTCCAAAATGATATTTTTGACATATGATAATCTGTCTTAATAATTATATCATTTTGATATTAATTTTAGGTTACAATTGGATATCTAAAAATCTATTTAAATAGCAATAAACTAATAGCCATAACAACCATTCCTGCAATTAATCCGTAAATTGATAGATGATGCTCACCATATTCTCTAGCTGATGGTAATAGTTCATCAAGTGATATAAATACCATAATACCTCCCACAAGAGCAAACACAATTCCAAGTGTAGTGTCATTTAGAAAATTTCTAAGAAGTACATACCCAATAATGGCCCCTAAAGGTTCTGACATTCCAGATAAAAAAGAATAATAGAAAGCTTTCTTTTTATCTCCTGTAGCGTAATACACTGGTACAGATACAGATATTCCTTCTGGTATATTGTGTATAGCTATTGCTATAGCTATTGGTATCGCTATTGTAGCATCATCAAGCGCCGATATAAATGTAGCTAACCCTTCTGGAAAATTATGAATTGCTATAGCCATTGCTGTAAATATCCCAGTTCTTAAGAGAGATTTATTTTTTTGTATATTTTTTTCATCCAAATTTTCCATTTTCTTTATCTCATGAGGATTTTCTTCTTGAGGAATTAACTTATCAATAATTGCAATGATAGCCATTCCTGCAAAAAAAGCTATTACAGTTGACCAGCTTCCTAATTTTTCTCCCATAGACTTTGTTAAAGCTTCTTGTGCCTTAGGAAATATTTCTATCATAGATACATAAATCATAACACCAGCAGAAAATCCTAAACTTACAGAAAGAAATTTAGTATTGGTCTTTTTAGCAAAAAACGCTATACAACTTCCTATTCCAGTAGACAAACCTGCAAACAAAGTTATTAAAAACGCAAACATTATATTACTCAATTAAATCACCTTCTTATTAATTGATATTGATTATCATTTTCTTTTATAGTATCATATCTTTTTTTTATAGTCAATATTTATAGTAATTATAGACAATAAAAAAGCAGAGTATAAACTTAATCTCTGCTTTTTCTTTATAGTATATTAAATTTATTTATTTAAAAAGTCTACTGCATATTGAACATATAAGGCAGTTCCAATCTCTAAAGCATCCTCATCTATATTAAAACACCCATGATGATGAGGATAACAAGCTCCTTTAGCTTCATTTCTAGCCCCTACAAATGCCAATGCACCAGGTGCAATATTCATAAACTCAGCAAAATCCTCTGCTCCTGTTACTTTTTCAAATAGTGCTATACTTTCTTTTCCAAATAGCTTAATTACTGCTTCTGTAGCTATCTTTGAACATTCCCTGTCATTTATAACAGCTGGTGTTAAATATCCATACTCTAACTCAGCCTCTGCTCTATATGCTTCTGCTGTAGATTTTGCTATACGTTCTAAAATCGTAGGAATCTGTTTTCTAAGTTCTGGATTAAATAATCTTATTGTACCTTCTAGAACAGCTTCACTTGCTATTACATTAAATCTTGTTCCAGAATTTAAAATTCCAACACTTACAACTAGCGGCTCTAAAGGACTGACTTCTCTACTAACCATGGATTGTAAGTTCATAACTAATGCAGAACTTGCAAGTACCGCATCAACACCTTGATGAGGAAGTGAACCATGACCACCCTTACCTTTTACAGTAATTTTGAAGAAATCAGCAGAAGCCATTCTTGGACCTTCTTCAACTGACACAGTCCCACACTCTACATCACTCCAAAGATGAATTCCAAATACACCATCTACACCTTCCATAGCGCCATCTTTAATCATAGCTCTTGCACCTTTACCTACTTCTTCTCCTGGTTGAAAAAATAATTTCACAGTTCCATTAATATCATCTTTAATATCATTCAAAACCTTAGCTGCTCCTAAAAGCATTGATGTGTGACCATCATGTGCACAAGCATGCATAAGCCCCTCATTTTTTGATTTGTATTCTACTTCCGTACACTCAACAACTTGAAGTGCATCCATATCTCCTCTAAGTGCTACAGTTTTTCCTGGATTATTTCCTTTTATAGTTGCGACTACACCTGTCCCTCCAGATGATACATATGGTACTCCTATTTTATCAAGCTCTTCTTTAATTCTCTTTGATGTTCTAAATTCTTCCATACTTTTTTCAGGATTTTCATGAAATTCCCTTCTAAGTTTGATTACATAATCTTTATATCCATTTGTTATTTCTTTAATATTCATTCCAGACCTCCAAGTGTAACATATTCTTCTTATTTTTTAAATGCCTTATTTATTAATTAAAGTTTATATAAGATTTACAAAAATACCTGCTATTACTACAGAAGCTATTGTTACTGTAGTAAATCCACCAACAAGCATCTTTGGAAGCATTTTATCCATCAGAAATTCTTTTTCTTCTGGAGTTTCAGCTAGAGCCTTTACTGCTTCTTCAGTTAATATATAATTTGGTGGGAAACCATAAAGTGCTGTAAGTGAAACTGAAAACGCCATTTCCTTACTTTCACCCAAAAATTTACCTACTATAATAGAGAATATTCCCATACCTATTACACCAAATATTATAATTCCTACAAGAGGAACAGCCATTTCAGCAAGCATTGCTGGTGTAGCTTTTGCTAATCCTGCAAATATAAAAGCCATCAATGATGTCATTAACCATCCAAATGAACCAGATTTATTAAGTGGCTTTCTGTCAACTATTCCAAGTTCTGATGCTATTACACCAAATATTAAACAGATAACATATCTTGATACAACTTCATTTGTAAGATTTGTAAATTGTACTGCTAACCATGCTACAAGTCCTAATCTAAGTATTATCATATATGTTGTGTCGTACTTTTCAGGTAAATCTGGAATTATCTTAAACTTACTCTTTTGTTCAGGTACTTTTTCAGTTTCTTCTTCAGCTTTAGTTACAGTTACTTTTCCACTTCTAAAATCTGATAAAAGTCTTTTTCCTTCTTTTTTAAGCATCAATGCTGTGATAGGATAACCTGCAAATCCTTGTGCCACATACATTAAAATCGCTAAAACTGCCAAACTCGCAAGACCTTTTGCTGTAGCCGCATCTGCCATCATTATAGATGCAACTAATCCTCCTGTAAGAGGAGGTGTAGCGATTACAGCTGTATCCCATCCAAACACTAGAGTTCCTAATGCCAAAGCTCCTACACATATTCCTACTATTCCTGCTAACGCTATTACAATTGTTTTCCATTGACCTGCTAGCTCTTTAATACTCATCATAGTTCCCATATGAGTTATTAATAAAAGCATGCCTAATTGTGCTAATGGTGTCCCTAAAGCTGCTAAATCCACGATATTTTCTGGGAAAAAAGTCCAAAATCCTACTATAAATATAATTGCTGATACAAAAACTGATGGAACAAAAGCTTTAGTTTTTGCTGAAACTACATCTCCTATCGTCAGTGATACTAAAACTAGACAAAAAGCTGTTATTGCCTCCATACAAAATCCCCCCTCATAAATAAATATATTTGTATACAATGTATGTATAGTTATCCATTATTTTACTACTTTTAAAAAACATTTCAAGTCAAAATTCGATTTTTTTCATAAAATTCTATAAATTCTATAAATTAAAGTTAGTTTTCTAAATTATTCTTTTTGTAAAAACGTTATCCTGTAATTTGGCTATTTAACACTACTTTTATAAATAGAATTAAGTATAATTTGCAAAAAATAAAACATAGAATACATTTTTCATAAAACATCTCATTAATATAAAATGAATTTGCTTTATGAATCTTAATATATTCTATGTTTATAAATTTAATGTATATGTTAGTTATTGTGTAATCTACTATATACTCCATTTTTATTTACTAACTCTTCATGAGTACCTCTTTCTTCAATTCCTTTATCTGTCAGTACTATGATTTCATCAGCATTTTTTATAGTAGTCAACCTATGTGCAACAACTAAATTTGTTCTATCTTTACTTAACTCTTCTAAGGACTCTTGAATTTCTCTTTCTGTTACATTATCTAAAGCGGAAGTAGCTTCATCCAATATTATTATTGGAGGATTCTTTAAAAAGATTCTTGAGATTGAAATTCTTTGTTTTTGTCCCCCAGATAATTTTACTCCTCTTTCTCCTATATAAGTATCATATCCATCTGGCAAAGTTTCTACGAAATCGTGTATTCTAGCTTTTTTTGCAGCCTCAATCATCTCTTCATCTGTAGCACTAGGATTTCCACAAAGAATATTATCTCTTATAGTTCCTGTAAATAAAAATACATCTTGTTGAACTATACCTATATTTTTTCTCAAAGATTTTAAACTTACATCCCTGATACTTTTTCCATCAATTTTTATATCACCTTTATCAAACTCATAAAATCTTGGCAATAAATTACACAATGTAGTCTTTCCTCCACCAGAAGGACCTACTAAAGCTATAGTTTTACCAGCTTCTATAGATAAACTTAGATTATCTAATACTTGGGTATCATCTTCATATGTAAAAGATATATTTTCTATCTCGATGTTACCTTTTACATGTTCAAGTTCAACAGGGTTTTTAGCTTCTTTTTGATGGTCCTGTTCCATTATCTCTATGAATCTTTTAAAACCTGTCATACCATTTTGATATTGTTCTGTAAAATTTATCAATTTCTTCATAGGTTGTATAAACATCTTTACATATAATATATATGCAGCAAAATCACCTAAAGTAATTTTCCCAAGATAAGTAAAGTATCCACCAGCTATAACAACTACCCACTCCAAAATATCCATATATAAATTCATACCAGAATAATATTCTGCCATTACTTTATAAGAATCTTGTCGTGCTCTCCTAAATAATTTATTACTTCTTACAAACTTATTTAATTCTTCTTTTTCAGTACAAAAAGACTTAGTTACTTTCATTCCAGCTATGCTATTTTCTAAAGTTGCATTTACATCACCTATAGTAACTCTACTTTTCATAAAGGCTATATTCATCTTATCTTTTTTTGTTATAGCAAACCAAATTATAAATGGCAATATAGCAAAAATTATAAGAGTAAGAGGAATATTTATATCTATAAGTATAAAGAATGAACCAACTAACATTACTATAGAAATGAATAAATCTTCAGGACCATGATGTGCAAGTTCTGTTATATCCATTAAGTCATTTACTATTCTAGACATAGTTACACCAGATTTATTATTATCAAAATAAGTATTTGGAAGCCTCTGTAAGTGTGTAAATACCTCATTTCTCATATCAGCTTGCATATCTACACCAATGACATGTCCCCAATATTGCATAAAATAATTAAGCCCTGCTTTTGCTATAAATATAAGTATAAGTACAACTGCAAAAACTACTAGCATTCTTAAATTTTTATTTGGAACAATGTCATCCATTATATTTCTAGTTATCATAGGATAAACTAAATCACATAAAGAAAATAAGAACGCAGCTATAAGGTCTAATGTAAAGATTTTCTTATATGGTTTATAATATTTGACAAATTGTTTTATCATAAGTTTTAAATCCTCCTTTATCAATACGTCTAAAAAATACCCTTAAATTAGTATAACATAACACTAATTTTAAATCTTTTATAAAATTGCAATTCAAAAGAATATGTTTCATAAAATTGAATACTTATTTTATATAATCATATATTTAAAATACACCTAAAAAGAGCCATATCTATGTAAATAAAATTTTACAAGATACAACTCTATATTTAGTACTAAATATTTTTTATAACTGTAAACTCAAAAACTTATTTTAAAGCATCCAATATTTTCTTATCTAATGCAGCAGTATTTATACCTGTTATGTATGCTGTTGCTTTTATTGCAGGTATATCATAAGTTGTTGGCAATATAGTAGTAGATACTATCAAATCAGCACCTTCTTGTTTTGTTGCACATTCAGCAATTTTACATTGTATAACTTCTGCTTGTATGTTATTTTCTTTAACCAATCTTTCTACTTTGTCGCAAACTACTGTTGATGTTGCAATTCCTGCTCCACATGCTACTAATATTTTTTTCATATTATCCTCCTACGATTTCTATAATATTTTATAATTCAAAATACGATTTTTATAATTAAATAAATTTCTCATATCTTTGTTTATATATAAATAATTATACCATTTTATATCAAAATAATATCTTAAAATTATTCTTTTAATATGTTTTTTATTTCACTATCATTTAATTTTAAAGTATTATTTTTTATACAATATTCTATGTACTTTGATACATTTTTATAGTCATTCAAACTAAACTGCTTAATATTTAAATCATATTCTATGTCACTTATAATACCTATCAAATCAGATTTATTTGATAAAATATCCTTATACTTATCCTTTCTAGTTACCTCTAATCTTTTAAATCTATAATTTTTATATCCTTCTATAATAATCAAGTCCATATCTTCATAAAACTTAATCATTTTATATAGTGGATTTTTATCTTTTAATTCTTCAATATATGCTAACCTCTTATTTGATATTATACAAACTTTCCTCGCACCTGATTTTCTATGTTTATAAGTATCTTTCCCTTCCTCATCTATCTCAAAATCATGGCATGTGTGTTTGATAACTCCAACATTATACCCTTCTTTACTTAATTCTCTTACTATACCTTCAATCAACGTAGTTTTACCTACTCCTGAATAAGAGACAATTGATAATACATTATACATAAAACCATATCCCCTTCATAAAACTATATAACAACAACATCTACTAATTGATTTTCTTTTATTATTTCTCTCTTTTTTATCTTAATCATGCAATTGCTTCTCAATGTTGCAGATAATCTAGCCTTGGCATCTTTTTTATCATTTAATGTAACATATAATTTACCTTCATCTGTATATAATTTTCCACTTACAAATCTATCGTTATTTGAGACTTTGTTAAATTCTCCTTTAAATATAGCTTTTATATAATGATTGCTGTCTTTATATGTTAAATACTCAATCACAGGAACAACTACATTATCAAATACCACAATTGCCGCATGTGGATTGCCAGAAAGCCCAAACAATATTTTTTCTCCCAATGTAGCTACATAACAAGCTCCTCCAGGTTTAATATTTATCTTCCAAAACAATTCTTTTGCTCCTATGTTTCTAAATACATCTGGTATTAAATCTTTATCTCCAACAGATACACCACCTGTAGTAATTAAAAAATCTACAGTTTCTAGCATATCCTTTACTTTTTTTTCTAATTCTTGTATATCATCAGTACAATTACATATTGTATCTGCTTGTATTCCAAGCTTTAAAAGCTTTGAATATAATGTATATCTATTGCTATCATATATTTTGCCATCCTCCAAAGTTTCATTTATATCTTGTAATTCTGTTCCTGTATTTAAAATACCAACTTTTAAATCATCATATACAGTTAATTTAGATATTCCAAGACTCGCTAATACTCCTATACCATCATACCCTATATTTTGATTTTTACTAATAATTAATTGACCTTTTTTTATATCCTCACCTTTAAATATATAATTGTCATATTCCTTTAGTTTTATATTTAAAGTTATCATGTCTTCTCTAGTTGTCACATCTTCTTTCTTTACTACACAGTTTGCTCCCTTTGGAATTTTTCCACCAGTCATTATCTTCACTGCTTCATTTTTATTTAATATACCATCAAACACTTCTCCTGCATATAATGTTCCTATAACCTTTAAATTTTTATTTTCAGAATTTGCATCATATACATAACCATCATATGGTGACCTGTCAAATGGAGGACTATCAATTGTTGAATATATATCTTCTGCAACCACTTTATTTACTGCTTCTATAAGATTAACTCTCTTAATCCTACTTATTGGTATAACATTTTCTTCAATAATTTTTATGGCATCTGCTAATCCTATCATTTTAAATACACCCCAATATATTTTTTATTTAAAAACATTCTTAATGTAGTATAATTGTAAATTGCAATAAATCATTTTAGCTTATATTTAATTATAACTAATTGTTATCTATAATTGCAGTTTAAATTTAATAAATCTTATAAAATTATCATTAATTGTATTAATTTCAATTTTATACATTTTATAAAAAAAAACTGCTTCAAGTTAGAAATTTACTTCTACCTTAAAACAGACTTGTATGCTTTAAAATTCATTATTCTAATAAAGCTCCTTTTATTATTTTTACAACTTTATCACTCTCAATAGTTTTTATAGACTTTATTTTATTATCTACTATACTTATTGTAAGTATTTCTTTGTCTAATAATTTATTATCTTCTTTTAATCTATAACTCTTCACTACCCTATTTCCTTCATGGTTATATGCTGTTAAATTATAATTGGCATTACCCACGATTTCATTTATCCTAGATTCTTCAACTCCAATATACTCTCCCAAGTCAATGTTTTTATATTCCTCCAAGGATACAGCTGATTTTTCATTATCATTTGTTTCAATCATAATACCATAACTTTCATCTATAGCTGTTATACTTTGTGATGAAAAGGAATTTGTTTCAACATTAACAACTTTATTTTTATTAATGTTAATGTATAAAGCACTTCCATCTAATTCATTGTTTCCAGTATATTTAGGGTAAACTAATGTCATATAACTTGATGTATTTATATCTTGCATTGTATTTGATTTTTTTAAATTCTTATTTTTTATATAATAAATTGTGTTATAAGGTATTCCCATATTTTTTATAACATATTTATAATCTTTATCCATCATTTCATTAACATCATTTTGAACTTTTGTCATAGTTTTTTGCTGTGTTGCTTTACTTGCTACTTGATTTTTCTCTTTAGTAGTTTCTTTATGACATCCAACAAGTACAATCCCTAAAATAGTTACACAAACTAATGACCTTTTTAACTTCATAAATCAATCCTCCTTTCTTAAATTTTATAATATTTATCTATATCTCATTGTGTGATTATCTTTTTTTTCAATAATTACGTTTATTATTTTATAAAATAATTATATAATATTTATTTAAATTTAATAAGATTAAGAAGCTATCTGTAATTTTTTTGTAACAAAACACATTTTAAAGTTGAATTTTGAAAATTCAATTTACAAGATACTTGTGGTAAATATCCTTATAACATTATACCAAATTATTCCTAAACAATCAAAAACTCCATAAACATTTTAAGGTTTTCTATTTCAAAAAATCACCTTTAACTATTAATTTATCAAATATGTTATAATAGTTTTAGATAATTTAAGGAGGATTAAATAATGGATTTTAAACAACTTGAAGTATTTGTTGCTGTTGCAAAACATCAAAGTTTTTCAAAAGCTGCAAGAGAACTTTTTTTAACTCAACCTACTGTAAGTGCACACATACAAAATTTAGAAAGAGAGTTAGAAACTGTACTTATAAACAGAAGCAACAAAGTTATTACACTCACAAAATCTGGTGAAATTCTTTATGAGCATGCCATATATATATTAAATAACTGCAAGCGTGCAATTTATGATATAAAAGAATATTCAGGTAAAATAGAAGGTATTATAGATATAGCATGTAGTTCTATACCTGAAACTTATATTCTACCTGATTTTATGAAGAATTTTTCTATGAGTTATCCAGATGTAAAATTTTCCATAAGCCATTATGATTCTCAATATGCTATATCAGAAATTTTAAATGAACGGATAAGCTTTGGATTAGTTGGTTCTAAAATTAACAATCCTCAAATCGAATATCTAGACTTATTAGATGATGAACTTGTACTTATTACTTCTTCAGATTTTAAAATTGATAACAATAACAATTACATTGATATAGAAGAATTGGCTTCTGTCAATTTTATTATGAGAAAAGAAGGCTCTGGTACTAGAAACTTAATACTAAACACCCTTAGCAAAAATAACTTTCCGGTAAACAAATTAAATGTAATAGCTCATGTAGAATCAAATGAAGCCATTAAAGAAATGGTTAGATTAGGCCTTGGTGTATCTTTTATATCATATATTTCAGCTATTGATTATCTAAATGCAGGCAAAATAAAATGCTACAAAGTAAAAGATGTTGATTTTACAAGAAAATTTTTCTTTATTTATTCTAAAAAGAAAACTTTTTCTCCATTGGAAGATAAATTTCTAAACAGACTATGTGAGTACTTTGAAATCATAATATAATAATTTTAATACACGACACTCAAATTTAAATTATAAGCTGTTAAATAATAAATAGAGTAGTATTATACTATGTTCATTTAATTAATGAGCATAGTATAATACTACTCTATTTGCTTATTACTTATTACTTATTACTTATTACTTATTACTTATTACTTATACTATTGTATATTAAACTTATAAATTTATATTAAAAAACGATTTATATCCTTTGTACATTTCATATATATCTACTTTAGAAACAATCTCATGCGGTGCATGCATATTTAAAACACCAACACCACAATCTATAACCTCTGCACCTTGATTTGCTAAGATATAGGCTATTGTTCCACCTCCACCTTGGTCCACTTTACCAAGTTCAGCAGTTTGCCATACTACATTACCCTCGTTAAAAATTCTTTTTACTTCTGATATAAACTCAGCATTAGCATCATTACATCCACTCTTACCTCTCGAACCAGTATACTTATTTAAAACTATTCCATTTCCCATATATGCAGAGTTTCTTTTTTCATATGCCTCATCAAAATTTGGGTCATATCCAGCTGCAACATCAGCTGATAATACTTTACTATTTGCTAAAGCTCTTCTTACCTTAATATCACAGTAATCGCCTTCTAAAGCTATTAACTCAGCCACAGTATTTTCAAAAAACTTTGAATGCATACCTGTATTTCCTTGGGAGCCAACTTCTTCTTTGTCTACACATAATGTAACTGAAGTAAATTCTGGTTGTCTAGTCTCTAGTATAGCTTTTACAGCAGCATATGAACATACTCTATCATCATGACCATATCCTAATACCATTGACCTATCAAACCCCAAATCTCTTGCCTTCCCAGCTGGAACTACTTCAATCTCAGCGCTTAATAAATCTTCTTCAACTATACTATATTTTTCATTTAAAATTTTTAATATATTTGCTGTTATAGGTTCTTTTTCTTCGCCATCCAAAGGCATATTTCCAATTAATACATTTAAAGCTTCACCACTGATTCCTTCTGACAATTTCTTTTGCATTTGGTTTCCAGCTAAATGAACTAATAGGTCAGTTACACAAAACACTGGGTCACTGTCTTCTTCACCAATAGATACATCCACCTTTGTACCATCATTTAATATAACTACTCCATGTAAAGCAAGAGGAATAGCTGTCCATTGATATTTTTTAATTCCTCCATAGTAGTGAGTCTTAAAAAAACCTAGATTAGCTTCTTGATACAATGGGTTTGGTTTTAAATCTAATCTTGGAGAATCTATATGACTACCTATAATCTTCATACCTTTTTCTATATAGTTTTTACCTATTACAAAAAGTGCCACTGCTTTTTCTTTATTTATAGCATAAATCTTGTCCCCATGACTTACACTTCCATTTTCCATAGCTTCATCTATTGAAATATAACCATTTTCTTTAGCCAATTTTATAATTTCTTTTACTGAAAGTCTTTCAGTTTTTGATTTACTTAAAAAATCCATATAATTGCGAGCATATTCCATAACCTGTTTAATAGCATTCTCTTTTTTTTCAATTTCCCATGCATTCTTAAATTTATGCTTTAAGTCCATGTTTTCCTCCTATTAAGTTTTAATTTTTATTATTTTTCATATATTGTTCATATTCTTCTGGTGAGACTACTTTAACACTATCAAGTCTTGATTTAAAATGAGCTCTAAAATTTTCTAAATATTCCTTTCTTAAAATCTCCCTTTCTTTGATTTCATCATCAGAAAGAGCTCCCTCTTTATTTTTCTTTGCTAATTCATTAATCCTATCTAATTTCTTCTTGTCAAACATTTTTTCCTCCTAAAAAACTTCTATTTATTAATAAAATAATTTATTACTTTTTATATCTAACTTATTTTTATATTCACAGAAAAACTCTTCTATATTATCACTTATTATAGATATTCCCTTTTCTAACTCTTCCATACTTGGACGAGCTATATTTATTCTAAAAAATCTATCATCCACTAGATTATCAAAAAAATAAGTCCCTGGAAGCATGGATACTCCTTTATTTAACATAAAACTTGTAAAGCTTTGTGATGTATACCCTCTTGGCAATTCTAAAAAAAAGTTTATACCTCCACAAGATTTTCTAACTTTTAATTTACCACTCAATTTATCATTAATCAAGTTTTTTGCTAACTTGTACTTATCAGTATATATCTTCTCTATATGACTTAGATAATTCTTCCAATTGAAATTCTCCATATAGTAATACATTGATTTTTGAATAAGACCTGGTGTTGATATGTCTGATGAATATTTAGCCCACAAAACTTTTTTTAATAATTCATTTGGCATTTCTACAATTCCTATTCTTAAGCCTGGCATAAGTATTTTTGAAAAACTCTTTATATATACTACCCTATTTTTATCATCATAGCTCCTGACTGTCCTATTATCCTCTGAATCAAATATAAAATCACTGATAAAATCATCTTCAATTATATAAAAATCATGCTCTTCTGCCAATTCTATTAGCTTCTTTTTTTTATATGTAGAATAAGATATACCTGTTGGATTTTGAAAATTAGGCATAATATATATAAGTCTTGGTTTTATTTTTTCCAATTTTAATTTTAAAATACCTATATCAATTCCATCATCTAACATAGGTATAGATATTATTTTTGCACCTCTACTTTTAAATACTTCAATTGCTCCATTGTAAGAGGGTTCTTCCATAAAAACAACATCAGAATAACTTATAAGCCCTTTACAAACTATATCTATACCTTGCTGTGCTCCTGAGATTATTTGAATGTTTTCTTTAGTAGTATTTATATTTTCATCACTTAAATACTCTACCATCTTTTCTCTTAACTCCTCAGAGCCTAGCCCTTCATCGTAATCAAATATTGAACTTCCATCTTTAGATAATGCCATGTTTACAGCATTTTTAAATGAATCTATAGGAAACATATCATTAGATGGATTTCCATTATCGAAATGAATTAAATCATCTCTTTGTCTAATATTCTTGTTTTTCCCTTTATCTATACCATTTTTATAAGAATTTGAATTTGATACAAAAGTTCCACTTCCTATAATTTTATATACATATCCTTCATTTTCCAAAAGCTCATATACTTTAACTATAGTAGTATTATTTACATGTAAATAATCTGATAACTTTCTTATTGGTGGAAGTTTTTCATGCTCAACTAGTTCTTTGTTTATTATTAACTGCTTTATATGATTAAATATTTGTATATATTTAGTTGACTTCCTTTCACTTAAATCTATTTTGTATTTTTCCACATTTATCACCGCTTATTGTTTTTATATTTTATTGATGCCTTAGCATATATTTGATATTATTTAGTATGTATATATAATACCAAAATTTTTATAAAAAGGGGAAATATTTATGTTTTACGACTATCACATGCACTCAAGTTTCTCTACTGATGGAAAATCTACAATGGAAGAAATGATAAAAAAATCTATAGACCTTGGTATAAATAAAATTTGTTTCACAGACCATGTCGATTATGATGTTTATGCGGATGATTCTTTTTCGATTGTTTACGAAGATTATTTTAAAAGTCTAGAAACTCTTAAAAATAGATATAAAGATAAAATATCAATAAAAAAAGGGATTGAATTTGGAGTTCAAACTCAATTAATAGATACATATAGAAAAGAAGCTCATCAATATCCATTAGATTTTATAATATGCTCTATTCATGCTATAGATACAATGGATTTATACCTTGGTAGCTATTTTGAAGGTAAGACTCAACATGAGGTCTATGAGAACTACTACCTTTATTTGTATAATATTGTTAAAAACTACAAGGATTACTCTGTTTTAGGTCATTTAGATTTAATTAAAAGATATGCACCTTATGATACCATCCTAGATGACAGACTATTTTCAGATATAATTGAAGAAACTCTCAAGCAAGCTATCTATGATGGTAAAGGTATCGAAATAAACACATCTTGCTACAGATACAACCTGCCAGATTTAACTCCATCTAGATATATCCTTCAGATGTATAAAGATTTAGGAGGAGAAATCATAACTACAGGCTCAGATTCACATCATGTAAGTCAAGTTGCATATGAATTTGATTACATATATTCATTACTAAAAAACATGGGATTTAAGTATGTATCTAAATTTAATAAAATGAAACCAGAATTTATAAAATTATAAATTTTTACACCTCCTTATGAATATATTTAAAAGATAAGGAGGTGATTTTTTTTGAAAGTACCTTATTTAGTACTATCAACAGTTATTTTATTTATGTCTAACTTTGTCGTAAGAATATTTGGATTTTTATATAAAATATTCTTATCAAGAGCTTTAGGCGAAACAGGTCTAGGTATATATCATATGATTTTTAACTTTTTAATGATTTGTTTAGCTGTTACAACAACTGGAATACCTACTGCACTTAGTTGTCTAGTTGCAAAAAGAAAAGCTTTAAATGATAAGCACAACACTAATGCTTTGTTTATATCAACTTTATACATATCATTTTTTGTAGCATTAATTATATCTATAGTTGCATCTTTCAATAGTTCTTTTTTATCACTTAAGTTTCTAAAAGACCCTAAATTGAACTTATTTATACTAGCAGTTTGTCCTGCCATAGTTATAATAACACTTTCAAATGTACTTAGGGGGTATTACTACGGCATAAAGAACGTAAAAGTTCCTGCTATTGGACAAATTATTGAACAGATGGGTAAAATTCTATTTGTTTTTTTACTCGTTATGTATGTAAATGATAAGTCTATGAATTGTTATATTGCTCTTTTAGGTATATCTATTGGTGAATTGAGTAATATCATATTTATGCTCATATGTTTATGTCGAGATTCTTCATTTGACAATAAATATATTATAAGTATAAAAGATTTTTATACTTCCTCTATGGAAACATTGAAAATGTCCATACCTATAACTTGCAATAGAATGTCAAATATACTTTTACAATCTATTAGCTCTATGATGATACCATCAAGATTAGCATTATCAGGCATGACTTATCAACAATCATTAAGTATGTATGGTGTCGTCAGCGGGATGGTAATGCCATTTATATTTTTACCATTTACTGTTGGCTCAGCACTTATTGTAAATTTGATACCTACTATATCACAAGAAATGGCCTTAAGAAAACGTAAAAGTGTCCTAAAAAAAATAAAGTATTCTGTAATCCTAACTTTATTTGTAGGTATACTATCATCAGTGTTTTTTTATTTCTTTGGAAAAGATTTATGTATACTAGTATTTAAAAATAAACTTGCTGGAGAATATTTAAAAGCTATGTTTTTAGTACCACTATTTATGTCACTAAATCAAACGCTATCTGGTATTTTACATTCAATAAGAAAAGAATTAGCTTCAAGTATAAACACTATCATTGGTATGTTAATTCAGCTAGTAGCTCTATATGTATTTCTTCCTATTCCAGGACTTAATATTTATGCATACATATACACAATGACAATAGTATCAATATTTACTTGTTTATTACATACTATAGTACTTTTTAAATCTATAAAATCTATACATTAGTTATAAATAACGTGAAGGCTACCAATGTAAATCATCTACTATTGGTAGCCTTCCTTAAATGATTTTTATTTATAATTTAAACTGTCTATATATCTACCTATCTATCTGTGGCAACCTGAATTTCCACTTCCATGATTAGGTCCACATTGCGAAAAATCACATACTTTAGAGAAAGTATCAACAAGTCTTGGTTGGATTGGGTTTGGTGATGCTAAAACTACTATTTGTTCACTTATTAATGTGCTAACTGTTTCTTGTAAGCAAAGTACTAAATCTATATCATTTGGTATAATTAATTCATACATAGGTTCACAACATTCATTACATTCTAATTTTAATATAGATTTTCCTATACAATCTACAGTTAAGTTAGTTTGGTATTCTTGTCTTAAAGTGACAGCTCTTCCGTCAGCTGGCAAGCATATTGGTGCTGAAAGTGTGTTAAAAGTAAATTCTACAAAATCAACTCTTCTCTTACATCCACCTCCTGCTCTAACTGCTGGGAAAGCTAATGCAACGAATTCTGTACATCCACATCTACCTCTTAGTTCTAATACTAGATTACGAACTGCTACAGTTAAGCCTCTTTGTTTATAAGCTACTGATTTGCCTTTTCCTTGTCTACAACATTCAGCGTTTCTTTCTCCACATACTGCATATTCAAAAGTTGTTTCACAGTTTCTTCCTATTATATCTCCTAATGGATCTAAATCGAAATCTTCTAAAGTTGTCATTCCTGTGTCTATAACTATTCCATCATTACTTAAGCATATTTTATCTATAGTTACACTTGCTCTACCTGCACTTGGAACTGAACCAAATACTTCTACTACTTCTGTTTCAAAAGTTAATGGTTCTCCATTTGGTCCAGTTGCATCTGTAAATGTTTGGAATTGCATAGTATCAAAAATTCTATTAGCTTCTATTGCAAATGGAACTGCATTTGCTACAGAAAAGTTTCTTGGAGATATAGGATTACAGCAGTTTGGTCCACATTTGTTTTCAAAACATTCATCTGAATCCATTTGGCATGGTTCACAATCACATTTACAATTATCATGGCATCCACAATTGTCATCACATGGATTAGGTTTGCATGGATTAGGTTTACATGGATTGCATGGATTAGGTTTACAATCATCATGACAATCACAATTATTATCATTGTTACATCCATTATGATGATGTGATTTTTTGAATCCTCTCATCTCATCTGAACTTATTTCATCTGTATACACTTCTTCTTCATTCATTGTAGACATTGGCTGATTTAGCATTCTTCTTTTATTTTTTTTGTAATCTTGCATTTTTCATTGCCCTCCCTGTAAGCGATTCTTATTAAGTCTTCGGCTTTTTATAGCCTAATTAATACTATGCACTTATAATCCTAATTGTTACTTAGCTTTTTAAATTTCTCAATAATTAGGTATATTTGGTAGAAAAATGCATTTTAATAAAAAAAAGTACTACTATTTAAAATAGTAGCACTTTTTTTGTCCCGAAACACCGGTGGCTAAGTAAATTCACACCCTAGGCACTCCCAGGTGGGTGACTTGCCAGTAACCTTTAACGTCCAAACTAAACAGGCATGTTATAATTTACTAGACACGGTCTCCCGTATTTCATTTGTAGGTTGAATTTAAAAAAGCCTTATCGTATGTTTCAGGATTTCATATTATTATTATATAATAAATTTTGAATTTTTTAAAGTGGTTTTATATAGTAATTAAGATAATCTTATTCTAGTATTACTTTTTCTTCCTTTTCTCTTTATGTATTTAGTTAATTATTACTTTCTCTTAGCTTTACTTCTAGTATTTTTTTCATTACGATTATGTTCATGCTTTTGTTCATTAACATCATACAATTCTTCATCATATACTATATTTTCATCATTTTCTGCATACTCATGGTCTGTTTCTTCATCTTCTGTTAATTCTTCTTCATTATCATCTATCTCATCTTCATAATTTAATTCTTCATCTTCATATGTTGACTCTTCATCTTCTTCATTACTATCTTCATATTCATCCTCATCATCATTATTACTATCATCACCTCTTAAAAGATTTCCTAGCAGTTTAAGATTATTCATGCTACCTAGATTATTTATATTTGCCAAAGAACTTAAACTAAATCCACCTTCACCAAAATCATCAGGCAAAAACAATTCTGCAAATAAATCTATCTTTTTTTTCATTCCTATAGCCTTTTCAACAGAATTTTTTCTCTTTTCTGGAAATACATCTATAATTTCTTTTATCATCATATTTTTTTTGTCTTCACTATCCATTTTTCTAAAAAAATCTGTTTCCTCTTCAACATCTACCACATCTATATTGTTAAGTTTCTTTATGCCTCTAACTAAGTCTAAAATACTTTCTATTTTTACTAGTATTTTCCTTTCATCTCTTGACATGTATTTTTTAGTTCTTGTTATTATTTCCATTCCCATTTCTAGGTCTTCTTCACTCAAATCCATAAGTCTTAGACCTCTTTTTATATCATTTGCATCAAACCTTAAAGTTTCATGTATAGCTTTTGATAATTTCTCATTTGAATTTTTTTTGTTTTTTCTGGCTCTATTATTTTTCTTTGATTTATCTTTATCATCAAATATAGAGATATTACCATTACTCAATGCAATCACTCCAATCAAAAATAGTAAGTTATTCAAGACAATTCCCCCTTATATTATATAATTGCCCTATATTAAAGTATGTTTTTCATATTTTAATGTTCCATTTTTAAAGCTCAGTGCATATATATTATCTATAAGAATTTTTATTTATATTATATATCACTCACAATTCACCACTTCAATATTATTTCTATATATAAATAGTATGAATATAATTCAATATATATTTATAGAAAGGGGTTTTTTTATGAAAAAAATAGATACAGATTCATTAGAAAAGATGGCTAAGCAAAAAAATATTGACAAGGATAAGATAGAAAAGATTGCTGATAATTACAAAGGGAAATCAGAAAGTGAACTTATGGAGGAACTTATAAAGATAGGTAAGAACCTAGATGGAAGAGAGGAAGTAGTATCAAAATTCAAAGCATTTTTAGATGACAATCAACGTAAAAAATTAGATACTATAATGGATAAAATATCAGATGCAGAGACTCAAAGAGATACTAAACCTGCTAAAACTAAAAAGACTAAGCAACCAACTAAAGGTAAATCAAATACACCTGCACCAAAAAATACACCAAATAATCAACAAAAAAAATCTAAGAGTATATTTAAGAAAACTAAAAAATCCAACCCTCATGAATAAACAAAAATAAACTACTTTTAAGGCTTAAAGTTATTATTTTTAACTAAAATATTTTAATTGCATATTATTTAAACTAAAAATCAGGTAGTGTTTTAAACACTACCTGATTGACTTTAATAACTTTATTTCTTTCTCTCTATAACACTTTCTCTATCAACAATTTGATAAGGTAATTCTATTTTCTTGTTTTCAATTAATTCTTTATTGATTAATTTAATAACCATTCTTATTGCTACTGCTCCCATATCATATAAAGGCTGATAAACTGTAGTAAGCTTAGGCCTATACATCTTAGCTATCTTAACATCATTAAATCCTGCAACTGATATGTCTTCTGGAACCTTATATCCAGCATCACAGATAGCATTTATAGCTCCTATAGCAGCCTCATCACCCGTAACAAAGGCTGCATGAGGTATTATTTCTTCATCTAATAATTCTTTCATACTATGGTATCCACTTTCATAATCAGTTCCACCATATTTGATTAAACTCTTGTCCAACTCTATATTATTACTTGAAAGTGCTTCTTCGTAGCCTGAAAGTCTTTCCATTTCTAAAACAGTATCATCTTTACTTGTCATTATAAAAGCTATCTTTTCATGACCTTTCTTTATAAGATGTTCTGTCATATCAAAAGTAGCTTCTTTATTACTAGTGCTCACTGTGTATATATCATAATTTCTAGCAGTTTTACTTATATATGTTGCTGGTATACCACAATTTTGTATATAGTTGATATGCTCTTGTTCAACTACCCATGAAATCATAACTATACCTTCTACTTGTTTTGCTCTTAATAGATTTATACTCTTTAACTCTTGTTCTTTATCAGAGTATGTATTAGCTAAAAGAATATCATAATCATACATTTTAGCAACTTCTTCTATTCCATTTAATATCTCATTAACAAAAGAATCTGAAACTTCTGGAACTATTACCCCTATTAATTGACTCTTTTTAGTTACTAAGCTTCTTGCAAGTGGATTTGGGATATATCCAGTTTCTTTTATAACCTCTAAAACTTTTTGTTTGACTTCATCAGTCACAGGTTTTGAATCATTTATAACTCTAGATACTGTAGATATTGACACGCCTGCTTGTTTAGCAACATCTTTTATCGTTATATTACTTTTCATTTTCATCCTCCTAATTTTGCTAAATTTATCTAAATCTGAACCAAATTTATACAGGTTCTTATTTTAACTATATTTATATAAGTTCTTATTTTACCATAAAAGCAAGTACATTTAAATACATTATATTTTATATTATACCCTATATTCAACAATTTTAATAATATTCATTCTTAATTTAAATTACATTAAAAAATAAAATAAAAAAATGCTGGTATAAAACATACCAGCATTTTTTCACTTTAACAGTTTAGTTTTAGCAGCCGCAGCCACAACCATCATCACCATCAAAGAATCCACCACATGAACAAGTTATTAATAATAGTATTAAGAATGGTATCCATGACATTATATCGATATCTCTCCAACAATCTTCAAAAGCTAAGAATAGGAAGAATAATACGATTATCCACCATCCTCCCCCACCAAAACATCCATCGTTTCCAAAAAATCTATCTAACATAATAAACTCCTCCTTTTTTAATAATTACTACTCTTATTCTAAGCATCCACTACAGCAGCAAAGTATTAATAAAACTATTAGGAATGGAATCCATGCCATTATGTCAAATTCTGCCCAGCTCTCTCCAAAAGCTAAAAATAGGAAGAATAGTACGATTATCCACCATCCTCCTCCACCAAAACATCCATCTTCTCCAAAGAATCTATCTAACATTCCACGTTACCTCCTGTTGATATTTTGTTGAGCTTTTCGCTCCTAACATATACTATGCATTTGGTTTCCATTTTGCTAATGTATTTTTATTATTTTTTTAAAATTTTTTTATCTTAACTAAAAAAGGCAAAACCATAACTTGTATAAGTTACTGGCTCTGCCTATTTAATAATCAATATTTTTTAGCAACAACAACCATCATCGAAGTTAAATAACAACAATACTATTAATATAACCCATATCCATATATTGTCATCGCATAATAAGTCTTCTAAAATGTCTGTACATAATAATAAGAATACTATAACTATTATTATCAACATTTTATTACTAAAAAATCCTTCGCATCCTCCAAAGAAACGTTCCATATTGTCTTCTAATTTTGTCATAACTAATCCTCCTTGAATCATTAAGAGACTAACTTTTGTCTCTTTAATTAAATATATGTAGTAATAGACAGATAAGTTACTTCTAAAAAGTTTTTATTGATTAATTTATTTATTTCTTTTTCTCCCAGTTTATTATATCTATCAACTTCATCTAAATAATCCTTTTTTTCTTCTGATATAGTATAAATTAAACTTTCTATTGATTTTACTTTGTATTCTTTATATCTTTCTATCAAGAAGGATGTTTTTGAATTTTCTATGCCTTTCTTTACATGCATTAATCTTGATATATAATCGTCCTTTTCATTAGATACATAGCTTTCCTTCTCTGCTACATCTTCAAGAATTAAATTGGTTTCCATTACATAGTCCTCTATTCGTTGCATATCTAAAGTTATTGAATTATAATAAAAATTTACTGCTATAAGTAAAAATATTCCTACAGATGTTAGTAATAAGCCTACATATTTCATAGCATTTCCTCCTAAGTTATATTTGTTATCAATAAAGTTTATTCATCAAATAAGACTTTATTACTACCTTTATAAAATTTTATTTTTTTTTACTAATTGCATATTGAAAAATTTTTGATATTATATTAAACTAACATTAAAATTAATTAAAACTGCTGTAGGAGGCTTAAAATGTTTGAAAAAATAAAAGAAATAATAGCAGAACAATTAGGGTTAGACAATTTAGATGAAATAACTATGGAAGCATCTTTAATGGAAGATTTAGAAGCTGATTCATTAGATGCTGTTGAGATTATAATGGCTCTTGAAGATGAATTTGGTATAGAAATACCAGATGAGGAAGCTGAAAACTTTAAATGTATTGGTGATATATGTAAATATATCGAAGAAAATAAATAACATCATTTTGTCTACAAATATAAATAGTCTGTGTCTACTTCTACTTAATATTTCTATTAGAAGTTTACACAGACTAATCTACATTTTATTTATAACTATATTAACTATACATTTCTTCTAACTTAATTTATATCCAATCCTATAAATTACTCAAATTAAGATTACTTTTCTTCATAAAATGTTACATTCTTTATTACTATATCTATAGTTCCATCTTGATTTTGCTTTACAGTATATTTCATTGGGTCTTCAAAATCAGTTAGGTTCCCTTTTATATCAAAGCCATTATCAGTTTTTATACTTCTCTTTTTGAGCTTTTTCTCAACCCATTTTTTATCTATGCTAAAACCTTCATCAAGACCTTTTTCTTCCATATGCTCTTTAAAACTACCTTTTAATTCTTCATCCTTAATTGAATTATCAACAAAATCATTTATATCAATTTCATGTTTTTCTTTTAATGTATAATTTAATATACTTCTTACATCTTCTGCTTGTTTTATATCATTACTAAGAGCATTAGTTATCCAATTTTCGGCTGTATTTTTAAATACTTTTGTCTTATACTTATCATCATCTATTTTTTTAGCATGCAAAAATTCTGTTACAAACTTTGATTCTGAACCCTCTTTTTCTGCATCTTTGTCTAAGAGTCTTAGATGAAACTCATCATTCATTCCACTTAATCCAATTAAAGCTCCTTGTTTTTGTCTTAAAGTTTCTGGAATACCAATTTCATTTGATACCATTTGAATATTAAATTTATCATCTACAAACTCAATTGAATGAGTATACAATTTTTTATAATCTAATTTCAATATAGCAACACTCTTTTCATCTTTTACAGTATACAAGCAAATTGCCAAATCACAAGATTCTAATGCTGCATTAATCTTCATAACATCAAACAGATAAGATGCTATTTCTTTAGAGTTTTTTAAAAATGAACTTTCATCATATATTATTTGTTCACAACAATTTTTAATTAAATTGTCATTATAATCTTTAAAAATCCCTTTTCTTAAATCTTCATCCTTTGAAATTCTCTTTATTGCTTTTTGAAAAAATCCATCTACTTCTTGATTAACTTTACCTTCAAAATCATTTAATATTGGAACATCACTATTCTTATCCAAAACATGTATTATAAATTTATGTATTATCATATATATCACCCCATCTATCTTAATTTCGATATTAACTCTTGCATATCCTTTGGTACATCTGTTTTAAATTTTAAAATTTCTTTTGTTCTTGGTTGTTCAAACTCTAAGCTATATGCATGAAGAGCTTGCCTATTTATAAGATTTCCATCTATATAACCATATAACTCATCACCTATTATTCCATGACCTATATGATCCATATGAACCCTTATTTGATGTGTTCTACCAGTTTCTAGCTTTACTTCTAGTACAGTTGCATTTTTTAATCTTTCTACTACTTTATAATGAGTAACAGATGCTTGCCCTCTTTCATCTATTACTCTCTTTATTGAATCCTCTTCAGGTCTATAAATTGGTTCATTTATAGTTCCCTCATCTTCATCTATAATCCCATTCACTACTGTTATATATGTTTTTTCAACTTTGTTTTCACTCATTGATGTAGACAAAGTATGGTGGGCATAAGCATTTTTTGCTACTATAACAAGTCCTGAAGTGTTCATATCAAGTCTATTTACAAATCGTATTTTTACATTTTCTTTATGCTTCTCTATATAATAACTAATACCATTTGCTATTGTATTATCATAGTGACTTTTAGTTGGATGAACTACCATAAATGGTGGCTTATTTACCATAATTATATCAAAATCATCATATATTATTTGTAAATTTAAATCTTGTGGCTCAAAATTTGCTTTTTCTTCTTCTATTTTTACCTCTATTAAATCCCCACGAGACACTTTTAAACTTGGCTTTTTATATACACCATTTACTAATACACTTTTTTCTCTTTTCATTTTTGATAGTGACCTAACCGAAAAATTTAGCTTGTCCAGCAAAACTTCTTTTAGAGTCATTTCTTCTTCATTTGTATAGGATATAAGATTATATTTTTGATTTTCTTTTTTAAACAAACTTTTACCTACTTTCTTTTATATCTTCAAAACCATGATATTATATATTTTACACTATTTTTGTTTAATAGATAATAATTATTTTTTAACCATAAAAACCTGTAAGAATAACAAATAGTTACTCTTACAGGTTAAGTTCATGGTTAAATGTTTAATTTTTAAAAATTATAATCTAAAACTATCTTTTAACTATTAAAGTAGTTCCCATTCCACCACCTATACAAAGTGTAGCTAAACCAGTTTTAGCATCTCTTCTCTTCATTTCATATAAAAGTGTAGTAAGTATTCTTGCTCCTGAGCATCCTATTGGATGTCCTATAGCTATTGCTCCACCGTTAACATTAACTTTAGCCATATCTATGTTTAAATCTTTTACTACGGCTATAGATTGAGCAGCAAATGCTTCATTAGCTTCAACTAAATCTATATCTTCAATAGTCATATTAGCAGCTTCTAAAGCTTTTTTAGTTGCTGGAACTGGTCCATAACCCATTATTGTAGGGTCAACACCAGCTGTTCCATAAGAAACTATAGTTGCAAGAGGTTCTATTCCTAATTCTTCAGCTTTTTCTTTAGCCATTACTACTAACATAGCAGCACCATCATTGATTCCTGATGCATTACCAGCAGTAACTGTTCCATCTTTTTTAAATGCAGGTCTTAATTTAGCAAGTTTTTCTATTGTAGTACCAGGTTTAATATACTCATCTTTGTCTACTACAGTGTCACCTTTTCTTCCTTTTATAACCACTGGAACTATTTCTTCGTCAAATTTTCCTTCAGCTTGAGCTTTTTCAGCTTTATTTTGACTTGCAAGGGCTAATTCATCTTGTTCTTCTCTAGTTATATTCCATTGCTCTGCTATATTTTCAGCAGTTATACCCATGTGATAGTTATTGAATATGTCTGATAATCCATCTTTTATCATTGAATCAACAAAAGCAGTATCACCCATTCTTGCACCATATCTAGCACTTGGTACTAAATAAGGAGACATACTCATGTTTTCAGCTCCACCAACTAGCATTATATCAGCGTCCCCTAATGCTATAAGTTGAGATGCCATTGAAACAGATCTTAATCCAGAACCACAAACTATATTTATAGTCATAGCTGGTTTTTCTACTGGTATTCCTGCACCTAATGCTATTTGTCTTGCTATATTTTGACCAAGACCTGCTGTAAGTACTCCTCCTAAAAGTGATTCATCTATCATATCTGGAGTTATATTAGCTCTTTTTATAGCTTCTTTAGCTGCTGTTATACCTAAGTCTACTGCTGAAACTGATTTAAATGCTCCTCCAAAACTTCCTACTGCTGTTCTAGCTGCACTGGCAATTACTACTTCTCTCATATTCATTACCCCCATTAAATTAGATTTTTATCAGATTTTTGAGATTGTTTTTTTTTAGACAATATCAGTTAAATTTTTTAGATTTCAGTTCTTATTTATTATAATCATAGAATCCTATTTTAGTTTTTCTTCCTAATTGATTAGCTCTAACCATTTTAGCTAAAAGTGGATGAGGTCTATATTTAGTGTCTCCAAATTCAGTGTATAAAACATTCATTATAGCTAAAACAACATCTAATCCTATTAAATCACCTAATGCTAAAGGTCCCATTGGATGGTTTGCACCTAGTTTCATAGCTTCATCTATTTCTTCTTTACTTGCAACGCCATCTGCATATATACCAACAGCTTCATTTATCATAGGTATAAGTATTCTGTTTACTACAAATCCAGGAGATTCAGATACATCTACTGGTACTTTATTGATACTCTTAGATAATTCAAATACTGTATCAAAAGTAACTTTTGATGTTAATTGACCGCTTATAACTTCAACTAATTTCATCATAGGAACTGGATTGAAGAAATGCATTCCTATAACTTTATCTGCTCTATTAGTAGAAGAAGCTATTTCTGTTATAGATAATGATGAAGTATTTGTTGCTAAAATA
This sequence comes from Clostridioides sp. ES-S-0005-03, assembly GCF_020658455.1. NCBI lineage: Bacteria > Bacillati > Bacillota > Clostridia > Peptostreptococcales > Peptostreptococcaceae > Clostridioides > Clostridioides sp. ES-S-0005-03. The sequence goes on along the minus strand of NZ_JACVWI010000001.1, from coordinate 37,372 downwards.
GTATCGTCTTTACATAACTCATCTAATAATTTAAAAACATCTTTCTTTATGTTCATATCTTCTACAGATGCTTCTATTATTAAGTCCATGTCTTTCAAATCTTCATAGTTAGTAGTTGAACTAACATGACTTAATATTTCTGCTTTTGTAGCTTCGTCCATTTTTCCTTTAGTAACCAATTTAGTTAAATTTTTATCTAATAAGCCTAAACATTTATCTATAGCACCTTGAGTTCTACTCTTTAAACATACATCATGACCACAACTTGCAAAAGTTTGTACAATACCACTTCCCATAGTTCCACTACCTATTACAGCTAATTTCATAGTTATAACCTCCTGTTATTTTAGTATTTATATTCTGTTAACTAGATTAAAGTATTTATTCAATCTAGTTAACAGCAAATATATTTTTAATTAGATTGGTTTATCCTTTTATAAAGTTAGCTTCTCTTTTTTCAATAAAAGCTGACATTCCTTCTTTTTGGTCTTTAGTTGAAAAACAAAGTCCAAAGAAATTAGATTCTATATCTATTCCAGTATCTATATCAGTTTGAGCACCAAGTTGTATAGCTTCTTTAGAGTATCTAACTGCAAGTTGAGCATTTTTAGCTATTGTTTTAGCTAGTTTTTCAACTTCTTCCATTAAAGCTTCTGGCTCGACAACTTTATTTACTAGCCCTATTTTTTCAGCTTCATCAGCTTTTATAACTTGACCTGTAAAGATTAATTCTTTTGCTTTTGCCAGTCCAACCAGTCTTGTAAGTCTTTGAGTTCCTCCATACCCTGGAGTTATTCCAAGAGTTACTTCTGGTTGCCCAAATTTAGCTTTAGCAGATGCAATTCTTATATCACAAGCCATTGCTAGTTCGCATCCTCCACCTAAAGCAAATCCATTTACAGCTGCTATTATTACTTTTTTACTATCTTCTATTTCTCTAAAAGCTTTAGCTCCTAGAAGACTAAAATCTTTAGCAGCTACAGCATCTAAATCTTTCATATATGCAATATCTGCTCCAGCTACAAATGCTTTTCCTTCCCCTGTCAGTATTACTACATCAATAGTTTCATCATTATTAATATCAGCAAATACTTCATAAAGTTCTTCTAAAGTTTTTGAATTTATTGCATTAAGGGCTTTAGGTCTATTCATTTTCACTGTACATATATTTTCATTTACTTCAACAGCTATATTCTCATAAACTTTAACATCGCTTGTACTCATAATACCCTCCCCAAGAAATTAGTTAGCTAAAACTTCACCTTTTTCTTTTGCAACACTTAATTGACTTATAAGTTCTGGAAGTACTTTGTGAACATCTCCAACTATACCAACATCAGCATATTTAAATATTGGAGCTTCTGGATTTTTGTTTATAGCAACTATAAACTCAGCATCTTCCATACCAGCTATATGTTGTATTGCTCCAGATATACCACATGCTATATAAAGGTCTGGTCTTACAGTTTTACCAGTTTGACCAACTTGTCTTGCTTTATCTAACCATCCTGCATCTATAGTTGCACGAGAACCAGAAACTTCTCCACCTATAACTTCAGCTAATTCATAAAGTATATCTAAATTTTCTTTTCCGCCCATTCCACGTCCAGCAGAAACTAATATTTTAGCATCTTCTATTTTAACTTGTTTTTTAGCTTCTTTTATTATTTCTACAACTTGAACTAATTTGTCAGCCTCAGTAAATTCTACTTTAAAACGATTAATTACAGCTTCTCTAGTTTCATCAACTTCATTTTTCTTCATAACGCCTGGTCTAACTGTAGACATTTGAGGTCTGAAATCTTTACAAACTATTGTTGCCATTATATTTCCACCAAAAGCAGGTCTTGTCATTAACAATAATTTTGTATCTTCAGCTACTGCAAGTCCTGTACAGTCAGCAGTAAGTCCTGTATGTACTCTAGCAGATACTCTAGGTGCTAAATCTCTACCTATTGAAGTTGCTCCAAATAATACAACTATTGGGTCCGCTGCTTTTATTGCTTCATATGCAGCCTTTGTATATGGTTCAGTTGTATACACTGCTAAAGCTTCATCATCTACTACTATTACTTCATCAGCTCCATAATGTGCTAATGTATCTATTAAATCTTCTACCTTACTACCTAAAAGTAATGCAGAAACTTTTGTATCATAATCTTTGGCTATTTCTGTTGCCTTTCCTAATAATTCTAAAGAAACAGTTTGAATTACATTTTCTCTTTGTTCTATTACTACTAAAACATTACCCATTCTTTATCCCCCCTTAATTATATGATATATTTTTCTTTTAATTTATCTATAATAATTCCAGCAGATGCTTTTGCATCTTCGTTGTATATTGTACCAGCTGGTTTAACTGATTTCGTAAATGATTTAAATACGCTAGTTGGAGAACCTTTTAGACCTAAGTTAGAAGGGTCAACTTCTATATCTTTTACAGTCCAAGTTTCTACTACATCATTTTCAAAAGAATCATATATTCTTCCAACCTTCATGTATCTTGGTGTGTTCATATCTTTAAGAGTTGTTATAAGGCATGGCATTTTAACTTTTAAGTCATGACAACAATCTTCAAATTGTCTTTTTACTAAAACATATTCGCCTTCAGTTTTTATTTCTTCAGCATATGTTATTGATGGAAGTTTTAAATGTTCAGCTATTTGAGGTCCAACTTGTGCAGTATCACCATCTATAGCCTGTCTTCCAGCTATTATAATATCAAAATCTATATTTTTTAATGCTCCTGCTAATGCTGATGAAGTTGCCCAAGTATCAGCACCTGCAAAGGCTCTATCTGTTAATAATATTCCTCTATCTGCACCCATTGCTAAAGCTTCTTTTAAAGCCATATCTGCTTGAGGAGGTCCCATTGTTATTACAGTTACATGAGCTCCCATTTCTTCTTTTAATCTTATCGCTTCTTCTAAACCTGCTTTATCATCAGGGTTTATTATACTTGGTACTCCATCTCTAATTAAAGTACCTGTATTAGGATCTAGTTTAACTTCTGTTGTATCTGGAACTTGTTTTATACAAACGACTATCTTCATAAATCCTTCCTCCATATCTATTTTAATATCGACCTATTGTGTATATTTTAATATCTCTATTTTAATAATTTTCCTGAAATAACCATTCTTTGAACTTCACTAGTTCCTTCATATATTTCAGTTATCTTAGCATCTCTCATCATTCTTTCTACTGGATAATCACGAGTGTATCCATATCCACCATGAAGTTGTACAGCTTTTGTAGTAACTTCCATTGCTGTTTCTGCTGCAAATAATTTTGCCATTGCTGCTTCTACTCCATAAGGTTTTCCTAAGTCTTTATTTATAGCTGCTTGATATACAAGATGTCTAGCCGCTTGTATTCTAACTTCCATATCAGCTAATTGGAATTGTGTATTTTGGAATTTTGATAGTGGTCTACCAAACTGTACTCTTTCTTTTACATATTTAACTGTTTCATCAAGAGCACCTTGTGCTAAACCTAAAGCTTGTGCTGCAATACCAATTCTACCACCATCAAGAGTAGACATTGCTATCTTAAATCCTTGGCCTTCTTTTCCAAGTAAATTTTCTTTAGGTATTCTACAATCTTCAAATATTAATTCACTAGTAGCTGAACCTCTTATACCCATTTTCTTTTCTTTAACACCAAAGCTAAATCCAGGAGTTCCTTTTTCAACTATAAATGCTGAAATTCCTCTATTACCTTTAGATTTATCAGTCATTGCCATTACTACATATATGTCACCAGCTATTGCATTTGTTATAAATATTTTTGAGCCATTAAGTATGTATTCATCTCCATCTAAAACAGCAGTAGTTTGTTGTCCAGACGCATCTGTACCAGCATTAGGTTCAGTAAGACCAAATGCTCCTAATTTTTCACCACTTGCTAATGGTCTTAAGAATTTTTGTTTTTGTTCTTCATTACCATATTGATATATAGGCCATGAACCAAGAGATGTATGAGCTGATAATATAACTCCTGTAGTTCCACAAACTCTAGACAATTCTTCAACAGCCATTATATAACCTACAGTGTCTCCACCTTCTCCACCATACTCTTTTGGATACGGTATACCCATCATTCCTGCCTTTGCCATTTTTTCCACTGTTTCATAAGGAAATCTTTCTTCTTCATCAAGCTCTGTTGCTAAAGGTTTAACTTCATTTTCAGCGAAGCTTACATATAACTCTTTAAGCATCTGATATTTTTTAGAATTTAAATCCATAATAGCCTCCTCAGTATTTTATAAATATTTTATTTTCATTTATTAATTAAAATCTCGGCAACATCTATAATAAAGTATTTGAGTATACGTCGAGAAATTTATAACCTTAATTAAAGTCCGCCCTATATTTATATGCAATTATATTAACCGATTATGACATTAATTTAATTATAAATTGTTAATTTAAAGTCAACTGTTCTTAAAAAAAATCTCGCTTTTTGGAATTTTGTGAAATTTCAAGCTAGAATAAGACTTCTCTCACAATGGTTATAGATAAAATAATTTGTTTATGATGTTCATTCTAGGGTATATCAATAGTAAATGTTATGTATATTAGTATTTCAACCCATATATAAATTTTTTCTATCATATCAAAATTATTTTAATAGAGCTAAATAATCATATTTTTTCGTGATTATTTTTGTTTTTTAAATATCTTACATTTATAATAGTATCACTCAAAGGATAATTTTTCAATAATTTCTAATTATTTTTTTAACAATATTTACTACATTTTTTCCATTTTTTTGTCATTTTTTTATTATTTTGAAGAAAAATCAGAATTTTTTAACTTTTTTTTGGATTATTAGTTTAAATTAGATTTTTCTCTTAGATTTATAAATATTTTCCACATAAAAATATCCCCACACAGACTGTATACAGGGATATTTTTTTACTAATTTTCATTATATTTTTTACCAATTTTTACAAACATCTACCCATTTCTCACACTTAGAAAATTTCTCCATTTCATCACATGTAAGTTCTATTGCTGAATTACTGCTACCACATGCAGGAAATACTGTATCAAATCTCTTCATTGAATCATCTAGATATACTTTTAAAGGATTTTTTAAACCAAATGGACAAACACCACCAATAGCATGTCCAGTAAAATCTAGAACTTCTTCTGGTGCTAACATTTTAGCTTTACAACTAAACTCATCCTTGTATTTTTTATTATCAATCTTAGCATCTCCAGCTGTAACAATTAAAATTGCATCCTCTCCTATTTTAAATGAAAGAGTCTTAGCGATTCTAGCTGGAATAACTCCTGCTGCTTCTGCCGCAAGTTCTACAGTAGCACTAGATTGTTCAAACTCTAGTATGCTATCTTCCCTTCCAAATTCTTTAAAATACTCTCTTACATTGCTTATTGACATTGAACACCCTCCTAGCCTGAATATTTATAAATTTCATACTATTTTAATTATATATGCAATAACTTTATTTTTCAATTTTTTCAAATTACTCCATAACATTAGAATTCCATACATCATTATTTTTTCTAACTACTAGATATAAACCTTTTGCGATAGGCATTTCCACAGTAAATTCGCCCTTATATTCTACACTCATACCAGAGTCATTAAAATACCTGTAGTCAAAGTTTAACCCCTTTGGAATCACAAAATCGACATAACCTTGATTATTCGACTTTATCCCATAGTTTAAGGTTTTTTCAGTTATAGAATTTTTTTCATTAAACAAATCTATATTTACATAATAAGAGCATTTATTCTCTCCTTTTTTACTCTCAATACAATTCTCAAATCTCATTTTTGCACTGTTTAATCTATATCTGTATTTACTATTATTACTTATTTTGAATCTTATAACAGTACCAATTTCTTCGCTTCTTCTGCTATCAAAATCAAAAACAATTTCCTCTAAATGATTTATTTCATAATCTTTGACACTTACCATATCTCTATATGCTAATTTATTTATAGCTATGAATAGTGTAAAAACTCCCAAAATAAAAATTGAAACTTTTATAAACTTATTCATTTCTAATCTCCTTATATTTTACGCTATAATATTAATTAAAAACTTTTATAATTAAACTTATTTTTTTTTGAAATCTTAATAGAAAAATACATAGATATTATAAAAATCATTATAGTCAAAAATGTAATACTATATAGATTTATATATCTAGTATTAGTCATATCAGTAATATAATTTGAAAGGTATACGCCTCCTACCTTACTATAATTAACATGCTTTACTTGATATACTATCATACTAACCATTCTTAAAATACTCCCATATACAAAATAAACTAAAATACTTATTATTAATCCACAAATTTTCATTTTGCCATATCCAAATTTAAAAAATAAAGGAAGTACTATTGATAAAATTGCTAAAAATATATTTATAGAAAAGAACACATCATTTAAAACCATGCTTCTAAAAAACACTAATGATGTCAATTTACTTATTAAAGATGCAATTGTTGTTATAAAAATTATTAATCCCACACCTAATAAATACTTTGAATACACTATATCTTCAATACTAACTGGCATACTTCTTATAAATATTCTTGAATCACTTTCATAATCACATTCAAATGTATTTACAAAAATCAAATAACTTATGACAACACTTACAGTATAATACGAAATTGAATTAAGGAAAAAATAAAAAATAAAAAATAGCAATATGTACTTCAAATTACGAATCCCATCTGAACTAACTCCTACTATTAAATCTTTTCTTATCAAATTGAACATTATTTCACCTCATTTACATAATAATACATTAGTTCTTCTATAGTAGGATTTTTAACTTTATGTTTATCAATTTCTATCAATAAGCTTTTTACTTTTAAGCTATCTCCAACTTTTAGTAGTGCTTCACTATAATATTTATACTCTTTTACACCCACTATATTTTCTTTAATTTCGTCTAATTCTGCTTTATTTGCCCTAATTATTTTATATTCCTGCTCTATCATATCTTTCTTTATTGTAAAAATTTGATTTCCTTTATTTACAAAAATAAGATAATCCGCAATCCTAATTAAATTATCAGTATTGTGAGTTGAAATTATTACACTACTACTTCCATTTTTCACAAAATCTTTTAGATACTGCATTATTTCTTTTCTTACAATTGGGTCTATTCCAGCGGTTGGTTCATCCAAAATAAGTAGTTTTGCATTATGGCTAAGTGCATTTGCTAGCATAAGCTTCTCAGATTGTCCTTTGGATAAATTCTTAATATGTATATTTTCTTCTATTTCAAATTTTTCAAGATATTCATCAAATCTTTCTCTATCAAAATTACTATAAAATAAAGATACTATTCTTCTAAACTCTTTCACCTTCAAATGCGGATAAAATTGTAAAGAATCATATACAAAACCAATATTGTTTTTAAAACTTACTGGAGAGTTGTCAATTGTTTCATTACAAAGTTCAATTTCACCTTCATCAGCATCAATAATCCCCATTATAATTTTTATTAAAGTTGTCTTTCCAGAACCATTTGGTCCTATAACTCCAATAATCTCTCCTTCTTTTAATTCCAAGTTTATATTATTTAATTTAAATTTACCTAATTTTTTTGTGATATTTTTTACCTTAAACACGTCTTCACCTCTTATGTAATTTTTTATACCCCCTATACATATTTTAACACATTCACAACAAGCTAGGTCATTTATAAATTTATAAATTAAGAGTTATAAAACTATGTTATAATACAAAGTATGAAGAGGTGAATATATGAAAAGAATTATAACTATAAATGCAAACCAATTAAATAAGTCCCTTGAGACTAAAGAACTCTTAACTAGAAAACTTGTCAACGCTGGCTTTGAGGTGTATTCAGATATTTATCCAGATACAGAACTTATTATATCAATTGGCGGTGATGGCTCTTTTTTAAGAACAGTTAGAGATTTCGATTTTCCTGAAATTCCCATAATGGGTATAAATACAGGACATCTGGGATTTTTTCCTGATATTTTACCAGATAAGATTGATAGCTTTATTGAAGCTTATATAAAAAAGGATTATATTATTCAAGAAATGTCACTTCTTAATGCTGAAGTATATACAACTACTAGCGGCTCTAACATGCTTGCTGTAAATGAAGTTGTTATAAGAGGAGACAAGTCTAGAACTATACATCTTAATCTAAGCCTTGATGATAAACATATACAAAATTTTAGTGGAGATGGTATGATTATTTCTACTTCCACAGGTTCAACCGCCTACAACTATTCTGCTGGTGGTAGTATTGTTGATATAAAACTTGAACTTATGCAGATTACACCTTTACATCCAATAAACACTAATGCATATAGATGTTTTACATCAAGTATAATATGTTCAAATGAATCTGTTATAAAAATTGCACCAGAATACAGATTTGAAGATTCATTATTGATTGTTGTTGATGGTGTTGAACACAGATTTAGACAAATTGAAAATATAAAAGTTAGCATGTCTGATGCAAAAATAAAATTACTTAGGATGTCAAATTACGAATTTTGGCATAGAGTATCTGAAAAATTTTTATAGACTGCACTTAGGAGGATTTTAATATGAAAATAGGAATAATGAGTGATACTCATGGTAGTTTACTTTACTTTGAAAAAGCATTAAATGTATTATCTGATTGTGATATTCTTTTACATGGAGGAGATGTATTATATCATGGTCCTAGAAATGATATTCCAGAAGGATATAACCCTAAAAAATTTATTGAAGTATTAAACAAATTAGAAAATATTATAATTGTTAAAGGTAACTGTGATGCAGATGTCGACCAGATGGTAATAGAACATCCTATTCAAAGTCCTTATGTCATGAGCCAATTTGGAGAAATTAGGATTATATTAAATCATGGTTATACAGAAACAGAAGAAGAAATTATTGATAAATCAAAGAAAATGGGTGCTGACATATTAGTTTTAGGACATACTCATGTAAAGAAACTATATATGGATGACAATTTAATAGTTATAAACCCTGGAAGTACTTCTATCCCCAAAGATGGAAGCCATTCTGTAGCAATTATAGATATTATAAAAACTGATGATGAAGATGAACTTGAACTTGATATCAATTTAATCGATATTAATACTGGAAATATAATCAACATTAACTAAATGTAGTATTCCATAAGAATGTATTAAAAACGTTAAAGGCTAATACTTAAAACATATAGAGTAAATTTAATTACAAAAGTAAAATATATTATAAAAAGACACTTTACACTAAAGTGTCTTTTCTATTCTATATCATCATAAAACTGTATAACAACATACGATATTGTAAAGTATCACAAAATTTCTACTAATTATGTTTTAAATAACTTCATCTGTATAACCTACAATATTATAAAGTGTATATTTGCACAAAAACAAGTAAACTAGGCTATTTGCAACTTAATTAGAATTTCAAATACATTAATTCAAACTTCTAATTAAACATAACTTAGTTTACTTGTCTCTATTATATAATATTGCTAATTGATAAAACTACTGTAATCCTAATGCTTCTGTATAAGGATTACTATTTTTTCCTCCACCAACTTGTACAAACTTATTTGCTTTTACTTTCTTTATAAAACTTTGTTGCCCATTACTTAAACTTCCACTTGCAAGAATGACAGGCGATTTTGTTTTTGCTGCCAATACTCCAGCAGCAAGCCCATCAACTAAATCAGCTTCTCTACCACTTCCATCCTTTGCAAAATACATATTACTAACCTTACTTAATTTTCCATAAAATTTTTCTAAAACTTTAGCATTTGTGTCTTTTCTATCTGTTCCAGCTAGTCTTTCTGAATTTACTAGTTGTCCCTCAAGTTTTTTGCTTATATTATATTCTCCACCTATTATGTATGTCTCATTTGAATTTTGTGTTATAAAACTTTTAGCCTCACTTCGTATACTATCTTTACTTGCATATATTATAGCCATATTATCACTTGCAGCTGGACTTGATATAGAAGTTGCATCTGCTAGACCATTATAGCCATTAACTACTGCTATTTTTGAAACGCCTAAATCTCCTGTATCATCCAATTGTTTAGTAAGAAGCAAAGAAGTTTCTTCTCTATCTGCTCCTCCAATTCTGCTTACTAAAACACCTGTATCTTCAAGATATTTTTTTACATTTGATGAAATTGCTCCTTCACTTCCAATTAAAATAATTTCTTCAGGATTAAGTCTTGTTATCTCATCTGCTACATTTTCTGGTACATTATTTTTATTAGTAAGTAGTATTGGAGCATCCAATTTGCTTGCCAAAGGAGTTGAAGCTAGTGCATCTGGTAATGAATTTGAATTTACTAGAAAAACCCTCTCTGAGCCATTATTCCATCCACTTTGAGATATTTTTATAGCTGTATCAAATCTATCTTCCCCAATTAACTTTTCTCCCTTTGGAGATTTTCTGTTTTGAATATAGCTATTCATATTTTCCTGCGAATTTTGATTCTTGCTAGTTGTATCTGCATATACACAGCTAGGCATTACAAGCCCTAATACAAGTGCAAATACCATTATTTTTTTAGATTTAATTTTCAATATAATTCCCCCTTATTTAAAATATTAATACTTATAGACACTCTGCAATACTTATTTATACCCCAAAGTAAATATAATTACCTTTTATCAAGATAATTATAAAATAGCTACATCATCTTAAATACAAAACAAACTTATAATCCATTTGTTTCATAAAGAATGATATAGCTATTATAACTTTAAACTCTTAATTTTTGAATACTTTTTAACTAAACTCTTTCAGCATATTTTTCAGCTATTCTTATAATTAATTTAGTAGCTTTCTCCATAGAACTAACTGGAATACATTCATTTTTACCATGGAAGTTTAATCCTCCCGTAAATATATTTGGACAAGGTAGTCCTTCAAATGATAGTCTTGCACCATCAGTACCACCTCTTACAGGAACTAAACGTGGCTTTATGCCTACTTCTTCCATTGCCTCTTTGGCTATATCAACGATGAACATAACTGGCTCAATCTTTTCTTTCATATTATAATAAGAATCTTTTAAGTCTAGTTCCACTCTATTATCATATTTCTTATTTATTTTTTCTATATTTTCTATCAATATAGATTTTCTTTGTTCAAATTTTTCTCTACAATGGTCTCTAATAATATAAGCCATGCTTACAGTTTCAACATTTCCATTTATAGTATTTAGATGCCAAAAGCCTTCATAACCTTCTGTTGTTTCTGGTCTTTCATCCGCTGGGAACATTTCTGATATTTCAGCTGCTATATGTATAGCATTGACCATTTTATTCTTAGCTGAACCTGGATGAACGTTTCTACCATGTATAGTAATAGTTGCATTTGCTGCATTGAAGTTTTCACATTCAAGTTCTCCAACTACTCCTCCGTCTAAAGTATATGCATATTTTGCTCCAAATTTTTTAACATCAAATAGATTTGCACCTCTTCCAATTTCCTCATCAGGTGTAAATCCTATTTTTATATCTCCATGCTTAATTTCAGGATGATTGATTAAGTATTCTATTGCAGTTACTATTTCGGCTATTCCAGCTTTATCATCAGAACCAAGCAAAGTTGTTCCATCAGTAACTATTAAATCATCTCCTTTAAATTCTACTAATTCTGGAGAATCTTTTATATAGGTAACAACATTTAATTCTTCATTTAAAACTATATCTTTTCCATCATAATTTTTTATTATTCTTGGTTTAATATCTTTTCCACTTATATCTTCAATTGTATCCAAGTGTGATATAAACCCTATAGTATCTACACCTTCAACATTTCCTTTTAAAGTAGCCATTACATAACTGTTTTCATCTAAACTTACTTCATCAATACCAATTGATTTTAACTCTTCAACTATATATTCAGCTAAAACTCTTTGACCTTCTGAAGATGGACAATTTTCACATTGAGAATTCGATGTTGTATCAAATGATACATACTTTAAAAATCTTTCTACTACTTTTTGCTTCATGCATATACCTTCTTTCTTACAATATTAATGGAATTTTTATTTATTAGTGAATAAAATTTTACTACAAAAATATATTAATTATTTATAGTTAAAAGATATCCACCTTCTTAAGTATATCATGCATACATACCAAACCCAAACAAAAAATTACTCCTATTATTCCCTTTACCTGAATTCCAATAAAAATTGCAGCCAGTGTTGCTAATGGATTTAACCCAACATTTACTGATACTAATTTAGGTTCAAGTATTTCTCTTATCAGAGACAAAACAAAAAATATTATAGTCATACTTACAGCTATAAAATAATTTTTTATAAGAAAATAGTACACGATTATTGGAAGGTATATTGTTATTATTCCTAAAAATGGAATTAAGTCCATTAAAGCTCCTACAAAAGCTACTATAAGACCATATTTCAATCCAAATATAGCAAAACTTCCCCATATAGTAAAAAAAGTTATAGCCATAAGTATTGTATAAGCTCTTATATACCCTACAAGAGAAAGACCTGCTTCCTTCTTTACATTCTTTACCTTTTTTCTTACATCACTAGTAAACATATTATAAAAATTATTTTCAATTTTATCTAAATCTTTTGCTATAAAATATGTAGCAATAAACAAAGTAATTATAAATATTATAATATATGGAATAGAAGTAGCCAGTCCAATTATACTTGTAAGGAGATTTTTTGTAATATGCATTACTTCATTACTAAACTTACTTACTAATTGTTCTATATCAAAGTTAGCTATTTCTTGAAATGATTTCATATAGTTATTTACTTTATTTAAAAAATACATAATTGTATTGCTTATATCTTCAGGGTTAGCAGATATATTATTTAGGAATCTCATTAATTCTTTCACTGAATTTATTGCTATTATTGTAGTAACTGTACTTACTACTGCTACTGCAAGAAAACTCAAAACTAATGTAGATACACCCTTATTGATGCTAAACTTATTTTCTAATTTTTGGGATATAGGATTAATCATAAGAGCTATTATTCCACCTAAAAAAAATGGAGCTATGTATGGAAACGCTTTATAAATAAAAATAAACAACAATGTGTATATACAAAAAAAGATAGTGTTATTTTTTAATTTGTATAAAAAATCATTTTCTAATATATTCATCTTAAAAATCTCCTTCCTTCTAATTTATATTTCTATTTTGTCCATTTAATACTAGTTTTATTTGAATATAAAATAAAAATAAGTGCATTAAATATAGAATTTAAATTCTACATTCAATGCACTTATAATAAATTTAAGAACATTATTACATCATGTATATATTCTTATTTTTTTTATTCTGTTTTTTTCTATACTTTCTATACAAAATCTTATATTATCAACTTCAATTACTTCATTTTCTTCTGGCAGTCTGCTTAAATGTCCAATTATAAACCCACCTATAGAATCAAATTCTTCAGATTCTAAGTTTACACCTATAAGTTCATTGACATCACCAATTTTAGTACTTCCATCTACAATATACTCATCTTCTTTTATAACTTGTATTTCATCTTCTTCTTCATCATATTCATCTTCTATATCACCAACAATTACTTCTACTAAATCTTCTATAGTCAAAAGCCCAGATGTCCCACCATATTCATCTACGACTATAGCCATTTGACTTTTTTCAAGTTTCATCTCTTCAAGAAGCTGTGTTATCTTTTTAAACTCATATGTGAAAAATGGTTCTCTCATATAATTTTTAATATCAAATGACTCTATTTCCTCATCTGATAAAAATATAATATCTTTTATATTAAGTATTCCTATAATATCATCTACAGTTTCTTCATATACAGGCATTCTACTTAGTTTTTCTTCTTTAAATACTTGTATGATTTCATCGTAACTATCTTCCATATCTATAGCTACCATATCTATTCTCTGTATCATTGCATTTTTAGCTTGCATATCTCCAAATTCAAATACATTATTTATGATTTCTCTTTCTTCCATTTCAAGGACGCCTTCTTCATGGCTTACATTTACCATAGTTTTTAATTCCTCTTCAGTTATAAATGACTTGGCTCCTTTATGTGTTATACCAAACAATTTAAATATAACATTCGTAATTATATTAAATACCCATACTACTGGTCTTAATACAAATATAATTACTCTTATAGGCTTAGATACCAAAAGAGAAACCTTTTCTGAGTTACTTGCTGCTATAGTCTTTGGAGTAATTTCACCAAATATTAACACTAGTACTGTCATAACAGCTGTAGCAATTGCTACTCCTTTTTCTCCCATCAACCCTATAAACAGTGACGTTGATATGGATGTTGCTGCTATATTTACAACATTATTTCCAACTAATATAGAACTTAAAAGTTTATTTGGGCTTTCTATTAATGAACTTACTAACTTAGCTCCTTTGACTCCTTCATCTTGCATATATCTTATTCTGATTTTACTTAAAGACATTAAAGCTGTCTCTGATGCTGAGAAAAATGCAGACCCCATAAGTAATACTACTAAAATTATAATCTGGACCAAACTATTGGGCGATTCCAACACTTACCACACTCCTACTTACTTGTTTTTTTATATTGACATTAATTATAAATAAATTTAATATTAGTTTTAATTATATCACAATTATATATTTTTTGGAAATGTTAGATAATATATTCAATTAACATATTGTTTCTAACTGTATTCAATTTTTACTTTTGAACCTACACCAGCTTCACTTGATGAAACCAATAACTTAACAGGAACCCTATTTTTAAGTTCTTCGACATGACTTATTATACCCACACTTAGATTATTACTATGCAATCTTTCCAATGATTCTATAACAATCTCCAAAAGTTCACTGTCCAATGAACCAAATCCTTCATCTAAGAAGAAGAATTCAAGCGGTGCACTTCCTTTTAATTGTATTTGAGATGAAAGAGCAAGTGCTAATGATAGTGAAGTTAAAAATGTCTCTCCTCCAGATAGAGTATCAATACTTCTTCTTTCTCCTCCATTAAAATTATCTCTCATTACAAAATTGAGTGTTGAGTCAATTTCAAGTGCATATCTTCCTTTAGTTATTCCTTCTAGTCTTTTTGATGCTTCTAAAGCTATATACTTTAGTTGATTTGTAGAGACATATTCTACAAATTTATTTCCTTGTATACATTTATCTAATTCTTCTAACAAATCTACTTTATGTTCAACCAATCTAAGTTCCTTATTAAAATCATTTATCTTATCTAAAGAATCTTTTAATGTTAGCAACCTATTTTGATTAGCTCCAATGTCTTTGGATATATTTCCTATTTCTACTTTCATATTATAAATATTATCTTTTAATTGTTCAAAGTATTCTTTTTTAATAATTCTTCCATTTAATTTTTCTTTTGATGATTTTATTTTAAATGATAATAACTTTTGTTCTTCTTCATATTCTAATATTTCTTCAATCAATTTTTTTACTTCTTCACTTTCTAATAACGCTCTTTTTACTGCGTATATACTTTCAAACTTATTTTCTGCTAGCAGTTTATTTAATATTATTTTTTGTTCTTTATATTGTTCTTTAGCAGTTTTAAGTCTTCCATCTATATTGTGCTTTTCAGCAAGATTTTTTTCATATTCTGACCTTTGTTCTTCTAGCTTTACTTTACTAGACTCTTCTTGTTCTAGTATCTTGCATATACGTTCTTCAACACTATGT
Organism: Clostridioides sp. ES-S-0005-03; assembly: GCF_020658455.1. Classification (NCBI taxonomy): domain Bacteria; kingdom Bacillati; phylum Bacillota; class Clostridia; order Peptostreptococcales; family Peptostreptococcaceae; genus Clostridioides; species Clostridioides sp. ES-S-0005-03. The sequence goes on along the minus strand of NZ_JACVWI010000001.1, from coordinate 21,661 downwards.
AAAAGATTTTCAGCTAAATCACCTTTTGTTATGTTAATTACTTCTTTATACTTACTGTCTCTATGCACTTTTTTTTCTACATATAACTCTCTAGCTTTTATTAACTCTAATTCTATTTCATGTAACTTACTTTCTTGTTCTCTTATTTTAATATCTAATAAATCTCTGTTTTTTAATAAGTTTGAGTATCCAGTATTTAATAATTCTAATTTTTTTTCATTTTCTCTTATTTCTTCTACTTTTGATGATAGATTTGAGACTTTAGTAATTGTTTTTAATCCTAAATACTCTTGTTTTAATTTCTTACATTTATGTTCCAGGTTTTCAATTTCGATATTTAAGTCTTTTATTAATTTCTTATAGTTATTCAGACTTTCATTTATCTTTAATTCTTCTTTTTCAATTCTATTTTTTTCTTCTTTTGCCAATGTTATTTTATTTTCGGTGCTTTCCTTCTCTTTTTCCCACTCTTGAATATTAGACTTAAGTACAGCTAATTTTCTTTGTTCATCATCAAGTCTTTTAAATAATTGACTTGATGGAATTTCCCCAAGCTTTCCTTTTACATCTTCCAATTCTTTAGTTTTCATTTTTTCTACAGACACATAACCACTTACTTTAGAATTTAATTCTTCAATATTGTGTCTTATGCTTACTTTTTCTTTTTCCAATTTATCCAATTTGTCTTTGACAAAAACTATATTTTCATCATAATTAGTTATATTATGATTTTCATGGTGCTTTGAACCACAAACTGGGCATGGCACATTTTCTTTTAATTCACGTCTAAGTTCAGAAGCCAAATTCAAGTATTTCAGTTCTTCCAACTCTTTCTCAAGGTCTTCTCTATTTTTTCTATTATTCTCAAGCTTTTCATTTACTAGACTTAGCTCTCTCTCAATATTAAATTTCTTTTCTAAAACTACCTTTAATTCATCTTGTATATTATTTTTCTTACTTTCATTTTCTTTGGTATTATTTGCCTTATTTCTTAATTCAGTTACATATTCAGATTTTAAAAGCAAATCTTCACTTTTACCAGGACATTTCTTAAGAAGAACATCTAAATGAAGAGACAAACTTTCTAGGTTATGGTTGATATCATTTTTATCTCTATCAATATATCTAACTTTTAAATTTATATCTTCTGTATCCTTAGATATTTCTCCTAGCTTATTTATTTTTTGAGTTTTCTCTTCTAGTACTTTATTATAATCTTTCTCATATTCATATGCTAAAAATATTTTTTGTTTTAATTCTGCACTTATATTTACTTTATCTATTTTTCCTTCAACTTCTTTTACAGACTTAATAACTGCTTCTTTTCTAGATTCAGAATCTTTTTTTAGTTTTTCTAACTCCATTTTGTTTTTACTTAAATCAAGGCCATTTTCTTTTAATTCTTTTAATTCCTTATCTAGTAAAACTAATTCTTCTTCTAGTTTTATTGCTTGTTGTAACTTTATTTTTTCCTCACTTAACTTAGGAACTTCTTCATTTTTAATTCGACTTATTTTTTCATATCTATGCTTTGTAACTTCAAGTTCTTGATTTAAAATTACTAATTTTTTATCTAAATTATCTACTGTGAAACTGTCCTCTTTTATTCTTTTTTCTAAATTTTGAACTGTGCCTATATATGGGTCCACTCTTCTTGCATTATTATCATTTTCTACAAGATTAGTTTTTTCTTTTATCTCATTGCTTTTTAGATTAAGTTCATTTTTTCTAAGCTCATTTTTCTCTAGTTTCAATTGTTCCTCATATATTACTTTACTCTCTTCATAAGATTTTTGAGCTAAATCTAAAGTTTTATTTTTATCTTTTTCTAGTTTTTTTAACTCTATTAGTTCTTGATTGATATTATTATACACTTCTTCTGTAATTCCATCGTATTGACTTAATTTTGATTTCAAGTCTTTTAACTTTTGCAAATGTAAATTTTTTCTCTTTTTTACCTTATCTCCAAGACTTCTTCCATACTTTTCAAGATTGAAAATTCTCTCTAACATGTCTCTTCTATCTGCACGTGATAATCTCAAAAACTCATTGAATTTGTCTTGTGGTAAAACTACTGACCTCGTAAAATCGTTTGATGTTAGTCCTACAACTTGAGCCACTTTTTCATTTACTTCAACAACTTTATCAGCCAAAACATTTTTTGTATTATCATTTAACACCTCTACTAATCTAGCGCCAGAAGTTTTTGTTCCTGTTTTACTTCTTACAATAGTTCTATCTACAATGTATCTTCTTCTTGTATTTTTGCTTCCTATCTCAAATTCATATGATATAATTGCTTTGTCACATACACTGTTTATATATTCTTTTGTATTTCTAGATATATTTCCATACATAGCAATGGTTATGGCATCTAAAATTGTAGATTTCCCACTTCCAGTAGTCCCAAATATTCCAAACAAACCTCTTTCAATTAGCTTTTCAAAGTCTATAACTTGTTTATCAATATAACTATTAAGTCCAGTCAGTTCTAATCTAATTGGTCTCATCTGTTGATTCACCTTCTTCACTTATTATATCTAGAAATAAATCCATAAGTTCTCCTTTTGGTTCTACTCCTCTACTAAAGGAATAAAATTCTTTGAATAATTCTGCCATAGACTTTTCTTTTATATCTACACTTTCTTGTTCATAACAAGATGTTATTATCGGTTTTATCTCTATTATGTCTTTTAATAATTCTTTCATTTTTTTAATTTCACTTTGAGATATTATCTCATCAGTATTTATTTCAAAGTATGACCAAATATCTCTACCTTGATTTTTCTCACATATATCTAAAGCTTCATCTATACCATTACATTTAAATACTTCTATTGGCTTGTAATTATTAAAATAAATTTCCTCGATATTTGGTTTTTCTCCTGCTTTTATATCCACTATATACGCACCTTTAGTATATGCTCTTTCATCTTTGCTGTATTGAAGCGGAGAACCAGAATAATATGCATTTAAACGTTCAGAAGCTTTTTGTTGTTTGTGCAAATGTCCTAATGCAGTATATTGAGCTTTTTCTGGTAAGTCTTTTTTTTCAACCAGAAAGCTTCCCCCTAATTGTATTGGTCTCTCTGATTCTGTACTCTCTCCACCTATTACAAATATATGTGATACTGCTATATTTATAGTATCGCTTCTAAAATTTTCTCCTAAACTTCTAAATATATCACCTACTTTTTCAGAGTAAGTCTTTTGCTTTTCCAAATCATCTTCACTTGAAAAAACCTCATTTAATCTTTTTTCACTTGGATAAGGTAATGTAGCAATTACAATACTTTCTCCATTTATATTTAGTGTTGTGCATCCTTGTACAGCCTCTATTATTTCAAACTTTTCATACTTAGCTCTTTCTGTAGAACTTGATGGATAACCAAATATAAGTATACCCTGTTCATGTGCTAAAGGTGTTATTGCAGAAAGTCTCTCTGGATTATCATGATTCCCAGAAATTATTATTACACATCTTTGTCCATTATTAGCAAGTCTTGAAACAGTTCTATAAAACAGTTTTTCTGCTTGAGCTGGTGGATTAGAATTATCATATATATCACCAGCAATTATTACCATATCAACTTCATTTGATTCTACTATTTGTATGAAGTCCTCACAAAATTTTGCCTGCTCTTCAATTCTAGAGTGGCCTTCTAGGTATTTCCCTAAATGCCAATCTGATGTATGAATGAATCTCATTTTTTCCCTCCCCATTTATATTTATGTCTAATTTATATCAAAATAATTAATAACAAACAGCCTCATCAATTCCAAATAAATATATACATTTTTCTTTTACTGATTTTCCAGTTAAAGTTTCAATAACATCTGCATATAAATCTAATTGTCTCTTATATTTCTCTATTATCTGATTTATATTTTCTTCATTTACAAAATCTGTTTTATAATCTACTAAAACTATCTGATTATCTTCTTCAAAATAAGCATCAACTATACCTCTTAACATGACACTTTCTTTGTCATAAATTTTCTTATCATCATTTTTTATCAATTCTTCATAAAGATATATATCTTTCATATTTACTTGTGCATAAATTGACTTTTCTCTATTTATAAGTTCAGCATTTAACATCCTTTTTCCTATATTAGATGTAAAAAATTTATATATTTTATAAGGATTTACTATACTAGCTTGCTTTTCTGTTATTATACCCTTTGAAATAAAACTTTTTATTTGCATCTTTATATCACTTATGTTGTTTACCTTCTTTAAATCTAAAACTTCCATAACTAAGTGAATTATTGTACCTCTTTCTGCTCCATTTATTTTTTCTTTTTCTTCATCATTTTGAATAAATAGAGGTTTTTTTAAGGTTATTTTTTGTTCGAATATAGTATTTATCAACTCTTCTTCATAATTATTTTGTATCTTTTTTATTTCTGTAACTGATATACTAGCAGGTTTTTTTGTACTAAATTCATATGGATATATATAGTTTAACTTTTCTTCTATTTCAGCATAATAATCGCTATCAGGCTCATCTACATCTATTTTTTCAAGAATTTTTTCAATACTTTCTTTTTCTTCATCATTTTTCTTTTGTATTAAAATATCATCCTTATTCCATAACTTTCCATACCATTTTGAATTATGTTCAACATTAAATGGCACATCTAATCCCATATCTTCCAATAAATTAGATAAATCTTTATGTTTTAATACACAAGGCATTATCCAATCTAAGAAATTCTTACTTTTTAGTATTTCATATTGTGATATTGTATCTAAATTTTCAATTCCATTGGACCATTTTTTCATGCTATCTTGTACATTTCTAGTAGAGCCTGTTATAATCAGTTTCTCTTTTGCCCTCGTAAATGCAACATATAAGACTCTCATCTCTTCTGATAAATTTTCTATATTTATTTTGCTTTTTAGTGCTTCTTTAGCTATACTTGGAAAAGAAATTCGTCTCTCATAATCCACAAACTGAGGTCCATATCCTAAGTTATGATGATATAAAATACTCTTTTTAAAATCTTGAGTATTGAAATTTTTTCCCATAGCAGAACATATAACTATTGGAAATTCTAGACCTTTACTCTTATGGATACTCATTATTCTAACAACATTTGCATTTTCTCCAAGTGTTTTTGCACTCCCCATATCAGAGCTAGATTTTTTTAATTTTTCTATAAAATTTACAAAGTTGAATATTCCCTTAAAGCTAGTCTCTTCAAATTGTTTTGCTCTCTCAAAAAGTACTTTCAAGTTGGCTTGTCTTTGACTTCCACCTGGTAATGCTCCAACATAAGCATAGTATCCAGTTTTTGTATATAAATACCATATAAATTCATCTGTACTCATGTACATTGATTTTTCTTTGAATTCTTTTAGTTTAATCAGAAAGTCTTTGCTTTTATTTATACATTCTTCACTTGGTACAAAATCCGACTTATTTTCATTCTGTGATTCTGTAAATTCATCATACTCTGATGTACTTTCTAAAACTTCATAAAAAGTTTTATCTTTATTTTGAATTCTAATATCAATTAAATCTTCTGGTGTAAATCCAAATATAGGTGACTTTAACACAGCTATAAGTGGTATATCTTGCATTGGATTATCTATTATCTGAAGTAATGATAGTATTGTTTTTATTTCAATTGTATCAAAATATCCAACTCCAACATCAGCATAAGTAGGTATATCCATATTCATCAACTCATCTGCAAACACAGGTGCCCATGCAGATGTAGCTCTTAAAAGAATCACTATATCCTTAAATTCCACAGGTCTATAGGCATCAATTCCTTTATCATAAACTTTTTGAATCTTTCCATCTTCATTGGCTCTCATTAAATCCTTAATAATCTTTCCAACCATTCTAGCTTCAAGTTGTATATTGTCTAGTTCTTCATCTTCTTCTACTTCATTTTCTTCATTATTAACATTATTATCTTTATTATTTATAATATCATTACTAGGTTTAGTATTTTTTTGTATAAGGTGTATTTCTGTTGCTCCGCCAACAATAGAGTTCTCATCTAAATCTGATTTAAAATCTGCACCCAAATTAAGTCTTTCTTTTTCTGTATATTCAATCTCTCCTATATTCTCATTCATTATATTTTCAAATATATAATTTACAGAGTCTACAACTTCTTCTCTACTTCTAAAGTTTTTATAAAGCATTATTTTTCTGTGAGAACTTCCTTTTTCATCTTTATAGTTATTGTACTTTTGTAAAAACAACTCTGGTTTTGCTTGTCTAAATCTATAGATACTCTGCTTTACGTCACCAACCATAAATCTATTTGGAGTATCTATGTTTGCTACAGTTTTGAGCAGTACTTCTTGTACAAGATTGCTATCTTGATATTCATCTATAAATATTTCATAGAAATTATCTCTATACCCCATAGCTATATCAGAAGGTACGATATTTCCATTCTCATCTATATTCGTAAGTATATTTAAGGCAAAATGCTCTATATCATTAAAATCTATTATTCCTTTTTCACTTTTTTTATTGCTGTATTCTTCTTCAAATCTTAGAACAATATTGGATATTGGTTTAACTATATTATAAAGATACTTAATTTCGTCTTTAATAGATTCGCTATCTTTATTAAATGTAGCATTTATTATACTTTCTAAAGATTTTTTAATTTTATCTCTTATTGCTTTTGCTTTTTCTTTTGATTCTTTTATATATGAAGGAGCATCTTTTGGTATCCTTTTTATACCTTTTACATAGTTTTCAAAAGACATACTTGACATCTTCTTATGTGCCTCATTCCATGATTTATTACATGCTTCTGAAATATCAACCACTCTCTTATACTCAATCGAAAGCTTCTCTGTAAAAGTTTCTAGCTCTTCTATTGACTTAACTTCTTTTAAGGCCTTTTCCATATTTGAGCAAATTCCATCAATTTCTATTTTTACAGTGTCTAATATAGCTCTAGCCCAAATAGATTCTGAAAAATCAAAGTCCTCATCAATGTTAAATCTCTCTGCTGAATCAACAAGCCATTTTTTAGGCTCAGGAGAAGCCATTGCAAATGAATATATTCCTAAAATAATATCCTGAACCTCTTTATCTCCGCCTCTTTCTGCATAACTTTCAACTAAATTTAAAAAACCCTCTTCTCTTTCTTCATATAATTTTTCAAATACTTCTTCTATTGCCTCTTGTTTCAAAATAGCGCATTCAGTTTGGTCTCCTATTCTAAAATTAGGGTCTAGGTTTATTCTATGGAAGTTTGATTTTATAACATCTAAACAAAATGAGTGTATTGTTGTAATACTTGACTTATTTAATAAGACAAGTTGATTTTGTAAATGTTTATTTTCTGGATTTTCATCTAATGCTTTTCCTATAGCATCACCTATTCTCTCTCTCATTTCTGATGCAGCCGCATTAGTAAATGTAACTACTAATAATTTATCTATATCAATTGGATTTTCTCTACTTGTTATCATTTGAATTATACGTTCAACCAGTACTGCTGTTTTTCCCGACCCAGCAGCAGCTGCAACAAGTAAGTTACAGTCTCTACTTTCTATAACTTCTGTTTGCTCTTTTGTCCATTTAGGAGAACTCATCAATCAACATCTCCTTCCATCATTTTTATTATCTCTTCATTGCTCTTATTATTTAAAATTTTATATTTATTATCTTTCATAGTTGAATCAAATTGACATATAGCTGAATAATCACAAAAATCACATGATGTTCCCTCTTTATGTTTATATGGAGATATCTTTATTTCACCACTCAACATTTCTTCACATAAATCCTTTATCGAATGTTTTACATATTTTCTAAGTAACCTAAAATCTTCATAACTTACTGTAGATGTGCTTTTACCTACATTTCCATCCTTTGTAAGACCTACTGGTATTACTAATGAATTTTTTCTTTTTCCATCTATCAATGACTTATCCATCTCTTTTATTATATGAGAATCTTTTACCACAAGCCCTTTCATTCTAAGCTCTTTTAATATTGCTTCTTGAATTTCAGCGTCATCTTTATCTTCATTAAACTTTGCTATTGGGTTATTTATTCTACAATATAATATTGCTGCTGGATTTAAATTTATATCTTCTTCTTCTTTTACACTTTCAAGGATTGCATCAAGATATACAAGTAATTGTAATTGTAGGCCATAGTATATCTCTGTTAAACTTATAGCTTTATTACCTGATTTATAATCTACTATTCTTATATATTTGTTTTCACCTTCTTCAAACTCATCTACTCTATCTATTTGACCGATTAAATTTACTTCTTCTCCATTATTCAAAACTATTTTTATAGGAGGGTATTTACCGTCTTTACCAAATTTAACTTCATAATCTACAGGTTCAAATGAACCTTGTTTTATCTGTTGGCTAATTATATTTATAGCTGTTGTAAGCATATTCTTCAATCTATACGCAAGATATTTATATCTTTCAGAACTATTTAATATATATCCTGGTATCTTTGAGATTATTTCATCAACTATAATACCTACCTTTAATTCTATATATTCTTCATCAATATCTTTCCACAATAAATTATCTTGTGATAGTTCTTTTGAAAATCTATCTAAAATATTATGAACAAAGGTTCCTAAATCTGGTGGTGTAAATGAATACTCTTTACGCTTTCTGGCTTTAAGGCCATATTGTATAAAATAAGCAAATGGACACTCTGCATATTTTTCAAGCCTAGACACACTAAGAGAATTACTTTTATATAATGACCTTATTTTTTTCTCTTCAATCCTATGAACTTGATTGGTATAACTAAGACCTTTTATAACTTTTTTTGTTATAGAACTATATAGTTCATCCTTTAGATAGTATCTATATATATCTAACCAGATACTATTCATTTCTTCTTTGCTATACTCATCACTATCGTAGTTTTTTATTACACTTATAAGCTCGTTAAATGTAGGTGATTTTACAGTTATTTTTTTAAGTATATCTTCATTAGTTCTTTTATCTTCTTCTATCAAATAACTTTTATTTTCTACATTTGGGAATATTTTCTTCAATCTTGATATAATTATTGAAGGTCTAAGTGTCTTACCCTCATGGTCAGATATAGGATATGTTATAATTAGATTTTCAGATGTTGAAGTAAGGGCTTTATATACTAAAAATTGTTCTTCAAAACTTCTAGTTTTACTATCTATGTCAACTTCAATACCTTTATTTCCAAGACTCTCCCTATCATTATCACTTAATATTCCACTACCTTTTGTAATTAAAGGAAATACACCATCTGTAGTTCCTATTAAGTATAAGTATTTTGTATTTGGATTTTTCATTCTGTCCACACTACTTACAAGTACTTGGTCTATACTAGGAGGAACTAGCCCTAACTCATACTCATCAAAACCAAGAGTTATTAATTTTATAAATTTTTCTAAGGATATTATTTCTTCACCCATAAGTTCCACCATTTGGTCTAAAACATCTACTACTATATCCCAAACTTGTGAATACTGATTAGCAACATCGAGTTCTCCTTTATCCTTAAAATTTACTATTAAACTCTCTATAGTTTCTGGCATATTTATATCTAGTAAAAACTCATATATATACTTGCAAATTTCTTTTACTCTGTTTTTTCCCTTTAATTTTTCTTGTAAATTTATTATTGGCTCTAATACTCTATTTTTTATTTTATTTATTTTATCTTTTAATTCTACCTCAAATTCACTTTCTTCATTAGTAAGACTTTGTGTTATTCTATAATCCCACTTTTCATCAAACCATTTCTTACCTTTAATCCCATTGGCTAGTACATAATTTTCTAGTAAATTTATATCATCATTATCAATTCCTATAAGACCACTCTTTAAATACCTAAACATAGTTTCATATCCATATCGTCTGTTTTTCATTTCTAGAGCCGAAATAATTAATATAACTATTGGATTACTTTTTGCTTCTCTCTTTTTATCTATAAAGTTAGGTATGTTATACTCATTAAATATAGAATGTACCAAAAAATCATATCTATTTAAGTCTCTTGTAGCAAGAGTTATATCTCTATATCTAACATTTTTGTCTCTAACCAAATGTACAATTTCTTTAGCTATTTCTTCTACCTCTGAATATAGATTATTAAATTCTTTTATTTTTATATTTTTAGTTGGATTTATATATGTTTTATATGGATAAGCATTATAAAACTTTTCTAAATGTTGTAACTCTTGAATTCCTTCAAATCTTTTTATAGTGCCTGTATTTAAATTTACTTGTGGTAATATTTTTACTCCTTCTTCATTACATAATTGAGTTAATTTTGAATAAGTAAACTTAGTTCTAGAAAATACATCTGCTTTGCTATATCCAATATAATTAACATTATCTACAGTCAAAGATATATTAACATCTTTAGCTTTATTTAATATACTTTTTATAACATTGTATTGATTTGGTGTAAAACCTGTAAACTCATCTATATAAACATAAGCTCCTTCTAAATAGTTACTCAATTCTATTTTGCCTGATAATGAAGTCAACATATCTTGAGCATCTATATAATTTTCATGTAATTTTCCTTCAAAAGAATTATATATCTTACTTATATCTTTTAACTTTAAACTTAATGTCTCATTTTCTAATTCTCCAGATATATTTTCTAACATTTCAGGACTTATATTGTACTGTTTCATTTCTGATATCATATCTGTAATTGAACTTACAAAACCAGATTGCGACTTTGATTTTGAAAATACATTTAACTCTTCACTTACATCTTCTATCGCTCGATACACCATCATTGCTTTTCCACTAGAATTTATATTTACATCTGTTAATCCTCCTGTTTGAGAAAAAACTATGTTACTCAGTGTTTTAAAACTAAGCACTCTAACTCTTAAGTACTTGTCCTTTTCTCTTCCTAAAAATAGTTTGCTTACTCTATTTTCAGCTTCAAATGTATACTGTTCTGGAACTAAAAGTATAACAGATGTCATTTCATTTTTTTGAGATTCTTTTTTAATTTCATCTAATATATATGTAGATTTTCCACTTCCACATCTACCTAATATAAACCTAAGTCCCATAAATTTCCGCCTCCAAAATACTATAATCTATTTCTTTGTCATTGCATAATTTATTAAACTCACAATACTTACAATGACTTTTATTTCTATAGCACATACGTTCTTCTTTATTATATACCTTTTCTATATCATTGTATAGATTGTGTTCGTATGTATGTTCTTCATAATTAGTACTTTTTATCATGTTTATATAGTTTTGAATCTTATTTCTATTTGCTTCATGTTTTTCTTCATCATATGAGATATTAATTGGCAAATCATCAAATTCAGGTTGGTAATATTTCATACTTATATCTTTAACATTTACTTCTATTTTTAAAACTTTTGGTATAACTTCTTTTGCCAAAAACATATAAACTATTGTTTGAATCCTACTTTCCACATTTTTATAGTTAATCTTTTTAGACTCAGTTTTCCAGTCCCATATCTCTATATTGCCTTTTCCAACTACAATTAAATCATACTTTGCTTGTAATATGTCCCCATTTAAATTCATCCTTACTTCATATTCTGGTAAATACATTTTTTCTTTTTCGATAGGAACAATTTTTTTTATATTCTCAATCCATTTTGAAAATCTTTTACTATTTTTATCATCTTCATTAAAATAGATTCCAAGTGGTATATTACTAAAGTATCTTTCACAAATTAAATGAAAGTCTCTTCCAGTTTTTAAACTATCATAATATTCTCTACTACCTATATCATCATTTTTCCAATTTATTTTATCAATATACTTATATTTAAATTTTAGTGGGCACGATTTATATGTGTTAATTGAATTTTGACTATAAGAAAAATATTTTAATTTATCATTCAATCATATCACTTCTCTCTTAACTTTATTTTTTAATAACTATTTATTATATATTAATTTGGCATTCTTTTAATAGTATATAAGCTAAACTCATCATATATTAACTTATATTTCTTTCAATAATATATCAACTTAACTCATCTATATGTTAATTTGACCTTTTCTCAATAATATATTGATTCAACCTTCTTAAATAAACACAAGGATTCTGTTCTTTTCTTTTATTACCTATATCATTTTCATCTCTATAAGCACTCCCTGAAAGTACTAACATCTCCTTTGCCCTAGTGATTCCTACATATAAAAGTCTAATCTTCTCATTTATAGAATCAATTTTAGTTTGATAAGCGTAATCAGTTGAAATACTACCTTTTAATATAGCTTCAATTTCTGACTTAATAATAGCCATTGGATTTTTGTATTTTTCTTTTAAGTACCATTTATCACTCTGAAATTTCTGAGTAATATTGTCAGGGAAATTATATTCAACAAGACCTAATAAAAACACACAATCCCATTCCATCCCCTTTGATTTATGATAATTACATAGTGTTATGCTACCAGGTTCTGGCTCATATCCATTTATCTCATAAACTACATCTATTATGTGATTAAACACCTTATTTTTAACATCAAATAGAACATTGTAAACATCTTCTAAGTCCATATATATATTTTCCGAAACTAAATACTTTATATAAAAAGATATATAATCTAATACTGCTTTATCCTCTTTTTCTAAGTTGAGTTTTTTACCAATGAACAGTATCAGCAGGTCTAACCTTATTATTGGGTATTCTAATATCTGTTTTATAATATCTATACCATATTTAAAACTTGTATATATATCGCTTTCTTCATTAATTTCTAGTGATTCAAATTTATCTTTATTAAATTTCAAATCATATATAATTTCTTCTGTTGTATATTTTTTTAATCTGTCTAAAAAATTCTTTTCTTCTATCTCATTGTCTGTATTTATAAAAACCTTATCAAGTACGATTATTAACTTTTCTATATCATCGCAGTTTAGCATAAAATCTATAATAGAAGCTATGCTATTTATAACCTTTCTTTTACTTAAAGAATTTGGACCCAATTCTTCAAAGGTTAGACTATACTCTCTAAGTTCCTTAGCAACTTGTGTAACTTGTTCATTAAATGGAACTAGTATTCCTATACTCTTATCTGGATATTTCTTTTTTATACCTTTAACATATTTAGCAGTTTGTTCTATTTCATTTTTCCAACTATTATACCATTTTACATTTATATTATAATGCTCTGGCTTAGGGTTTTCTTTATATCCAACTCCAGTTGGAACAGTTTTTATTTGCATATCCTCAAGAGCATATCTGCATTCCTCTTGTTTAAATTCTTTTGTAACATATTCTACAAGTGAATTTGCTAAATCTAGTATATCTTTTGAACTTCTATTTGACATATCCATCCTATAACAATACTTTGCATTTTTTATAAATTCTTTAAAAAACCTAGGGTCTGATGATGAAAATGTACCTGTTATACTCTGATTTATATCTCCCACTCTAACTAAATTATTATTTTCACTTGATATAATTTTTATTATATTCCCTTGTATTTCATTTGAATCTTGACATTCATCTTCAAAAATATATTTATATCTAGTTTGGAATTTTTTTCTAAGTCCTTCATCTAAGCATAAGGTTTTTTCTGCTAGAATTAATATATCATCATAATCTAGTAAGCCATTTTGCTTTAATTTTCTATCATACAATTTGTATATTGGCAAAATCACTTTAAGCATGCCTTTGTGCCCTCTTGATAGTATCTCTTCAAGCTTATCTGGAGAAATTCCCTTGTATTTAAGTTCACTTATAGCATTTCCTACAAATTCAAAAAAACCTCTCTCCCAAGCTTCAAGAGTTATCTCTTTCCATCTCTCATCTTTTTGCTCCTTTAGAAACCATCTAAATGCTCTTTCTCCTCCATCAAATCTAAATTTATTTATACATTCATTTAATATAATACTTTTTTGTAAATCATCAGCTATATTAAAATCTTCACTTAGCATTACTATTTCGGGTTTTTCCTTTATTATTTTTACAGCTAGACTATGTATAGTCATTACTTCATATGAGTTAATATCGTCTATTTTGTTTTCTTCAAGTATTTTTTTTATTCTACCTTTAAAATTATTTACAGCACTATTCATATATGTAAGAACTAATATTTTACCACCTTTATGTTTCTGTTCAAGGAGTAGTTTAGCTACTAAATTGGTTATTATAAATGTCTTGCCAGCCCCAGGAACTGCTGGAACTGCCATAGTTCCATCCTCATAATTTATTATTGGTATTTGGTCTTCTCTATAGTTTATATTAATCATAAATTTTATCTCCTTTATGTGAGAGTTTCAAAAGTATACTATATAGCATACTTTCTTGAATATAACCATTAATTGTGTATTCACTCTTATATGCATAAACTTTCTTTGCACTTAACAATAAATTATATATTGTATTATATAGATAATATTTCTTGTAGTACTCTTCCATTTCATTTGTATAAATTTTTTTCTCTTCAAAAGATTTTCTAAGTACAATTAAATTACTTATATCTTTTTCTATTTTCATATTCCAAGAATTACTTCCTATATCTACCAATATCTGGACACTTCTATCTATATTTGATGATATATATGAATAAGGAGTTGTTATTACTATTTTATCTTTGCTTTTTAACTCTTCTATATCAATAACAGAATAATAATCATTTATTGTCGTCTTTAAAGCTTCTATAAAAATCTTTTCTTCTTTCAATCCAAGTAGGTTTGCACTTTCACTAAATGATTCACTTTCAGTTATTATCTGTTTACATAGACCAACATTCTTTTTACCATCTTTTAAATTTAACATTTTATCTATATAAAATTGAATTAAAAATTCATGTATTTTTATATCACTTTTCTTTTTTTCTTCAATATACTGTAAAATATCACGATATTGATTATATCCTCCTATTTTATCAACTTCTAAATACCTTGTTTCTTTAAAAATCTTAAATGCTTTTATTCTGTTTATGTCTAAAAGAGTCTCTAAAAAACTTATATATTCTTCATCTTTTATAAAGTCTAAATATCCATAAAATATGCAAGTTGCAACCACTAAAGCATTTCCATATGGGTAATCTATAGCTTTTTTATCTTTTTTAGTGTTAAAAACATCTATATTTTTTTCTTTCAAAGAATCTCTAATTTGATACTCCAATATTGTATTGTTTATAGGTGATATAATTGCTATATCTTTTGGAGATACTCCACTTTCTATAAGTGTTACAACCTTTTCGCTCACTAAATCTAACATTTCATTATATAGTTGACTTGATTGATTTAATTCTATACTTGAGGGTAATAAATATAAATCTTCTATTTTTATATTACTTTTTTCAAAGTTAATTTCTTCTTTAAATTTAATTTTAGATATTATCTTTTCATTTATATAACCCATGTCAATATTATTAAATACAGAATAATCTTTACTAAAATCAAAGAATATATAGCTTTCTAATGCATTGCTTGACACCTTTTCAATAAAATCTACTTCTGCATTACTTGAATTTTCAAGACTATCAACTACTATATATCTCAATTCTTTAAGTAAATTTTTTAAATAAAACTCATCATTAAGAAGGTAATTATTATATAGATATACACTCAGTGCATTATCTAACATTGAATTTGAAAGCAGTGTATTTATATAATATGATATAATTTCATCCATCTGAGTATATGAAAATCTATATATACTATTTCTATTTTTCTTTGATGAATATATTTTTTCTCCAATAAAATCAAAGTCAATTAAATTAAATGCGGACTTACTTATATTTGTAATTATACTTTTTGCGATTGATCTATTCGTTCCTGTGATATCTTCGAAATATCCTTCTTTCACTCTTTTTTCCTTAACTTTTTTAATTATTAAATATTCACTTAAACTATTTGATATAAATGTTGGAGATATAGATTTTTTATTTATTCCTTCACATTTCTCTATTATAAGTGCCCAATATTTTAATAATTCTTTTTTTACAAATCCTATATATGTTGTTATTTTTAATTCTTCACTATAATCTAATTCTAATGACCTCTCATATCTTATTCTAGTATTGTTATTTGGTACTAATAAAATAATACTTCTTGAGTTATTTTCAGTTCTATTCAATAATTCCTTATATTTACCTAAGGATTCATTTTCATCTTTTTTTAGACTGCTTTTTTTTAATAAATATTCCACATAATCACCTTCCTTAATTAAATTAAGTGTATATTATCTAATTATATCATATTGTGCATTTTTCAAAATACAATCAAATTATTGCATTTAACTACAAAAAAGACCATATATACACTGTTATGCATTTGTATATGCAACAATGTATATATAGTCTTTATATATTTACACACCCATACTTCAAATTATAGCTTTAATATAAACTCACAATCATAAATTTATATTAAACTTTAATCACTCTATTTTTAATTACTTTAATGATTCTTCTATTCCTTTAGCTATTTGTGTGCCCATTTCTTTTACTTTTGCAGGTGAATTTATTAACTTCATATCACTCTCATTATCCAAAAATGCACATTCTACAAGTACAGCTGGCATGTCATTGGTTCTTAAAACGTATAAATAATCTTTTGTAGGGTCACTAGTAAGTACTCTTGTTTTTATACCTCTATTTGTAAGTTCAAATTTCTCTAAAATTCGATTTAATATGTTTGTAGCCACAGTCTTAGAAGTTCCTCCATTTTTATCTTTAAGCTTGTAAAACACTTCTACTCCATGACCTTTTCTATTATTATCACCATTGTAATGTATACTTGTAAATAAGTCTGGTTTAAGTGAGTTAGATAAAGCAGTTCTACTTCCAAGTGATAAAGTCTTATCTGTATCTCTAGTCATAATTACATTTATTCCTTTTGAACGTAAATATTCAGTAGTTGCAAGTGAAGTATTTAAATTGTAATCTTTTTCAATCATTCCTCCAAATGAATTTCCAGGTGCTGAACCACCATGTCCTGGGTCAATCATAACTGTCTTTGCTCCATTACTAGCTCCTGGGTCTGTCGGTGTTGTATTATGCTTAGATAATGATGATGCTATAGAATTCATTACCTTAGAAGTTAATCCGCCTCCTATCTTATACACTTTATTAGCAGATTTAGCTTCTAAATTATCCTTATGATATGCAGATACATATGTTTTTGGTGTTATAAGTATTGGAGATTTTAAACTAGCAGCCAATGGTCCTGCTGCTAAAGCATCAACAAGTACATCTGACTTAGCTACTAGAACAGCTTCTAATTCATCCTCTGTATAGAATGTTTTTATTACATTTGCATTTGTTTCATGTCTATCTGCTCCATATACTCTATTTTTAGTAACACTATCTTTAGTTATATCATTTATTTTATTGATAACATTTGTTGATAACATTTGAGGACCACCTATAAAGTAAGCATTTTGTAAATCCTCACTTTGTAACCACTTATACGTATCGTTTGTAAGACTGTCTTTATCACTTAATATAATTGGTTGCTTATCTTGACCTGCTTTTGCTGCAATAGTAAGTGCATCTACTTCTCCACCATTTGCATTTGTTATATATACTTTATCTACATCATGATTTTTATCTATTTCTTTTGCTATCAATAAAGATGTCTCATATCTATTAGAACCATTCAAACGTGTTTGACTAGCACTTACAGTTGATTTTATTTGATTAGCAGTAGTTTTAGAAATAGAATTCTCATCTCCAATTATAATTATATCTTTAGGATTTAGACGCTTTAATTCTGCTTTTACACTATCAGACACATTATTTTTTTCAACCAAAAGTATTGGTGCATTATATGTAGTTGCTAGTGGAGTTGATATAATACCATCTATGCTTACATCTCCATTTATTATAACTACTTTATCTGAACCATTTTTCCATCCCTCTTTACTTATTTTAACAGCTGTTTCATATCTATCACTTCCTGTAAGTTCTGTGATAGGTGCAGAAGTCTTTCTCAAATATTTATTTACATCTTTTCTTGAAGTTATATCTTCAATTATACATTCCTGTGTTACATTGTAGTCTTTTAGATTTAATCCCATAGCTTCTAATTCTTGTCTGTCTAAAGTCTTAGGATTAGTTGCGCTATTTATTGTTATCCCTTGTAACTCCCAAACATTTAGATACTCTGGGTCTTTATTATAATTTATAGTTCCTTCATATACCCCAGTTGATTGATTGTAGTTCAGAGTTGTATCTAGTGGCATATCATAACATTTATATTTTAATGTAATGCTATCAGCATCTGGTTTTTCTTTAAATTTTATACTTACTTTTGATGTACTTCCTAAAACTATACTTTTTTTCTCCAAATTTATGTTTAAGTTAGCATTATTTTCCATAGCATTAGACTCAGTAGCAAATGCCATTGTAGGTGCAACAATTGCCATTGAAAGAACTCCTGTTGTTATTAATCTCGTATTTTTTTTCATATTAATCTCCTTACTTAACATAGATTTTCACCTTGCTTTTTTTATCTTTTAATTTTTTAAAACACAGCAAAGTGTGCTTATCTAAATTTGCAAAAATTTATTAAAAATTAAATTACAAAAAATAAACAATTACAAAAAATAAACATAATTAAATATATTTGCTCATTTCCACTATATCATTTATTACTAAAAAAATCTATAAATGACAAATAAAAACATATAATGATTATATTTTGTAGAGTTTTATATCAAATTTTTATAAGTCAATAAAATTAATTTTTCAAAGTTGAATTCTAAATGTTACATATATATTTTAATAAATAAACATCATATAAATATTATTCAAGTCCTCGACCTATTAATACCTAGAAGTTAAATACATCTCTATAATTACACCTGAGACTTAGCAACCAAAACTTCAACACAAAAAGACTATGTATACACTATTTGCACTTATATCTGCAACAACTTATACATAGTCTTTATTACTAACAGAATTATATTTTTATTTTATGGATTTAAACTAAATCTAAAGTCATAAATTAATTTATGCTGAGTTTTTTAAGTATTTTCATTATGTACTATTTTAATGACTCTTCTATACCTTTACCTATTTGTGTACCCATGTCCTTTACTTTTGATGATGAATTCAATAAACTCATATCCTTCTCATTATCTAAAAATGCACATTCTACAAGTACAGCTGGCATATCATTAGTTCTTAAAACATACAAGTAATCCTTTGTAGGGTCAGTTGATAGTGTTCTTGTTTTTATACCTCTATTTTTAAGATTAAACTTCTCTAAAATTCTATTTAATATGTTTGTAGCTACAGTTTTAGTAGTTCCACCATTTTTGTCTGCAAGTTTATAAAATACTTCTACTCCATTTCCAGTTGTATCAGATGCATTATAGTGTATACTTGTAAATAAATCTGGTCTTAAAGAGTTAGATAGGGCAGTTCTATTTCCAAGTGATAAAGTCTTATCTGTATCTCTTGTCATAATTACATTTATTCCTTTTGAACGTAAATATTCAGTTGTTGCAAGTGAAGTATTTAAAGTATAATCTTTTTCTCTAATTCCACCTAATGGTTTACCTGTTGTTCCAGTATCCGAGCCACCATGACCTGGGTCAATCATAACTGTCTTTGCTCCATTACTAGTTCCTGGGTCTGTCGGTGTTGTATTATGCTTAGATAATGATGATGCTATAGAATTCATTACCTTAGAAGTTAATCCGCCTCCTATCTTATACACTTTATTAGCAGATTTAGCTTCTAAATTATCCTTATGATATGCAGATACATATGTTTTTGGTGTTATAAGTATTGGAGATTTTAAACTAGCAGCCAATGGCCCTGCTGCTAAAGCATCAACAAGTACATCTGACTTAGCAACTAGAACAGCTTCTAATTCATCCTCTGTATAGAATGTTTTTATTACATTTGCATTTGTTTCATGTCTATCTGCTCCATATACTCTATTTTTAGTAACACTATCTTTAGTTATATCATTTATTTTATTGATAACATTTGTTGATAACATTTGAGGACCACCTATAAAGTAAGCATTTTGTAAATCCTCACTTTGTAGCCACTTATATGTATCATTTGTAAGACTGTCTTTATCACTTAATATAATTGGTTGCTTATCTTGACCTGCTTTTGCTGCAATAGTAAGTGCATCTACTTCTCCACCATTTGCATTTGTTATATATACTTTATCTACATCATGATTTTTATCTATTTCTTTTGCTATCAATAAAGATGTCTCATATCTATTAGAACCATTCAAACGTGTTTGACTAGCACTTACAGTTGATTTTATTTGATTAGCAGTAGTTTTAGAAATAGAATTATCATCTCCAATTATAATTATATCTTTAGGATTTAGACGCTTTAATTCTGCTTTTACACTGGCTGGTACACTGTTTTTTTCAACTAAAAGTATTGGTGCATTATATGTAGTAGCTAATGGAGTTGATATAATACCGTCGATGCTTACATCTCCACTTATTATAATTACTTTATCTGAACCATTTTTCCAGCCTTCTTTACTTATCTTAACTGCTGTTTCATATCTATCACTTCCTGTAAGTTCTGTTATAGGAGCAGAAGTTTTTCTCATATATTTACTTACATCTTTTCTTGAAGTTATGTCTTCAATTATACATTCCTGTGTTACATCATAATCTTTTAAATTTAATCCCATAGCTTCTAATTCTTGTTTATCTAAAGTCTTAGGATTAGTTGTGCTATTTATTGTTATACCCTGTAATTCCCATACATTTAAATATTCTGGGTCTTTATTGTAGTTGATTGTTCCTTCATATAATCCAGTTGATTGATTGTAGTTCAGAGTTGTATCTAGTGGCATGTCATAACATTTATATTTTAAAGTAATGCTATCAGCATCTGGCTTTTCTTTAAACTTCACACTTACTTTTGATGTACTTCCTAAAACTATACTTTTTTTCTCCAAATTTATATTTAAGTTAGCATTATTTTCCATAGCATTAGACTCAGTAGCAAATGCCATTGTAGGTGCAACAATTGCCATTGAAAGAATTCCTGTTGTTATCAATCTTGCATTTTTTTTCATATTAATCTCCTTATTTAACACAAATTTCTATTTTATTTATTTTTTATCCTACTTACTGTTAAAATTACTTTTAAAACATATGTCAAAGTGTATCTCCCAAAAATTTTAAAGAAAGTTATAAAAATAAACTTACAAAAAAACAAAAAAAATTAAATATTTAAATATTTAATTATATTCACTATATCATTTATTGCCAAAAAAATCTATAAAAGACAAATAAAAACATATAATAATTAGATTTTTATAAAATTTTATGCAAAAAAAAATTACGTGGCTACGTCCTACTCTCCCAGGCAGTTTCCCACCAAGTACCATCAGCGCTAGAGAGCTTAACTTCTGTGTTCGGAATGGGAACAGGTGTATCCTCTCTGCTATTGTAACCACATAATCTTTTGGAGCGGGTGAAGGGGATCGAACCCTCACAGCTGGCTTGGAAGGCCAGAACTCTACCATTGAGCTACACCCGCATTAAATTTTTATAACTAGTAAAACTAGTTTTTTAAAGTTAACACTCTAAAAACTACATATATATTTTAATTAATGAACATCAAATAAATATTGGTCAAGTCCTCGACCTATTAGTATCGATAAGCTAAATACATTGCTGCACTTACACCTTCGACCTATCAACCAGATAGTCTTTCTGGGGT
>NZ_JACVWI010000051.1:0-204 GCF_020658455.1 Clostridioides sp. ES-S-0005-03 | reverse complement strand
GTTGCTTAAAGTGCTAACGCACATAGCTTGTCTAAAGATAAGCTAAAAGTGCATGTAAGAGGCTACTAGATAAATCGAAGATTTAAGTAATATACTCTTAATGGTGGAGATGAGGAGAGTCGAACTCCTGACCCCTTGCTTGCAAGGCAAGTGCTCTCCCAACTGAGCTACACCCCCAAATATGAAGTTCATAAAGAACTTTCA
>NZ_JACVWI010000050.1:0-208 GCF_020658455.1 Clostridioides sp. ES-S-0005-03 | reverse complement strand
TGTATAATTATTACTATGATAGTATGTAAAAATTATTGTAGTTTTTAACATTGGATAATTATTAATATAAAAGTATGCAAATATTATTGTAGTTTTAATGATATGTATAATTATTACTATGATAGTATGTAAAAATTATTGTAGTTTTTAACATTGGATAATTATTAATATAAAAGTATGCAAATATTATTGTAGTTTTAATGATATG
>NZ_JACVWI010000049.1:0-234 GCF_020658455.1 Clostridioides sp. ES-S-0005-03 | reverse complement strand
GAGTTCCCCTCATTAAGCTATGTATTCACTTAATGATACTTAGACATTACTCTAAGTGAGTTTCCTCATTCGGAAATCTTCGGATCAAAGTTTACGTGCAACTCCCCGAAGCTTATCGCAGCTTATCACGTCCTTCATCGGCTCCTAGTGCCAAGGCATCCGCCCTGCACCCTTAATAACTTGACCAGTTAAAAAGGTTTGATAGATTAGAAGCTATCAACTTCGATAATTTTT
>NZ_JACVWI010000048.1:0-236 GCF_020658455.1 Clostridioides sp. ES-S-0005-03 | reverse complement strand
AGCCTCTTACATGCACTTTTAGCTTATCTTTAGACAAGCTATGTGCGTTAGCACTTTAAGCAACAGAATAAACTGAACACATGTGAAGTTTGTTTGTTGGCGACGTGCGCTAGCACTTTAAGCAACGGGATTTATACGTTGGCGATGTGCGTTAGCACTTTGAAAACTGCATATATATATTTAGTGATATGACATCTAATTTGTAATATATAAAGTTGATAGCTTTTAAAAATTAT
>NZ_JACVWI010000047.1:0-240 GCF_020658455.1 Clostridioides sp. ES-S-0005-03 | reverse complement strand
CTAGCACTTTAAGCAACGGGATTTATACGTTGGCGATGTGCGTTAGCACTTTGAAAACTGCATATATATATTTAGTGATATGACATCTAATTTGTAATATATAAAGTTGATAGCTTTTAAAAATTATCGAAGTTGATAGCTTCTAATCTATCAAACCTTTTTAACTGGTCAAGTTATTAAGGGTGCAGGGCGGATGCCTTGGCACTAGGAGCCGATGAAGGACGCGATAAGCTGCGATAA
>NZ_JACVWI010000046.1:0-247 GCF_020658455.1 Clostridioides sp. ES-S-0005-03 | reverse complement strand
GGCTGGATCACCTCCTTTCTAAGGAGAATTGCCTACTGTTTAATTTTGAGGGTTCGTTTTTACGAATACTCAATTAGCACTTTGAGCAACAGTATAAACTGAACGCATGTGAAGTTTGTTTGTTGGCGCTGTGCGTTAGCACTTTGAAAACTGCATATATATATTTAGTGATATGACATCTAATTTGTAATATATAAAGCTGATAACTTTTAAAAATTATCGAAGTTGATAGCTTCTAATCTATCAA
>NZ_JACVWI010000045.1:0-248 GCF_020658455.1 Clostridioides sp. ES-S-0005-03 | reverse complement strand
GCACGTCGCCAACAAACAAACTTCACATGTGTTCAGTTTATTCTGTTGCTTAAAGTGCTAACGCACATAGCTTGTCTAAAGATAAGCTAAAAGTGCATGTAAGAGGCTACTAGATAAATCAAAGATTTAAGTAATATACTCTTAATGGTGGAGATGAGGAGAGTCGAACTCCTGACCCCTTGCTTGCAAGGCAAGTGCTCTCCCAACTGAGCTACACCCCCAAATATGAAGTTCATAAAGAACTTTCA
>NZ_JACVWI010000044.1:0-249 GCF_020658455.1 Clostridioides sp. ES-S-0005-03 | reverse complement strand
GAGAGCTTAACTTCTGTGTTCGGAATGGGAACAGGTGTATCCTCTCTGCTATTGTAACCACATAATCTTTATGCTTAATATTACTATTAAGTTATTGAAACTAGTAAAACTAGATTCTTTAGAGTTAACACTCTAAAAACTACATATATATTTTAATTAATGAACATCAAATAAATATTGGTCAAGTCCTCGACCTATTAGTATCGATAAGCTAAATACATTGCTGCACTTACACCTTCGACCTATTAT
>NZ_JACVWI010000043.1:0-251 GCF_020658455.1 Clostridioides sp. ES-S-0005-03 | reverse complement strand
ACCTTTTGGAAGAAGTCGTCGAAGGTGGAATCAATAACTGGGGTGAAGTCGTAACAAGGTAGCCGTATCGGAAGGTGCGGCTGGATCACCTCCTTTCTAAGGAGAATTGCCTACTGTTTAATTTTGAAAGTTCTTTATGAACTTCATATTTGGGGGTGTAGCTCAGTTGGGAGAGCACTTGCCTTGCAAGCAAGGGGTCAGGAGTTCGACTCTCCTCATCTCCACCATTAAGAGTATATTACTTAAATCTT